>NZ_VNIK02000002.1:212856-459016 GCF_007785775.2 Flagellimonas hadalis
GGCAACCTGACCATCTGTGAGGGGGATGTCCCCACCGAAGCACAGCTATTCGCCCAGCTAGGGGGAACGCCCAATCTTGGCGGGACATGGAGCCCAGCGCTCGTGGGAGCAGGGATCTATACCTATACCGTGGCGGCGACAGCGCCATGCGACACCGATGCGACGGCAACCGTCATCGTGACTGAACAGCAACGGCCAGACGCGGGCACTGATGGCAACCTGACCATCTGTGAGGGGGATGTCCCCACCGAAGCACAGCTATTCGCCCAGCTAGGGGGAACGCCCGATCTTGGCGGGACATGGAGCCCAGCGCTCGTGGGAGCAGGGATCTATACCTATACCGTGGCGGCGACAGCGCCATGCGCCAACGACGCGACAGCACAGGTCACCGTGACCGAAGGAGATTTAGTAGCCTCCGTGGAACCTGTTTATTCATGTGATGCCAATCAGCCAACAAACAGCANCCAACGACGCGACAGCACAGGTCACCGTGACCGAAGGAGATTTAGTAGCCTCCGTGGAACCTGTTTATTCATGTGATGCCAATCAGCCAACAAACAGCATTCTGGTCACTTTGTTTGACCCATCCATGAATGATGATGTGATGTATGCCCTGGATTCTATGAACCCGAATGACTTTGTGTTGAGTCCAAATTTCAATAACATAAGTCCTGGTGACCATAGCCTATTTATCATTCACAACAATGGTTGTCTGTCTGAATATCCATTTTCCATTGATGGAATTGAGCCTTTAGAGCTTGCTCTTTCCAACGATTTTGTGAACGGGATAACCGCAAATGTGACTGGTGGGTCCGCTCCTTATACCTATTATTTTGACAATGGGAACGGAACATCTTCCAACACCTATACCATCAATCGAAATGGCACTTTCATGGTGACGGTAATGGATGCCATTGGTTGTGAAATCACAGAAAGTATCACCATGAACTTTGTGGATATTTCCATACCGGATTTCTTCACCCCTGACAACAATGATGGACAAAACGATTTTTGGGGACCAAGGAATACTGAGGCCTTCCCAAATATCCAGACATACATCTTTGATAGGTATGGCAGGAAAATCCAGATTCTAGGGCAATCCGATGTTTGGAACGGTTACTATGAATCCAAGCCCCTGCCTTCAGGCGACTACTGGTACATTGTGAAATTAAATGATGGTTCTGGACGTGAGTTTGTTGGACACTTCACCCTGTACCGATAAAAAAATAGATGATACATGAAGAAAGCTATTGTACTTATGATGTGGATGAATATGTGCCTGATGAATGCACAGGAACTGACCATTCCGCAGTTGTCCCAATACTTATCCGACAACCCTTTTCTGATGTCCCCTACCTATGCCGGTATCGGGAACTACGTAAAGGTCAGGATGAACGGATTAACACAGTGGGTGGGTGTCAAGGATGCTCCTGATACCCAGTCCCTGTCCGCAGATGTCAGGTTGGGAAACCGATCGGGAATCGGCATGGTTCTTTACAATGATGCCAACGGGGAAACCAAACAGCGTGGGGGGAAGGTTTCCTTTGCCCATCACTTAACCTTTGACAAGTATGAGGAAAGTTTCTTCTCTTTCGCGCTATCCTTTAATCTCAATCAAATCAGACTTGATATTGAAAACTTTGACCCAGAAGCAGAAAGTGATCAAGGGATCATAAACGATAGGGCTTCCAGCAATCCCAATTTTGATCTTGGCACTTTATATAGGAGAGGTGGGTTTTACCTAAGCCTGAATGTTGCGAACATTCTAAACAAGGATTTTAGAAAGTTCAACCCTATTTATGAACCCAATACCTTACGAAATTACTATGTGTATTCGGGATACAGCTTCAGAAAGAACAGAAGGGACGATTTTGAAATAGAGCCTTCCGTTTTCTACCAATATTTTGAAAATGACGGCAGATCTGTGACAGATGTGAGCACCAAGTTCAAATGGTTCGATTTTCAGGATTATTACTACGCCGGTTTTACCTATAGGTTCCTGAATGATCAACTAGGTTCCCCTCTGTATGTGGCCCCAATTATGGGACTCAAAAAAGGCGACTTCTACTTTGGATATTCCTATCAGGTGATCATGAACGAAATATTGGGGTATTCCAAAGGAACCCATGTGTTCACCCTAGGGATAGATCTATTCCAAGGTATTTCAAATTGTACATGCACTTATTAAAAAAGAGAAACTATGAAAACAAATCCCAAATCATTGCACCTGATCAACCTATCTCTGATATTTCTATTATTACTGTCCTCCTGTAGCGAAGATGGTATAAATCCTCCTTCGGTTTTGGAAGATGGTGAAGCAGTAATCTCACCGACAATATCGGACACCATTGTACATGTTATGGTGGGTAACGACCGTATTCCCATCTATTTGTCGATTCCGAAGGATTGCGACCAAAAAAATCATGCTGCTGTAGTGGTGATGCACGGTTCCGACGGCATGTGGGCAAACCACGATCCAAGCAAAGGGACAATGTCCGGACAGTTCAATGAATGGCGCCAATTTTTCGACGAAAATTGTATGGTAGGTGCCTTTGTCGATAGTTATTCCGGTCGGGGTGTTTCCACCAGGACAGGAAAATGGACCACGGCCCCTGACAATTTCAAGATAAGTTCCCAGTTTGTACGCCCACGTGATGCCAATGTAGCATTGGCATTGCTCCAAAACCTTAGATATAGTGACGGAAGTTCGGTAGTCAGCCCAAACGATATTGGCCTACTCGGATTTTCCGATGGGGCAACTGCAGTCGCATCCACTTTATATGATACGGATGCCACGCCAGAGGGTTGGGAATGGACACAGACTTTCAATGGTAAGGAATATGATGAATCCTTGGGAGTATTGGCCCCGGAGCCAAGACCGGATGCTGGATTTGCAGCAGGCGTGTTCTATTATGGAGGTTCAGGGGGTTATGATTATTGGGGGTCGGCCATATGCGGACCAAATGCCATGCAAGGTAACATATATAGGCCCTATGCCCCTATCCTGTACCAAATTCCCGAAGTGGACGAGCTGACCGAAAATACCTTGTGCATGTTCAATGTCCTTGAACAGAAAGGCGATCCTGTCGAATTGAACTTCTATGAAGGGGCCGAGCATGGGTTCGATTTTGATGACAATGCACAAAGTGCCTTGGCGAGAGAGCGAACCATAGCCTGGTTCAAAGAAAAATTGCACATGGAATAATAGTATCATCCGGAACATGTTTTCCGAACATATAGTAAGCCCAAGTTTGACTTGGAACAAATATACCCTGTGAACCATACCTCATCCCAAAAGAAACTTGGGAGCAACAGGAAACCAA
Organism: Flagellimonas hadalis; assembly: GCF_007785775.2. Taxonomy (GTDB): domain Bacteria; phylum Bacteroidota; class Bacteroidia; order Flavobacteriales; family Flavobacteriaceae; genus Flagellimonas; species Flagellimonas hadalis. The sequence continues at coordinate 216,180 of NZ_VNIK02000002.1, forward strand.
TTATCATCCTCAAACAAAGATTGAACCAAAAAACCCGGAAACGGGCCCAAATCAGAACACCTAAATAAATGTAATCGACGATGAAAGGAAATTTTCTTGAAAAATGGATTTTGGATCTTGTCAAATCTGAATATGAATACGGAAAGATCCCCAAACAGGCCACCTATAAGCTTAGGGAAAGGATGGATGACTTCATAGAGGTGACCATAGAGTGGATGGACCCTGAGAACAACAGTCACAAGATTGTTTACCACGCAAGATCTTATGGCAAAATGAAAGCGGACGAAAGCCTTGAAATTGTGAAGGATCCCATTTTTGAGCTCGAAAACTACTATACGCTGGAAATCCATACCTATATCAACCATATCAAAAGAAATTATAGCACTAGGAAAATTGCAAACTATGATGTAATGGCGGTGATAGGACAATTGGAAAACGTGAATTCAGGAAAAAAGACAAAGACCTAAATGCGCCTTTTCCAATCTAGATGAGCCGGTTTTTGGACATTTAATCCCAAAACACACCCATAACCTAGGTCGAAAATGTGTGACTATGCTGGATTTCCATGAAAAACACTACAAAATGAGACTCAAACCATGCCTTTCACCGATGAAAATTTGCACTTGGTCGTTCATTTTTCATCCGTCAATTGAGAGCCTACATCCGTCAATTGGGCAAATATGGCATCATTTTAATTTGTTATTTAGTTGTACTAGCCACTACTTAACCTGACAGTTGTGGTTAATCCGACACTTGAAAAGAACCTTTAAGCTCATTGTGATCGATGAGCTTTTCTTTTGCTAAAAGTATGGAATCCTCGAAAGTCTGCAAAGGGGTCTTTCCGTAGCAGTGTTTTCCAGTATGTGTCCTTTCGGTATTGTACCATCCGATCCATTGGTCAAGGTCGTCCTGAAGCTCTTCGATGGATCTGTACACCTTCTTTCTGAATGCGACAAAGAAAAACTCGTTCTGCATGGTCTTGTGGAAACGTTCACAGATACCGTTGGTCTGCGGGCTCTTTGCCTTGGTCCTGGTATGGTCGATGTCCTCAATGGTCAGGTAAAGCTGATATTCGTGGTGCTCCCGTTTTCCACAGTACTCGGTTCCCCTGTCGGTCAATATGCGCAGCAAGGGAAGCCCTTTCTGCTGAAAAAAGGGGATTACCCTGTCATTGAGCAAATCGGCGGCCGTAATAGCGTTCTTTCGGTCGTAGAGCTTTACAAATGCCACTTTACAATAGGTATCGATAAAGGTCTGTGCATAGATACGGCCAATACCTTTGACGGAACCAACGTAATAGGTGTCCTGTGCGCCCAGATAACCCGGGTGGTGGGTCTCTATCTCGCCATGGGCCTGTTTTTCCTCCTTTGCACGTTCCAAGGCCTGTAACTGGGCCTCGGTCAAAACAAAACCGTCCTGTGCGGATTTGGCCTCCAAGGCCTTCAACCGCTTTTTAAAGGTCTCCAGGTCATGGCGCAACCAAACACTCCGTACGCCACCGGGAGATATGAACGTTCCCCGCTTCTTCAGTTCATTGGAAACACGTAACTGTCCATAGGCGGGGAGTTCGGTGGCCATAGCCACAACGGCCTTCTCGATTTCTTCGCCGATACGGTTCTTTAGAATCGGCTTCTTTCTCGAAATTTCCTGAAGGGCCAACTCTCCTCCCTGTTCATAAAGTTCTTTGAACCTGTAGAAACTATCCCGGCTATATCCCATCACCTTACAGGCTTGGGATACATTGCCCAACTGCTTGGCAAGTTCAAGCAGTCCCAACTTTGGTTTGATGATCTTTTCTTCTGTACTCATCTGACAAATCTAATTTATGGGTTAAACTAAGTTATTAAGATTGTCAGATTAAGTCTTAACTATTACAATTTAGTCCATATTTCAAAGTTCCCAAATTTTAATCTAAACAAAATCGATCATGCTCTCTTTGACCATTTTATGGACCCTTATCTGTGCCACTATCATCATTGGCTACCCCATTTATCTCTTCAACAAGTCCTCTTCAATAATGGATAGTGACATGGACCCTAAACATACCATGCCATCCAATAGTGTGGAGTTATTGTCTTTTGATATTCGTGAGCAGCTCCCAGGCTGGTCTTTCACTTTGGATGTTCCACAAATTACGGAAGAAGTGCTGTATAACAATCCTATTTTGTTCTACTTGGAATCGGAGAACAGTTGTCTGAAACTACCCTTGAACAATTCCCAATTGGGATACAGGGCAAGTGTCTACAAAAATGTGGGCAAGGTCTATGTCACATTCAAGTCCCTTAATGATGGTGTTTCGAACTTCTATGTGCCCGCTTGGCATTTGAGCAAACTCAAGATCCTCATCATAAAATCCAAGGACAAAAGAATATATGGGGACTGGACCGAAAAAACCAATGCATCACCAATTCACAAGGGCCTATCCAAAGCGGGAATAAACATCTATGACTATGAGGACATGTTAGGGTACTTCAGCAATATTGCGACCATAGATTTCAAAGGGCATTTTATAGCCAAGAGGAAGATCAAAAGACCAAGAAAAGTTCGCCAGAAAGCCTTATCCCCCGTATCCAGTCATGGCCATGAGCTCCGTTCCGTTGGATAAAACACATCTGTCTATAGTGTTCATGTTAGTCAAAGTGGGATCAATCCCATGTGGAAATCCCACTTTCCATTTTAATTTTTTGAGCTTTAAAACATCATCCGTGAACCCAGAAGGGCCATCCATAAACCCAAACCCCAGTTACGTCAAATGGGCCCTTAAATATTCATTGAACCAAAGTAGATTTATCCTGGAAAAAAAGAAAAAGGGATTGGACTGCACACGGGCAATAGGTCCACTTCTTCAGTTCTGGCAATGAAGATTGTGCAGTCCCATAGTTTTTCAAAACAGTTTCTGAATTGGATCATGAATCCAAGTTATTGATAGGACACTCACCATAAGTAATTCCTGGAAAGCTGAGAGCTAGTATGGGGTTATGCTGCACACAGTTGTATAATGGGACGAACATGGTGAGTTATTTTAATGTATAAAGACATTCACTTTGAACAGCTTCAAAGTGCAAAAAACTGAATTTATGATAACCCCGTCCCACTGGCTCCGTTTTATCAAAAAACATTATAGGCCAAATAAATTAATAAACTTCCCCCTCAAAAAAATTTGTACTTTAATCCATCGAGGAACCAACCTTCTTCTTGAAGGGGATTTTATGGATTACCATTGGAATTGTGTGGATTGTCATGAACAAAGATTAAAATGTTAATCTATGTCCCTGAAAACAAGTCTACTGAAAATTATATCATTTCCTTTGGGAAGCATCGCAGGTTTTCTAGATGAGCGACAAAACAAAGAATTGTTGACTTAAATTGACGACTCCATGAACTATCCTTGTTCTAGTTCAATGCCCTTTAGAAAAATTCCTTTGCTCAAGGATAAAGAGCCCCACTATGGAACAAATATAAGAAATAATCCTATTCTTTCGAGTTTAATAGGAAAAATCCTTTTATAATTTCTTTCAATGGTCAACAGTGCAATCATATCCTTACTTAAAAACAAACACTGTAGCCCATGTACTGGAAGATTGGCCGTAAAATATATACCACAACGCCTTGCCAGAAAAGAAAAAAGAAAAAAGCCTATTGCAGTCCTAACCTGCTGTCTGATATTTTTCATGGGCACAACGCCCTTACTGTCCCAGAACATGGAAATGGACAGGAAGACCAAGAAAATACCTCATTCCATACTAAAGGTAAACAACCATGATCTGGAAATAGATGGAATACTGAACGGTGACCATCAATTCAGCACCGATGAATCATGGAGGTTCAACGATGTAAATGCCACGTATTGGGTGAAACTGGATTTCACACATGAACTCGACACATTGGGCACTGAGAATTCCTGGCGTTTGCGCACCCTTAATTTTAGCATGGCCATTCTCTACTATCAAAAAGATGGCCACATCGAGCATAAACCATTTGGCCATTTCAACAAAATGGAGAAAAACAAATCCCTTGTCCATCTTCAGGGTGTAAGCTTTAAAAAGGAATACCTGTTCGAACAAAAATATCTATTCATCAAAGTACAGGTCATTGAGCCTTATGGTCGGGCGCCAAGGTTTGAGTATCTCTCGGAAAGGGCCAACCGATTCTATACCGATTATTATACGACCCATGACCTCGATAGGGTCATAATGGAGCACGTATATTTAGGTGCCTGCCTCATCTTCTTCATCACCTTTTTTATTATCTTTTACTATACAAAAAAAGCTGAATTTTTATTCTATGCGCTGTACATATTCTTTTCGGCCTTTTTTTTGGTTCGATTGTTCTTTCATGGATATCAAACCTATATCAGTTCTATGTTTGGGTATTGCAGTGTTGTTATCTCCCAAATCCTCATCAACTTCTTTTATGTCCTTTTTGCCATGTATTACCTGAACACCAAAAAAAAATATCCAAGGCTTCATGTGGCCATGCAGATAATTGTTGTTGCCCTTATCCTATTGATTTTACTGCTCAGTTATTCCTATTTTTCGGGTGAGTACACCATAAGTAATGTCACATTGGATCTGCAAAGGTTGTTGATGACCCTTTTCGGCATCCTTTCCATGGGTTATCTTTTGCTGAAGGCAAAGAACAAACTGGCCATTTTCATAGTCACCGGTTCCTTTATCTACATGGCCGGCGCGTTACTGTATATGTTCACCCTTTCCAAATATTATATGATCATCGGTTCCACACTGGAAATCATCATTTTTTCTTTAGGCCTAGCCTATAAGATCAAACAGGAATATGAGTCCAAGCTAGTGCTCCAACAAGAGGTTTCGATGAAGGAGACCAATGCGCTCCGGGCCCAAATGAACCCACATTTCATCTTCAATTCCTTGAACTCCATACAGCATCTCATACTCCAGGACGATATGGTGTCCGCACTGAAATATCTTTCAAAATTTGGCAAGATTGCCCGGAACGTACTGGAAAGTTCCCATGAGGTATTGGTGACGCTCACCGAGGAAATAGAGCTGCTTCGCTCCTATCTGGAACTGGAATCCCTGCGGTTCGACAACAGTTTTGAATACACCATCCATTTGGACAAGGAACTGGATACGGACCAAGTGGAAATTCCCTTGATGCTGATCCAACCCCTAGTGGAGAATGCCATAATCCATGGGCTTTCGAGCAAAAAAGAGGGAAACAGGACCCTTTCACTTCGCTTTGAAAAGAAAGATGACCTCTGTGTCATCAAAATTGAGGACAATGGCATTGGAAGGCAAGCCTCCAAGGCCGCTAAGACCCTCAGAAAATCCAGGGGCATGCAGATTACCGAAAAAAGATTGAATATGCGCCATAGCCAAAATGGAAAAAAGAACACTATGGAAATCATTGACAAATATGATTCGGGAAACCACCCATCCGGAACCAAAATCATCATCAAAATAGTCTATAACCCCTAAAAATAACCCAATGGTCCTAAAAGCAGTAATAATCGAAGATGAAAAGCACAGCAGGGAAACCTTGAAATCCATGCTCGAAGAATTTTGCAAAGATGTAAAAGTCATCGCCATGGCCGGTTCCGTAGAAGAAGGTGTCAAGGTGTTGTCCGTTTATAGCCCTGATGTCGTTTTTCTCGATATTGAACTAAAATCCGGCGTAGGTTTTGACGTTCTCAACCAAATCAAGGACCCAGACTTTGAGGTCATTTTCACAACCGCCTTTGAACAGTATGCCATCAAGGCCATAAAATTCAGTTCACTGGACTACCTCTTAAAGCCCATAGACCTTGACGAACTGCAAGACGCCGTAAAAAAGGCAAGGACCCGCAGGGACACCAACATATACAGGGAACAATTGGATACTCTGATGCAGAACATTTCGAGAGGGGACGTAAGACCGGAGAAAATCTGCTTGGCGACCACCACTGGGATGGAATTCATTGCCATTGAAGATGTGGTTGCCTGTAAAGCGGACGGTTCCTACACTTGCTTTATTCTAAAGGATGGTAGCAGCTACATGGTGAGCAAACATTTGAAGGAGTACGAAAACTTGCTCGCCGAACACCAGTTCATGAGGGTACACAATAGTTATGTCGTCAATTTAAAAGAGGTGAAAAAATATGTCAAGGCAGATGGGGGGTACCTCATCATGACCAACGATCTGGAAGTGAACATTTCGTCCCGTAAAAAAGATGAGCTTTTCGAGGCCATGAAACGATTATAAAAACGGGCACTTACTCCTTTTTGTCGATCAACCCCTTGGTGAACTCATTGAGGGCCTCCACTTTTTCCTCAAAACTACCCTTTAAGGTCTTTCGGTATTCGTTGAGGTTCTTCACCAAATCATCGATATCCTCCGGAAGCACGTCCTCAAAAAACTGGCGGAGCCTTTTGGCCGTTGTGGGCGATTTACCATTGGTGGATATGGCCACCTTCACATTGCCCTTGGTCACGATTCCGCCCATATAAAAATCACAGAAGGGTGGATTGTCCGCCACATTCACCAAAATGCTCCTTTCCCTACAATCGTGATATACCTGTTCGTTCACTTCTGGTTTGTCCGTACAGGCAATGACCATGTGCTTTCCTTCCAAAAATTGCTTGTGGTAGGCCTCTTGGACTATTTCCACATGGTGCTTTTGGGCCAATTCCACAGTTTCGGGCAGAAATTCCAATGCTACCATCTGTACTCGGGCATTGGGACTGGACTTGAGCAAAAAGGTCAGCTTTTCCAGACCCACATTTCCCCCACCCACAATAAGCACGTCCAATTGGGAAACCTTCAAAAAAATTGGGTACAGTTCATTTCTTTCCATAACACCTTTTCAATCTTTCTGTATTGACACCATAAAGATAATGACTATTCCGGATGGGCCTTACCCTAAAATGTGGGTCGTTGGAGTTGCTTTTGGGGCGATTTGAACTCATACCTAAGGAATATTTCATGTGAGCCCCCGGTATAGCTTGCCAAATTGGAAGAAGTGAGGTCATAGGCATAGCCTGCGCTTAGGTTGGGATTGATCTGCATTCCCAACAAGGTAGAAAATGAATCGTCCCACCTGTAGGCGAGTCCCACGGTAAAAGTCTCTTTGATCAGGGCACTGGCCGATATATCGGCGATCATAGGCGCACCGGGTACCCATTTGACGAAAAAAGCAGGTTTGAGCACCACATCTGCTGTGATGTCCATGAAAGTCCCCCCTATCCAATAATAGTGAAGGCGTTCTGCCGCAATTTCCTGCTCTTCCCCATCGTAATGTTTTTGAGAAAAGAAATTGGGCACGGCAAAGCCCAGATACCCCTTTTTGGTATGGTAATAAAACCCCGCACCAATGGTAGGGAAGAATTTGCTCTTCAGATTGTCCTGAAAGGCCATATCAGGATTTTCCGTGAGTCCTTTGGAAAAATCAACATCAAAGATCCTCCCACCTAACTTCAACCCAAAGGACAATTGTCTGTTGGTGCTGTCCAACTGTATGGTATAGGACACGTTCCCGTCCACAAATATTTCTGAAGAAGGGCCCAAAGCGTCATGGGCCAGCACACCTCCCACCCCGATCTTGTTCTCCAAAGGGGAATCCACCGCCAAGACCTGTGTATTGGGGGCCCCATTGATGCCCACCCATTGGGAACGGTGCATCAAAAGTGCCGTGAGATGTCCCTGCGAACCTGCATAAGCGGGGTTAACGCTCATCGTATTGTACATGTATTGCGTGAACTGCGGATCTTGTTGGGCCGAAACGAAGATGGTTCCCAAAAGTGCCAAACTGCACAGACACCTCAATACTGTTATCCTATTTTTTTTCCTTCCCATTCCCATCCTATCTGTTTATGTAAAGCCAATCGGTTCGTGGTTGCGACCCATCCCCCAAATCAAGAAGGTAGTAATATGTGCCCACGGGCAGTCGGTCTTCTTTTTGGATAATGGCCCGCCCGTTGGGGGTCCCGTCCCAATCATTTTTGTAGGACCGCGTCTCAAACACAATATTTCCCCATCGGTTGTACACTTGGAGTACATTGTTGGGGTATTGGGAGATACAATCGATCGTGAAAAAATCGTTCACCCCGTCCCCATTGGGAGAAAATTCATTGTACACTACCAAACAGCTCGGTGTCACAAAAGCTTCTGCCCTATCGTTGGAACCATCACTATCAAATTGGTCCACATAGGACAATAGTGCCTGGTTCACATGATCATTTGTGTCCAGCACCTCAACGGTCAATTCCAAAGTGGCCGATTCCAGTACCTGGAGCGTTTCAATTTCCCAAAATCCTGAAGATGCTTCAAAAGTCCCCAATGAGGTTTCCGCACTTACAAACCTATATCCCGAAGGCAATTGTTCCTCAATACCGATGTTAGATGCCAATCCGGGACCCAAATTGGTGATGGTGATGGTAAACACGACCTCATCCCCCATGTTCGGAAATGGATGGTCCACTTCTTTTGAAATGGCAATGTCCGTGGTCTGTGGCACCACAAAGGCACTTGCCTCATCATCGTCTTCCAGACCGTCCAAAAGGTCATCTTCGTCAATGCCCTGAAGAGGATCGCTGTCCGGGTCGGCCAAGAGACTGCCCGATATATAGGTGATGTTCAGATATTCGTCAGCCAAGGCAGTTGGGGCATTCACTCGGGCAAGGAGTTCCAAACTTTCGGTATTTTGGTCAAAAATGGTCCTGTTCACCCTCCAAACACCCGTTCCGGCAGTATAGACCCCTGCCGTGGAACTATGGGACTGGTAGGTGTAACCACTGGGCAGCAGGTTGGTAACCTCAACCCCAAGGGCATCGGAAGGACCACTATTGGCAACATTGACCACAAACCGCACCACATCCCCCACGTTGGGCGCGGGATTGTCCACGGTCATGGTCAAGGAAAGGTCGGCCAAGGCCCCTGGAACTGGCAATACGGCATCTTGATCGTCCTCAGACCCTAAATTGTTGTTCGGCGTGGAGTCCGGGTCATAGGTATCCAGGGCAATCAGTTCGGCCGTGTTCCTGTAATTCCCTTCGGGAAGGACCGCTACCGTGATCTGCAATGTCTGCGAACTTCCACTGGACAGGTCGGGTAAGTCCCACGAACCGGATGCCTCATCATAGATCCCGGCAGTTGTTTGGGCCGAAATAAACCGATATCCTGTTTGTAATTCATCTTCTATCACCAAACCCGTGGCATCATTGGGTCCTGCATTGTTCACCTCAACAGTAAACACAATGGTATCCCCCACATCTGGGTTCATATGGTCCACGGTATTTGAAATGGAAATATCCGTCACATGCCTCGGCACGGTGGCAAGTTCTGTCTGATCGTCCTCCGATGGCTCATGATTCCCCGGCGTGGAATCCGGATCATGGAACCTGGAGGTGACCACTTCAGTTTTAAAATGGTAGTCGCCCGTCGGATCCACTTCGGCAACCATCTGAAATTCCATGCTGGTGTCCGCTTCAATGTTCCCTATATTCCACAGACCGTTGACAGGGTTATACAATCCACTTGCGCCATCGGACACATAGGTATAGCCGGAGGGCAAAAGGGCCTCTACAATGACCCCAAGGGCCTCACTAGGGCCTTCATTGGTCAATCTGATAGTAAAGGTGACCTGCGAACCCACATCAGGGAACCCATTGTCCACCATTAGTTCCAACATCAGATCGGCTGCTGGGACTGGGGTCGTGCCCGCACTGTCCAGGTCGTTCTCAAAGACATTATTGTTGTTCGGTGTTGAATTGGGGTCATAGTTGTTGGAAGCAATCACTTCGGCCACATTGAAATGTTCCCCGGTAGCATTGACTGTGGCCACAATGTTCAAGGTTTCCGTGTTCTGGTTTACCAAGGTGCCATTCAATGCCCAAATCCCTGAAATGGGATCGTACACTCCCGCAGTCCTGCTATTGGACACGTAGGTATATCCCGTTGGCAAAATATCCATGATTTCCACCCCGGTCACATCACTGGGTCCAAAATTGGTCACACTGATGTTGAATATGACCTCTTGGCCCACATAAGGGCTCAACACATTCACAGATTTGCGCAAAAGAAGGTCGGATACGGGTTGAGGTACCGGTTCCACGGTTTGCTGGTCGTCCTCCGCACTGTTGTTGTTACCTGGGGTCGAATCCACATCATCCTCCGTCACCTGTGTCACTTCCGCCGTATTGATATAGCTTCCCGCAGGGAGCACTTCCACAGTAATATCCAAAGTTTCCACAGTGCCATTGTCCAAATTTCCCACCGACCATGACCCACTTGTCTCCTCATAAGTTCCGGTGGATGGCACTGCACTTATGAACGAGTAGCCAGAGGCCAAAAGATCCGTGACTACCACATTGGTGGCATCACTGGGACCATCGTTCCATACCGTGATGGTAAAAACAATCTCCTCCCCAACGTCTGGAATAAGATTATCGACCGTTTTGGTCAAGGCAACATCCACAACTGGGGTGGGTATGATGGTAACTTCATCTTGGTCATCCTCGCTTGGAACCCCATTGTTGGGGCTCGAGTCCAAATCGATTTGGTCATGCGCCGTGATCTCGGCAATATTGGTAAAATCTCCCGAAGGGTTTACCGTGGCCAGAATGTTCAAACTTTCCGAAACCCCACTGGCCAACGTGCCCACATTCCAAATCCCATTGGCATCGTTGTAATCCCCGCCCCCATTATCGGAGACATAGGTATATCCTGAAGGCAGCAGATCGGTCACCTCAACCGAAGTGGCCTCACTGGGCCCTGCATTGCTCACTGTAAGGGTAAACATGACATTATCGCTCACCAAAGGTGGCGATTTGTTGATTTCTTTGGTCAAGGACAGGTCTATGACATCCACCGGGACCAATTCTACCTCAACTCGGTCGTCCTCGGTGCCGTTATTGTTTCCCGGGGTCGAATCCATATCAAAAGCATCCGAAGCTATGACCTCTGCGGTATTGGTATAATCTCCCGAAGGGTTCACCCGAACGGTGAGGACCAAGATCTCCGTACCCCCATTGGCGATTGCGCCCACTTGCCATAAGCCGGTTGACGCATTGTACGAACCCGATGTTGCGGCATAGGAAACAAAGCTGAAACCGGATGGCAAACTATCTTCCACATCCACATTGGTGGCAACGTGCGGTCCATTATTGGCAACGGACACTTCGAAACTGATCTGTTCGCCCACATTGGGGGTGAGGTTGTTTCCAACAACCGATTTGGTCAAGGAAAGGTCTGCCTGTAGCGGGGCCACGGTCAAAGCAGCCTCGTCGTCTTCGCTCTGGTCCCCATCGTCGTTGTTGGGGGAACTGTCCAGATCAAATTGGTCGCTTGAAACCACCTCGGCGATATGGGTGTATTCTCCTGAACTCCCTGTTGGCGACAATACGGTGGCATTGAAGCTTAAAACAACCGTGTTACTGCCCAATGGGACATTAAGTCCGGACCAGGTCACATTTCGGGTCAAAAAACTGAAGGTGCCCCCATTGTTGATCCCACTTACACTCCCATATCCTTCCGGGACCAAATTTTCAAGGGAGACCCCTGTGGCATCGATATCCCCAAAATTGCTAAGATTGATGGTGAACGTGACCACATCACCGATATCGGGCATGGTATCACTGGCTGACAAAATCACTTCCAGATCCACTCCTACAATGGAAATCCCTACGGTATCCGAAGCCGTATCACAACTCACATCCGATACGGTCCATTGAAAGAAATAGGTTCCTGGGACAGCTCCCAACACTTCTGTCTGTGGGTTGGAAACGTCATCAAAAGTGACCAATGTTGGGCCGGATAGCTGTGTCCACATACCGGTTCCCACTACGGGGGTATCGGCATCCAAAAAGATAGGGGCCATTTGGGCAATAATCTGGTCCGCTCCTGCATTTACCACACATTGTTGTGAATGCCCCATCTGTATGGAAACGAACAGCAGAAGAAAAGACAATAGAAAATGGCTTGGTTTTTTTCGAGGTTGGGGTCTGTTCATAGTTGGGTCGATGAGGCTGCCCTTGCAAAGCAAGACCACCCAAACATATCAACTACAAAGCAAAAAAAGGAAGTTATGTTGTATTGCATCCATCATTTGTTGTGAAACATGGGATAAATGATGAAACCCATACCTCTTCACGAAATCTAACAAAACACGCCCTACAACTCAAGAATTTGAATCAAAAAATTGATGTTCAGTCCTTTAATTTTGTCCGTTCTATGTGCAATCCGGACAGGTGCCCGATAGTAGGCAGTTTACATCCTTTACCCTGTACCCTTCGGGGATTGAAAAATGTACCGATTCCCCCAAACATTCTATGGTATCGCAGGTGGTGCATCTGAAATGAAAATGATGGTTCGGTATCTTTTCGCCCTTGCAGTCCATACATACCGCAAAATACTGTTTGCCATCCTCGGCCACCACCTTGTGCACAATCCCATCATCACAAAATTGGTTCAGCACCCGATAGATGGTGGCCCTGTTGGCATCCACCTCGATTTCTTGCTCAATGGCATCGTGGCTCATGGCTTTCTGCCTCTGGGACAACAGCTTCAGGACAGCTTCTTTGGCTGGGGTTTTTCTTCGTTTCATAAAATATTAATGCGACTTTGTTGCAATAATAAAAATTATTTCTAATTTTGGCAACTCCATCCCAAAATAAAACCACTTATGGAAAAAGACAGGATTTTTGATGTGATCATAATCGGAGGCAGTTATGCAGGATTATCAGCTGCCATGTCCTTGGGACGATCGTTGAAGCAGACCTTGGTCATTGACAGTGGTAATCCCTGCAATCAAAAAACACCCCATTCCCATAATTTTTTGACCCAGGATGGGAATACGCCCAGCGAAATCACATCATTGGCAAAACACCAAGTGGAGCAATATGCATCAGTGCATTTTTTTGAAGGTTTTGCTTCCGAAGGGATTCAAAAAGGCAATCAATTTGAGCTCAGAACCCAATCGGGGGACTCATTTTTTGGGAAAAAATTGATCTTTGCCTCTGGCATCAAGGATATAATGCCCAACATCAAAGGATTTTCCGAGTGTTGGGGCAAAACCGTAATTCACTGCCCCTATTGCCATGGATATGAGTTCAAAAGCAAGAAAACCGGAATCTTTGCGCCGGCGGATCGGGCATTTCATTTGGCCTCTTTGGTGAACAACCTCACCCATGACCTGACCATCCTAACGTCTGGGCCTGCTTCTTTTTCCCTGGAACAATCCCATACGTTGAAAAAGCACAATATCATTGTTGATGAAAGGGAGATTGGTGAAATCGAACATCAAAATGGACAAATGCAAAAGGTGGTATTCCAAAATGGTGAAAAACTCAATTTGGATGCGCTTTATGCCGCCGTTCCCTTTGAACAGCATTCACAGATCCCGATGGAACTCGGCTGTGAACTTAATGAACAAGGGTACATCAAAACAGACATGTTCCAGCGGACCACAGTGGAGGGTATTTATGCCTGTGGCGACAACTCCAACCCCATGCGGTCAGTGGCCAATGCGGTACATTCTGGCAATTTTACAGGGGCTGTGGTAAACAAGGAACTGACCGAAGCTTCCTTTTAAGGAAATTATGTGCGGCCAAAATTCGAGATATGGCAAAAGTCCAACACAACTAACGGATTGCTGGTACCAAATGCGGTTTTTTTAATATGTTTGTAGTCTTATGAAGGCATATCGTCTCAAAAATAGCATTTCCTTTATCTTTCTTGCCCTTTTTCTGGCAACGAAACTTATTGGGCTTCATGTGCTTACCCACCATGACGATTCCGATTATGTGGACCATTGCGCCATCTGCCACAACATTGCCGCAGACAGCCATACTCCAGCCGTGCTTAGCGACCCTGGAGAACCTTTGTCCCCAACCATTGAATTTGTCCTTCATCATAAAGTAGAAGCTGGGTACGATTTTCAAATTTCTTGCAACACTGATCCCAGCCTTCTTTTCTCTAGACCTCCCCCTTCTGTCTAACCCATCCCTTTTTTCTTTGTTCGCTGTTTGAACAGTTCCATTCCACGATTGGAATTGTGTTGCTTTCGTCGCAACCCATTTGTTGTCAGAAAGTAAGATAATCTGTTGATTTTCAGTTTAATACACTACAAAGACTTAGGGAAGACCAACAGTGTTAAAGCCTCCATGTGGGGGCAATTGCAAGAAATTTTAGTTTCCCATAATGTTCAAAAACATGCTCGTGGCATGGCTGTTCATCAGTCTGTGCACACACGCATCCGCACAGGACACCTATACCTTGAGAGGGATGATTGTGGATGCAAATACCCAAAAGCCCATAGTTGGAGCCAATATTATTGGTAAAAACCTATATGCCGTTTCAGCCGAAAATGGAGAGTTCACGATGGGCAAAGTGCCCAATGGCACTCATCGTTTTGAAATTACCCATATAGGCTATGCCACGGAACAGCTCACCATAGCCATAACTGGCGACCTGGAGAATGTGGTGGTCCAACTCAAAGAGGCCGTCACCAGCCTAGATGGTGTGGAGCTGATGGGCAAGACCGAGCAACGCAAGGCACAGGAACTCTCCACCATAACCGTGGGGGTTTCCAAGGAATTTTTGGAGAACAACAGGGAAAACAGTTTGATGCAGACCCTACGGAAAATCCCTGGGGTGAGCACCATCACCATTGGTTCGGGACAGTCCAAGCCTGTCATAAGGGGGTTGGGGTTCAACAGGGTCAGCGTGGTACAGAACGGCATCAAACATGAAGCACAGCAATGGGGCAACGACCACGGGCTGGAAATCGATCAATACGGCATTGACAACATCCAGATCATCAAAGGGCCTGCCTCTTTGCTCTATGGTTCCGATGCCATTGCCGGAGTAGTGGACATCCAACCTCCCAAGACCCCCATGCCCAATTCTTTTGAGGGGGAAGTAAACCTGTTGGGAGAGACCAACAATGACCTTTTTGGTATTTCTACAGGGATACAGGGCCGGAAAGAGCAATGGTTCTATAGGGGCAGATTGACCTACAGGGACTACGGTGACTACAAAGTGCCCGCCGATCGAATCAATTATGAAAACTACATTTTTGAACTGCATGAAAACCACTTGAGAAATACCGCAGGAAGAGAGGCCAATGCCAGTTTCAGCATCGGCTTTGTATCCGATCATATCAAATCCGAGACCTTTTTCAGCAATGTGAACGCCAAGAACGGTTTTTTTGCCAATGCGCATGGGCTGGAGGTGCGAAATTCTTCCATTGACTATGACAGTTCCATCAGGGACGTGGATTTGCCCTTCCATCAAGTGAACCATATAAAAATAACCAACAATACCACATTCTACAGGGGAGACCACACTTTGCAGGTAGATCTTGGTTATCAAAACAACCAAAGGGAAGAACGCTCAGAGCCAGTGCCCCATGGTCATATGCCTACCCCTCCCGATAGTAGGGAACGAATCTTTACCAAAAACACCTATTCCCTGAACGTACAGGACACCTATCGTCCGAATGCCGAACATGACCTGATCTTCGGGGTAAATACAGAATTCCAGAACAATAATATTGGCGGATGGGGATTTTTGATCCCTACCTACGATCGGTTTACCGTGGGAGCTTTCGTGTTTGACCATTTCAGGATACACGAAAACCTTCATGTGCAAGGCGGCCTTCGGTACGATGTGGGTCTTGTGGATACCCGATCGCATTTTGATTGGTGGCAAACTCCCATCAACAATCCAGATGGCACCACTTCCTATGTGTATGTGCAACGTGCACAGGACAGACGTCTGGAATTTGGCAATTTCAGTGGTTCCATTGGGTTGAGCTACCTCAACAAGAACACTACGTACAAAATCAATTTGGGGAAAAGTTTTAGGATGCCCTTGGCCAACGAACTGGCCTCGGATGGGGTCAACTATCACATGTACCGATATGAACGGGGGAACATTGACCTGGACCCGGAACAGTCCTACCAATTGGACGTGGGTGTGGACCACTCCACCACGAAGTTCAATTTAGGGGTCAGCCCTTTCATCAATTTCTTTGAAAACTTCATCTACCTGAACCCCACGCCCAATTATTATGAGACGCTCCAAATCTATGAATACACGCAGAGCAAGGTCATCCGGTTTGGGGGCGAGGCAAGGGCAGGTATCAACATGACCGACGCCCTGCGTTTGGATGCTTCCGTAGAATATGTGTATTCCAGACAGACGAGTGGACCCAAAAAAGACTTTACGCTGCCCTTTTCCCCTCCCCTGTCCGGGCTGTTCTCTGCAAGCTATCGGTTCAGGGACATTGCCTTTTTTAAATCCCCACAACTCATGGCCGATTTAAGGGTAACGGCCGCACAGAACGACATCGTCCCGCCCGAGGAGAAAACAGAGGGCTATCAAGCCCTGAACATATCGGCCATGATCGGAATCCACCTTTTTGGAACGGAAAAACCGACCCAATTACGCATCAAGCTGAACAATGTGTTCAACACCGAATATTACGACCATACCAGTTTTTATAGGCTCATTGATGTTCCCGAACCTGGCAGGAACCTATCCATTTCAATGACCGTTCCATTTTAATTAAATCAAATGAAGTATAACACCAAAAACAAAAGAAGAATGAAAACAAATCTTAAACCTTTAGCAATTGTCGCCTTTTTGGGAATCCTGTCCTACTCTTGTAGCAGTGATGACGAAGGCACACCTCCTGTAGCCGCCCCCGTAATCTCAAATTTTGAATATGGTGAGGGTAGCAGCCATTCCGAAGACCAAGTCGCCTACAAAGGATCTGACATCCATCTGGAAGCAGAGATCACGGCAGAAGGAACGGTAAGCAGCATTTCCATTGATATCCATGCCCATGACCTCGAAGTGGGCGAAGGGGAAGTGGAATGGGATTTTGAACAGACCTTTACCGATGCCAGTTATTTGGTCATCAACCCCACTTTCCATGAGCACATCGATGTTCCTTCCAACATTCCAGCAGGTGAATACCATGTTACCTTGACCGTAACGGATGAGTTGGGCAACAGCACAGAGGCTGAAGGCCATATTCAGATTTTGGACCCGATCACACTGAGTGAAATTTCCATCAGCGAGACCGTTGTACGTGGTACCGATTTCCATACTGAGTTTGTGATATCTGCCGTAAATGGCATCCACCAGATTACCGTGGATGTACACGCCCATGACCTTGAAGTTGGCGAAGGAGAAGTGGAATGGGATTTTGAGAACATCTATTCCGAAGGATATCATGAGCTCACCGAAGCGGAGTTCCACGAGCATATAGATGTGCCGGAAACGGCCCCTGCGGGTGAATACCATATCATTTTCACTGTTGAAGATGAGGATGGGAACACTGTGGAATATGAAACCCATATCGATGTGACCGCATCATAGCCCAAAATCAATCATACAGTACAACCTTAAACCACATCAAATGAAACACATAGCAAGACTTTTATTCTTTGCAATCCCGCTTATCTTTTTGGCATCGTGTAGCAGTGATGACGATGCGCTGGACCCACAAGGGGACATCAACCCGGAACGATTTGAGAACCTTGAGATTGGAAATGCCGATTTTAAAGTGCCCCAAGCCAATCCGGACCTTCACACACAGTTCGATTATACCGGAAAGCAAAAGGTCACGGAAATATATTTTGACATTGAGTCGGTAAACATCCAAACTCCGGTCGGTGATGAAGTGGACTGGAACATTTCCAACCATTTGATCCCAAAGGACTACTATGAGGGCCAGATCAACCCACATGTCCATTATCATGTGCTGTTCGACCCCCAGAATGAATTCATCCCAAGCACCCGCCCAGCGGAAGGCGTCTATAAATTGACCATTACCGTAGTCGAGGAAGATGGTTCAGAGAGCGTACTTTCCAAGGAGTTTGAGGTTGTAAAAAGGTTTTTTGATGTGGAAGTCGGGCATGATGGACACGTTCATTTTGGCAGTGATGAACTCCATACCGAATTTGAATATCAGGCGGGGGACAACACCGTCAACGAAATAACCTTCGAACTGTGGTTTGAGGAATGGCGTGAAGGACAAAATGTTCCAGTGGGCAGTTGGGACAAAGTGCTGCACACGCTGCCCGAAGAGCTCTATGAGAATTCGAGCAACCCACATATCCATTACCACATGTCCATCGACCCAGAATTTCCAGTGGGCAATTACTGGTTGAACATCTACGTAAAGGATTCCGGTTCGGAAGAGGCCGTAAAACTGTCCGTGCCCTTTAGTGTGGTTATGGACGAATGATTGCAAACAATAGCTTAATACGCCGCACGGCTTTAAAAACTGTGCGGCCAATTAAAATTTCAATAATGAAAACATTTTCAAAACGGTTCTTTCCACTTTTGTCCATCATGTTGCTGTTCGCATGCTCAAGCAGTGATAACGGGGATATTGATGAGGACAAACCTACCATCAGCGTAAACTATGCCGAAGGATTCCCACAGGCCTGTGAAACACTGGAAAGGGGACAGACCTACTCCTTTCGGGCACAAGTTACGGACAATGTGGCACTGGCCGCCTATAGCGTGAACATCCACCACAACTTTGACCACCATACCCATGATGACCAAGGTGCACAGTGCGACCTGGAACCAGTAAAAACAGCCATCAACCCCATGATGTTCATGGAAAACCATGCCATTGAAGGAGGGGTGACCTCTTATGAGATCAACCTTTCCATCACTATTCCGGATGACGTGGATCCCGGGGATTACCACTGTGCTTACTCCGTGACCGACCAGACCGGTTGGCAGAGTAGGACTTCGGTGGACATCAAAATTGTGGATTGATCCACTTTCAACTTTAAAACTTTCAAATTATGATATCAACTAAGGATCTGACCAAAAAGTTCGGTGATCTCACAGCAGTGGACCATCTTTCCCTTTCAGTAAAAGAAGGTGAGCTTCTGTGCCTATTGGGAGCCAATGGTGCCGGAAAGTCAACCACCATAAACATGCTGTTGAATTTTGTGGCCCCTACCTCTGGATCGGCCACAATAAATGGCCTGGATGCGACCAGACATCCTATCAAGACCAAGGAATTCATCACCTATATCCCAGAAAATCTGATGCTGTATCCCATGCTCACGGCCATTGAAAACTTGGACTACTTCTCGGGCATTACAGGCAGACAATTGGCGCAATCCAGTTTAACTGGTTTTTTGGAAGAGGCCGGCCTTCAAAAAGACGCCTTCCACAAACGGATATCGACCTTTTCAAAGGGAATGCGGCAAAAGGTGGGCATTGCCATTGCACTGGCCAAGGACACCAAGGTGCTCCTGTTGGACGAACCGACTTCGGGACTGGATCCCAAGGCAAGCAACGAATTTGGAAATCTATTGCAAAAGCTGAGGGGCAAGGGGGTCGCCATCCTCATGGCCACCCACGATCTGTTCAGGGCCAAAGTGGTGGCCACCCACATTGGTATCATGAAAGATGGCAAGCTGGTGCAGCAGTTCGTTGCCGACGATATTTCGCTCCCCCAATTGGAGAAAACCTACCTGGAAACCATGAACTATAAAGAAGTTTTGTCATGATCATCAAAACCTTTGTCAAGGAAACCAAGGAATCGTGGAGGGATGGGCGAGTGCGCATCGCTTTCCTGATCGTCCTCTTACTTTTGGCCATGGCCGTTTGGGTCGGTGTCCGCCAGTACCAAAATGTTAATGAACAGTACAGAACGGCAAAAAATACGGAAAGGATCTTGTGGGACAACCAAGGGGAAAAGAACCCGCATTCCGCTGCCCACTATGGCACTTATGCCTTCAAGCCCAAATATCCCTTGTCATTGGTGGATCAAGGTGTGGACAAATATGTGGGCACCTCCATTTTTTTAGAGGCCCACAAACGAAATGAAGCGCAGTTCAGTGCCGCCGCGGACCAAACAGGTTTGGCCCGGTTCGGGGACCTTACCCCGGATTTCATCCTATTGTTCATCATTCCATTGCTCATCATCCTGCTTGGGTACAATAGTTTTACCAAAGAACGGGAAATGGGAACCTATACCCTTCTTAAGAGCCAAGGGGCCTCCAATTGGAAATGGGCCATGGGCAAATGGATGTCCCTCTTCATTCCCATATTTGCCATTACCGCACTATTGTTCCTCATAACAGGCATTCTATTGTCCAATCTCAAGGATTTCGGGGTGTTTAAATGGCAATCGCTGCTCACCATGTTTGTCATCTACATGGGCTATTACATCATATTCATCAATATTGTTTTGATCATTTCATCAAGGGCAAAAAAATCCGGGATAGCCTTGGTACTGTCCCTTTCCGTCTGGATTTTGGCCTGTCTCGCCGCTCCAAAGGCCGCCAGCAACATTGCCGAGGCCAAACACCCCTACCCCACCCGACAGGAATTTGCCGCCAATGTGCTAAAGGACAAAAAGGATGGCTTGGACGGACACAATCCTTGGAGCAAGGAATCAAAATTATTGGAACAGCAAGTCCTGGCCGAGCATGGGGTGGACAGCCTTCACCAATTGCCCTTCAATTTTGACGCCTACCGGATGCAAAAAGGGGAGGAACATGAGGCCGAAGTATATTTCAAACATTACAATTACCTAAAAGACCAGTTTGCCCAACAATCCAAAGTGTATAAAGGGTTGGCCATCATCTCTCCCTATCTCCCCACCCGTTTTCTGAGCATGGCGGTCGCACAGACCGATTATGCCACACATTGGGATTTTGCGGATGCTGCGGAGGATTATCGTATTGCTACACAGAAATTCTTGAACGATCATTTTGCGGAAAATTCCAATTATGGGGATTGGTCCTATCAGGCCGATGCCAATTTTTGGGTAGGGCTGCCCAGCTTTGAATATGACCCACCGGAGTTGGGAGAAATCCTTACCGACAACACGTCCAGCCTTTGGATCCTAGGGGCATGGCTGGCTCTTTCCTTCAGCATTCTTCTCATTACCACCAAAACGATATGACCATGTTACGATACAATTTTATTTATGAATTACGGATTTTGTTGCGCAGTCGTTGGATCCAATTGCTGAGCCTCCTCTTGTTGCTGCTTTTTGGCTTTTCAGCATTCAACGGGAAAGAAAAAGTAGAAAAAAGAAAGGTGGATATTGCTGCAGCCAAACAGGAAGTACTCGATACCGACCAATCCATGCTGAAATTGTTGGATTCCGTGGAGCGGGGCATGGCCGTAAGTGCCTCTCCCTGGACCATCCCCACCAGTCCCATGGCTGTGGCCAACTATTACCCAAGAGTGGTGGCCATGGATCCGCAGCCTATGGCTTTCGTTTCTACAGGGCAGGCCGATATCTTCACCCATTATGTGAAACCGACCGCAACTGGGGATGACTTTGCATTGAATTTTACGGAAATGACCAGTCCCGTGCAACTACTCTTCGGTAGTTTTGACTTGGCCTTTGTGATCGTTTATTTGCTGCCCTTGTTGATCATCGCCTTTTCGTACAACGTGCTCTCGTCTGAAAAAGAATCTGGCTCATTGCGTTTGTTGGCGTCACAGCCCATATCCATCCGAAAATGGGTGTTCCAGAAACTTATCCTCCGATTTTTCTGGCTGTCCGTTCTGGTAGTGACCACATTGGTGTTGGTAATTCTGATCGTGGGCATTCAACCGTTGGAATGGAGCAAGGTATTTGGTTTATTGGGCCTGGCCCTGAGCTATATGCTCTTCTGGTTTTCCCTGGCGTTCCTGGTGAACCTGTATGTGGGGAGTTCGGCCAAAAATGCCGTTTCCCTCTTGGGTCTATGGGTTGTCTTTGTGCTATTGGTGCCCTCGGTCCTAAACCAATTGGCGGGAACCCTATACCCAATGCCCTCAAGGACCCTCATGATCAATGAAATGCGCGAGCGTAAAGTAGAAGCCACCAAAAGACAGGATGAGATCTTGGACAACTTCCTCCGGGACCATCCAGAATATGCCATAAACGATTCGACACAGACCCGAAGTTTCTACCACAACTATATGGCTTCCCAAAAAGTGGTGAAAGAAGAATTGGCACCCATTGTGAACGCCTACGAAACGCAGTTGAAAAAACAACAATCCTGGTCAAGGCAATTGCAGTGGACCTCCCCCGCTATCGTGGTGCAGGAATCCCTGAACAATCTATCCGGGACCTCAACGGCAGATTATGAAAACTACCGAAGGCAAGTCATCGCCTTTTCAGAATCATGGAGGGAACACTTCATGTCCTTTTTGTACAACAACACCCTATTCAAGAGTGAGGACCATACCAATCTGCCACAGTTCCAATACCATGCCCTTGGCCAAAGTGGCGTTCCCAAAGCAATCCTGATCCTATTGGCGATGGCATTGGTCCTGTTGGGTCTAGGTTTTGCAGTACAGGGCGCGACGCGGCAAAAAGGAATATTGGCCGATTGATATTATTACAAATACTAAAAGCTTAAGCAAGAATCTGTATAAACGAAATAAAATGAAAATAAAAAATCCGACTTACGATATCATCGCCCTATCCAGTTCACTGATCTGCGCCATCCATTGCGCAGCGGTCCCCATTGTGCTATCCTTCTCCTCTTTGGCAAGTCTCCATTTTTTACACCATCCGCTCATTGAGTGGTCATTCATTGCTATCGGGGTGGTATTTGTCTTTGTTTCCCTTTGGCCAAGCTATAAAAAGGCCCATTACAAACTGAAACCATTGCTCATTGCCGGCTGTGGTTTTGGTCTGATCGCCCTGGGCAGGTTGGATTTGAATGAACTCTGGGAAGTGGCCAATACCGTAACGGGAGCCCTGATGGTTTCGGTGGCCCACTATGTGAACTGGAAACTGCTTCGTGCGACGGGCAACCATACCAACTGTAAATCCTGAGGAATGGAAAATCCATCCTTCAATTTTCGAAGAACTTGACAAATACCCCATAATTTATGGTAAGGACGAGTAATCTAAAATTCGAATACGATAAAAAAAGTGAGCAGTTCCGTTTTCCTGATATTTCTTTGGATGCGTCCCAGAACCTCCTGATCTTGGGAAAATCCGGAATCGGCAAAACCACCCTGCTGCACCTGTTGGCAGGCTTGTTGCCTCCCATGGATGGCAGCATCGAAATTGACGGGGTTCCCATCCACACCCTTTCAAATAGACAGTTGGACAGGTTCAGGGGACAGAACATCGGGATTGTGTTCCAAAACAACCATGCCATCCAATCCCTCACCGTCATAGAGAATTTAGAGGCCAGGCTTTTCTTTGCCCAAAAAACCATCTCTCAAACCGTGATCAAGGACTTATTGGAACACCTTGACATCTCGGATTGCAAAAACAAAAAAATCAGGGAGTTGAGCGAAGGACAATTGCAACGTTTGGGCATCGCCATGGCAATGGTACACCATCCGCAGATCATATTTGCTGATGAGCCCACCTCCAGTTTGGACGATGACAATTGCACCAAGGTAATGCAACTTTTGATTGAGCAAGCCGAGATGAACAGTGCCAATTTAATTGTAATAACACATGACCAGCGCATAAAACCTTTGTTCACCAAAACACTGGCATTATGAACATTTGGAAAATCAGTTTAAGAAATTTTAGGTTCAAGCCCCTTTACACTTTTTTGGGCATCCTAACGCTATCGGTAAGCATTGCCCTTCTTGTAGGAATCCAACAATTGGATAAATCTTTCAGGGGGCAATTGGACAACAATTTGGGAGAAATCGATATGGTTGTGGGAGCCAAGGGAAGCCCTCTCCAACTGGTACTCGCATCCGTGCTCCATATAGACAATCCAACGGGAAACATTCCTTTTGAAGAAGCGAAGGGACTGATGAAAAACCCCATGATCCAAAAAGCCGTGCCCATCTCTTATGGCGATAATTTTAAAGGATATAGAATTGTGGGCACCACCGATGACTTTGCCACGCTCTATAGCGCAAGCATAACACACGGTCGATCTATGGAAAAACCCATGGAAGTGGTCCTTGGGGCTTCCGTGGCCGAAAAATTGGGGCTTCGCATCGGGGACACCTTCCAAAGTTCCCACGGACTGATTGAAAAGGGCGCACATACGCATGAAGAACCTCTCACCGTGGTGGGCATCTACAACACGACCCACAAAGTATTGGACCGTTTGATTGTTACCGGATTGGAGACCATTTGGGAAGTGCATCACCATGAAGAGGAGCATAAAGAAGAACATCAGGAGGAAGGAGAAGAGGAACATGAGCAGGAAATCACATCATTGTTGGTCTCTTTCAGGAATCCCATCGCACTGCTGACCGTCCCCCGCAGTATCAACGAAAACACCAATATGCAGGCAGCCCTGCCCAAATTTGAACTGGAACGTCTGTACCAGTTTACAGGTGTTGGGGTAAAAACGATCACTTGGATAGCCTATGCGATTTTGGTCATTTCCTGCATCACCATATTCATAAGCCTGTACAGAATGGTACGCGATCGGGCCTTTGACCTGGCACTCATGCGAAGCTATGGGGCCAATAGGTTCCAATTGGCAAAAATGGTACTATATGAAGGTGTTTTGATGGCCGGGACCGCCTTTCTCATGGGTATCCTCTTATCGCAGATCGGCGTCTTTTTCATTTTTGAAATGATAGCGGACCAATACAAACAAACCATGCCGCTCCAACTCAAATACCAAGAAGTATTGCAAACAGGAGTGTTGGTTTTGTCGATGGTCTTGTTGTCCATCGCACTTGCCATTTACCCCCTCATTAAAATGAACATCTCCAAAATATTGAGTCATGAAAAATAAAATCCTTGTCGCCTTCTTCTTTCTATCCTCCGCAGCCTGTTTCTCGCAAACAGAAATAACATGGTGGGATTTGTCCCGTATCAATTATACGGAAAAGTATTTTCCAAGCTACGGGGAATATTTTTTGTACCCAGAATTTAGTGAACGGATGAAGTCCCTTGAAGGCAAGAAAGTATCCATTACTGGCTTTTTTTTGGATATAGACCCTAGTGGCAAACTGTTCATCCTTTCCAAAAACCCCATGGCCTCCTGCTTTTTTTGTGGTATGGGAGGGCCAGAAACGGCCATGGAAATTCAATTTAAATCGAAACCGGGTTTCAAAACCGATGATATTCTTCATGTCACCGGCATACTGAAGCTCAATGCAGATGATGTACAACACTTTAATTACATCCTTACCGATTGTGTTGCCCAAAAAATGAAATGAAAAACCAATAACACAGTATAAAAATGAACAGAAGAAAATTTTTCAGGAACGGAACACTATCAGCCTTGGGAGCTTCCCTTTTTGCTCCATTCGAATCTATTAGGGCTTCCGACTTTGAGGATGGCTGGAAACGGAAAAAGGCCAAGAACATCATTATGCTGGTCAGCGATGGCATGAGCACGGGCACCCTGAACATGGCCGACCTCTATCTTTCCAGAAAAACGGGAAAGGGCAGCAACTGGTTGAACCTGTATCGGGAAAATAAAGTTTCACGTGCCCTGATGGACATGGCGTCGGCAAGTTCCATCGTCACCGACTCTGCTGCTGCCAGTTCATCATGGGGAGGTGGTGTCAGGATCAAGAACGGCGGCATCAATATTGGAGTCAATGGCGAAGCCCATCTTCCCATATGGCAAAAATTCAAGGCTGTCGGCAAAAAGGCCGGATGCGTGACCACGGTTCCCATTACCCATGCGACCCCTGCTGGGTTTTGTGTGAACGAAAAATCCAGAAATGACCAAGAATCCATTGCTGAAAAATATCTGGAGCACGGTTTTGATGTACTGATGGGTGGGGGCAACGAATACTTTGCGTCGGATAAGCGAAAAGATGGAAAAAATATGTACGCCGCCTTTGAAAGCAATGGCTATTACGTAGCCCAGACCAGAAATGAAATGTTGGCCGCCCCGAAGGACCAATCCATCTTGGGTGTTTTTACCAATAATGGCCTACCCTATGCCAAGGATCGGGAAAACAATGGAGAACTAAAGGAAAGCACCCCCAGTTTGGCCGAAATGACCCAAAAGGCCATTGATAATCTAAAGGGCAGCCCCAAAGGGTTCGTGCTCCAAGTTGAAGGAGGGAAAGTGGACTGGGCCGCCCATGCCAACGACATTGCCGGGTTGATCTATGATCAAGTTGCCCTTGATGAAGCCATCCAAGTTGCCATGGATTTCGCAGAAAAGGACGGGGAGACCTTGGTGATCATCACTACCGACCATGGAAATGCCAACCCTGGGGTCATCTATGGGAACTATGCCAATGACCATTTTGATTCCATCCAAAACTACAAGCACACCAACGAATGGATTTTGAACGGTATCGGTAGGGAAACATCCGTAAGCAGTGTGAAAGAGCGTGTGGAATATGCCAACGGCTTTGAGTTGACGGACGGGGAAGCCAATACACTTTTGGGGTATTACGGTTCCCTCAATGCCGAAGATGGTTTGTACAATCCCAAGCACTTGCCTTTCAGTGCTTTGGCCGAAATCCAAAAACAACATAACTCAGTGGGTTGGATCAGCATGCAGCACTCCGCCGATTATGTGGAACTGGCCATGTACGGCCCTGGAAGCCAATTGTTGAAGCCTTTTTTGAAAAATACCGAACTACACTATCTCATGCTCGAAGCCGCAGAGGTAGAGAATACTTTTTAAATGGACCACCCAATTTCCAATCAAAATGAAACCAAAAAGCTCTTTGTCCAACATCTTCCCAATTGGGATATTCCTATTCGTGTCCCTTGGCGGCCTCTTTGCCCAAGACCAAAAAGATAATTTTCCGCCACCCGAAAATCCCCCCATTATATCCGCTATGCGAACCCAAAGCAAAATAGCGGTTGACGGTTATTTGGACGAACCTGAATGGGAAAATGCCGAGACCATCACAGATTTTTTCAGGGTGGAACCCGTTCAGGGAGGGGATATCAAAAACCCTACAACGGTTAGGGTGCTTTACGATGACCGAAACTTGTATTTCGGAGTATTCTGTAAGGATTCCATGGGAAAAAAGGGCGTACGGATGCAGGATCTTCGTCGTGATTTCAATAATGATGAGAATGATGTGTTCGGTATTCAAATCGATGCGCAGAACACCAAGCAATATGCCATTTCGTTCCAAACCACGCCCCATGGGAACCAACTGGACCAGCAGAGCTTCAACGATTCCAATACGGATGCCGATTGGAACGCGCTATGGAGTGTACGGACACAACGTACAGCTGAAGGATATTATGCAGAGTTCGCCATTCCTTTCAAGTCCATCAGATATGACAAGCCTATGGAAGGCGCTCCTGTGGAGTGGGGCATCACGTTTTATCGATTGGCCCGAAAGGATTTTGAGAAAACGGTTTTTCCCGCCATTCCCCAATCTTTCTCGGAAAACCGGATGACCTATGCTGCCAAGTTGACCGGTCTTGATGTACCTCCTCCCTCGGCAAATGTTCGGGTAGAGCCTTATACGCTTTATCAGTATGAAGAATCCAAATCTGGAAACCAACTCATCGATACATCAAGTGACCCGAAAGTTGGAGGTGATGTAAAATGGGCCATAAGCCCGAACAGTGTACTAGATCTGACCATCAATACGGATTTTGCCCAGGCCGATGTGGACAGGGCGGTGAACAATCTGGAGCGTTTCAATATCTTTTTTCCGGAGCGAAGACAGTTCTTTTTGGAAAATTCGGGTATTTGGTCCGGTGGGGGCAACACTCAGGTAAGGCCCTTCTTTAGCCGTACCATCGGCTTGGAAAACACATTTAATGCCAGACCCGCTCCCTTGGATTTTGGTGCCCGGTTTACCGATCGCAATGAAAATAGAACGCTTGCAGGACTGGTAGTACGACAAAGGGAAACGGACAATAGTACAGGGAGCACATTTGGCGTGGCCCGATATGCCCAAAATTATGGGAAGGAAAACAATGTTGGTGCCATGGTGACCTATCGGTTGGACGATACGGCGAGTGACCTTGGGATTTCCAGCCAGAACAATACCACCATTTCAATCGATGGAATGATCCGGCCCAAGAGCGAGATCACCTTTACTTATTTGCTTAGCACTTCCCTGGACAGTGAAACGGGACAGACTGGATATTCCGGAAGGATTTTTGGTGGCACCTCTACGAACAATTATTATGTGGGCTATGTAAATGCCTTTGTAAGCAAGTCTTATAGTCCCGATATGGGTTTTGTCTTCCAAAAAGACGTGATGTACCATAGCCCCGGAGGTTATGCCATCCTACGGCCAAAATCGTTGCCGTTTGTGAGAAGGTGGGACCCAGGGGTGTTCGTGAACTATTACCATGATTTCGAGGATTTTGGAAGTTTTCAGCAAGCAAGTCTCTATCTATTTCCTGTTTACACCTGGTTCAAGGACAATAGTTTTTTGGAACTCTCCTTTACCCCTACATGGCAGAACATCAACTTTGATTTCGCTCCTTTGGGATTGGAAATTGAGCAGGGAAACTATCAATACACTCGATTTTTTGGCACGTACAATACCGATCAGTCCAAGAAATTATCGGGCTCAGTAAGTTACGACCTAGGCAAATTTTATAACGGCGACCGTAAAACACTTACCCTTGGAATGCGCTATGCCCCGATACCTCATATTGCCTTCTCCGCCAATTATGAAAACAACAATATCAACGGTCTCGGCATTCTACAGGAAGATCTGGATACCGACCTCTATTCCGCAAATGTAAGGGTGGCCTTGAACCCAAGGGTACAGCTGTCCACTTTCTATCAATACAACAGTTTTGACGAACAGGGACGTTGGAACGTCCGTTTTAGTTGGGAATATATGCCCCTTTCGTTCATCTATCTAGTGTTCAATGATACCCAAACGCATATTTTTGAACCGGTACAAAGTTCACGACAGTTTATCAGCAAAATCACATTCTTAAAACAGTTTTGAAACAAAAACGATGCGTTTCCGCATCGTTCTTTATTCTATATCTTAAAAAGGTGGCGTTTATGCCTCACAACTGGTGCACTCTTTCTTTTGTTTGAACTTTTGTGCGGCATTCATACTGTGTTGATAGTACAAAGACTTCAGTCCCAGTTTCCATGCCGTTACATGGATCTTGTTGATGTCCTTCGTGGGCATGTCGGGGTGCACGATGATGTTCACCGATTGCCCTTGATCGATATGGTTCTGCCTGTTGGCAGCCTGGTACACAATGTCCAACTGGTCCAATTCGGAATAGGTCTTGAACACGGCCTTCTCCTCTTCGGTCAAAAACTCCAAGTGCTGCACGGAACCGTCCATATCGCGGATGCTCTTCCAGACGTCAGGGGTGTTCTGTCCTTTTTCCTCCAATAGGTCCATCAGATAAGGATTCTTGATGGTCACCTTGATCTTGGCAATGTCCTTCACGTAACAATTGCTCCAGATGGGCTCGATTCCCTGGGACACTTGGCCCAAGATGAAGGCTGAGGAAGTGGTGGGCGCAATGGCGTTCAAGGTCGTGTTCCTTCGGCCATAACCTTTCAATACTTCAGGTTCGCCAAAACGTTCGGCCAACTCTTCAGATGCCTTGTAGGAACGATCCTTGATGGCCTTGAATATTTCATTGTTGAGATTGTATGCTTCCTGACTATCGAAAGCAAGCCTCTTCGACTGCAAGAGGGAGTGCCAGCCCAAGGCCCCTAGGCCCAAAGCGCGGTTCTCCTTGGCAAAGTTATAGGCCCTTTCCATAAAGAGGAAGGTCTGTCTGTCATCACGGTCGGAAGAATCCCGATAGGCCTCCAACTTTTCGATGAATTCAGTGATCACTGCATCCAAGAAATAGACCATGGTCTCCACGGCATCGGTATTTTTCCATTTGTCGTAGTGCAACAGGTTGATACTGGAAAGCACACAGACAAAGGACCAATTGTCGTTGGACGGCAACATGATCTCCGTACACAGGTTACTGGCATAGATACGGTGATCTTTGTCCTTATATACATCCGCGGCGCCATCGTTGGCATTGTCAGAGAAGAATACGTAGGGATACCCCATTTCTCCCCTTCTCTGGAGCACCTTGGCCCAAACGACCCGCTTGTCCTCATCACCGGCTATCATTTCCTCCATCCATTGGTTGGTCACGGTGACCCCATGGGTAAGCTGTTGGATCGGGTTTCCTTCGGTCCCTATTTCCAAAAACTCCATGATGTCCTTATGATCTATGGGCAGGTAGGGCGAAAAACGGCCGCGACGTACGGAACCTTGGCTCACCACATCCACCATGGACTCGAACAGTTGCATGATATGGACCGCTCCTGAAGCCTGTCCATTATTTTTTACCGGGGCGCCCCTGTGCCTGATCTTTCCAAAATAACCGGACGTTCCCCCGCCCAATTTGGACATCATGCCCACTTCGGACTGGGTGTAGAGGATGTTCCCCATATCGTCATCGATGTGGGACCCAAAACAGCTGATGGGCAATCCCCTTCTTTTCCCAAAATTGGACCAAACGGGCGATGCCAAGGAGAAAAACCCTTCGGACATGTAGTGGTAGAACTTGTCCGCATAGCCGGGTATCTGTAAAATATGTTCGGCCCTTTCCGCAATCTCACGGATACGTCCCTCCGGGGTTGCCCCTTCGGTGAGGTAGCCCGACCCCAAAAAGCTGCGACTGTATTCATTGAGCCATTCAAAGCCCTTGTCTTCCTCTTTGGTCTTGAGTTTGGACAGGGCATCCTTTCTGGCATTTACAAGTTCTTGGGTCTTGTTGTCCTTGATTTGGTCCGTGATCTGTGAGGATGGGGTCTTGTTCTCCATAATTAAAAAAGGTCGTCGCTGGTTATACTTTGTGTTCTCTTGCTATAGTTGATGGATCTTTTCACAAAAAAGTCTCCGTGTTTTGTTCCTATGATCTCGTCATCGAACCATTCGGTCTGTGCCAATAGTTTTTGATCGACATCGAATATTTTGGCAATACCTATGCTCTCCAAGGAATTGTTGAACCGATTTTTGATGAACTCGTTCACCACAGCCTTCGGCAAAAAGTCAAGCTCGCCCTCCTCAAAGATCCAATCCACAATCTTGCTCTCGGATTGGAAAGCTTCTTCGCATAGTTCCTGGATCATGGTCTTGTATTCCTCATCGAACCACTCTGGCCGTTCCTTTTTGATGATGTTGATGACATCGATCCCAAAATCACCATGGATCTGTTCTTCTTTTGAAGTGGCCTCGACCACATTGGAAATTCCCTTGAGCATATTTTTATGCTTGTTGAACGCCATAATGATCAAGAATTGGGAGAAGAGGGAAACGTGCTCAATGAACAGGGAAAAGAGCAAAATGGACTCCGCATACTCCTTGTTGTTCTCGCTTTTGGCGTTTTTGAGGGCGGTCTCCAAATACTGTACCCGCTTCATGATGACGGGCTTTTTCTTCAGGTTCTCAAACTCATTGTTCAGGCCCAATATCTCCAACAAATGCGAATAGGCATCGTGGTGCCTCACCTCGCTCTCGGCAAAGGTGGCCCCAACTGAACCTATTTCCGGTTTGGGCATGCGGTGGTAAATATCCCCCCAAAAGGTCTTCACCGCCACTTCTATCTGGGAAATGGCCAACATGGTGTTCTTGATGGCACTTTTTTCAATTTCGCTAAGACCGGATTTGAAATCTTGGATATCGCTGGTAAAGTTGAACTCGGTATGGATCCAATACGAATGCCTGATCGCTGGCACATATTCATACAATTGTGGATACTCGTAGGGCTTTAGGTTGATGCGCTTTTCGAAAATGTCCGTTTGGCGCATTTGGGCCCTCTTGTTCCTATATATGATATATGCTTTGGCCACGTCATGGAACTCACTGTTCATGAGTTCGTTCTCCACCACATCCTGCACCTCTTCCACGGTGGGCACATACTGCTCGTCCTTGCTCTTTCGCTCCAACAAGGTGCGCTGAACGTTGTCCGCAATGGCCTGCGCGTCACTGATCTGCCCATGGTCCACAGCGGTCATGGCCTTCAGAATGGCATTGGTAATTTTGTGTAAATCAAATGTTTGGGTACTAAAATCTCTTTTAGTGATTTGGATAATATGCATTTGGAAAACTTTTTGGAGTTGCACGAAATAGCTCGATTGTAAAATTCATATTTTCTTTACTTGGATTTCACATTGGCCCTCTTAGGTTCTCAACACTTTTATCAACATTCCTTTTTTTTGGCCTAAAAATCGATGGAACAAACTTAAAAAGTGCGCTTTGCGGAAAAGCTGATAAGTGTCAACCCAAAGGATTTTTTAGAAAAAAGATGAGGCACGTATACTATTTCCATATTTCCATGAAACCTATTCAAGCATAATAATCTGGGATGGAACTGTCTTTTTTGGAAAAGGCGGCATTGTTGTTAATTACCGGACCTATGCTTTTTGGAGTTTCAATCATGTTGCCCATTTCACAAAACCTCAACAACGGCAAAGTGGAAATAAAGAACAGGCTATCGGTCTATGTGAACATCAACATTTGACCTTTATAACCTCCGAAAAAGAATTACACGTAATGATAGTCTGACAGTCAATTAATTATAATCACATTCCTTGATTTCTGGTAAAATTTCGGGTTTCCTACAGCTCCTTTGGTCTGTTTCATTGAACCTAGTTTGCGGAATAATTGTTTTCAAAAGGGCTGCAGATTTGTTCCGTATGATACAAAATGCCATTGGCAGACATCCCCTCAATAATGATTTTTACTTTTTTCTGTTCATTCAGAGGCACGGTGATCATATGTGGTACTTCCGAGTTGACCCCAAGTTGACTTTCCCACCAAATGGCACCATATCTCTTGTACAAAAATGAGGTGTAATCTGGATAATTTGGACTAAAATAGCTTTGTGCTCGACTGAATCCCTCTGGCAAAGAAAGACTTGCAAACCGTACTCTGTCATACAATTCATCATAATCATACCGTAGCGACAGTGAAATAAAAGGTCCTTGTCTACTTTTGCTATAAACTATTGATTTTATAGAAGAAAGTGGCATGTTCATCAACTCAACCGGGTTGGCCACCATACCTTCAACAAAGACAGGTACAGCCCTAAGGCCGGGAGGGTCAAGAATATACACACCAATACCCCCTTCTTCTAGTTTCAGACGAGTATGAAAGCCCAATATATGGACATAATTTTGAAAAGATCTATATCGATTCACGGTCCCTTTATCAATGATTCGTCCTTCAGCCAAAGCGGTTATTTGGAATTTGGTGTTATCCTTCATTTTTTCCAAAACCACAACCTCGTCAAGCAATATGGTCCTTTCCGATAGGTTCAGGTCGTGATCTATTTCCAAAAGCATAGCTTCTGGCTCAACCTCACTAACATTCGCCAACCATTTTGTATAATCAAAAGTGTCACCACTATAATCTTTGAAATGGAGTTCCGCTTTGGGCTTTCTGAGTTTTCCTTTTTCGTCCAAAACACTTACCAATATAGAGTCCCCCTCAAATAAAGGAAGGTTCCCTTTGAAGTTTTTGTTCTTTGAAAGGTCAAAAAGATTGATGGCACCCGATGTTTGTGACATTAGGGAAACCTGTTTTTCATTTTTGAGGTCGGCATCCAAAATCTTACCATTAAAAGCAATGTATTTCTCCATTTCATATGGAGTGTTTTGCACATCCATTGACCTAAAACTGTCAAACTTTTCTGTTCCTTCCATGAGCAACCTGGTGTCCAATTGATAGTCACTTGAACGGTGGGTTCCTTCAAAAAAATAGGGCCCTTTAACAAATTGCTTCTCGAGGTAAGGCTGCACCAAAAAGGACGAGACTATGGAATTGTTGGGCAAACACGCACTTGAGTTGGCAGGGAGCACCGACATACTCAAATTGGCCATTTTGTGACCTTTGGGAAGTATCACATCCAACTGCAGGGAGTCTTGGCCTTTGGTCAGGCAATAGTCGACCTCTACCGAATGTACCTTTTTGCTTGCTGTCCGTCTATTGAAAAACATTCGTTGCGAAAGAGGTCGCATTTCTTCATCCAAAATCATTGCCGTATTGATTCCGCTGGGAATTTGATAACGGTCCACTGAGATGGAAATACTGTCACCATCAATTTCATGACGATATACGAACGAACGGCTTATATGGTTAAAAATTGCCATTGAAAATCTTGCTCCCTCTCTTGAGTTGAAAGTGGCTTTTGACCATTTTGGGCTTAGGACAACAACATCTTTTGCCGTGTTATCCACACTGACCCCTATTCCCTGTTGAAGCTTGTTTTCCAGCTCTTTGGTAACCCATGCACCATTCGCATCTTTGATTTTTATAAAATATGATTTTGTAGGATTGGCAAAAAAAACAAACCTACCTTGCCCCAACTCGTTTGTTTGAATGTTTGATTGAACTTTATCGCCATCCCCAGTCACCAACTGTATTTCCTTGGTTTCTAAAGGGTTTAGAGCCTCGTCAAAAACCATCAGTCCTACACTATTAAATGTACCAGCCATAATTTTCTGGCCCTCTGGATGAACCAAAATGGTCATTCCGTTTTCTGCTTTTACTTTTGGTTTATTGGTAGGCCCGATTATTGTTATCTTTTGAAGAAAGGGGGTGGCAAACTCAAAATTTTTCATGTAGTTGGTCCAGGCCATAAGAGCATATGAACCCTCGACAAAAGTCGAGTCAATTTTGAAATCACCGTAAGAGCTGCCATTATTGACGAAGAACATTTTTTTTATCAGGACCTTTCCATCCTTTGAAAAAATGCCTACATGTAAATTGGTGGTTGTTGAAGATGGTAGTTGTTGGTATTGATCTTGAACATATGCCTTGAACCAAAGGTGTTCCCCTTTGAAAAAAACCGTTTTGTTCAGGTGTAAATGTATATTCTCAAGCAATGGGACTTGTTCTGTATCCATTGTTGGAGCATCTTGTCCAAGCGCAACAAAGAACAGAGTGATAAAAAATAGGAAAGTGGTAATTTTTTTAATATGGAACACTTTTAATAAAGATAGGATATTCTCAGTGCAAATCAAACCAGCCTTTTGAGCATCGGCCAATTGCCATCCTTCAAGAACAAGTTTAAGAAACACCGCCCTACTTACAACACAAGTTTTCGGGACTAAGATGCTAAATGTTTGAAATGGATTTAAAATCCATTTCAAAATCCAACCTTAATTTTCAGCAGAGCAATTTTGTTAAAAAACGGCCAATCTCAAAAAAATCTGCCACTTTTACGTTATGTGAAAAACACACAACCCTGATAATCAAATGACCATCATGGTTCTTTAGCGCCTTGGGCGGTAACATTGATATAAAAAAGACCTTCCTGTTTGTGTGCTTCTCTTAGTCTTGCTGAAACCCAAAAGCTTAAATGGAAAAATATCAATAAAGGGCGCTTAATAACACTTAGAAATAAAAACAGGAGAATTGATTAACAACAGACTTAACCAAACCGCTCAGAAAATTCTTGGCGGACCGGACGATAAGGAAAACATGTCTTTAACTTACAATTGCTGAGTGACAATGCAGCCAATAAAGCAATTCGAAATTGGGTAAAAAGGGGCCAGAATAGATATGCATATTCCTTTTTATTGTGCAAGACATACATTTGCTCATCAGCTATTGATAAATGGGGCTAACCTAAAAACCGTTGCCGATGCCATGGGTCATAGTTCTATCAGAAGCACCTTGAAATATCTTAACCATCTTCACAGTTACAAGATGAAGCAATTGATAAGTGACCTACTTTACAATTTATTTGATTGGCATATTATTTAATCCTTTTCTAAATATCTAAATGCGCAGATTATTACCTACTTTTATACCCATAAGTTCTTTACTTAATTTCTTTATCAAAACGATAAGGGTTTCCGACATAGGTCGGGATTAAAAGGGAATCGTGTGTAAATCACGAGCTGACGCGCAACTGTAAGTCCGATCCCATTTGGGATAGCATGTTTTTGCCAAAAGAGCCATTGTCCGAAAGGATGAGAAGGCGGTAAAAATCGGACAAGCCAGGATACCTGCCCATATCGTTCCTACGTTGTAGGATTTTGACGGTGCCTTCGCGTACAGGGCAGGTCGAACGTTTGAACCTTACCGGGAACCCCTCGGCAAATTCCTTCTGCGTTCTTCTTGTTTTAAGGCATTGCGAAGTTGAGCTAAGGAGCTTTTATCTAATTGTTCAATTTTATAAAAGCTTTAGCAATGAAAACAACCAATTTGGGCTACCCGAGGATCGGGACCCACCGTGAGCTGAAAAGGGCTTGCGAAAAGTATTGGTCCGGAAAGATCTCCTTGGAGGACCTACTCGAGACCGGAAAGAGCATACGAACGGAAAACTGGAAGCTCCAACAGGAAAAGAGCATCGACCTTATTCCCTCCAACGATTTTTCATTTTACGATCAGGTCTTGGACACCACCCTGATGGTCGGAGCTGTTCCCAAACGTTATTTCGATGTGAAGGAATCCCAAGGAAACCTTATGGACCTGTATTTTGCCATGGCAAGGGGTTATCAGAAAAAAGAAATGGACGTCATCGCCATGGAAATGACCAAATGGTTCGACACAAATTATCACTACATCGTCCCAGAATTTGAAAAGGACCAAGAATTCGAGTTGCTTTCCACAAAGATCATCGATGAGTTCAATGAAGCAAAGGCTTTGGGGATCCAGACCAAACCTGTGCTCTTGGGCCCTGTCACCTATCTCCTGTTGGGCAAGGAAAAGGAAGAAGGGTTCCATAGGCTTGACCTCTTGCCCAAACTACTCCCTGTTTACCATATCCTTTTGGAAAAATTGGTGGAAGCCGGAGCGACCTGGATCCAAATGGACGAACCTGTTCTTGCCACAGACCTGACGGCCAGGGAAGAAGAGGCCATTGCAAAAGTATATCAGGGCATAGCTGAGAAGTTTCCTTCATTAAAAATTCTATTGTCCAGTTATTTTGGAGGCTTTGGGGACAATCTTGACACAGCGTTGTCCTTGCCCGTTTGCGCCCTACACCTGGATCTGAAGCGAAGCCCAGGACTATTGGGCGAAGTATTGGAATCTGGCAAGCTTGGAGAAAAAACATCCCTGTCATTGGGTGTGGTGGACGGACGCAATGTCTGGAAAAATGATTTTTCCTCTTCATTGGAACACATCCGCAGAGCAAAAACGCAGTTGGGCGAAGAGCGAGTGATTATCTCCCCTTCCTGTTCGCTATTGCACGTCCCCAATGATCTGGATTTGGAGACCAATGAAAAGACACTTCCAAAGGAAGTGAAGGACTGGATGGCCTTTGCCAAGCAAAAACTGGAGGAACTCCAAAGCCTCAAAACCCTTTCAGAAACCCCTGAACACATCTCCCACCCACTCTTTAAAGACAATTTGGCCTCAACGGAGAAAAGGAAGAACGCTGCATTGATCCATAAACCCGAGGTAAAGAAACGGGTGGAACACCTCAGCGAGAGTGACTTCCGAAGAACATCTCCCTTTGAAAAGAGAAAGGTGCTTCAGGAAACGCATCTAAAACTGCCGCTCTTCCCGACGACGACCATTGGCTCCTTCCCGCAGACCCCAGCGGTGAGGCAGGCTCGATCGCTGTTCAAAAAAGGTAATCTCAACGAACAGAAATACATTGATTTTCTGAAAAAAGAAACCGAAAAGGCGATACACTTCCAAGAGGAGATTGGTCTTGATGTGCCCGTACATGGCGAATTTGAACGCAACGACATGGTGGAATATTTTGGCGAACAGTTGGAAGGCTTTGCCTTTACCCAAAATGGGTGGGTGCAGAGTTATGGGTCACGATGCGTGAAACCCCCCATCATTTTCGGGGATGTGTCCAGACCAGAGCCCATGACGGTATTTTGGACCTCCTTTGCGCAATCGTTGACGGAAAAACCGGTGAAAGGCATGCTCACGGGGCCGGTCACCATTTTACAATGGTCTTTTGTACGGGACGATCAGCCCCGTTCCTCAACCTGCAACCAGATTGCCCTCGCCATTCTTGACGAAGTGGTGGACCTTGAAAAAGCGGGCATAGCGATCATACAGGTGGACGAACCTGCCATACGCGAAGGATTGCCCTTGCGCAAAAAGGATTGGGAAACCTATCTGAACTGGGCCATTGGGGCCTTTAAACTGTCCACAAGCGGCGTGGAGGATTCCACACAGATCCATACGCACATGTGCTATTCCGAGTTCAACGATATCATCAAGGACATTGCGGACATGGATGCCGATGTGATCACCATTGAGTGCTCCCGATCACAGATGGAACTCTTGGATGCCTTTTCCGAGTTCGATTATCCCAATGACATTGGACCTGGTGTTTACGACATCCATTCCCCTAGGGTGCCATCATCCGAGGAGATTTTGGGGCTTTTGAAAAAAGCGGAAAAGGTGTTGCCCGCATCCAAACTGTGGGTGAACCCGGATTGCGGGTTGAAGACCCGAGGATGGGAAGAAACCAAGGAAGCCTTGAAAATCATGGTTTCTGCCGCCCAACAAATGAGGGATATGGTAGCACATCCATCACATTAATATTATCGGGGCCGATGTTTGCATTGGCCCCAAATTAAATGGTCATACACCTATGAAAGTAGAAGGAAAAAAATTCATCTCCCCATTATTGTGCTTCGATTTTTACGCAGAGCACTATCACAAACTGATCAAACAATTCAGAAAAGATACAGATCTATCACAACTGAGATCTATCCTTAAGAATGGGGTTGTTGAAAGAGACGTGGAAAATTTGATACAGCTCGAAACCTATGATGCGATGGTCATCACCGACCCCTACAAGAACATTGTTTGGGTAAGCGATGGTTTTCAGGAAATGACCGGGTATTCCAAAAGTTTTGCCATAGGGAAAAGTCCTCATTTTCTTCAGGGAGTCCAAACTTCAGAAAGTACAAAACAGAAAATTCGGGAGCAATTAAAAACAGAGCACACCTTTACAGGTTCCGTTTTGAATTACCGAAAAAATGGGGAACCCTATCTCTGTCAGATCAAAATAGTCCCTATCTATGATTCCAAAAGGATGTTGGTGAATTTTTTGGCCCTGGAAAAGGAGTTGCTTGCAGCCTGAAAGGACAAGCCCATGACGGACTGTAAAACTGGTTTCTATTTGTCCAAAATGCTCCAAGAAAACAGAACAAAAGACCAAAGCCTCCTACAATAGGACTCAAAGAATATCCCAGAGGCTTTGCGGACATTCTATTTTTTGATTTCCAATGTGTAAATGGCAAGCAAATATGTATTGCCCTTACTGACACACCATGCCCCGGGCAGTTGAGCCCTAAAAGAGCGTGGTCTTGACAACATCGCCACCTTTACATCATTAAAAAAACCCTGACAAACAAATGTTTATCAGGGTTTTTCAGTACCTTGGGTGGGAATCGAACCCACACGTCCGAAGACACTGGATTTTGAATCCAGCGCGTCTACCAATTCCGCCACCAAGGCATGCTGGCATTTTCTGAAATGCGACTGCAAAGCTAAACAAATAATTTTATTTACAATCAAAAAATACTTCCATTTATCCTTTAGCAACCCGAATTAATTTTTAAATTTGCACCTCTTTGCAAAAAAGTACTTTAAAAAGCTAGTTAACAAGAGTTTGTAATGGCCTATCAAGTTCCCGAACCCAAAATTTTTGCCTGCACCCAAAGTATTGAGTTGGGCAAGAAAATAGCCGCCTCATATGGTGCGGAACTGGGAAACATCCAATTCTCCAGATATAGCGACGGGGAGTTTCAACCTTCGTTCGAGGAATCCATTCGTGGAACAAGGATCTTTATCATAGGCTCCACCAACCCAAGCTCGGAAAACTTGATGGAAATGCTACTGATGCTGGACGCTGCCAAAAGGGCTTCCGCTAGGCACATTACGGCCGTAATGCCCTATTTCGGATGGGCCAGACAAGATAGGAAGGACAAACCCCGTGTTCCCATTGCTGCCAAATTGGTGGCCAAAATGTTGGAAACCGCCGGTGCCACCCGTATCATCACCATGGACCTACATGCGGACCAGATACAGGGATTCTTTGAAAAACCTGTAGATCATTTATTCGCCTCCACCCTGTTCCTTCCTTATTTGAAAGGATTGAATTTGGACAACCTCTGTATTGCATCACCCGATATGGGAGGTTCCAAAAGGGCCTATGCCTATTCCAAGGCACTGGAGTGTGATGTAGTCATCTGTTACAAGCAGCGGGCCAAAGCGAATGTCATTTCGCATATGGAGCTGATCGGTGATGTACAGGGCAAAAATGTGATCTTGGTGGACGATATGGTGGACACCGCAGGAACATTGACCAAAGCTGCCGACCTGATGATCGAAAGAGGGGCCGAAAGCGTGCGTGCCGTGACCACTCACGGTTTGCTTTCTGGAAACGCTTACGAAAAAATAGAGAAATCAAAATTGACGGAACTGATCATCACCGATTCCATTCCGATCGATCACAACCAAAATAAAATAAAGGTATTGAGCTGCGCCGACCTTTTTGCGGACGTCATGCACCGGGTGCACCACAACACCTCGATATCATCAAAATTTTTAATGTAGCCTTCGATGAAGTTTACACTGAGCGAAGTCGAAGTGCTCAGGCTGATAAAACCGGGCACTTCGAAGATAAATTTAGAATAAATTAAATATTAATATAGATTATGAAGTCAATTACAATCAAAGGATCCCAAAGAGAAAGCGTGGGCAAGGTTGCTACCAAGACCCTACGTAATGCTGGTAAGGTCCCTTGCGTGCTGTACGGAGGGGAAAAACCATTGCACTTTTCAGCTGAAGAGCTGGAATTCAGAGATTTGGTATACACTCCCAACGCACACACCGCTGTGATTGAGTTGGAAAATGGCCAAAAATTAGATGCTGTACTGCAGGACATCCAGTTCCACCCAGTGACCGACAAAATCCTTCACGTGGATTTCTACCAATTGTTCAAGGACAAACCTGTGACCATGGACATCCCTGTTCGTTTGGAAGGAAACTCCCCAGGGGTACGTAACGGTGGACGTTTGCTTTTCAGAAAGCGAAAACTTTCCATCAAGGCCCTACCTGAACTTCTTCCCGATTTTATCACTGTGGATATTTCCAAGTTGAGGATAGGCGGTACCATTGCCGTGGAAACCGTGTTGAGCGATGATTACACGATTCTTCACCCAGATAGCACCGCCATTGTACAGGTGAAAGCTTCCAGGACTTCCATTGCCGATGAGGCGGAAGATGAAGAAGAAGGAGCTGAAGGAGCCGAAGCTGCTGAAGGTGGCGAAGCAACTACCGAGGCAGAGGCTACGGAATAGTCCAGATAACCTTTTCAAGAGCATCCCTGTTTTTATTTCGGTAAAATTTGGGATGCTTTTGTATTTTTAAGAAAATTCCATTCACCGAGTGTTCAGTTTCATCAACAAGCTTTTTGGCACACCAAAGCAGCTATTGCAAGAAAAAGACCCCATGAAAAAATTTCTCGTCGTAGGCCTAGGGAACATTGGTTCAAAGTATGCCGAAACACGCCACAATATCGGGTTCAAGGTCCTGGATTTTTTGGCGCAACAGGAGGATTTTACTTTTGAAGATGCTAAACTGGGTGCAGCGGCCACCTTCAAGCATAAGGGAAAAAGCATCATCTGTCTAAAGCCTTCCACATATATGAATCTTAGCGGCAAAGCGGTAAAATATTGGATGGACAAAGAGGGCATCCCCCTTGACAACGTCCTTATCATCACAGACGACATCAATCTCCCCTTTGGCACCATCAGACTGAAGA
Organism: Flagellimonas hadalis; assembly: GCF_007785775.2. Classification (GTDB taxonomy): domain Bacteria; phylum Bacteroidota; class Bacteroidia; order Flavobacteriales; family Flavobacteriaceae; genus Flagellimonas; species Flagellimonas hadalis. The sequence continues at coordinate 257,761 of NZ_VNIK02000002.1, forward strand.
CCAAAGGAAGTGATGGGGGCCACAATGGGCTCAAGGACATCCAAAATGTATTGCAGACGATCCAGTACAATCGTTTTAGGTTTGGCGTAGGGGCCGATTTTGGCAAAGGAAAACAAGTGGATTATGTTCTGGGCGAATGGAACGAGGAAGAGATGAAGACCATGCCCGAACGCTTAAAAATAGCGACAGAACTTGTCCGATCCTTTGTTTTTGCCGGTGTAAAGAACACCATGAACCTATTTAATGGGAAATAGCCCTTAGTACACCTTGAATTCAAATACCCCGGAATCCGAAGTGTTGCCTTCCTCATCGGTGGTGATGATTTTCCAATAATATACCGTTGCAGATTCCACACTTACCGGAAATTCCATGGTATTGGCGTTAGTGGTTCCCACAGAGTCTTCTGGAAGGCTATCTGTTGAAAAGAACACCTCGAAGGAAGCTATATCGTTGTCCGCATCTGCACCCTGCCATTCCAAGACGACTTCGTTGGCAATACTTTTCAATACGGTAGATCCTGATAACGGACTTACCAATTGGGCAGGAAAGGGAGGATACGTGGTCTGCGATCCCGCATTGTAAAAAAGCCATGTCTCGCTTGAAGCCACCTGATCAGATCGGGAACTTCGGGAAGTGACCGACCATGCAAAAGGGGTGCCCTTGGCAATGGAAAGGCTGGCCGAAGTAGACGATGTTGAAATGGTCTGGGGCACATTGGTATCAAGGTTGACCACACTCAAGGTATAACTTTCCGTATTCTTGGAGGCCTTCCACTGAAAAGTGACCTGGCTCAAGGTTTCATTGACACTGACACCGGTGGTACACTCGGAATTTTCATCTGGAAACACCAATTCCGCCCCTTCGGGTGCAGGCGGCGGACCATCATCACCCCCGCATGAAACCAACAAAGCCAATATGGACAGCCCTAAAATCTTCCGAATCATCTTTTTATGAATTTAAACATTTCCCTTGCCCCATTTTTGTCCAGACCAAGGTAATAGATTCCCTTTGGCAGCATGGACAGGTCCAGTTGAAGGTTCTCCCCAGTAGCTTTTCTTTCATCGGTTAAAACCAATCGCCCATTGACCGAAAAAACCTCTATACCCACATTCCCCACAAAACCGCCCAAATAAACTTCGGTAACGGCATCCACCGGATTGGGGGAAAGTATCGGCCTAGAAGAATAGAAAAAGGTCTTTTCAAAAACCCCTTGGCATGGCAAATTGGAATAGACCCTCAGTATATTGACGCCCTCTTTCAGGGTCATTTGTGCTTTGGACAATTCCGTTTGGGTGACCAGACCGTTGAGCTCCACATTGTACAAGGTCGCCCCGCTTAAGGTAAGGTCCAAGACATTTGAGTTCAAAAGGGCTGAAATGTCCAGTTCATCAGGTTGGGTAATCACCGCGGTGAAACACACTTCCTGATAGGTGATCATTCCATTGGTCCCCGTAATGCATACGGAATATTCGCCTGCACTAAGGCTTCCAAAAGTATGGGAGTTGGTAAAATCAACATTCACCGGAGCCCCTCCACCTTCCAAAACAGCACTATAGGCGATGGATGTGTTTTCTGGGACAATGGTGATGGAACCATTATTGCTGTTCCTACAACTTTCACTTTGGATCTCTATCCCAAAATTATCCGAGGCAAACCGATAAATGGCGCAACCATTGGTGTCCACTTCTACGCCCTTCGGCGTTCCCAAACACAGGTCGTCGCCATCATCAAAAACCCCGTCTTCATCATCATCCGGTCTGTAAACTCCCTCGACACAGATATCGAGCGAAAATGCCACCAACTCACCGCCATCGCTTGGAGCGGTATCCTGCACCTCCAACGTCCATTCGCCTAAAATGGACTCTCCCTGCAACGAACCCAGCGAGCCCAAAGGACGAACCATTCCCGAAATTGCGGGGTTACCGGAACATGAAATGGGTTCACCATCATCATCAAAGACCGCATTGACATTGTTCAATTCGCCACAAGTATTGGAAATCAGGGCCACTCTTGTGCCCGCTGGCGAAACCAAGGTGACGATAAGGTCTTCCAGATAGGAATGGTCAATTTCCAAGTTCACATTGATGTCGGAAATCGGGAGGTCTTCAAAAAATTGAATGGAAGAAGTCACCAAAGGTGTCCCCACGGATGAAATATCCTGACGGACGTTCCTGGCCTCGTAGCTCTTACAATTCACCTGCGAAGTGGTAAAGCTAAAAACAGTACCAAAGGCTCCCGTGCCACAGCCATTACTGGGACGAACCCTCCAAAAATATTCGGTTTCCTGTTCCAGGGCCGTGGTCTTGTAAAAATTGAAAGGCACCGTAACGGATTCTACCACATCCACAAAACCAATGTCCGTGGCAATTTCCACATCATAACTTGAATAAAGGGGATTTTCTTCCCAGAGGAGTTGGGCGTTCAAGGAAACCCCGGTCTCCCCGTTGGCGGGGGAACTGGGCAAAACATCTGCAAATACCCCATCCTGTACCGTTAGGGACAAGACCACACTCTTGGTCACGGAAGCGGAAGTGGAGGTCACCGTAATATCATATACGCCAGGAGCAACTCCAATGGTGTTGGATAGGGTCAGATTCACAGCCGTATCATTGGCACTGGCATCCAAGGGAGTAAAAATGGCGTTGAGGCCCACAGGGACATCCGCAGAAAAAGTGGATGTTTCGCCGAAGCCCGAATAGGCTTCATACACAAATGGGATCACGATATCATCTGGCTGGCAGACCTCAAAATCCAGGGCATCAAAGTTCAATACCACCTGTGATTCTTCAATGGTAAAGTTGGATGCGTTCATGGCAAAGAATATGTTGTCACTTGCTTTCACCATAATTCTGGCCGAACTGGTAACGTTTCCGGGTAAAAGGACTTCCTCGCCTCCATCGTTGAGGGTATTTTCCAACAGGATGATGGGAAAGCTCAACCCTCCATCCAAGGAAAGGAAAATATCCACGGTCTTGGCATCTATGGGCAAGATATTGGTATGGGCAACGTCCCATGTGATTTCTTGTACGGAACCAGCTTCGTAAGTTTCGTTTGAAGCTTGTGAGGTGACCACAAAGGGTCCAGCAGCCTTCACCACCTTTACCTCCAACACATCGGAAATGACCTGTCCACCACCAGCCACATTGTCCCTCACGGTACAGGCAAAGCGTAGATCACGTTCAATTTCTGACACGGTTTCCCATGCACTGCCCTCCGCAGGTGAGGTTTGGATCAAATTGCCCTGGGCCACTTCCGAAAGTCTGGGAAAGTAACGGGCTGGGTCTGTACTGGGCGGCAATGACCTAAAAATGGCGCCACTGGGATTTGTGGGCCCAAAATTTGCCGTGGTCACAACCCCATCGTCAATTTGCTCCCAAGTATAGGTGAGCACATCCCCTACATCTGGATCTGTTGCGTTTCCTTCCAGCACAAAAGCCGTGCCTCTGGGTATGATAAAATCGTCCACCGGGGTCAGCACAGGAGGTGAGTTGGTCAATGGTGTTGTCACAGCGCAGGAAACCGTTTCCAAATACGCGGATATCTGTAGAATACTATTATAATGAAAGTAATCATCCCCATTGGCAGCAACATTGTTCCCTGACACGATTCCTGCATAGCCCATAATGGTGCTCCCACTGGCCGGTTCGGCCTGCACACCTGTACCCTCGGATTCAAAGGACCAAGTATGGAAGGCCCCAAACTGATGCCCCAATTCATGTGCCACAAAATCAATATCAAAAACATCACCTTGCGGGATGGATGCAGATGAAAAAGCACTACCCTTTCTATTATCGATGCAAACGGAGCCAATAAACCCTGCATTCCCATTGTTCTGGGAAGCCGATTGCACCTTGTGGAACAAATGGCCCACATCGTAATTGGCCTCTCCAATGACCGAAGTGAGCGTAGATTGTACCTGCGAATTGAAACTGCTACTATAAGGGTCCGAAGCGGCGTTGGTGAAAATAATCTGGTCGTTGTTGGCGACCAACTCCAAAGTGACTCCTAGATCGGTCTCAAAAACCTCGTTCACCCGTGTAATGGTGGCATTGATGGCTGCCAAAGCCCCTGCGACAGTGCCCCCATGGTGGGCCGTATATTCCCCTGTGGTCGACACAGCGATCCTGAACTTTCGCAATACCTGATCGTCCACCAAGGGCACAATGGTCTTTCCCGTGGCCATTACGGATTTTTGGGTCTCGCAGATAAAGTTCTCCTTTTCGGCAGCCCCTGCCCCTTCATTATAAACAACATAGGTGTCCGTGGCATTGGATACGGGCTCCATAAAGGTCTTTTTGTGTGTGCCCAGATCCACTACCATACCTTCAAGGCCCTTTGGCGAGCTACTTAGTTTGATCTTATATTTTCCGTCGGGGCTTACCCCTGTGTAGGATTTGATGTCCGGATATTTTTTTGCGAGATCAGGGTGGAATACTGGGGTTTCCTCCAAATAGAAAGGAACGACCTCCCCATCGGCACCCGGCAGATAGACCACTTGTTTTCCTTTGGAAGTAGACATTGACCCCATTTCTTTGGAAAAAAGGGCCCTATCCAGCGTAAAGACCTTTTCGGCCTTTCCCATGTCCTTGATGGACACACTCTTCAGATGGGATTGTTTGGGGATGGATTTCCAATACCCCTGCTGCCCACGAACGGAAAAGCAGCTAAAAATTATGGTTATTGAAAAAACAAGGTGTAATTTAGCTTTCATACCGATTCAGGGCGTAGTATTAATTCAAATGTAAGCCTTTTTTATTTCTTGATCAGTTGGAAACAATCCATAACATTTCTCAATTCAATGATATCCAATTCCAAACAGTGACCACCATCGGCACCTTTGATGGTGTGCACCTAGGTCACCGAAAGATATTGGAACGCCTCACAAATAATGCCAAAAAAACAGGGCTGAAATCCACCGTGCTCACTTTCTTTCCCCATCCGCGGATGGTACTGCAGAAAGATGTGGACATCAAACTGTTGAACACCCTGGAGGAAAAGACCCAGATATTGGAAACCTTGGGCCTGGAATATTTGATCGTACACCCATTTACAAAGGAGTTTTCAAGGTTGTCCGCCACTGATTTTGTGAACGATATTTTGGTGAACGGTCTCAAGACCAAAAAAATCATCATCGGTTACGACCATAGGTTCGGGCGCAACAGAAATGCCAACATCCAAGACCTCATTGCCTTTGGCGAAACCTTGGACTTTGAGGTGGAGGAAATCCCCGCCCAGGAAGTGGACGACATTTCGGTGAGTTCCACTAAGATCCGAAAGGCACTTTTGGAAGGCGACATCACCACGGCCAACAATTACCTGAGCTATGCCTATATGCTCACCGGAACCATAAAAAAAGGCAAGGGAATGGGAAGGGACTTCGGGTTTCCGACTGCGAACCTACACATTGCCGAAACCTATAAACTCATTCCTAAGACAGGGGCCTATGTGGTCAACAGCACCATCAATGGTAAAGTGTATTTTGGGATGATGAACATAGGATTCAACCCCACAGTTGATGGCACCGAAAAGAGCATCGAGGTCAATTTTTTCGATTTTGAAGGCGACCTTTATGGTCAAAAGATACAGGTATCCCTCCTCCACCGGATTCGGGACGAACAAAAATTCAGTTCCATTGAAGAACTCAAGACGCAACTGAAAAAGGACAAAGACTACTCGTTGGAACTAATCTCCAAATAGATGCTGGCCCATTTCCTGTTCAAAAAGATAGACAACGCCCAACTCATCGTCTTTCGGATTTTCTACGGGCTTTTGGTGAGCGCGGAATGCTATGGTGCCATAGCCACCGGTTGGGTGCGGAGAACCTTGGTGGAACCCAAGTTCACCTTCTCCTTTATCGGTTTTGAATGGCTACAGCCCCTTCCAGGCAACGGCATGTACATCTATTTCGCTATCATGGGCACTTTGGGCCTGATGATCGCCCTGGGCTATCGGTACCGTTTTTCGGCACTTGCCTTCGCCGTGATGTGGACTGGGGTCTATCTCATGCAAAAGACGTCCTACAACAACCATTATTACTTGTTGATGCTGTTGGCCTACATCATGGCCTTTTTTCCGGCCCACAAGGATGCTTCGCTGGACGCAAAGCGCAATCCCAGCCTACGGTCGCACAGTATGTTCAACTGGATACGGTGGACCATCATCTTGCAATTGTTCATTGTCTATACCTATGCCTCCGTTGCCAAACTGTATGCCGATTGGCTGGATTTCAGCATGATAGATGTTTTGATGCAGTCCAAAAAAGATTATTTTCTTATTGGTGAGTTGCTCCAACAAAAGTGGGTGCACAAAATTGTGGCCATCTTCGGTATTCTCTTTGACCTGCTCATCGTTCCCGCGCTTTTGTGGAAGCCCACACGGAAGATTGCCTTTGTGCTGTCCATTTTTTTTCATCTTTTCAACAGCATTGTGTTCCAGATCGGGATCTTTCCCTATCTGTCCCTTGCCTTTACCCTATTCTTTTTTGAACCACAGACCATCCGGAATATTTTTCTCAAGACCAAGGCCGTTAAAATTGACAAAACCATCGTCATTCCAAAATCCAAAAACCGCATTCTGGTCATCTTGGGGATTTACTTTGTAATCCAGATCTCATTGCCGCTGAGGCATCATTTTTTTGTGGATGATGTGCTCTGGACCGAGGAGGGGCATCGATTGAGTTGGCGCATGATGCTGCGCAGCCGCTCCGGGACCATCCGCTACCGGGTGGTGAACAAGGAAACCGAAAAGGTGACCTACATCGACCTCAAAGAATACCTCACCGCCAAACAGCGTAATCGAGTGGCCTGCTATCCCGATTTTTCATGGCAGTTTGCCCAACGCCTCAAAAAAGAATTTGCCGAAAAAGGAGAGGATGTCCAAGTTTTTGTGGACAACAAGGTAAAGGTGAACCAAGGGTCGTACCATGAGTTCATCGACCCGGAAGTAGATCTGGCCAGTGTGCCGTGGAAGCATTTCTCCCACAACGAATGGATTCTCCCTTTACCCAAGGAATAATAAGTTGGGGACTTCTTAATATTCGATTAAATTTGCGGCTCAAAATAAGGCCATGCTTCAATTACAGATTCTCAGGGAAAACAAGGAAAATGTCATCACTGCTCTAAAAAAGCGCAATATCGATGCAGGACCCATGGTGTCCAAGGTTTTGGAACTCGATGAAAAACGACGTGCCATACAGACCCAATTGGACAACACATTGGCCGAATCCAACAAACTTTCCAAGGAAATCGGGATGCTCTTCAAATCTGGAAAGGCACAAGAGGCCAATGAACTGAAGGAAAAGACCGCTGGCCTGAAGGAAGCCTCAAAACAATTGGGCGACGACCTGAATGCCACCGCGACCGCCCTGCAGGAGCAATTGTACCTGATTCCCAACATGCCCCATGCCTTGGTGCCTGCCGGAAGTTCCGAAGAAGACAATGAAGAGGTTTACCGCGAGGGTGACGTTCCCAAACTATCCGAAGGGGCATTGCCACACTGGGAGCTGGCCAAAAAATACGACATCATCGATTTTGAACTGGGTGTCAAGATCACAGGTGCCGGGTTTCCCGTCTATAAAGGCAAGGGTGCCCGTCTGCAACGCGCCCTGATCTCCTATTTCCTGGACAAGAACACCGAAGCGGGATATACCGAAATGCAGGTGCCGCACTTGGTCAACGAAGCCTCTGGTTATGGAACCGGACAATTGCCCGACAAGGAAGGGCAAATGTACCATGTGCAGGCCGATGACCTGTACCTTATCCCGACCGCCGAGGTACCCGTGACCAACCTGCACCGCGACGACCTATTGGCCGAAAGTGATTTTCCCATCAAATACACGGGCTACACCCCTTGTTTTAGAAGGGAGGCCGGAAGCTATGGCGCGCATGTGCGCGGACTCAACCGCCTGCACCAGTTCGACAAGGTGGAAATTGTGCGTTTGGAACATCCCGACAATTCCTACAAGGCCTTGGACGAAATGGTGGAGCACGTGAAAAATATCCTAAGAGAACTGAAACTGCCCTACCGCATCCTTCGCCTTTGTGGGGGAGATCTGGGGTTCACCTCTGCCCTCACCTACGATTTTGAAGTCTTTTCCACCGCACAGGACCGTTGGTTGGAGATCAGTTCCGTTTCCAATTTTGAGACCTTTCAGGCCAATCGCCTCAAGCTCCGCTACAAGGACGAGACCGGGAAGAGCCAGTTGGCCCACACCCTGAACGGTAGCTCTTTGGCATTGCCCAGGGTATTGGCGGGCATCTTGGAAAATTACCAGACCGAAAACGGCATCCAGATTCCCGAAGTCTTGGTTCCCTATTGTGGGTTCGATGTAATCGACTAGGGTTTTCAATCAATTATTTGGATTCGCTTAACAGAATCCCGGACATTTCTACGTTATATTTGAAATAAAAACAAGCGCTTGCGGCACTTTTTGTTTCTCATATCATTCTGCGTGCTCCACATCTCGGCCATGGCCCAAGAGGACTTTTTGGCCAAACAGTACTTCAATGATGGGGATTATGAAAAAGCAGTGGTCTTCTACGAAAAGTTGGCAGAGACCAATCCCAGACGCACCGATTATGCCGAAGGACTGGTGGCCTGCTACCAACAATTGGAACGCTACGATGAAGCCGAGGCCTTTTTGCTGGGGAAGATAGCCGACCCCTACACCTTTCCCACTTTTTTCATTGAACTGGGCTATAATTACACCCTTCAGGAACAATCTGAAAAAGCAGCAGTCCACTATGAACAGGCCATTCAAAAAATAGACGAAAACCCCAATTATGGATACAGTGTAGGGTATCGTTTCCAACAATATGCCCTGCTCGACTATGCCATACGGGCCTACTCCAGGGCCATGGAACTCAAACCGGACCTGAACTACGATTTTCAACTGGCACGCATTTATGGGGAACAGGGAGATATCGAGAAAATGTACCAATCCTATATCAACCTGATCTGGGAAGGAAAAACTTCACGCTCCAATGTGCTTCGCAACATCGATGATTTTATTTCCGAAGATCCCACGGATGAAAACAACGTGCTGCTCAGAAAGGTACTCCTCAGAAATGCACAGCAAAATCCCGATGTGCTCTGGAACGAACTCCTGAGTTGGCTCTTTGTGCAGCAAAAACAGTACAACAGCGCCTTTGGACAGGAAAAGGCCATTTACAAGCGTGCCGAAGGAAGCAACATGGCCCGCTTGGAAAATCTGGGGGATATTGCCCTAGGGGACAAGGACTTGGAAACGGCCACCTCTATATTCCAGTACATTGTGGACAACAGTGACGACCCAAGGGTCAAACTGAATGCCCAACTCCAACTCATCGATATCGTACTGGAAAACCCCACGGGAAAAATGTTGGACGATGTGGAAAAACAGTTCAATAATCTCGTCGCCGAATATGGGAACCAAAGCCAAACATTGCAACTCCAGATAGCCTACGCCAATTTCCTCACCTTCAAACGGGAAAGGCCAGAGCCTGCCATTGGCATGCTCAAGGAAAGTCTGGAACTGCCCATGGGAAGGTTGGCCATGGCCTATGTAAAATTGGCCCTTGGGGATATTCTGGTGTATGATCAGCGGTTCAATGAGGCCCTTATCCTCTACACCCAAGTACAAAAAAGCCTCAAGAACGATGTGCTCGGACAGGATGCCCGCTTCAAGGTAGCACAGACCAGTTTCTACAAAGGGGACTTTGATTGGGCACTCACCCAATTGAAAGTTCTCAGGGGATCCACCTCCCAACTCATTGCCAACGACGCCATGCAGCTGAGCCTTTTGATCTCCGATAATTCTTTGGAAGATTCCACCCAGACCGCGTTGAAAAAATATGCCCGGGCAGATTTGCTCGCCTACCAAAACAAGAACAAAGAGGCCATTGAGGCGTTGGAAGATATTTTGCAAAACCACAAAGGGGAAAAAATAGAGGACGAGGCCCTTTTGAAACAGGCCCAGCTTTTGGTGGAACAAAGGGAATATGAGAGTGCCGAGTTCAATTATCAAAAAATCGTGGAGTTCTATGCTGATGGTATTTTGGCCGATGATGCCCATTTTGCTCTTGGGGAACTCTACCAAAACATCTTGAACGAGCCCGAAAAGGCAAAGACCCATTTTGAAAAGATCATCTACAACTATCAGGATAGTTATTATTTCCCACAGGCCCGGACCAATTTTAGAAAGCTCCGTGGGGATGCCATTAATTGATTTTTTGTCATTCCCGTGAAAACGGGAATCTCATAGAATGAGTAAGCGTTACAACCCATGGGCCCTCCATGCGAAATGACTCAAAAATAGCTGCCAATTTCCTAAAAAATACACTAATTTCATCCGCATAGAAACAGACAAAGCATGCTCATATACAACGTAACCATCAATATTGATGAAAGTGTCCATGACCAATGGTTGGTATGGATGAGGGACAAACACATTCCCGATATGTTGGAAACAGGTAAATTCTCGCATGCCAAAATGGTCAAGGTCCTGGTGGAGGACGATATGGGCGGTGTCACCTATTCCATCCAATACACCACACAGGACAGGCAGACCCTTGAGGCCTATTATCGGGAAGATGCAACCCGCCTTAGGGCCGAGGCACAAAAAAACTTTCCCAACAAATTTGTGACCTTCAGAACGGAATTGGAAGTCATCAGCCAACAAATTCCCTAATACTTTGGAGCACCTCTTCACGTACGGCACCCTGCAAGAAAGGCAGGTACAGCTAGATGTATTTGGGCATCTTATGGAAGGCCATCCCGATGTGCTTTTGAGTTTCAAAAAGATGGAAAATGCCGTGTATGGCCAGTATCCTGTGGTCATCCGGACCGAGAATGTGAAGGACAAGGTCAAAGGAACCGTGTACACCCTCTCCATCATCGACCTGGAAAAGGCAGATGCATACGAGACCGATGCCTACAAACGGGAAAAAATCCCTTTGGAATCTGGGCTGGAGGCATGGGTCTATATCGAAAATTCCCAGTAACTTGCAAAAAAACCGGCCGTGTCCAAAAAGAAGAAAAAATGGTCTGCCCAAGGTGGAACCAAAAAACAGGAAGAAGGTACCGTTCGGGCCAAAAAACATTTGGGACAACATTTTCTCAAGGATGAGGAAATTGCCGAACAGATAGCAGGGACCCTTACCCTAAAAGGGTATAAAAACGTGCTGGAGATCGGCCCGGGAATGGGCGTGCTCACCAAACATCTCCTCAAGCGTGACTTGGATCTCGTGGCCATGGACCTCGATGCGGAATCCATCGTGTACCTGAACCACAGTTTTCCCTTGGAACACGCAGAAATCCTCCAAAAAAACAATCGGCTGAACGTCATTGAGGCTGATTTTTTAAAGTTCGACCTGACCGAGCTCTATGGCGATGAGCCATTTGCCATCACGGGCAACTTCCCCTACAACATTTCCAGTCAGATCGTTTTCAAAATGCTGGAAATGCGGGAACAGATCCCGGAATTTTCGGGTATGTTCCAAAAAGAAGTGGCCCAGCGCATCTGTGAAAAACCGGGGAGCAAGACCTATGGCATCCTGTCCGTGCTGGTACAGGCCTTCTACGAGGCCGAATACCTGTTCACCGTAGCACCCACCGTTTTTGACCCACCACCAAAGGTGGATTCCGGTGTATTGAGGTTGATACGAAGGGATGAGCAGAAATTGGCCTGTGACGAACGCCTTTTTTTCAAAGTGGTGAAAACGGCCTTCAACCAACGCCGGAAGACCATCCGCAACAGTCTTAAAACCTTCGACCTATCCAATAATCTCAAAGAAGATACTATCTTTGACCAACGCCCGGAACAGCTCAGTGTGGCAGATTTTGTAACGTTGACCCAAAAGATAGCCAATGACCCCATTTAAACTTACAGACGAGCTTTTAGAAGAGATCCAGCAACTGATCGCGGAGCAGAAGAACGCCGAGCTCCAGATGATGATGCAGGAATTCCACTACGCCGACATCGCGGAAATTGCCGATGAACTGGACGTGGACGAGGCCACCTATCTGATCAAACTGCTGGACAGCGAGAAGACATCCGATATCCTTGCGGAAATGCACGAGGACATCCGGGAAGCTGTATTGGGCAATCTTACCGCAAAGGAGATAGCCAGCGAGTTGGAGGAACTGGACACGGATGATGCTGTGGACATCATCAACGAGCTTCCAAAGGAAATCATCCAAGAGGTCATTTCCGAGATCGAGGACAGGGAGCATGCCAGGCACATTGTGGATCTGTTGCGCTATGACGAGGACACTGCCGGGGGATTGATGGCCAAAGAGCTCGTGAAGGTGAACGAGAACTGGAACGTGCTCACCTGCGTGAAGGAGATGCGGGCACAGGCCGAGAACGTGACACGTGTACACTCCATCTATGTAGTGGATGACGACGGAATACTCAAAGGAAGGCTCTCCTTAAAAGATCTCCTCACCACTTCTACCAAGACCAATATCAAAGATGTCTACATTCCTAAAGTGGATTCGGTAAATGTGAACGAAAAGGCAGAAGAAGTCGCCAAGATCATGTCCAAGTACGACTTGGAGGCCATTCCCGTGGTGGACGAGATAGGGAGACTGGTGGGCCGCATCACCATTGATGACATTGTGGACGTGATCCGGGAAGAAGCTGATAAAGATTACCAAATGGCTGCAGGTATCTCCCGGGAAGTGGAGGCCGATGACAGTATCTGGGAACTCACCCGTGCACGCCTGCCCTGGCTACTCATAGGAATGTTCGGGGGAATCGGCGCCGCAAGCATCATCAACAGTTTCCAGCCTTTGATGGGAAACTTTCCCATATTGCTCATTTTCGTGCCCCTGATCCAGGCAACGGCAGGGAACGTTGGGGTCCAATCTTCGGCCATCATGGTGCAGGGATTGGCCAATGACACCGTGAAAGGTGAGGTCATGAAACGCCTTTTGAAAGAATTTGCCATTGGGCTCATCAACGGCATTGCCATTGCTGCGGTCGTGTTATTGGTCAGTCACTTTTTGTTCGGCACGCCCTATATGGTTTCCATCACCATTGGGATTGCCGTTATACTGGTCATCATCATTGCGGCCCTCATCGGGACCTTTATCCCTGTGTTCTTGGACAAGCGAGGCATTGACCCCGCCATTGCCACGGGGCCATTTATCACTACGAGCAACGATATTTTTGGAATCTTGATCTATTTCTCGATTGCCAAATTGATTTTGGGAATTTAAAATTCTTCACATGAAACCCATCAACCTAAAACAAAAGCATGCCGAATTCACGAAGCAATGGCACCCACATCAAATAGCCGTTGTGGACGATATGCAGGTACTACTTGCCAAACTACAGGGCGAATTTGTCTGGCATGCCCATGAAAACGAGGATGAACTGTTCCAAGTAATCAAAGGAACCCTCTATATGCAGTTCAGGGACAGGACCGAAGTAGTTCGCGAAGGTGAGATCATTGTGGTCCCCAAAGGAGTGGAACACAACCCGATGACCAAGAACGGGGAAGAGGTGCATGTGCTGCTCTTTGAAAGACTATCCACTTCGCATACCGGCAATGTCCAGCACGAAAAGACCCAGACCCACTATCCAAAAATATAGGAATCGTATCTTTGACCCCATGAAAATTCTCCACGTTGACACCAACCATCCATTGCTCATGGAGCAATTTGCCCAATTAGGATTTGAAAACCACGAAGACTATACCTCGACCAAAGAAGAAGTGGAAAAAAAGATCCGCTTGTACGATGGGGTGATCATCAGGAGCCGCTTCACGCTGGACCAGCAATTTTTGGAAAAGGCGACCAACCTGAAGTTCATTGGCAGGGTCGGGGCCGGATTGGAAAACATTGATGTCCGCTATGCCAAACACAGGGGCATTTTCTTAGCCTCCGCGCCCGAGGGTAACCGCAACGCCGTTGGCGAACATGCTTTGGGCATGCTGCTTTCCCTGATGAACAAGATGTGCAAGGCCAATCGCGAAGTAAAAAAGGGCAAATGGGACCGTGAGGGCAACCGTGGTGTGGAGCTGGATGGAAAGACCGTGGGGATCATCGGTTATGGGAACATGGGTAAAGCATTTGCCAAAAAACTGAGGGGTTTCGATGTGGAAGTCATCTGTTATGACATTGTGGGCGGCGTGGACGACGACAATGCCCGTCAAGTAGGGATCATGGAGTTCCAACAAAAATCCGATGTGGTGAGCCTCCACGTGCCCCAAACGGAACTTACCCAAGATATGGTGAATTCCGAGTTCATCAACGCCTTCCACAAACCTTTTTGGCTGTTGAACACCGCCCGGGGCAAATGTGTGGTGACGGAGGACCTCGTCACGGCATTAAAATCTGGAAAGGTGTTGGGCGCTGGCCTGGATGTGTTGGAATATGAGAAAAAGTCCTTTGAGAACATGTTCGTCCAAAAACCCAAGGCCTTCAAATATCTCAGAAAGGCGAAAAACGTATTATTGACCCCTCACGTGGCAGGCTGGACCGTGGAAAGCAAGGAAAAGCTGGCACAGACCATTGTGGACAAGGTCAAGGCCAAATTTTGCTAAATTTAAGCAGCCAAAATCCAACATTCTTATTTTGGAGGGCGGCAAAACCTAAAAATTTGCCCATGACCATAAACGTCAAAACTCCGGAAGAATATATCAGCAAAGTGCCCGAAGAGCGCAAAGAGGCCATTTCCAAATTGCGTGAGACCGTAAAAACCAACCTCCCCAATGGTTTTGAGGAATGCATCAATTATGGAATGATCGGATATGTGGTGCCCCACTCCCTTTATCCAGACGGTTACCATTGCGACCCAAAGTCTCCCCTCCCCTTTGCCAACATTGCCTCACAGAAAAATTTTGTGGCGCTGTACCATTCGGCCATTTATGCCGATAAAGAAATACACGATTGGTTTGTGGGCGAATATCCCAAACATGTGAGCACCAAACTGGACATGGGCAAAAGCTGCATCCGTTTCAAGAACATCCAGAACATTCCCTATAAACTCATTGGGGAACTGTGCCAAAAGATGACCCCGCAGGAATGGATCAAGATTTATGAACAAAACATCAAGAAATCATGAAAAACAGAGTGACAGGATTGGGCGGGTTTTTCTTCAAGACCAAGGACCCGGACAACATCAAGGAATGGTACAAGACCCATTTGGGCCTCAACACGGACCAATATGGCTGTTCCTTTTGGTGGAAGGACAAAGAAGGCAATGATTGTATGACCCAATGGAGCCCCATGGATGAAAAAACGTCGTATTTCAAGCCCAGCGAAAAGCAGTTCATGATGAACTTTCGGGTGGAAAACCTTGTGGAGCTGTTGGAAGTGCTCAAAAAAGAAGGGGTTCAAGTAATCGGGGAAATTGAAGAATATGATTATGGGAAATTTGGATGGATCATGGACCCCGAGGGCAACAAACTGGAACTTTGGGAGCCTGTTGATAAAGCATTCCTCTAGATATTGATTTATTTCCTACATTTAGATTCTGTTTAACCAACACATTAAAACAATGTCCGAAGAAAAAAAAGACTTAGGAGACAAAGCAGAAGAAGCTGCCAAAGAATTCCAAGAGGATGTAAAGCAAACCTTTGATCCCCAAAATCCTGATAGCGGGAAAACAGTGGCCATCATTGCCCACTTGACATTGATCGGATGGATCATTGCCATTATTATGAACAGTAGCAATAAAACCGAGATTGGTTCTTTCTACATCAGACAAATTCTTGGTATTTTCTTACTAGGGTTGGTTCTGGGAATCATTCCTGTGGTGAATTTGATTGCTTGGATTTTTCCCTTCATTCTATGGGTCATCAGTTTGATCGGTGCCATCAACGGAAATCAAAAACCTGTGTTTTTGGTGGGTGAGCATTTCCAAAATTGGTTCAAAAGTCTATAATTTATTAGAACAAAAAGCCGGATAATTATTCGTTCGGCTTTTTTATTTCAATATATCATCGTAATATTGCAATATTAAATTTTTATTCATAGACATTTCATGGGCGCCTCCAAAACACATATTTTTTCCACAGCCCACAATGAGCTGGCCAAAATCGCGAAGGTCATGGCCCATCCTGCCAGGATCGCCATCTTGGAGTATATCAGCAAACAGGACAATTGCATCTGCAACGACCTTGTGGACGTGATAGGTCTTTCGCAGCCCACCATATCGCAACATTTGAACGAAATCAAGAAAATAGGCCTCCTTCGGGGCACCTTTGAAGGGAAAAACCTTTGTTACTGTATCAACCAAGAACGTTGGGACGAACTACAACAATCCTTCCATCTGTTCTTTTCCAATATTAACCGTAATTGCTGTTGACCATGAAAACATCTGAATTCCTATCCCTTTTAAAACAACACCAAGACAAGAGTTTGCTCTTTGAATATGCACCGGAACAGTTCGTTGGGGCCAACTACCACATCACCGAAGTGAAAAACATCACCATTGACACTGTTGACTGTGGTGCCAATACCGATTTTTGGAAAGAGACCATTGTCCAGCTTTGGGAAAGTCCAAAGGAGAAGGACAAAACCGGGTTCATGTCTGCCTATAAGGCATTGGGCATCCTGAACAAGGTGGACCGTATCAAACCCATGGTCCAAGATGCTGAGATCAAATTTGAATATGGTAATCCTGAGTTCCATACCGCACAGCTCTTTGTGGACGATTATACCTTGGACAACAAAACACTCATCTTGAAGTTATCCGTTGAAAAAACAGATTGCAAGGCCAAGGAGACCTGTGGCGTTGTTGCCGAAGACCTTGCTGAGGAAAAAGCGTGCTGTACCCCTGGATCAGGTTGTTGTTAATATAAAGGGAGATGATAGTTCGAAACATGATCGTTTCCGATTGGGAGCAGGTTTCCAACATCTATTCCGAAGGAATAGCTACCGGATTCGCCACATTTGAGACCAGTGCGCCTGATTATGCACAATGGGACAGTACCCATACCACGCATTCCAGATTGGTTGCCGAGGAGAACGGTGTCCTTTTGGGATGGGCAGCCCTCTCGCCGGTGTCCAGCCGTTGCGTGTATGGCGGTGTCGGCGAGGTCAGCATCTATATTTCCGCCCAAAGCAGGGGCAATGGAATAGGCCGATTGCTGATGGAACGCTTGATTGAAGAAAGTGAAAAAGCAGGATTTTGGACCATTCAGTCCGGAATTTTTCCAGAAAACCTTGCCAGCATCAAACTGCATGAAAAAGTGGGGTTTAGATATATTGGTAAAAGGGAGAAAATCGGCAAGATCAATGGGGAATGGAAAGATAATCTGTTGTTTGAAAAAAGGAGCACATCAGTAGGATTGGATCAATAACACCAAAAAAAACATGAAAAACGTATTGGTACTTTGTACAGGAAATTCTTGCAGAAGCCAAATGGCCCATGGCTACCTGAACCATTTTCAGGACAATCTGGCCAAAATCTATAGTGCCGGGATAGAGACCCATGGCCTGAACCCTGGGGCCGTGTCCATCATGAAGGAAGATGGCATTGATATTTCCCACCATACCTCCAACCATGTGGATGAATATCAGGGCATTGATTGGGACTATATCATTACGGTGTGCGACCATGCCAAGGAACATTGCCCGTATATCCCTTCCAAAAATGCACAGAGGATACACCAAAACTTTTTTGACCCCTCCAAAACCAAAGGTTCCGAAGAAGACATTCATAATGCCTTTACCCAAGCCAGAAACAGCATAAAGGAATTCTGCTACGCTTTTGTAAAGGACGAATTGGCAAACTAAACCCAGCTAAGTATATGTTTAGTTAATGGCAGTTGGGCCGTTGCCCTCTGCCATTTTTCGTTCCAGTTCGGCCTGGAACTCCTCCATGACCGGCTTCACGGTGCTTTCGGGCAGATCGGCAATCTTGATGTACATAAGCCCATCCACCGAATTGTTGAACAGCGGGTCTACATTGAAGGCCACCACTCTGGCATTCTGCTTGATGTACTTTTTGATCAATACCGGCAATCGTAAGTTCCCTGGTTCCACCTCGCTGATCAATTTATCGAACTTATTGAGGTCCGCCTGGGTCTCATCGAACACAAACTCCTTATCGGCATCCTTGAGCTTTACCTTGAACTCTTTTTTGGGACGGATGTATTGGGCCACATAAGGATCCCAGTAGTTGGACTTCATGAACTCAATCATCAGGGATTTTGAAAAATTGGAAAACTGGTTGCTGATGCTCACCCCACCTATCAAATATTTATGCTCCGGGTGCCTCAATGTGGTATGCACGATCCCCTTCCACAGCAAAAACAAGGGCATGGGTTTTTGTTGGTATTCCTTGATGATATAGGCCCTTCCCATTTCTATGGACTTGGCCATCATGTCGTATAGTTCGGGTTCAAATCGAAAAAGATCTTGGAGATAAAAGCCATCTATCCCGTATTTCTCAAATATTTCGGACCCCAGTCCCATGCGGTAGGCCCCAACCAAGGCCTTTTCGTCATCATCCCAAAGAAAAAGGTGGTGGTAATAGGAGTCGAACTTGTCCAGGTCTATGGCATTGTTGGTCCCCTCACCCACTTCCCTGAAGGTCACTTCGCGTTGCCTCCCAATTTCATTCAGGCAAAAGGGCATATCCTCTTGCTTGGCCAAGAACACCTCATAATTTTTGCTCTGGAGCACACGGCAATCCTTTTCCCGCAATCGTTCTATTTCTTCGGCAAGCACCTTCGAGTTGATGGGCGTAGCAATTTTTTGGGGTGGTTTCGGGATTTTCAAAGAGGTCGGGACCTTGTCGATCAAGCGTTCCTTTTCAAAGGCATTGGCCAACAGATAGGTCTTTTTTCTGAGCAGTTCGGTGAAGGATTCCAAGGTTTCTTCCTCGTTCTGGGTGGCTACCGAAATGGGTTGGCCGATACGTACTTTTATGGGTCGCATCCGCTGGGAGGTCAGCTCCGATGGCAGTTTGGCCGTTCGGAATACATCGTTCATTTTGGAAAGTGCGTAAAAAAGGCGACTGTTCCTTGCATGAAAATAGATAGGCACTACGGGCACTTCCGCCTTTCGGATCAGTTTGATGGCCGCTTCCTCCCAAGGTCTGTCCACCACTAATTTTCCATCTTTATAAGTGGACACCTCCCCTGCCGGAAAAATCCCCAATGGATGGCCTTCCCGCAAATGGTTGAGCGCGCTTTTGAAACCCATGATACTGCTCTTGGCATCCTTGTGGCTCTCAAAAGGGTTCACTGGCATGATGTAGGGCCGCAAAGGCTCTATCCTATGCAATAGAAAATTGGCGATGATCTTGAAATCAGGACGCTCGTTCAGCATCAGTTTGAGAAGCAATACCCCATCAATACCCCCCAAGGGATGGTTGCTTATGGTGATATATGGACCCGACTTCGGAAGCCTTTTCAAGTCCTCTTCGGGGATTTCAAAATCGATTTCGTAATGCTCCAGAATAGCATCCAAGAACTCTGGCCCGGGAAGCTCCTTGTTTTTGTTATAGAACCGATTTATGGTCGTGATCTTGGTGGCAACCATCAAAAGCCATCCCACAAAAGTCCCCAAAAAACCATATTTGTCCAGATGGACCACCTTTGCCACTTCTTTTGCAGTAACCAACCCCATGCATTCTTGAATTTAGGTAGGGGTAAAGATAGAAAATTACGGCCATTGTCCTTTTAGGCCTCGGATGTGTACGGAAGTGCTTATTTTACAACAAGTTGTACCGTTTCCTTGCCCCGTTGCTCCACGAGTACGGATTTTCCGTTCTGTAGGGATTTCACCGCATCGTCATCAAAATGGCGGATGGTATAGAGCGATACATCTTCGTGGCAGACGACCTTGAACTTTCGTTTCAATTCTTCCAGCATGGGGTTAAGGCCGTTGAACTTGTTGTCCAGACAAACTGAAAAGCTGATGGCGGAATTCTGGATAAGGTCCACCTTCAACCTATGATCATGGAACAATTTGAATATTTCACTGATGCTGTCCTCAACGATGAAGGAAAAGTCCAACGTGGAAAGTTTCAGCAGCACTTGGTTCTTTTTTACGATAAAACAGGGAACCTTGGGTACGATCCCGACCCCTTTGCCCACCGTGGTGCCCTTATCTTTTGGATTGATGAACGATTTCACATGAAGGGGAATTTCCTTTCGCTGCAAGGGCTGCAATGTTTTGGGATGGATCACCGAAGCTCCGTAAAAAGCCAGTTCTATGGCCTCTCGATAGGAAATCAGGTCCAACAGTGTGGTCTCCTGAAAGTTCCTAGGGTCAGCATTCAGAACGCCGGGGACATCCTTCCAAATGGTCACGGATTCTGCATTGAGGCAATAGGCCAAAATGGCGGCGGTATAATCCGATCCCTCCCTGCCCAAGGTGGTGGTAAAGTTGTTGTCGTCACTGCCCAGAAAGCCCTGCGTGATGTTCAATTTGGACATATCCACTCTGGCCGACACCTCAGTTTGGGTCCGCTCCCAATTGATCTGGGCATCCCGATAGTTATTGTCCGTTTTGATCAAGTTCCGTACATCCAACCAGGTATTGGAAAGGCCCACCTCGTTCAAGTAAGCACTCATGATGGTAGTGGAGAACAGTTCACCATATCCCACCACTTGATCATATACAAAACCGTATTTGGGCGACTTGTTCCAGGCCAAAAAACCCTTCACTTCTTCGAAAAGCACTTTCACCTTATCGTAAATGGGGTGTTTGGGGTTTTGAAACAGATCGGACAAAATCCCATGGTGATAATCGATCACTTCCTGAATGGCCGAAGGCAGTCCGTTCTTGTCATTAAAATAGGCCTCCACTACTTTTTCCATGGCATTGGTGGTCTTTCCCATGGCCGAGATGACCACGAGAGTATCTTGGTAGCCTACCTCTTTCAACACATTCACCACATTCTGTACCCCCTCGGCATCCTTCACCGAGGCACCCCCAAACTTAAAAACTCTCATCTACCGTATATTGTTTTTAGAAAAGATCAGTTCAGACTTTCCATATATTTTTTGATTCCGTTCTCGTCCAATTGCACCACATCCCAATCCCGTAGCACATTGGCCCCTTTTTTCTCATAAAAAGCAATGGCTGGCTCGTTCCAGTCCAGGACCTCCCAGCATATCCGCTTCACACCAAGGCCATGGCCATACCGCACCACCTCGTCCAACAAAGCAGTTCCCAGGCCGCTGCCCCTCATTTTTTTGGAAACGATCAGATCTTCCAAATGGATGGCAGGGCCCTTCCAAGTGGAATATCTGGGATATACCAAGGCTATTCCGGCAATGTCCCCATCTGTCTCCGCCACAAAACAATGGAACAACTTGGTTTCCCCAAAACCATCTTTCACCAAATCCTCCTTGGTGATTTCAACGGCATCGGGTTCCTTTTCAAAATCGGCCAATTCCTGAACAAGGGCCAATACTTGCTCCATGTCGTCGGGTCTGGCATCTCTGATAGCGTATTCCATAATTGTTACAAATAAAACTCAAAGTTATAAAATTACAAAAATTGACAGTAGCGAAATCGTTGTAGTTTCACAAAATGCACGATATTTGTCCCCAAATAAAACAACCTTCCATGTTTGAAAAACAACACCGCACCTTGGGCGAGTTCATCATCGCCAACCAAAATTCATTTCGATACACCTCTGGGGAACTTTCCCGCTTGCTGAATGGCATCCGATTGGCCGCCAAAGTGGTGAACCATGAAGTGAACAAGGCTGGTCTTGTGGACATCATCGGTGCGGCCGGGGACACCAATATTCAAGGCGAGAACCAACAAAAATTGGACGTCCTGGCCAATGAAAAGTTCATCCAGACCCTAAAGAACCGGGAAATTGTATGTGGGATAGCCTCAGAGGAAGAGGATGATTTTATCAGCATCAACAGTTTTGACAAACAGCACCAAAACAAATATGTGGTGCTCATCGATCCTTTGGATGGCTCCTCGAACATTGATGTGAACGTTTCCGTTGGCACCATTTTTTCCATTTACCGGAGAGTTACCCCGGTAGGTACCCCTGTGACCCTTGAGGATTTTCTTCAGCCTGGAAAAAACCAGATCGCAGCGGGCTATATCATTTATGGAACCTCCACCATGCTGGTCTATACCACTGGCCACGGAGTAAACGGCTTTACGCTGAACCCTGCCCTGGGAACTTTTTATCTGTCCCACCCCAATATGCAGTTTCCAGAAACAGGCAAGATCTATTCCGTGAACGAGGGGAATTATATCCATTTTCCACAAGGGGTGAAGGATTACATCAAATATTGTCAAATGGAGGAAGGAGATCGTCCCTACACGTCCAGGTATATCGGATCGTTAGTGTCCGATTTTCACCGCAACATGATCAAGGGGGGCATCTACATGTACCCCAAGAGCAGCAAGGTGCAGAATGGGAAGCTTCGTTTATTATACGAATGCAATCCCATGGCCTTTTTGGCGGAGCAGGCCAACGGAAAGGCAAGCGATGGGTTCAGACGTATTCTGGACGTTCAGCCCACAGAGCTCCATGAAAGGATTCCCTTTTTCTGTGGAAGCAAAAAAATGGTGGAAAAGGCCGAGGAGTTTATGTCAAAGGCCTAGTCTTCCCTCTTTACGATTTCGTGGTAGTCCTCAAAGGCAATCTTACCCATGAAAATGGCGATGGATTTATCAATGATGTGCGCCGCCTTTTTGGGTGAGAACCCAAGGCCAATGGCGTATTTTTCGACCATCCTACGCTCCTCCTCGTCAATATCGTGGTCTGAAAAGATAATCTGGAAAAAATCGAACAGTCGCTGATACCTTTTCTCCCCACTATGTGGAGTTTCTATAGGGTATTTGTTCTCTTTCTTCATGACCTCCTTGAACTCCTCCTCGGTAATGTCTAGCTTGAAGGCAAATTTTTGCAGTATCGCCCGCTCTTCGGAGTTGATTTCTCCATCAATGGCAGCCAAACTGGCCAAAGTGGCAAAATGGGCCAAGTTCCTTCTATGGTCTCCGTGCTCGTAAAGGTCTAAAATGGGCATATCTCAAATTTTGTGGCACAAATATAAATCTTATCGCAAAAAAGGAGGGTAAATCGCCACAAAAGAAATTCGTAATTTTCAATCCAAGTACAACGTGTGAACACCCATCCCCTGAAAGAACCTGAACTGTTCCATATTGCCGAAAACTGGTTCCAGCAACAAAGTTGGAAGCCTTTTCCGTTCCAAAAGCAGACTTGGGCCGCTTTTATGGAAGGGAAGCACGGCTTGTTGAATGCCCCGACCGGAAGTGGGAAGACCTATGCCCTTTGGTTTCCCATTGTGTTGAATTACATCAAAAACCATCCAGATTACAAAACCAAACACAAGAAAGGGTTGAAGGCCATTTGGATAACCCCGCTTCGGGCCCTTTCCCAAGAAATCAAACAATCCGCAGAGCGGATTACGCAAGATTTGGAGACCCAGATGACCGTGGGCATTCGGACTGGGGATACTTCGACCAAGGAACGATCAAGACAGAAAACCACCATGCCCGACCTTTTGATCACCACCCCGGAAAGTCTGCAATTGTTGCTTTCCTCCAAAGACTACCCGAAACTTTTTAAGGATTGCTCCGCCATTGTGGTGGACGAATGGCACGAACTTTTGGGCACCAAACGTGGTGTGCAGATGGAATTGGGCCTATCCCGATTGAAATCCGTATGCAAAAATCTCCGGATTTGGGGCATCTCGGCCACCATTGGCAATCTGGAACAGGCTAGGGAAGTTTTATTGGGGCCAACCTCCAAAGAACTGGAAAACTCTGTTTTGATCAAAGCTGAGATCAACAAAAAAATCACGGTCAAGAGCATTATCCCCAAGGAAATGGAAACCTTTCCGTGGCGGGGACATTTGGGCTTGCATTTGTTGGATGATGTAGTGCCAATCATCAACAACAGCAAAACCACTTTACTTTTTACCAATACGCGAAGCCAGTGCGAAATCTGGTTCCAAAAAATATTGGAAAAATATCCAGAGTTTGCCGGGGAAATCGCCATGCACCATGGTAGCATCAACAAGGAAACCCGCCTTTGGGTGGAGCAGGCCATCCGCAATGAAAGTTTGAAAGCGGTGGTATGCACCTCCAGTCTCGATCTGGGGGTGGATTTTGCTCCTGTGGAGACCGTGGTACAGATTGGTGGGCCCAAAGGTGTTGCCCGATTTTTGCAACGTGCCGGGCGAAGCGGACATCGTCCCGGAAAAGAAAGTGTCATTTACTTTTTGCCCACGCATGCCATGGAACTCATTGAGGCTTCGGCCATGCAAAAAGCGGTTCTGAACAGTGCCGTTGAGGACCGCATCCCCTACCTCAACAGTTTTGATGTACTCATTCAATACTTGACCACTTTGGCGGTTTCCGATGGGTTTTATCCCGATGAAATCTATCCAGAAATCAAACAAACCTTTTGTTACCAGGCCATAAGCGATGAACAATGGCGGTGGCTTCTCAATTTTTTGGTGATGGGCAGCCAAAGCCTGAAAAGTTACGACGAGTACAAAAAAGTGGAGGTAGAGGAGGATGGAAAATTTAAGGTCAATAGTCGCGCTGTTGCCATGCGGCACCGATTCCAGATCGGGACCATTGTGGGCGATGCCACCATTCATGTTCGGTACCAAAAGGGAGGATACATCGGTTCCATCGAGGAGTATTTTATTTCAAAATTGAGTCCGGGGGATGTCTTTACCTTTGCAGGCCGAAATTTGGAATTCATTCGGATAAAAGGCATGGCGGCCCATGTCCGGAATTCCTCCAAACGCACCAATAAAGTGCCCAGTTGGATGGGCGGGCGTTTGAGTTTTTCTGCAAAGATGTCGGAGTTGCTTCGGCAAGAATTGTACACGGCCGAAGTTCCTTTTTCGGAACAATCCAAGGAAATTCAATCTTTGGCTCCCATGTTTGCCAAGCAGCGGGAAGAAAGTATCGTCCCCCTCCCCGACCAATTCCTAATTGAGACTTTTGAGACCAACGACGGCCACCATCATATCTTCTATCCTTTTGAGGGGCGCTCCATCCACGAGGGCATGAGCAGTCTGCTGGCGTATCGCATTAGTTTGTTGACCCCCATTACCTGCTCCCTCGCCTTTAATGACTATGGTTTTGAGTTGCTTTCGGACAAACCCATTGATATTCAGGGGATTTTGGACAACAATTTATTTACTGCGGAGTATATGCTTTCCGACCTTCAAAAAAGCTTGAACTCCAACGAAATGGCGCGACGAAAATTTCGGGATATTGCGGTTATCAGCGGCATGGTGTTTACCGGCTATCCCGAAAAAGGAGTGAAAATGAAGCACCTGCAAAGCAGTTCGGAATTGTTATTCGATGTGTTCAAGGATTTTGAGGACGACAACCTCCTCTATCAACAGGCATATACCGAAACTTTTGAACACCAATTGGAAGAAGGTCGTTTACGATTGGCCTTGGAACGCATCGCTAAACAGGAAATTGTTTGGAAGCAATGCAAAAATGCCACTCCGTTTTCCTTTCCGATCATTACGGACAGACTTCGGGAAAAATTGTCCAATGAAAAATTGGCGGATCGCATCAAACGGATGACAAAACTTTTGATGAAGTGATAAATCCATCAAATGATTAACTTTACACAAAAAGAGTGTATGGGCATTGCTGAGCTTCAGACGGATATTATAAAAAATTTGCTGTCAATAAAGGACAAGGAAACGCTTTTGCTTCTGAAGGAAATACTCGCGTCCCACGATTTTAAAAAAGAGTACAAGCTTTCAAAATTTGAACAAAACTTTATAGCTGAGAGCATTTCGGAGTACAGATCGAACCATATAATTTCCAATGATGCCGTTTTCAAAAAAAATGAAGAATGGCTAAAAGAATAGTCTGGACTCCAAAAGCAACCAACCTCTTCACCAAAATTCTTGAATTCTACTGCCAAAGAAATCATTCCAATACGTATAGCAGAAAACTCAACAAGGAAATTTATGAGAGTGTCAAACTATTGGCAAAATACCCCCTTGTTGGTTTAAAAACGGACATGGAAAACATTCGGGTGCTCATTAAGGGCGATTTCAAGATTTTTTATGAAATACGAACAGCCGAAATTGTGATCCATTTAGTTTGGGATTCAAGGCAAGATCCCTCAAAACTACGCTTGTAAATGACCTTGGATATCCACATACAAGGCAAGGAGTTCCAACTTCACCCTTTGGGTGGCCTTTTTTGGAAAGAGAAATCGTTGTTGCTGATCAGCGATGTACATTTGGGAAAAGTGAACCACTTTCGAAAATTCGGTGCGGCGGTGCCCCGAAAGGCCATCCATAAGAATTTTGTGCTGCTAGATATGATCGTAACTGATTTTCAACCCTTTCAAATCTGCTTTTTGGGTGACCTTTTCCATTCCTCGCTAAACAAGGAGTGGGAATTGTTTGAAAATTGGGTGGCCAAAACCCCTGCAGAGATCATTTTGGTGTCGGGCAACCACGACATCATCGCCCCGGAAAAATATAGGCAGCTCAACGTTGAAATCTTCCCAGAACTCATCATCGATAATTTTCTCTTGACCCATCACCCTGAAGAACGCGAAGGGTTGTTCACTTTTTGCGGACACATCCACCCTGCCGTGAAATTGTATGGATTTGGGCGACAAAAGCTTAAACTTCCTTGCTTTTTTAAAAGTAAAAACCAAATAATCTTGCCCGCTTTTGGGGAGTTTACCGGAACCTATACCATGAACCCATCAAAAAATGATGAGGTCTATGCCATTGTGGAGAATGCAGTGATGAAGGTATAGGAGCAAATCAGAACAAATGGGTTTTTACTGAAAAATCCCATCTTTTCAACCATTATTTTTGGACCAGAGCGACAAAAAACAGTATTATTGGTTTTATGAAAACATTCCATTTTAACAAAACCCTCGTTTTATATGGATTTCTTTTTTTTGCCTTAATCATCTTCAATGTCAGCTGTGAATCCAGCACTGCCGAAGATGAGATAGAGGAAATAGAGAATCAGGAAGAGGAAGAAGATGAGGAAAAAATCCCGGAAGAAGAAAAAATCGATTCCCTTTTGGTTGGGAATTGGACACAGGTTTATAGCCCAACCTTTGCCTTCAATATTGATTCACTAGGTTATGTCACTTATTACAGACACAACCTGCTTACTGGAAAACTTGATTTGTGGGCAAATCGAAAAGACAAAATATATGCAAAGGAGGGGAAGTTCGAATTTTTAGAGACCATGAATTGCATGCCATCAATGGATTCAATTTATAATTTTATTGGAGACACATTGGTCATTCCCATGCAATCCTACACACGCTATCTGGAAAAATACTTGCCTCTTGAGAATATTGAATCGTTCACGGGAAAAACAAGAAATGAATCTTTTGTAAAGGCCACCATCGAAAATAACACACACGCTGGGTTGACAATTGTAGAATATGAATCCTCGGATTCATATGAAGAGATTTACGCCTATGAATATGCAGAGTCCCACACTTATTTCACAACAATAGCAGAACCGGGGTTTGATTGTGCTGTTCCTTTATATACCAAACATCAAATTTCATTTCAAACGGACAGCCTGATTGACAACCCTGGCGTGTATGATATAACTTGGGGTAATTTAGTATTGGCCTTTTTTGAAGACCCTTATACATATAACCTGTCGTATAATTCTTACCAAAACCCCATATTGGATGGTCAAATAATCGTTGACTCCGTGGAACTATTGGATGGTCAAAAGCTTGTCAAGGGTTCGTTCAACATCACATATGAAAGTGAATTTCTTGGTGAGAAGTATCAAACATTCGTCAAAGATGGTGCTTTTGAACTTTACATAGAGCTTTTACCGTAAATGAGACCAATATTTTTTTGGTAGCAGTATTGTTCATTTTATCTTTGCCGCAAAGTTTTTGGATTGACCAAAACCCCCATTTCCCAGCTTTTTGCACAGTCTCCCCAACTCGGGAAACTGCAGGATGCTATTGCCCAATCTGTCACTTCGAGCGCAGTCGAGAAGTCATCGGTATCACAAAAAATCAACATCAAAGGACTTGTGGGTTCTTCCCTTTCCTTTACAGTTTCAGAGGCTTTCAAGTCGGCGGATGCTCCTTTTCTGTTTATTCTCAACGACAAAGAGGAAGCCGCTTATCACCTGAACGATTTGGAGCAGCTGATTGGCGAGAACGATGTGCTTTTTTACCCTGGAAGTTACCGGAGGCCCTATCAAATCGAGGAAACCGACAATGCCAATGTTTTGCTGAGAGCGGAAGTATTGAACCGCATCAATTCCCGCAAAAAACCGGCGGTCATTGTCACTTATCCCGATGCGCTTTTTGAAAAAGTGGTCACTCGAAAGGAACTCGACAAAAACACACTCAAAATAAAACTGGAGGACACCCTTTCCCTTGATTTTTTGAACGAAGTCCTTTTTGAATACCAATTCAAACGGGTGGATTTTGTCACCGAACCTGGGGAATTTTCGGTGCGGGGCGGTATTGTGGACGTTTTTTCATTTTCCCATGATGAACCCTATCGCATCGAGTTTTTTGGGGACGAAGTGGACAGTATCCGAACCTTTGATGTGGAGACCCAACTCTCCACGGACAAGGTGAAGAAAATCACTATCATCCCCAATGTGGAAAACAAGTTCTTACAGGAAAGCCGCGAAAGTTTTCTGAAATACATTTCGCCCAAAACGGTGGTCTTTGCCAAAAATCCAGTCTTGATCTATGACCGCATTGATTCCTTTTTTGCCAAAGCGGAAGAAAGTTTTGCCAAACTCAGCAAGGAAATCAAGCATGCCGAACCCAAGGAACTTTTTGTAGATTCAGCTTTGCTGAGGGAACAATTGGAGGATTTTTTATTGGTGGAGATAGGATCAACTTCTGTCACTTCGAGCGCAGTCGAGAAGCAGACAGAAAGTTCTACCCTAGCTTCTCCCTCGACTGCGCTCGGGAAGACAGCCCATAATAGCCTTACCATCCAATTCAACACCAAGCCACAACCTTCTTTCAACAAAAAATTCGACCTGCTCATTGAAAACCTCAATGAAAATCGCGAAGCAGGTTTTACCAACTATATTTTCTGTTCCACCGAGCAACAAGCCAAACGTTTTCATGATATTTTTCAGGAAGTGGACAAAAATGTTCACTATCAAACAGTGATATTTCCACTCTACCAAGGTTTCATCGACCCTGATCTAAAACTGGCCTGCTACACGGACCATCAGATTTTTGAGCGATATCACAAGTTCCATTTAAAAAATGGCTATGCCAAAAAACAGGCCATCACTCTCAAGGAACTCAACAAACTGGAAATTGGGGACTACGTGACCCATATTGATCATGGCATTGGGAAGTTTGGCGGGCTTCAAAAAATTGATGTGGAGGGGAAAAAACAGGAGGCCATCAAACTCATTTATGGTGATCGGGATATTCTGTACGTCAGCATTCACTCGCTCCACAAAATATCGAAATACAACGGCAAGGACGGCGCACCCCCCAAAATCTACAAACTCGGTTCTGCAGCATGGAAAACCCTGAAACAAAAGACGAAGAGCCGCGTCAAACAGATCGCTTTCAATCTCATCCAGGTATATGCGAAGCGACGTCTGGAAAAAGGCTTCCAATATGCCCCCGACAGCTATTTGCAATATGAATTGGAGGCATCTTTTCTGTACGAGGATACGCCCGATCAGGAAAAATCGACCCAAGATGTAAAAAAGGACATGGAGAGCGAACGCCCGATGGACCGCCTCATTTGTGGGGATGTTGGTTTTGGAAAGACCGAAGTGGCCGTCCGTGCGGCATTCAAAGCGGTGGACAATGGCAAACAGGTGGCCGTTTTGGTGCCCACCACCATTTTGGCCTTCCAAC
Source organism: Flagellimonas hadalis (assembly GCF_007785775.2). Taxonomy (GTDB): domain Bacteria; phylum Bacteroidota; class Bacteroidia; order Flavobacteriales; family Flavobacteriaceae; genus Flagellimonas; species Flagellimonas hadalis. The sequence goes on from NZ_VNIK02000002.1 coordinate 287,555, forward strand.
ACAATCGCACGTTTAAGGAACGACTGAAAGATATGCCCGTCACTGTTGACTATCTGAACCGTTTTAGAACGGCCAAGGAGAAAAGGGAAACCTTAGAAAATTTGGCCAGTGGAAAGGTGGATATCATCATCGGCACCCACCAACTGGTGAACAAAAATGTGCAGTTCAAGGATCTAGGGTTGTTGGTTGTGGACGAGGAGCAAAAATTTGGGGTTTCGGTCAAGGAAAAACTAAGGTCCATCAAGGAAAATGTGGATGTGCTCACCCTTACCGCGACACCCATCCCAAGAACGCTTCAGTTCAGTTTGATGGCGGCCCGCGACCTTTCGGTAATCAATACGCCACCACCCAATCGCTACCCCATCGAAAGTCAGGTCATTCGATTCAATGAAGAGATCATCCGTGATGCGATTTCCTATGAGATCCAACGGGGCGGACAGGTGTTCTTTATCCATAACCGAATAGAGAACATCAAGGAAGTTGCCGGAATGATCCAACGTTTGGTGCCCGATGCCAAGATCGGTATTGGACATGGGCAGATGGAGGGCAAAAAATTGGAATCCTTGATGTTGGCCTTTATGAACGGGGAGTTTGACGTACTGGTCTCAACCACCATTGTGGAAAGTGGTCTGGACGTGACCAATGCCAATACCATTTTCATCAACAATGCCAATAATTTTGGGTTGAGCGATCTCCACCAGATGCGTGGTCGTGTGGGACGAAGCAACAAAAAGGCGTTCTGCTTTTTTATTACCCCACCTTACGAAGTGATGACCCCCGATGCCCGAAAACGTATCGAGGCCTTGGAGCAGTTCACCGAACTGGGAAGTGGGTTCAACATTGCCATGAAAGACCTTGAAATCCGTGGTGCAGGGGATTTGTTGGGTGGTGAACAGAGTGGTTTCATCAACGAGATCGGGTTTGAGACCTACCAAAAAATATTGACGGAGGCCATTGAGGAACTCAAGGAAAATGAGTTCAAGGAACTGTACGAAGAAGTGGAGGGCCACAAAGAGAAGGTCTATGTGAAGGACATTCAACTGGATACCGATTTTGAACTGCTCTTTCCCGATGACTACATCAACAATATTACGGAACGGTTGAACCTGTACACCCAACTCAATGAGGTGAAGGATGAAGAAGGACTCCAGAAATTCGAGGCCGATTTGGTGGACCGATTTGGGGAATTGCCCAATCAGGCACAGGACTTGTTGAATTCCGTTCGCATCAAATGGGTCGCCTCCCATATTGGTCTTGAAAAAGTGGTGATGAAACAGGGCAAGTTCATGGGCTATTTTATTGCCGACCAGCAATCCAATTTTTACCAGACCCCTGTGTTCACCCAAGTATTGCAGTACGTGCAGAGCCACTCCCAACAGGCCCGCCTCAAGGAAAAACAGACTCGTAGCGGATTGCGATTGTTGTTGGTTTTTGAAAAGATCACCAGTGTGGAAAAGGCGTTGAAGGTTTTGGGGCCTTTAACACCCCTAAAGTCCACTCAAGGGGACAATCTCCACATCCAATAAGAATTTGTGGTCTCTATACATCCTTTTGTTTCTGCACCTCAAAACATTAATGTCATTTCGAGATGAGGCGGGAAGTGACGATTGAGAAATCGCTACTCTTCAAAATAGGTTTCAAAAACCACTTGATTCAGTGTGAATTAACAATATGGCGGAATTGACCCGTAGGATTGTCGTTTTTACGCACCTCCATACTTTTTTGTCTCCTATATATTTGAACAACAGTAAATAATTGATAACCATGACAGAAAAGGGCAAGTTTTTGAAGAAATTCAATGAGGCTTTCGCCAAAGCAGACACCCAATTTATTGCTGAAAGCGTGACCCAGGATATACAATGGACCATGTTTGGCGGTAAAACCGTTCATGGTTTGGAGGAATTCAAAAAAGAAATTGAGTCCATGGTGCAGTCCGAATGTGGCATGGAACTCGATAAAATCATTACCCACGGAAACACTGCTGCGGTGAATGGCATTATCAAGGCCCAGGACAAAAACGGGAATCCGGCCGATTATGCTTTTTGCGATGTGTATACCTTAAGCGGGTTTAAAAACCCCAAGATCAAGGAAATGAAATCGTATGTAATAAAAATCAAGTAGACTAGTATGAAGACGAATAAAGTAAAGACCTTTTGGATCAATCTTCCTGTAAAAGATGTAAAAAAATCAAAGGAATTCTTCAATAAGCTCGGCTTTCAAGAGACCGAAAATCAACCTAAAAATGATGAATACGCCGGTTTTTATCTTGATGAAACCAAAACGGTCTTGATGCTCTTTCCCGAAGAACGTTTTGCGCATTTCGCCGGAAACCCCATTGCAGATACTTCCAAAGGAACCGAAGCTTATCTGAACATTGACGCTCCTACCAAGGAATATGTGGATGAATTTGCCAAAATCGTCAAGAATGCTGGCGGAACCGTATATGCAGCACCATCGGAAGTGGAAGGTTGGATGTATGTTATGGGGTTTATCGACCTGGATGGGCACCGTTGGGGAATGCTGCACATGGATATGTCCAAATTACCGAAGTAAAATTTACACAATAAACCAAAAACATTAAAACATGGAAAACAAAAAACCCAATCCCGTTGTGTGGTTTGAAATTTATGTGAACGATATGGCCCGCGCACAAAAGTTCTACGAAACCGTTCTCGACATCAAATTTGATGACCTTCCCATGCCCTCCAATGAAGAAGGACTGGCCATGAAGTTCTTTCCGAACGAGATGAACAATTTTGGTGCTGGCGGCGCACTCTGCAAAATGGAAGGTTTTGCCGCCGGAGGCAACAGCACCTTGGTCTATTTTGGCAGTGGGGATTGCAGTATTGAGGAAGCCAGAATTGAAAAAGCTGGGGGAAAAGTGTTCAAATCTAAATTTTCCATAGGGGAATATGGCTTTATAGCCCTTGCAACCGACACCGAAGGAAATATGTTTGGTCTTCATTCCTTGGCGTAGAACACACATGAAGCAAATCTTTATAAACCTACCCATAAAGGACCTTGGTGCATCCCAAACTTTTTATCGGGAACTGGGATTTTCTGAACATGCATTGTTTACGGGTGAAAACCAAAAATGCATGAAGTGGGGAGACACTATTTATGTGATGCTGCAATCCATTTCATTTTTTAATTCCGGGAGCAACAAGTCCATTGCAAACCCTAAAAACAACATAACCGCTTCCTTTACATTGCCTGTGGATAGCATGGAAGTACTGAACCGTATGGTTGAAAAAGGCATTCATGCCGGTGGAAATGAACCCATTCCACTTCGTGATGAAGGTTTTATGAAAATCAGAACCATGGAAGACCCAGATGGCCATTCGTGGAGTATCATCCATTTGGATATGGAAAAGTTCCTTGAATCTAAAAATAACAAATAGGAAAAGCCTCTTTTTGGTCTTCCTTGAAATAAACGATTGTCTGTGGAACAGCTCCAATAACTACCTTTGTATTTCAATATGCAAACCATGGACAAAACTCCTGAATATATTGCTCCTCCCCAGACCAAAATCGGCCATGTGCATCTCAAGGTTGCCGATTTGCAACGCTCACTTGATTTTTATTGTGGGTTGTTGGGCTTTGAGGTCACCACAACCTACGGCGACCAAGCTGCCTTCATTTCGGCGGGTGGTTACCATCACCATATCGGGCTGAACACTTGGTACAGCAAAAATGGTCCGCCAGCACCCAAGAACACGACCGGACTTTTCCATACAGCGATTTTATACCCCACACGAAAAGACTTGGCCACCATCCTGAACCGATTGTTGGAAGCAAAATATGACTTGACGGGTGCCGCCGACCATGGCGTTTCCGAGGCCCTGTACCTTGATGATCCCGATGGGAACGGCGTGGAACTCTACTGGGACCGCCCCAAAGCGGATTGGCCACAGAAAGAAGATGGTTCGTTGGAAATGTACACCCGACCGCTTGACCTCAACAATCTTTTGGAAGAACTGAAGTCCTAGAATCGTTTTTTGATGACCAGTTTCCCCTGCTTGTCGTAATATCGCCAAGTGCCCACCTGCTGGTCCTTTCGGAAACGGCCCGTCATTTTTTCAGTGCCATTTGGATAGTATTCGGTATAGCGTCCGTGCTTGAGTCCATCCTTCAATTCCACCTCAAACTTGATGGTCCCATTGGCAAATTTTACGCTAAAGGTGTCTGCATTGAGATCTGTGGGATAAATGGGCCTTAGGTCAAAAACGGCATCCGTGATTTCGACCGGATCGTCACTTTGGGATTTGGAATTTGGAATTTGGACCTTTTCTTCAAACTGTGCATTCTTTTTCACCTCCTGCACATCTTGATAATTGATCACCAACCTACTTTCGAACAGGTCGTCCTCGGGGGTCAATTGCAGGCCAAACTGGGGAAAGCAGATGATGAAATCCTTGTTCTTACGCATTTTTTGTTTGGTGTCTGCATCGGCCAATGCATACATATTGTCAAAAAACAGGGGCACATTGCTGTACACGAACACGGTGGATTCCGATTCAAACTTTTCATCAAAATCACGGAACTCCTTTGAAGTGGCCAGGGTCTCCCCTTCCAAAGCGTCATCGATGATACTTTTGAGCGTGTTGGGGTTGTCACTGAAGATCACAAACTCATCGATCTGTGTAAAATAAGGCTTGTCAAACTCATCGAACCTTCCGCCCAGCAACATCTTGAAAAAACCTTTGATGGAAAGAAAATTGATCTTATATCCCTTATAGTCAACAGCTTTGAACTTGACAGGCGTCTTTCTTCGGATCTGCTCCAGTACAAAGTCAAGATTTGTCCTGGCCTTTTCTGCATCATTGGCCTTGAGCACCAGTGCCATATCATTTTTTCCTTTGGAAATTCGCGACTGGATCTGTAATACAGCTATCTCATCATCGATCCAGTTCACAAAGTTCTCCTTCACATCGATCTTGAGGAATTTTTCCACTTTTTCGATGCCATTCTGGTAGCTTTCAAACTGCTGGGGGTCGTTCTGCTGTACCTTTTCAAAATTTTTGTAGAACTCGGAAAAGCTATCGAACCCATAGCTGATGTAAAGCGCGGTACGTTTGGGCACAATGGTGGGTATGGTACGTTCGGCAGTTCCCGACTTTTGAAGGGCCTCCAAATAGTACTCGTTGGTCCCGCTGATGTTGGTGAACCCATTCGCCGTAAGGGTACTGTTTTTATCCAAGTCGAAGTAAAAGCCGGAAAACAAAAAATTCTCACTCACCCGTCGCACCCAATCCGATGGGGTGTCGGTAAACCGTTTTACATAGTCATCAAAATAATGGTACTGGACATACATCCGAAACAGGTCCTCATGCCCCACCTTTTGGTTGACCTCAATAAAATTGAGGTTCCTGCCCAACACCGGTTCTTGATATTGGTCTATGGAGGCTTCCACCAAAGTATGCGTGTAAGAGGCTACCAATTGGTTCTTGATAAAAGCCAGGTACATGGTTTCCTTGCTCTCGCGATCGTGCACCTCCAAGATTTCATGGTTGTGGTACATGCGCTTGCTCATCACATAATCATCATTCAGCAAGGTGTTCAGGTAGGTCTTCAGCAGTTGCAGCTTTGCGATGCGCTTCAGGTCGAGCACATAAAAAATACCATAATCCTTGGGCGAGATCATGTGGACGGAGATGAACAGCGAACGGCCATCAAAAAACTCGAACAATTTGTGGTTATTGTTAAAGACCGTGTCCACTTTTTGGATGTTCTCGGTCAAATCCGCAAAGTAATCGTTCTTCACCAAGTGGTGCCAAGCATCGCTCTCGCTCACCTTTTTCCAGCTCTCCACGGGCTGTTCCGATTCCACAATGAAAACAGCATCCTTGGGAATCAGGTAGATGGATTGTAGATTGGTCTTGGGGGAGAGCAGAAAAATATAGGCCAAATAGCACAGATAGAGCGCAAAAAGGGCCAAAAAACCGTAAAGAATCCTTTTTTTGGTCATTCTACTGAAAAGTGTCTCCTTCTAAAACGAAAGAGTCCGCATTTTAGTTTAGACCACAGAAAAGAGTGCTTCTTTTATAGCAATTTAAGATCTTTGATGGTCTTGAAGGCCACATCCACTTGCTCATCGTTCACAACAATGGTAAATTCATTGGTCGTGGAAATCACCTCGTAGAGCACGATTCCCTCCCATGCCAAGCGCTGGAAGATAAAGTAATAGATGCCGGGCACGGAGACGTTCTCGGCGGGCAGCTTTACGGTGATGGACGACAGACCCTCCGCCTTTTGGGTACAGCGTTCGTGCTTGAAATACTTTTCTACCACTTTGTCCATGATGTTGCTGATCACGATGTTGATCTCGTTCACTCCGCGGGAAGAGGTGTAGAACACATCCTGGTTCACGTTCACCTCCTCGAGCAATTTGGCCTGCTGTTGCAAGATGGTGTCCGAGGCCAAAAAGGTATAGTCGGAGAGGTTGGACCGCACGGTGATCTCACCGATGTTCTTCAGCACCTTTACAATTTTGTGGGTGGCCCTGAACTCCAGGTCATCAGAAAGCCGCTTGAGCGCCATCACTATGGCACCATCCTTTACATCCTTGCCCAGTTCGTCGGCAATTTCGGGCTTTATTTGTCTTGAAAGCGATGTAAGGTTGATAATACCCTGTGCCAATGCGGTTTGCAAAAACGGTTTTTTCTTGATGTAGTGCTCAACTACGGCGGATATAGTTTTCATTTCTAAGGCTGGTTTTGAACAAAAATAACATATTGTTACAAAACAAACAAATGGTTAAAAATGATAAAATGCATTTTCGAGATGCTCCAAGTGGAACTCGTTGCCTGCTTTGATCACCGTAATCACGTCGAACCTGACCTCCACATCGAGGTCATTTTCCTGTACGTAGTGGTCGGCCGCCATGATCAAAAGTTTTACTTTTTTAGCGTTGACTGTATCCGCAATATCCTCCAAAAAGCCCTTGTTTCTTGACTTTACCTCCACAATGGCCAAGGTATCCCCTGCTCTTGCAATGATGTCTATCTCTCCCTTAAGGTATCGGTAATTCCGCTCAAGGATGGTATACCCTTTTCCATGCAGAAATTCCTCGGCTTTCTGCTCCCCCAAATTTCCAAAATCACTGCTAGATTCCATATGGCTGGAAAAATATCAAAAAAAAGTGTGCAGTTCATCGAAAAAATTGGTAGTTCAAGGACAAACTAGCGTTATCATTGTAATTTGTCGGCTCAATTGAACCACACCCAACATTAGCATAAACATATAGTTGACCCCGAACTATGTACTAAAATAACCCCAAACATTGCTATGGAGTACTTCGTCAATTGCAATACCTCAACTTTGGCGCCCTATAATACCCCATTGGATGAGGTTCGCGTAGCCCATTTGTACCGCAGGCTCGGTTTCAGCGCTTCCGTGCAGACCGTAAATGCCGGAATCGGGCAATCAGCCATTTCCCTCGTGGACAATCTTGTGGACCAGGCCATCGCCGCTACGTTGATCCCTCCACCCGAATGGGCGGATTGGACCGATGCCAATTATCCTGCCGACGACGAGCAGGCCGGACAGATGCGCAGGACACAGCTAAGGGAATATTCCACCTCTTATGGGAATGCCCTTTTGTACAACAACCTGTTGGACCGGATGAGCTTTTTCTGGAGCAACCACTTCGTGACCCAATTGGAAGTCTATAATTGTAACCAGTTCCTATACTATTACATCAATTGCCTCCAGCGAAATGCGTTGGGCAATTTCAAGACACTGACCAGTGAGGTGGGCCTTACCAGTGCCATGCTGTATTATTTGGACGGTGCCAGAAACCGGGGAAACAACCCCAATGAAAACTATGCCCGTGAGCTCTATGAACTTTTTACCATGGGCGAAGGGAACAATTATACCGAGCAGGATATAATCGAGACGGCCAAAGCACTTTCGGGATATACCGAAAGAGGCGAAGAAGGCTGTACCCAGGTCACTTTTGACCCTGCCGAATTCAACACCGACAACAAGACCATCTTTGGGCAGACCGGGAATTGGGGTTATGATGATGTGATCAATATCCTTTTCAATGAAAGGGCCAATGAAACGGCTTGGTTCATCTGCAAGAAACTGTATGAGTTTTTTGTGCACCCGGATTCAACGGACGAGGAAGGCAATGGCATTGCCCCACAGATCATCGATGGGATGGCACAGACCTTTATCTCCAGCGGTTTTGAAATAGCCCCGGTGATCCGCCAACTTTTAAAAAGCCAACATTTTTTTGATGAAACCGCCATTGGTGTCATCATAAAGAGTCCTTTTGACCTGTATTTCAACCTGTTGAAAGAAACCAGTTTCTCCTATGACGACACCACGGTGTTGAACATGATCGATTCTGCATCGCTGATTGGTCAAGAACTCTTCAATCCACCGGAAGTGGAAGGCTGGCAACGTGACCGACAATGGATCAACACCAATTTTATGATCGGTCGTTGGTTGACCACCGAAGTATTTTTGGAGCGTTTCTTTCAAAACGACCCGGAACAGTTCAGAAATTTGGCCATGGATGCCGTAGGACCTGCGGACAGTAACACAAGTAATCCCGAAATCGTAGTGAGGGCTTTGGTGAATAAGTTTACCCCAAAGGGCCTTTTGACGGATGCTGATTTTGATAGAGCCATGGATGCCTTCAAGATTGACGATGTCCCTGAGGATTATTATTCCCCTGATTATTATCCGGGAGGGACAGGACAATGGATGCTTCAATTTGCCGAAGAATCTCCCACACAGATATATATTCTGTTGCGACATTTATCCAGAGAGCCTGAATTTCAACTTAAATAACCCCAACACCCATGTGCGATACCCACCATACCCACGATACATCTCCATACAAAGGTCTTGAACATGACGGCCATGATCTGGAGCATACCAAATGGAGCAGACGCTCGTTCATACAGGCTCTAGGTATAGCCGGTTCGGGTTCCATGTTCCTCGGCAGCCACTTGATCTCGGCCTCCGCCCCATCACCATTGACAGCGGCCATTGCAGCAGCTGAAACGGACAATATTCTGATATTGATTAGATTATCAGGTGGAAATGACGGTCTCAGCACCGTGATTCCCATCCAACAATATGACACTTATGCCAATGCCAGGCCCAATATCTATATCCCTGAGAGCAAGGTGCTGAAACTTACCGACGATTTTGGCGTGCCCACCTATATGAGTGCCCTGGAATCCCTTTGGGGCGATGGGCAGTTCAAAGCAGTGCATGGCGTAGGCTATCAGAACCAAAGCCTTTCCCACTTTACGGGATCTGACATTTTTGCCAACACCGACCTCACCACCACTGGATTTTCCGGTGAAAACACAGGTTGGATGGGCAGGCATTTTGAAGAACTCTACCCTGATTACCTCATCACTCCACCTCCGGCCCCTGCAGCTATCCAAATCGGGAACTTGGCCAACTTGGTCTTCCAAGGTGAGGAAACCAACTATGCCTTTGTGACCAACAATGTGGACCAGTTGGAACAGATTGCACAGACGGGACTTTTTTATGATGTTGATGCTGAAACTCCTTTTGACAACTGTATGTATGGTGACCAGCTCCGCTTCCTTCGAGGGGTGGCCAATACCACCTACGAATATGCAGGGACAATCCATGAGGCATACATGCGCGGGCAGAACCAAGTGGAATATCAGGACAATGGCTTTGCCAGACAATTGGCCCTTTTGGCTCGATTGATCAAAGGAAATTTGGGAACCAAGGTCTATATGATCTCCATGGGCGGATTCGATACCCATGGCAACCAGCCTTTGGTCCACGAGCGATTGATGTCCAATCTGTCCATTGCCATCAACAATTTTTACGAGGATATCGCCTTCACCCAACAGGACGACAAGGTATTGAGCATGACTTTTTCCGAATTTGGCCGTAGGATCTTTGAAAACGGATCCAACGGTACCGATCACGGCAAGGCCGCCCCAACCCTGTTCTTCGGATCGGGATTGAGCGGAAGTGCCTTTGTGGGCGAACACCCCTCCCTTGACGAACCGAACAATAGGGGCAATCTGGAGTACACCATGGATTTTAGGGACCTTTACGGCACCGTTTTGGCCGAATGGCTCTGTGTGCCCAGGGCTTCCGTGGAACAGCACCTTTTAGGTCATCCATACCGGGCCATAGACCTCGGCTTTAACTGTAGTGGGGAGACCTTGGAGGACATTGCCATGGACAACGATCCGCCCATCTTGCCGGAGACCCCTCCCGGACAAGATCCGAACAATCCAAGCCCGGACATTTTGGACGGCATTGTACACTCGCCCTACTACCCAAATTCCAGCGCGCCCCATATCCATTTGGAAATGCCCGTTTCGGCACATGTGGATATCGAGCTGTTCAATATTTTGGGACAACGGGTCGGCACACTTTTGAATCAAATCATGCCGGAAGGCCCCATGGAGATCAACATCCGTGAACGCATGCGGGACAGCCTTTCCACAGGAAAATATATTTATAGGATTTCGGTCGGAGGTAAAAAAATGAGTAAATCAGTTATGATTTCCTAAGAAACCTAACCATATCATTTATTTCGGGATTCCCTCGATGATGTACCCCACACCCCAAATTGGGTCGCATCTTCGGGGGTTTCCTTTTTTATGACCGATCCCGTTAAAATCAGTATTTTTGGGGCCTAATTTGATTTTTTCATGGCTCAAAGCACGTCTCCATCAAGATATACCATCACAGCGGCACTCCCATACACCAACGGCCCCATTCACATTGGGCATTTGGCCGGCGTTTATGTTCCCGCGGACATCTATTCACGTTATTTAAGGCTCAAGGGCAGCGATGTGGCGTTCATTTGCGGTAGCGACGAACATGGGGTGGCCATCCCGATGAAGGCCAAGAAGGAGGGCGTTACCCCCAAGGAAATCATTGACAAATACCACGGGATCATCAAAAAGTCCTTCGCGGATTTTGGGATTTCCTTTGACAACTATTCCAGGACCTCTGCTGAAGTTCATCATAAAACGGCTTCCGATTTTTTCCAAAAAATGTACGATCAGGGCGACTTTATAGAAGAGGAGACCGAACAATTGTACGACGATGAGGCCAAACAATTCCTCGCGGACCGATTTGTAATCGGTACCTGCCCCAAATGTGGTAACGAAGAGGCCTACGGTGACCAATGTGAGCGCTGCGGCTCTTCCCTGAATGCCACCGATCTCATCAATCCAAAGTCGACCATAACCGGTGCAGTTCCCATTCTGAAAACCACAAAACACTGGTTTTTGCCTTTGGACAGGTATGAGGAATTTTTAAAGGAATGGATTTTGGTGGGCCACAAGGCCGATTGGAAACCCAATGTGTATGGCCAGTGCAAATCGTGGATTGATGATGGTCTAAAACCCCGTGCCGTGACCCGTGACCTCGATTGGGGCATCCCGGTACCCGTGAAAGGCGGTGAAGGGAAGGTACTTTATGTGTGGTTCGATGCACCCATTGGGTATATTTCGTCCACCAAGGAATGGGCCGAACGGGAAGGCAAGGACTGGAAACCCTACTGGATGGACCAAAGCACCAAATTGGTGCACTTTATCGGCAAGGACAACATTGTGTTCCACTGCATTGTGTTCCCCAGCATGCTGAAGGCCCACGGTGATTTCATTTTGCCCGAAAACGTGCCCGCCAACGAGTTTTTGAATTTGGAGGGCAACAAGCTGTCCACCTCAAAGAATTGGGCCGTTTGGTTGCACGAGTATTTGGAAGAATTCCCAGACATGCAGGATGTGCTCCGCTATGCCTTGACCGCCAATGCGCCTGAGACCAAGGACAACGATTTTACTTGGAAGGATTTCCAGGCACGCAACAACAACGAACTGGTGGCCATTTTTGGCAATTTCGTGAACCGGGTTGCCGTGCTCACCCAAAAATATTACAACGGAGTGGTCCCCACCCCCGGTGCTTTTTCAGAAGTGGACAAAGAGACTTTGGAGGCCCTGAAAGGTTTTCCTGAAATCCTGTCCAACTCCTTGGAGCGTTACCGTTTCCGTGAAGGCAGTCAGGAATTGATGAACCTGGCACGATTGGGCAATAAATATTTGGCCGACGAAGAGCCTTGGAAACTCATCAAAACGGATGAGGAGCGGGTAAACACCATTATGTACGTGGCGCTTCAGATTGCCACGGGATTGGCGGTTTTAAGTGAGCCTTTCTTGCCATTTACGTCGGAAAAATTGAAGGGAATTCTAAATGTCAGGTCGAGCGCAGTCGAGACCAATTGGGACAACATTGCCTCTGAAGATATCTTACTTCCAGCCGGACATCAACTCAATCCAAGTGAACTGCTCTTCCGAAAAATCGAGGATGAGGAAATCCAAAAACAATTGGACAAACTGGAAGCAACCAAAAAATCCAATGCTTCGACTACGGCTAGCACAGAATCCATGAAAAAAGAAATCACACCTCAAAAAGAGACCATTGCCTACGACGATTTTGCGAAATTGGACATGCGGGTAGGCACCATTTTGGAAGCGGAAAAAATGCCAAAGGCCGACAAACTCTTGGTATTGAAAATCGATACTGGTCTCGATACCCGAACCATTGTTTCCGGAATTGCCGAAAGCTTTCAGCCCGAAGAAATCATCGGTAAAAAAGTGACCGTTCTCGTAAACTTGGCCCCTCGAAAACTACGTGGTGTGGAAAGCGAGGGCATGATCTTGATGACCGAAAACCAAGAGGGCAAACTCGTTTTTATGAATCCAGATGAGGATGGGGTCGGGAATGGAACAAGTATAAACTAACCAATCATACAAACCATGAAAAGACCAATCTTACTTTTTATCCTTTTACTATCGCAGATCATCATATCGCAAGAAAAATTTCTTGAAATAAACAACAATTTCAAAGAGGGAACCAGAAAAGTACACACTGCATTTCCTGTTGTAGATGAAGCAACTGGAAATTTTGCGATTTTCTTGGACGATGACAATAATATCTATGGATTTTTATATTCCGCTGCACTTGATTTGATTGGTGAATTTGCTTCAGAGGGTCTCGCAAAAAAATACGAGCAAATTATAGGCTATTCTGTGAATGGAAAAGAAATCCGCTTATTCTTAAAAGATAGGAAGGATAAAACTTTTGGAAGTATTCTCTTCAATTTTGAAAATAAGTCCACAGAAGAAACCCTTTATGATTTCAAACTCAAAAATGAGGTTTACGTAGGAGGTTATAGTGATGCCTCCAAATTTCATCTGGTGACCATAAACAAGGAATCCAGTATTCTGAATTTTTATGTCTTTGAAGAAGGTAGTGAGTATACGAAGCAGTCTTTGGACTTGTCGAAAGAGTCATTTTATGATAATCAGGGAGCTGTCCAACATCTTTATACAATTATGGCTACGGGAGGTTCAGAAACAAGATTTGGAAATTTCAATTCATTTAAAATTGACAAGATTGATTCCCATTCCCCTAATTCCATTGAGACCACTAGCGAAATTTTGAAGATGTATCCTGAAAAGCATGGGTTTAAATTGACCATTGACACTCAAACGCTCACTTATATCATTGATGTTTCCACTGAAGAATTGAACTACACACTTTCCACTATTGAAAAACCCTCCATTTCGGCCCCAATGGTCAATTCCAATTCCTTCATTTTGGACGATAAGATTTATCTTATCTCCTCATCCGATGAAGAAATGGTCTTTTCAATAAAATCCCTCGAAACTGGTAAAGAACTGAAGAACCTCCAAGTAAAAAAAGATGAAGAGATCATTTTCAAAAACACCCCAATAATTCAAGAAGGTGGCACATACAAAGATTATAGGGAGATGGAAAAGAGCAGCAAATTTCTGAGAAGACTCAGTAAAGAAGATATTGGCGTCGCTGTTGTAAAGTCAAACAATGACTATGTCATTACCATGGGCTCCAAGAAAGAAATGGTAAGAGGGGGCGCTCCTATGATGATGCCTGGTTTTGGAATGCCGATGGGGGCCATTGTTGGATTTACTGTTACTTTCAACCCAACTTTTTATGCCTATGGAAGCTACAATTCCACAAAGGCAACACGTATTGAATGTTTGTTTGATCAGGATTTTAACCATAAATCAGGTGATATCCCCAAAAATGTATTTGATATTATTACAGAATCCGCTGATACGTTTCCCAAAAAGGACGCGGAAACTGTTTTTAAGTTGAATGATTCCTATATCTGGGGAGTTTATAACAAAAAACTCAATCAATACACCCTTTTCAAATTCTAAAGTTTGAATTGAAATTGATGGTATTGAGAGTAAAATGACTTGATCAATATACTCTTACCTTTTAAAAAAACCTACTTTACAAAAAAAGAAAATGCAACTCATTCCCTATATCGTTCAACACACTCATTTATCGGAAAAAAGTGTGGAGAATACCGTGGCCCTTTTGAACGAGGATTGTACCATTCCCTTTATTTCCCGATACCGAAAGGAACGCACTGGGAATTTGGATGAAGTCCAGATCGGCGCCATTGTGCAGTACAAAACCCAGTTCGAGGCCCTTGAAAAAAGAAAGGCGGCCATCATCAAGGCCGTGGAAGAACAGGGAGCCCTCACCTCGGACCTCAAGGCCAAATTTTTGAGCTGCATGGACCTGACCAGCTTGGAAGACCTGTATTTGCCTTTCAAGAAGAGCAAAAAGACCAAAGCGGAGACCGCTCGTAAAAATGGTCTGGAACCCTTGGCGAAGATCATCATGGCGCAAAACGCGGATGAAATCGAGTTCATTGCCTCCAAATACCTCAACAAGGAAGTCCAAAATGAGGATGAAGCCTTGGAAGGCGCCCGCCACATTATCGCTGAATGGATCAACGAGCGCACCGATATCCGAAATCAACTGCGCAACCAATTGGAGCGACATGCCATCATCACCACCCAAGTGATCAAGACCAAAAAAGACGATGAGAAGGCCCAAAAATTCCAGGATTATTTTGATTGGACCGAACCGTTGGACCGCTGCCCTTCGCACCGTTTTTTGGCCATCATGAGGGCAGAAAAGGAAGGATTCATCCGGGTGAAAATCGAAATTGACGAGGAACGTGCCCTTCAGAATATGGAACGCCGTTTGATCAAATCCAACAATGCCTGTACCGAACACATCCAAATGGCCATCGCCGATGCCTATAAAAGGTTGTTGTTCCCTTCCCTATCCAATGAGCTTTTAAAAACTGCCAAAGAAAAAGCGGATTTGGCCGCCATTCAGGTGTTCTCCAAAAACCTAAAGCAGTTGCTCCTGGGTGCACCCTTGGGCGAAAAACGCATTTTGGCCATCGACCCTGGGTTCCGAACAGGATGTAAAGTGGTCTGTTTGGATGAGCAGGGTGATCTGAAGCACAACGAAACCATTTATCCCCACGCCCCACAGAACGACAGAAACGGGGCCATCAAAAAAATAAGCTCCTTGGTGGATGCCTATAAAATTGAGGCGATTGCCATAGGCAACGGGACTGCATCGCGCGAAACCGAGCAATTGATCAAACGCATTCCCTTTAAAAAGCCCCTAGAAGTTTTTGTGGTGAGCGAAGCAGGGGCCTCCATCTATTCGGCTTCCAAGATTGCCCGCGACGAGTTTCCCAATTACGATGTCACAGTCCGTGGCGCGGTTTCCATTGGTCGCCGATTGGCCGATCCGTTGGCCGAACTGGTGAAGATCGATGCAAAATCCATCGGGGTGGGACAATACCAGCACGATGTGGACCAAACCCAATTGAAAACGTCTTTGGACACCGTGGTGGAAAGTTGTGTGAATGCGGTGGGCGTCAACATCAACACGGCCAGTGTTCCCCTGCTCAGTTATGTTTCGGGCATCGGACCCAAACTCGCCGAAAACATTGTGGCCCATCGCAATGAAAATGGGGCTTTCAAGAACCGGGAAGAGATCAAAAAAGTGGCCCGTTTGGGTGGCAAGGCCTTTGAACAGAGTGCCGGCTTTTTGCGCATCAAAAATGGGGACAATCCTTTGGACGATTCCTCGGTACACCCAGAAAGTTACCAATTGGTGGCCAAAATGGCCAAGGACCAAAAAATCCCGCTTGAGGAAATCGTTGGGAACAAAGCGGCCTTACAGCGCATCGACCTGAAATCCTATTGCACGGAAACCATCGGGATGCCCACTTTGGAGGATATTGTAAAAGAATTGGAAAAACCGGGTCTGGACCTGAGGGAAAAAGCCAAGGTGTTCACGTTTGACCAGAATATCCGGGAAATCACAGACCTTCGGCAAGGGCAATTGCTGCCCGGCATCGTGAACAACATCACCAACTTTGGATGTTTTGTGGATATTGGGATCAAGGAAAGTGGCCTTATCCATATTTCCAATCTGTCCGATACCTTTGTAAAGGATGTCAACGAACATGTGAGCCTTCACCAACAAGTGATCGTGAAGGTGTTGGATGTGGATGTGCCCCGAAAACGGATACAGTTGGCCCTGCACAAATAAGGATTTTTGAAATGCTCAAAATTGCCTATCACCCCATCTACAGACATCCGTTACCAGAAGGGCATCGTTTCCCCATGATCAAGTATGAGCTGCTGCCCCAGCAATTGCTCCATGAAGGCACTTGCTCCGAAGAAAATTTCTTTGAACCCTCCATTCCTGATGACAAACACATTTTGGCTGCGCACGATGAAATCTATTTTCGGGATTTGATGGGATTGGAACTTTCCAAAAGTGCGGTCCGGAAAATCGGTTTTCCATTGAGCGATGCATTGGTCACTCGGGAACGGATCATAGCCGACGGTACCATCAAAGGGTGTGAGTTTGCTCTGGAACACGGTATCGCCATGAACATTGCGGGAGGGACCCACCACGCCTACTCCAATCGCGGGGAAGCTTTTTGCATGCTGAACGACCAGGCCATCGGTGCCCGTTATCTTTTGGACAACCATCTGGCCAACAACATCTTGATCGTGGATCTGGATGTGCACCAAGGTAACGGGACTGCGGAGATTTTTCAGACTGACCGTTCTGTTTTTACCTTTTCCATGCATGGGAAGGGCAATTATCCGTTTAAAAAGGAAACTTCCGATTTGGATATCGCTCTGGAAAAGGATACTACTGACCAAGAGTATCTGTCCATTTTAAAGAACACCTTACCGGAACTGCTGGAAAAGGTGCGCCCGGATTTCATCTTTTACCTCTGTGGGGTGGATGTGTTGGCTTCCGACAAACTGGGTACCTTGGCCATGACGTTGGAAGGTTGCCGGGAACGGGACTGTTTTGTGCTCCAAACCTGTCACGACGCCAACATCCCAGTTCAATGCAGCATGGGAGGTGGGTATTCGCCCGATATCAAAACCATTGTGGAGGCCCATGCCAACACATTTCGTTTGGCGCAGGATATTTATGCGTAATTTTACCGACTGTTCCTTTTATTTAACCTCATGAAAGCAGCTGTTCTCCTATTTGTATCCCTACTGATTTGTCCTGTTTTTGGCCAAGAAGATGTAAAAGAAAAGAATATGTGGAACCATTTCACCTACGATGTGGGCAACATGTTCGGGGGTGTGGGTTATGCCTATTCCCGTCCGGTACACTGGAAAGGGAACGATTGGGCCAACTTTGGTTATTTGACCGCGGGCACCCTGCTCCTATTTACCGTGGATGATGAACTGAACGACTGGAAAAACGGTTTCAGGCAAGATATTCCCGATGTGGTGATGGACTACGGACACGAATACGGCAGTCCTGAGAACAACTACATGCTGACTGGCGGGGTTTATTTGGCGGGACTGTTCACCAAGAATGAGAAGTTGAGGCGGACCGGGGTCTTGTTGATTTCATCAGCTACCGCGGGCGGGTTTCTTCAGCAAGTGAGCAAACGCATCATTGGTAGGGCCAGACCCAAAAGCGGGGAGAGTTCCGATACCTTCGACCCCCTGCATCTGGATCGCATCTATGATTACGATTCCTTCCCTTCAGGACATGCCATGTTGGCCTTCAGCAACGCCTATGCCATTGCCAAACAGTTCAAGAACCCCTGGGTAAAGGGTGGTATTTATGCCATCGGTCTGGTGCCCGGTTTTGTGCGGGTGATGGATGATTTCCATTGGGTCTCCGATGTGGCATTCAGTACGGTGCTGAGCATATTCATTGTGGAATCCATTGACCGATATTTGGATTCGAAATATGACGAGAAGTACAACGACAATCCGAAACAAGTGAGTTGGAACCTTTCATTTGGACCCAATACCATGGGGGTCTCCCTTCACTTCTGATTCACCCTTAACACTTAAGTGTTAATTTCTTATTTAGATTGAATTAAAATAATTAGTTTTGCCTTCTCTATATGCAACATGGGAAAAAAGAAGGAAAAAAAGAAACTCAAAAAGGCATTGCTGAAAGAATTGTCCTCCCATAGCAATCTAAAGTCAAAATGCTGTGAGAAATACAAGAAAAAAGAAAGCAAGCGTTGCTCCAAATGCCCTTGCTTCGACCTTCTGAAAAAGGTGGCCTAGCCATTTTTCCCCATTTGTCCCTTTAGCTTGCCGTTCGTATTTCCAAACTTGTTTTTATTGTGCTATTTTTAGGACAAATTAAATCAACTATGATACGAAAAATAACGCTACTCATTGCATTGCTGCTGGCCAACAGCCTATTCCTTTTGGCCCAGGAACAAGATCCCGTTGTCCAGGCCATCATCAAAGAGGCCAATGAAAACTCACAGCTCGAGGCACTTGGCCACGAACTTATGGATGGTATCGGGCCCCGCTTGGTGGGAACGCCCCAAATGAAAAAGGCCCACGATTGGGCTGTCGCCAAATATGCCGGTTGGGGAATTACGGCCCGCAACGAACAATGGGGCGAATGGAAAGGTTGGGAGCGCGGAATTTCGCATATCGATATGGTCTCCCCCAGGGTACAGAGCCTTCGCGGTACACAATTGGCCTGGAGCCCTGCCACACCCAAAAAAGGCATCACTGCCGAGTTGGTGGTATTGCCCATGGTGAAGGATTCCATGGAATTTGTACGATGGTTGCCCAATGTGAAGGGAAAACTGGTCATGGTGTCCATGATGCAGCCCACGGGCAGACCCGATTACAACTGGGAGGAATTTGCCACCGAAAAGTCCTTTGCGCGCATGAAAGAAGAGCGTGAAGAGCAGACCAAGGCTTGGAACGAGAACATGCGGAACATGGGCCATAACACCCGGTCCTTGCCCGGTACGTTAGAAGAAGCTGGTGCTGCGGGCATTGTCGCTTCCTACTGGTCACAAGGTTTTGGGGTGAACAAGATTTTTGGTGCCTACACCAAGACCATCCCCACATTGGATCTGGAATTGGAAGATTACGGCATGCTCTACCGATTGGTGGAATCCGGACAAAAACCACAGTTGCACATTGTGGCCGAGTCCAAGGATCTCGGAGCCATGCCCACTTTCAATACGATTGCCGAGATCAAAGGTTCCGAAAAACCGGACGAGTATGTGATTTTGTCCGCCCACTTTGATTCTTGGGACGGAGGCACGGGTGCCACCGACAACGGAACAGGAACTTTGGTGATGATGGAGGCCATGCGCATCCTTAAAAAAGCCTATCCCAATCCCAAGCGCACCATCTTGGTGGGGCATTGGGGCAGTGAGGAACAGGGACTCAACGGTTCCAGGGCCTTTGTGGAAGACCATCCCGAGATTGTGGACGGTGTACAGGCGCTTTTCAACCAAGATAACGGTACTGGAAGGGTAGTGAGCATTTCAGGAGGTGGATTCTTGGATGCCTATGACTATTTGGGCAAATGGCTAAACCCCGTTCCACAGGAAATCACGGATGAAATAGAGACTTCGTTCCCGGGCACACCCGCACGAGGCGGTTCCGATTATGCCTCGTTCCAAGCAGCAGGGGCCCCTGCGTTTAGCTTGAGTTCACTGAACTGGTCTTACTGGAACTACACCTGGCATACCAACCGTGACACCTATGACAAGATTATTTTTGATGATGTGAGGAACAACGCCATCCTTACGGCCATCCTTGCGTATATGGCCAGCGAGCACCCAGAGAAAACCTCGCGCACAAAGGCGGTACTTCCCATCAGCAACCGGACAGGGGAACAGTTGGAATGGCCAACTCCCCGTTCACCCGAACGAAAAGGAGGTTTGGACTAAGTCCATTAAACCCTAAAACAAAAACGCCCCAATATATTGGGGCGTTTTTTATTAACCAACTAATTCAAACTAAAAGATACTAAGTCCAACTCTTGGGGTGGCCACCCTGACCCCGGTCTGCACAACAGTGCTCCTTCGGGGGTAGTGGTACTCGTGATAGGTAAAATACATTTGGGCCTGACGATGGTAGTGATCGCTGTGATGGCACTCGTTGTCGCAATGGGTCGCGTGTTCTGCATAAGCGTCCCTCTTTCCTTTCATATAGGCCTTGTAGGCTTTTTTATCGCGCTTCCTGAGGTCTTTCTCGTATTGGTCCTGATCTTTCCAAAAATCCTTTTCATCCTCTTCATTGCGCATCGCCAGTGCCTGTTCGTATTCGGCATCTTCCCTGGCCCGTTGTTCGTAATAGGAATCCTTGTCCTGTTCCGTGTTCTGCGTTCCATTTTCTTGGGCGGACATTGCGGTTGAAAATGTCAGGGCCAAAAGCGTTATAAAAAATCCGATATGTTTCATAGCGTAGAAAGTTTTGATCCGTGTCCTTATCTTATATACGGGATAAGTCGGGATTCAGTTCTATAACAACCAAAAATGGTTTTACCCTAATTGGGACCATGTAAAAAGGGGCAAAATTGCCCCTTCACTCTTTGGTTGTGGTTCGTATTATTTCCCCAACATCAAGAGCTCGTTGCACTTGATCTCGGTGATGTACCTCTTCTCGCCTTCCTTGGTTTCGTAGGAGCGGGACATGAGTTTGCCCTCCACCATGATTTCCTTGCCCTTGGCGAGGTAATTTTCGGCAATCTCCGCCATTTTGCCCCAGGCCACGATGTTGTGCCATTGGGTGTCCGTCACCTTTTCGCCCTCCGCATTTTTATAGGTCTCGTTGGTGGCCAGGGAAAACTTGGCCAATTTGCCCCCATTCTCTAGGGTGATGATTTCCGGGTCGCTGCCCAAGTGTCCAATCAACTGTACTTTGTTTTTCAGTGAATTCATTTTGATGTGATTTAAGCGTTAAACAGTCAATACCATCGAACTTCATTGTCCGACGAGGCAAACTTAGGAGCAGAAAAATGCGCCAATCGGTATTGAATTGTTTGCTTTCGTTTGTAAACAGATGTAAATGATTGGAAGCAAGAAGGGATGCCCAGAATGTGGCACCTATATACAATATGGGTGCCAAATATGTTGCCAAAAGGGATTATTATTAAATTGTGTAAAATTTTCCAACAACATGGCTAAACAAGATAAAAAAGGAAGTACAGGTTCCAGTTCCAAAAAGAGTGATGGAAAAGGACATATCAAAGGTGGAAGCCACAAGAAAAATGATGCTACAAAAGGAGCTAGAACAGGATCAAGACCTAAAAAAGATAGTAATTAAAAGCCGTTAACAAACCAAGCCCTAAGAACATTAAGATAATTGATGATAAATTAAGTGCATCGGTCCACTTATTATATTTATTCACCTTGCCATTATATCGATTCTTTTCACACTCATCGAAATCCCTTTTTTCAATTTTTCTAAGCTCTAACTGCGTATAGCATTCTTCATTATTGTTTGCATGATACCCTGTGACCTGTGATATGAAATTAGATGTGATTGCCACTAAAAAGCAAATCCCGGAAATTAATAGGAGATTTTCGTGCTCAACATTGATTTTATATGCTTTTAACTCCCTTATGGTTTCAAATATTATATAGATACCTGCCCCAGATATGGAGATTATAAGCAAATCCATCCTGCGAATGGAATAATTGGTTCTTTCCTTCGTATTGTTCAAGTGGTCAACCCACTTATTGTATTCAAGTTCGTCTCTTTTCTTCACTTGACTAAATGTATTCATTTTTCTTGAATTTTAGTTTGTCCCATATTGTATATAGGTGCCCATAATGTGACCCCCACCCCCTTTTCGGTGTCCTACCAAGTGACCCAAACAACAACCGTATGCCCATTCGCAGCATCAATAAATATACTGTGGTAAGAAGGTTCAGTCTCGGAAAACGGATGTACGACAAACTGGACGTCATCTATATCCAAGAGCACGACTCCATGAACCGGGAACCCCAAAAAGTCTTCAATGCCGAGAAGGAATATGTGACCGATATCTCCCCTGATATGTACCTCTCCCTCTGCAAGGGGTTCATTGTCCAGAATGCGGAAAATTCATGAGGAACGCCCTTCCTGAGAAGTGTTAAATCCTGTTAAATACTTGATTTTCTGATATATATCTGTATATTGATAGTATGGATTGCATAAGAAACCACTTCAAGAAATCTGTGTTCTAGGTCAATACACTGACCCAAAATCCTAATGGGAAGTTTTCTTCCCATCTCCCAAGAAAAACCAGTGCACAGCGAATCGGTCCTTTGGACCGTACACTTCTGCGCACGGAATTATTGTCAAATCAAAAATTAAAACAAAATGGAAACTGTAAGCAGTAAAAACAAGACGTTTAAAAAATTAGGGTTCACGTATCTGGAAACCGCAGAGATCGTGGTGACCCTGAACACCCTTTTGGCCAATTACCAAGTGTTCTACAACAAGATGCGAAACTTTCACTGGAACATTGAGGGGCCGGAATTTTTTGAACTGCACGAGGAGTTCGAAAACGAATACAACACCGCCAAGGAAAACATAGACATCGTGGCCGAACGTATCCGCGCTTTTGGGGTAAAGACGAAGTTTCCCCTGAAAAAGACCTTGGAACTCTCCCAGATCAAAGAGCCCACCAAGGAACTTACCGCCATTGAGATGGTAAGGGAGGTACTAAAGGACTACGAAACCCTGCACAACAACATGCTGGATGGCGTGAATGCCGCTTTGGACAGTGGCGATGTGGTCACGGAACAGATCTTGACCGATTTTCTCACCCATCTGGAAAAGAGGAACTGGATGTTCACCTCATACCTCAAATAGGCAACGAACATCCCAAAAAAGATTCGAAAACTATAAAAAATATACCCATGAAAACACTCACAACACTTCTATACATACCAATGCTTTTGCTGGTCGGCATCAATAGTTATGGCCAAAGCACTAACCCAGGGCTGATGAACGCCACGATCCACAAAACCTTCTCCGTGGAAGAGAACGGGGTGGAAAAGGCCTATAACATCAAGGTCATGGAGCACAGAAACTACCCCATGGCTTTTGACAAAAGCGACCAAAAAACAGAAAGTCGTAATCGCGATTCCAAACCTGCGTTGGTGACCAAACTCATCGCAGTGGATTCCAACAACGACAAGGAATACGAGCACTACATGGTGCTGAAATACAGAAGGTCGGTCACCGATGATTTCTCCGTGGTCGCCACTGATAAAGGATTTGCCGTAAAGGTGAAAGACCGTACCATGAAATACTTTGTCAAGGAAGGCATTTACTTTATTGACAACAAGGACCAAGACTTCTTCACTGTGGAGGAATTCAAGGAAATCGGGTGATTTCTAATTTTGTTTTTTTGATTGACAAGAGGGTCGGGGATAAACTCCCGGCCTTTTTGTTTGCCATTTTCGACCGATTAACGCCTATATTTGGGGCAAAAACCCAACTTATGGAGCCTTGGTTACATCCCGTTGTGCTGGAAGGAGAGCTGGTGAAGCTCGTTCCTTTGGAAAAATCCCACAAAGTGGACCTTGCATTTGCCGCATCCGATGGCAACCTTTGGGAACTGTGGTACACCTCTGTCCCCACCCCTGCCACTACGGATGCCTACATCAACACCGCCTTGCTCGAGTTGGGGGAAGGCAAATCGCTCCCCTTTACCATCGTGGACAAAAGGACCAATGCCGTAGTGGGGACCACTCGGTACATGAATGTGGACGCCGCGAACAAACGGCTGGAAATCGGCCACACCTGGTATGCCAAACGCGTACAGCGCACCGGACTCAATACCGAATGCAAATATTTATTGCTGAAACATGCCTTTGAGACCTTAAAGTGCATTGCCGTGGAATTTCGGACCAACTTCCACAACCACCCGTCCCGAAATGCCATTTTGCGTTTGGGCGCAAAACAAGATGGCATCTTGAGAAACCACAAGGTTGATGCAAACGGAAATCTAAGGGATACCGTTGTTTTTTCCATCTTGGACAATGAATGGCGAACGGTAAAGACTTCCTTGGAATTCAGGATGAAGCAAGGCGCATCAAAATAGACTTTTTTAGGTTCAAGCTTTGCTTATTTTCAAAAGATGGGCAAAGTTGTAGCTCGCCAATTCCAGATTCCGGCTACTTTTTGTTTTGGCCTCGTCCAAGTTTCCTACTTCATTCAGGATGGAGACCGCATAGGCCAGTCCCATCTGTTGCATCTCTTCAATGGAAAGGTTCACCGATCCGCAAAAAGCGGCCACGGGAATATCTTTTTGCTGCGCGGCACGGATCACCCCGTTGATGGTCTTGCCCGAAAAAGTCTGTCCGTCCAATTGGCCTTCCCCAGTAATCACCCAGTCCGCATCTGCCAACACTTCCTCAAAATGGGCCATCTGCATCACCAGATCTACCCCCGATACCAAATCGGCATTCAAAAAGACGACGGCACCACCTCCAACTCCACCGGCCGCACCGGCTCCTGGAATCTTTTGCACATCCACCCCGAAAACACTGTGGAGCACTTGGGCAAAATGGGCCAACCCTTGGTCCAAAAACCCAATTTCTGCAGCGGAAGCCCCCTTTTGGGCGCCATATACCTTCGCCGCCCCATTTTCGCCATGGAAGGGATTGTTCACATCGCAGGCCACTTGGATAACCGCCTGTGACAAATTGGGGTGCACATTTTTACGTAGTATTTGATCCACATGGACGAGATTTTTTCCCACAGGCTCCAACGCCTTGCCGTTCTTGTCCAAAAAAGTGTGCCCCAATGCCTGAGCCATGCCCATACCCCCATCGTTCGTAGCGCTCCCCCCAATGCCCAGGACAATTTTGCGTGCGCCTTTCTCCAAGGCATCCAAAATTAGTTCCCCTGTGCCAAGAGAGGTGGTGTGCATGCAGTTCATTTCGCCCTTGCTGAGCAGTTTGTACCCGGAAGCTTCGGACATTTCGATATAGGCAGTCAGCCCATCCCCGGAAAGTAAATAACGGGCCTCAATGTCCCTGAACAAGGGATCCTTCACCCGCACGGACACGGAAGATGCATCGAGATAATCGGCAACAATCTTAATGGTGCCGTCGCCCCCATCGGCCAAGGGCGTTTTGACCACTTTGGCTTCGGGAAACACTTTTTTGAGGCCACTTTCCACCGTATCGCAGAATTCCCTTCCCGTCAAGGAGCCTTTGTATTTATCGGGTGCCAGAACAAATTTCATCCCCACAATGTAATCAAGATAAATGGAGTGGCATATGTATTTTCCCATCAATTCGGTTTAAAAACGGCACAGGTTTTGCTCATTGGGGTGAAGTATTTACCTTTAAACAAAAAATCTCTACTATGAAAAAAATGATCTTACCCTTGGCAGCCTTGTTGCTTTCGACTTCAATTTTTGCCCAATCCAAAAACTTTTTGGACACCCCTTATCTGGAAACTTCGGCCCAAGTGGACACTTTGGTGACCCCGGACAAGATCCACCTCAACATCACCATCCAGGAAAAGGATTCCAAAGGAAAGGTCTCCGTTGAAGAGCAGGAGAACAAAATGGCGCAACGACTAAAGGCCCTTGGGATAGACTTGGACGAGCAATTGGTGATCAAGGACATGAGCAGCAATTTCAAAAAATATTTTCTCCGCGAAAAAGAAGTCTTGAAAAGCAAGGAATATTCGCTTGTCGTCTATTCGGGCAAGCAGGCCGGTGAGGTCATGGTCGCTTTGGAGCAATTGGACATTGCCAATGCCTATGTGGAAAAAACGGAATATTCCAAAATGGACGAACTGGAACTGGAACTGAAGACCAGGGCCATCAAAAAGGCCAAATTAAAGGCCGATGCCCTGACCAAACCGCTTGGGCAGAAGTTGGGTGCCGCACTTCACATTGTGGACAACTCTCAACCCTATTACCCCAGATACAACCAGGCCCCAATGATGGAAATGAAAGCCGTTTCCGCCGATATGGGTGGTGCCCAGCCGTTGGACATCGATTTTGAAAAGATACGGGTAGAGACCCTAGTGAGCGTAAAGTTTGCCCTCACCAATTGATATTCATTCACCAAACCCCAAAAACCTAACAGATGAAACTGACATTGACCCTCTTTTTTTGCTGCGTTGCCCTAGCTTCGGCACAGCAGACCATGCAATTGCCCAAAGGGCAGGCATCTCCCGCTGCATCTTTACATGACGTAGCCTGGATAACGGGTCATTGGCAGGGTGAGGCTTTTGGTGGAATAGCAGAAGAAATCTGGAGTCCCCCACTCGGGGGCTCCATGATGTTCGTGTTCAAATTGGCGAAGGACAACGAAATTTCCTTTTATGAAGTGGGCCACATCCAAAAATTGGACCACACCCTGATCCTACAGCTGAAGCATTTTGACGGTACGCTGCGTGGTTGGGAAGAAAAGGACCAAACCGTGGACTTCAGGCTGGTCAAGATTGAAAAGGACAAAGTCTGTTTTGAAGGGTTGACCATGGAAAAGGTAGGCCCCGATCAAATGAACGTGACCGTGCTCATCGAAGAAGAAGACAGTGCTGAAGAGGTCCTTTTTGCCTACAAAAGGGTGAAATAGACCATCCAACCATGGAAAAGCCTTTTATTTTTGATCAACTGTTTGAAAAACAGGATTTCTCCACCGTTCCGCTAGGCAAGGGTGAATATGAAAACTGTACTTTTAGGGGATGCCGGTTCTCCGATGCCTTTTTGGACAACCAAAATTTCATGGAATGCACTTTTGAGGAATGTGATCTTACCAATGCCAATATAAAGCACACCATTTTCAAGGAAACCTTTTTTAAGGGTTGCAAGTTGGTGGGACTCCGCTTTGAGGACTGCAACGATTTATTGATGTCGGTCCGGTTTGAAGGCTGCAACCTGATGCTGGCCTCTTTCACTGAACTTTCGTTGAAGGAAACCTGTTTTATCGATTGCACTTTGACCCAGACGGACTTTGCCGGGGCAGACCTTTCCCGATCTACTTTTGCTGGCTGCACCATGGAAAATACCCTGTTCCACTCCACCAATCTGGAAGGGGCCGACCTTTCAACAGCCATTGGTTTTGACATAGATCCATCCATCAACACATTGAAAAAGTGCAAGTTCAGTAAAGAAGGATTGATCGGTTTGCTGAAAAAGTATGATATTGTGGTCACCTAATCTTATCCAATGACCCAAAGAGAATGCTTGGAATGTGGCACAAAGCTTCTTGGACGCATAGACCAAAAGTACTGCTCGGACCACTGCCGCAATGCCTACAACAACCGCCTGAACCGGGACAGCAAGAACCTGCTGCGAAACATCAACAACAAGCTACGCAAGAACTACCGCATATTGGGCAGTTTTCCCTTGAAGGAGGGAAAGGCCAAGACCACCAAAATGCGCTTGCTGGACAAGGGCTTCGACTTTGAGCTCATCACCAATCTATATACCACCAAAAAGGGCAGCACCTACTATTTTGTGTATGACATGGGGTATTTGCCCTTGGACAACGATTATTACATGATCGTTAAAAGAGAGTGAACGGAAAATGTCAGTTCGCGTTTTTTCACTTGTGAAAAAGTATCGAGAACCAAATCCATACTTGTTAAAATCCTGATTCTTGGAACAGTTTATTTCCAACTATGGGCGGTCAGTTTGAGGGCCGCGACCACAATATCCTTTCGACTGATCTGGCCCACAAGGATGTCATTTTTCATGACGGGCAGCCTGCGCCTGTTGTGCCTGTCAAAAACACCGGCCGCATCAAAAATGCTCATATCGTGCGGAATGGTCTCCACATTTTTGGTCATGAAGCGCTCCACACTCTTGTCGAGGATGGGCTGGTTGAAATACCTGCTCTCGGAAATCTGCTTCATACAGTCCGCTTCCGAGATGATCCCTACCAAAAAACCACTGTTGTCCACCACGGGCCCACCGGAGATATGGAATTTGGCAAAAGTCTCCATCACTTCCAAAATGGACTGGTCGGGAGAAAAGGTGATCAATTTTTTGGTCATATAGTCCTCCACCAAAATTGGGGCATTGTACTTCTTCTTGGATTCCTCCTTCGATCGTACTCCTTGAAAACTTTTGATTGCCATGTGGTTAGAATTTGAAGTTGAACATTAAATATAGCTTTTTTTAGCGAATAACCTAATTTTTCGCGTCCAAAGATGTGAACCTTTCATAATTTCATATTTTTATGCAACAACATTATCAAGCCATGAAATTCTCCCGGACCCTTGCCCTTCTTCTTCTTTTTCTAGCTGCCTATTGGAGCTTCCACTCATTGATGCCCAATTATAACCCGGATGCAGATTCGGCACCCAACTCCTTTTCCAACGACAGGGCACTGTCCCATGTAAAGAGCCTATCCATAGAACCCCATGCAGTGGGATTTCCCGGTCATGCGCGCACGAGGGCCTATATCATTTCGGAATTGAACAAGATGGGCTTGGAGACTACTATCCAAGAGGGCTATACTGCAGGGGACTGGGCCAATCTGAGCAAGGCGACCAATATTTTGGCAAGGATTAAGGGCTCTGGCAATGGCAAGGCACTTTTGTTGTTGTCCCATTATGACAGTAGCCCGCATTCGTCCTTGGGCGCAAGTGATGCCGGAAGTGGTGTCGCCACCATTTTGGAAGGGATCAGGGCATTTTTGGCTGAGGGAAATACCCCGAAAAACGATATCATCATCCTGATTTCCGATGCCGAGGAGCTGGGCCTCAATGGTGCGGATCTCTTCGTGAACAAGCATCCTTGGGCAAAAGACGTGGGTCTTGTCCTGAATTTTGAGGCACGGGGCAGTGGCGGCCCAAGCTATATGCTCATCGAGACCAATCGTGGCAATAGCACGTTGATCAAAGAATTCACCAAGGCCAATCCCCAATACCCTGTAGCCAATTCACTGGTATATAGTATTTACAAAATGTTGCCCAACGATACCGATCTTACGGTATTTCGGGAGGATGGTGACATTGAGGGTTTCAATTTTGCCTTTATCGACGATCATTTTGATTACCACACAGCCTTGGACAGGGCTGATCGGTTGGACAGGAATACCTTGGCACACCAAGGCAGCTATTTGATGCCGCTTCTCCACTATTTCAGCAACGCCGACCTGGGCAACCTCAAGAGTTTGGACGACAAGGTCTATTTCAACCTACCCTTTTTTAAGTTTGTCTCCTACCCCTTTGAATGGATCTGGCCCATGTTCGTTCTTGCAGTCGTGGCGTTTGTGGTATTGCTCGTCCTTGGGTTCAAAAAGAAAAAATTAAATATCGGAGGAATCTTAAAAGGGTTTTTGCCCCTACTTATCACTTTGGCTGTGAACGGAGTTGTCGGTTATTTCTGTTGGAGTGTGATCACTTGGTGGTATCCCGGTTTTAAGGACATGCTCCATGGGTTCACCTATAATGGCTACACCTATATCTTGGTCTATGTGGCGCTATCACTGGCTATATGCTTTTATACCTACCATAAATTCCGAAAAGCGGGCACACCCAATCTTTTGGTCGCCCCCCTCATCCTTTGGTTGATTGTTTGTGGATTGGTGGCCGCTTATCTGCAAGGCGCGAGTTTCTTCATTGTTCCCTTGTTCGGAATGTTGGCCGCTTTTATGATGACCCTCAACCAAGAGGAACCCAGCCCTTTCCTGTTGGTGTTCTTGGCACTGCCAGCCGTGATCATCTATGCCCCGTTCATCAAAATGTTTCCTGTGGGCCTAGGATTGAAAATGATGGTGGCCTCTACCGTTCTCACCACGCTGCTGTTCGTCTTGATCCTGCCCTTTTTCGGACAATTGAAGAGCATGGGGCGCTTGGCCTATCTGTTCCTGTTCCTCTTCTTCGCTTTTGGGGTGACAAGTCATATCCAATCCGATTTCAACGATAAACGACCAAAACCCAGCAGCCTGCTCTATGTGTACAATGCCGAAAAGGATTCCGCGATTTGGGCCACTTATGACCAAAAACTCATCGGATGGAACAGTCAGTTTCTGGGGGATACCAAAAGAAAACCGGAGTCGGAAACGCTTTTTAGCAAGTACAGGACCAAACTCAGCTATATTGCCGATGCACCCAGAAAGGACATTGCCCTTCCCTATATCGAGACCATTCGGGATACCATCATTGGCGAGGACAGACTGGTGGAACTCTGCGTGACCCCAAAAAGGAACGTGAACCGCTTGGACATCTATACCAATCCCATCCAACTGAAATCGGCCAAGGCGAACCAAATTTCGCTTTCCTCCCATTTTCTGGAAAACCGGGGCAACCGATTGATCACCCATTATGTCTCCAACAACGATTTTACCGAGTTGGAGTTGAGCTTCCCCAAAGATTCCATTTTGGAGCTCACCTTTTACGAAGCATCCAACGACCTTTTGAACCATGGGGAGTTCAGTATTCCCAAACGGCCCAGCAACAGTATCCCGATGCCCTTTGTGCTGAACGATGCCGTATTGACCATCAAAACCTTACGATTTGAGTAAAAAAATAGGGGTTTTGGGGTGCGGTTGGCTTGGATTGCCCTTGGCAAGACAATTGGTGAAAAACTCCCATCAGGTGTATGGCACCACGACCAGTCCTGATAAGTTGGAACTATTGCGGAAAGAAGGAATTGTACCCTACCTTATCTCATTGTCTCCAGATGAGATCCATGGAGACATCGAAGGGTTTCTGTCCCTTATCGATATTCTCATCATCAACATACCGCCCAGATTGCGGGGCAACCATACGGAAAGCTTTTTTGAAAAGATGAAACTGTTGATGAATAAAATCGAAAAAAGTACTGTCAGCAAGATACTGTTCATCAGTAGCACCGCGGTTTATGGCGATATCGAGGGGGAGGTGACGGAAGAAACCTTTCCAAGTCCCACAACAGAATCGGGCAGGCAACTCTTGGCCAGTGAGGAACTTTTGAAAAATGCTGGTTCCGTACAGACCACTCTCCTACGGTTTGGAGGGCTCATCGGCCCCAAAAGGCACCCTGTGACCATGCTATCGGGTAGGGAAAACCTTTCCAATGGGAACGATCCTGTGAACCTGATCCATCAAGATGATTGCATCCGCATCATAAGCAAGATCATAGATGAAGAACTATGGGGCAAAACTTTTAACGGAGTATATCCACTGCATCCCACCAAAAGGGAATATTATAGTTCCGAAGCAAAAAAAAGAGGTATTCCCCCACCTGCCTATCAGGGTGAAACTTCAGAAAAAAAGGGAAAAGCGGTGGGCAGTATGTATTTTGACCAAGGCCATCCCATTTTCAAAACTTCGATTGTGTCATAGTCCCCTATTACTTATGGCATTCTTAACAGGATAGTACCGATTATTTTTTTAGTTTTGGCGCACTAAAGTGATAATGAATGAAAAAGACCGTATTGCTGCTCCTCTTGCTCGTAGGCTTTGCCGGCACCTCGCAGACCAAGAATGAACTTTTGGAACATTACAAAGCTTTCTATCAGGAAATGCGCCTTCAGGGCGATGTGAATGGTGTCATTGGGGCACTGACCCACATGAACGTGCTTTCCCCATCCAAAGAAAGAAGGGACACCCTCGCATTTGTGTATATGAACGATGGCCAGCACATTCAGGCCCTGAACACCATCGGGATCGAGAAAAATGCAGACGATTCCGAACTTGCCATCCAGATCAAAGCTGTTTCACTAAAGGCACTGAACCAACCCAAAAGGGCCTTGGAACATTTTGAGGCATTGTTTAGCCGGAATCCTTCCCCCTATGTTGCCTATGAGTTGGCGGACCTTAAAATACAGACCGGGGACATCAGTGGGGCTCTTACCAATATCGAATATGGTATAGCCAATGCCACCGATGAGATGCAATATGCCTTTTACGAGCGTCAACAGCCTTATGAGGTACCGTTGAAAGCCGCTTTTTACCATCTGAAGGGGTTGGCGGACTTCAATGTGGATAAAGATAGTATCGATGCGGCCATAGTTTCGTTTGACGAGGCTTTGAAGATTGCGCCGAACTTTAATTTGGCCAGTCTGAGCAAGCAAGCCCTGTTATCCCGAAAGGAAAAGGCTGCCACGGAAGAAAACTAGGGGCTACTGGTTCTTTTTGAGCTCCAAGAGCAATTCGTCATCCCGTTTTTCCTTGATCTGGACCAGTTGGTCCACATCTTCATTGGGAACGGCTATGGAAAGTACATAATGGGCAATCTTCCATTGCCCATTTTCTTTTTGGAGTACCCCGGAACCACGACAGATCTTCATCTGGGTGTCCAACAATTCATCGAACCCAGCAAAGCTCTTGGTCTCGTCCAAGTAGATATTTCGTTGCACCGCGGTGAAGTTCCAGGCCTTTCCCCTATCAAAATAAGGTTTGGAGAATGCCCTGAAATCTGCATTTTGCCAATTTTCCATGGCATCCGTGCCGATGAAGACACCTTCCTTGGTCATTTTTCCGAAATAGGCCTCAAAATCGGCATTGGCAGCGGCCAGGTGCCAACTATCCAAAACCTCATCTATTTTTTGTTTTTCGGTCATCTGGGCATTGAGCATCAATGTCACGACCATAAAGCAACAGTATAAGACCTTATTCTTCATCCAATATCAGTTTTACGTCAAATTGACTGCTTATGATTACGTTCAACTGTTTGCGCATGGCATTGTAAGCATCCAACATTTGAACGGCGGGTTCGGTAGTGGGCTGTTTTTCAAGGATAGCCGCTTTTGTCTTGTAGAGATAGGTGCGCAACACCATCTGCCTGCTCTTTACTTGAAAGGTGTCAAAGAGTTCTGGGTACTGTCCCGCTTCCATGGCCTTCTCCTTTTCGATGAGGTCATCTATGGCAAGGGATAGATCTTCATTGTTGGTGGCCTTGTACAGCACGTCCATGCTGGTGTTCAGGGCTTTGAATTCCTCCCATGTTTCCACAATAGCGGTCGCCTTTTCGTTGATGACGGTCTTCTGGGGCAGTTTTTGGTAATTGAACGCAAGTTCCTCCCCGGTAGTTTCCGCCGAAGCAGGCTCAGTTTTTTTGCAGCCCAACAAAACTGAAAAAAGAAGTAATATGCCTAACAATTTTTGCATAGGCGAATGTACAAATTTTAATAAAGGGTATCTTTGCGGCGAATCGGAATTAACTTCATTTTTAATGCACAGACCCATTCTCATCATCGGCGCATGTGGCCAAATAGGCACGGAACTCACTATGGAGCTCCGGGAAAAATATGGCAATGAAAAGGTAATCGCCAGTGATATCCGGGAGGGTGGTGATGCCTTGATGGGCTCTGGCCCATTTGAACTTTTGGATGCCACCAACTATGCTGCCATCGAGGATGTGGTGATGCACTATGAGATCGATGAGGTCTATTTGATGGCGGCCATGCTGAGCGCCACTGCCGAAAAATTCCCGATGCGTGCCTGGAACCTGAACATGAGCTCGCTGTTCAATGTGCTCAATTTGGCCAAGGAAGGTAAGATCTCCAAGATTTTCTGGCCTTCGAGCATTGCTGTCTTTGGACCGAACACGCCCAAGGAAGACACCGCCCAAAGCACCATTATGGAACCCAGCACGGTATATGGGATCAGCAAACAGTCCGGGGAACGCTGGTGCGAGTACTATTTCAAAAAATATGGGGTGGATGTGCGGAGTGTCCGTTACCCAGGGCTCATCAGTTGGAAGACCATGCCTGGGGGAGGCACCACGGACTATGCGGTGGAAATCTATCACGAAGCGCTCAAAAAAGGGCAATACGAAAGCTTCTTGGCCAAAGGCACCAAACTCCCCATGATGTACATGGACGATGCCATTAGGGCTACCATCGATTTGATGGAAAGTCCATCGGAAAAGATCAAGGTACGGTCATCCTACAATTTGGCTGGCATGAGTTTTACCCCTGAGGAGATTGCGGAAAGCATCCAAAATCACATCCCCGATTTCACGATCAGTTATGCACCCGATTTCAGGCAACAAATCGCTGATTCTTGGCCAAGCAGCATCGATGATTCCGCTGCCAAGGAGCAATGGGGCTGGGAACCCAAGTTCAACTTGGACCAAACTACCTTTGAAATGCTAAACAATTTGAAGAAATAGGCGAAGTTTATTCCTCTTCATCATCATCCATATCCTCGGAATCCTCGACATCGTCGTTATCATTGTCGTCGCTGTCGTCGTCCGAATCGGAATCCGAAAAGTCATCCTCGTCCCCTGGAAGTTTGCCCAAATCGTCGGTATCCAGTCCATCATCCTCATCCTCATCGTCAAAATTGGCCATACTGCGTTCCAGTTTAGAGCTTATCTTGACCAGGTATTTGGTATCTTCAGTCGATACTTCAACGGCCTCTATCAACTCTCCCTTAAGATTCCTAAAATTGATGACGTCGTTGTCCCCGTACCCATCCGGATATTTTTCCACCAAAAGCTTGAGTACTTCTGGGGTCAACTTCTTATAATCGACTATTACACGTTTGAGGTTATCCATAGCAATAAGATTTTTTCAAATCGAGCTAAAATTAGAATAAAAGTAATTGCTCGGAAAAAAAATATGAAAAAAATTATAGGTTGTCCTTGTTCAGGCCTCGGCCTGTCTTCTTCTAGAGTTCGATCTTGTGGAATGATATGCCGTCCTGAAGCCCGGTATCTAGCCCTGGGCAACCAAGAGCATTTTAGGTTCAAACTTGATCGTAAAAGTGGTTCCTTCATTGACTATGCTTTCCACAGAGATGCTTCCCCCTAGATAAGTGATGTGGCTATGTACCAAGTATAGGCCTACTCCCTTACTATCTTTGTTTCCGTGGAATTTCTGGTCCAAGCTGAAGACCAAATGTCCAACCTTATCCATGTCGAAACCCATGCCATTATCCGAATAGATCAATGTTTGCCCGCTATCTTCCCAAACAGATCTGATGGAAATGACAGGAGGGACACCCGGACGTGCATACTTGATGGAATTGGTGATCAGGTTGAGAAAAACACTTTCCATATATGAAGGGATGAACTCCACCCCTTCCAATGCGGAAAAATCCACCTCAAACTTAGCCCCTGCATTCTGGATCAATGTTCCAATGGTTTTTTGCACTTTCAGTAGAGTCGCATAAAACCCAACCATTTCTTTCTTCTCGGCCAAGATGTTGTTTTCCACCAAGGAGTTCAAGGAGGTCTTTAATCCTTCCGCGGACAGTCTTATATAACTGAGGATCTCCAATGTCTCCGTATCTTCTATTTTGGATGGGTCGATCAAATCTACCATGGATATGAGATTGTTCAAGGGAGACCTGAGGTCATGGGAGGTAGTGTAGTTCAACCGCTTGAGCTTCTCATTTACTTCCGAAAGCTGGCTCAGGCGCGAAATTCGCTCACTCTCCAGTTCCTTTTTGCGGGTGACGTCCTTGGCTATGGCATAGATCAGTTTTTCTTCTTCCACAGGGATGGATGTCCAGTGCAACCATACCAGTTCCCCATTCTTGCACACATATCTGTTCTCAAAATTGACCAAGGGCACATTCTGTTTCAATTTTGCCCTGTGCCCTGCGGTGAGTTTCCTGTCTTCTTCATAAATGAACTCGGAAATCGGTTTGGAGCCCAATTCCTCTTCGGAATACCCCAAAAGTTCCACAAAGGCAGGGTTGGTTTTTACAAAATATCCATCATAATCGGCAATGCAAAGACAATCTGTGGATTGCTCAAAGAGTGGTTCTAGTTGAAGGTACATTTGTTTGGTTGTTCGTTTGGCTATCCACAAAGTTACTCCCAAGTTGTTTCCGATAGCAGCCAAAGCCCAAATTTTTTATGCAGAAATCTGTTTGACCCCTTGTATTTGTTGTTTTTATGGGGATATGCTTACATCAAAATGTTGTTCACTGGCTCTACTGCTGGGGGAAGTTCCGTTTCTTCGAGCATTTCCCTTAGATCGATCTCTATGGTACGTGACAATGCGGCCATGGGAATATCATTGGCACCACCTTCAAAAGGGTTTTCGGTACTTTCCCCGACCTGTTCCAAGGAGGTGAACACCCACCCCACGACCACACTGAAGGGAATGGTGAGCCAAACCCCGTAGATACCAACTTTTGCAAACTCATCCAACATGCCAAAAGGGACCAAAATGGAGAACAGTACGATAAAGAACATATTGATACTGGCAAACTGGCGCGGATATGGAAAATTCTTGATGCGCTCTGCCTTGCCCTGATGGGTGAAGAAATCTTTGAGTACCGATTCCATGGCTACATAAGGATAGGCGTCCACCAGTCCTTTCCGTCTTAGCTCCCTCAGTTCTGCTGATTGGAGAGAAAGAAGCTGTGTGGCCCTGTTCTTCTTTTTGAGGATATACTCCATTTCCTCACCGGACAGATAGGGCCGCAATTGTTCGTCCAACTTGGTTTCCCATTCGGGCACACTATAATTCTTTCGGTATTCCTTGGCGTAGGCCTTCGTCAAGTTCTCCCAAGGTCTGGGTTGGCGCAATTGGAACCTAAGGGCCGTCAACCATGCAATATGCCTGTATATGAGCCTTTTGTGGACAGCATACAGTTCCCCCTCCTTCCCAGCTGGGTCAATGACAAAATCTTTGGCCATGATGCCCCAAGTACGGCTATCGTTCACAATGGCACCCCAGATCATACGGGCCTCCCATAAACGGTTGTACGTCTGGGTATTCTTGAACCCCGCTATGAATGCGGCGGCTGTGCCCACAAGGGCCACGGGCAGCCACGGGATCGCCAACCATTTCAGATCAAAAACTTCGTATAGGACCGTTGGAACAATGGACAACACCAACAACCAGATAATATTCCTTCGGGTCCACAGTAAAAATTCCTTGATTCGGTAATGGCTTCCTGTATGCATATCGCTTTTTGGGTTTTTGTGATACAATGGAACGGTTCTGACTCCTACTTGTACCGTAGGATAAAATGGCCTACATCACCTAAAAAAGACGCCATAGCCCTTGTACTGCAACCATTCGGAGAGTGTTCAACGCGCCTGACCTATGTCCAAACGGTAAACTTTTCCCTCGTCGTTGAGACTAAATTTAAAAAATACATCAAAATCTCCCCATTGCTTGGTGGTCAAATGTCCATAAATATCTTTTCCTTCATTTTCCACACGGTACAATTCGGTGAACCATTCGCTGCCCACTGCATTTTTGGAAAAGTTCAGAAAATCGCGCGGGGCACCATCATCGGTCAATTTGGCGTCGGCCGTAAAATAACCCAGCCACTTCTCGGCATTTTTTTCTTGGAGCGCCTCAATGGCCCCTTTTACTGTTTTGTTGGTGATACTGCTCAGATCCATAAATTCTGTTTTTCTGTTTCAAAAATGTATGTAGTGGTTGGACACTAAATTTTTGTCAAGGACACATATTGCCCATAATTTCCATCCCATCAATTGTCCAAAGGATGCCTTAGATATATCACGATCAGGTTGAGCAAAAGGAAGGGAACCTCCATAGCGGCCCCTTTTAAATTGTTATGTGACAACTGAAGACAGAGAATCATCAAAATGGTCGTTGCCATTATAAAATTGCCCCATAGGAAGGTTTTTGGCAGGGCAATGAGTACCGTGCCCAATAGGGTTATGATACCCAAGACCATTACCGTAGCCTTTTGGAGCCCCAACTTATCGAACATTTCCAACATTTCGGGTTTTCCTGTGATCATGGCCAAGCCTTGTTTCACTCCCATGAAGAGGATGACCGCTACCAAAACCCCACTAATGATTTTTGTAAGCATAAGAAATAAATTAAGGTCCAACCGAATGTGTTTGAACGATTGGACCTGTTATTGAATTGTTAACGTGTGGTATAACCTCCATTGGCAAAAATGGTCTGGCCTGTGATCCACCATCCATCTGTCACTAAAAATTCAACTAGAGGAGCAATGTCCTTGATGTCGGTCAACCCGCCCAAGGCCGAAGCAGATTTGTGGTAAGCCACTGCATCATCCGATTCCTGTCCATAGAAAAATGGGGTATCCATCGGTCCGGGAGCAACCGCGGTTACGGAAATCCCCCTGTTCCCAAACTCTTTGGAAGCTGCCCTGGTGAAATGCTCCACAGGGGCCTTCATTCCCTCGTAAGTAGAATACAGTCCCGTATATGCCGCCAATAGGGAGGTGACGATAGTACAGATCTTACCATTGTCGTTCAGCTTTTTGCCCGCCTCCTGAATAAAGAAGTAGGCCACTTTGGAGTTGATGTCCGACATTTGGTCGTATTCGGCTTCCGTAGTATCCACAAAAGGTTTTTTCAGGACCATCCCAACCGTATTTATGGCCACATCCACTCCACCGTAGGTGTCGATGGCGGCATCAAAAAACTTGGTAATGTTCCCTACTTGGGTCAGGTCCGACTGAAACAAAAACCCTTCCGCTCCCGCTGCTTGGACAGCTTTTAAGGTTTCCTCACTGGCTGCCCTTGATCCCTCGCTGTTATAATGGATGGCCATCTTGGCCCCCATCAGGGCAAAATCCCTGCTCAGCAAGCCTCCGAGATTCTTTCCTCCACCTGCGATCAGTACAACTTTGTTCTTTAGATCGATTTTACTCATCATGTATGTTTTATAGTTAATGAGCCAAATCTATCAGGTTGTGACTGAATATTCATTCAGTATCTGTTAAAAAAAATCAACGGTTTTTTATTGCGGCGTCCCATGCCATTTGCACAAGTACCTCCCTATAGTTTTTGGTCAGCTCAATGTTCAGCTCAAATGCTGATTTTAACCATCCAGCAATGGCACTGAACACAAAATAGGTGAGATGCTGCGCATCCACTTCTTTAAAAAGGTCTTGGTCTAGCCCCATTTGGTACATTTCATCAAACGGATAAAAATTGGACATGGCTTCCTTTTGCGTAGTTTCATTGATGATTGGGGAAAAGGCATACTGACTGATAAAATTAAACCGGACCGGATTGTTCACAAAGTAGTCGATCATTCGGGAATAATAGTCAAAAAAAGCCAGTTTCACATCCTTGTGGGCGGCCTGGTTCACAAAAACAATGGCAGCCTCTTCTTGCTTTATCCTAACGTAGATGGCGTTGATGATGTCTTCCTTGTCCTTGAAGTATTTGTATACGGTACCCATCCCCACATCTGCCCTTTCGGCAATCATGGCCATTGGCGTCCTATGGAGGCCCCTTTCCTCAATGAGACGAAGGCCTGCATCTATGATCCTGCTTTTTTTGTCCATGGCCCATCATTTGCAATACCACAAATTTAGGGTTTCTCTCGGATAACTTATATTGGCGGCTCCCTTTTGGCAAGGAAATGGGTCTAGAAGAAAATTGGTGTATGTTGGAAGCCGAGCCTCTAAAAGAATCGAAATTTTCCTCTGACCCCAAGGTTTTACCGAGGCTTTTTTTATGATTTCCAAATGTGGACGCTTGTGAACTTTTGATATTAATTTTTAAGATCAAATCATGAAAAAGTCCACTATTTAAAGTCAATGCTCATTTGGGCCAATCTTTATCGGATATCTCATTTTTCAATTCGAGCCAGGAACATATACCGTCCTGAAACCCAAATGTTCCATCCCAGAATCGGGACTGGTGGCCATTCGGGCACTGATTCGATAGCTTGCACAATACGATGCACTGCAAAGGAACGAACCTCCTTTGATCACTTTTTCTTGCACGTATGGATTTGAAGCATTGAATGCCCTTGATGCCCCTTTTGGATTTTTTGTAACAGCTTGTTTCAGCGCCAATTCCTTGTAGTAATCCGTGTTATACCAATCGCTGGTCCACTCCCATACATTGCCTGCCATATCGTACAGCCCAAAACCATTTTTGGGGTAGCTCATCACCGGGGCCCTACGTTCAAAACCATCCGTCTTGGTATTGTTCACGGGAAACTCTCCTTCCCATGTATTGGCATGGGAGCTCAATTGGTCCAGATCACTGCCCCAAAAAAACAGTTCATTGCTTTGATCTGCCCGGGCCGCATATTCCCATTCGGCCTCGGTCGGCAATCTCCTTCCTGCCCATTTACAATAGGCCTCGGCATCCTCAAATGCGATGTGCACGACAGGTTCATTCTCCTTTCCTTCGATGTCGGTTCCCGGGCCATTAGGGTGTTTCCAGCTGGCCCCGATCTTCCATTCCCACCATTGCGAATAATCATACAGGTTCGGGACACTCGACTTGGTCTTTTTGAACACTAACGAACCGGGTTGCAAAATGGAGTCATGTGGTTTTGGTGTGCCTTGTGGCAATTGCTTTTTCATTTCTT
Organism: Flagellimonas hadalis; assembly: GCF_007785775.2. Classification (GTDB taxonomy): domain Bacteria; phylum Bacteroidota; class Bacteroidia; order Flavobacteriales; family Flavobacteriaceae; genus Flagellimonas; species Flagellimonas hadalis. The sequence continues at coordinate 327,918 of NZ_VNIK02000002.1, forward strand.
CCCAATCGATTTCCCGCTCTGCAACCGTCACATATCCTGTCTCTTCAACGAATCTTGTAAATTGACCATTGGTCACTTCATGGATATCCATAAAAAAACCATCCAAAGCTATTTTGTGGGCCGGTTTTTCATGCATCATCGCCATTTTGTCCTGAGGTACGGCCCCCTGTACAAACTCCCCACTCGGTATCCATACCATGCCCTCTGGCGCTTGGGTCGGTGGTGGGTCCGCCTTTTGCCTCACTGGCGCAGCCTCCCTTTCCGTCCCAACACTTTGGGTATTCTCGTGGCCTTTATCTTTACAATTGGTGAAAGCCTGCAAAAAAGTCGCCAGTAATAAAAATTTGAAATTTTGCTTTGTTATCATCAATCCGTCAGTCATTGTTGTTTTAATGCTTTTCAAATACGTCCCAATTTAATCATAATACAACTATCAATAGTATCTTAACTCGTTTGCACTTTAAAAAGCTATGGGGCAAAAAAAAGGAAATGACATTATTGCAATCTCTGAATCATTGCCAATAAACCTATTTTTAACATATTTCACATCGGTGTCATTTGGCAAACCGCGCCAATGCCTATCATTTCATCTAAAAAATAATTTTAACATGTTGTGCGTTATTGGATCATATACTTTTGACAAGTTTTTAATTAGGCATAATTTAACAAAGGAACATCCTGCTTACCATTTTCCTTTTCACCCTATGTGCGTCAATATCAAGACAGCAAACCCTGCCGTTGAAACTTGGGGATGAAAACATTAAGCCCTCACAAAATTGGTGGACAATTCCCTTCAGGTAACCTTGGAAGAGTAAATCATGGGCAACGAAGTATGGTCCCAATTGATTTCCCAAAAGAAAATGCCATTGGTATTGTAGATCTGAGCTATCCTGAAAATGTCAGGTTTGCCCGAATCAATGGAAACTACATGATGTATGCCGCCAGTCTCCTAAAGTCGCGATTCTGCTATCCGCCATGGATGCCCTGGAAAGAGGGGAACCTGTGTAGACGCCAAAGGTAAAAAAGGACATGCGGCTGATGATCAGCAAATCGGACAATGCCGCTTCTGTGACCCCGGTGTGCCGCTTTTATTACTTGCTCGCCAATGGCAGACTGGTCAATGAAAAGAGATCCAAGCAGATGTTGAGCATTATGGAAACCCTGGAACTCCATCACAAATTTGTGAACATCTTGGACGTCATCGCACCAAAGGCACGTCTCTTTCGCAAATCTAGATCTTGGAAAACCTACCATTCAGATTCCTTCCTTGTCTGGCGCAAAGAATCCAACCGAAGGTATATCCTAGTGGCCTTGGTTGATCCTGATGGGGAGCAAATCATTCGAAATTTGGTCAAACCCATAGAGAAAGTATTGAAAACCCCGAAATTTAGTCATTGGATAGTTCCATTACCAATGATCTATAGAATAGCAAACAACTTTTTTGACATCAGAAAAGTGGAATAGGATCAAGAAGGAATAGTACGATTCTATACAAAAGTTTCATAGCAATCACGTTTTGAGTAGGGTTCGGTGTAGTGAAAATATTCAATTCACATCAGAAAATGTTATTGGGGCTGGATCTTGCCATTTCTATGCATATCCGAAATCAGTTTGATTCACCTAACTGGTTTATAGTGGAAATGAAGTACCGCTAACGCAACCCTTTCTTCTAAACCCTACAATAGCCAATTAACATAAGAGCAGTAAATTTGCAAGAAGGATCAAGTCTGTACAGGACAAGTAATCAACTAGAAAATTAACGGGTATTGGCAACTGGTTCACCTTTTAAAGAATCCAAAATGGTTTATTTGACAACGAACGAGCAGGACCTGCTACCTGATTCATTTGAATATCCCCATTTTTATACGCCGATTGCCATTGCCAAAAAAGCGGCGCTAGACCTTCAAAATAGATTGAAACAAAATCTACCGGAATTAGTGGATCAACCAACCGGACGTATGTTCGGCGTGCTTGTGGTACAACCCAAAGGCGGTGGACTTGGATATCTTAGTGCCTATTCGGGGGAGCTACAACCGGAACTGGAAATCCTGCCCTTTGTACCTCCTGTCCATAAGTTACCAAAAGGGGAGGATTTTCCAGAAATGGCCGCTATCAACGCCATTAACAAAGAAGTTATAGCGTTGGAAGAAAGTGATGCGTTCATCAGTGCCGAGCAGCAATTAAAAAAGATCGCAGAAGAGACCAAAGAAAATATATTGGCCGCCAAGAAAGCAGCAAAAAAGAGCAAATTTGAACGTGACAGACTTAGAAAAGAGTCCATTCACCTTCCTGAAAAAGAACGCCAGAAACTCTTGGAAGACTTGTCAAATCAAGGTGCCAATGAAGGAATGGACCTGAGACGTTTTACCCGTTCAGAGAACTTGCGACTAGAAAAGGCAATAAACGTATACGGGAAGTTCCATGAACGGATTGAAATGCTGAAAACCCAGCGTAAAACCAAGTCCATTGAGCTGCAGGAAGCCATTTTTAAATCCTTTATTTTTTTGAACGGGGAGGGAGAAGGCAAAAATGTTAAAACGGTCTTTACCGATTTTGGAGTAAATGAACCACCTGCCGGGGCAGGGGAATGTGCTGCTCCAAAACTGTTTCAATATGCCTTTCAACAGGGAATGAAGCCTATGGCTCTAGCTGAGTTTTGGTGGGGGCCTCCTCCCAATTCGGAGATACGGGAACATGGCAAGTTTTACCCAGCCTGTAAAGGGAAATGCCGACCTATTTTGGCGCATATGCTCAAAGGAGTTTCTGTAAAACCAAACCCCTTGTTGGAAAATTTTGGGGCAGGGAAGAAACTGGAAGTTCTCTTTGAGGACGAACATTTGGTGGTCGTTAACAAACCTGCCGGCATGTTGTCCGTTCCGGGAAGGCACATAAAGGATTCGGTCAAGGCCCGTATCCTGGAAAAATATCCCAATGCCAATGGCCCAATGATCGTACATCGGCTGGATCAAGATACCTCGGGGATAATGATCGTCGCCCTTTCCAAAAAAGCGCACAAGCTGCTCCAACAACAATTCTTGGATCGGACCATTCACAAAACCTATTTTGCGATACTGGAAAAACCCATTGAGGAAACATCGGGAAAAATTGAGCTCCCCCTTGTTTTGGACATTCACAATAGACCGATGCAAATGGTACATTATGAGCATGGCAGACCGGCATTGACACTATATGAAGTAATACAAAAGACAGCCAACCAAACTTTGATCAAATTAAATCCAATAACGGGACGTTCGCATCAATTGCGGGTGCACTGTGCGCATCAATTGGGGCTACATGCGCCAATTGTTGGGGACAATTTATATGGCACCCCGTCAGAACGACTTTTTTTGCATTCACGAGAGGTAGAATTTGTGCACCCCATGACCAATAAGCCAATGAAAATCAGAACAGAAATTCCTTTTACTATATGAAACTTAGGATACTGGTCACCGATTCCGAAAACAGTATTTTATTGCTTTCGATGGATTGTAGAAAAGTAGCCTCGGCAAGAATCGAACTTGCATCTAAAGTTTAGGAAACTTCTATTCTATCCATTGAACTACGAGGCCGTTTCCATAATGGAGTGCAAAAATATGTTTTTTTGGAAAACTTTCCATCAAACAATGACTCCTTCAACCAGAAATTTGAAAAAAACAGCCCAAAAAGGTACTCCCACTAAAAGGCATTGCGCTTTTTCCCCTCTTCCTTCAAGATCTTGTCCAAAAAGGATCGGGACAATGGTTTGTCGATATAGCCCGATATGAGCTTGTGGTCCTTGGCAATGGTGCGGTCACTGGAATTTACAAAGGCAGAGAGCACATACACACTGGGCAACTCATGACCTGTGAACAGGTTTTGGAGATTGTGCAGGAAATCCCAACCGCTCATTCCATCCATCACAAGGTCCAAAAAAATAATGTCCGGTAGTTTATTGCTGTTCCCCAATAGCTCAAAACAGGATTTTAGCCCTTCTTCCCCACTGGAGCAAGTAATGATATCAAAATCCCCATTGGATTGTTGAATGCAGTAGCGTGTCGCAAATTGCGACACCAGATCATCGTCTATGATACAGGCGGTAAGCTTCATTCCGGTTAAAATGTCGATTTGGGTTGCCAACAAAGCTAAACTCTTGCCCGCCCCGAGCCATCCAAAATCGTTGTTTTGCCCAAAATCCCGTTGAGAAAACCTTAATGTGGCAATTTATCCCTCAAAAACCCGTACACAAAGGCTCCCAATACCGCACCAAAAAGAACGATGAGAATAGGCCAATATCCTGCCCCAACCAAAATATAGATGGGCCCAGGACAAGCACCGCCCAAGGCCCAGCCCAATCCAAATAGCGTGCCGCCGATAATGTAACGGGCAAAAGACCTTTCTTTCTCCTCTATTCGAATGGGTTCCCCAAAGAACGACCTCACTTGAGATCTTTTGATCCATTGGACCAAAACAATCCCGACAGCCAATGCGGAGCCAATAATGCCGTACATGTGGAACGAATCGAACTGGAACATTTCATAAATGCGGAACCAAGAGGCGGCTTCCGACTTGTATAGGATTACCCCTAAAAAGGTACCTACGATGATGTACAATACACTTTTCATGATCCAAAGATTAAGGGGAACAACAGATGGACCATGATCAGCCCACCGATAAAAAACCCGATTACGGCAATCAACGAAGGTCGTTGCAAATTGCTCAACCCTGAAATGGCATGGCCCGAAGTACAGCCTCCTGCATATCTTGTACCGAAGCCGACCAAAAAACCGGCCACCAAAAGTAGGATCAAAACCGAAGGTTTGGTCAAAGCTTCCAAACTGAACAATTCAGTTGGCAAATAGGCAGTCCCTGCACTTTCAAAACCAAGTTCGTTCAGTTTGGTCACAGTCTTCTCCGAAATCTGGACCCCAGGATTGGGCGAAAGCACATTGGCTCCCAAAAATCCACCAATCACAGAGCCCAATACGACCAAAAGGTTCCAACGTTTGGATTTGATATCGACTTTAAAATAGTCGGTGAACTTTCCAGCACCGCCAATGGTACAAAAAGTCTCCAGATTGGACGACATGCCAAAGCGTTTGCCCATCAGGATCAAAACCGACATGACCAAGGCAATGAGTGGCCCAGCTATGTACCAGGGCCAAGGTTGATATAGCATTTTCGTGAAGTTTTTGGTAAAGGTCACGAAAATGCCTTACATATCAAACGATGTGGGAGTTAACAACAGTTTTTATCGGAGTCGGAAACCCCGAATTTTTTCAGGATGTCTTCCAACAGGCACCATTTGGTCAAGGAAGATTGCAACAAATTGGCACCCACAAAGGCTGTAAACCACAACCAATTGATGTTCACATATATGGCCAACGCCAAACTTATCAAGATAAAGGTGCCTGCCACACCCCTTACGATTCTATTTCTCATTTTTGACATTTTTAAACGGTTCTTTCAATGGGAACTTCAACGGCCCTGATGGGGTTGGTGGTCCCAGTCTTTGCATTGAACTCTTTCAACAAATTGAAAAATTCGGTGACTTTCCCTTCTTCGGTGAAGGAAAAAAATAGGTTGGATGCCGCCCCTCCCTTCTCACTTGGAAACCAGCTGTTGGTATAGAACATCGGAGGGGTGTTTTTGTACCCATCTATGTCCGAACCGCTAAAATTTTCTATCCCGGCCTTTTTGAAGAGTTTGAACACTTCTTTCTCGAACTCTTCGACCGTGGTCACAATGATCATTTTCATATCAATCATAATTTTTACGTTCAATCATATAATACACCAATGGCACTACCAATAGGGTCAATATGGTCGACACTATGGTTCCGCCCATAAGTGAAATGGCCAATCCCTGAAAAATAGGGTCGAACAAGATCACAAAAGCTCCAATCACAACAGTTCCTGCTGTCAACAAAATAGGTGTGGTACGGACCGCTCCGGCCTCGATCACCGCTTGTTTCAACGGAATGCCCTCATTCAACCTTAGGTTGATGAAGTCAATCAGCAACACCGAATTCCTCACCATGATCCCTGCCAAGGCAATCATACCGATAAAAGAAGTGGCTGTGAAAAAAGCACCCAACATCCAGTGGCCCAAAACAATCCCGATCAGAGAGAGTGGTATGGCCACCATCATCACCATGGGTGCCCTGAAGTTTTGGAACCACCCCACGATCAACATATAAATGATCACGATGACCCCCAAAAAGGCAATGCCCAAATCACGGAACACCTCCAAGGTAATCTGCCATTCCCCGTCCCATTTCACGGTATAGTCGTCCTCAAACTGGGGCTGTTCCATATAGAGTTCGTTCATGGTGTAGCCCTTAGGCAATTGCAACTGGTTCAATTTGTCCGTCATGCCTAAAATGGCATATACAGGGCTTTCCAGTTCACCCGCCATATCGGACATCACATATACCACTCGTTTTTGATTTTTTCGGTAGATGCTTTTTGCCTTGGTGCCCTCGTTAATGTTCACCAAATCCCCAACAGAAATCATATTGCCCTGTTGGGAGGCCACTTTCAATTGCTTGATTTCATCCAAAGTGGATTTATCCTTTTCACTGATGGAAAGCACAATCCCAATTTGATCAACGGAATTTTCATCATACACGTGGGACACCGGCATTTCCCGGAAAGCCATGCCCATTACCTGAACGATCTGTTGGGGAGTGACCCCGTAGAGCATTGCCTTTTCCTTATCCACAACAAAATCATATTCCACTTGGTCGTCCTCGACCATCCAATCCACATCCACCACATCGGTAGAGTTGTTCAAAATGCCTTTTACCTTATCCGCAACCACAATCTGTTCTTTATAATCCGGGCCATATACTTCTGCCACAATGGTGGACAACACGGGAGGGCCTGGTGGCACCTCAACAATCTTGATGTTAGCGTTGTACTTTTTGCCCAATTCTTGGATTTTTGGTCTGAGCAATTTGGCAATATCGTGACTCTGCTCGCTACGATCGTGTTTGTCGATAAGGTTCACCTGAATATCGGCCATGTTGCTGCCTCCGCGCAGATCATAGTGCCTTACCAGTCCGTTAAAGGTGATCGGTGCCGAAGTGCCTACATAACTCTGATAGTTCATCACTTCTGAACGGGTTGACAAATAAGCTCCTATTTCCTTGGCCACGGCCGAAGTACGTTCCAGAGTGGAACCTTCAGGAAGGTCGATGACCACCTGAAACTCGTTCTTGTTATCAAAAGGAAGCATTTTTACGGCCACTGATTTGGTAAAGAACATGGCTACGGAACCAAACAACAATACCACCGTGATTCCGATAAACAACCATCTTTTCTTGCGGCTTTCGATCAAGGGTTTTTCAAATCGCTCGTAAGCTTTGTAGATAAAGGTATCCTGAATTTCAACGGGTTCTTTTTCCTTTTCTTTTTTCTTGTCCTTTTCCCTTAGGAAGATATAACCCAAATACGGGGTGATGGTCAACGCCACGAACAAGGACAACAACATGGCAATGGACGCACCGATAGGCATTGGGGACATGTAAGGCCCCATCAAACCAGATACAAACGCCATTGGCAACACGGATGCAATTACCGTGAAGGTGGCCAAAATGGTCGGGTTACCCACTTCATTGATGGCGTATAATGCCGCATCCTTGAACGGCAATCGTTTCATCTTAAAGTGGCGGTGCATGTTCTCTGCAATAATGATGGAATCATCCACCACAATACCCGTTACAAACACCAAGGCAAACAAGGTGATACGGTTCAAGGTATAGTCCAGCATGTAGTAGCTCAGCAACGTCAAGGCGAAGGTTATTGGCACGGAAAGGAACACCACCAATCCGCCTCTCCATCCCATGGCCAACATCACCACAAAAGTCACCGCAATGATGGCACCGATCAAGTGCATCAACAGTTCGGATACTTTTTGCGAAGCCGTCTCCCCATAGTTACGGGTCACTTCCACATGAACATCATCAGGAATCAAATTCTTTTTCAAATGTTCCACTTTCTCCAATACCACATCGGAAATCTTCATGGCATCGGCACCTTTTCGCTTGGCAATGGAAAGGGTAACTGCTGGATATTCGGATTTGTATTCCGATGATTTCTCACTGGCAGCTCCAAATCCAAGGGAAACATAGTTTTTGGGCAATTCCGGTCCATCCAAAACGGTGGCGACTTGCTTCAAGTAGATAGGTTGACCTTGTTTGGTGCCCACGATCAAGTTTTCCAAATCCTCTTTGGTCTCCAAGAACCTTCCTGTGGCAATATGGAACTCGGTGTCATTGGATAAAAAGTTGCCGGAATCCATCTGTTGGTTATTGGCCTTGATCATTTGGGCAACCGCTAAAAGGTCAATCCCTGATTCAGCCATTTTATCCTTGTCTATCACAATGCGAAGTTGGCGGCTACGGCCCCCGATCTTTTTGGTGATGGAAACGCCGTTTACTTTCTCGATCTCGTTGATCAATTCCCCAGAGATTTCACGCAGTTGGAAATCGTTATACTCATCGCTCCAAAGGGTCAATGCCAACATGGGCACATCGTCAATGGCACGGGTCTTCACCAAGGGCATGGTCACTCCAGCAGGCATTTGGTCCATGTGCTTGTTGATCTCGTCGTACAAGCGTACCAAGGAACGTTCAATATCCTCACCCACATAAAATTGCACAATGGCCATTCCCTGCTCCTGCATGGAGGTGGTGTACGCGTACTCCACCCCTTTGATGTTGGATATGATCTTTTCGAGCGGTTTGGTGATCCTGGATTCCACCTCGGTTGGGCTGGCTCCGGGATATCCCACAAATATGTCCGCCATGGGCACATCGATCTGTGGCTCCTCTTCCCTTGGGATCAGGAAGGAACTGTACACCCCAATGACCATGAACACGACCATCAAGAGTACCGTTAATTTAGAGCTGATGAACCCTCTCGCTATTTTTCCTGCAAGTCCGTCTTTCATTGTTCCTTTTTTAGGTTATTGAATGGTTACTTTAGCTCCATTATACAGCTTGCCTTCGGCAGAAACGATGTAAGTTTCCCCTTTGGAAAGGCCGGACAATATTTCCACCTCATCTCCATAGGTCTCTCCCAATCGCAGCCAACGCAATAGGGCCACATTGTCTTGACCCAAGGTATAGATTCCGCTCAACTGCCCTTTTTGGATCAAGGCTTTGGACGGAACCGTAACCATGGTTTTTTCATTGTTGGCATTGTCCGTCTCCAGCCTCACGGTTGCATACATACCTGACAATATCTTGGCATCCGTTTTATCCAGTTGTACTTTCATCAAATACTGCCCACCTGTGTTTTGGGCAGAAGCGCTCAATTCGGTTACTTTTCCGGTAACGATGGTATCCAAAGCTTTGACCTGGACCAAGGCTTTGGCCCCCACTTGAATCCCAGTGATATTGTTCTCGGCCACTTTGGCCACTACTTCAAATCCGCCGGGAGATTCCACGGAAACCAAGGGAACGCCTGGGTTGGCCATATCACCTTCGTCAATGTAGGTATTGGTCACCACCCCACTGAACGGGGCTCGAATGTTGGCATAGGCAAATTGGGAGTTGACTTCGTTCTTCATTTGGTTGGCCGATTCCAATCGGGCCTTGGCCATTTCGTAACGGGCGGTCATATCATCCAGTTCCTTTTGGGAAGCACTGCTTTCCCTGAAAAGGTTCTGGAACCTTGCGTAATCCTTCTTGGCATTGTTGAAGGCCACCGTTGCTTCGGCAATAGAGGCTTCCACTTGTGCTTTTTGGGCACGTAGGTCCACATTGTTGATGGAAATCAACAAATCTCCCTTGTTTACTTTTTGGCCAATTTTCACGGGCAACGATTCCACATAGCCCATCATTCTAGTGCTTAGTGTGGCATTGTTCAAAGCGGTTATCTGTCCGCTTCCTGCCAAAATGGTGTTGCTATCCCCCGTTTCCACTTCAGCAACGGTCACAGGAACGGCAGGTCCACTGTCCTTCTTTTGCTCCTTGTCACTTCCACAGCTTGCCAAGGTGATTCCCAAGGTCAGGGCGATTAAAGCATTTCTATATATCGTAGTGTTTTTCATGTTGCAATTATTCTTTGGTTAAAAATGTTAGTAGGGATTGTGCTTGATTGTATTCGAAAATGGTTTGGTAATAGGCCAATTGTTTTTCGGCGTACATGGCCTCTGCCATCAATAGATCGTTTGTTCTTTCCAAGCCTTCCTTAAATCGGTTTGTACGTATTCTCAAGGATTCCTCGGATTGGTCCATAGCCAATTTTGAGGTCTGGAGCCTGTTTTGCGCATCTTCGACCATCCTTCTGGTGCGTTGTAGCTCCATAGAACTTTTGGCAACGTACTGTTCGTATTCCTGCTTCGCTTTCTCATAATTTGTTTTGCTCTTGCCCACTTTTGCAAAGCGTTGGGCTCCTTTAAAAACATCCCAGCTTAAACTGGCCCCAATGATATATCCCTTGGCATCTGCCCTAAAAACTTGGTCATCATACATTTCGTAGCTGGCAAAGGCATTCAACCTTGGCAAAAAGGTCATGTTCTCTGCCCTCATGTTTGCCCTGTACGCTTCGGAGACCAAATCCATGGCCCGTACGTCAGCACGGTTTTCCAATGTTGCCTCGGTAGTCTCGCCTAAATCATTGGGCATCAATTCTTCGTTAGGTTCATATACCACGTTGCCTTGTTCGTTCATCAAAAAAGCCAAATAATCAGATGCATTGCTTACATTGCTTTTGGCCGAGTTCAGTTGGTTCTCCACCTCGGTGACCCTTACCTGCACCTCCAACAGGTCTGCTTTTTGCAGCAATCCTTGATTGAAACTGTTCTGGGCTGTGTTCAGGTTCGCATGGGCTGCTTCATACGCTTTTTCCAATACCTGTACCGCCCTGTGGGCCAACTGTAACTGTCCAAATGCCTTTTGTGCCTCAAAATCCAGATAATCTCGGGTACGCATGGCCTGCAGGTCCTTGGCTTCCATAGTGGTTTTAGCTGCCTTGCGTTGGTAGAATCCATCCAAATTGATCAAAGGCTGCTCCACGGAAATCTTGGTGGCGAAGTTTTCTATTTGATCGGGATCGTTCAACAAAGCTGGGTTAAAATCCGCTTGGGTCAATATCTCTTGGTTCAATTTGGAACCAAAGGCCATCAAAGGGTTCGTGGTCGTTATCCCTGTATGGGAGACCGATATCTGCGGCGAAAAGATGGAACTTGAAAACTGGTAATCGTATTTGGCCATCTTGGCTTCCTGTTCGGATACCTTGATACTTGCATTGGATTCCTGCACCCTGGCCAGGACATCCTCCAGGGAAACCTTTACATGGTCTTGTGCCCGTAAGGTTCCCTTAAGTAAAATGAATGCTATCAAAACTAAAAATTGCCTCATAAATCATAGAATTTGAGACAAAATTAAAGGCGCAAAACCACCTCCACAGTAACATTGGTTACCTTAAAAATCAAATGGGACAAAAGTGGGCCACGCCTAAAATAGCATCGTGCTCCCCTATGGTCGGTGAACCATCAAGAGGAAAAGGAAATGTAAATAGTAGAATGAATAATATCCTATTTTTTGCCGCTGTTCATCATGAGAAGAACGGCAAGGACCAAAGCAACGGAGACAGCTCCAAAAACGGCGATCATCACGATGCCATTGTCCCATGAGACCAAGGAAAAGGATAGAAAAGTTTTCATAAGTATGGTTTTACAGGGCTAAAAGTAAAGGTAATCTGATTTCCAAATCATGACAATTCTCATATTTGGAACCTTTTGATGAACTCATGTCCTTCGGAAAGACCAATGATACTTGGGCAAAAAACAAGACCGCCCCGAAGAGAGCGGCCTTTTATCAACCAACCAAAAAACTAGTTTTTGACCTTGCACGTATTGATCCCCAAAAGGGTGTACAAAGGGCAAAAGCTCACAAAGCTTGTCAGGACAAATATTGCCGCCAAGGCCAGCAGCACATATGCCAACGTTCCCGTGATCATATTGAAGTAGTACAGTGCCACTACTGCAAGTGCCAGGATAATCCGAATCGTGCGGTCCGCACCGCCCATGTTTTTTTTCATGATCTTCAGTTTATGGTTCTTCCCTACAAGGTACCAAAATTGGGACAGATTTTCTCCCCACTTTTTGATTATCACAACATTACTCCAAATGTAGGGATTCATCCAAAAGCAATTGGTAACATTGGTTACATAGCTTTCCTTATTTTTACGGTACATTTAATTCTCATACTTTATGAACAGAAGGGAATTCACTTTGGGAATGTCATTGGCCGGCATGGCCAGTATCTTGGGTGTTGAGATTGTATATGGAGGTCTCATGCCGGAAGGATACAGCCCTTTGGGCCTTCAGGACCCTGACCCTTTTAAAATGTTCCATAAGGACAAGGAAATGGTCGTTTTGAACGATCGTCCCTGGAACATGGAGGCGAAGGCCCATCTATTGAACGATAGGGTGACGCCGAACCAATACATGTTCATTCGAAACAACGGAAACATCCCAGAAGGCATTGATGTGTCCAAATGGACCCTCACCATCGATGGAGAATCCGTTAAAAACAAAAAAACCTACTCACTTTCCGAATTAAAATCCAAGTTTGGGCACCATACCTATCAATTGGCCTTGGAATGTGGCGGAAATGGCCGAAGCGAATTCAATCCACCGGCCAAGGGAAACCAATGGACCGTTGGGGCAATTTCGTGTGCCGAATGGACCGGGGTTCGTTTGCGTGATGTGTTGGAAGATGTCGGGATCACATCCGATGCCGTTTACATTGGCTACCATGCTGCGGACACGCATTTGAGCGGAGACCCCAAAAAAGAACCCATCTCCCGGGGCGTCCCCATTGCCAAGGCATTACAGGATGAAACCCTGCTCGCCTTTGCCATGAACGGTGAGGACATCCCTCTGGCGCACGGTCATCCATTGCGATTGGTCTGTGGTGGTTGGCCCGCTTCCACATCGGGCAAATGGCTCACCCGCATCAGCGTCCGGAACAAGGAACACGATGGTGAAAAAATGGGCGGCAGTTCGTACCGGGTACCCTGCGAGAACGTGGCACCAGGCAGTGAAGTGGACGATGCCGACATGTGCATCATCGAATCCATGCCCGTAAAATCGTTGATCACATCCCCCAAAAGCGGTGCATTGATCAAAAATGGAAAATCCTTGACCATCAACGGACATGCATGGGCCGGCGAACTTGAGGTCTCAAAAATGGAATATTCCATTGATTTTGGAAGCACTTGGCATACCTGCTCGCTCGAAAAACCAGCAAACCGATTGGCCTGGCAACATTTTAAGACCACAATTTCCTTCCCACAAAAGGGATATTACGAAATTTGGGCCAAGGCCACGGACTCCCATGGAAAGGGACAACCTATGGTTTTGCCCGGCTGGAACCCCAAAGGCTACCTCAACAATGCCTGTCATCGCATAGCGGTCAAAATCGTTTAAGGTGATGGAGGACTTTCGAAAACAGGTCGGTGCACTGTCCAAAGCACTTTGGGCATTTTTGGGATTGATCGTCGTGCTTTTCGCAGGACTTTTTTATTGGGCAAATTATACCCCACCCCCTACCTATGAAGAAATCCCGATGAAAGAAACCGTTACCGATTTCGACCAAATTGAAAACGGTGTCCATGTGGCCACTGGTTTTGTGGTGGATGAAGGGATGGAGGTGACCATCCAGAACTGTACCGGCTGCCATTCCGCCAAATTGGTGACCCAGAACAGAATGGACCTGGAGGGTTGGAAAGCCACTATTAAATGGATGCAGGAAACCCAAAACCTATGGGACTTGGGGGCGAACGAAACACTGATTTTGTCCTATTTGTCAAAAAACTATGCCCCAAAAGAGCAGGGAAGAAGACAAAACTTGGAAGATATTGATTGGTATGAACTAAAGTGATTTATGGAAGCTTATGTAGATGCCTTTATGAACGGCTTTTGGGGTACCATCAACTGGACCTGGAAATCCATTTGGTTAGATGTGCCTTGGTATACCAACTATTTTTGGGGCCTGATCTTGATTTCCCTACTGGTCTGGGGCTTGGAAATCCTGTTCCCTTGGCGTAAGGACCAATCCGTTTTCCGAAAGGACTTTTGGCTGGATGCCTTTTATATGTTCTTCAATTTTTTCCTATTCGCCATCGTCATCAATGGGGTGTACAAGATGCTTGGGGTCCTTTTTTTGGATGTGGGCATTTCTTCCAAAACGTTGGCGATCATGGAAATGGGCCATTGGCCGCAATGGGTACAGCTCTTGGTGTTTTTTATCCTATTGGATTTTGTGCAATGGTTCACCCATATATTGCTGCACAAATATCCCGTGCTCTGGGAGTTCCATAAAGTACACCACAGTGTCAAGGAAATGGGTTTTGCGGCACATTTGAGGTACCACTGGATGGAAAACATCCTCTACAAACCATTAAAGACATTGGGTGTGATGGTTTTGGGAGGGTTTGAACCTGAGCAGGCCTATATTGTGCACTTTGCCGCTATTGCCATCGGACATTTCAACCACTCCAACATCAAACTGACCTATGGTCCCTTGAAATATATCCTGAACAATCCCGTGATGCACCTGTACCACCATGCCTACACCATCCCCGAAGGTTCATATGGTGTGAATTTTGGCATCAGCCTGAGTATTTGGGACTATCTTTTCAAAACAAATTACATTCCAGAGAGCGGTGGAAAAATTGAACTTGGTTTTCCGGGCGATGATCAACTACCGAAAGGGTTTTGGAGCCAATTGATCTATGGCTTCAAAAAAAGAGGTAAGCCTTAGAGCTTTTCTTGCAGTTTTCAGGCTAATTTTCCACTGGCACAACTCATATAAGATTTTGCCTTCAGAAGTATCCCGTTTTCATCATCAACAGTTGGGTAGCCCATTTTCCGAAGGGCCTTTTTAACCAAAGAAATATCATCAGGATATTGGTGTTCAAAGCTGACCGAAGAGTTTTCCTTTTCCACAATCACGCTCTGTATCCCTTCCAATTCCGAAAGTTTGCTGGAAATGGTATTGGCACAACCACCACATTTAAGGTTTTGTACTTGGAAAGTAGTTTTCATAATGTGTACGTTTTGTCTTTTAATAGCCCCAGGCCCTGTATCCGCCCCTAAGGTCGTAGACTTTTGTAAATCCAAGATCCACAAGTCTCTTGGCAGCCCTTTGGCTCCTATTCCCCGATTGACAATAAATGTACACGGGAGCATCTTTTTTAAATGTGGAAAAGGCGTTCTCAAATGCTGACCCTTGAAAAAAATCAATGTTTTTGGCGCCTTTGATGTGGCCCGACATGAACTCTCCCTTGGTCCTCACATCCACCAATTGGACCTTGCCCTTGGAAATGGCTTCTTTGTATGATTCCCTATCCATGATCTGAATTTCATCGGGAAGGGTTTGTCCTTTGAACAAAAAGCTGAATATTGACATCGTATCGTTGTTTTGAGGGTCAAAAATACCCAACCCAACCTATGGGAGTCAGTAACGATGGTTACACAAAACCAACTTTTCTAGAATTTTTTAAGGAGTTGTCCGGGCCTTATTTTAGCGTAGTGGGACACACATAGTCCGTTACGGGAATACCGACCTTTTTGATGTCGGCAAAACCTCCTGCCACATCGACCAGGTTATGGATGCCCCTACTCTTGAGGATGGAAGAAGCAATCATGCTCCTATAGCCCCCTGCGCAATGCACATAAAAGGTGTCCTTCTCTGGAAATTCCGCCAAATGGTCGTTGATGAAGTCCAACGGGGTCAGATGGGCCTCTTCCACATGCTCCGCAATGAACTCGGATTCCTTTCTCACATCGTACACGGGCACCCCTTTTTCCATGAGGGTTTTCAATTGCTCGGCACTTACACTGTCCACCGTATCGATTTCCTTGCCCGCTTCTTTCCAAGCTGCAATGCCTCCTTTCAGATAGCCCAAGGTATGGTCAAAACCGACCCTTGACAGTCGGGTAACGGTCTCTTCTTCCCTGCCTTCCGGGGTCACGAGGAGTATGGGTTGCTTCACATCGGCGATCAATGCGCCTACCCAAGGGGCGAAGCTTCCATCCAGACCGACGAATATGGAGCGGGGCACATGGCCTTTGGCAAAATCATCCTGATGGCGCACATCAAGAACAACGGCTCCTGTTTCGTTGGCGGCAGTTTCAAAGGCCTCTGGTGTCAGGGCCTGCGTACCTCTTTCCAGAACGGTGTCGATATCTTCGTAGCCCTCCTTGTTCATTTTCACGTTCAGGGGGAAGTATTGTGGGGGCGGCAAAAGGCCATCCGTCACTTCCTTGATGAATTCTTCCCGGGTCATATCCGCCCGAAGGGCATA
This sequence comes from Flagellimonas hadalis, assembly GCF_007785775.2. Lineage (GTDB taxonomy): Bacteria > Bacteroidota > Bacteroidia > Flavobacteriales > Flavobacteriaceae > Flagellimonas > Flagellimonas hadalis. The sequence goes on from NZ_VNIK02000002.1 coordinate 344,222, forward strand.
GTTCATCTTTTTCTGGTTGCCCAAGGTATCCACCGTTTCCTTCATCATGTTCTTTCCGCAGGCGGAACCGGCTCCGTGGGCCGGATAAACGATCACATCATCGGCCAAGGGCATGATCTTGCTGCGTAGGCTGTCGAACAGGGTCCCGGCCAACTCTTCCTGGGTCATATGTGCCGCTTTCTGGGCCAGATCTGGACGACCAACATCGCCAAGGAACAAAGTGTCCCCACTAAAAATGGCATGGTCTTTTCCTGATTCGTCCTTCAGCAAAAAAGTGGTGCTTTCCATGGTGTGCCCTGGAGTGTGCAGCACCTTGATGGTCAATTTTCCCAAAGGGAACTCCTGTCCATCCTTGGCAATAATGGCCTCAAAAGCAGGTTGGGCCGTCGGGCCATAAATGATCGGTGCGCCCGTTTCCTTGGAAAGGGTGACGTGTCCGCTCACAAAATCGGCATGGAAATGGGTCTCAAAAATGTACTTGATGACGGCACCTTCGTCCTTGGCCCTTTTGAGATAGGGTTCCACTTCCCGAAGCGGGTCTATGATGGCAGCTTCTCCTTCACTTTCAATATAATAGGCTCCTTGCGCCAAACATCCGGTATATATCTGTTCTATTTTCATCTCCTCTGATTTTTCATCAAAATTACTATTATGCAGCATACTGCGCAGTCACCAAAGTTACAAACTCTTTGTCTTGGACTGTAATGTTATCTTTTTCTGCATGACACTCCTCTCCTTCTTTTCGGAACAGGAGTCCACGGCATCAAAGGTCTGGACAAACAGGTTTTCCTCGCCGAGGATATCAACGATTCCACTGCTGTACAATATATCCCTTGTGGGGCCTATGGCCGCTGCAATCATGAAATGGATACCCCTTTGCCTAAAGTCCAATATCAGGCGTTCCAACATGGCCGCTGCACTGCTGTCTATATAGTTGATGGGTTCCGCATTCAGGACAATGTATTTCAGGACAGGACCCTTTTTGGCCATTTGCCGATAGAGTTGCTTTTTGAAGTAATCCTTGTTCCCAAAATACAATTGGGCATCGAACCGTATGACCAGTTTGTCGGCATCCACTTCCACATCTCCCGAGAAACGGTCAATATTCTTGAAATAGTTGGTGCCCTTGATCCTTCCCAAGACCGCCATGTGCGGTTTGGATATTCGATACACCACCAGCATCAGGGACAGCAATACCCCGAACAGGATTCCCTCCATCAACCCGATGAAGAGCGTCATCAAGAAGGTGGCGGCCAGTAGCAGGAACTCGTCCTTTCTGTTTTTCCAGAGGGCCAAAGGGTATTGGATATCGATGAGGCCCATCACGGAAACGATGATTATGGCACCCAAGATCACCGCGGGTAGGTTATAGAACAAAGGGGTCAGGAAGAGCAGCACCCCTGCAATGATCAGGGTGCTAAAAATCAGGGACATTCCCGTTTTGGCACCGGCCTGATCGTTCACGGCGGTCCTTGAGAAACTTCCCGATACCGAAAAAGACTGGAAAAACGAACCCAAAACATTGGAAAGGCCCAATGCCCGAAGTTCTTGATCGGCATCCAGTTCGTACTCCGGATGTTTTTCTTCGACCGTCTTGGCGATGGAAACGGATTCCATGAAGCCGAAAAGTGCCACGGTAATGGCAATGGGCATAAGCTGTCCTAGTTTGTCCCATTGGAACTCAGGGGCCTGAAAACCGGGAAGACCTTTTGGAATATTGCCAACAATGTGGATCCCCTTGGTTTCCAATCCGAAAATTACCACGGCCAAGATGCCAAGGACTACCATCAACAAGGGAACCGGCAGTTTTTTATTGAACTTGTTCAACAGAAATATCAATACGATGGACCCCACACCCAACCCAAAGGTAAGCCAGTGAATGTATCCCAGGCTTCCGATGATATTGGGAACAAGTTCATGTACCCTACTGGACTGCGCAAAGTTGGTGCCCAAGATATGGTTCAATTGTCCCAAGCTGATCAAAATGGCTGCGGCCGATGTAAACCCACTGATGACCGGTTTGGACAAAAAGTTGACAAAGAACCCCATCCTGAAGATTCCCATCAAGAGTTGCAACCCCCCGATGAGCAGCGTCAAAAAAAGTACCGCTGCAATATAATCTTCCTCATTGAGCAACCGCAAGGCACCGACGCCCGTTGCGACCAATAAGGAATCCATGGCCACAGGGCCCACGGCCAACTGTCGGGAAGTTCCCATCAAACCGTATACCAATTGTGGCACCAAAGCCGCATAGAGTCCATAAATAGGAGGCATTCCCGCTATCATGGCATAGGCCATCCCCTGGGGCACCAACATGATCCCCACGGTAATGCCCGCAGCGATGTCCCCGCGTAGCAATGCCTTGTTATAGGTGGCCATCCAAGATAAAAATGGGAAGAACCGTTTGATCATGCGGTGGATTTTATACAAAAATAGGTTGTCTCGGGACAACCCTTGGTAACTTAAGGAACAAAGTTAGAGATCTATGACCTGGATGTAGCTTCTGTGCAGCACCAGTTTTTTCATTTTTTCGAGCTTTTTCAACAATCTGGAAACCACGACCCTTGAGGTGTGCAGGTCATAGGCAATCTCCTGATGGGTGCTGTGTATCTTGTTGTCGTTGGTCACCTCCACCTTTTTTTTGAGGTAGTCCACCAAACGTTGGTCCAAGTTCTTGAAGGCAATGCTGTCCACGGTCTGCAACAACTCGTTCAGACGGTTGTGGTAGCTTTCGAAAACGTAGTTGCGCCATCCTTTGTACTTGCCCATCCATTCTTCCATTTTCTGCACAGGAACCATCACAATGCTGGTATCGATCTCGGCAATGGCCCTGATCTCGCTCTTGGTCTGTCCCATACAGCAGGCCATGGTGACCGAACAGGTCTCCCCTTGTTCCAGATAGTACAAAAGCAGTTCGTCCCCTTCCTCATCTTCCCTAAGGACCTTTATGGCCCCGGACAACAATAGGGGTATGCTCCTGATGTACTGGCCAATATCCATGATGGTCTCGCCCGCTGGCACTTCCACTAGTTTTCCTACTTCCAAAATCTCCTCCAACAGTGGTTGTTCAAAATGTCCCCGAAAAGTTTCTAAAAGTTCTTCTTTCATGGTGTAGAAATCGCCCTCCTAAGGTAACCATTTTGAAAAAAAGATCGGCTGTTTTCGCATTCCCATCAATTGTAAGGCCCATACCTTAAGGTATGGGCCTTGAACATACTAATTAACTGAAATAAAACCTACTTAAACTATAGCTTTAGGGGCGACCCTTCCATTTCTTTGGGAACAGGAACGTCCAATAAGTTCAATATGGTGGGTGCAATCTGGTTGGAATGCAACTGTTCTTCTTGTTTTACCTCGCCCAAGGCTTTGACCCCCTTTCCAAAAGTGACCACCCAGACCTCATTGGCCCCTTTGATATCACTCCCATGGCTTCTCCAGGTATCCAAAGGCTCGGTTCCCCTGCCGTGGTCGGTAGTGATGATAAAAACCGTTTGCCCTTTATAAAAATCATCCTGTTGGGTAAAGTCCCATAGCTCCTTGATCAAAGCATCTGTGTTGTGGGCCGATTTCAGATACGCTTGATAATCGCCATCGTGGGCGAAGTCATCCGTTTCCCCATAAGAGACAAATACCAGCTTCGGATGCGCTTTTTTCATGTGCTCCAAGGCATAGTGATGGGTGAAGGCATCCAAACGAACGCTGCCCCAAGGACTTGGAATTTGAACCTGAAGTTGGTTCAGGAATTTTTCCCTTTCGGTGAGATTTTCGGTGGCCGTTTCAAAACCGGCATTCACAGGAACACCGGAACGCTCCTCGTTGATGATGGACGGAAACACATCCCAACTGCCAAAGGCGGCCACTTTATCCTTGCCCTTCGGGGTGTTATTGTAGCGTTCCAAAATGGTGGTATTGGGATTGGGCACCTTATCATTGCTGCGGATGTTCTTGTCATCGGCAGCCCCGGTCAGGATTTCGTTGTAGCCCGGATAGGAAAACCACATCTTGTTGGTCAGGTCCACTTTGCTGCCCAAGTTCCTGTTGCCATGCAACTGGCCCATTTTGGACACTTGGGTCCAGAAAAAAGGCATCAGGACCTCTCTTCGTTCTTGGGGAGTTTCTTCCCAAAAAGCCTCCTTTAGCGCATCTACTTCATGAACGTACTCCTTGTTGCCAATCAATAACGGATCGGCACCCGTGAAGAGTTCCTGCCAACGGTAACCGTCCAAAGTGATCAGAATGACCTTGGTATCGGAATCTTGTGCATTGATCTTTAGAAAAGCTGTCAAGGTAGCCATCAAAAGTAAAATCTTGTTTTTCATTTTTATTTGGTTTTAAATGATGCTGTTTCGGACCAATCGCTCCAATTGAGGTTTTGGTCACGGTAACGGACCCTCCAATAATAGGTGGTTCCGGGTTTCAAGCGTTTCGTCCTTTCATCGGTAAGATCGTCATTTTTTTGACGGTCTTCTTCATAATACCAGTTTTCATGTTGCTTCCAACTGTCCAAGGCCAATTTTTCAAAACCCTTGGTTTCGGAAACCTGCCAATGGGCGGCAGCGTGGAAAGCCCCATTGGTCGGACTTGAAAATTCCCCAGCTTTCAGCATCGTAAATTCACCTTCAACCTCTGCACCGATTGCAGGCGAAATCACTTTGGGGGTTTCGGGTTTCTTTTCCAATTTCCAAATGGTAATGCTATCGCGAAGCTCATTGTCCCTAAACTTGGATTCATTGCCACGACTGATCCGTTTGATGGTAAATTTGGGGTCGTTTCGGTTGCCGTCCACTTCCACCATCACGAAACCATATTCGTCTTGGGTGACGGTGAACTCATCGTAATCCCTGCCTTCGAATTCGCCCCAGTTGTCGATGGCTCCACCTGCGGAGGCCACATTGATCCATAAATGTTTATGGTCCTTGGATTGTCCACGGGAATATCCGTGTGTATGGCCAAAAAAGTGAACACTCGGTTTTCCGGTCTTTGTGGAGAATTCCTCCAGCATTTTGACCACTTTTCCCGTGGATTCTTCTTCCCCTGGAATCCAAAGCTCCGATTTGTGGGGATGGTGGAGTTGGGCAAACACAAAATCGATGTTGTCGTTCGTTTCCGTTTCGGCCAGGACCTTTTCCAGCCACTGGTATTGATCTTTCAAATCCCGATACCCTTCGTTGGAGTTGAGTCCGATCACACGGGTATTGCCGTAATCCTTGTACCACCAATGTTCCGCAAAGGCAGGGGTGCCGTTTTCGGGCAGGCTGAAATATTTGAAGTAAAAAATGGAGTTGCGTTCGTGGTTGCCCAATACGGGATATACGGGCACTTCGGCAAACAATTTTTGGGCCGGGTCAAAAAAGTGTTCCTTCCACTGGTAGTATTCGCTTCCGCTGGACACCAAATCCCCCGGAATCATCACCATGGCCAAATTATCGGGCAATTTGCCGCCATATTCCTTTTCCAAATAGTGGAGCACGCCTTGATTGACCACTTCTGAAAATTTGTTCGGGTTTTGGCCATCGTATTGCATATCGCTCATGGCGACAATGTTGAACGATTCCTCATCACTGGCAAACGGTGGTGTTTTGAATTGATAAATATCCGATTGGGCCTTTCCCGTTCTCACCCGATAGAAGTATTCCGTAAAGCGTTCCAAACCTGTCAACTTAACGGTATGGACCCTAGAATCCGAAAAGTTGACCCCCTCGGCCTTGCCTTGGGCCTTTTTACCCAATTTTGGCGAAGTTCCGTATTCCACGATGCTTTCTTCGCCCTGGGTGGTCTCCCACATGATGGTGATGGAATGGGGCTCGGCATCCTGCAGATAGGGCTGAATCAACATCTTTGGCTCCGTTTGGGCCATGATTGGGGCAATGCCCACAAATAGGTAGATCAGTAGTTGGTTGATTTTTTTCATCAGGCTATGGCGTTTGTTTTTAAAAAGGCTTCGTTCAATATCTCCAGAGCTTTTTCCAGTTCTTCCCTGGAAATGGTCAAGGGCGGGGAAAGTTGCAGTACGTTTCCTTTGGAAACCTTGAAGCTCAACCCGTTCTTAAGGCATTCGTACATGATTTCCTCGGCTTCGGCGGTCGCTTTTTCCTTGGTGGTCCGATTGGTCACCAACTCGATGCCCCATAAAAGCCCGACTCCACGAACATCTCCAATTAGGGAGTATTTTCGATGCATTTTGTAAAGGGCCTTTTTCATGAATTCCTCGTCTGCCTTTACTTTTTGCAATAAATTTTCTTCTTCGATGATTTCCAAAAGGGTCAATCCGGCCACTGAGCCCAACGGGCTTTTTTCATGGGTGTAGTGCCCCAAGGAAATGTGTCCGAACCGATTGTACTCTTCACGGGTGACAATGGCTGCTTGGGGAACAATACCCCCGCCAAGGCCTTTGCCCAAACAGAGAATGTCCGGTTCAATACCGAAAAGTTCGTAAGCGAACATTTTTCCGGTACGCCCGAAGGCAATCGGAATTTCATCCAAAATCAACAGCACCCCATACTTGTCACAAAGTTCGCGGGCTCCTTGCCAATAGGTTGCGGATGGGATCTGCACATCGGTGTTGCGAATGGTCTCGGCCAAAAAGGCACCGATCTCATCGTCTTTGGACAATACATGCTCCAAATATTCCAAGGCTTTCTCCTCGTTCCCTTCAAAAATACCGCGATAGGTTATGGGGGGCGGAATGCGTTCCACACCGGGCATCAACGGCCCCATGTGTTCTTGAAAAATGGATTCCCCGCCCACGCTGATGGCATCCAAATTGGCCCCATGGAACGAATCCCAAAAAGAAACCACCTTGTGTTTTCCAGTCACTGCACGGGCCAGTTTCAACGCAATGCTGATAGACGAGCTGCCATTTGGGGTAAGCAAAATACGGTTCAGGCCTTTTGGAGTGTAGGAAGTCAGTTTCTCCGCAAACTGAATGGCTTTTTCATTGGTGTATCTTCGGGTGGAAAACGTGAGTTCCTGAAGTTGTCCCATGAGCGCACTTACCATTTTGGGATGGGAAAACCCTACTTGATGCACGTTGTTGCCATGAAAATCCAGGTAACGCTTCCCCGAAATACTCTCCAAATAGGAGCCTTCGCAATTTTTTAAAACATCCAAACATGGGGTGGACATGGATTGGTGCAAAAAGTACTTCGCATCCTTTTCCAACAGTTCCTTGGTCTGGTCGTTCACTTCTTCCTTTAACCATTCTCCCCTTGCAGAGGTAAGGTTGATGTCGCCTTCCACAACAGATTCTGCGTTGTGCCTATCGTGCTTCATATGGTTGATTTATGCTATTTTTCCCTGTACAAATGATTAGCGGGAATGATCTGCTTGGGAATAGTGGCACCTTGGTATTTCACATCCAAATGGTAGCCTCCCCCACCGTTAAAATATTCAATCCTGATCAAATGTTTGCCTTTGGTCAATTCCACACCCTCTCCACGCTCCATAACACCATGGTCGCCGTCGTTGTCCACCACTAATTTTCCATCCACATAGAGTTTGCTACCGTCATCGCTGTTGGTGAAAAACCCATATTTCCCTTCTTCGGGGATGTCCAAATAACTTTCCAGCACCAAGGCCACCTGCTCTTGTTGCACATCTTCCGTCAATATCGCTTTGGGGGAGAATTCTGTCACAAATCCTTCTTTTACAGGTTTCAAGGTAGAGAAATCGGGTAATTTGTCCATCCTTTCGCCATAATACATGGTATAGGCAACGGGGTCTTCTTTGGTTTCTGGGACCAGCCTGAAATTGGCCTCCGCAATGGTGCTCACCAATTGCCCTTCTTGAAAAATCCCGGCTTTGACAATCTCGGTTTGCTTCAAATAGAAGGTATCTTGATATGTTTTGCTGCTTTCTAGGGTCGGAACGGCGTTGCCCATCGTGTACCTGATTTCACCCAAATTGTTGGGGTTTTGCATCACCACGGCAACCGAATCTGCCTTGAAAACACCTCCTGCAGGTTCAAAATGGCCTGCATCGGGAAGGATCTTGGGTTGGGCAATCAGTTCTTTTCGTTTATAGATCAAATTGGGCTTTTCATTGCCAATAAAAGCTCCTTTTACGGGCCTCCCTATCCAAGATTGTGGTGTTTGCAGTCCCATGGCATAGGCCACAGTCGGTGCATTGTCAAATTGGTACACGGTTTCCTCAATTTCGTACCCCTTTTTGATGCCTGCCCCAAAAAGAATGAAGGGAATCTCCATTTCGGCCAGACTTTCGCCCCCATGTCCAAAACCGATTCCACCGTGATCCGCAGAAACGATGAATAGGGTCTTTTCAAAAATACCTGCTTGTTTCGTGGCATTGACAATCTCGGCAATCAAGGAGTCTGCCTTTTCCACAGATCTGTAATATTCAGGGCTGCCATGGCCCAGGGCGTGACCTGCATGATCCACATGGTCCAAATGCACAAAAGTGAATTTTGGGGTGTGTTCTTTGATATACTTTACCGCCTGTTGTGTGGTATTGTCCTCGTGGTCCCCATCAATGTCAAAATCCACATCTTCTTTTTCAAACAAACGCCCAAATCCATCCCAATCGTAAATGGCCCCTACATGGGCTTCGGGCTGTTGGTCATGGAACAAGGTGAAAATGGTGGGAAAGGTTCCATTTTTTGTTGCCACTACGGGGGGCAACTGGTGGTCGAACTTTTCCCAACCATTCGAGGTGATGCCATGCTGTTCGGTATCGGCCCCCATGATCATACTGGCCCAATTGGGACTGGAGCTTGAGGGCAACACCGAACGGGCATGCATGGTGGCCGCTCCGTTTTGGATCATGGAATCCATCATGGGTGTATGTGCCCTTTGAATGCCATTGGGACTCATCCCATCCACACCAATGATCACAATGTGTTGTATATCAGGTCGATTATCGGTAGTTCGAGAACAGGCCAATAAAAACACCATTACCAAACCGATCGCAAAAAATACATTCTTTATCATGTGATTTTATTTTAACAACAATGGCTGCCCCGTTTCCAGGGCAACCATTTGTCGGTTATTTAATGGTCAAATCGTTTTAATATCTGTTCCCAGTTTCCCACCAACCAGGTGTGTTGATGTTATCACCTTCACCGCCCATGGCCTGCACTGCTGCATCATAATTGGCCTTGTTCAGGGTCTGTTCCGAGGAAGGGTACAGGAAGCGGACGGGATAGCGCCCTCCGTTCAGGTCATCCGGGCCGGTTTCCAAAGCAGGTAGTCCGGTCCTTCTGTAGTCCATCCAGCCTTGATAATCCACATTCCAAAGGGCAATGGTCTTTTGGGTCAAGAGCAATTCCAAGGAACCATCGTATTGTACCGTTGGCCCTGCCAAATAGGTCTCGATGTCCGTATCCGAAACTCCCCAATAGGACAGACTGGCCCTTATGCCTTCATTGTAATAGGTTTCGGCATTCCCTGTGATAAAACCTCTTTCCGCAGCTTCGGCCAAAATGAACTGTACTTCTGAATTTTTCATGATGTAGGCCTGGGCCGTTGTTCTTGAAAAGTAGAACAGTTCCACATCCAAACGGCTTGGGCTGTATTGGTCATCATAGGCACGGGCGTTGGCCTGATTGAGCCCGATGGGTATCCCCACCCAATTTCCATCACTGTTACGGTCGAACCATACATCCAATCTTGGATCATCGAATTCCTCAAAATAGCCCAACAATGTGGTACACAAGCTCTTTTCATCGAACCCACCGATACGACCTGTACTTTCGGGCCAAGAGTCGGTATTGGACGTACCGCTATACACCAATATGGCATTGTCATCATTGGTGCTGATGTAGTTGCCAGCGTTCACGATGGCCTGCATCTCTGCGGAAACATCCCTTCTTTTCGATATTCGCATCAAATAGCGAAGACGCAGTGAGTTGGCCAATTTTCTCCATTGTGCAGCATCCCCGTCATAAATGACATCCCCTGTTGATCCCGCAATGGTCTCTCCTTTGGCCAATGCGGCATCGGCATCTGCCAAATCCTGGAGCACGCCGTTATACACGGTTTCCTGATCGTCGTATTTTGGGGTAAAAATGCCTGAACTCTCCCCGGACATGGCCTCCGTGTAGGGCACATAGCCATAAAGATCTGTCAGGTTGGCAAAACTCAAGGCACGCATGGTCAGGGCAATGCCTTCATAGGTGGCATTCTGTGTGTCTTCGGCCCTTGAAATTTCCAAAATATCATTGATCTCGGGCAAATAGCTGTAAAACAGGTTCCACATCCCTTGATCTCCCCAGTCAAACTGGCTGAAACCGGGGAAGTTGTTCTTGGCCATCAACTGGGTGATGGTGTTTCCGTCGCTATAGCCCTCTTGGGTCAACTGTCGTGTGATTTCGGAGGTGACCGTGGACACCAATAGGTTGGCGCTTACTTGTTCGGGGGCGTTGGGGTTGGAGTTGATTTCCTCAAAATTTTCCGTACACGAAACCAGTAAGGTTCCTGCACATAGAATAGATGTTATGAAGTTTGATGTTTTCATCATTCTTGATCTTATTTTTTTAAAATTCTACGTTTAGATTCAGACCGAAGCTTCTGGTGCTTGGCAGGGCCATATCCTCAACCCCGGGTACGATGGTACCACCGGATAGGGAAATGGTCTCGGGATCTACGTGGTCGTTCTCCGTCCACAAGGCCAGGTTACGACCGACCAATGCGACCGATGCGGATCTCAACGGGGTCTTTTCCAATAATTTTCTTGGGAAGCTATATCCCAGTTTTACCTCTCTCAATTTTACATAGCTTGCATCGAACATAGAGCTTTGCTCATTGCTCCTATTGTACACATGGGAATAATAGTTAGAGGCGTCAACACTGATTGTGTTCGGAGTGTAGGATCCGTTTTCATCAACTACCACACCTTGGGCAACAATCCCTGTTTCACGATCGGGAACGGTAAAGTCCAACATCCCTGTTGTTCCTCCAATGGCCACTGTCCTGGAATGGTAAACACCTCCCTGTCTCCAATCGAACAGGAATCCAAACTTGAAGTTCTTGTAACTAAAGCTGTTCTGGAAACCGACCATAAAATCAGGGTTATAATTACCTAAGTTTCTAAGTTTGTCATCAGTAATTGGCAGTCCTTTATCATTTATGATCCATTGCCCGTAATAAGGGCTGCTTTTGTCAGTGACCTGTTCGAAACCTGTTCCGTACAGATCTCCCATACGGCCACCTACTTCCGCCACCACTTGCAGGTAGTTGGATTTCACCAAATAGCTATCGAGTCCATCGGTAAGTTCCTTCACCTCTCCGCGGTTAGCGGTGAAATTGATATTGGTGTTCCAGCTAAAGCTGTCGGTCCGGATCGGAGTGGCTGTCAGGGTGATCTCCAAACCTTTGTTCTCCACTTCCCCGGCATTGATGACCCGGGTACTGTAGCCCGATGTATTGGAAACGGGAAGGGAAAGGATCTGGTTGTTGGTCACCGATGTATAGGCTGCTACGTCCAAGCCCAATCTGCTGCCAAAGAACCTTACATCGGCTCCCACCTCAAAGGAGTTGGTACGCTCAGGTTTCAGGTCGGCCAGCTTCAATTCAGAAGGTGAATATACCCTTGAGAAACCGTTAAACGTATTTCCAAAACCGTAGGTGGCAGCCAAATTGTATGGGTTGGTATCGTTACCCACGCTGGCCCAACCTCCCCTAAGTTTCGCAAAGCTGATGGCTTGGGGCATGGTGAACATATCGGAAAGGATAAAACTCAATCCCACTGATGGGTAGAAGTAGCTGTTGTTCCCATCGGGCAATGTGGAGGACCAATCGTTACGTGCGGTTACATCCAAAAATGCATAATCTTTATAGGAAACGTTCGAAAAGGCATAGAGACTGTTCACGGTAAACTTGCCGTCATAATCGCTCTGCGTCAATGGTTCGGCAGCATTTCCGAAATTATAGATGCCCGGAATGGACAGTGAGTTGGCACTGATCCGCTGATACCTGTTCTTTGCAGAGCGGTGGTTCCCACCAAACGAAACACCGAAATCAAAATCTTGATTGATTTCCGTGTTGTAGGCCAACAAGAAATCTGTGTTCTGCTCATAGGCATAGATGAAATCCTCCCGATACTGTCCGTTGGGGAAACGCTGGGTGGAATACGCCCTTTTGCGCTTGTCCAACTCGTTGGAATAATCGAATCCGGAGCGAAACATGAAACTAAGGCCCTTGGCCAACTGGATATCCGCCCTCAGGTTCGTGATCAAACGGTCCTTGTTGAAGGCGTTGGTATTCTCGAAAACCGTGAAGAACGGGTTGTCGTGATAGTTGTAGTTGTAGTTGAATTGCTGCACCCCTTCCAGTCCGGGCTGCCAGTAATCCCTTAAATTGTTCATGTTGATGTGACGGCCAAACCATATCCAGAGGTACATTACGTTCTCGGTACCGTAGGAGTTATTCGGACGGTTGCGTGAATTGGAATTGATATAGTTCATGGAACCGGTCACCTTTAACCAATCCGTTAGGTTATAGGATCCGTTCACCTGATAGGCCCTTCTTTTAAAGTTGGAGTTTGGGATCACGCTCTCGCTCTGAAGATCGGTGAAGGATACCCTAAAGTTCCCATCCTCATTGCCTCCGGTCAGCGCAATATTATTGCTCAAGGTGAAACCCGTCCTGAAGAAATCGTCAATATTGCTTGGCTGCGGTGAAAATGGCGTGGCGATGATCTCATCGGCAAAAGTACCATCGGCATTCCTTGGCCTTACATGCACATCTCCTGCACGCAGACCACTTGTGGTGGGACTATCGTGCTGTGGGATCAACTGTCCGTTCAAGGCAGGACCCCAGCTCTCATCCACATGGTCGTTGATCCCACCCGTCAAGGAACGGTTCTGGCCACCATCATTGAAGGCGAACTGGCCGCTAGACCCCTGTCCATAGCGGTTCTGGTATTTGGGCAAGGTCAGCAAATCTTCAAACGTGGTGTTGTTGGTGTATGAAACCCCGATTCCCTTGGCTCCCTTACCCGATTTGGTAGTAATCAGGATGACGCCATTGGCACCTCTGGAACCGTAAAGTGCGGTTGCATTGGGCCCTTTCAGCACGGTCATGGTTTCCACATCGTCCGGGTTGATGTCCATCGCACCGTTACCATAATCAACACCCATGTTGCCCTCGCTTCCGGTATTGTTCACATTGTTGTTCACGGGGATACCATCCACTACAAATAGAGGAGAGTTGGCATTGGGACTAGGGTTCAATGAGTTTTCACCTCTGATGATGATCTGCGAAGTGGACCCAACGCCCGAGTTTCCTCCTGTGACCTGTACCCCGGCCATTTTACCGGCCAGCGAGTTCACTACGTTGGTCTCCTTTGCCTCGGATATTTCCTCCCCGGAAACTTTCTGAACGGCGTAGGCCAACTTCTTGGTCTCCCTTTGGATGCCCAGGGCCGTTACCACCACTTCGTCCAATTGTTGTGAATCGGGCTGTAGCACTATGGTTGCCGTCGTCTTTCCCGTTGTGTCAAAATCTTGGGACACATATCCTATATAGGATACCTCCAATATTTCCCCTCCCTGTGAAAGTTCAATCTGGAAATTCCCATCAAAATCAGTGGCCACACCTGTGCCGCCACCTTTTACAACCACCGATGCCCCTGGCAGCGGCACGTTGTTCTCATCCACCACCTTTCCTGAAAAGGTGCCTTGCGAATAGCCTATGATACTTACGGTAAAGGCAAGTAAAAACGCTACGATTGATTTTTTCATTTGTTGAATATTTGTAAAAATTGGTTAATTATTTATCAACAAATATCCAACACAAGAGTTAAGGCATGCCTTTGTACAGATTAAAAAAAGGATATGGAATGGTTAAAAGAATCCGTTGAATGTTAGGTAAATATTATTTACAAATATTCACTTTTTAAACTCCCTCAAAAGCAGTATTTTTCAATGTTCACAAGCCCTATCATAGGGTTTATGGAGTTTTTTTAGTATTTATGAAAAATCAAAATGGCCATTGGCATTGACCCCATCATATGGAAGACTATCTTATCGGTATAGGCAAACGCATCAAGGAAATCCGAAAGGACAATAAAAAGACCATCAGTGAAGTTGCAATCGATGCCGGGGTGACCGCTGGGCTCATTTCCCGCATCGAAAATGGAAGGACCATTCCATCCTTGCCCGTATTCCTGAAAATTGTTGGTGCGCTAGGGACAGAAATGACCGTTTTTTTTGATGGGATGCCCAAGGTGAACGGCCAAAATTTCCTGGTTTCCCGAAAGGACGACCACACCCTTATTGAAAAGGAGGACGAGGCGATAGGGTTTAGCTACAGTTACATTTTTGGCAAGCAATTGAACTCGGTTGGGTTTGAAAGTGTATTGCTGGAGGTAAAGCCCAATTCCGAACGCGACAAGGTGGTCACGGATGCCTTTGAGTTCAAATATGTGCTGAGCGGGGAATGCTATTATGAGATCGGGGACCAAGAGGTGCTGCTCCAAGAAGGGGATTCCATTTTCTTTGACGGCAGAATCCCCCATGTTCCAGTAAATCGTGGCAAAGTGGCCTCCAAGATGTTGGTGGTCTATTTCTTTATTTGATCAAGGGAACAAAACCTTGGCCAGTTCGCTCAAGGAATCGAGGATCATGGTCGGGCCAGCGGTCCCCAACTGCTCACGGGTCTGTGCTCCCGTCAGCACTCCCACGGTGATGCCGCAGTTGGCGTTCTTGCCCTCTTCAATATCGATCACGGAATCCCCGGCCTTCAACACCTGCGCGGAATCCGTTATGCGGAACATTTCCATGGCCTTGTCTATCATTTCCGAAGAAGGCCTTCCCTGCTCCACATCATCGGCGGTGATGAGGCCATCAATCTGAAGCCCAACGACCCATTCCAATTTATCCAAAAGGGACTGTGCTGTTTTCCTATCGTAGCCCGTGTTGAGCACGACCTTCACACCATGGGCCTTTAAAACCCCGAACAATTCCTCCACTCCGTCGTAAGAAGTCACTTCAAGGTGTGCATAGGCTTCCTTTAACATCACTTTGAAATCTTCGAACACGGCCTTGGCATCCACTCCATTGGTTTGCGTCTCTTCCAAAATATCGGATATGGCCTTGAACTTTTCCTTTCCGGCACCAAATTCCAACACGGTTTTCAGCGTGACCTCCACTCCTGATCGGGCCAATGCCTTCCTGACGGTTTTGTACACTACATTATCCTCGTTCACCGTGGTGCCGGCCATATCAAAAACCGCAAGCTTTATTTCCTTCATAAATTGATTCTCTGTTTATTAAAAATGGTTGCAATGTTCTTTTTTGAAAAACCCGCACTTCCGGTCATGCCCTTTCCGCCAATTCCGGTGACAATGTGGATATGCTCGTCAATGGTCGTTTGAAAAATATCTTTTGTTTTGCATTGCGAATACATCCCATACCATCTTCTGTGTATCTCGTAAGTGGGGAGTTCCATTATTTTTTTGGCCTCTTCCAGCATAAAATGATCAATGTCCATGTCCAGGTCATACCCAAGGTCTTCTATTTTATCCACATCGGCGTATTGGTGCGAATCACCCAAAATCACCGAACCATCCATCGCCTGCTTGAAAAGGATGTGTACCCCCCATTTTTTTTGAAGGCTGTCCGCCGACTCATTCTGTTTGACTTGGGCAAATGACGGACATTCATGGAACGCCTCGTACCTTCTGATGGACCACCCGGTCAAGATAGAACCTTTTAGGGAATAGTTTTTCTGCGGCTTGGTCTGCATCATCTGCAATTTGGACACTTCCAGATCGCTCTGGGCAAATACTTCAGGATAAAGGTTCTTGAAATCACTACCATTGCAGATGATGATTTTTTTAGCCAACACGGCCTCATTTCCGGTGCTCCTCACCCTTGTCCAATCCCCATTTCTTTCACAGGACACCGCAGTGAAATGTGTTTTCATGGTCAACCCCTTTTGGGTGGTCAAATACTCTTGCAGTCTATGGATCATGGTCCTTGGCTCCACAGTGACTTCATCGGGAAAAAAGAGCCCTGCTTTCACATATTCTTTTCGCAGTCCCGGGTACCGGTCCAGACATTCACCTTTGGTGAGCATTCGGGAAGCATAGTCATTGTTGTTGTTTATGGCCCTGAGCTCCACCAAAAGTTGCTCCTCTTCTTCGTTGGATGCCAGATATACCGTTCCGTTTTGGCGAATGCTGATGTCAAATTGGGATTGGATGTCCGTATAGATACGGAGGCTCTCCCTACCCAACTTTTGCCATTTGGAGTTCATCCCGGACGGCACCACCTGCCCAAAATTTTGGGTGGTCGCCCCTTGCGGATAGGCATCTTTTTCAAGCAAACAGACCTTAAGGCCCAGTTCCAGTGCGTGATAAGCATGAAAAGTGCCCAAAATGCCACCGCCCACTATCGCAACATCATATCTATTGTCCATAATCCAATTGTTTGTTCGTCTGTTCGGATTTCCGTCTTGCCCCAAAATGAAGGAACAGTACGATGGTGATCCCTATACCGATAACTGCTACGGCATACGTGCCATACACGAAGAAATTCAGCCAGGACAGCTTGGCCTGTCCAAAGTTTTTGTACAAGAGCACCAATACACTGCCCACATATCCGAAGGCATCGGCAATATAGATCAGAAAACCTGAGTTTCCCTTGATTTTAAACGTGGCGATGAATCGGTCAAAAAAGAGACAGTTGAAGGGAACATAACAGATGTATAACCCAAAACCCGTGCAGACCATCCAGAGAAAAGAATCCAAAACCCCCATTTGGAACATCAGCGTGGAGATGCCAAGGACCAATGCCCCCAACAGGAGCAGCAAATGGTAGGTCAACAAAGCCCGATAATTGTCCTTGATGTAAAAAATGGACCCTATGATCACGAGCACTACTATGGCTATGATGATCTCCGATGTGGAAAATACCGAAATGTCGCCTTGGTATCCGATGCTGTCCCAAAGTTCTCGGGCAAAGTTGTCCCTAAAGTCCCTGAAAGCGGTAAGAAAGGTATAAAACACCACCACCAACAGCAGGGGAAAGAAGAATTGTTTGACCAACCGTTTCCTATCCGCCCCTGTCATGGGCACACGCTCTGTACGTGATTCAATGTCCTCTGCCGTAGGCGGTGGTACGTTTTGCAACAGATAAGCGCACAACAACAAAGGCAGAAAGAACAGGGCACCCGTGACGGAGGGCATCCAAAACTCGCTCACACCCCAAAAATCCATCACAGAAAGCCCTACCGACTTGACCACCCCGCTGGACACAATAAAACTGGCACATAGCACAACGCCCAAGATGTCGGTAAACTTTCTTCCTTCGATATAGGAGAACACAATGCCCCAGATCATCCCCAAGGGAAGGCCGTTCAGGAACATAAAGACAATGTTGTAGGGGGCCGGGACAAGGGCGAACAAAATGAGCGACAGTTCGGCCAATAGGATCAATGCGATGAAAAAAAGCAGTCTTTTGTTGGACTTGAGTTCTGATATGATCTTTATTCCTACGAACTTGGAGAGGGCATATCCCAAAACCTGTGCTATGACCAACAAAATTTTGTAGTTTACCCCCATGAAGGCCATACCCTCAAAAGTGGCGACCGAAAACGGCTTCCTGAAGGCGTACATGCAGAAATAGGCTCCAAAAGCTGCGAGTGACGCATGTAGCACAAAGACCAAGCTGGAGTGTTTTTTGGGCATGTTTTAGTTGAAAAAAGTTTACAAATACTAAATTTATTTTTCAAATAACTCAAATTAGTATAAACCCATCTTCTCCTTAAGATTAAAAAAAGGTTAGCAAAAAACAGATGGGCTCCCCACCCCCATTTTTTATAAAAATGGCCCATAGCCCTAAAAGGTTTATCCAATCCTATAATGGAAACCCTTCAACACCTGATTACTGACGGTCAACCATATTTTGGAAAATTCCGATTATATTAGCAGGGCAAGAGACCGTCATCCCCCTTTTGAATTTTGAATCGGATTGCACCTAAAAAGAGGATGACGGTTATCGGAAAAATACCAATGACCAATTTATTTAACAGAACAAACTAATCCATTTGGTCCTTTACCTTGGGCCGAACAATCAAAATGTAACACATGGCACTCATATCTTTTTTGGGTTTTACGCTCCTGGTAGCGTTCATTTCCTGGTGGTCCGTCCGGAAAACGGATGAAACATCATCTGACGGCTATTTCTTGGGCGGGAGGAGCCTTACTGCTGGCGTCATTGCCGGCTCATTGCTCTTGACCAACCTTTCGACCGAACAAATTGTGGGCCTCAACGGCAGTGCCTACAAGGATGGACTGTCGGTAATGGCCTGGGAAACCTTGGCCGCATTGGCTATCGTGGTGACGGCCATGTTCCTGTTGCCCCGTTATTTGAAGGGTGGCTTGACCACTGTGCCGCAATTCTTGGCCAAAAGGTTCGACACCACTACCAAGACCATCACTTCGGGACTGTTCCTGACGGGTTATGTTGTGGTGCTTCTCCCTGTGATCTTGTATTCAGGGTCCGTGGCCATCAGTGGAATGTTCGATGTGCCCCAATTGCTTGGTGTCTCGGATTCCACGGCATTGCTCATCTGCATTTGGGGCATCGGTATCGTGGGTTCCATTTATGCGGTTTTTGGAGGACTGAAGGCCGTGGCCGTTTCCGATAGTATCAATGCGATTGGACTCATTATAGGAGGTCTGCTCATTCCCGTATTTGGATTGATGGCCATTGGTGATGGCAGTGTCTTGAACGGCTTGGATACGTTGATGGCAGCAAATCCTGAACGTTTCGATTCCACGGGAAATCCAGGGCAGGAAGTCCCTTTCTCGACCATTTTTACGGGTATGATGCTGGTCCAATTGTTTTATTGGGGAACCAACCAGCAGATCATTCAAAGGGGGTTGGGTGCCAAAAACTTGGCCGAGGGACAAAAAGGTCTGTTATTGGCTGCCTTCTTGAAAATCTTGGGGCCCATCATTCTGGTCTTGCCCGGAATGATTGCCTACTACTATTTTGAAGGCGGATTGTCCAGCAGTGACCTGGCCTACCCCGAACTGGTAAGGGCCGTATTGCCAAAACCCTTGATGGGCTTTTTTGCCGCCGTACTTTTTGGGGCCATCCTGAGCTCGTTCAACAGTGTGCTCAACAGTTCGGTGACGCTTTTCGGCATCGACATCTATAAACAGCACATCAATAAGGAAGCTTCCGAAATGACCATTGTGAAATATGGAAAAATCTTCGGGATCTGTTTGGCACTGGCCGCCATGTTCATTGCGCCGCTAATTGCCAACGCGGGAAGTCTTTTCAATTATTTACAGGAAATCAATGGTATCTACAGTATTCCCATCTTTACCATCATCGTAATCGGTTATTTGACCAAAAGGGTCCCTGCGATTGCGGCCAAAATCGGGATTCTTTCAGGCTCCATTTTATACATCATCAGCCAGTTCATCGTAGGCCCAAGAATGGTGGCCAATGCCTTGGCAGAGGCCAAGGCAAATGGTATTACCGATCCCGAGGCCTTACATATGGTGGAAGCGGATGCCTATCCGCATTACCTGCACGTAATGGCCATTTTGTTCATCACCAACATCATCATCATGCTGATCATTGGCAAGATATATCCAAGAAAGGAACCTTTCGAACTGGAATACACCAAACAAGTGTCCATAGAACCTTGGAAGCACGTCAAATTGGCCAGTGCCTTCATTTGTGTGGTCGTGATTGCCATCTACGTGTACTTCGCCAAGTAGAAGAACAATGAAAAGATTTAAAAAAGCCCTGAACTTTCGTCAGGGCTTTTTTATTGCTGTAGGATGCTCTTCAGAAAGTGGTCCTTGTATGCCCGACCCAACGGAATTTTTGACCCGTCTGTCAACAATACCATATTGCCGGATATCCGATCTATCTTTTGGGTGTTGATGATGTGGGATTTGTGTACTTGGTAAAACTGGCCGGCCCCCAGAATGTCCAACCAATGCCGCAGTGGTTCATTGGAAAGGATTTTTTTGTTCTTTAGATGGATCTCGGTATAATCGGAATCCGAAGAAATGGTGTAGATGTCCTTGACCAATACCTTGATGTGTTCATGACTGGACTTGACATAGATTTCACTAATGGGCATGTTCGCATTTACAGATGGGCCGTTCTCTTGTTTCACCCCTACTTTGTTCACTGCTTGCAAAAACCGCTGGAAAGAAAAGGGTTTCAACAAATAGTCCACTACATTGAGGTCATATCCTTCCAGTGCATATTCGGAAAATGCGGTGGTCAATATCACCTGTGGCGGCTCTGGGATGCTCTTCAAAAAGTCCAATCCATTGATCTTGGGCAAATGGATATCCAAAAACATAAGATGGACAGGTTCTGCATTCAAGAACTCCATGGCCTGGATACCATCGGAAAACACGCCTACAAGTTCCAGGGCAGGTACTTCATCAATGAATTTCTTGAGGATCCGTTGCGCTGGTGGTTGGTCCTCAACAATGATACATCTCATACGGCTATATTTTTTCCAGTTCCAGTCTCAGGTACACTTGGTAACTGTTGTCCTTCTCTTTGATCTCCAATTGATGTTTCTTGGGGTATAAAAGCTCTAAACGCTTCTGCACATTTTTCAAGCCTATCCCTTTGGCGATGGTATCCAGACTGGGCACCGTTTCAAAATTGTTCTTACAGTGAAACTCCAAAACAGATCCCTCCATCTGCACCGAAATATCGATCTCTATATTGGAAGATTGCCCTGATTGGCTATGTTTGAAAGCGTTCTCGATAAAAACAATCAGTATCAGTGGGGCTATTCGGTGCTCCCCTTCCATCTCGCCCACTTCGAATCGGACAATACCCCTATCCTCTATCTGCAATCGGTACAACCGGATAAAATTGCCCAGTTGTTCCAGTTCCTTTTTTAAAGGTACGAACTGTTCTTTGGATTCGTATAGCATGTAGCGCAAAACACCGCTCATCTCCAAGATGATCTCCGGCGTCTTGGGTGAATTCTGCAATGCGTAGGAATAGAGATTGTTCAGGTTGTTGAACAAAAAATGGGGATTGATCTGTGACCTCAAAAACTGCAGTTCACTTTCCTGTATCGTACTTTGCAGCTCATCTATCTGGTCTTGTTTCTGCAGGGCATCCCAGCCAAATTTACACCCGGACAGGATGAACATGACCGGAAGCACACCCAACAGTGATATGTAGATTCCCGGAAAAGTCCCGGCACGTTTGGTCCCGGGAAACATGAGTGGCTCCAACACCAATTCCTCGATGGCAATGACCACCACAACCACAAGGATGAAACCTAAAAAAAATTGCCAATATTTCTTTTTATAAAGATACTTGGGCATTAGAAAATAGGTGACCACAATAGTGGCCGCACTATAGAACAGTAGAAAAATGGCCTTGTGCACAACGATGCCCCCCTCGACCCTGTCAAAAGAAAAAAACAGCAGGACAAGAACATGGAGCACTATCTGAAAAAGAAGTTCCTTTTTGGAAATCAATACCTTTCAATTAATTCAAAATCAAATCTATGGATTAAACCCATTTAAAAAAAAAGCAGGTTTATGAACAGCACTATTATTCCCCCCAACGACAATTTGGGGGTGTTTTTCACAAGGAATCCGTCGGTCACGGGGCCCGCCCTGTTGTTTGTGGAAAATAGTTCCTGACCATCAAAAAAATGCCCAAATTGGATATGGTTTTTTGATGCCAAATAGGGCATACTCTAAATATCACTATTTTTCGGAACATTTTGACGACACTACTAACACTTAATTTTACAACTATGAAGAAAACGATCATTGCTCTTGCTCTTTTGACAGGCCTATTTGCCACTGCACAATCCTCGTGGAAATCCGACAGGGCACATTCCAAGGTCGGCTTTGCCATCACCCACTTGATGATCTCCGAAGTGGAGGGCCATTTCAGCGATTTTGACATCACGGCAACCGCATCCGATACGTTTGGGGATGCCGAATTTACAGTGGACATCAAGACCACTAGCATCGACACCGACAATGGCAGAAGGGACGATCACCTGAGGAGCGCGGACTTTTTTGACGCCGAAAAATATCCTTCCATCACCTTCAAGAGTACCGGTTATGAAAAAACAGGGGACAAAACCTTCAAATTGACTGGGGACCTCACCATGCACGGGGTCACCAAACCGATTACCCTCGAAGGTAAGGTGAACGGTATCATCACCGATCAGCGTAGCCAAAAACTAAAAGCGGGGCTCAAACTGACCGGCACCATCAACCGATTGGATTTTGGAGTCGGAGGCGAAACCGCTTCCTTGGGCAACGAGGTTGACCTGACCATCAACCTGGAAATGGCGCAACAATAATAAAACACAATACTATCATGGAGAGAGGTTGGCCCATGGCCACCTTTCTTCATTTATTTTAATACTTATGGGAAGAAAATCCGAAAACACTTTTAGGGAGTTCCATCGCTATCTGGGGTTCTTTTTGGCAGGAATCATGGCCGTATATGCCATCAGCGGCATTGTACTGACGTTCCGAAATACGGATTATATGAAAAGTGAGGTGCAGGTGATCACCACTTTGGAAACCAACCTCAACGAAGAGGCCTTGGGCACCGCATTGCGGAAACGCGGCTTCAAAGTGGACAGAACAGAGGGCAATGTCCTATATTTTGATGGAGGGACATACAATTTAGAGACAGGGGAGGCTTCCTATACCGAAAAACGTTTGCCAAAGATCCTGGACAACATGAACAAGCTGCACAAAATGCATTCGGGACATCCCTTGTTCTGGCTGGGGATATTCTTTGGGATCGCCTTATTGTTCTTTGCGGTTTCTGCCTTTTTTATGTTCCGGCCCAGTGCCCCGATCTACAAAAAGGGACTCTATTTTGCCGTAGCAGGATTTCTATTGACGGTTGTATTGTTATTGGTTTAAAGGAGAGCCATTCTTATCTGGGTTTTCCGATCACAGGTTTATTTCTGTCAAAAAAGTCATTTAGCTTTTTTGGCGGCTCCAATCGATAGCCCACATAAAACACGGCACGCCACAGGTTATTGGAAATAGCATTGGAGTCGGAATCCCGGTAGGATGTACCGTCCAATTCCCCGATAATGCCCATGTAAAAATGGTCTGTATTATACCCCAACTGGATACCGGCACCATATTCCGCTACCAAATAATCATTCTTTTCCACCTCGCCTGACAAGGTATATTTGGAAAACTTGGGGCCTATACCCACACGTAGCGATGGGGCCATATTGAACTTGGACGCCACTACCCAATTGTAATAATAGCCCACACCTACCCTTAGGTCAACGATGTTTTCCTTCCCGTAGGTATTGTCCTCAAAATTGTTGGTCATTTTGGTGAATTCATACTGTATCATCGGCACAAGGCTCCCCCTGCTTTCCAATTGCCATTCCTGTCGGTTCAACAATGCCCTGAGGGAAAAATCCTTGTTCAATACTAAACCCGTACTACCTCCCCAAGTGATGCTTTTCAGATCGGGAAACTGCAGATGAGGGTCGCCCTCGCTCCATGTCGGCAGAAAATCCGAAGTGTTCTCCACATAAAAGCCTTTCATCCTTCTAAAGAACACATTTTGCACAAGGCGTCCAGGGAACACATTGACCTGGTAGTTCTGAAAAGAACTCTTTCCTTTCAACTCATCATCATCGTTCCCAGGTAAAAATTTAGGGGCAAGACCGACGCTTAAGCTTAAAAAATCATAGTCAAGCCCAAGAGTCAGTTTTACATTGTTGTTGGTCACCAAATGAAAGTAACCCACATCAGGGTTGTCCACCAGAAACTCATCGAAATCCGTACCCAGGTCGATGCCGAACGACAACTTATCCACATAAGATCGAACCGAGGTGGAATCCCCTAGCTGGCCTTGGGCTTGGGCACAAAAAAAATAGGCTCCCATCAAAATGAAGGAAGGAATAGCCATGATGAAGGATTTGAGCTCTGCCATGAACATCTAGCTGAATATGTGCAATTTATAAAAAACTTGTTCTCCAGCTTTTCCGCAACCATGGGCTTGACAAATCGAAATCAAAAAAGTGAACGAAGCGAAGTGAAGTGCTGCAAGCCCCAAATGTGATCTATTTAAATGATCGTGTTTTCCATCTACTTTCTAGTGATATGAAGGGTAAATGTATTCTTATCCTGCTTGGCCTTTGTGGGAAATCGGTTGATGCGCTGCATGAGATCCAAGAAACGGTAAACGCGCTCAGTTGGGGAGAGTGCCAGGAAATCCCTTTCCTGTTCCCTATTGGCTTCGTCTTTGGTGCGAAATTGAACTTGCATCTGCCTGTTTGTTACCATTATTGATTATAAAGATATTACAAATTGATCAGAGCCATATTTAAAAACAAATGCGCCAATGGAGTGAAGGTGTAGATATAGGATAAACTTTAGGACGATTTTCAAATTATCCAATCCGAGTGCAAATAAAAAAGGCTCCAGAGTGTGAATTTCTCTGAAGCCTTGCTGTATCTGCTCCCCCTCTTGGGCTCGAACCAAGGACCCTCTGATTAACAGTCAGATGCTCTAACCAACTGAGCTAAGGAGGAATTTTATCGTAAGCGGGTGCAAATATAGCAGATTCTTTATTACACCACAAACAAAAAAATCGCTTTTCTACTTAAAAAGCCATTTGTACAGGTCATTTCCGTTGGCAAACAGCAACAGACCTATCAATAGGAAAAAGCCGACCATCTGCGCATACTCCAAAAACTTGTCGCTGGGCTTGCGGCCAGTGACCATTTCATAGAGCAGGAACATCACATGCCCACCGTCCAATGCCGGTATGGGCAAAATGTTCATAAAGGCCAAGATGATGGAAATAAAGGCCGTGGTGGCCCAAAATGCTGGCCAGTTCCACGTATCGGGGAACATGCCCCCAATCGCTGCAAATCCCCCTACTTCCTTGTATGCACCCGTGTCGGGGTTAAAGATCTTTTTCATCCCCTTGATGTAGTCGGAGAGCGTTCTGACACCCTTGTTCCAACCTGCGGGAATAGATTCCCAAAAGGAATATTTCAGTGTTCTTACTTCCAGATAGCCCAGCTCTTTGTATTCTTCAGGTGACAACCCCAAATGCACGCCGAGAGCGGCATCGTCGGAAACTTTTAGCTGCATGTCCAGCGAAGTTCCATTTCGGTTCACGGTAACGGGGACCATTTTTCCCTTGTTGGCCTCTAGGATCGGCATGGCCTGATCTTTATATTCAACTGGTTTGCCATTCATCCGGACAATGGCGTCCCCATGCTTTAGCCCGCTATTGGCATTGGGAGAGTTTTCTGGCACTTTGTTGATGATGAAAGGTATCCTATACGATACAAGGGACCTTATTTTATCCTTGTCCTCTTCCCCCGAAAGTGTTTCGATCACGTTCACAGGAACCTCTTTTTCCATCACTTGCCCATTTCGCTCCATGGTAAAGTGATTGCCAAGGGCAAATCCCGGAATGATTTCGGATAATGTTTCCACCTTCTTTCCATCGATTGACAAGATTTTGTCCCCGGTCTGTATGCCCAAGCCATCACCCAAGGTCTTATCGGTCACCCAGATACCATCCTTTAAACTATCATTGGCAATGTATTCCTCCCCATACGTAAAAACCAATCCAATGAATATGACCACAGCCAACACAAAGTTCACCGTGACCCCGCCCAACATAATGATCAAACGTTGCCAGGCCGGTTTGCTACGGAATTCCCAAGGTTTGGGCTCTTCCTTCATCTGTTCGGTGTCCATGCTCTCATCGATCATGCCCGAAATCTTGACGTAGCCTCCCAAGGGCAGCCACCCAATACCATAAACGGTCTCCCCTATTTTCTTTTTGAAGAGCGAGAATTTCACATCAAAAAAGAGGTAGAATTTTTCCACCCGCGTCTTGAAGATCTTCGCCGGGATAAAGTGTCCAAGCTCGTGGAGCACAATGAGCAGGGAAAGACTTAGAAAGAATTGTATGGTCTTTATCAGTATAGGGGTCATCGATTGTCTTTTGTTAAAACGCACAAAAGTAAACTTTTACGAAGTGATAAAAAAACAGCAGTTTTGGATAAGTTTCCGATTTAAGAAAGATTTAGTAACAAAAACAGCCTCAAGGCTTGAAGAATCATCCTTCGGGTCGTAATTTTGTCGCATGGGTTCATTCTTTGCCAAATACAAGTTTTTCGGCTTGGTTTTGTTGGGACTTTCCGCTGTGATCGTCTATCTGTTCTATAATGCGCTGCAACCCAAAAAAATGCTCCCGGTGTACCAGCCGTCCATGGTGGACCCCTCGTTGGTGGACAGCACATTGCACTACAAGAAAAAATACCACACCATTGCCGACTTTTCCCTGACCAACCAAAACGGGGAAACCATCACCCAAGCAAATTACAAGGACAAGATCTATGTGGCGGATTTCTTCTTCACCACCTGCCCCACCATTTGCCCCATCATGACCAAGAACATGGCCGAGATCCAAAACGCGGTCCTGGACGACCCTGAGGTGATGCTGCTCTCGCATTCGGTGACCCCGGTGATCGATTCCGTTCCCCAACTGAAAAAATATGCCTTGGAAAAAGGCGTAGTGGACAGCAAATGGAACCTGGTGACGGGTGAAAAAAAACAGATCTACGAACTGGCCCGAAAATCCTATCTCGCCGTGAAGACCGATGGGGATGGTGGACCATATGACATGATCCATACCGAAAATTTCATCCTTGTGGACAAGGAACGCCGCATTCGGGGTTTTTATGACGGTACCAATCGGGAGGAGATCCACAAACTGCTCGAAGACCTCAAAGTGCTCAAGGAGAGTTACAGAGAATAGCACCGAAACCTTTGCCATGGATTTGGTTCCTGTTTATACATTTTTACTTATTTTTGTCCTTAATTAAATTCAATCTAAATAAGTATTGTGGCTACCGTAATCGATTTGGCATTTGGGCAAAAAGGAATCATCAAAGATTTTTCCGAACACGTGCTGCCCATAAAGCTCTTGGAACTTGGGTGCTTGCCAGGCAACAGCGTGGAACTCGTCCAGATCGCCCCTTTGAAAGACCCCATATACATCAACCTGAATGGAAGCCACATCGCCATACGACGCTCCTTGGCCCAACTCATTGAGCTTGATATAGTTGAAGAAACCCAAGCCCCATGAGCAAAAACATCAATGTTGCCCTGATCGGTAATCCCAATACCGGAAAGACCTCTGTTTTCAACCAACTTACGGGCCTCAAGCAAAAAGTGGGCAACTACCCCGGTATCACCGTGGAAAAAAAGGAAGGGATATGCAAGCTCCCAAGGGGCGTGAAAGCCCATATCCTGGATCTTCCGGGCACCTATAGCCTCAACACCACCTCCTTGGACGAAAGTTTGGTGGTGGAACTGCTGCTCAACAAAAATGACAAGGACTATCCGGATGTGGCCGTGGTGGTCACCGATGTGGAAAACCTCAAAAGGAACCTGTTCCTGTTTACCCAGATCAAAGATCTGAAGATTCCCGCCATCCTTGTCATCAACATGGCGGACCGGATGTCCCGCAAAGGCATTTCGCTGGACATCGAGGCCATGGAAAAACAATTGGACACCAAGATTGCCTTGGTCAGTACCCGCAAAGGTGAGGGCATCGACCGCATCAAAGAGTTGATCGCCGATTACAGATCGCTGTCCACCGCTCCCAACCTTGATGCATCGCGTATTTCCCCGGATTATTTCAAGAACCTCCAAAAGGCATTCCCCAACGAGGACCCCTACAAGCTTTGGTTGGTCATCACGCAGGATGTGAACTTCATGCCCATTGAGAAACGACAGATCCAGGATGCCACTTCCTTTTTCACCAAATCAAAGGAAGAGCTGAAAAAACTACAACACCGCGAAACAGTACTCCGCTATCAGTTCATCAACGATACGCTGAAATCGACCTACAAAGTGGACCAAATGGCCGCAAAGGGACTGCGGGCCTCCATCGACAAAATACTGACACACAAAGTGTTTGGCTATCTCATTTTCTTTGCCATCCTGCTTCTTATTTTCCAGACCATTTTTGAGTGGAGCAGCTATCCGATGGATTTTATTGACGAACAGTTTGCCGCGGCAAGCGAGTGGATCAAGAACACATTGCCTCCCGGATTGTTTACCGATCTGTTGGCCGAAGGGATCCTGGCCGGTATCGGAGGGGTGGTCATCTTTATCCCACAGATTGCCTTTCTGTTCCTCTTCATCTCCCTTTTGGAGGAATCGGGCTATATGAGCCGCGTCGTTTTCCTGATGGATCGCTTGATGCGTCCCTTTGGGCTTAGCGGAAAAAGTGTGGTACCCTTGATTTCGGGCAATGCATGTGCCATTCCCGCCATCATGGCCACCCGTACCATAGAAAACTGGAAAGAACGCCTCATCACCATCTTGGTGACACCCTTTACCACCTGCTCTGCCAGACTGCCCGTGTATCTCATATTGATCGCCCTTGTGATTCCCGAAGGAAGCGTGTTGGGTCTTAGCTATCAGGCATTGACGCTGATGCTGCTGTACCTTCTCGGCTTTGGGATGGCCCTGTTTTCCGCCATGGTACTGGACAAGATCTTGAAAATCAAAAGTAGGTCACTTTTCATGGTGGAAATGCCCACCTACCGTATGCCCTTGATCAAAAATGTGGGCTATACCGTTCTGGAAAAGACCAAGAGCTTTGTGTTCGGGGCAGGGAAGATTATTTTGGCCCTTTCCATCGTGCTTTGGTTCTTGGGGTCCAATGGGTATTCGGACGATTTTCAAAATGCCGAGGAAATCGTGAGTGAACGAATCGCCAACGAAGGCCTGAGCACCTACAGCAAAAACTATATCCAGACCAACATCGACTCCTATTTGGAAGAAGTGGAGTCGGAAGGACTTGCCCCAAGCGCTGTCCGGGATTCGGTCCGAACCTTGACCGCCGACCTCACCGAAAGTGCCAAGGCCCAAGAAATTGCCAGCTACAAATTGGAACATTCCTATATCGGTCAGGCCGGAAAGGCCTTTGAACCCATTGTGAAGCCCTTGGGCTACGACTGGAAGATCGGCATTGCCGTATTGACCTCCTTTGCCGCCCGGGAAGTGTTTGTGGGGACCCTTGCCACCATTTACAGCGTGGGCAGCGATGAGGAAGAGACCATCCAGAACAGGATGGCCGCCGAACTTGACGAATCCGGAAAACCCCTGTTCAATTTGGCAACGGGCGTTTCGCTGATGCTCTTCTATGCCTTGGCCATGCAATGTATGAGCACCTTGGCCATTGTGAAACGGGAGACGAATTCCTGGAAATGGCCCATGATCCAACTGGGCTTCATGAGTGTTCTGGCCTATGTTGTGGCATTGGCCGCTTATCAAATTCTAGCATAGTCATGGAAGTACAACAGATTTTAGTCTACATCACTTTGGCCCTGGCAGTTGGCTATTTGGTCTGGAAGTTCCTTTTGCCCAAGTCGGTCTTCGGAAAAAAAAAAGGCTCCAAATCTTGCGGTCAGGACAATTGTGGTTGTAGCTGAGATTATAACAAATTTCCATAAATGGCACACCATGTCAGGTCGAGCGTCCCGAAAGCTTTCGGGAAGACCCTTATTTCATGATAGACCTCTCGACTGCGCTCGAGGTGACAATTTCATTTGGTTTAGCATTTAAAATCCCATATAAGGTTTTGACCACAACCGCCTCGAATTCCAATCGCTTTTTCCACAAAGCGATTTTTTTTTGACTTTTTTCATTCCCTCTGTGTAACCTTTTTTAATTTCCAGACTATATAAGTTGAACACCAACTAAAAAACATTGTTTGGAAGCGCTTTCAGATGAGATCATAATGCAAAAAGTTGCTGAGGGCAACCTTGATCTGCTCAAGATCCTTTTCGACAGATATCACAAGCATATCTATCATTTTCTATATAAAATGTGCGGTGATCGTATGTTGAGCGAAGATCTGACACAGGATGTCTTTTACAAATTGATCAAGTACAGGAGCTCGTACAAGAACGGATCGTTCAAGTCATGGCTCTTTACCATCGCCCGAAACAACTTGAAAACACATTTTACCAGGGACCACAAGCCCCATGAGGACATCAAGGTGTTGGCCTACAAAGCGGTAGAGGAAGAAGACGAAATAATGGAGAACAATGCCCACTTGCAGAATGCCCTGAACCAACTGGACCCGGCCGACCGGGAACTGGTCATCTTGAGCCGATACAAGGAAATACGCTACGAAGAGTTGGCGGAAATGATCGGAAGCACCCCCGGCGCAGTAAAGACCAAAGTATGCCGGGTCTTGAAAAAATTGAAAAAAATATACCTACAAAGCATATGACCATGGAAAACAAACACATTTCGGACCTGATCCCAGACTATCTGGACGGTACTTTGGACATGGAAACCAGGAGAAAAGTGGAACAGCATCTGGGCAAATGCAACAAATGCCAACAAGAGCTCGAAGAAATGAAGGCCCTGTTCCACGCCTTTGACGACCAAGACATCCCAGTTCCTTCGGAAAGGCTCAGGATTTCGTTTGAAACGGCCCTGGAAACCGAAAAGGAAAGTCTGGCAAAAGTGATTCCCCTATCCTCTCCCGAAACGAAGACAAACTGGGGGGGCAACCTGCTCAAAATTGCGGCCAGTGTGGCCCTGTTGGCCGTATCCTTTCAAATGGGATCCCTGTTCCAACAGCGCAAGGTCGATGGGGACATGGCCCTGCTCCGGGACGAGACCTTGCAGATGAAACAGGCCGCCATGCTTTCCCTTATGGAAAACCAATCGGCCAGCAAGCGCATCCAAGGGGTGAACTATATCGAGGAATTTGAACAACCCGATGAAGCCATCATAGAGGCTTTGGGCAACAGGCTCTTGCATGATGAAAACGACAACGTCCGCTTGACCGCCTTCGAGGCACTGTCCAAGTTCACTTCTTCGGAAAGTGTAAAAACCCTGCTTATCGAAGCGCTCGAAAAAGAAAAGAACCCGAGCATCCAAGTGGCCATTATCCAAGTTCTGGTACAGATACAAGAGAGAAAGGCCGCTGAACCCATGAAAAAACTGCTGGAACAGGAAGATACCCAACCTTTTATAAAAGAACAGATCAAAGCTGTATTACCAAGTATAACATAAACATCAAAAAACGAAAATCATGAGAAAATTCACATTTTTGCTAACCGCCCTTTTGGTGGGCACCATTGCCCAAGCGCAATCCGATTATACCAAATCCTTGAATGGGGTCCAATGGGTCAAGATCGAATCCAAATCCGACATCACGTTAAGGACACACAGTTCCAATGAGCTGCTGATCAAATCAGGTCCATCAGTAGAAACGCCCGAAAAGGCAAAAGGCCTAAAATTGGTGGGCGAAGGGGGAACGGACAACACCAGCGTCGGCTTCTCCGTCATCCAAGACGGGAACACCCTTATCGTGACCAACCTTAGAAAGTCCGAAGGGGCCGAGATCTACCTTCCCAAAAACCAGAACATTTCTGCCAAGAGCACCTGGAACGGCGACATCGAAATCGATGGGTTTGCGGGTGAGATCGAAGCAGACGCCCAACTCAATGGCAGCGTCAAGATCCTGAACGTGAACGGTCCCGTTACCGCCAACACCTTGAACGGCGAACTCACCGTGGAATTTGGCACCGTAAAACAAGGGTCCCCCATTTCCCTGTATTCCACCAACGGCGCCGTGGACGTGGGCCTTCCTGGCAACACCCCGGCCAACTTGTCCATGAGCACCATCAATGGCAACGTCTATACCGATTTTGACGTAAAGTTGAACGAAAAGGATGGCCTCAAGTCGGTTTTGGGACGAAAAATAAGCGCAACCATCAACAATGGCGGGGTGGACATCACACTGAAATCCACCAATGGAAACATGTACCTCAGAAAAAAATAAGTCCCCCCTTGTCACATCGAGCGTAGTCGAGAGGTGTTGTCCATCTTTCGGCTGCGCTCAAGAGGACAAAACATCAATCAAATACTAA
Organism: Flagellimonas hadalis; assembly: GCF_007785775.2. GTDB lineage: Bacteria > Bacteroidota > Bacteroidia > Flavobacteriales > Flavobacteriaceae > Flagellimonas > Flagellimonas hadalis. Next base: position 376,129 of record NZ_VNIK02000002.1, read on the forward strand.
AATCAAAAAACGAAAAGTCATGAAAAAATTAATTGTAGCCGCATTTGTGGGATTGGCCACCCTGTCCCTATCTGCCCAAAAAATCATTGAAAAGAACATCAACTACTCCGGTCAATTTATTGACCTTGACGTAAAATTTGCATCCGACATCGAAGTGAAGACCTGGGACAAGTCCACCGTCTATTTCAAAGCGGACATTACCACAGAGGATGGAAAGTTCCTGGACCTGTACAAGCTCGATATCAATGAGAGCAGCAGTTCCATTACTATTGCATCCGATGCCAAACCCGTTTTCGAGGCCTTTTATGACGAATGGAACAAAAACAACCCCGATAAAAAGAAGCGCTACTATACCACGGGCGACACCTATGAGTTCAACTATGTGCTCTATGTCCCAAAAAATGCCCGCTTCAAGGTGAGCAGCATCAATGGGGACCTAAAGGCAGAGGTCATCCAAGGGAACTTCACCGCAGAATTGATCAATGGCAATATCGACATCAAAACATATGATGGGGATATGGACCTACAGACCATCAACGGGGAAATTGACCTAGTGATGAGAGACTCCAGATTGGTCGCCGAAACAATTCATGGGAACATTTATGCCGATGAAAAACTGAACCTTAAGGTCACCGATCGTTATGTGGGCCAAAAAGTGGAGGGAAGTTTCGACAAGGCCACCCATCGCCTCAAGCTGAACACCATCAACGGGAACATGTACCTAAGGCTCTAGATGAGGTTGGAAACAAAGTACAATAGCCTGTTCATATAGCATTTGACCCCTGTCCCAAAACTATACAAGAACTGTGTGTAAGCTAAAAAATGATGCATCATGATAAAATTATTGGTCTCTTTTTCAGCAATTCTTTTGTTTTCATGCTCACAGTCAAAATCGAGCAAACTTAATGCTTCGTCCAAAATTGAGAACTTGGGCAAAGACAGCATTACCCAGATAGAGAACAATCGCATTGCAGTTTTAAATCAGCTTAGAAATGAACTTCTCTTAACTTATGGCACACTTGATGGATGGTCAAGGGTCGACATGGGACCATGCGGGGAATTTGCCTATGCCTTCTATGAAGAATGGAATTCCAGGTTCAAAGACTCGGTCAATATTGTTTTTATGATGAAGCCGGATGGTTCAGATTGCAATCATGTTCTTGTAAGGTTGCCAGATAAAAATTTGTTTGATGCCGGACTTGGAGTTATGGATGAAAAAGCCTTAAAGCTTGTTTTCATTGAAAGCCGCATTGAGGACATGGTTGACTTTGATTATGATTTATTGGAGAAATGGTCATATGGATTGCATCGCAAATATTACAATTGTCCAGACTATTCAGACAGTTTATCAAGAAGTATTTTAAGACGCCATTTTGACAAACTATCAATACAAAATAAGGGAAGGTAATGTAGGGTTACCAGTAAAAATTGCATTCATAAAGTTCACATATAATTTTGCATAAGTAATGACAGGCGATATGGCAAACATCACAGTGTAACCTGCAAACTGAACATGATCAACGGGAACATGTCCCTGCGGCTCTAAATGAGATTGGAAACAAAGGAATAGAGCAACAAGGCCCATCCCACGACCAGCAGCAATCCGCCTATGGGAGTGACAGGACCCAACCAACGGGGTTTGTCCCCTTTGGCAGCACCCAGGCACAGTGCGTAGATGCTGAAAGAAAACAAGAGAGTGCCAAAAATGAAGCAGTTGACGATGGCCGAATCCAATGGTCCATCAAAACTGAGATTGAAACCCAGTACCAACAGCACAATGGCATGGTACATTTGATACTTGACCCCTGTCTCAAAACTATGGAGCAGTTCAGGGGTCAGTTTCTTTTTGAGGGCATGGGCCCCAAAAGCGCCAAAAACCACCGCCAAAAGGCCATAGACCGCGCCCATCACTTGGGCCATCAAAATTGTTCCCATACTTTTTATTTAGAAATCTATGCTGATTTGGTGGTCAGCGGTCACCTTAAAGGCACATTCCTTGTATTTCGGGGGGCCAAAAGTTTTCATCTTCCCATGTGAAAATGCCACCCTTTCCTTTGGAATGCCCAACCAGTTGGTGTCCAGCTTTCCATTTCCATTTTCATCGTGGAACACCGCCAAGGCATATTCACCTGAGGGGATGTCCTCCATTCTCAAAATCACCTGTCCTTTTTGGGCCTTCACATTACTGCCCCGATATACCTGCTCAAATGACAGAAAAGAATCATCGGAATCATAAATGGCCACCTTGATCTGTCCTTCATTGGACTGCACATTGTTGATATGTACCGAAATGGTGTTCTGCGAAAAAACCCATAAGGGTGCCAGCACAGTAAAAAAAAGCATTTTTCTCATGGGAAACTTGGGACTGTTTCAGTTCGATCATTGAGGCCGCTTGGTGCGTTCCATCAAATCGTCGTGCAAAATAGTATATATTCCCTGGGTTTCCATGCTATCCTGAAGGTTTAAGTATAATTTAAGGGAGTCGTGGTGCACCACCTTGATCTTTTGCTGCCTCAGGTCGTCCACAAAAACATAGACCTTGCCCTGGGTGATGGAGTCCTTGAACACCCCTTTTTCCTTGGCCATCCATGAAAAGCCATTGGAACGCTCCATTTCGGGGAGCTTGTCCACGAACACCACACTGTCTATTTCCATCAAAGGGATTTTTTGGTAATAGATGCCGGAAAGAACCTTTAGGTTCCCCTCTTCTATCTTGCACCAATTTTTGTAGTGTTCCACAAAGGCGAATATGCACAGGGCCAGCGTGAGAACAATCAACACGTTCCACAACCAATGTCTTTTTTTTGTTGCCATACCAAGGTAAAACTTAAGGGCATTGCCGACTTTAAAGGTAGTGCAATTCATTTTAAGGGTCAAGAAGATGCATTCCTAGTATATTTGAAGGATCAAGTCCAAGTCTATGAAAGCCGCCACCATTGCACAATTGAAAAAAGAACTCCAGTTCCGATCTCAGGATGAGGTGATGCAGCTCTGTTTGCGACTGGCCCGTTTCAAAAAGGAAAACAAGGAACTGCTCACCTATCTGCTCTTTGAAGCCGACAGTGAGGAAAGCTATATCGAAGTTGTAAAACAAGAAACCGACGAAATGTTCTCGGAGATCAATGTCAACAGCTTTTTCTACATCAAGAAAAGTGTCCGGAAAATCCTGAGGACCCTCAAAAAATATATTCGTTATTCGGGCGATAAGGCCACTGAAGTGGAGCTGTTGCTGTACTTCTGCGAAAAATTGAAGGATTTCAGGCCCTCCATCCGCCGCAACACCACCCTCCTCAACCTCTACCAACGGCAGTTGGAATACATCGCGAAAAAAATCCCGTTGCTCCACGAAGACCTGCAGCATGATTATGGCCTGGTCTTGCAAGAATTAAAAGAATAAAAACCATGTTTGAAGAAGAGGACGAATCTGGAAAATCGCACAGCGATTTCGAAAAAATGCCCATTTACCAGAAAGCTTGGCACATTTTTGATGTGGCCGACAAAATCGCTTCGTTGGTAAATGACGAGGAGGAATATGTCTCCCTCGAAGAAAGTGAACGAAGTTTGCTAAGACACCATGCAGAACAACTCAGGAACGATGCCCTATTGATCTGCCCTAAAATTGCCGGAGCCGAAGGGGGCGACCTTTATGACATCCGCATGGAAAATGCCACAATCATCAGAAAAGCTGCACGTGAGATACAGACCGGTTGTTCGGGGCTCGAAATTTGGGGCTTCAAACATACCGAATATCTCGAGTTGTTACGGAACGAAATCGAAGAGTTCAGGATTTTGTTTGTGGAATGGGTCAACACCTTCGATCAGTGGAACTACATTGTTGATCGTTGGGGGCTTTTCAATCCCCCAGGAATCAATCATGATGATGATGATGAAGAGAATTGAAACCCCAACAAAACCAGATTCATTCTAAATTGTTTCCATGTATCCGGTTGATTTATAGAATTCGTAATTTTGTGGAACTGGCATGAAAAAGATATTCACCATAGGGACAGCTTTGCTCATCTTTCTACAGAGCGTCAACATCCATTTCAACGATTTGGTTGAGATGGACAAGCTTTTTGAGCACTACCAGTTCCATTCGGATGAATATGGCGATAATTTTATCGTGTTCCTGTCCAAGCACTATGGCAAGCTGAAGGCTTCCCACAGCGAAAAACACCAAGAGGAACAGCAAGAGCACGAGCAATTGCCCTTTCAGCATCAATCCCAGTGCTCACAACTCATGGCCTTTGTGGTTGAACCGGAGCCCATATTCCAATCCAGCTCTGAGGTCCCGATCGACATTGTAAGTAATTTCCATTATCAAGTATCGTATTCCCCCATTTGGGGCGATGGGCCTTTTCAGCCTCCAAGACAAGCCTAATTCATAGTATTCCAGCTTTGCTGGACCTATTTCCGTAAGCCTTATTGAATTTATAACGCTATACATTTCCCTATGAATTATGTTTTCAAACATTATATCCTTTAGCATAAGGAACAAGTTCATTGTTCTTCTCTTTACGGCGGGCATTGCCTTGGTGGGGCTCTATTCGCTGTCACAAATACCCATCGGGGCCGTTCCTGATGTTACGAACAACCAGGTACAGGTCTTGACCACTTCGAACAGCCTGTCCACCCAGGACATGGAAAAGTTTGTCACCTATCCGGTGGAACTGGAGATGGCAAACCTTCCGGGGGTCAAGGAAATCCGTTCGGTTTCCAAGTTTGGTCTTTCCGTGGTCACCATTGTTTTTGAGGACAATATGGGGACCTATCTCCCTAGGCAACTCATCGCCGAAAAGATAAAGTCCGCGACCAGCCGGATCCCAGAAGGGTTCGGAAACCCAGAGATGGGCCCCATAACCACGGGATTGGGCGAAATCTACCAATATGTGTTGGATGTGGAACCTGCCTATAAGAATCTTTACAGCTCAACAGAACTCAGGACCATACAGGACTGGATCGTAAAACGTCAACTCTCCGGTATTCCCGGGGTAGTGGAGGTCAATACCTGGGGCGGACACCTCAAACAATACGAGGTCGCCATCCAGACCCAAAAACTGAACGCCTTCAATATTACCGCAAAAGAAATCTTCACCGCCTTGGAAATGAACAACAGCGTTACCGGCGGTGGTTATATCGAAAAAGTGAACCAAGCCTATTTTATCCGCGGGGAAGGTTTGGTCGGTAGTCTTCAGGACATCGAAAACATTGTCGTGACCACCAGAAATGGCATTCCCATTTATATCAAGGATGTGGCCAAGGTCGGTTTTGGAAGTGCCCCCCGGTTTGGGGCGATCACGGGCAACGGTGAGGGCGAAAAAGTCCTTGGCCAGATCATGATGCTGAAAGATGCCGATTCCAAACGGGTCATCGAGGCCGTAAAGGAACGGGTCTCCACCATTTCCAAATCCTTGCCCGAAGGGGTCTATATCAATCCGTTTCTGGACCGTAGCGAACTCATTGGACGGACCACCTTTACCGTAACGGAAAACTTGATCCTCGGTTGCCTGATCGTCATTTTCGTTGTGGTCCTGCTCTTGGGCAATTGGCGGTCCGGGCTTGTGGTGGCATCGGTGATCCCTCTCTGTTTGCTGTTCGCCTTGACCCTGATGAACATTTTTGGGGTGGATGCCAACCTATTGAGCCTTGGGGCCATCGATTTTGGCATCATCATAGATGGGGCGGTAATCATCGTGGAGTACATTGCCTTCCAAATCACCCAAAAGAAAGCCGATCTGGCCCATTTGGGCAAGGAAGAAACACAGTCCGCCAAAGATGATATCACCTTGAAAGGGGCTACAAAAATGATGAACTCCGCCGTCTTTGGACAGCTTATCATTCTCATTGTGTTCATCCCCATTCTATCCTTGAGCGGTGTGGAGGGCAAAATGTTCAAACCCATGGCCCTGACTTTCAGTTTTGCCCTGTTGGGAGCCATTCTGTTGTGTTTCACTTATGTGCCCGTGGCCTCCGCATTGTTCCTAAAACCATCCAAGGAATCGCCCAAGAGCATTTCCACCCGTTTGGTCAACTGGATCAACCGAAGGTATGAACCGATCATCGAATGGGCCATGAAAAGCAAGAAACTGGTCCTTTCCGCTGCAGCTGCACTGTTGGTGGGAGCCATTTTGCTCTTTTCCTCGATGGGAGGCGAATTCGTTCCCACACTGGACGAAGGGGATTTTGTGATCCAACCCGTTTTGAAAACAGGCACCACTTTGACAAAGACCATTGAAACGACAACCAAAATGGAACAGATCCTATTGGAAGAGTTTCCTGAGGTAAAACAGGTGGTGAGTCGTATCGGGGCCGCAGAAGTGCCCACAGACCCAATGTCCATGGAAGAAAGCGATGTGATCATTTCCCTGAAACCAAAGAGTGAATGGGTCTCTGCCGAAACCAAGGATGAACTCGCCGACAAGTTCAAGGAGGCCTTGGCGGTCATTCCAGGAATCGAGTTGGAGTTCACCCAGCCCATTGAAATGCGTTTCAATGAATTGATCACAGGGGTACGGGCCGACATCGCCATCAAAATTTTTGGGCAGGACCTGGAAATCCTGAACAAAAAGGCCAACGAGATCAAGGACCTTATCCAAAATGTGGAAGGGGCCTCGGACATCATTGTGGAAAAAGTGGAAGGTCTCCCCCAAATGAACGTATCCTTTGACCGCGCCAAAATTGCACGGTATGGACTCAATATCGCCGATCTGAACGAGATGATCGCCATGGGTTTTGCAGGCAAAGTAGTGGGAAGTGTGTTCGAAGGGGAACGCCAATTTGATATGGCCGTTCGGTTGGATTCGGAAAACCGAAAAGATATCTCCAACCTGAAAAACCTCTATGTCGACATTCCCAACGGTGGAAAGATCCCGATGAGTGAACTTGCGGAGATCAGCTATCAAAAAGGGGCAGCCAAGATTTCCAGGGACAATACCCAGAGGCGGATCGTGGTCGGCATCAATGTTCGAAACCGTGACCTCCAGTCCGTTGTGGACGATGTGCAGTTACTGATCGATCAAAACATAACATTGCCCCCTGGATACATTATCACCTATGGTGGCCAGTTCGAAAATCTCCAAAATGCAAAAGCCAGGTTGATGATAGCCGTACCCATTGCATTGTTGCTCATTTTCATCATGCTCTATTTTGCCTTTGGTTCAGTCAAGGAAGCCCTCCTCATCTTCTCTGCCATCCCGCTATCTGCTGTGGGAGGTGTGCTTTTGCTCTGGCTCCGGGGCATGCCCTTCAGCATATCGGCGGGGGTAGGTTTTATTGCGCTTTTTGGTATTGCGGTACTGAACGGAATCGTACTCATAGAGCATTTCAAAGAGCTCAAAGGCGAAGACTTTGATTCCATGGAAGACCTCATCAAACAGGGTACCAAGGACAGGCTCCGTGCCGTACTCTTGACCGCATCGGCAGCGGCATTGGGGTTCTTGCCCATGGCCGTGTCCACCAACGCCGGAGCAGAGGTGCAAAGACCCTTGGCCACGGTGGTGATCGGCGGATTGGTGACGGCGACCATACTCACCCTGGTGGTCCTGCCCGTTTTGTATTCGTATGCGAACAATATTAAGTTCAAAGGAATGAGAAAAAGAAGAAAAGAACGAAAATTGAACCGGAACGGATTGACCATCCTGCTTATTTTGATGGCTGCTTCCGGATTTTCCCAAGACAAGCTGGATCTGGAAGACCTTATGACGCTTTCATTGAAAAACAACAAGGGGATACAGGCCGGTTCGTTGATGGTAGATCAAGCGGAAACCCTCAAGGGAACTGCTTTTGAGTTTGACAAAACGGACATCTATTACCAATATGATGAAAACAACCTTGCATTGAACGGGGAACCTTTGAAGGTTTTTGGGGCTCAGCAACAGTTTGAGTTCCCCACCGTATATGGTGCCAAGAACAAGCTTCAAAAGTCCAAACATGAGTTTCAAAAATCATCTTTTGAGATCCAAAAGAAGCAACTGTACCAATCGTTGAGCAATGCCTATTACCAGTACCAGACCCTGACCCAAAAGGCAAAGCTCTATGGGACGTTGGACAGCATTTACAGCAATTTTGCCCATGCGGCAAATAGACGTTTTGAACTTGGGGAGACCAATTATCTGGAAAAAGTGACGGCCACGGCCAAGCAACGCCAGATCACGAACACCTACTCCAAAATAAAACAGCAGATCCTGACCACCTATGGTGAGATTGTGAGCTTGGTCCAAAGCGGGGATACCTTGGACATTCTGGAAGAGCAGCCCAAAAAACTCACGGTACTGAACGCCCAGGGAATGTTGGAAACGGAAACTACCTTTTTGGACCATCGCCAAGAGCTCAGCAATGCCCAAAAGAGCTTGGAGGAGAACCGCTTGCTGCCCGACTTGAACCTGGAGTATTTTCAAGGGACCAACAAAGGGCTGGGGACATCGCTGTACGGCATCCAACTGGGGGTTCGCATCCCGATTTTCTTTTTCGGCCATAGCAGCAAGGTAAAATCGTCCAAGATACAGACCAAGATCACGGAGATGGAAAACACGGAGATTACCGTTGCCATGAACCAACGCTACAAAACCTTGTTGGGACAATTGGAGCAACAGGCCCAAGAACTCTCCTATTATGAGGACGAGGGCGGTCAGCTTTCCGACCAGATCTTGAAGGCGGCCACCGGAAATTTTCAAAATGGGGAAATCGACTTTTTCCAATACATCCAAAGTCTGGAGAACGCCTATGACATCCAACTCAATTATCTGGATGTGCTCAGCCAATACAATCAGACTGTAATCGCCATTAATTACTTGACCATAACATTATAACCATGAAACATATCATCCAATTTGCCACTGTTTTTCTTTTGTTGACGGGCTGCGGCAATAAAAACAATCAAAAATCTGCCTCCGAAGAACAGTCAGAGGAAAAGGGAATCGTAGTGACACAAAATCAATTTGACTCCAATTCCCTGACGTTGGGAACCATGGAAAAGAGAACGTTCCCCAAAATGGTGGAGACCTCGGGAATGATTGACGTACCGCCCGAAAACCGAGCCAGTGTGACAGCCTTCATGGGCGGTTTCGTAAAAAAGACCTCCCTATTGATCGGCGACCGAGTCAAAAAGGGACAATTGTTGGTGACCTTGGAAAACCAGGAATTTGTACAGATGCAACAGGAATATCTTGAGGTTTTCAACCAATTGGATTTTTTGAAGGCCGAGTTTGAACGCAACCAGACCCTTTTTGATGAAAAAATAGCCTCACAAAAGAATTTTTTGCAGGCGAAGAGCAATTATGAAATGGCGAAGGCCCGTTACCAAGGCCTGCGGGAACAATTGCAGATGCTCAACATTTCACCCAGCAAGGTGGAACAGGGGCAAATTTCCCCTGAAGCGGCAATTTATGCTCCTATCTCGGGAAGCATCATCCAAATGAACGTGGGCAGAGGAAGCTATGTATCCCCTGCTACCGAGATTTTGGAGATTGTGGACAACAGCCATGTGCATTTGGAGCTCACGGTTTTCGAAAAGGACATCCTCAAAGTGAAGAAAGGACAAAAGATCCAATTTAAAATTCCTGAAGCATCCGAAGAAACCTTCAACGCAGAGGTCCATTTAGTGGGAGCCTCCATTGATGGGGCCAAACGTTCCATACAGGTCCATGGCCATTTGGAACGCGAGGACGAGAATTTTCTGCCGGGCATGTTCGTGGATGCCATGATCATGACGGACACCATCAAGACTTGGTCATTGCCAGAAGAAGCAGTGATCGAGTCCGAGGGCAGCCACTTCGTCCTCAGATTGTTGGGCAAGGAAGATGGTGGTTATACTTTTGAACGTGTGGCCGTGAAACCAGGGAATACCTTTGATGGCCATACCGAGATCATCCGTACGGAATGGTCGGAGACGGACCAATTTTTGACCAAGGGTGTCTTTGACCTGATTGGGGGATAATTTATTATCCTAGGCCTACGTCCAAGGTCATCATAATGATAAATCCGCCGATAAAGCCCATCGTGGCGATATCGGTGTATTTGTCCTGTTGCGTTTCGGGGATCACCTCCTCGACCACCACAAAGATCATCGCCCCGGCAGCAAAGGAAAGGGCATAGGGCAAAATGGGCTCAAAAGTGAGCACGGCCCATGCGCCGAGTACACCTGCTATGGGTTCCACGATGGCCGAGGCCTGTCCATAGACCCAACTCTTCCATCTACTCAATCCATGTCGTCTGAGTGGCATGGCCACGGCAAACCCTTCGGGGAAGTTCTGGAGACCAATACCAATGGCCAAAGCAACCGCACCACCGATGGAAGCTCCTTCAAAACCTGCCGCCACACCACCAAACAATACGCCCACGGCCAATCCTTCGGGAATGTTGTGCAGCGTAATGGCCAAGGTAAGCAAGGTGGTCCTGTGCCAAGGGGTTTTCACGCCTTCGGCCTCGCTCATTTTAAAATTGATGTGGAGGTGGGGCAATATTTTGTCCAGACCAAAAATAAATCCGGCACCCAACAAGAACCCGACCGCAGCAGGGATCACTTTCACAAAACCCTCGCCTTCGCTCATTTCGATCCCCGGTGCCAAGAGGCTCCAGAAACTTGCCGCCACCATGACCCCTCCGGTAAACCCCAACATGCCATCCAGTACGGCACGGTTGGCACTTTTGAAGAAGAACACCAGTCCGGCCCCCAAAGCGGTGAGCCCCCAAGTGAACAATGTGGCATAAAAAGCTGCCAAAACGGGGTCTATTTCCTTAAAATAATTGATTACTTGTTCCATCAGTCATTCTTTTTTACGTAAAGGTTGGATGCTATCTGGTGGGAAATCCGAAGCTCTTTTCCCTCCATCAATATCTGTAGGGATTGGTCAAAATCCTCTTTGTCCAAGATCTTGATCGTGTTTCCCAAAGCTATCTTGTTCTTGTCCAAAAATTTCAGGAACGGAGCGGAGGAATCCTTGACCCCGACACACACTCCCTGTGTATTGATGGGCATATCGCTGAGCAATTGCTTGTCCCGCTCCATGAACTTTCCGTCCTTGGTGGGAATGGGGTCCCCGTGCGGATCGTATTTGGGAAAATCCAACAGCGCATCGATTTTGTCTATCAATTTTTCGCTTTTGATGTGTTCCAACTGCTCTGCCACTTCGTGCACCTCGTCCCAGGTAAAATCCAGTTTTTTCACCAAGAACACTTCCCAGAGCCTGTGTTTCCTGATAATGGAGAGGGCAGTCCGTGTCCCTGAATCGGTCAGGGAAATCCCTTGGTACTTTTTATAGTGCACCAAGCCCTTTTCGGCCAGTTTCTTGGCCATATCGGTAACGGACGATGGTTTGGTTTCCATCTGCTCCGCAATGGCATTGGTGGTAATGGGTCCCGGTTCCCCATTGCCCAAATGAAAAATGGCCTTTAAATAATTCTCTTCCGATCGGGTCATGAAAAAAATTTTTCCAAAAATACATTTTTATTTATCAAAACCTATTTTTAGTTTTGTCTAAATTTTAATTTAAACTAAATGAAAATATATTTTACACACATCGCTCTTTTAAGCATGGCCTTGATAAACTACTGTTTTGCCCAAACGACCTCCTTGAACGGCAAGGTGACCGACAATAGTGAACCACTACCTTTGGCCAACGTGCTTTTGAAGGGAGCCGAAATGGGCACAGCGACCGATGTGGATGGCCTGTTCGAGCTGACCAACATTCCACCGGGCGACTATATATTGATGGTGTCCTCTTTGGGGTATCTGCCCTTTCAAACCAAGATCACCCTGGGTTCTGGAGAAGCCAAAACCATCAACATATCGCTTGAGCCCTCCGCGGAAAATCTGGACGAAACCGTGGTGACAGGTACCCTAAAACCGGTCAGTCGTTTGGAAAGCCCTGTTCCCGTAGAGGTCTATACCCCCGCTTTTTTAAAAAAGAACCCTACGGCGAGTGTTTTTGATGCACTTCAAAATGTGAACGGCGTTCGCCCGCAGATCAATTGCAATGTGTGCAACACCGGGGACATCCACATCAATGGGCTTGAAGGTCCCTATACGCTGGTCCTTATTGACGGAATGCCCATTGTGAGCGGTCTGGGCACCGTGTACGGCCTCACCGGTATTCCGAATTCCCTCATCGAACAGATTGAGATCGTGAAAGGTCCTGCTTCCTCTCTTTACGGCAGCGAAGCGGTAGGTGGACTCATCAATATCATCACCAAAAATGCCCTGAGTGCCCCTGAGTTCTTCGCGGATGGATTTGCCACCGGTTGGGGCGAGTACAATCTGGATGTGGGCAGTAAAATTGATATCGGCAAAAAAACAGACCTGCTTTTGGGGGTCAATTATTTCAATTATGATGTGCCCATTGACAACAACGGGGATAATTTTACCGATGTCACCCTCCAAGATCGTTTCTCCATTTTCCAAAAATGGGATGTTGAACGTAAAAATTCGCGTGTCCTATCCTTGGCAGGTCGTTTTTTTTATGAGGACCGCTGGGGCGGTGAAATGCAATGGACCCCGGAATACCGAGGTGGTGATGAAATCTATGGGGAAAGCATCTACACCCGTCGTTGGGAGGTGTTGGGGAAATACCAATTGCCCCTTGAGGAAAAAATGTTGTTGTCCGTTTCCTATAATGACCATAACCAGAACTCGGTGTATGGCGATACGGAATATTTGGCGGACCAGCGTATCGGCTTTGCGCAGCTCACATGGGACAAGACCTTGGAGCATCACGACCTGTTGTTCGGAAGTGCGGTGCGGTACAATTATTATGATGACAACACCCCGGCGACCACGGAAGCCGACCATATTTGGATTCCCAGCCTTTTTGTCCAAGATGAATATTCGTTTGCGACCAAGCATTCCTTTTTGGCGGGCATGCGATATGATTACGATCAAAGGCACGGCAATATTTTGACCCCCCGTGCTGCCTACAAATGGAAAATTTCGGGCCATGATATCTTTAGGTTGAATGCCGGGACAGGTTTTCGGGTAGTAAATCTTTTTACCGAAGACCACGCAGCCCTCACGGGTGCGCGCGAGGTGGTCATTGCGGAAGAATTGAAGCCGGAACGCTCCGTCAACGTCAATCTTAACTATTTGAAGAAGATTTATAGCGATAACGGGACTTTTATAGGAATCGATGCCTCAGCATTTTACACCCGGTTCTCCAATGTGATCCTCCCCGATTATGAGACCAACCCCAACCAGATCATTTATGACAATCTGGATGGCAAATCAGTGTCCCAGGGTTTCAGTGCGAATTTGGATGTGGCCTTTCCCAGCAGTTTGAAGATCATGGTAGGGGCCACTTGGCAAGATGTGAGCAATACGGAAAACGGAGTGACCCAGCAGCAAATCCTGACCGAGAGCATTACCGCCACCTGGAACCTTTCCTATACCTTTCGTTCCCTAAAACTTACGGCCGATTACACGGGTAACCTCTATGGTCCGATGCGATTGCCCCTTTTGGGCGAGTTGGACCCAAGAAGTGAATATTCACCTACTTGGAGCATCCAGAACATTCAGTTCACCTACAAAGGATTGGATAATTTTGAAGTGTATGGAGGTATCAAAAATCTGTTGGACTGGACGCCCAACCGTGGCAACCCGTTTATCATTGCACGGGCCAATGATCCTTTTGACAAAGAAGTCACCTTTGACAGCAATGGCAATGCCGTAGCCACACCGAACAACCCCTACGCACTTACCTTTGATCCCGCTTATGTGTACGGGCCCAATCAGGGCATTCGAGGGTTCTTCGGGGTAAGGTATACGGTTTTTTAGAGGTGTGGAAAGATTGGTTATCTTAGATTAAACCATGTTTATTTTTCCAATATATTACACAAAATGGATGTAAGAGATTCACTTAATTTTCATACATATATTGAACATTCACAAAGCCTATTGGTGGCTGCAGATTGTAATTTGGATTTACTCAAGGAATCTTTCAAGAACGAGCCCAATGATAGGATAAAATCTATAGGCTTGTTCAGGTCTTCAAAACTCCTTTATGCTGTAAGTATTGAGTTAATCCTTAAAGCTAGAGGTTTATTTGAAGAAAGAAGTAGTATAAAGAATGGTGAAATAAAATCATTCAACGAGTATTTAAATAAATGGAGAGAGAAAACCAATGGTCATGATTTTTTAAAAATAATTAAGAAATACAACATTGAAATTAATGAAGAGGATAAGTCAATGTTAGATGAAATAGCTCAATTTACTAGTTGGGCTGGAAGATTTCCATACCCTAAGAATGAATCAACGGTTATTGAAATGGAAAAAAACGGTAGGAATTTAGGTTCAATCGGCTTAAGGTATAAAGTCTGGGCCAACGAATTTCATAAACGGCAAGTTTACATAATGGCTGGTTAAAGTATCTTCCTCAAACCCCCTATCTTTGAACCTATGTCCCATTACGATTACATCATTATAGGAGCGGGAGCCGCAGGCCTTTTGTTGGCCGATGCCATGGGCGGGGACCAGTTCTTTGCCTCCAAATCCATTTTGGTGCTGGACAAGGACAACAAGACCAATAACGACCGTACCTGGTGTTTTTGGGAACGGGGCAAAGGCCAGTTTGATGATTTGGTCCACAAAACATGGGACAACATCTATGTGGGTGGGCAACAGTTTCAAAAATCCACTTCCATTCTGCCATACACCTACAAAATGCTCCGCGGGATTGATTTCTACAATCACTTTTTACCAAAGGTAAAAGCCTATCCGAACATCACTTGGGCCCAAGAAGAGGTGATTGATATTGAAGAGAAGGAAATTGAAGTTTTGGTGTCCACAACTCAACAAAAATACATAGGCCGAACGGTATTTTCCAGTAGATATGATCCTTCCATCCTCTTAAAACAAAAGAAATTCCCCGCTTTACAGCAACATTTTCTGGGATGGCAAATAAAAACCGACCGGTTGGTTTTCAACTCAGAAGAGGTCACCTTTATGGACTTTTCCGTGCCCCAAAAAGGCAACACCCGGTTCATCTATGTACTCCCCTTTTCGGAAAACGAAGCCTTGGTGGAATACACTTTGTTTTCAGAACATCTTTTGGAAAAAAGCGAATACGAAGATGCCATCAAAACCTATATTGCAACGGATTTTGGAGACGCCAAATACACCATCGAAGAAACTGAATTCGGGAGTATTCCCATGACCTGTTATCCTTTCCACCAACACAATACGGACCGTGTTTTCCATATGGGCATTGCAGGCGGATGGGCCAAACCAAGTACGGGCTATACGTTTTACAACACCAGTAGGCAAGTCCCCAAATTGGTGGAACACCTAAAGAGGGGAAAGCGGTTGTCCGAGTTCCATCAAAAAAGCAGGTTTCTATTCTATGACATGCTCTTGCTCGACATTTTGCATGGGAAGAACCACTTGGGCCACGACATATTCGAGTCGATGTTCCGGAGACGAAAGGCTTCGCTGATCTTGAAGTTTCTCGAAAACGAGACCAATCTATGGGAAGAATTGAAAATTGTCACGGCCCCAAAACCGCTTCCATTTATCAAGGCCCTGTTCAAAAGGATGTTTTAAACGGTGCGCTGCATCAAACTCTCGCCAAACTTTTTGAGCAAAGCTTTGCTTTCCTTCGGCAAATCGATTTTTTCCAACTCATCAAAAGCCTTTTGGGTAAACGCACTGATAGCCTCCTTGGTCTCTCCAACGGCATCGCTTTCCTCAAAAATGGACTTGACCGCTTCCACTTTGGCTGTGGAATCTTCGGGCTTGATGGAATAAAGGTGCAAAAGACTTTCTTTGTTCTGCTTGTTCGCCTTTTCCAGTGCTTTTAGGTACAAAAAGGTCTTCTTGTTTTCCCTAATGTCCCCCCCGGCCTGTTTGCCAAAGCTCTCCGGGTCGCCAAAAGCATCCAGATAATCATCCTGCAACTGAAAGGCAATTCCCAGATTTCTCCCAAATTCGTAAATGGCGTCCGCATCTTTTTGCGGAGCTTTGGCCACCAGGGCCCCCATTTTCATGGCGGCGGCTACCAAAACGGAAGTCTTGTACTCGATCATTTTGAGGTATTCGGGAATGGTAACGTCGTCCCGCATCTCAAAATCCACATCGTACTGTTGCCCCTCGCAGACCTCAATGGCCGTTTTGCTGAAAAGCGAGGTGAGTTCCTTATACATTTCAGCTGGATAGCTTTCAAAAAATTGATAGGAAAGGATCAACATGGCATCCCCGGAAAGGATTCCCGTGTTCAGGTCCCATTTTTCATGAACGGTGACCTTACCCCTTCGGAGCGGGGCATCGTCCATGATATCATCGTGCACCAATGAAAAATTATGGAACATTTCCACGGCCAAGGCGGCATCCATGGCATCCTCTGCCTTACCTCCGAAAATTTCCGTGGTCATGAGTGTGAGGATGGGACGCAACCGTTTTCCGCCCAGCCCCAAGATATATTGTATGGGGGCATACAGGTTTTGGGGTTCCGTCATTGGGGTGTGGGCCTCCAAATGGGCCACAAAACCATCCCTGTACGTATCGATGAATTGAGTTTCAGACATAGGGCCAAAAATACATTCAAAAAATGGAAAAGAAAGGGAATCGTCAGGAGTTCTTGTTGCTTGGATTTTTATGGAATAGGGGATGATGGGATTGTTCGATTTGAACCTGAACTTGTGCTTGAACTTTGACACTCATCTGATTTTCAACCCAAAACAGGGCAACCAAAAGGCAAAAGGCACATCAATGAAAAAAAAATTGCTTAAAAATTGCAATAGATTTGAAATCCTTCGTCTCTATCAATGAAGAGAGCAATGAAACATTTTTGAGTGGCTGGCCAGACAGAGAACCATAATAACCTTAGCACCTTTTTCAACGAGGAATACAGTTCGTTGAGGTCGTATGTGCAATCCAAGATCCGGGACACTTCGGAAAGGGATGCGGAGGATATTGTACAGGATGTTGCCCTTCGGATTTTCTCGCGTGCGGACGATACCATGCCCATCAACAACATCGGAGGGTTTGTGTACAACGCCATACGCAACAGGATCATAGACATCATGAGGGGCAAAAAGGAAAGAAAGCTCCCCAGTGAGGACATAGACCAACAGTGGCAGGAATTTGCGGAACTGTTCTATGGCGATGCCGACAATAGTTATTCCCCTGAAATGGAAGCGGCCCTCAAAAAGGCCATAACGGACTTGAAACCGGTGTACAGGGACATTGTGATCGCCATTGATTTTGAAGGATTTACCTATAAAGAATTGGCCGAACGCACCGGCATACCCTCAGGGACATTGATGTCCCGAAGGCACCGGGCGATGTCGGAATTGTCAAAAAGTTTGGAAAACATAAAAGAATCTAATTATGGAACGTAAAAATGACTTTGAAAAAAGAGTTGAAAAAAAGGTGGCGCACAAAGTGAAGAAAATCGTAAAGGTAATTGCCATGGTGCTCTTCGGAGCGGCAATGCTGCTCTTGGCAAACTACCTTCTGATGCGATTGTGGAACTGGTTGATGCCCGACCTTTTTGGACTGTCCACCATCACCTACTGGCAGGCACTGGGCATCTTTGTCCTGGCCAAACTCCTTTTTGGATTTGGTGGGGGAGGAAAAAAAGGGGGCGGTCCGCGTCACAAATCGAAAGTAAAGTCGTCCAACAGGTGCGGCTCGCTGAGAAGGGACTTTGATGAATGGAAACATTACGACCAATTCTGGAAGGAAGAAGGAGAAGAAGCCTTCAAGGCATACGTGGAAAGAATCAAAAACGAAAATCATGATACCAAGTAAAAAGAACAACCTCAAGGAAAGGTACCTCCACAGGTATATCCCCTTTTTTTGGAACCTGGGGTCAAAAAGCTCCAACAACACCGATACGGACCGACTGTCTGAACAATCTGTCCTAAAGGTTTCCAATTGAAATCCAAAAATAAAGCCGTCGTTAAAAAAATGTAAAACCTAGGAAACTTTTTTTGTTTTTAAAGTTTCCTAAACTACTTTTGCCCCTCATTATGCGGGGAAAAATCATACACAAAGCGACGGAGCTGTTCATCAACCTAGGTTTTAAAAGCGTGACCATGGACGATCTGGCCAATGAAATGGGCATTTCAAAGAAGACCATCTACTCCCATTTCAGGAACAAGACCGAACTGGTGGAGGAAGCCACCATGACCATGTGCGATATCATCACCTCAGGGATAGACCATATCGTTTCACACCAAAAAAACCCCATTGAAGAACTCTATGAGATCAAAAAGTTTGTCATGGTGCACCTAAAGGATGAAAAATCGTCCCCAGTGTACCAATTGCAGAAATATTATCCCAAGATCCACGTAGCCTTGAAACAAAAACAGTACGATTCCATGCATGGCTGCGTGGCGGACAATGTGAGGAGAGGTATGGAAATGGGCATCTATCGGGACAACTTGAACGTGGAATTTGTGTCAAGGATCTATTTTTCGGGGGTGACCAGTATCAAAGACAATCAGCTGTTTCCCACGGAAATTTTTAGCAAGGTCCAAATTTTGGACTACTATCTGGAGTACCATCTCCGTGGCATCGTGACCCCGAAAGGAAGAAAAATACTGAACTCAATCATCAATTCAAATCAAGAATAAATGCGAACAACCCTAATCAGCCTTTTTTTACTATTGCCCTGGCTTATATCGGCCCAGGATACCATCCACAGCTTCAGTTTGGATGAGGCCATTGCATATGCCTTGGAGCACAACTACAGTGCCATCAACGCTTCCCGGGACATTGAGGATGCCCAAAAGCAAAAATGGGAGACCATTGCCACGGGCCTTCCCCAGATATCGGGAGCGGTAAGCTATCAGAACCAATTGAAACAGCCCGTTTCGCAGATTCCTGCTGAATTCTTCGGTGGTGAACCGGGCACCTATCAGGAAGTGGTCTTTGGACAGGCCCAGTCCATGTCCGCCACGGCCACATTGCGCCAAAAAATCTTCGACGGATCCTACATTGTGGGCGTACAGGCCACCAAGACTTTTTTGGACTACAGCCAGAACAACAAGGAAAAAACGGAACTGGAAGTGCGGAAATCCGTTGTGGAAGCCTATGGCAATGTGCTGTTGGCCCAAGAAAGTGTCCAGATCTCCGAAAGGAACAAGGCCACTTTGGAAAAAAACCTCTATGAGACCAAGCGCATCTTCGAAAATGGTCTTGGCGATGAAGAGAGTGTGGACCAATTGCAGATAACGCTTTCCTCTGTGGACAACCAGTTGAAGAATGCCAGGCGATTGGAAAAAATCACCTTGCAGATGTTGAATCTGATGTTGGGCATTCCTATCGATGCACCTACGGTCCTGACCGAGAATTTGGACAACCTCACCCAAAAACAGATTGACCTTGGGTTACTGGACACCGAATTCAACATAGAGAACAACATCGATTACAAATTGGCGGCCAACCTGAACGAGCAGCGGGCCCTGGAACTGAAATTGGCAAAAAGCTATGCGTTGCCCACCCTCAATGCCTTTGTCAACTACGGGGGAAATTCCTTTAGCAACGACTTCAACTTTTTGAGCAGTGGACAACAATGGTTCGGGTCGTCCATTTTGGGTGTGGACCTGAACATTCCCATCTTCAGTTCTTTGGGTAGAAGTGCCACCACCCAGCGGGCCAAAATAGCCTTGGAAAAGGCCAAGACCCAGTTTACGGAGACCCAGGCGCAGGTCCGTCTTCAGTTGGAGAGTGCCAAGAGCGATTATATCCTTTCCATAGAGCAATATGGCACCTCAAAGGAAAATTTGGAGCTTGCCGAACGCATCGAAAAGAAGAACCAGATCAAGTATGAGGAAGGATTGGCCACCAGTTTCGACCTGAGACAGGCCCAGACCCAATTGTACTCCACCCAGCAGGAATACCTGCAATCCATGGTAGATGTAATCAACAAGAAAATCGAACTGGAAAACATATTGAATCAATAAACAAAAGAGAAAACCATTCCATCATGAAAAAAGCAATATATATAACATTGACAGCTGCGGTTCTTGCCTCTTGTGGCGGTGACGGAAACAAGTCATTCGAAAAGGTACTTGCCAGCAAGGACATGGCTGCCATCCGTGCCAAGCATGCTGAAATTTCCCAACAGCACAAAGCACTCGAAACACAGTTGAAGTCCCTTGACTCGGCCATAGTCCTTCTGGACGACACTGCAAAGTTGCCCTTGGTCACGGCTTTTGAGGCCAAGCCCCAGCAGTTCGACCACTATCTGGAGCTACAGGGCGATGTCACCACCAAGCAGAACGTACTCATCTATCCGGAAATGGCGGGGACATTGCAAAGGGTATATGTAAGGGAAGGGCAAAGGGTATCCAAGGGACAATTGCTGGCCACCATTGACGATGGGGGACTTTCCAGCCAATTGGCCCAGTTGAAGACCCAGTCCGAATTGAGCCGCACCACTTTTGAACGCCAAAAAAGGCTCTGGGAACAGAACATAGGCTCCGAGATCCAATACCTTCAGGCCAAGACCAATTATGAGGCCCAAGAAAGTGCCGTAAAGCAAATGGAGAGCCAAGTGGGCAAATCGTCCATCAGGGCCCCTTTTGATGGCATCATTGACGACGTGATCAAAGATCAGGGCAATGTGGTGGCCCCAGGTGCAGGATCTGAAGTGTTCCGCATCGTGAACCTTACCAACATGTACATCAACGTGGAGGTTCCCGAAAGCCATTTGCCCAACGTTACCCCAGGAAAGGATGTCAAGGTGTATTTCCCTGTATTGGGCGACAGTGTCACCACCAAGATCAGGCAGACCGGAAACTTCATCAACCCGAGCAACCGTTCGTACACGGCAGAAATTCCTGTACCCAGTCTAGATGGCAAGGTAAAGCCCAACCTTACGGCAAGGGTCATGATCAACGATTACACCAGCGAGAACGCTATCCTTATCCCCCAGAGCATCCTATCGGAAAACGCCGATGGCGAACAATATGTGTTCTTGGTGGATGCCGATTCCATTTCATCGGACCCCGTGGCCAAAAAAGTCGTCATCAAAACAGGAAAGACCCAGGGCGATTATGTGGAGGTACTCTCAGGAATCAATAGCGGGGATGCCATTATTGATGAAGGAGCGAGAAGCGTGAAGGAAGGACAAAAAGTGAAGATAAAAAACTAGATAGCCAAAGCAATCCATCATTATGAGCAAACAAAAAAAACAAGTAGATAAGGAATTTGGCTTTTCCTCATGGGCCATAGACAACAAGACGACGATGTATGTGCTGATGTTCGTCATCCTTATCCTTGGCGGCATGGCCTACTTCAGTATGCCCAGGGAAAGTTTTCCCGAGGTCAAGGAGACCAAGATATACATCAGCTCGCTCTATCCGGGCAACACGGCCGAGGATATAGAAAAACTCATCACGGACCCTCTTGAGGATCAATTGAAGACCGTGAGTAACGTAGTGGAGATCACCTCCACCTCCCAAGAAGACTACTCCATGATCATTGTGGAGTTCGACGAGAACATTTCCGTGGAAGGAGCGTTGCAAAAAGTAAAGGACGAGGTGGATTCCGAGACCGCAGGTGAGGACTGGCCCACCTTCAACGGGGCCAAAGTGGAACCCAATGTGTTCGACCTGAGCCTTTCCGAGGAAATGCCCATTCTCAACATCAACATTTCTGGGGACTATCCCGTGGACAAACTCAAGGAGTATGGGGAATATCTGGAAGATGAGATCGAAAGCCTGATGGAAATCAAACAGGTGGATATACGTGGTGCACAGGAAAAGGAAGTGGAAGTGGCCGTGGACATCTACAAGATGATGGCCGCCAAGATCAGTTTCAATGACATCATCAACACCATCAACAATGAGAACATGACCACTTCCGCAGGTAACCTCATTACCAGCGGACAGCGAAGGACCATCCGGATCGTGGGTGAAATCGATGAACCCAAAGACTTGGAGAATTTTGTGGTAAAGTCAGAGAACGGCAATTCCACTTACTTGAGGGACATTGCCAAAATCACTTTCAAGGAGGAGGACAGGACCACCTATGCACGTGAGTTCGGTCACCCTGTAGTGATGTTGGACGTCAAAAAACGCTCGGGCAAGAACATGGTGGCAGCAGCGGAACAGATTCAGGTAATCGTTGACGATGCCGTAAAAAATGTGTTCCCACAAGACTTGACAGTGACCATTGCCAATGACCAATCTTCCATGACGATTGGCCAAGTGGACGATTTGGTGAACAACATCATCTTTGGTATCATCCTCGTGGTCACCGTACTGATGTTCTTCCTAGGGTTCAAAAACGCCCTTTTTGTGGGGTTTGCCATCCCTATGTCCATGTTTATGTCCCTGATGATATTGAATGCATTGGGCTATACCATGAACACCATGATCCTTTTCGGACTCATCATGGGATTGGGAATGCTGGTGGACAATGGTATCGTGGTGGTGGAAAATGTGTACCGCCTCATGGACGAGGAAGGTATGTCCAGGACCGAGGCCGCCAAAAAAGGGATTGGGGAGATTGCCTTTCCTATCATCATTTCCACATTGACCACTGTGGCCGCATTTGTGCCTCTGGGGCTATGGCCTGGTATCATGGGGCAGTTCATGATGTACTTCCCGATTACCTTATCCGTGGTACTGGGATCCTCCCTCTTTGTGGCCATATTCTTCAACTCAGTTCTAGTCTCCAGATATATGACCACAGAGGACAAGGAAATGCCCTTGAGACAGATCATTCGCATTACAGCCATCATTTCTGTAATAGGCTTGCTGATCATTCTCTTTGGAGGCACTTACAGAGGTCTGGGCACTGTAATGGTGTTGACCGCCATTATGCTATGGGCTTATAGGATGTTCTTAAGAGGATGGGCCAACAGTTTCCAATTCAATATCCTGCCCAGATGGGAACGTTTTTACGAAAGGACTTTGCGATGGGCACTGGCCAAAAGAAGACCAATTTTTATTGCCATAACCACTTTGGTGTTGCTAGTGATCGCCTTCATGGGATTTGGGGCATCTGTGGGCAGTCAAAGGACCAAAGTAGAGTTCTTCCCTGACAATACCCCGAACCAGGTCATTGTCTATATTGAATATCCGGAAGGAACAGACATTGAAAAGACCAATGCCATCACCAAGGATATAGAGGAGCGGGTGTACGCCATCATCAATTCGGAAGCCTATATGCACGGTGACTACAACTTCCTTACCGAAAGTGCGGTCTCCCAAGTGGGTGAAGGTGCTGGCAACCCGCAGACCGATGGGGGCTCCGCTGCCGAGATGCCCCACCGCGGAAAGATTACCGCTACCATGCGTGAATTCAAATATCGGGAAGGTGCGGACAGTAAAGAGCTTTTGCGCAAAGTACAGGAAGACCTGAAAGATATTTATCCCGGGGTGGCCATTTCTGTGGAAAAAGATGCCGTAGGCCCTCCAGCCGGATACCCCATCAACATTGAGATTGAAGGGGATGATTATACCGAGCTGATCGTTACCGCCGAAAACATGCGGAACTTCATCAATTCCAGGAACATTCCAGGAGTGGATGAGCTCAAGATAGATGTGAACAAATCCAAACCTTCCATGCTGGTCGCCGTGGACCGAAAGAAATCCGGCGAACTGGGCGTGGCCACTGGACAAGTGGGGCAACAGCTCCGTAATTCCATTTTTGGGGCAAAGGCAGGCATCTATAAAGAAGGTGGGGAGGATTATGACATCTATGTTCGCTTTAAGGAAGAGGATCGCTACAACACCAGCGCCCTTTTCAACCAAAGGATCACTTTCAGGGATGCCTCCTCTGGCCAGATCAAGGAAGTGCCCATTTCAGCCGTCGCCAATCAGGTGAACAGTACTGGGTTCAGTGCCATAAAGCACCGCGATGCCCGTAGGGTGGTTACCGTCTATTCCGCCTTGGCCCCTGGCTATACCGATGCTGGAGCCATTGTGGGGAAAATCCAAGAGGAAATGAACGATTTTGAGGGTCTTCCTTCGGGCATCAAAATCGATTATACAGGACAGATTGAGGAGCAGAACAAGCAAATGGCCTTTTTGATGGGTGCCTTTTTCACAGGTCTGGGACTTATCTTTTTCATATTGATCTTCCAGTTCAACTCCATTTCCAAACCAGGTATCATCATGCTTGCCATTTTCTTGAGTTTGATCGGTGTTTTTGGTGGATTGGTAGCCACGGGCAGTGCCTTCGTGATCATGATGACCATGATGGGTATCATTTCCTTGGCCGGTATTGTGGTGAACAACGGGGTGGTACTGTTGGACTATACCCAGTTGTTGATCGATAGGAAAAAGTCCAAATTGGATATGGATGAAGACGAATTGTTGCCACTGGAGGACTTCACGGAGGCCGTGGTAAAAGGAGGCAAGGCGAGGTTGCGACCCGTACTGCTGACCGCCATCACCACCATTTTGGGATTGATTCCGTTGGCCACTGGATTCAACATCAACTTCTTTACCCTTATGGCCGATTTTAACCCGAACATTTACATCGGGGGGGACAACGTGATCTTCTGGGGGCCCTTGGCATGGACCGTGATCTACGGACTGTTCGTGGCCACGTTCCTTACCTTGATCGTGGTACCCATCCTGTTCAGTTTGGTGTACAAACTGAAATTAAGGATCCAAAGGGCCAAGATAAGAAGGGAAGAACGCAAGAATGAAAAATTGGATGCTGCCACGGCTCAGTAGTGTAGCAAAGTAGGCACATAAAAAAGCCCCGACCTTTGGCCGGGGCTTTTTTTCATCTTAAGTCCAAGTTATTTGTTCACGGAAACAACTTCGGACTGGCTCCAATCCTTCACGTTGACAATGCGGTTATCGGAAAAATCCACTTCGCGCAAAATATCTTCTTTCCAAAAGAACCACTTCCCGGTCTTTTTGCCATTGTCATACTTTCCAGCGGCTATCTTTTTGCCATTGGTGTCAAACATAAGCCAATCCCCATGTAACTTTCCTTTCAGCATATAACCTGTCTGGGAGACTTCCCCGTTTTCGTGAAAATAGGTGGCCTTCACCATTTTCCCCACTTTTTCCAAAGTCGGTTTCGTCTGCTGTGAAAACATACAGACCGAAAACATGACCGCTAAAAAAAATACAGCTTTCTTCATAGTAATGGGTTTTAAAATCTTCAGTACCAAAAGGTAACTACACAAAGTTATCCAAAATCGATTTGAAAATAACGTTAAAGCAACAATTAATTTACATTAAATTAACTTTAATGATTTAATTGTTTGATTTATAATCATTTAGAACTACAATAATATTGCCTTTTGTCGTATTAATTATGCTTTTGTCTCGAAAAACAACGTTCCAATGTAAATTTAATGTTAAGAAACGGGGCGAAAATCGAACTAAAACGTCTATAGCGATGATTGTCCTCCCTTATCCATAAATGAAGGGGCTGGGACAGAAAATCAGTTTATCTCGCTATAAATATGTGCTTTCCTATTAAATTTGCCCTCTCATTAACAGACATCATGTATAGAAGCAATACTTGTGGCGAACTCCGGGCGTCACATATCGGTTCAGAGGTAATTTTGAGTGGTTGGGTACACAAGCTACGGGACAAGGGTTTTGTGGCCTGGGTGGATCTGCGCGACCGTTATGGCATCACGCAACTGGTATTTGATGAGGAACGCACTTCTAAAGAACTTCTGGAACAGGCCAGGGAGCTGGGACGGGAAACCGTTATCCAGGCCAAGGGTCAGGTCATAGAGCGGGCCTCCAAAAACCCGAACATCCCCACTGGGGAAATTGAGGTGTTGGTGACCGAACTCACCATCCTGAACAAATCCCTCCTGCCTCCCTTTACCATCGAGGACGATACCGATGGTGGGGAAGACATTCGCATGAAGTACCGTTATTTGGATATCCGCCGAAATCCGGTAAAAAATAATCTCATTTTCAGGCACAGGGTGAGCATGGAAGTCCGAAAATACCTTTCGGACCAAGGATTTATCGATGTGGAGACCCCGTATCTGATCAAATCCACCCCAGAAGGCGCCCGCGATTTTGTGGTGCCAAGCCGAATGAACGAAGGTCAGTTTTATGCCCTGCCCCAATCACCACAGACCTTTAAACAATTGTTGATGGTGGGCGGCATGGACAAATACTTCCAAATCGTAAAATGCTTCAGGGACGAAGACCTGCGTGCGGACAGACAGCCGGAATTCACCCAAATCGATTGTGAAATGGCCTTTGTGGAGCAGGAGGACATCCTCAACACCTTCGAGGGCCTCACCAAACATCTTTTGAAGGAAATCAAAGGCGTGGACATTCAGGAATTTCCAAGAATGACCTATGACGATGCCATGCGCCTTTATGGCAACGACAAGCCGGACATCCGTTTCGGGATGCAGTTCGGTGAACTGAACGCTGTGGCACAGCATAAGGATTTTAATGTGTTCAACACTGCCGAATTGGTAGTGGGCATTGCCGTTCCCGGTGCATCGGAATATACCCGCAAGGAAATTGACGCTCTGATCGACTGGGTAAAACGCCCACAGGTCGGCGCCAAAGGAATGGTTTATGTAAAATGCAATGAGGATGGCTCCTATAAATCCTCCGTGGATAAGTTCTACGACGAACAAGATTTGGCAAAATGGGCCGAAGTGACCGGAGCCAAACCGGGCGACCTTATCTGCGTGCTTTCCGGGGATGCCAACGTGACCCGGGCACAGCTCAGCGCGCTCCGCATGGAGTTGGCCACTAGGCTTGGACTTCGAAAACCGAATGAATTTGCCCCGCTTTGGGTAGTGGACTTCCCGTTGTTGGAACTGGATGAGGAAACAGGCACCTATCATGCCATGCACCATCCCTTTACCTCTCCCAAACCTGGTCAATTGAAGCTGTTGGAGACCAATCCCGGTGCTGTCAAGGCCAATGCCTACGACCTCGTGCTGAACGGAAATGAAATCGGCGGGGGATCCATCCGTATCCATGACAAGGAAACCCAAGCCACCATGTTCAAACATTTGGGCTTTACCCCCGAGGAAGCCAAGGCACAGTTCGGCTTTTTGATGGATGCCTTCCAATATGGCGCACCCCCCCACGGTGGGATTGCCTTCGGCTTGGACCGTTTGGTCTCCATTTTGGGCGGACAGGAGACCATCAGGGACTTTATCGCCTTCCCCAAGAACAACAGCGGAAGGGATGTGATGATAGATGCCCCTGCAACCATTAACAAGGAACAATTGGACGAATTGAACATTTCTTTGGCCAATAATACGTAATTTCATATCAAGGGAGTCCTCGAAACTTTAACAGATGGCACATAAAAAATCTTGGTTGA
This sequence comes from Flagellimonas hadalis, assembly GCF_007785775.2. Taxonomy (GTDB): domain Bacteria; phylum Bacteroidota; class Bacteroidia; order Flavobacteriales; family Flavobacteriaceae; genus Flagellimonas; species Flagellimonas hadalis. The sequence continues at coordinate 403,355 of NZ_VNIK02000002.1, forward strand.
CAAAATTTTTAGTATGGCGTGCCAAACACATCTCCCATACGCAGTTTGTGGCCATATTGAGCATATTGGTAGGATTTACTTCAGGATTGGGTGCTGTTCTCTTGAAAAACCTTACCCATTTTTTCCAACACTTGATGAAGGGCAAATTGGTGCAGGAGTACCATCATGCTTTTTATTTTCTTTTCCCCATCATTGGCCTGACCTTAGTGTACCTCATCATCAAATACATTATCCGAAAGAAGGTCAGCCATGGTATCCCTTCCACACTCTACGCCATTTCGAAAAAAAAGGGGGTCATTCCACGATACCAAATGTTCGGCTCCTTGATGACCGCTCCGATCACTGTCGGCTTTGGAGGGTCAGTCGGGCTCGAAGGCCCAACAGTTGCAACTGGGGCTGCCATTAGTTCCAACATTGCCAGGGCATTGCACCTAAACCATGCCACACGAATACTGCTCATCAGTTGTGCCTCGGCCGGCGCATTGTCCTCGATATTCAAAGCTCCCATTGCCGCCATTGTGTTTGCCATTGAGGTCTTCAGTCTTGACCTGACCTTGGTTTCCCTTTTACCTTTGTTGCTCGCCTCACTTTCTGCCATCATCACCTCTTATTTCTTTTTTGGTGATGATGCCCTACTTCCATTCGATATTGTGGATGGTTTCAGTATATCCGATGTTCCGTATTACATTGTTTTGGGAGTTATTGGTGGAGTTACTTCCATATACTTTTATGAAGCATATACCAGGATTCAGAATATGTTCGACAAGCTGTCGTCACCCATTTCCAAATTACTGTTGGGCGGTGTCGGCATAGGGATACTTTTGTTCTTGGTCCCACCACTTTATGGTGAAGGTTTTGATACGATGAACAATCTAGTGCAAGGAAATACCAAGACCGTATTGGAAAACAATATCCTGAATTTGGACCTTGACAATGTTTGGGTGGTCATCGTTTTATTGGCAGGCCTTGTCATATTCAAAATTATTGCCAGTGCCATGACTTTTGGTGCAGGGGGTGTCGGTGGAATCTTTGCCCCTACCCTTTTTATGGGGAGCCTTATGGGCAATTGTGTGGCCAAAATCATAAATCATTTAGGGATTTTCAAGGATGCGGTCTCGGAAAGCAACTTTACATTGGTGGGCATGACCGGGCTCATGGCAGGGGTGCTCCATGCCCCACTTACTGCCATCTTTCTGATTGCAGAAGTAACGGGAGGTTACGAACTCTTCATTCCATTGATGCTGACCGCTGCCATATCCTATGCCTTGGCACGATATGCCCATCCGCACTCAGTATATGCCGTGCAATTGGCTCGGAAAGGAGAGCTTCTTACCCACAATAAGGACCATACCGTACTGATGCTCATGGAAATAGACAAGGTCATTGAAAAAAACTTTTTGCCCATATTCCCCGCCATGACGCTACGTGACCTTGTGCACAACGCTGTTACCAAGTCCAACCGGAACATCTTTCCCGTGGTAAGCGAAAAGGATGGTACACTTTTGGGCATCCTTCTTTTGGACGATATAAGACCCATTATGTTCGATCAATCCCTCTATGATAAAGTACTGGCCAGAGATGTGATGCAGACACCCCCCAGCACTATAATTTTGGAGAGCGACAAGATGGCTGATGTTATGCAAAAATTTCAGGACAGTGGTGCCTGGAACCTTCCTGTCGTCAAAGATGGGAAATACGTGGGCTTCATCTCAAAATCAAAACTCTTGACAGCCTACCGCAGGGAATTGATCAATTATACCCAATGAAAATCAAGTTAAAATATATCGTCGTATTGGTCACTTTGGCCGCCATCGCTTCCATCATCTATGGTTTTTCCATCAAGGAAGAAGACCCGAACTTGGGCCATAAGTGCATTGGCCTGGGCACCGTGGGCCTATTTTTTGTGGCCATGCCCCTCTTTTTGATGAAAGAAAGCAAAGGGAAAAACATGAAAGATTATATGTTGACTAAGGAAAACATTATTAAAATGCAAGAAAAGGAACGAAAAAAGACTGAAAATCAATAATTTTCTTAAGATTTAATATTCAATTCATCCATCGCGACCCAAAAAACTCTACTTTCGTGTTTTAACAAATATTTACATTAATGACTGGTACAGTAAAATTTTTTAATGGATCCAAAGGTTATGGGTTCATTACCAACGACGACACAGGAAAGGACATCTTTGTTCACGTTACAGCTTTGAACGGGGTGGAATTAAACGAAGGTGACAAAGTAGAATACCAAGAAGAAGACGGAAGAAAAGGAGTGGTTGCTGCACGTGTGCAGGTAATCGGATAACAACAATATTTTATTTTGATTTTTGTAGAACCCTGGCAATGTCAGGGTTTTTTATTTAGTTCAAGTTCCTTCTCTGGACAAAGAACCTTTTGAGCAGTTCGGAAGCCTCATTTTCCATTACCCCTCCAAAAATTTCAGTTTTTGGATGTAGGTTTCCACCCACTACACCGAATCCTCGCTCCAGATCGGCGGCCCCATACACTACTTTGGAAATCTGGCTCCAGTAAAGTGCCCCTGCGCACATCTGACAGGGTTCGAGGGTGACATAGAGTGTGCACCCGTGCAGATATTTACCTCCCAAAAAATTGGAAGCCGCCGTGATGGCCTGCATTTCGGCATGTGCCGTAACATCCTTTAAACGCTCGGTAAGGTTATGGCCACTGCCAATGATCCTATTGTTCACCACCACCACTGCGCCAACGGGTACTTCCCCGATCTCGAAGGCGGTTTCGGCCTGTTGCAGGGCCTTTTTCATAAAATAGTGGTCATCGAAGAGGTTCATTCGAAAAAAAAATTGAAAAATTCACGGATGGGCTAAGCTACGCATAAAAAAAGTTAGTCGATAATCGGTACTTTTGTTTTTTGTGCCTTGGAAAGACTTTTAACACATATCAATTCCCCTGAAGACCTCAAAAAATTGGGCCTGGACGAACTTCCCAGACTTGCCCAAGAATTGCGGGAGTTCATCATTGACATTGTATCCACCAAAGAAGGTCACCTTGGTGCCAGTTTGGGGGTCGTGGAACTGACCATTGCCCTCCATTATGTCTTTGATACTCCAAAAGATAAGCTGATTTGGGATGTGGGCCATCAAGCCTACGGGCATAAAATATTGACAGGAAGAAAGGAAATTTTCGAAACCAACAGACAGCTTGGTGGCATCAGCGGATTTCCCAAACGGAGCGAAAGTGTATATGACGATTTTGGCACGGGCCACAGTTCCACCGCCATTTCCGCAATTTTGGGCATGGCCATGGCCTCAAGGTTGAATGGTGACCTTACCAAGCAACATATTGCCGTGGTGGGCGATGCCTCCATCGCCAGCGGGATGGCCTTTGAGGGGCTCAACCATCTGGGCGTTGCTGATGTGAACGCACTCATCATCCTGAACGACAATGCCATTGGCATAGACCCCAGCGTAGGCGCACTCAAAAAATACCTCACCAATGTCAAAAAAGGGACCGCAAAGGACGAGAACATCTTCGAATGCCTCAACCTGAACTATTCCGGACCCATTGATGGGCATAACATCAATGCTCTGATAAGGGAACTGGAGCGGCTGAAGCAAATTGATGGACCAAAGCTGTTGCACATCATAACCACCAAGGGAAGAGGTTTGAAAAAGGCCGAGGAGGACCAAGTGGTCTACCATGCCCCTGGCAAGTTTGACAAGGTGACGGGGGAACGGCTCAAAAAATCCAAAGGGGCCGAACCTCCCAAATACCAAGATGTCTTTGGGCATACGTTGGTGGAATTGGCCGAGAGAAACGACAAAATTGTGGGCATTACCCCGGCAATGCCCACCGGAAGCTCCCTAAAATTCATGATGGACAAAATGCCCCATCGCGCATTTGATGTGGGTATTGCCGAACAGCACGCAGTCACCTTGGCGGCAGGGATGGCCACACAGGGCCTTGTTCCTTTTTGTAACATCTATTCCACATTTTTACAACGGGCCTATGATCAGATCATTCATGATGTGGCCTTGCAGAATATTTCCGTAATCTTCTGTTTGGATCGTGCCGGACTGGTGGGGCAAGACGGCCCAACACATCATGGGGTGTTCGATCTCGCCTATTTGAGGTGTATCCCCAACCTTGTTGTTTTTGCCCCAATGAACGAAATGGAGCTGAGGAACATCATGTACACTGCCCAATTGGGGCTAAATGGCCCCATTGCCATCCGATACCCTCGCGGACAGGGTACCACCTTGGATTGGAAAAATGAATTTGAACCGATCGAAATCGGTACGGGCAGATGCCTGAGGGAAGGCACCAAAGTGGCCATGCTCTCCATCGGCCATATCGGGAATGAGGTGGAACGGGCCATAATCGCTTTGGACAACCCTGAAAAGGTCGGCCACTATGATATGCGCTTTGCCAAACCCTTGGACAAACAATTGCTCCGTACTATTTTTGAAAGGTACGATCATATCATCACCGTGGAGGATGGGTGCCAAATGGGAGGATTCGGATCGGCGGTATTGGAATTTGCAAACGGTGAACGGTTGTCCAAACCTGTTACCATTCTCGGTATTCCGGACAAGTTTGTGGATCATGGCACAATGGAGGAGACCCACAAAATGGCTGGTATAGATTTTGATACGCTTTTTTCACATATACAATCAACCTTGGACCAATGCGGATAATTTGTTTTCTGATTTTATTCTTTACTATTTTCTTTTCGTCACATGCACAGATCAATCGCTTAAAAGTATTCGAACCCGATAGTACGGAAACGGGTTTCAAGATTGTCCGCATCAAGGATACCAAACTCAAATACCTTAACCGAGAAGCAAAGCTCACCGACCCCCGTACCGTGCTGAACCGGGTAAAGCCATTGAAACGATGGTACAAACGCTTCAAACCTACTTCCTTTTGGAAAAAGGTGAACGAATTTGGCCTCAACATCAATGAGGTCTCCTTTGTGAACTGGAACGCGGGTGGAGACAATTCCGTCTCCGCACTGGCGAGCTTCCGTTTTGCACGAAACTATAAGTTCCGGTATCTGAACTGGGACAATGAGGCACAACTACGATATGGGATGAACGCCCAAGAAGGTAGAAAGCTCCGAAAAACGGATGACCAACTGAGGCTTTCGACCACCATAAGCTTTAGGAAGGACACCATAACCAACTGGTACTATTCCGTAAAGGCCAATTTCAACACCCAATTCTCGAACGGTTTCAAATATCCGGACAGGGAGAACCCCATTTCCAGGTTCATGGCCCCGGGCTACCTTTTTGTGGGTATCGGTACTTCCTATATTCCACCCAACGACAAGTTTAACCTTTACATATCTCCCGCCACCATGAAATCCACCTTTGTTCTGGATGAGACGCTTTCCAATCTAGGATCTTTTGGTGTGGAAGCCGGTGACAACGTTTTTATGGAAATGGGATTTCTGGTCACCAATACCTGGGAAAAGGAAGTCCTGAAAAATGTGATGATGAAGCACCGGATAAATCTCTACACCGATTATGTGCGGAGTTTTGGCAATGTTGATGTGGATTGGGAAATGAATTTCAACCTCAAGGTCAATCAATATATCAATGCGAACATAGGCACCCATCTCATTTTTGATGATGACATCAAATTTGATGAGGTGGTGGCCGATGACGGTACCATCGTCGACCCCGGCATCTCCCGAATCCAGTTCAAGCAATTGTTGGGCGTGGGGATTCTCTACAATTTTTAAATTGTCCGGCCCGTCAATTTATCGTGGATGTGCACAGCCGCACTATCCGATAGACTGGCCACGAAGCAACTGGTGCCCAATAATATCGTATAGATGTCAACATCCGTTTTTCGGTACATTTCGGGCAGACTTTTCACGAGCAACCGATCATAATTGGTGTCACGCCCTTCCTTGATGTTGACCAGCGCCGTGGTGTACATTTCCAAAAGATCGGATAGGATCCGATAGCCCGCCAATTCCTTGTCGATCACCTCGGTGGACTGATAGATCCTCTCCACACTCAATTTGATGATGTCCTCCACTTGGGCCTTGTATTTTCCCTTGTCCAAAAGTGCGGCGTCAAAATTGCCTTCCAAGATCTTGTCCTCGTTTGCCACAAAAGTTTCAACAGCATCACCGATAAGAGTATTGATGGCCAAGGCCCTCAAATAGCTCAACCGGTCACTGGAACTGGTCATGGCATTGTATTTTTGGGTGTTGATGCTCCCCTTCACCAAGTTGATGAGATATTCCAGGGCATATTCTTCCGGCACAAGCCCCAGATTGATGCCATCCTCAAAATCGATGATGGTGTAGCAGATGTCATCGGCCGCCTCCACCAGACAGGTCAATGGATGTCGGAAGAAAGCCGTTCCCGGGGCATTGGGATTTGGCACTAATCCAATTTCATCGGCAACTTCCAAAAAGAAGTCCTTTTCCGATTGGAAATACCCAAACTTTTTGTCCGCAATATGTCGGGAAGGCTTTTTGGGCAATGAAGCCTTTGGATATTTCATAAAAGTTCCCAAAGTGGCATAGCTCAATCGAAGACCTCCTGGAACCCCTTCCCTAGATTCCGTCAATAGTTTAAAACCATTCGCATTCCCTTCAAAATCAATCAAATCTTGATATTCCACATCAGAAAGGACATCCCGATATCTTTTGCCGCTGCCTTGGGCGAAATAATTCCCAATCGCCTTTTCCCCACTGTGCCCAAATGGCGGATTGCCAATGTCGTGCGCCAAGGCGGCTGCAGCCACAATGGCCCCAAAATCATTGAACTGATAGCCGTGCACCTCGGACAGAAAGGGATATTTGGACAAGATCTGCTGTCCAGCGATGCGACCAAGGCTCCTACCCACTACGGAAACTTCCAAACTGTGGGTGAGACGGGTGTGCACAAAATCCTTTTTGGACCCAACGCTGATGGGCATCGGTATTACCTGTGTCTTATCCTGAAGGCTCCTGAAGGCAGAAGAGAAAATGATACGGTCATAATCCACCTCAAAACCCAAACGGGTCTCGTTTTGCTCTTTGCGCAATCTTTTGCCTTTGTCCCCGAATCTCCGTAGTGAGAGTAGCTGTTCCCAGTCCATAATTTACTATTGGTGCAATATACGCCTAAGCTTCCATATGCGCCAAGCCAACCTGAAAGTACCCTTGTTTACTGCAACATTTTGAATTTTAATGATTTCTTCATTTTAGCATTACACTTAGGACATCTAGAAGGAGCTATTTTGTAAAGTTTACAATAAGGTTTTCGTTACGGATATTAGTTTTTGTCGACTATTCTTCGAAATCCTAGGGCCGTCTTTTCAATAAGGCGGTCCTTTTTTGTAGAATACATTCTTATCATAACATACAGGAAACATTAATTTAACATTGGGTACGGTTCTTTGCAGCGACAAAAACTAGTACTGTAATGGATATCAAAAAGTTGGCCCTTTTAGGGTGCTACTTTCTTTTCCTATGCATTCATTTTTCCTATTCACAGTACCAAGCCGAATCCACATTTGGCAAGGGACTTTTCAATATTGTGGGGAAGGATAGCAGCTGGACGGCAAAGGTCGGGGCAAGGATGCAGATCTTGGCCGTTTCGTCTTGGGGAGAAACCCAAGATAGAGGACTTGGAAACCCCGAACAGAATTTTTTGATACGTAGGGCCCGATTGAAATTTGATGGATTTGTCCACACCCCAAAACTCAGGTACAAATTGGAGCTTGGACTCTCCAACCGTGATATTTCGGGGGGGTCGGAATTTACGGGAAACACCCCGAGATACATTTTGGATGCCGTGGTGATGTGGAACTTTTATGAAAATTTTGAACTCTGGTTCGGACAGACCAAACTGCCAGGGAACATAGAACGGGTCATCTCTTCGGCGGATCTACAGCAAGTGGACAGGTCATTGCTCAACAGCAAGTTCAACATAGACCGTGACATGGGCCTTCAGCTAAGGCATCATTTCAAATTGGGAAAAAAAGCATTGGTACGAGAAAAATTTGCCTTCTCGCAAGGTGAGGGCAGAAACGTTACTGTAGGCAATCAAGGAGGACACCAATACACTTCACGGTTGGAATTCCTTCCGTTCGGAAAATTCATTTCCAAAGGGGACTACAAAGGGGCCGACCTGAGCAGGGAACAGACCCCAAAGCTCATGGTCGGGGTCACTTATGACATCAACAAGGATGCCGTAAGGACCCGAAGCAATATGGGCACTTTTATGCAAACGGATACTGGCCTATACGAAACGGATATATCAACCCTGTTCGGGGACTTCATGTTCAAATACCGTGGGTTTTCCCTCATGGGCGAATATGCCCATCGCGATGCAGACGAGCCTGTGGCCATCAACATGGACGGCACGGAAACGGGGGACATTGTACAGGTAGGGAATGCCCTGAACCTTCAGACAGGTTATCTTTTCAAGACCAATTGGGAAGTTTCCGCAAGGTACACCCACCTTGAATTGGATCAAGAAATCACCGGAAAAAATCCAGAGGAACAATATACACTGGGACTTTCAAAGTATATTGTGGGGCACAAACTGAAGGTGCAGACAGACCTCAGTTACTTGGATGTGGACAACGGAATGGACGAGGTGATGTTCCGGTTGCAATTGGACGTACACCTATAAAAAATAACCTTAACATAACTTAATCGTAGGTCAATCTCTTGATATTTGAAAAATTTTTTTGATTTTTAACTATGGACAATATTTACTTCCTCATAATGGTTGCGCTCGCAGTACTGGCCATTGCCGACCTTGTAGTCGGTGTGAGCAATGATGCGGTGAACTTCCTCAACTCAGCCATTGGATCCAAGGCCCTTTCGTTCAAGACCATCATGATCGTGGCGAGCATAGGCATTGCCTGTGGCGCCATTTTTTCCAGTGGACTTATGGAAGTTGCCCGAAAAGGGATCTTTAACCCCGGGGAATTCTATTTCGATGAGATCATGTTCATCTTTATGGCCGTGATGATCACGGACATCCTCTTACTCGACTTTTTCAACACTTTGGGGATGCCCACCTCTACCACGGTCTCCATTGTATTCAACCTTTTGGGCGCGGCAGTGGCCATGGCCTTGATCAAAATAGGGGCGGCAAACGGAAATTTTTCCGATGTCATTAACTATATCAACACCGAAAAGGCCGTTGAGATCATCATGGGGATCCTGTCCTCGGTCGTGATAGCTTTTTCCATTGGGGCTTTGGTACAATGGGTCTCTAGACTTTTACTGTCCTATGATTTCCTGAAAAAACCCAAATGGACCGGTGCCATTTTTGGGGGACTTGCCCTTTCGGCCATTACCTATTTCATTTTGATCAAAGGGATCAGCGGCACTCCATTTGCTGACCGCACCTATGGTTTCATCGGGAACATGACCATCAAGGAGTTTCTTGAAACCAGTGTCTATCAGGTCATGGTGGTCAATTTTTTGGCTTGGGCCGTTATTTCGTATATCCTTATCCAATTCGCCAACACGAACATCTATAAACTCATCATCGGCGTGGGAACTTTTTCCCTTGCCCTAGCTTTTGCAGGCAACGACCTTGTGAACTTCATCGGGGTACCCATTGCGGGGCTCCAGTCCTATCAGGCTTGGGCCGCTTCGGGAATCCCAGCTTCCGAGTTCAGTATGGAAGTACTTTCCACCAAAGTGGAAACCCCTACCCTGCTACTGTTCATTTCAGGTATGGTGATGGTGGCCACTTTATGGCTGTCCAAAAAGGCAAGGTATGTGGCTGATACCGAAATCAACCTTTCCCGTGAAGGGGAGGCCAACGAAAGGTTCCAGCCCAACTATTTGTCCAGAAGCTTGGTCCGGTATTCCATTGCCGTTTCGGAATGGGTATCGACCATGGTGCCTTCCAATGTAAAAACAGCGGTGGACAAAAGGTTCCAAAAACCTGTCATCAGCCTATCCAAGGACAAAGTGCACCATTTGCCCGCCTTTGACATGATCAGGGCCTCCGTGAACCTTATGGTTGCCGGTATCCTGATTTCGATAGCCACATCCTACAAATTGCCCCTTTCCACTACGTATGTGACCTTTATGGTCGCGATGGGAACCTCTTTGGCCGATAGGGCCTGGGGTGCTGAAAGTGCCGTTTACCGTGTGGCCGGGGTACTGAACGTGATCGCTGGATGGTTCAGTACGGCCATCATCGCCTTTTTGGCCTCTGGGACCATCTTGGCATTGATCAGTTTTGGCAAGGGTGCGGCCATCGCCATTTTGCTGTTTGCCTCCGTACTGCTATTGGTGAGGAACTACATCTCCTACAACAAAAAGACAAAGGAGATCAAAGTGGAAGACCGCCTACGAAGGGCCGAGAGCAGTTCCATACAGGGTGTGATCGAAGAAAGTGCCGCCAACATTGCCAATGTGGTGAAGCGAAGCAAAAAGATCTATTCCAATTCCATAAACGGGTTGGCCAAACAGGACCTCAACTTTTTGAAAAAGAACAAAAAACAGGGGAATAAGTTGGCCGGAGAAATCGAGGATCTGCGGGAGCATACCTTTTATTTCATCAAAAACCTGGAAGAAGCCCACATAGGGGCCAGTAATTTTTACATCAATGCCATGGGGCATCTGACCGATATTTCCCAATCCCTTGAATATATCGGAAAGGTAAGCTACAACCATGTGCACAACAACCACAAGAAACTAAAGTATAACCAGATCAAGGAACTAAAGGAAATAGACCAAAAATTGGAAGACCTCTTTGACAGGACCCAGAAAGCCTTTGAAGACAAGTCTTTTGAGCAAATAGGGGCCATTTTGGATTCCAAACAAGACCTTTTTGACATGGTTTCCCAAAAAATAGACAGACAGGTTTCCAGGACAAGGACCGAGGAGTCCAGTCCCAAGAACACGACCCTCTATTTCTCCCTTTTGCTGGAAACACGTGATTTGATGACCGCCATGATGGATCTGTTGGAACAATATTACCAACAGCATGACAGCTCCGTAACACCGGCCAAAATCACGGAGAAGAAATAAAATAGTATCTTTTGAAACTAAAACGATACTATGATGGTCCGATTCTCCCATCTGGTCATAATGCTGCTCTCATCCGTTTCCATTTTGGCACAGACCAAGGAAAAGGAATGGATGTTGGGGCCTTTTGAGCGTGCGGAAAACGCAAGTCCCGTTCTCCAAAAAGATGAAGGCTCCGTTTTCAAGGACCCCATTACCAATGAGCCTTCCCATTGGGAATCCATGGCCACTTTCAACCCGGCATCCATTGTAAGGAACGACAGTATTTATGTGTTGTACAGGGCCGAGGAAAAATTGGGGGAAAAGGAAATTGGGGGACACCGTTCCCGAATCGGGATGGCGGTTTCCGATGATGGAATCACCTATACAAAACAGCCTGAACCCATTTTTTATCCTGATGAAGATGGCCAAAAGTCGAATGAATGGCCAGGAGGCACGGAAGACCCCAGAATTGTAGAGACCGAAGATGGGCTGTATGTGCTCACCTACACGCAATGGAACCGCGAAGTGCCCCGATTGGCAGTGGCCACATCCAAAGATCTGATCCATTGGGAAAAGCATGGCCCTGTGTTCAAAAAGTATAAGGAAGGTATCTACCACACAAGCGAAACCAAATCCGGGGCCATCGTGACCGAACTCAAAAACGGAAAGCTGGTCGCTGCGAAGATCCATGGGAAATATTGGATGTATTATGGGGTTCCGCACATTTGGCTGGCCAGTTCAACAAATCTGAAAGACTGGGAACCCATAGAAACCTACGAAGGCAATTTAGCCCCGGCTTTAAGCCCAAGACCCGGTTATTTTGATTCTTGGCTGGTGGAGGCCGGGCCACCTCCTTTGCTCACGGAAAATGGTATTGTGGTGCTCTACAATGCTGGAAACTCACAGAACATCGGCGTAAAGGAACTGGGCAATCGAGTTTACACGGGTGGACAGGCTTTGTTTGACCCAAACGAGCCCTGGAAACTACTGGACCGAACCGATGCACCCTTCATCAAACCCGAACTACCTTTTGAAAAATCGGGGCAATACAAAGATGGCACCACCTTTTTGGAAGGACTTGTACTGTTCAATGGGACTTGGTATCTCTACTACGGAACCGCAGATAGCATGGTGGGGGTAGTGACGGCCAAGCAATAGTTTGCCCTATCTGTAAAAATTCATCTCGTCCATATATTTCCATACGGCAAAAGGAAGCAATGGTTTGATGTTTTTCCCCAATTTATGGGCCTTACGGATGAAGGTAGAAGAAATTTCCACGATGGGGGCATACACTTTTTTGATCCTGGGATGTCCCTGAAATTGATGGTCCACTGTTCCTTCGGAAATTCGGGGATATACGTAAATGAAATGGTGCTCCAGAATGGTCTCATAGTTTTTCCATTTATGGAAACCCTTCAGGTTGTCCTCTCCCATAATGAGCGAAAACTGATGCCCTTCGCCATATTTTTCATCCAAATGAACCAAGGTGTTGATGGTGTAATTGGGCTGCGGCAGATCAAACTCGATCTTGCTCGGTTTTAGTTTGTCATAGTCCTGTACGGCCTCGTATACCATTTGGTACCTGTGGTGGTCTTCCAAAAGCGATTGCTTGGTCTTGAACGGACTTTGGGGGGTGATGACGAACCAAACCTCATCCAGGTCCGAAAACTCCACCAAATGGTTGGCAATGATCAAATGGCCTATATGTATCGGGTTGAAGGTCCCAAAAAAGAGCCCTACCTTTTTCATACTCATTCTTCTTTTGGACCGGGCACCTTGGCACCGACATATTCGGCGACCAACTGGTGTGCCTCGTTGAGTGCCACATCCAAATCGTAATTCTTTATGATTCTATCAAACTGTGGGGCCGTGGCCAGTTCCACAGAGGCTTTGGCAATCCGCATATTGATCTTGTCATCGCTTTCGGTGCTCCTTTTCTTGAGTCTGATCTTCAACTCGTCCACACTGGGCGGTTTCACAAAAACGGCCAAGGTCTTGTCGGGGAACTTCTTTTTTATGCGCAGGCCTCCCACCACATCGATATCGAAGATCACATTTTTACCTTCGGCCCAAAGGCGTTCCACTTCACTTTTCAGCGTTCCGTAGAAGTTGTCCCGATAGACTTCCTCCCACTCCAAAAAATCCTCGTTCTTGATGTGTCGCTTAAATTCCGATACAGACATGAAGTAATAATTGACGCCGTGTTTTTCTTTACCTCTTCGCGGTCTTGAGGTTGCGGATACGGAAAAGGCCAGGTTCAGTTCGGGTTGTTTCAACAAATGTTGGACGATGGTGGTCTTTCCACTGCCGGACGGTGCCGAAAAAATGATGAGTTTTCCTCCTTCTGTCATAATACGTTGAGCATTTGTTCCTTGATCTTTTCCAGTTCGTCCTTCATCTGCACCACCAATTGCTGCATGGGGGCATAGTTGGCCTTGGAACCTATGGTATTGATCTCCCTACCGATTTCCTGTGCGATGAACCCCAATTTTTTCCCATTGGAGTCATCGGACTTCAGGGTTGCCTTGAAATAGTCCAAATGGTTGGCCAAGCGTACTTTTTCTTCGGTGATGTCGTATTTTTCCAAGTAATAGATGAGTTCCTGTTCAAATCGGTTGGCGTCCAGTTCCACCTTGAGGTCCGCCACTGCCTTCTCCAAACGTTCCCTCACCGTTGCCAATCGTTCCGGGTCCATCTCCTTGATCTGTGCCAACAAGGTGTTCAGGTTGTCGAGGCGTTCATCAAAATCCTTCTCCAATACCTTTCCCTCTTCGTTCCTAAAGGAAATGATCTCGGAAAGGGCCTCTTTCATGGCGTCCGTTATGGCTTTGTATTCCGCCTCGTCGATGTCGTCCCTTTCAGTTTTCAAGGTATCGGGCATACGCAGTGCCAGTTCCAATAACTTGATGTCATCCCCTTTGGCAATGTTTGCCAACTGTTCCATGTATTTCTTTACCATGCCCTGGTTCACTTCCGCAGTGGTCTCCTCCCCGGTGATCTCCACATAAAGGGCAAGATCCACTTTTCCACGCACCAAAACATCGGCTATCATCTTGCGGAGTTCCAATTCTTTTTCCCTATAGGTTTGTGGAATCCTCGCATTGATGTCCAAGTTCTTGCTGTTGAGCGATTTTAGCTCAACGGTAATCTTCTTTGAAGGGAGCTGCACAATGTGCTTCCCAAAGCCAGTCATGGATTGGATCATATATACATGAAAATTTTGCCAAAGGTAACCAAAATAGCCTTTGGCCTCTTTGCCGTCAGAAAATGTTAGGTCTGGAGTGGGCTAGGACGTTTTATAATTCCCTCACCCAAATGTTCCTATAACTCACCCTGCTGTTGTCGCCATGGTCTTGCAGCCTGATGGGGCCCTTGCCATGTGGTGGGTTTTTGGGCCACCCAATGTAGGGGGTCGTTCCCTTGATCTCGGCATGGTCCTGGATCAAGACCCCATTATGGATCACGGTCAATGTCCCCGACTTCACTTTTTGTCCCTTTTCAAAAACAGGGGCATGGTAGATGATGTCATACACGTTCCACTCGCCCGTGGGCACGGAAGCCATGGCCAAAGGGATGTGTTGTTTGTATATGGATCCTACCTGACCGTTCACGTAGGTGTCGTTGTCATTGTTGTCCAAAATCTGCACTTCGTAGAGGTTGGAAAGAAACACCCCGCTATTGCCCCTACTCTGGTTCTTGCCCTGCACTTCGGCAGGGGATTTCCATTCGATATGGAGCTGTACACTACCAAAGTTCTGCTTGGTCTGGATATCCCCTGTCCTGTTCTTCACGGTCATGCTGCCGTCTTTGTTAAGGGTCCACTTGGCCGCTGTGCTGTCCACGGAACTGATCCATTCGTCCAAACTGGTGCCATCGAAAAGTACGATGGCATCACTGGGCGGGGCACCGTCCTTTCCCGGTGCCACCTTTGGTGGTACAGGTTGGTAAAGCTCAGTGGCCTCCGGTTTGGTGGGCTCTGTTTCTTGGGCAGATACGTATAGGCCCATCAGTATGGCGAAGGCTACGAAAATGTTTCTGAATGTTGACATGCTATAGCTCTTTGATCTTGATATTTCTGAAAGACACGACATTCCCGTGATCCTGTAGTCCTATTTTACCCGTTTTGAAAGCTCCGAAACCTTCCCAATCCGCAAACTTTGAATCGGCGACCAATGCATCCCATCCCGGACCTTCAACAGGAAATTCAACAATTTTGGTCCCATTGAGCATGATGTAACCTTCATTGGTCTTGTGGTTGATCATGACCTCAACGGCATTCCACTCCCCTGCGGGCTTGACCACATTTGCCGATGGCGATACCATATCATAGAGCGCGCCGGCCAAACGATCGGTACCGTTCTTGGCATCGGGATGCCTCTCATCGTCCAATACTTGGATTTCAGGACCGGTGACATAAGGTTGTCCATATTCTTCACTTTCATTGACCCCCCAGAAAATACCACTGTTCCCTCCTTCGGCAATGTTCCATTCCAAAGTGAGCACAAAATCGGTGAACTCCTTGTCCGTGACCAGATTGTAGTTGGCTCCTTCGGGCCTTGTTTCCGGTGGATAGAGCACCATACTGCTATCCTCTATCTTCCAAGGTTCACCTACTTCCCCTCCATTGTAAAAGTGCCATCCTTCAAAGGATGTGCCATCAAACAGGGTAATCCATTCAGGTTCTTCCACTACTTCAATGATTTCTTCTGCTATTTCTTCCGTGTTCTCTTTTGGCTTTTCCTTGCAAGCAAAGGTTAAGGCCAAAGCGGCCAATACAATTGGTTTTTTCATAATCCTAGTATTCGTTTTAGTTGATTTTTATCTATTTCTGCTCCTGCAAAATCATCGAAGGTCTTTGTGGTGGCCTCGATGATGTGGTCCTGTATGAACTTGGCACCTTCGCGGGCTCCTTGTTCGGGACTCTTGATACAGCATTCCCATTCCATCACAGCCCACACATCACATCCATATTGGGTCAGTTTGGAGAAGATGGTCTTGAAATCGATTTGGCCATCTCCCAAGGAACGGTACCTACCTGCTCTATCGCCCCAGTCGTTGTACCCTCCAAAGGCGCCTTTCTTGCCCGTGGGATTAAACTCGGAATCCTTCACGTGGAATGCTTTTATAAATTCATGGTAATGGTCTATGTATTCGATATAGTCCAACTGCTGCAATACAAAATGGCTGGGATCGTAGAGAATGTTCACCCGCTTGTGATTGCCCGTTGCCTCCAAAAAGCGTTCAAAGGTGTCCCCATCATGCAGGTCTTCCCCAGGATGGATCTCATAGCAGACATCCACTCCCTGTTCATCAAAATGGTTCAGGATGGGCAACCATCTGTTGGCCAGCTCCTCAAAACCCATTTCCACCAATCCGGCAGGGCGTTGTGGCCATGGGTGGGCAGTATGCCAAAGCAATGCCCCAGAAAAGGTCGCGTGCGCATTAAGGCCCAACCTTCTGCTGGCCGTGGCTGCTTTTTTTACGGTTTCGATGGCCCACTGGGTGCGTTCCTTGGGATTGCCCTTAAGGGCATCGGGCGCAAAATTGTCGAACATGATGTCATAAGCGGGGTGCACCGCTACCAATTGCCCTTGCAAGTGGGTGGAGAGTTCCGTGATCTCCAGTCCATAGGAATTGATCTTGCCCTTCAGTTCGTCGCAATAATCCTGGCTTTCGGCCGCCTTGTCCAAATCGATGAGGAACGATTCCCAAGTGGGTATCTGGATGCCTTTGTACCCTAAACTTGAGGCCCATTTGCAAAGTCCGTCCAAGGAATTGAACGGAGGTTGACTATCCACAAATTGCGCTAAGAATACAGCCGGTCCTTTGATTGTTTTCATTTAAAATTGGTTTTTGGAATTTGTAAATCCTGATCTATTTGGGATTTATCATCTATATTTAAGAAAAAAACTGTGTTAATTTTACATCTCATGAAGTAAAATATAAATATAGGGATTCATTAACAATTAAAACAATACAAGGTGTACGAAAACAAAGTCTATGATGCTATTGTAGTTGGCACAGGCATAAGTGGGGGTTGGGCCGCCAAAGAACTGTGTGAAAATGGCCTTACGACCTTGGTACTGGAACGAGGTCCAATGGTAAAACATGTGGAGGACTACAAGACCATGAACAAGGACGCTTGGGACTTCCCCTATAGGGGAAACCTAAGCCGGGAGGACCAAGAAAAGTATCATAAACAATTACGCGTGGGTTGGGCACCCCGTGACGATGTAAAACATTTTTTTGTGAATGATTTGGAACATCCCTACCAAGAAACCAAGCGGTTCGATTGGATCAGAGGGTACCAAGTCGGCGGACGATCCCTGACCTGGGGCAGACAAAGCTACAGGTGGAGCGATGTTGATTTTGAAGCCAATAAAAATGAGGGCATTGCCGTGGATTGGCCGGTACGCTACGAAGATATTGCCCCTTGGTATGACAAAGTGGAGACCTATATTGGGGTAAGTGGCGAAAAATTGGGTATCAAACACCTCCCAGATGGGCAGTTTCAGCCACCCATGGAACTGAACTGTGTGGAAAAAGAACTTCAATCTGCCCTTGGCTCACAATTCGACGATGATCGGCTCTTGACCATTGGTCGGGTTGCCCACATTACCGATAAAGACCCCAATATTGAGGGCCGCGGCCCTTGCCAATACAGAAATCGGTGCTGGAGGGGGTGTCCGTTCGGAGGATATTTCAGCAGTAATTCCTCCACCTTGCCTGCTGCAGAGCGCACCGGAAATTTGACCCTACGTCCCAATTCCATTGTGTACGAGGTAGTGTATGATGAAAATCAAAAAAGGGCCACCGGGGTAAAGATCGTGGATGCCGAAACCCATGAAAAAATAGAGTTCAAGGCAAACATTGTTTTTCTCTGCGCCTCGGCCATGGCCTCCGTGGGCATTTTATTGCAATCCAAATCAAAAGTTTTCCCCAACGGCATGGGCAACAACCATGACCAGCTCGGGCGTAATATCATGGACCATCATTACCAATTGGGTGCTTCCGCGAAGGTAGATGGGCATTTGGATAAATACTACAAGGGAAGAAGACCGAATGGGTTCTATATCCCACGGTTTGTCAATCTCGATGAAAAAACCAAACGAAAGGATTTCCTGCGCGGTTTTGGCTACCAAGGGAGTGCCAGTAGGGGCAATTGGGCCGAAACTGTGGCCGAACTGGGTCATGGCACTGCTCTCAAAGAAGCCATTTTGGAACCGGGAGGTTGGGAAATCGGGATGACCGGTTTTGGTGAAATGCTCCCTTACCACGACAACCGTGTGACCCTGAGCAAGGATAAAAAAGATCAATGGGGACTGCCCCAATTGGACTTCGATGTGGAATTCAAGGAGAACGAATATAAAATGAGGGAGGCCATTAAGGAGGAGGCCACTGCCATGCTAAAGGCTGCCGGCTTTAGAAACGTCAGCACCTACGATAGGGAAACGGGTCCCGGTCTGGGCATCCACGAAATGGGGGGAGCAAGAATGGGGCACGACCCAAAAACATCCATCCTCAACAAGCACAACCAACTACATGATGTTCCCAACGTATATGTTACCGATGGGGCATTCATGACCTCGGCCAATTGCGTAAACCCTTCTTTGACCTACATGGCTTTTACTGCAAGGGCCGCGAACCATGCCGCCCAACAATTCAAACAACATAAATTTTCTTAAAACCTGCTTATGGAAAATGCCTCTGCCCGAAATCTTTGGGGCGATTTTTTGGATGCCCATTTGGAATTTGCTTCCGAGGATGCGCCTAAAGTCATCCATTTTTGTGACAATGAAAAGGATGCGGATACCTGCGTCGATTTGGTATGCAAGGAAATCAAAAGAGCGACCTCCCATTCTTTGAAGGGAATCCAGCTACGGAACGAAAAATTGCCCAAAATAGGTGACTTTTATGTGGTAACGGACTGGAACGGTAATGCCAAGTGCATCATTCGTACCACTTCGGTAAAACTGGTGCCCTATTTTGCCATCCGTGAAGAACATGCCCGCTTGGAGGGCGAAGGGGACAAAAGCCTTTCGCATTGGAAAAAGATCCATTGGGATCATTACACCCGTGAGCTTGCCAAATTTGGCACCCAACCTACGGAAAGTATGATCGTGGTCTTTGAAACCTTTGAAATGTTATATAAAAAATAATGTCCGCCAAAAGCGGACATTATTTTCAACGTTTTAGGGGAAACATCAATCCATGTCCACCCAAATATTGCCCTGTTTGTGGGAAGCCACAGTATTCTCGATAAAATTGAGCCCGCGCACACCATCCAACATGGTCGGGAATTCCCCATTGTTGTATTCCTCTCCACGGATGGCTTTGGCCACGCCCAAATAAATATTGGCCATGGCATCAAAGATGCCTTCTGGGTGTCCTGGTGGCAGTTTGGTACCGTCCAGCGATAGTTTGGAGTTGTACGCATGGCCAGGTTTGTACACCTGCAATGGCTCTGGGTCATTCAATTTGTAGAGGTAATTTGGGTTTTCCTGTTCCCATTTCAATCCTCCTTTTTGGCCATAAATGGCAATGGAAAGGTTATTTTCTTCCCCTGTGGCCACTTGGCTCGCCCTAATGACCCCTTTCACATTTTTCTCCATACGAATAAGGGCCGTACCGTCCATATCCATCACATTGTCATCATAGATATAATTGAAATCACATAAAATGGACTGTACCTGCAAGCCAGTGGTGAACTCGATCATATTGAAGGCGTGTACCCCTATATCTCCCATACAGGAACTGATGCCCGCCTTTTTGGGGTCGAGCCTCCAAACCGTTCCACGTTTTTCCTTGTCGTGGATTATGGGGTTCATCCAGCCTTGATAGTATTGGGCGTCCACTTTGTGGACTTTCCCGATTACACCATCCTTGATCATCTCCCTCATTTGGCGCACCATAGGGTATCCAGTGTAGGTATGGGTAACCGCAAAAACGGTGCCCGCACTTTTCAAGGTGTCCTGTAATATCTTGGCCTCTTCGTATGTAGTGGTCATGGGTTTTTCACAAATGACATGAAACCCGTTATCCAACAGCTTTTTGGCCATGGGGAAATGGAGAAAATTGGGCGTAAGGATGGAACATACCTGAATGCGCTCATCCTCTGGAAGCTTCATTTCCTCTGCTATCAACGTATCAAAATCCTTGTAGATACGGTTGGTGGGGATATCTATTTCCTTTGCGAAATCTATACTTTGCCCATGGTCCGGGTTGAAGACCGCTCCTACGATTTCATAGTTGTCATTGATGAAAGAGGCCACTCTGTGCAGCACCCCGATTAGGGAATCACCGCCTCCTCCAAGAATTCCAAGTCTTATTTTTTTTGGCATTTTCTATTTTTTACTATTTGATTAAACGATTTCTTCTGAAACATGGCCTTGCGGCACTCTTCGTTCTTCAAGCTTTTTTCGGAACAAAAACAAAATGGCGAACAAAACGGCCACTGCCAATGGGAAGAACATCATTTTTCCCAAAGTGGCCTTGCCCGCGGTAAGCTCTGCTACCTGATCGGTGAGTCCAGAAGCCACTGCGGATTCCTTTGCACTGTCCAACCATCCGCCGATTACGGGCTGCCATATGGATGTGGCGAACATTCCGGCCCCACCGACCAATGACATCCCCAATGCACCTGTCTTGGGAAGGTACTCCGAGGTGAAACCGATCATGGTAGGCCAAAAATAACAAACTCCCAAGGCAAAAAGAACTGCCGCCAAATAAATCATGGAACCTTCGGCAATACTCATGCTATAGACTGCGGCAGTGGTGACAATGGCCGACAATAGGAGCACACCGATGGGATTGATCCTATGCACTATGGGGCCTGCAAAGTAGCGGCCAATGGCCATAATTCCCGTGACCATGGCCAACACCAACATGGGGCTGGCACCTGAATTGCCCAAAATACGTTCTACCCATTGTTGTGGCCCAAATTCCGAAATGGCGGTAAGGGTCATACAAAGCAATATAAAGATGAACAATGGATCTGCCAGGGATTTAATATTCTTGGCCGTATCGGTTTCAATATGCTCGCTCTCTGGAAATTCTTGTTTGAAAAACATATACCCATATATAAGGGTAGGTATCAACATCACTCCAATCTGTAACTGCCATCCCATTCCAAAATCGGTCATGAACTTGGAGATCAATGACCCTATCACAATACCTCCTGGAAACCACACGTGGAACTTGTTGAGCATTGCTGTACGGTTTTTGGTGTACATATCGGCAATCATAGGGTTACAGGCAGCCTCAACGGACCCATTGGCAAAACCAATGAAGAATGTGGAAATGATCAGGGTCCAAAAGCCTCCTGCCACTATGGTGAGCACCAACCCCAACAGGTGGCAGACAAACGCGGCCACCATAAGTTTTCGAGCCCCTATTTTGTTATATAGTAGGCCTCCAAGGATCATCGCCAGCGGAAAGCCCAAAAAGGCCATACTGTTTATCCAGCCCAATTGTTGGTTGGAAATCCCGAATTCCTCGCCTAACTGGGTCAATATACCTGCCCTGATGGCAAAGGTCATCGAAGTAACGACCAAGGATATACAGGCCGCCACAAAAAGTTGGTTCTTATTTACGTTTTTCATGGTTTGCATTCGTTATTTGTTATGTCTCTTGCTTATTAATGGTCCTGTTTGCTTTTATGATTTATAGGCTATTTTTTCATTTTTGAAGAATAGCATGAACAGTATGGCCACCACCAATGCAAAGCCTGCCGGGTACATCCATATATTCTGCCATTCGTGCACTCCTTCTATTTTAAAATAATCCGCAATTTTCCCGGCGACCCAGAACCCGATGAGCATCCCTACACCATAGGTGGCCAGGGTAATCAGCCCCTGTGCGGAACTTTTATATTTTTCTCCCGCTTTGGAATCCGTGTAGATCTGTCCTGAAACAAAGAAGAAGTCGTAACAGATTCCGTGAAGGGCTATCCCAATGATCAACATGAACAAAAGCTCTCCTGTGTCCCCATATGCAAATAGCAAATAACGCACGGTCCAAGCCAGCATCCCTGCCAATATGGTTTTCTTGAACCCGAATTTTTTAAAGAAATAGGGGAGCAGTAACATAAACAACACTTCGGAACCCTGTCCAATGGTCATCAGTCCCGTTGGGTTTTCCACGCCGATCTCAGCAAGGAACGGATTGGCATTTTGGTAATAAAATGCCAGAGGGATACATATCAATACCGAAGATATAAAGAACAGAAGGAAGTTTTTGTCCTTCAAAAGCTTTAGGGCATCCAGTCCCAATATCTCGGAAATATCCACTTTTTCATTCCTGTTTACTTTTGGTGGAGTCTTTGGCAGTGTGAAGCTAAAAAGGCCCAAAAGTGCAGAAGCGACTCCTGTCATCAAAAATGTGTTCTTCAACAGACCTGCCTCCCTACCTTCGGGTGAATCCCAGAAAAAAACATAACTGATCAAAAGTCCGGCAACAATCCATCCGATAGTACCAAAAACCCGCACAAATGAAAATTGTTTGGCAGGATCCGACATTTGGTTGAAAGAGACCGAATTCACCAAGGCCAATGTGGGCATATACAGGATCATGTAGATCAGGACATACGGATAAAAAGTAGCGAAATCGGTACTTTGGTACATCAGGTACATCAATACGGCACCCATCAGGTGCAATACCCCTAAAATCCGTTCGGCGTTGAAGTATCGGTCAGCTATTAGACCAATAATGAACGGTGCTATGATGGCACCCCAGGATTGTGTGGAAAAAGCCATGGCAAGCTGTGCGTCCGTGGCTTGAAGGTTGTTCCCCAAAAACGTACCCAATGACACGAACCAACCGCCCCAAATAAAAAATTCGAGGAACATCATAAAGGACAGTTGAAATTTGGTCTTATTGTTCATGCAAGGTGTTTAGTTGATAGGTTATCGTTTGTAATGTATATAGTCCAATGGTTCCGGCACTGTTCCAGAGGCACGCAGTTCCATCATGATCTGGCCCCTGTGGTGCGTGGAATGGTTGATAATGTGAAAAAGGATGTCCTTGGTCTCATTGGAGAAGGTCCTTCCCTGGCTGTTCTCATATTCCACCCGTTTCATAAAATCTTCGGTGTTTGTCAAGATCTCAAAAGAGGTGCGCTGGTTTTCGTAGTGGACCTCTTCCCACTTTTCAATAGGTTGTACGTCCCAAACACCAAATTCACTGGGCCTGCCCAGCAGTCTGTGGTTCCAGATATGATGGGCGTTCAAAATATGGCTGAAAAGCCTTTGGCAGTTCTCAGGAACTACGTCCAGACCGCCACACTGTTGGATGATTTTTTTGTTACAATGAAAATTGTAATCGAAGAGTTGTTGCAAAAATCCCTTCATGGACCCTAAAATTATTCGGGTAAGTTAAGCACTTTTTCCAATAACTTTTTGGTGGCCAAAATCCCTTCCTCTTCGCTGAGCTCGCTTCCTTCGTATTCCACGCCCACAAAGCCTGAATAGCCAGCTTCTTCCACAATGTCCATTATTTTTTCATAATCCACCCGGGTCTCGTTGCCTTCGGCATCGAAGCTATAGGATTTGGCACTTACGGCCTTGGCATAGGGCATCAACTCTTCCACTCCTTTATATCTGTCATATTCCTCAAGGCATTTGGACTCATAGTAATCGCCTGCTTCCCTTTTGATGCAGAAATTTCCGAAATCGGGCAATGTGCCACAATTGTCCATTCCCACTTTTTTCATCACCTCGACCAACAAGCCCGCATTTGAGGAAGGCCCACCATGGTTCTCCACAATGATGTTGATGTTCTTGTCCTTGGCATAGGTGGCCAATTGACTAAGACCGTCAACAGAAGCAGGTACCCATAGCTCGGGGTCCTGTGTTCCGTTCAGGTTCACACGGATGGAATGGCAGCCCAATGCAGCGGCGGCATCCACCCACTTGTGATGGTTTTCCACGGCAGCTTTTCTTTCTTTTTCATCCGTGGCCGCCAAATCACCTTGGCCATCTATCATAATGAGCAAGTTCTTCAAACCATGTTTTTCACTTTCGGCCTTGCTTTTTTCGACCCAGTTCTTCATGGCCTCCTCGGAAAAGTTGGCTGCCTGGAGTTCTTTATAGTAGAGTCCGCTCACATATTCCAGACCTTCAAAACCCCACCCTTTGGCCTTCTCTGCAAAGGTATAGGGGTCCACCCCTTCTTCCAATATCATTTTGTGCATGGACCATTGGGCCAATGAAAGTTTAATGTCCGATTTGGCTTCTTCGATCATCACCTCTTCTGCCATCCCATCATCGACAACTTCCTTTTTGGGGTTCTGTTTGCAGGAAAAAATTCCAAACAATACAACTGCAAATGCGGATAAAACACCTTTTTGGGCTAAACTACTTCT
This sequence comes from Flagellimonas hadalis, assembly GCF_007785775.2. GTDB lineage: Bacteria > Bacteroidota > Bacteroidia > Flavobacteriales > Flavobacteriaceae > Flagellimonas > Flagellimonas hadalis. The sequence continues at coordinate 427,677 of NZ_VNIK02000002.1, forward strand.
GTTCATATTTTTAAGTTGATAAAATTCAGTTGGAATCCAAAAACTATAACGTTATAGTGGCGAATTCTCAATAAACATAGGGATTAAATGTAGAAAATTAATTTAATAATTGATACATTTAGCAAATAAACAATCCGAATAAATGAGTAAATTTTATTACAACCAGGAGCAAGAATCCTATGATGCCATCGTGGTAGGAACGGGTATCAGTGGTGGTTGGGCCGCCAAGGAACTCTGCGAAAATGGGCTCAAGACCTTGGTCTTGGAACGTGGACCAATGGTGAAACACCGTGAGGATTATCCAACGGCCAATTTAGATCCATGGGATTTTCCAAATGCCGGACAACCCACCAGGGAAGAACTGAAGCAACAAGAAAAGCAGGCCAGGACAGGATATACCGTCAGGGCCGAATCCAAGCATTGGTTCGTGAACGATCTGGAACATCCTTACAATGAAACAAAACGATTTGACTGGATGAGGGGCTACCATGTGGGAGGCCGTTCCATTATGTGGGGCCGTCACAGTTACCGCTGGAGCGATATCGATTTTGCCGCCAACAAGAACGAAGGCATCGCCGTGGATTGGCCCGTACGCTATAAGGACATTGCCCCTTGGTACGATAAGGTTGAAAGTTATATCGGTGTTTCGGGCGAAAACCTGGGTCTTCCCCAACTGCCTGATGGGCAATTTGAACCCATGATGGAGCTCAACTGTGTGGAAGAGCATGTCAAGGGAAAAGTGGCCGAACACTTCAATGGCCGTGTGATCACCGCCGGAAGGGTGGCCCACATCAACAGTGATAAAAAATTCGAGGGAGATGGAAGGGTTCGTTGCCAGTTCCGTAACCGTTGCGTGAGAGGGTGTCCTTTCGGGGCCTACTTCAGCAGTGTGTCGTCCACATTGCCCGCTGCGGAAAGGACCGGGAACATGACCCTGAGACCGGACTCCATCGTACATGAGATCATTTATGATCCCAATACCAAAAAAGCGACCGGTGTCAAAGTAATCGACAGGGAAACCAAGGAAGTGTTCGAGTTCAAGGCAAAGGTCATCTTCCTTTGTGCCTCGGCCGTGGCCACTACCTCCATTTTGATGCAATCCAAGTCGGACAGGTTCCCTAACGGATTGGGGAACGACTCTGACCAATTGGGCAGAAACATTATGGACCACCATTTCTTGGTTGGCGCCAGTGGCAAATTCGAAGGTTTTGACGACAAATACTATAAGGGAAGAAAGCCCAACGGAACCTATATTCCACGATTTAGGAACCTTGGTGGGGATACCGACATGAAGGACTTTACCCGTGGCTATGGGTACCAAGGTGGTGCCTCCAGGGGCAACTATGAAGAATTGGTTGCTGAGGCCTCCTTCGGAAAAGGCTATAAGGATGCCATCCTCACACCTGGCGGATGGACCATGAACATGTTGGCCTTCGGGGAAATCCTTCCGTATGAGGACAACCGAATGATCTTGGATTATGACAAAAAGGACAAATGGGGACTACCTACGGTTACCTTCGATGCCGAAATCAGACAGAACGAGCTGAACATGCGCAAGGACATGCAGGACCAAGCGGTACAGATGCTTGAAAAGGCCGGTGCCAAGGACATCACGCCCTATGACAACCCTTATGCCATTGGGTTGGGTATCCATGAGATGGGCACCGCCCGTATGGGCCTTGACCCAAAGACCTCTGTGGTGAACGGATACAACCAAGTCCACGCCTGTAAGAACGTCTATGTAACGGATGGTGCATTTATGGCCTCCGCAAGTTGCGTAAACCCATCGTTGACCTATATGGCGTTTACAGCAAGGGCCGCCAACCATGCCGCCCAAGAACTCAAAAAAGGAAATATATAATGGAAAGAAGATCTGCACTTAAGAATATGGGATTGGCCTTTGGTTATGCCGTGGCCACTCCGACCCTTTTGGGACTGCTCCAAAGTTGTAAGGACAAACCGGCCTATGCCGAGTGGGTCCCCAGTTTTCTGGACAAGGAAAAAGGATATGCCCTCGCCCAGACACTGGACGTGATTCTTCCCAAAACTGATACGCCATCCGCAACGGAAATGAACGTACACGTTTTTATTGACAAATATTTGGACGAAGTAATCCCATTGGAACAAAGGGATTTTGTGGTCATGAAAATGAACAAATTCTACGATAAGGTTCTGGCGGATTCCGGCAAGGAGACCCTGATGGACATTGAACCCGTGGATATTGAACCCGCACTTCAAACGTACCTAAGAAAACGTTCGGATGAAGAAGAGATAGCACATTTTGAAGCCATCAACAGTTACATGGAAGCCATTATGCAGGGAGGCCAAGCCACTCTGGACGATGATATTTCCCGTTTCTCCTTTGCCAACGATCTGAGAGATCTGGGTACTTGGGCCTACAAATCATCAGAATATGTTGGTGAGGAAGTATTGGCCTATTTGCCCATACCAGGAGAATACATCCCCTGTGAAGACCTCAACACGCTGACCGGCGGAAAAGCTTGGTCCTTATAAGTTCAATCTCTTTTTGAGATATAAAGAACCTCCAATTTTATTGGAGGTTTTTTTGTGTCCGAATCCGTTCAAAAAAATACCCCGGAATTGTTCCAAGTGGGGTGAACGTTCCGGGGCATTTGGTCAATAAACACTATCACATGCACTGATAAAGTCCAGTGCCGACTATGCTATGAACCGCACATCAGGCAGTCGTCGTCTGCCTGGCCTTCCTTGGCCCGTGCAATCATTTCCCTCATTTCTTCAGGAGTCATGGGCTGTATGTCAATTTCTTGCTGCTGTTCGGCAGAAATCGCCTCAACAGTGATCTCTTGCGCCACTGCCGCCGATGCTGCTTCTGCCTCTACCTCAACGGGGACTTCTTGCTTCTTGGTGTTGTCCAACGTAAATTTGATGGCATCCACCGCAGCCTTGGTTCGGAGGTAGTACATCCCCGTTTTGAGGCCGCTCTTCCAAGCGTAGAAATGCATCGAGGTGAGCTTGGCGTAATTGGCGTTCTCCATGAACAGGTTCAGCGATTGGCTTTGATCAATGAAATAGCCACGTTGCCTGCTCATATCGATGATGTCCTTCATGCTGAGCTCCCAAACGGTCTTGTACAGCTCCTTGATGTCATCTGGGATGGCATCTATGCCTTGAACGGAACCATTGGCCCTCATGAGCTCTTGCTTTAGGTTCTCGTTCCAAAGGCCGAGTTTCACCAAATCTTCCAACAAGTGCTTGTTCACCACGATAAATTCTCCCGAAAGCACCCTACGGGTGTATATGTTGGAGGTATAGGGTTCAAAGCACTCATTGTTCCCCAATATCTGCGATGTGGACGCTGTGGGCATGGGAGCTACCAACAAGGAGTTCCTGACGCCGTGCTGCAGCACTTCTTTTCTGAGTTTGTCCCAATCCCATCGCCCTGACAGTTCCTCGTCCTTGATGCCCCACAGGTTGAACTGGAACTCGCCCTTGGACATCGGGGAGCCTTTGTAAGTCGAATAGGCTCCTTCTTCCTGGGCCATTTCCATGGAAGCGCTTACCGCGGCAAAGTATAAGGTCTCAAAAATATCTTGGTTCAGTTTTTTGGCCTCGTCGCTGGTAAAGGGCATTCGCAACATGATGAAGGTATCCGCCAAGCCCTGTACACCCAACCCTATGGGTCTATGCCTCATGTTGGAGTTCCTTGCTTCCTCCACGGGATAAAAGTTCCTGTCGATGACCTTGTTCAGGTTTCTGGTGACCCTCTTGGTAACCTTGAAGAGTTCCTTATGGTCAAACTCCCCGTTCTTCACAAACATCGGTAAAGCAATGGATGCCAAGTTGCAGACGGCTACTTCATCGGGGGAGGTGTATTCCAAAATCTCCGTGCAGAGGTTGGAGGAACGTATGGTTCCCAAATTTTTCTGGTTGCTCTTCCTGTTGGCGGCATCCTTGTAGAGCATATAGGGGGTGCCTGTCTCTATCTGGGATTCCAATATCTTCTCCCAAAGGTCCCTTGCCCTTATCTTTTTGCGGCCCTTTCCTTCGGCCTCATATTTGGTGTAGAGTGCCTCAAATTCCTCACTGTGGGTGCTGAAAAGTCCTGGACATTCGTTGGGACACATCAAGGTCCATTCCCCGTCGGCTTCCACACGCTTCATGAACAGATCGGGAATCCACATGGCATAGAACAGGTCGCGTGCCCGCATTTCTTCTTTACCGTGGTTCTTTTTGAGCTCCAAAAAGTCGAAAATATCGGCATGCCAAGGTTCCACATAAACGGCGAAGCTCCCTTTCCGTTTTCCGCCTCCTTGATCCACATAGCGGGCTGTGTCGTTATACACGCGGAGCATGGGCACAATCCCATTGGAGGTCCCGTTGGTCCCCGCAATGTATGATCCCGTGGCCCTGATATTGTGGATGGATAGACCAATTCCACCAGCAGACTGGGAAATCTTTGCTGTTTGCTTCAAGGTATCATAAATTCCGTCAATGCTATCGTCCTTCATCGCCAAAAGGAAACAGGAGGACATCTGGGGTTTTGGGGTCCCAGAATTGAACAGGGTGGGCGTGGCATGGGTAAAATACTTTTTGGACATCAGCTCGTAGGTTTCCACCACGGCATCCATATCGTCCAAATGGATCCCCACGGCCACCCGCATGAGCATCTGCTGTGGACGTTCCGCAATCTTCCCGTTGATTTTCAACAGATAGGAGCGCTCCAAGGTCTTGAACCCAAAATAATCGTAGCCAAAATCACGGTTATAGATAATGGTCGAGTCCAGCTGTTCCGCATGTTCGGCGATCACTTGATATACCTCATCGGAAAGCAGGGGCGCCTTTTTCCCGGTTCTGGGGTTGACATATTCGTAGAGGTCCTTCATGGTCTCGGAGAAGGACTTTTTGGTGTTTTTGTGCAGGTTGGAGACCGATATACGGGCAGCCAGTTTTGCATAATCCGGATGGGTGGTGGTCATGGTGGCCGCTATTTCCGCCGCCAGGTTGTCCAGTTCGGAGGTGGTGACACCATCATACAGTCCCTCGATGACCCTCATGGCCACTTTTACGGGATCTACCAGATTGTTGAGTCCATAACAAAGTTTCCTGACCCTGGCCGTGATCTTATCGAACATTATCGGCTCTTTTCTACCGTCTCTTTTTACTACATACATGATGCTACGAATATTATTGTTGATACTGTTGGTTCTTCCACAGCCCTGTTAAAAAATTTAACATTTTTGGGTTAAGGCCTATAAAACCCTCAAGAAAGGGGCATTCTTGGGGTCATGGTTCTTTTTGTTCCTTAAAAGTCCGCGTCGAAACTGATTTTCTGCGAATCGGAGTCACTTTCCTTGTTCAACACGCCTGCTTTTTGGTATTCGGATACGCGTTTTTCAAAGAAATTGGTCTTGCCTTGGAGCGAGATCATGTCCATAAAATCGAACGGATTGGTGGCGTTGTATACTTTCTCGCATTCCAATTCCACCAACAATCTGTCCGTGACAAACTCCAAGTACTGGGTCATCAATTTGGCGTTCATCCCGATAAGGCTCACGGGGAGCGATTCCGTGATGAACTCTCTTTCTATGTTGAGTGCATCCACGATGATCTCCGAGATGCGTTCTTTTGGCACCTTGTTCACCAGGTGCCTGTTGTGCAAGTGAACGGCATAGTCACAGTGCATGCCCTCGTCCCTGGAAATCAGCTCGTTGGAAAAGGTGAGCCCTGGCATCAAGCCTCTTTTCTTCAACCAAAAGATGGAACAGAAGGCACCTGAGAAGAAAATCCCCTCCACGGCCGCAAAGGCGATGAGACGCTCGGCAAAGCTTGGCGACTCTATCCATTTGAGGGCCCAATCCGCTTTTTTCTTGATGGCCGGAAAGTTCTCGATGGCCTTGAAGAGCACATTTTTTTCCTTTTCGTCCTTCACATAGGTGTCGATGAGCAGGGAATAGGTCTCTGAGTGGATGTTCTCCATCATGATCTGGAAGCCATAGAAGAACTTGGCCTCGGAATACTGGACCTCGTTCACGAAGTTTTCCGCAAGGTTTTCGTTCACTATCCCATCCGAAGCTGCAAAAAACGCGAGGATGTGCTTGATGAAATAACGCTCGTCGTCATTCAACTTGGTGTTCCAGTCTGTTAAGTCTTGGTGCAGGTCTATTTCTTCCGCGGTCCAAAAACAAGCCTCACATTTTTTGTACCATTCCCACAGGTCGTGGTGCTTTATGGGAAAAATTACAAATCGGTCTTTATTTTCCTGTAAAATGGGCTCAATTGCTTCGGACATCATCTCTCGTTATAAAAGTTAATAGTTTGGAAGGGTTCAGTGTCAACAAAGATTTAAAAATGTTGTTAGAATATAAAGGGTGCATAATTGAAACAGACGCAAAGTTTTTAACACAAAATGTTGAAATCTTGGATGGCCAGCGATGTTTCTTGGGCTTAGGAAAGACGCCCATGTGGAAAGATTTTTTTCATTCTGGGCCACAACAAAAAAAGACCAAAAAGTATATTGATTTCCATACTGATTGGTCTTGTACTATCTAAGGAGAAATACATCTCCTTCTCATATTACCAAAGGTACGGCCTGTCCCCGTCCGACTGTTTAATGACCTTTCTTTGAAATAGGTAGTTCCCCCGAAACCTATAACCAAATCCAGATCTTGGCCAAACCGGAGATTTTTTCTTGCAAGCGGTTTCTATAATCAAGAGTTTGATTGCTGCGGCCGTACGTATGTTTGGTAATACAATATTGTTTAAGAGCGTTTTTCTGCCAGGACTGTCATTTTTTGGCAATGACCTTATCCCATTCTGTCCGTATCTTGACCGGTTCACGTTCAGATACTGCGGCAATGATCAAAGCAACGATCAAAATCACAAAAAGAACTGCACATTTTCTCATCTCTAGCTGCTTTTTGCCAAACTTTTATTTTTTGACATGGCCAAGATAAGAACATAAAATGCGTCTCCCTTGGAGGATGTATAAACGGTCCCTTTTTGTGTATAACTGGTTTTTCTCCCTCCGGATACCCTCCCAAAAGGCATGTCATTTAACCAAAAATGGGCTTTTTATCCCCTAAATTGGCATTTTGTGCCAGTTATACGTGTTACCCATCCATTAGCACATAATTTTAGTGGTGTTTGAAGAATAATCCTAAATTTGGTAAGACCTATACGTGTACTATGCTAGAAGCCGTAATTGTGGACGATGAAATAAAGGCCCTACAGAGTTTGAGCTGGGAACTGACCAATTTGAGCGACGAAGTGGACATTGTTGCATCATTTACCGATGCGAACGAGGCATTGGAATATCTGGAGCGCAATACCCCGGACTGCCTTTTTCTGGACATAGAGATGCCTGCCATGGATGGTTTCCAGTTCATCAAAAACCTCAAGAACAAGGATTTTCCAGTAGTCATCACCACCGCGTATAACCAATATGCCCTTCAGGCACTCAAGAACGAGGCCATCGATTATCTCTTGAAACCCATCGATTCCGACGACCTTGAGGTCACCATCGCCAAAATAAAGCGGTACAACTCCAAGAACCTCACCGTAAATAGGCTGGAAAAAATCCTATTGAATTTCAATTCTGAATCGCACAGCAAAAAAATCACCATCAACACGGACGGCAAATTGCTCTTCCTCAACAGCGATGAGATCCTATATGCCGAATCCGATGGAAATTACAGCACCATCTTCCTAAAGGACGGCCAAAAGATATTGCTCACCAAAAAACTAAAGGAAGTTAACTCGCTCTTGCCAGAAAGCAGTTTCTTCCGGATCCATAATTCATACATCATCAACCTAAATAAGATAAAGGAATTCTTGAAGACCGATGGCTATGTGGTTTTGGAGTCCAATCACAAAATTCCCGTATCCAGGCAAAAGAAATCCGACTTTTTGGATATGCTGTAACCCTCCCTTATATACGTGCCTAAGACAAAGTTCAAACAAATCGAAAACCTACATCGAGTACAAAGAACTACTCTGGCATTGGTATTGTTCCTATTCCTATCCCTGGTATCCAAAGCACAAAATGTCCCTGCCGACTTTGTGGAAAAGGCCGAGGCCATTATCCAGTTACAGCCCAAGACCTACGAATCCTTGGATGAACATTTGGACGCGGACAAAAGCGACACTCTCCTGTTGCGCTATTTTGCCCAATTGAGCAAAGAAAACAACTATCCGGAGGGCCAGGCCTATGCCCTCAACCAACTCGGATCCAAATACCGGAACATCTCCCAATACAAAAAGGCCGCCGACCTTCATGAACAGGCCCTGGCCGCTTCCGAAGAGGCCAACAACACCGAACTCCGGGTACTGAGCCTGAATATGCTCGGGGTGGTCTATAGAAGGACCGATGCCATAAAAACAGCATTGGACTACAACCAAAAGGCCCTGGAACTGGCCGAAACAGTGGAAAACCCTTCCAACCATATCAAAAGGAGCATCAATGTGGCACTGAACGGTATCGGGAACCTCTACCAGACCCTGGAGCAGTACGATCTGGCCATCATGCAGTTCCGAAGGGCACTGAAACTGGAAGAGGAACTGGGCAATAAATTGGGGTTGGCCATCAACCATCAGAACATTGGCCACTGCATGGAAGAAAAGGGGGACTTGGAAGGCGCGCTGGAAAACTACCGAAAATCCCTTGCCTACAACGAGGAGATCAATTCGGAATACGGAAGCATTATCTGCAAGAACAGTCTGGCACAGATCTACCTCAAGCAAGAAATGCCCTATGCCGCTTTGGTGTTGTTGGAGCCCTTGTTGGAAGCCTCCCAAAGAATCGGGGATTTCTTTATCACTCCCTCGATTTTCATCAACACCGGATGGGCACACACCAAATTGGGCAACTATGAAAAGGCAAGGGAATTCATCGAAGAAGGACTTGGAATGGCCCAAAGCCACAACCTGCCCAGTAGCATTCTTTATGCCTACCAAAAATTGTCGGAGCTTGAAAGCGTTAGGGGCGACTTCAAAAAAGCCTACGAGTTCTACAAAAAGGCAGATGAATACGATGCAGAAATCTCCAGTGCCACCAATTTGAGGTACATGAACGACATCATCGTCCGATACGAGGCCGAAAAGAAGAACAACCAGATTTCTGTTCTGGCCAAGGAAAATGAGATTGTGCGCCTCCGATTGAAAAAGAACCAGACCACCCTGTTGGTAAGTGCGCTCATTGTGGGATTGATCTCCTCCATCCTCTACATCTTATATCGTCAATACCAGAGCAAGAACGAGAAAAGGGTGCTCACGCTGGAGCAAAAAATGCTCCGCAGCCAAATGAACCCCCACTTCCTGTTCAACTCATTGAATTCCATCAAGTTGTACATCATCAATAATGAGCAAAAAAATGCGGTCCACTACCTGAACAAGTTTTCAAAACTGGTGCGGAAAATTCTGGAGGCCTCCTCGCAAAGGGAAATTTCCTTGGCAGAGGAGCTGGAGACCGTGGAACTCTATATGAACATTGAAAACATAAGGTTTTCCAATGAAATCGACTTCAGGATCGATGTGGACAAGGATATTTTCATCGACAACATCAAGATTCCCTCATTGACCTTACAGCCCTTTCTTGAAAACTCGCTATGGCATGGACTTTCGCCAAAAGATGGTGAAAAGAAAATCCACATCAATGTACGGAAGAAGGACAAAGGCCACGTGACCATAGAAATCATAGACAATGGTGTGGGCCGTCTGGCCGCTGAGGCCAATAAGGAAAATCGGGTGCTCAAAAGAAAGTCCGTGGGCATCCACATTACCAAGGAACGCTTGGCCAATTTTTCCAAGGATTACCAAAACAAGTTTGAGGTGTCCTTAGTGGATCTCTTCGACGAAAACGGGATCCCGAACGGTACCAAGGTGGTGCTGGACATCCCTACGATTTAGGTTTTCCCTCAGCTACCTCTTCCAGTTCCCGGTACCATGCCTTTCCAAATTTCCGTATCAAAGCGTCCTTGACAAACTTATAAATGGGAACTTTCAATTCTTTCCCCAAGCTGCAGGCGGGGTCGCATATTTCCCATTTGTGGTAGTTGACCGCCGTGAACTCCGAATATTCACGTGTCCGGACGGGGTACAAATGGCAGGATACCGGTTTTTTCCATTTTGTGGCACCGGCCTCGTAGGCTGCCTCTATACCACATTTGGCCACCCCTGAATCCGAGAAGATCACATAGGCACACTCATTGTTGTTCACCAAAGGGGTCTCCCACTCGCCGTCCTCCCCTTCCACAAAGGCCCCTTGCTCTTCAATCGCCTTGATGCCCTCAGGTCTCAAAAAGGGTTTTACCTCTTCAAAAATATTGACGAGCTTGTCGGTTTCCGAATCTTCCAATGGTGCGCCATACTCCCCCCCAACACAGCAAGCTCCCTTGCAGGCGTTCAGGTTGCAGACGAAGTCGTTCTCCAATATCTCTTCGGACACAATGGTTTTTCCTATCTGGAACATAATGGCTTGATCGCTTTTGCGGCAAAGGTAGTCCAAAACCTAAAATTTGACATTTTCTAAACCTTTTTATATGGTCCAAAAGGTTTTTTTACACGTAAATTTGCAGTCCGAAAAAAATAGCGCCATGAATTTCAATTTTAAGGAGATAGCCACCGCCGGAATGATCTTGTTTGCCGTGATAGACATTTTGGGAAGCATCCCGGTCATCATTTCATTAAGGAAAAAAGTGGGGCATATCCAATCCGAAAAGGCATCCCTTGTTGCCGCTTGTATCATGGTCGCTTTCCTGTTCGTGGGGGAGCGCATCCTTTCATTGATCGGAATAGATGTGAATTCCTTTGCGGTCGCGGGTTCTTTCATCATTTTTTTCCTGGCCATTGAAATGATCTTGGGCATCACGCTCTACAGGGACGATGTGCCGGAGACCGCCTCCATTGTGCCCATCGCCTTCCCCCTTATTGCCGGGGCCGGAACCATGACCTCCCTTTTGGCATTGCGGGCAGAATATCATGTGGAGAACATTATCGTTGCCATTGTTCTAAACGTTATCTTTGTATACGCCGTTCTCAAGTCCAGTGCCAAGATTGAACGGGTGTTGGGAAAGAACGGTCTCAGCATTATCCGGAAAGTGTTTGGGGTGGTACTCTTGGCAATTGCCGTGAAATTGTTTGCCACCAACATCAACCAACTCTTTGAGCACGGGCTTTAAAAATTTGTCATGAACAGAACATTCAGTGTGATCCTTATTATTTTGGCCCTGGGCCTCATTGCGTACAATGTGACCTTGGTTGATTTTGAAGAACCTTTTCAAGGTGACAGTACCATTGCACTGATTGGCATCATGGCCTCTTTGTGTGCCGTAGTGCTGCTGTTGATCTACATTACCTCCAAAAAGGTGGAGAACAAGCTCAAGAACAGGGACTGAACAACCTGACCGCAGAGCCAAGACCGCTCCGCTTTTGGAACCAAGAAAATAGACTTTTGGTTTCCGCCTATTCCTTTTGATAAATTATCGGTCGAGGTTTACCGCACCGACCTGCGTCTTTTCGAAGGCTTGTGCATCCAAATCCTTGACTTTCATCAACATGGCATCAAAATCGCCCTTGATCTGTGCGGAAAGGTTGGGTGAAAAGAGTTGCTCTGCAATATTGGCCTTCAAGTAGGCCTTTATTTTTTCCTCGTAGGCATAAAAATCCAACTTTACCTTTCTGTCCAAAACGAATTGGATGAACTGGTCAAAAAGGATATCGTCCACAGTGAACTCTTCCAAAAATTGGTTTTGGTCATATCCCGAGTAACGGGTCCGATCTTCTTCCAAATGTTCAAAAACAAACCGGGAAAAGAACTGATATGTATCGTCCATGCTCTCAATGGCCTCCTCCTCATTGCTTCCGATAGGTACAAACACGTCGGGTATGATTCCGCCGCCGCCGTAGACCACTTTTCCTTTGGGCGTCACAAATCGCAACGAATCCGCCACTTTGATGCTGTCCGCGGAAACCAGCTCTCCATTGCTGTAGCGCTCCATGAATTTGTGATAATAATCCTTGTTGCCGTCCTTGTAAGATCTTTGGATGGAACGTCCCGTGGGGGTGTAGTATCTGGAAACCGTAAGGCGGACTGCTGAGCCGTCCCCGAGGTCCATTTCGCGCTGTACCAATCCCTTTCCAAAGGAACGCCTGCCCACTATGGTACCTATATCGTTGTCCTGCAATGCCCCGGCAATGATCTCACTGGCCGATGCGGAACGCTCATTGATCAACACATACACAGGTTTGTCTTCAAAATCCCCTTTATCAGTGGCAAAGGCCTTTTTCACCCTGCCTTTTTTGTTCTTGGTGAAGAGGATGAGCTTGTCCTCGGTCAAAAATTCATCGGCCAGTTTCTCAGCTATCCCCAAATACCCCCCAGGATTGTCCCTTAAGTCCAAAACCAATTTTTGGGCACCTCTCAGTTTTAATTTTTTTAGGGCATCCTTGAATTCCCCGAATGTGGATTCGGCAAAACGGTTGATCTTGATATAGCCAATGTCCTTGGTGAGCATGTAATACCCATCCACGCTCCTGATGGGCACCCGATCACGGGTAACCGACAAATCCATCATCCTGTTTTCTGTTTTTCTATACACCTTTAGGTTCACCTTGGTCCCCACCTTTCCCTTGAGGGTGGACACCACTTCATCATTGGGTATCCTTCTTCCGAACAGGGTGTCCTTGTCGGCCATCAATATGCGGTCGCCCGGTCTGATGCCGCTGATGTAACTTGGGCCGTTCTTTATGGTCCTGATCACGGTGATGGTGTCGCGGAACATGTAAAAGCTCACGCCTATGCCCGCAAAATCCCCCTTCATGTTCTCTGAGACCTCTTTCATCTCACTTTTGGGAATATAGACGGAATGGGGATCCAGTTTGCCCAAAATATTGTTCACGGTGACATCAACGATACTGTCCGTATCGATTTCATCTACATATTCATAATCGATATAGTCGATGAGGCGGTTGAGCTTGTCCTTTTTGGAATTGGTGGAGAAGAGCTTCTCCGGGGTGTCATTGAAATGGAGCTTCCCCCCGATAAATATCCCTATCGCGACCGCAAGAGCAAGCAATGTTGGCCATAAATAACCTTTGATCTTTTTCATAATAGCAGTTGAGGTTCAAACCATTTCCTCTACAACGGGCAAATGTAGGATCTCCACACCGGCCTTCTCCAGGAATTTCAAACCAGAATCATCTTTGTATGCCTGTTGGTACACCACACGTTTTATGCCAGACTGGTGCACCAGCTTGCTGCATTCCCTACATGGGGACAGCGTGATGTACAATGTGGCCCCTTCACAGGACTGGGTGGAGGAAGCTACCTTGAGTATGGCATTGGCCTCGGCATGGAGCACATACCATTTGGTATATCCTTGATCGTCCTCGCAGATGTTCTCAAAACCAGTGGGCGTTCCGTTGTACCCATCGGATATGATCATACGGTCCTTGACAATGATGGCCCCCACCTGCCTTCTTTTGCAGTAGGAGAGTTTTCCCCATTCCTGGGCCATCCGCAGGTAGGCCTTGTCATATTTTTCTTGTTTGCTCTCCTTCATAGGTGTCATTAGCAAAAATGCTGATGTTGAAATAAATATACCTGCTTTGGAAGACCCTTACAACCTTATTCGGTTAAATTTAACGGGGTCCTACATGGGAAACGTGGCAATGAGCAGGGGTATTGTGATGGCGATGATCAAAATGGAAGCCACCGCAATAAAAATGGGCCTTTTTACCTTAAATAGGTTCAAGACCACATAAGCAATGGAAAGGACGACCAAAATAACGGTCACCTGCGAAAGCTCTATCCCGGTTGCGAAGCCCAACAATGGGGTGATCTTGTCCTCTTCTTCAGCCATCAACATTTTAAAATAGTTGGAAAACCCAAAACCATGGACCAATCCAAAAAAGGAGGTGGCCAAAATGTGCAGAAAAAGACCAACATCCATGGCCTCCTTGAACACATAGGTAAAGTTGAAAAGCGCAGTCAACAAGATGGTCACGGGAATCAGGAACTCTATAAGGCCCACATCAACCGTAACCACTTCATAAACGGAAAACGCCAGTGAAATACAGTGGGTAATGGTAAAAACCGTGGCCAAGATCAATACCCGTTTCCATTGCTTAAAGGTAAAGGGCACGGCCAATGCCGATAGGAACAGGATATGATCATAGGCCCCAAAATCCAACACGTGGTTCAGCCCCAGTTTGATGTAAAATATGAAATCTTGCATGGTGTTTTTTATTCGGTTATTGGGTTATTTGGGGTTGTTCGATAATTGTTTTTCAAGTTTCAGGTTTGGTAAAGTTTAGGGGTTATAGTTCAAATTGAAACGCACATTCCACCAACTTCCAATTCCCATCTAAATTACGAAATCCCCCGTTCCTTTTGTATGGTCTCATAGGCCTTTTGCACTTCTTTGAACTTCTCCTCTGCCCCCTTTTTGATGGCTTCGTCCTCGGTCACCACACGGTCGGGATGGTATTTTTTGGCCATATTGCGATAGGCCTTCTTTATCTCCTCGTCCGTGGCATCCTTGCCCACCTCCAGTATTTTATATGCATTGTCGGCAGACTTGATGAACATCGCCATGATGCTCTCAAAATCATAAGGCCCCACTTTCAAGTAGCCCGCAATCTCCCTCAACTTGTTGATTTCTGCCTGGCTTACCTGTCCATCCGCCTGGGCAATCCCGAACAGAAAGTGCAACAATTGCAACCGGACCTCATATCGGGTGCGCTGTGCCAGATAGGAGCATATGCGTTGTGCGGATATCTCCCGTTTTTTGATGACCTCGTTGAAGGTCCTGAAAATGGCATTGGCCTTTTCCTTGCCATACGTGCTCAAAAAATATTGCCGCACATAGTCCAGCTCCCTTTGGCTCACCTGGCCATCGGCCTTGATGATGATGGAGCAGAGCGAAAGCAGGTTCAGTTCAAAATCGGCAGGTGAGACCGTCTGTCGGGTGAAATTTTTTGCACCACTGTCAGATTTTCCAAGACTGTCCATAAGGCTTCCCAGAAAAAAGCCCAGCACAGCACCTGGAAACCGAAACAAAAAATAGCCAAGAACAGCGGCCACCCATTTGATCATCCTGCAAATTTTAAACCCCAAATATAGGGCTTTACCCAAGAAACAAAATCTTAAGCAATGTTAAGGGTGATGAAAAAAACCCGACAAAGCCGTATCTTTGTACTTTAATAAAAATGAAGCCTATGTATCCCGAAGAATTGGTAAAACCCATGCGAGCAGACTTGGCCACGGCCGGGTTTGAAGAACTATATACAAGTGAGGCAGTTGAAAACGCGCTGAAGAAGGAAGGTACCACCCTTGTCGTGGTGAATTCCGTTTGCGGTTGTGCCGCGGCCAATGCCAGGCCAGCTGCCAAATTGAGCCTACAGAACAGCAAAAAACCGGACCACTTGGTGACCGTTTTTGCAGGAGTGGACACCGAAGCGGTGAACACGGCAAGAAACCACATGATCCCATTCCCTCCATCTTCACCCAGTATGGCCCTTTTCAGGGATGGTGAACTGGTGCACATGATAGAGAGGCATCATATTGAGGGAAGACCAGCGGAACTCATTGCCGAAAATTTGATGGAAGCCTACAACGAGTTTTGTTGATTCCTTCCATGACTTAAATTACATGCCACCCTAAAGGGTGGTTTTTTATTTTTACGATCAACTATATGTAAGTTCTAGCCGTGATAAAATTGTTCTCCTATCCCTTGACCGTACTTTTCTTCCTTTTTTTTGGTTTGGTCCTGGTCATTTTTCATCCCATCCAATGGTTCTGTCTAAAGGTGTTCGGGTATGATGCGCACAAAAGAAGTGTATCGGTATTGAACTGGTTGATCATGCGGTGCACCAATGTGTTGGGCACACGCTACAAATTTGAAAATCCACACATCATCCCGACAGATAGGCCCTTGATCATCGTGACCAACCACCAAAGCATGTACGACATTCCCCCCATCATTTGGTACATGCGGAAACACCATCCCAAATTTGTGAGCAAAATAGAGCTGGGCAAGGGCATCCCGAGTGTGTCCTTCAACCTCCGGCATGGCGGCTCGGCACTTATTGATAGAAAAGATCCCAAGCAATCCATCACTGAGCTCCAAAAATTGGGGAAATATATTGAGGCGCACCAGCGCAGTGCGGTCATTTTCCCCGAGGGCACCCGCAGTCGCACCGGGGCCCCAAAACCCTTCAGGACCACCGGGCTCAAGGTTTTGATGAAGCAGGCACCTTCTGCCTTGATCGTCCCCATCAGCATCAACAATTCCTGGAAACTGCTCCGCTATGGAAAATTCCCGATGGGGCTAGGTTCCCATGTCCAGTTCCAAGTACACGCCCCATTCGAGAACAAAGGGAACGCCGATGAGCTCATTGCCAAGGCCGAAGCACAGATCGTATCAGGAATACACACCTCCAAATGAACAACGACCCTCTCCTGGAAAGAACCATCGAATTTGTCAAAGAAACGCTCCAAGATGCGGAAGGCGGACATGATTGGTTCCATATTGAACGGGTATTCAACACCTCCAACATGCTCTTACAGCATGAAAAAGCAAATGCGTTGACCGTGCAATTGGCCGCACTTTTGCACGACATTGCCGACCCCAAGTTCCATCAGGGCGATGAATCCATTGGTCCGAAAATGGCCCGTGGGTTTCTGGAATCCGAAGGTGTGGATGAAAAAACCATCGAGC
This sequence comes from Flagellimonas hadalis, assembly GCF_007785775.2. GTDB lineage: Bacteria > Bacteroidota > Bacteroidia > Flavobacteriales > Flavobacteriaceae > Flagellimonas > Flagellimonas hadalis. The sequence continues at coordinate 444,374 of NZ_VNIK02000002.1, forward strand.
ATGTGGTAAAGATCATCCAACACATGTCCTTTAAAAACAGTCTGGATGGGGAGGGGCAAAAATTCACCTCCAAAGAACTGGAAATTGTGCAGGATGCGGACCGATTGGATGCCATGGGTGCTATCGGCATTGCCCGAGCCTTCAACTATGGGGGTTTCAAAAACAGGCCCCTCTACGACCCGAGCATCCCTCCCAACCCCAACATGACCAAGGAGGAGTACAAGGCCTCCAAAGCGCCTACCATCAACCATTTTTATGAAAAGCTGTTGTTGCTGAAAGAAGGCATGAACACCACGACCGGGAAAAAAATGGCCCAAGAGCGGCACCAGTTCATGCTGGACTATCTTGGGCAATTCTTTAAGGAAACTGGTTTCTCTTTATAAACCGTTCCGAATTATTTCTTCTGTGGCAATCCGCGGGTCAACCAGCCTCTTTTACTGGCCGTGGCAATGGCATATGGGGTAATCCAGAAGAGACCAAATGTGTATAGGATGCTATAGGAATAGGCCCAGAACGATTCGGAAGCCTCATACCTTTTCGCATAGAAGAAAACCGGGAACGTCGTCAATATCAATATGCTGACCAGTGTGGAACTGAAGAACAGCAAAGGGTGTGTCAGGATAAAGAACAACATGAAGATCAAAAACGGATAGCTCATGATGATTTTTAGGAATTGGCTCACAAACAACAGTCGAGTACCTGACTTTGGTCCTTTGCGGAAATTGGTGAACACGTATTTTGACATTTCGATGTTCTCGCGAACGTTGCTCCTTCCCCATCGGATGAACATCTTGTACAACCCTTTGTACTTTTCAGGAACGTTGGTGTAGCAGTAGGCATTTCTTTGGAAAAGCACATGGTGTCCCTGTTTCAGGATCATGTTGGTCATGGCGCGATCTTCACCAATATCGGAGGGTTTCCCCATAAATGTCTGGTTGATCCATGCCGGAAGGCATTTGAACACCGCGGAACTTCTATAGGCCGCCAATGCCCCAGGCGTGCACAACACAGAGTTTAAAGTGCTTTCCGCAGAACGGACAAACTCAAAGCTGAGTACAAAGCTCACATCCAACATTTTTGGCAGAATGGCCCTCTTGTTGTTCAGCACCCGAATATTTCCAGCAACCGCCCCTACTTCTTTATTGGTCACGAACGGGCTCACCAACTTTCGCAATGTTTCTGGCTTTACAATGGAATCACTGTCCACAGTTACGAAAACCTCACCAGTTCCTTCATTGAAACCACGGTACAGTGCATGTCGTTTTCCCATGTTCTTTGGCTGTTTGAAAATGGTCACACAATCGCCGAGTTCCCTTTTTGCCTCTTGTATCCAATACCAAGTATCATCTTGGCTACCATCGTCTATGGCGAGTAACTGTAATTTCTCTTTGGGAAAATCACTTTCGGCCAAGCTCTTGAGCGTATGCCAAACTTGTTTCCCTTCGTTATATGCAGGGACAATCACGGTGCAAGTGGGCAGTTCTTCATTGGACACGGAGGCGATGGGCTTATACTTAAAGAACCTGTACACCATGAAAAGAAAATAACAGGCCTTGAAAATAAAAAGTGCCAGGGCCACCATCATAAAGGTGTACCCCAACCCAGAACTTTTTCGTTCCAGATTGAATTGTTCAAAATCTCCTTGAAGTATGTATACCAAATAAGCGGAACCCAACATAAGAACAAAGGTGCTGCCCATTACAAAGACTCCCCATGCATCTGCTGTTTCGAAAAAGGTGCGTATTTTATTTTGTTGAAGTAATTTTTTTATCCCATAAAAAAAATGTTGTGTGTCTTGTGCTGAAATTGAATCTGGTTGATTGGATATTGTCTTCCCCATGCTGTACTTTTTTAGTTCTTTCCCCTGATTTACGTAGCTTCTTTACATTTAGATCATGAACTTCCCATATTTAACGTAACGCTAACTTTATTGAAACTTTTGGCCCTCTTTCATACCATAATGATTTTTCAGTTGGCCTTGGACAATGGCACTTTTTTGTATCTTGTGATGGACATTTAAATCAAACTAAACAAAATGCAAAGAAGAAAGTTCCTAAAAAATGCCGCGGCCGCCTCGGCCGCTTTTTCCATTGTACCGAGCCATGTTTTGGGCAAAATGCATGTTCCTCCGAGTGATACCCTATATGTTGCTGCTTTTGGAGTAGGTGGAAGAGGAAATGGTGTGATCCAAGGATTGAATGCCACCGGCAGAGTGAAATTTGTGTCCTTCTGTGATGTGGACGACCGAAGGGCAAAACCTACCTACGATCTTTTCCCCAACGTAAAAAGATATAAAGATTTCAGAAAGGTCTATGATGAGCAATTGAAGGACATCGATGCCGTAATGGTCGCAACGCCAGACCATACACATGCCACCATAGCACTTCCGTTCATGCGGGAGAAAAAACATGCCTATGTGGAAAAACCATTGACCCACAACATCCACGAGGCCCGCTTGATGACCCAAGTGGCCAAGGAAAAAGGCATTGTGACGCAAATGGGAAACCAAGGTGCTTCCAGCGATGACAGCCGTATTGCCCGTGAATGGGTGGAGTCTGGGGTCATCGGAAAAATACACACCATTGACTGCTGGACCAACCGCCCCGTGTGGCCACAAGGTGTGCCGACGCCTACCCAAAAAGACCGTATTCCCAAGGAACTGGATTGGGACCTCTGGTTGGGCCCTGCTGCCATGAGAGATTATAATGACGCCTATCTTCCCTTTAAATGGAGAGGATTCTGGGATTTTGGAACAGGGGCATTGGGCGATATGGGTTGCCACATCATGGAAACCCCTTTCAGTGTGCTGGACCTTGGATATCCTACGGAAGCCGAAGCCAGTTGCACCACGGTTTGGGTAGATGATTTTGTGGAGGCCGATTATAGCCATTCCTGTCCTCCATCATCCAAGATCCACTTGAAATTTGAGCATGAGGAACATGGTGACATCGCCCTGAACTGGTATGATGGTGGACTTAAACCCGATCTACCGGATGAACTGAAAGATGGGGAAACCATTGGCGATACCGGTGGGGGAACTATAATGTACGGTGATAAGGGTACTTTGATATGCGACACCTATTCCAGAAACGCCCGTCTGTTGCCATCCAACATGATGGACCTATACAAATCCCCTGCCCCAAAATACCCACGGATTCCAGGGGGAATGGACGGACACATTGCCAACTTTGTTGATGGTTGCCTGAACGGGGCAGCCACATCATCGAACTTTGATAAGGCGGGTCGATTGACCGAGACCGTACTTATGGGGAACTTGGCCGTACAGGCCTATCAGTATAAGGAACTGAAACCCGGAAAAACGGCCAGGGATTGGGATCCATACGATTCTCCAGGAAGAAGAAAACTGTTGTGGGACGGTGAGAACATGAAGATCACCAACTATGACAAGGCCAATGAGTGGGTGACCCGCGACTATCGAGAAGGGTGGGAGCTGAAGTAAGCCATCCATGTTAGAACCTAAAAGGTTACCCTCTGTCAATTCGAGCGCAGTCGAGAATTTCAATAGGTTTCGACTGCGCTCAACCTGACATATTCCACAATCTGCCCCAATATTTTGTCAAAACAAGTAATGGTTGTTCATTGCCATTTTACTTCAGAACAACCTCATCTGGCCATCCTTGTATTGCTCATGGAGTTCCTTGTTCAGGATTGGAAATTTTTTGTCCTTGAAATATTTTTGACGGGCCAATCGTGCCATATCATGTATCTGTGATGCAATCTTGCCCTCTCCCCTGTTCCGAAGTCCAAACCGACTGTCGTTTATAGTGCCGCCATGGCAATCCTGAATCTGATGGAGCACTTTTTCGGCCCTGTCCGGCATGGCCTTTTTGATCCAGTCCGTAAAAATCTGGCCAATGGCCCCATTCAATCGTACCACCGTGAATCCAAAGGAAAGGGCGCCGTGTTCCGCCACTGTTTTAGCCAACGGCAACAGTTCATGACTGTTGATTCCAGGAATCATCGGGGCCAACATGGCATTTACGGGGATATTGTTCTCGGACAGAACTTGGATCGTCTTCAGTCTTTTTTGGATGGATGCCGTCCTGGGTTCCAGTTTTCTCCTTGTTTGTTCTGAAAGCGATGTGACGGATATGTTCACCGCTACCAATCTGTGGGCATTGAGTTCTTTTAAGACATCCAGGTCTCGCAATACCAAGGCATTTTTGGTGATGATGCCAACGGGATGCCTGTACTTTAGGAACACTTCCAGACATTTTCGGGTAATTTCGAACTTCTGTTCAGCAGGCTGGTAGCAATCCGTGTTGCCAGACATGACGATGGTCTGTGCCTTCCAATTTTTGTGTTTTATCTTCGCCTCCAATAGTTCCGGGGCTGATTTCTTCACCAAAATCTTTCGTTCAAAATCCAATCCGGCACTGTATCCCCAATATTCGTGGGCATTCCTTGCATAGCAATAGATACAGCCATGTTCACAGCCTTGATAAGGGTTCATGGAGAACATCATCCCCACATCCGGGCTGTCCACTTTGTTCACTATCGTCTTTGGGAAAATGGGAATGTACTGGGTCTTGTTGTTTTCAGCTTCTTCGCCTTCCAACCTACAAAATTCCAAAAAGTCTTCCCGCATTTCATAGACATGCTGTAAAAATTGATTGGGCGTGTTTTTTTGTGCGCCCCTGCCCTTGAGGTAATCATCGGAAGACATAAAAATAGGATTTATTCCAAATTTATGGATTATTTCCTATTGTCTAGATTCTGAATTGTTAAACCTGATTGTTAAAAAAAGCCGGACAATGTCCGGCTTTTCGCTTTATGGTTGGGTAGTGCCCCAAAAGGGTAATTCCTTTTTCAATCCAGACCAAAATATGCTGCCACAGCATTATAATCGTTGGTATCCACTCCAGCCGCTTTAAGTTCGTCTTTTAAGCTTTCTATATCGCTTGCCTTTCCGTTAACCGATGTAATCTCGGCTGCAATTATTATCAATCTATCATAAAATCCTTCTGGGACAACAAATGGCAGACCATTAAGGTTTGTAAACGATATAAAAGCATTAGGACTGGTATCGGAATTTGAATAAAGAACATCTGTAACAACTGGGTTACTTGGAACCTTCCCTGGAACTGCATGGGTATAACTGACATTATCAATTGTCAGTTCCAAATAGAAAAGAAACGCATAATTGGGACGTTCTAATGCACTTATGGCCAAATCGAAAGCGAACGTTGATTCCCCTCCCCAATCACTCATATCAATGTCGAATGCCTGAACGTTTGCATTCCCATCCATGCCATCCATACCGTCTTCTCCATGGGTTCCATTCTGACCATCAATACCGTCTGCACCATCCGCACCAGCCGGTCCCTGGGCGCCTGCTGGTCCCTCAGGACCCTGTTCCCCGTCCTCACCCGAACAGGACACCAAAACAATTGCCATGCATATCATGGCCATACTGAACAACTTGACTAGTTTCATATTATCATTTTAAAGTTTATATGAATCAAAAGTAGCGCAGTGCCCTATATGAATTGGACCTAACTAACGGATGCCCAAGACCATTTGATCAATATGGCTTTTGAATTGACGGATGAAATTTTTGTGGGGATATTCTTTATTAGATTTTATCGAAAATCTAAAGGAATCTCAAGAAGCTTTTGGGTGTACAATTTGATTTAACAATTATAAAGCCGGACAATGTCCGGCTTTCCGCTTTATGGTTGGGTAGTGCCCCAAAAGGGTAATTCCTTTCTCAATCCAGACCAAAATAGGCTGCCACAGCATTATAATCGTCGGTATCCACTCCTTTTGACTTAAGCTCTGACATTATATCCGTGGTTCCATTCTTACCTTGCATATTGCTTATCTCTATTGAGATTATGATCAGGTTAAAGTAAAAACCAGGAGGCACAGCAAAATCTGCCCCTTGGAGATCCTTGAATGTAATGATCCCGCCTTCATCCGCAGTGACAACATAGTTTACATCTGCTGTAAATGTACTTGCTATAGCGGCTCCAGGAACCGAATGTCTTGCCAGAAATTGACCGTCGTATAGATATTCCAAATAAAATAAGAAGGCATAATTGGGCCTATTCTGTCCAGGAATTGGCATATCAAATTCAAAAAACTCACCTCCGTTCCATGCCTCCATGTTTATTTTAGTTGATTGCACATTTGCATTACCGTCCACACCATCAACTCCATTGGTTCCATTCTGGCCAGTTGGACCCCGTTCCCCATCTTCACCGTCAGCTCCAACAGGTCCGACAGGTCCTTGGGCACCTGCTGGTCCCTCAGGCCCTCGTTCCCCATCCTCGCCGGAACAGGACACCAAAACAATTGCTATACAGAGCATGGCCATACCGAACAACTTAACTAGTTTCATATTATCCGTTTATAAGGTTATATGGACCAAAAGTAGCGCAGTGCCCTGTATGTATTGGGGCCTAACTAACGGATGCCAAAGACCATTTGATCAATGGGGCTTTTGAATTGACGGGTGAAATTTTTTGTAGGGATATTCTTTCTTAAATTTTCCCAAAACCCCAGATGAAAAAGGAAAGAATGCAAAAATCAATCAGCAGGTGGTAGCCCATAAGTGCTAGGCTCAAATTAAAAACTCAAGTTCAAGTTCAAACACTGAACATCCTGAATTGGGCATCCAATCCCAAGAACAAAATAGCTTGACTACCTTAATTGAAACCCACTTTCACCAATTGCTTTTTGCCGCCTCTTTTGGCGTAGAAGAGCATGTTGCTGTCCGCTTCGTCCTTTAAGGGTTTGGAAACCATGAGGGGCAGTCTTGCCTCCTGCTGGTCAATGATCTTTTCGTAGTCCATGGTCCCGTTTTCATCCAAAGAGATCAAAAACACGTTCCGGTTCCTGCTCAGGCCTTGTTTGAAGATAAGGCGTTCGTTGTTGATGAGTTGCGGGTTTTCGGCCGCGGTACAGATAAAGAAGTAGGTCTTTCCATCCTTGCAGTACGAACTGTAGGATGCATAGGCCCCGTCGCCCTGTGTCACCTCGGTCTTGTTGATGTTTCTGGCCCATTCCATATGGCCATCGTTCCCCAGCTTCACACTCACGATGTCGTTGTGGTGGTATCGCTCGATCTTTACCCTTTGCCCTGCTCCGGTGACTTCCATTCCGGTAGTGACAAAATATTCCTCCGCATTGAAGAAAATTTCGTTGTTCTGGGTAACTTCAACCCCTTTGAACACCAAGTTCTTGATGACCTTGTCCCCTTCGCGGCCAAACTTGTCATCCATGAACTGCTCTGAAAAGGCATTGTACTTTTGGGATCGGATGCTCAGCGTGGAGGGATCCACGTCAAAATAAGCGATTCCATTGTAGCGATTGTCCTTTCGGTCGGCATAGAACCCAACGCAGACAAGTTTGTTTTTTAGGAAGATGGGGTACAGCCCTTCGGGATATTTGCCTGGATCCACAAAAGATTGGGTCCGGCTCCCGTTTTGCGATACCTTCACAAGTTCATACTGGAACTTTCGCTCATCCACCTGAAAACGGTTCCTTTTAAAATAGGCCTTACCAATAATATAGGCCGTTTGCAGGTCGGACGAAATGGCCAAGCTCTCAAAAGCATAGTTCTTTTCCTCTATCTCTGTCGAAAAATCATGCTCAAATCGCTTGTTCAGGGCGGTGTCGAACAAATGGATGATGTGCTTGTTGTCCTTTCCCTTTTTGTGGTGGGTACTTATGATGAACCCCGTTTTCTCCTCATTGAAAAGAATGGCGGTGGAAAACCCGCTGGAAAAATTGCGATTATAGAAGTTTTTCCCGACAGGATCATCTACCTGTTCCGATGCAATGGAAAGCAATTGTTTGGTGCTAAAATTAAAATCGATGATGGGACTGGTGTGTACCCAATACTCATATTGGCCCCTGCCTTCATTATAGTTAAGGAACAGAAGGTTCAACTGTCCATTTTTGAAGAATCCTTCCACAAATTCCTGGTCCTTGAGCTTATAGTTGTACTCATTGACCAACTCCAGGTCACTGTTATAATGTTCGATCAGATATCCCTTTGGCCTTAAGATCAGTCCTTGGTAATAGGCCCTGACCAAAATATAGCCGCCAGTCCCATCCTCGTCGATGGTCATTAGGTTGGAATAGCGGTACCGATCGTTGTATTTTTCTCCGAAGTCATAGGTGACGGGCATTTTCTGGGCCACGGTCACCATTGCGAAAAACGCAAAGCAAAGTAGAAAAAAGTGGTTTCTGGTCATGGTTTGGCTTAGTTGGGGCCAACGGTCACGACCCCGGAAAATCTGCCTGACGCTTTTCCAGAAAGGCTGATGTACCCTCCTTGAAATCGTCGGTGCCAAAACAATGGCCAAAGGCTTCTATCTCCGTGGCATAGCCATCGGCGTCATACCTAAAACCAGCATTTACCGCTTTTATTGCATGCTTGATGGCCACGGTGGAGTTTTTCGATATCCTGCCCGCTATTTTAACACAAAGAGTCAACAGTTCCTCTTGAGCCACCACGTGGTTGACCAACCCGTAGGCAAAAGCCTTGTCCGCATCGATCATCCCAGCGGTCAGGATGAGTTCCATGGCCCTGCCCTTCCCAATGAGCTGAGGCAAGCGCTGTGTGCCCCCGTAGCCGGGAATCACCCCCAAGGACACCTCTGGCAAGCCCATTCGGGCATTGCTGCTGGCCACCCGAAAGTGACATGCCATGGCCAATTCCAAACCTCCACCAAGCGCAAAGCCATTGATGGCAGCTATGACGGGGGTGGACAAGTTCTCCACTAGGTTGAACAGGTTTTTCTGGCCCATGGCGGCCAATTGACGGCCTTCCTTGACTGAAAAATTGGCAAATTCCGAAATGTCAGCACCGGCCACAAAGGCCTTTTCACCGCTTCCCGTGATGATAATCGCCTTGATCTCACTGTCCTCGTCCAACTCCTTGAAAGCGACATGGAGTTCCTCAATGGTCCTTTGGTTGAGCGCATTCAATTTGTTGGGCCTGTTGATGGTGATGATGGCCAAATTGTTCTCTTCTTCGATGTAGATGTTTTCGTAGTCCATGTGCTTTCATTTAGGAATGGTCCATGGCGGACCCGTACTTGAATTTATTTACGTTGTTTGGGGAATTTAATGGTAAAGACCGTTCCCTTGCCCTCTTTTGAAGTAAAGGTAATGGTTCCCTTATAGTTTTCCACAATATTCTTGACCATCCCAAGTCCAAGGCCGGTACCGCTTGACTTGGTAGTGAATTTAGGTTCAAACACACGGTACCTCAGGTCATCTGGAATCCCCACGCCATTGTCGGCAACAGAAATTTTCACGTACTGGCCCTCGGTGGCCACGGTGACCAATATCCGAGGTGATTCAACTTCGGGGACGGCCTGGATGGCATTTTTTACCAAGTTGGTGATGACCCGGATGAGTTGGGTACGGTCCAGTTTCGCAATGATCTCTTCTTCATCTGCAATGAAATGGATAAAGTCCTCATTGAAGATCTCCAAGGCCAGTTTCACGATATTCACCACGTTCAATGTCTCGTTCTGCTGCGCGGGCATATCGGCAAAACTGGAGAAGGCTGTGGCAATGTTGCTCATGGTATCTATCTGCTGCACCAAGGTCTTGGAAAATTCTTTTACCTTTTTTTGGATATCGGGATCGTTGGGGTCAAACTTGCGCTCAAAACTCTGAACGGTAAGACGCAGTGGAGTCAAGGGATTCTTGATCTCGTGTGCCACTTGCTTGGCCATTTCCCGCCAGGCCTGTTCCCTTTCGCTGCGAGCCAGTTTTACCGCGCTCTCCTCCAGTTCATCGATCATTCGGTTATAGGAGTCCACCAGTTTTCCGATTTCTTCACCAGGGCTATCCAGATAGATTTTCTCGTTCCTTCGGGTCAGGTTGGTCCGGTACATTTTATCCGATATGGTCTCAAGCGACCTTGTGATATATTTCGAAATAAAATAGGCCAGCACTATGGCCGAAATCAGCATCAACAGATACACTCCGCCCAACCGAAAAAGAAACTCTCTCAACTCTTTGTTGTTGAACGTGTTATCCTCAAAATAAGGAAGGCTCATAATGCCGATGGGCTTGAACTTGGGGTCGTTGATATAGGAATAGGTGGCCTGGTAGTTATCGCCCGCCGCCCGTTTTTCCTCCACATATCTTTTATTGCCACTATCCCGAAGGTAATTCAGGATCTTGGCATCCAAGCAGCTGGCAATGGAATCCTCTTCAAAGCTTGGACGGGAACTTTTGATGAGATTGCCCTCCAGATCATAAATATTGAAGTTGACGTTCTGCACATCCGCAATCTTATAGATCTCGTCCCTAAATATATGGCCCAGATTTTCTGCAGTGACCGGATAGGTGGTCTCTTTCAGGGCATAGGAAATGCTCTGCAACACCTGTTCTTCCTTTCGTTCCAACCTATCGTTGTGATAGTCCTTCCCCTCTTCCCTATATTGATAGATGGTGACGGCCACAATCAAAATGGAAGCGATGACCACCAGCATGATCATTGCGAAAAAAATACGGGACCGTAAGGATAGTTTCTTGAACAAGCTTGCCGATTTGCGATAAAATTACACAATTATCAAGCCAAATGAGACACAAGGGCAAGTTCAAGTCTCAAGTGACAAACTAAACGTCAACTACATTTGAATGTTGCCCTATTGAACTTGTACTTGCGTTTGATACTTGAACTTTTTAAGCGTTAGGATTTTTGTCCCTGATACGCTTGTACAGTCGAATGCCCAACATGAGCAGTATGGCCAGAACGAAAATGCCGATCACCCCATAGATCCAATTGAAAGCGTTCTTCAAAATGACCAAGAACACTACGGCAAAAAGGATGAGAGTGGCCCCTTCGTTCCAGATACGCATGAACCTTGAAGTATAATTCACCTCATCACGCTGCAATTGTTTGAACATCTGGTGGCACTTGAGATGGTACACAAATAGCAGGGCCACAAAGGCCAGTTTCACATGCATCCACGATTGTTGCAACCAACCCGGCATCAAAACCAAGAGCCAAATGGCAAAGAGGGTACACAGGATGGCAGATGGCCATGTGATAATGTACCATAGCCGTTTGGTCATCAACTTGAGTTGATCGGTGAGAATCTCTCGATCAGGCCATGGCTTTTGCCATGCCTCAATGTGGTAAATGAAAAGTCGTGGGATATAGAACAGTCCCGCAAACCAAGTAACCACAAAGATCAAGTGGAGTGATTTGATGTAGTTATAGATTTCCATTTGCTTGGCCCGATATAAATAGGAGTCAAAGGTAAAGGGTAGATAGCAGATATAAAACTATCATTTCCCTTTACCTTTTGTCCTTCAACCTTTAATCCTCAACGGAGAGATAGTTCAGTTTTAAATTGTTGAACTCCTCATTGAATGCCGCTATCTCTTTGTCCACCATTGCATCAAAAGCGGTAAGTTGTTCCTTTATTTTGGCGGAAAGTTCATTTTTCACCGCAATGTCCTGCTCCGTTGGCGGAAAATCGTCCAAAGCGACCAAACTGTTCAAATGGCCCAATTTGTTGGTGAGCCTGATCGGGAAGTTCAAGGGGTCTTGGTTACTTTGGTTTTTCGTTTGGTATAGCGCCTTTTCAATTTCCCCAAACCCTTCCTTCATTTTTTTGGCTTTTTCCACTAAGGCCTTGGTAGCTTCGTTGTCCTTGTATTGCTTAACGAACTCGTCCAGTTTGCCATTGATGTTCCTGATTTTTTTGATGGATTGGTGTGCCCTGTCCACAGTCTCGTTCACATCGGTGATAAAATCGTGCTGTTCCTGCATTTCTGCAATACTGGCCTCCGATCTTGGATCGGGCAAGATCTTGAATTCTTGGGATTGTTCTTCCCCATTCACGTTCAAATGTACCTTGTAGGTGCCCGGTACCGCTTTGGCCCCGTTGAGGTTGGCCCACCAGAGAATCATGCCCTGAAGCCTTTCTGCCCCTTTTCCCCTAGTGTCCCAAACAAAAGTGTTTCCACCTTTTTTGGCCTCCAGTTTTTTGTCCTTCTCCTTGGCATAAGTGCTATAGGTAGCCAAAGTATCACCGCTCATTTTGGTATAAGTAAGGGCTATGCTGTCCTTTTCCTGAACATCCTTTAGATAGAAATGGGTGATCACCCCATTGGCTAGGTTTTGTCCTTCCGTCTTGGAAGGCCTTCTTGCTGCATTGCCCTTGGTCCGATAACTGTCCCTGGGATGATATAGGATGGCACTGGCGGATTTGTTCGCATCGTTCAACTGGTGCAATACGGTGAGATCATCAATGACCCAAAGGCTTCTTCCCTGAGTGGCCACGATCAAGTTGTCATCCTTGATGGTCAGGTCCGTGATGGGCACAATGGGCAGGTTCAATTGGAATTTCTCCCAGTTTTGGCCATCATTGAACGAAATGTATATCCCGGTCTCCGTTCCGGCATAGAGCAACCCTTTTCTTTTGGGGTCTTCACGGACCACACGGGTAAAATGCTCCGCTTCGATGCCATTGGTGATCTTGGTCCACGTTTTCCCGTAGTCGGTGGTCTTATAGAGATAGGGGGCGAAATCACCCAATTTGTATCGGGTGGCCGCTACATAGCAGGTGCCCTCATCAAAAGCGGATGGTTCTATACTGTTGATCATGTTCCACTCGCGCATATTCGGCGGGGTGACGTTTTCCCATGTCTTTCCTCCATCCTTGGTCACATGGATGAGACCATCGTCACTGCCCACCCAGAGCAATCCTTCTTTCAACGGGCTTTCATTGGCCGCAAAAATGGTGCAGTAGTATTCCACACTCGTGTTGTCCTGGGTGATGGGTCCTCCACTGGATACTAACTTTGCAGGATCGTTCCGTGTCAGGTCACCGCTGAGCAGTTCCCAACTTTGGCCTTCATTGGTGCTCAAATGCACGTGGTTGGAGAAGGTATACAGTTTTTTGGGATCGTGTTTGCTGAAAATAATGGGGAAATTCCATTGGAATCGGTATTTCATGCCTTCCGCCCCATAACCCATAGGGTTATCCGGCCAAACATTGATGCCCCTTGTCGTCTTGTTCTTATGGTTGACGCGGGTCAGGAATCCGCCATAACTTCCGCCGTACACGATGTCGTCATTGGCCGGGTCCACAGCGATATGGGCCGATTCCCCTCCAGCGGTTTCTTCCCAATCGTCCTCTCCAATCGAATTGTCATCACTCCTGTAATTGATCCGCAAAGTAGAATTGTCCTGCTGTGCCACATAGATGCGATAGGGAAAAGCATTGTCCGTGACCACTCTATAAAACTGGGCAGTAGGCTGGTTGTAATAGGTGCTCCAAGTTTCACCACCGTCGTAACTGATCTGGGCGCCGCCATCGTCACCAATGATCATGCGTTGGGAATTTTCCGGGGCTATCCATAGATCGTGGTGATCACCATGTGGCGCATTGAACGACTCAAAGGTCTTTCCTCCATCCGTGCTCCTGTGATAGCTTACATTCAGCACATATACTTTGTCCACATCTTCGGCATCCGCATACACCCGGGTGTAATACCATGCTCTTTGCCGTAAACTTCGATCACTATTGACCAATGCCCATTTTTTCCCTCCATCGTCTGAGCGATATAACCCGCCTTTTTCCTTGTTTTCCACAATGGCCCATACCCTATCACTGTTTTTTGGGGAAACGGATACGCCAATGATCCCCAAGGTGTCTTTGGGGAAGCCTTCATTTTTTGAAATTTCGGCCCAGGTTTCCCCGCTATCGGTACTTTTCCAAAGGGCAGAACCATCACCGCCGCTGCTCAAACTGTAAGGGGTGCGCTGCACTCGCCAAGTAGAAGCATATAAGATCCGGGGATTATTGGGGTCGAAGGTGAGATCTACTGCACCGGCCTGATCGTTCACAAAAAGGACCTTTCTCCAAGATGTCCCCCCATCTGTACTTTTATAGATCCCCCTGTCCTTGGCCGGTTTGTAGATATCGCCCATCACCGCAGCATACACGATGTTGTGGTCTGTGGGATGAACCCGCAATCTTGGGATGTGTCTTGTGTTTTCCAACCCAACGGACTTCCAGGTCTTTCCGGCATCCTCAGTCTTCCAGACCCCATAACCGGAAGAGACATTCCCACGGACCGTTTTTTCGCCGCCGCCCACATAGATTACATTCGGGTCGCTCTTGGCCACCTCGACCGCACCGATGCTCCCTCCAAAATACCCATCGGAAATGTTTTCCCAACTGCGGCCTCCATCGGTGGTTTTCCAGACCCCACCACCTGTCGCTCCAAAATAAAACAAATTGGGTTCTCCCGGCACTCCGGTGACCGCAGCCGAACGTCCTCCCCGGAACGGGCCTATCAATCGGTACTCCAAACTGGAATAGAGCTCTTCGGGATATTCAGGTCCGACCTGATTGTTCTTTTTTCTTTGGGAATGTGTCGAGTTGGTGAAAAGGACCACGGCAAGCATCAGCATACCGATTTTGGAAAAGCAAGTCTTCATGAATAAAGTATTGAGTTAGTCAGGCTTAAATGTAATCAAAAAGGGATAAAAAAGTTTTCCAATATTTCGTACTTTAACCCTCCAGATAAAAAACCTTAGTACTATGCAAAATTTGTTCAGGCTCGCCTTGCTATCCATCCTTCTTGTGGCCTGTAAAAACCAATCGAAACAAACGGAAGAAACATCAACCC
>NZ_VNIK02000020.1 GCF_007785775.2 Flagellimonas hadalis
CCACCATAACGGGCTATGATACCAAGGGAAGGGCTATTTATACGGCCTCCAAGAACAACTATCTGAACACCACGGACATCGTGGAGACCGAACTTGATTTCGGGGGGAAGGTGGTGCGGACCGTGACCACTCACCAGCGCATCGGGGAGGCCGACATAGTGGGCACGGACCTGTTCGAATATGACCATCAGGGCAGGTTGCAGTGGCAAAAACAGACCATTGGCGGCCAGGCCCAAGAGACATTGGTGGAGAACACCTATGACGACCTTGGCCAGTTGGAGAGCAAAGAAGTGGGAGGAGGGCTGCAGACAGTGGACTACACATATAACGTTAGGGGCTGGCTAAAGGCCATTAACAATCCCTCCAGTCTGGGCAGTGACCTCTGGGCATTCAAGATCAACTACAACACAGTGTCCCATAGCGGTACGGCACTGTTCAACGGAAACATAGCCGAAACGGAGTGGCGCACGGCCAACACGGACAACAACTTGAAATGGTACCGATATGGGTATGACGCGCTGAACCGGATCACCTCTGCAACGGCCAGCAGTGCCAACTATCACCTGAACAGTGTGTCCTATGACAAGAACGGGAACATCCTTGCCCTGAACCGAAAGGGGCACACCAACAGCGGGGCCACCACTTTTGGTGTCATGGATGATCTGGTCTATACCTATGACAGCGGCAACAGGCTTGTCAAGGTGCTGGACAACGGCAATGACGACCATGGCTTTAAAGATCTGGTGAACCAGACCACGGAGTATACCTATGATGCCAACGGCAACATGACGTCCGACCTCAATAAAGGAATAGCCGCAGGGGGGATAGAGTACAATCACTTGAACTTACCTGTTAAGATTACAGTAAACAGTTCTGAATATAATGGGACTGTAGATTTCATTTATGGTGCCAACGGAAAGAAACAGAAAAAGATACTTAGTACGGGTACTACCAAAGATTATGCTGGAAACTATATTTACAGTAATGGAAAACTGCAGTTTTTCAGTCATCCAGAAGGTTATGTGATTCCGAAAGACCCCGATGATTATTCACAAGGTTTTGATTACATTTATCAGTATAAAGACCAGTTGGGAAATATAAGATTGAGCTATCAAGACATTAACAATGACGGTTCAGTGGACAGTTCTGAGATATTACATGAGAGGAACTACTATCCCTTTGGATTGGAGCATCGTGGTTATAATGGCAATATACAAGGCGTGGAAAACAATCATTTTACGTATCAGGGTCAAGAACTTACAAAAGACTTGGGTTTAAATTGGCATTCGTTTAAGTGGAGAAACCATGATCCTGCAATAGCTAGATTTTTCAACATTGACCCGTTGGCAGAGAAATTCCCACACAATGGGCCTTACAATTTTTCAGAGAATAGAGTAGTTGATGGCATCGAACTGGAAGGATTGGAGGTTTTGCTGATTGGAAAATATACTACAGGTAGTGCAGGAATTAGCGTATACGGTGGCGGCGGTGTTGTTGTAGCTCCCGATGGAGTATATGGTTTTGGAGAATATGGTGTTGGTTTTGAAACAAATGTATCCATATCAAGTGAGATAGGAGTAACTTTTTATCCTTCAATGCCTGCCGCCAAATATGCCGCTGGCGATGGTTATTCATTGGGTGTTAATGCCAACGTAGGATTAATAGCAAACGGAACAGCTTCAATCAATGCTGTGGAATCTTCTGGTTATCTTGGTGTTAGTACAACATTTGGTGTCGGTGCGGGCTTACCTGGTGTGGTGGCCTCCATTAGCGGATACAAATCCAATACTACCCTTAAGCCAATATCTGATTTAGCAAATAAAACGGTAGCTCTAGATGCCCTGAATTCTGCAAAATCTAATCTACAAGGGACGTATGGTGAATTAGCTCGGGAAAGAAATTCACTTATCAAACAGCAAAATCATTTACGGGAGACAAGTAGGAATATTGTAGGTAGTTTGGAGTCGATTAGCAACCCTGAGGAACGTAGTGCAAAATTACGTGAACTCAAGGCCAATCTTGATGCTCTAGATTCTTCCGAGGCATCAATGAATAATTTAAATGAAAACATAAATAATGTTCAGAACCAGATTGACCAGATAAATCAAGCCATAGATAATTTACAGTGAGAATTAATAATGAATTAAGATATTTAACAACGCTACTGCTTTTGACGGTAGCGTTGTCATTTTTTCCACTTAATGGAAAGATAGGATACTCGATTCTATTTTTCTTTTTTCTATCTAGTCCAGTATATTATTACTGGTCTTTCAGGAAGTTATTGACGACTTCATTGCTTTTGAAAGAGAAGCATAGCGATTTTTACATGAAAAATTTAAGTAGAAGAAGATATGGCTCTCTTTGGTTGATTTCCGTTCCAATATTTGGTTTTTTAGAAAAAATGAAATCGCTTGAGGACAATGAAGTTCTAGAATGTGCTGAAAGTTTAAAAAGGTTATCGAACTACAGTTTTTATTGCCTTATTATTACGGTTGTGGCAATGTTAGTTTTTACTATAGTCCAATGAAAAAGAATTCAAAAAATCATTAAACACTAGATTCTTCTCATCAAATTTGTTTTTAGTCGTTGTCATGCTTATATCATAAAAAGAATCGTCTATTATTAATATGACCTTTCTCCACATCACTGGGAAATCCTCAACATTAGCCTGACATTTATAGTATACAGCTTTTTCGTTTTGGAATATCCCATCCCTTTTTTCCAAGATTTCAAAGTTCTTATATTGATTACTGTCATCCCATTCCTGCTCTATCAATTCAGCCCTTATATTTAATGGTATATCATGGTTGCTTTTAACCACTACAGAAATATTAGTTGCAACTTGATTTACAGTGTCTTTTACGGGTTCGTATATTAAAACTTGGTGATGAATGGATTCATTTGCAACTTTCCAATCAGAAGGATAATCAAAAGAAAAGCCATATTCATTATCGTGATAAGTTCTTGAACCTTCACTACAGTTTAAAAATAAAATCAGAATTAAAACTATTGAGTAAATAGGTTTTTTTGACATCATTATGCGATTGACTTTAGCTTCACGTTCTTGATAAGCGCATCTAGAGTATAGAGTATATGCTCTCTATCTTCCTCTTCCATCTGCTGTACCTCGAGGACACGTTTTAGGAGTTGCCTGTCCACTTCCACATCGGTCTTGCCCACCAAATAATCGAGGGACACTTCGAGCAGGTCAGCCAATTTTGTGGCCGTCTCTATCGAGGGCTTCATCTCATCACGTTCATAGCGGCCGATGACGGGTGCCTTGGTGCCAAGGTGCTTGGCCACTTCTTCCTGCGACAGTCCCATGGACTTCCCTACTTCCGATAGGCGTTTGCCAAAACTCATAAGTACTGTTTGTTATGGATAAACCTAGTGTTCAATAAATGTACAGAACCTAAAAGTATTTATCAAATGGTATATGTTTACCCCTTGGATTTATGGACTAGAGCCGCTACTTTTTGCTCCAATTGTTCAATCTTTTTTTGTTGGGCTTTGTTTTGCTTGTTCTGCTCAATAAGATATAAGGTTAGCTCCTCGATTTTCTGTAGTAGTTTGGCGTTCATTTCCCCCAAATTGACACCGTTTTCAATGATCTCCGTTTCATTGGGGATATCTGGGAGATGCTGGTTTTGCAAAATATAGGCTTCCAGTTCTTCCAAGGTTGGGATTTCGTAATCCTTGGCAAAGACAAAATCGGACCATCCACTGGCCTCTACTTTGATTTCCCGAGCCCCAATGGAACCCTCAACTGCAAGTTTGTGGCTTCCAAATGTTGTGGTGCCTATGCCTAATTTTCCTTCCGCAAGATTGATGTTTCCTGTATAAGTATGGGCGTTATCGGGCAACTTGTCGAAAATCTTAAGCACGCCACCATTATCTGAGAGATTGGAATCTGAAGTCGCTCCCAGTACAAGGTTGGCATACTGTGAACCGGTAATATTAAAACCTCCTGTATTTACTCCAACGGTTGCTTTTACCCAAATCTCAGAAAGGCTGCCTTTGTTTATCAATGCAAACTGAGGTTGGTTCCAAGAGGCATAGCCCTTGGTCCAGTGGTATTGGGTCAGTGAGTTCGAAGAATTGATAAATTGGATTTTTCCACTGGAAATCGAGGGATTGTGGGATGTGGTTTGGTTGTATGTGTATTCGATTTCCGCATGCCTGCCACCCATGGTGGCGACTAGGTACCAGTTACCATCACCTGGTAGATTGAAACTTTGGCCATGACTCATAACACTTGTCAGAGTAAATAAAATGTATATAGGGAAATACAGTCTTTTCATAAGTTGATGTTTATCATTTGAATTTTCCACTTTTTTGAATCTGTTTGATGATCTTGGATTGTGTTTCCAACTGCTCCTGATGAATCAAATTCTGTGCTCTCAATATTTTCAACTCCTTGTTTTGCTCAATAAGATATAGGGTAAGCTCCTCAATTTTCTGCAGTAGTTTGGCATTCATTTCTCCCAAATTGATACCGTTTTCAATGACTTCCGTTTCACTGGGGATAACAGGCAGATGCTGGTTTTGCAAAATATAGGTTTCCAGTTCTTCCAAGGTTGGGAGTTTGTAATCTTTGGCAAAGACAAAATCGGACCAAACGTTGAGTTGAACCTTTATCTCTTTGGATCGGATAAGGCCATCGAACATAAAGGTGTCGTTTTTAAAATTGACCTTTAGTTCATCGTTTACCCTAAATTGGAGCCCATTGTCCACCGTGGAACTGGCATTGAAATATAATCTCCAATGACTGGAGGGCAAATTTGACGCATTGATTCCCCTAAACCCAAGAACACCAATGACATCCAAATTGTTGATGGGGCTGGAGGTACCTACTCCCAACTTACCCATAGAATATAAATTGCCCAATTTTAAGCCAGTAAATTGTGTGGTACCATCTGAATTCCAGAAGTGGATCAGTTTTTTGTTGCCATCGTAAAAAAGTTTGGCAAAGGACCCATCATCATAACTGCTGCTATATGCATTCATGGTGAAATAACTATTTGTGTGGTTCAGAATGCCACTGACCGGACTCTGTGAATAAAGATTGATTGTAATTGATGGGATAAGAAATAGAAGGAAGTTTTTCATAAGGATGGATTTTTATTGGAGTTCAACAGGAATGCCTGGTCATTATTCTAGCTTTTGGATAAACACGGTCGCCTCCAAAAAGTCTTGCCCTGTCCGGTAATTTTTTTGTTTCACCAAATTTAGATGGACCACCTCCCCAAAACTGGATTGCATTTCAATGGAGTGAACGGCCTTAAGGATATCGATAAAAGTACCCCTTAGCACAAAGTTAAAAGTCTTGGATTGGGTGCCAGCCATTTCATGGACATGGGGCGGGTCAAAGTTTATCACTTTCAAATGGTTCCGTTCAGCTTCTTGGTTCACCACCCGTAAGAGATTATTTTCTATGGATGTATTGTCAAGGTTTAGACTTTGCAGTATAGAATCCAGATATGCTTCCTTTTTATGCAGTAGGAGCAGTTGCTGTGATAGGTTGTTGTACTGCTGCTGTTCCTTTTCCAGGTCATGGTATTCTTTCCGCATTTGGATGGTTTTGGATATGGCAAGGGCATAGCTGAGCATCAGCACCAGCATAAAACTAACCAAAAGGGCAAAAACTTTATTTTTTAGGATCTTCGACACTTATCTGTACCTTGAATTCTGAGCTGTTGTTATTTTTATAATCGTAGTCCATGGTCTCTACCTTTTTGACCCAATCCAGGGTTTCAAGGCCGGTGATCCATGTGGAAAAATCTTCACTGTTGGAAGAAGAGCCCAAGACCAAAATGACATTGTCATACAATAAGATAGGTTTTGAGGTCTGAATAGGCATTTGCAGAGGGCTGTACTGCACTTCTGAGAACAATATGCTTTCTGGAGTGGATAGGGCCAATCTATCCAAGTAAAATGAGGTTCTGGAATTGGAAAAGGAAATGATGGCATCCACTTTTCTTTCTTTTTCTCCAACTTTCTCCCTTAAAAGGGTAAGGTTCTTCTTGTTTTCGGTATCTAGGGCCAAACTGGTCTTGATGCGCTCTGTTTTTTCAAAGTAATGGTTGAAAATCAGAAAATTGACAAGTAGGATACCCAGTATGGCAGAAATGAAAACGCGTAGAAGGACACTAAAGGTTCTGTTGGAAACAAATGAATTTTCCAAAGCCTCTATGGTTTCCTTGAAATTGGACTCCTGGCCATGGTTTCCAGATAAAAAACTAACCACTCCTGAAAATCCGAGCAGGTCGGTATTGGCCACTATCAATCCGTTGATAGTATACGTTTGCTGTATGGGATCTGTGTTCTTGGAAATGATCACGCCCCCAATGTCATTTCCTTCTTTGCGTATGAGGTCAGCGTTGGTATATAATGTATGGTCCTGCACATGGTCCCAAATGGAAACCAAAACGGAAGTGCCCAAGGAAATTCCGGCCAAGGCAAGCTTATGCGACTTTATCTTATCAACCAGTGCATCGAGTTCCTGTTTTTTACAAACACTGATAAAGGAGGAGGGGTTTAGGTCAACAATTTGATAGTAGAAGTTTCCAAAATTGAGCCCGGGAAAGAGGTTTTCCACAGCGGCCCTATCTTTTAAGGTGGAACCTGCATGGGTTCGTTTGGTGATTACACCCTCTGTATTGTAAACCAAGTATAAGGGGATCGTTTTTTTTGCCTTTTGGGCCAGTATGGAGAGATCATCGGTAAGAAAACGGTTTATGATCACCAGCTCTCCCTTTTTTTTGGACACTTCCAACAAATGAATCTTTGTCGTCCCACCCGATTGAAAGACTTCCATTCCATAAAA
Source organism: Flagellimonas hadalis (assembly GCF_007785775.2). Classification (GTDB taxonomy): domain Bacteria; phylum Bacteroidota; class Bacteroidia; order Flavobacteriales; family Flavobacteriaceae; genus Flagellimonas; species Flagellimonas hadalis. The sequence goes on from NZ_VNIK02000020.1 coordinate 6,827, forward strand.
GGAGCTTCCTTTTGATAAATATGTTTTTAGACGTCCAAGCACTAGTAAATAACTGTTGGTTTAATGAGAATGGTGAGTTTTTGTTTGGAATCTTCCCTTTTTCTTTGACTGAACAGCCATTTGATTACTGGTATCCTAGCCAATAGAGGAACCCCGCTGCCCGAATCGTTTTTAACCTTCTCTTCAAGTCCGCCCAATATGGCCAAATCCTGGTTTTGCATCCGGATGATGGAACTGAATTCCCGGGAAGTCAGGCCAGGGGGGGCATCGTCTTCGATACGTTCACTACTAAAGTCGGATTGAATGACATTGATGTCCAAGGTTACCTGCCCATTCCCGGATACCAAGGGTTTGATGCTCACGGCAAGTTCTGCATCGATGGGGAGGTAATTCCTGATCTCTGAAGTGCTGGGAATCTGGGACCCATAAAAACTTTGGCTAGTGACCACATAATAAGTGGTTTCCCCAATGGACAAGTTTGCCCGGTGGCCGTTCAAGGTGGAAAGTTTGGGCGTGGATCGGATCTTGATATTACCGTTGGCTTCCATGGCTTTTATGGTCGCAAAAAATTCAGGGACGACCTGACCAATGTTAAAAGAACCAAAACCGTCAAAGCCACCAATAATTTTATTGACCGTTTTGGCCCCCAATGTCAAATCTGCTTCAGGAAATAACCTTCCGGATGTTTCAACTGGTTCATCTCCTATTCCCCAACTGATTCCGGTTTCCACAGTGGCGGATTTTCGCACCTCAATGATCATGACCTCTATTAATACAACTGGGACGGGCTTGTCAATTTCCTGTATGAACTTTTTGAATCGATTGATGTTGGCTGCTGGACCACTGATCAAAAAACTGTTGAGTTCAAAATCCATTTTGATGTCCAGATCTGCGACAACTTCATCTGGAAGAATACTAACGATGGCCTCCGCACTTGAATTGTAGTTATCAAATTGATCTTCACGTGGATTTATCCTTTGAGGATTGATGCCCATGTTTTGTCCATAGTTGGCCTGCCCATTCCCAAAACCATTGGCACCATTTTGGAAATTCCCATTTCCATAATAGTTTACACCACCGGCTACTGTTCTGCCCGCAGACCTCCTGTAGCCGGAAGATTGGGAGGGGTCTCCAAGAAGCTCAACGGATCGGTGCATCATTTGGACGACTTCCAACTTACGGACACTTAATTGGTCAGCTGTGCCGAAAAAGTATAGATTTCCCTCTTTTTTGAACGTAAAATGTGTTTGATTGGAAAGGGTGGCGGTGTTCTGATTTAAGTCCCCCCTGTTCCGGGACGGATTGGACATATCATTTATGAAGGGGTCAGGGTTCTTGTTGCTCCCTGTTGTCCCATTTTCAAATATCTTGGTCAATAGTTCGTCAAAATGGATTTCCTTGGCATTCATAGTCACATTACCCGCATGTTCAAGAGAGGATGCCATATATACATCCAAATGCAGATCGTAAGTGATTTCATCAATGACATCGGCAATAGGGACATTTTTAAAATCAACATTTAGTAATTGGCCAATGGTGTCCAATACCTCGTATTGGAAATCATTGTTTTTCATGCTGATACTTCTGGGCGTATTTGGATCAGTGGAGGTTTGTACCATATCGAATAGGTAAAACCCGTCCCTTGATTTAGAGTAGACCAGATTGTTGGTTTCCGCCAACTTTTCCATGGCAAGGTCCAAGGGTACATTCTTAATATATAGGGTCAAAGGCACATTTTCCATAGCGCCATTGAATAATAAGTTTTGTCCTGTTACGTCTATTATTTTTCGGAACACCTTTTCCAATGGATCATCCTTAAGATCCATGCTCACAAGATTGTTCAAAGCATCAAAGGATACCTGTATTTCTTTTTCAGGGATAACTTCAGGCGGCGGTTGGTATTGATATATGGAGAGGATGTTTCCGCTAAAATTGATATCGAGGGCATATTGTTTGCATAAAAAAACCAAAAGATCGGCTACTGTTACATTGGAAAAATTATTGACAATATTTATTCCTTGAAGGCTTGGGTCTATATTGATGTTTATCTTGTGTACTTGAGAGACTGCCAAGAGAAAATTGGACAATGGTACACTGTTGACATTAATGTCCAATTTTAAATTTTCTGATAGTCCAGGGTTGTCAACGCTAAGTGCTTCAAGATTGTTCTTAATATTTAGTATCCGATTGTCTTCTTGCGCAAGGGTGGGGATAAAAAAAAGTAATAATATTGGGAACAAAAGGTTTCTCATATTTTTTAATTGGTTAGTAGAGGATAGACCTCTTCGATTGAGGTTATCCCTTCTTGCACAAGCAGTAGGGCATTTTCGCTCAAGGTTTTGATATTGTTTTCTTTTAAGAAATCATCGATGTCCAAAGAATTGTTTTTGATGTGCGCTACCAAGGGTCTCGAAATGGGAATGATTTCATAAATGGCCTTTCTTCCCTTATAGCCGGTATGGTGGCAATCTTGGCAACCAATGGGGATGTAATGGTATTGCAAGCTTTTTGGGGGACTATAATTTTCCGGAAAGATTTCAGGGTTGATATCTTCCTTTTTTTTACAGTTTACACATAATTTTCGAACCAAACGTTGGGCGACGCTTATGTTCAAGGTGCTGGCAATAAGAAATGGCGGGACCCCCATATCGATCAATCTGGATATAGTGGCCCACGCGGAATTGGTATGGATTGTGGAGAGTACCAAATGGCCGGTTAAAGCAGCCCTTATGGCCATATTGGCTGTTTTTACATCCCGAATTTCACCTACCATTATGATATCAGGGTCTTGACGTAAAAAGGTTCTCAAAGCACTGGAAAAATCCAAACCTATGCTTTCTTTGAGTTGGACTTGGTTTACGCCTTCAAGCGTATATTCAATGGGGTCCTCTATGGTGAGTATATTTGTTTTTGAGTCGTTCAACAACTTTAAGGTAGCATATAAAGTGGTTGTCTTGCCAGAACCTGTTGGCCCGGATATCAATATGATTCCAGTAGGATTTCTGATGCCCTCAACATATCTTCCGAGCTCTTTTTTAGTTAAGCCCAAGTCCTGTAATGTCAAAGATTTTGTATCCTTGTTGAGTATACGAAGAACAATTTTTTCGCCGAAAAGTGTCGGTAGGGTGGATACCCGTATATCAAATTCGTTGTTTCCTTTGGACTTGATGGTGATACGTCCATCCTGTGGCAATCTTTTTTCCGCAATATCAAGACCTGCACGAATTTTTATTTTGTTTATGATGGTAGGATACTCACCTATTGGTATATGGTACTGCTCGACCAATTTACCATCCAACCTAAAACGTATCCTACATTGTGTCTCATAGGGCTCAAAATGGATATCACTACTCCCAATTGCTTTGGCATTGAAGATAATTTTCTCTAAAAAATCAGGTGTGTAATGAAATTCAGAGTTATGATCATGTTGTGCCTTACGGTAATTGGCGGTTAATAGATTCTGTAACTTTTCTGTTGGTATTGGCTCGAGTTCCAGTGGAAAATCCAGAACAATTTTCAGCTCGGAAAGAAGATTTTCTTGGCGGGAAGTGTCTGTCCAAAAAGTTAAAACATTATTGTTCAATTGTTTTGGAACTATTCTGTAAAAAAAAGCTTGCTCCGCGGTAATATGTTGAGCCAATTCTTTTGGTATGGAAAAACTTTCACTCATTTCAGTTGCCATAAAACAATGAAGTATTAAAAATTAGACCATGACCAATTGTGACAATCAAAAAGAGTCCCATAAATCCTGCCAAAGGGATGGTGTCCGATTCCATACGGCGTTTGAATATGACGAAAGCCAGCAAGGAAAAAAGAATGGAGCAAACCAAGAGAACTACAAATGAAATGGTCGGAAAACCTGTAGCAAACGCAAAAAGGAAGAGAACATCACCCAACCCCATACTATGATCTAAAAACCTTTTTTTGGTGATCAATTTGGTATAGATGAATAGAATGGAAACAATACAGCTGACCAAAACCCAGTTTATGGCCAACTGATTAAGAAAGACCCTCCAGTCAACCGCCAGAAGATAGTGGAGTGCCGCGAACAGCAATGCAATTATAGGGAAGAGGAACCATAAGACCTGTCTTTCCCTAAAATCTTGCCAAGCTATTGCTCCAAGACCTGAGATCAATAAAAGCTTCAATACAACGATCAATCTTTTACAGTTTGTTTTGGATTTCCATTTTCATCAATTTCCCAAACATTGAATATACCATCGCCATCGAAGTCGGTGATTGCCTCTGCTCTTGCCTTGAACTGTCCGTTGTCGGCACTGATGATTTCATAGACATAGTTGGCGGTCCCATTCTCCTTTACTGTCTTGGGAGCTTCAAAATCCAGTTCATCCAAATTAAGGGAGTATTTGCTGTACATGTACCTATAAGTGGTCTGGGCATTGTACAATGCCTTTAATTGTACCTGGGCCTCCACACTTTTTGCCTTGGATATCAATGGCATAAGGTTGGGAAGTGCGAGAAGTAGCAATATCCCGATGATGGCCAAAACGATAAGGGTTTCCTGCAAATTGATGGCTTTTATTTTTTTTCCAAGCATAACTTTTCCGTAGTTGGGTTGTGTTGGGCTCATTTACTTTTTTTTTTGAATCGGAACAATTAAGTTGTTTGAAAAATACAAATTATATCCTACCAAAAGGTTAATTCAATTCTGATATGCCTAGAGTTTATTCTTGATAAAATTTACTTAAAACCCAATATATTGGCAATCAGTTTTTTAGGCGGGTTTTTGGTGGAAGTGTTAATAAAAAATTCTTTCCTTGAATAAAAATAATAAAAAGCTTACAGAAAAAAATGTTACTTTTCTTTCAAACTAACCATTGCCATATATTTTGTTGAAAACTATAGATGAACGGCTTACGCTTGCCTTGCTATTCGCCCAGAGCTATACGAATGGGGCTATTCTGCACTTAAGATACACACTTAATGTTCATCTGCTCCAACAAGTTTTCAGTTTTATTCCATTTACTTTTTATCCAAACGGCAGGCTCCTTTTTTTTGTCCATCGGTTAAGCTTACCGCCCTGGACCTCTCAAAAAACAATAAACACTGGGAAACCTTTCCTTCTCTTCTATATGTGTCTGGATGTATTTTTTAACACTCAATATTTCATGAAATGGGTATTAAGATGACTGAAAAAATCAATGTGACATTTTTTGCTATTGTAATAGCGCTTTTGACCACTACAAACACATTTTCCCAATGGCAAACCAATGGTCAGGATATTTATTATAATGGAGGCAATGTTGGAATAGGAGCTTCTGCACCTAATTCTAGACTACATGTTGAAGGTAGGATAAGGGCAGGTCATTATGGAGCCCTTCATTTGGATTGGACCTATCAAACCAATTGGAATGGTCATTCAAGTAAATGGGCAGGTCATATTGGATTTAATGCTTATAGGAATAATGATGATCCAAAGGATTATTTTTTTGGATCAAACAAATATACTGGGAAAGGTGTTTTTGAAGGTTCAAATTATGGTTTTAGATGGTTGTACAGAAACACTATTGACAATGATTCTGATGGTCAGCACCTACTGGTCGAATACATGCGTTTGACAAATAATGGGTATTTGGGTATTGGTACAACTTCCCCTGACTCTAAGTTGACCGTAAAAGGAAATATCCACGCTGAAGAAGTCAAGGTCGACCTTTCCGTTCCCGGACCTGATTATGTTTTCAAGGAGGGGTATGACCTCAAGACCCTGGAAGAAGTCCAAAACTATATCAAGGAGCACGGCCACTTGTCCAACATACCATCAGCAAAGGAGATGGAAGCGAATGGTATCAAACTGGGAGAGATGAACATGAAACTCTTGGAGAAAATTGAGGAGCTGACATTGTACATTTTGATGCAGCAGGATGAAATGAAGTTGCTAAGAGGAAATTCCAATAGATTGGAATTAGAACTTGACTTAATTAAGAAGGAACTTAAATCAAAAAGAAATGTCTATGACAACAAGTAAAATCACAGAAATCCTTCTGTTTTTCATGCTATTGGGAGCTTCTGTCATATATGCACAAGGAAGACTAATAAAATTGGGTAGTAACAATGGGTACCCGGAATATAAGGTAGGGCAATTACCATATTCTTCTGGATCCAATTTTCAAAAGATTAAGTTGGAGATTTTTGGAGGTAGTTGGCATAATAATACACTAGGAGAGAACACTTATCATATATCTACAAGGGATGGTATTAAAGTGACCCAAGAAGTTCATGGCGGCAGTTATGATAGATACATTTTAAAGATTTATGACAATGGAAGCAATTATGATTTTGTGGTGAAGATTACTGGTCATTATCCGCTTATATATGTAAGGAGCAGAATAATGGATTCTGACTCGATCTTGACGGAAAATGTCATTTTGGAATATGATCCAACTGGTAAAACAGACATTTCGTCCCAGATAATTCCAACGGTGTTGTATGCATCCAACAATAATGGAGATGTAGGCATTGGTACCACCTCACCAGATTCCAAATTAACGGTCAAAGGAAAAATCCATGCAGAAGAGGTCAAAGTGGACCTTTCCGTTCCCGGACCTGATTATGTCTTCAAAGAGGGATATGACCTCAAGACCCTGGAAGAAGTCCAAAACTATATCAAGCAGCATGGCCACTTGCCCAACATACCATCAGCCAAGGAGATGGAAGTGAATGGTATCCTATTGGCAGAGATGAACATGAAACTGTTGGAAAAAATTGAGGAATTGACGCTTTACACTTTAGAGCAAGAGAAGAAAATAGAAGCAATGTTATTGCGAATAGAAAATTTGGAATCAAAAAACTGATCAAACGATGATAATACAGAAAATCAAAAAAGGCATGTTGTGTTTTTTCCTTATGACAATGTCTTTTATGAATGCGCAGTGGCTGGAAAATGGAAATAGCCTTACTACAACTGACATTGTGGGAATAGGCACTAGTAATCCGGACGCTGCCCTACATGTAAATGGAAGTAATGGGGATTATATTCTAAAGCTAAACAATAGTATACGGTTTAGGGGTGATGGTGTTATTGAGTGGGGCACTTCAACTAATTATGGAATATTAAGTTGGGACACTGATGAGGCTATTATTGGAGGAAAAGCAGGTAAGGGTCTTAGTTTAAGAGCCGATGGAGGGGAAAAGGTTAGGGTTTCGACAAATGGTTTTGTAGGGATAGGGACTACTGTCCCTGATGCAAAGTTACATGTTTATGGTAATAACGTAGGTTCTGGTAATATATTGGCATCTATCATGTTGGGAAAGTCAAACGGGCCTGAAATACAGGCTATCCAAGAAAGCACCGACGATGACGTCCAAGGTCTATCATTTAGGGTTAAAACAAGTGCTCTGGCTGCTGCCCCCAATTTTGAAGCGCTACGTATCAATAGATATGGTGATGTTGGAATTGGTACGTCTGCACCAGATGCCAAACTTGCAGTCAACGGAAACATCCATGCCAAAGAAGTCAAAGTTGATTTATTTGGTTGGCCGGATTATGTTTTCAAAAAGGGGTACAATCTCCCTACCCTAGAAGAGGTGGAAATGCACATCAAAGAAAAGGGCCATCTCATCAACATTCCCTCGGCAAAGGAAGTGGAGGAGAATGGGATTGTACTCGGGGAGATGAACAAACTGCTCTTGGAAAAGATTGAGGAGTTGGTGCTGTATACATTAAATCAAGAAGAGAAAATTAAAAGATTGGAAGCTTCGAACAAAAGAATTGACTTTTTAGAGAAAGAGTATAAGAAACTTTTACAAGAAATTCGGAATGGGAAAAATTAGTTTAATAGTCTTGATGTTGATCGCCTCCTGTTATGTAAATGCGCAATGGGATACAACGTCCATAAGCAATGAAGTAAGTACGGCCGATGAAATTGTAGGTCCGGTTTTAAGAATCAATAATGAAATAAGAATCCCAAATACATTTAGCGCCGCAGATCCTACCATTGGTACTTTGGATAATACCTCGTATGGCATAAACCTTCACAAAACCAATGGCATTGGCTTTGCTTTTGATGGGGTGCACCAGTTGGTCTTTAAACCTAATGGGGATACGGGTATTGGTACTACATCACCACAAGGGAAACTACATGTATCCACCGGCACTTTAGGAGATGCCATCTTAAGATTGGAGGCAGATACTGATAATAACAATGAATTTGACAATCCCATATTCCAGTTTCGGCAAGACGGAGGATTGACGGGTATAAACATGGGTTTTTCAGAGGAAAATTTCGGGGGGAACATATTTGGCATTGGAACTAGAGTATCCAACCAGGACTCATGGGATGCTCTTACCATTAATACTGAAAACGGCAATATCGGAATAGGAACAAAGAATGCAGGTACTTGGAAACTTGCAGTGAAAGGCAAGATCAGGGCCGAGGAGATTAAAGTGGAGACCGGGTGGGCAGATTATGTTTTTGCGGATGGTTACCGTCTTCCCAGTTTGGAAGAAGTTGAGCGGCACATTAAAGAAAAGGGCCATCTCATCAACATTCCCTCGGCCAAAGAAGTGGAGGAGAATGGGATTGAATTGGGGGAGATGAACAAGTTGTTGTTG
>NZ_VNIK02000021.1 GCF_007785775.2 Flagellimonas hadalis
CTCTGGATATGGGTCCCCGGGCCTAGCGTTATGTGCTCTATCGCCTCCAAGGTGGCACTCCCCGTCACTATGTAGGTGCTCTGGCCCGGTTCCGGTTTGGTGATGCTGTTGGTCTGCGAAAAAACACTCTGGACCATCAGAATGGCCGATAAAATTGACAAAACTCTTCCCATGGCACTTAGTTTTTATAGTTGTATTTGTATTCCTGAACCAAATGTCCATCGTCATCCTTGACGGACTCCAACCGCTTGTACGCATCGTACCCATAATACGTGACATTCCCCTTGGGGTCCGTGACACTGGTCACACCGACCAAGGGGTCATAGGTGTAGGTGGTCACCATCGAATCGGGAAGACCGGTCCTCAAAGTGTTCCCTTGGGACAGACTTAGACCTCCACTGCCCGTATGGTAGCCCGGGGAAACCCCAAGGGCCGTCTCCACCTGCGCCCTCGTCGCGTTCTCTATCCTGGCCACGGGATATTGCCGATCATAACCCCAGATGTAGCTTGTCCGAGGCCCGCCAGACATGGATACTTCCAAAGGGTTGCCGTTACTGTCATGGGCATGGAAAACCAGACGGCTTTCCATCACGCCAGAACCCTTTTTGGTCTTTATTGTATCGGACAACATGATGCCATTCCTTTCCACAAAATTTGTCCTTTGGACCGTTTTACTTCCATTATTGATTGTTTCAACCTGGACCGGTCGGGCAATTTGATGAAGGACATCTTGTTTAAGCTTGTCCACTTGCAGTTTTTGGGCATTGGTCAAATTTGGACTTCCCAAGGAACTAACGGATATTACATCATCCGGATAATAAGTTAATTCCTGCAATATATTACCAGTACTGGTCTGCATCTCTGTTCCAGTCAATTGCGCATGAACAGGGTTGTCATAGAAGAAAATTGTCGTTTTGACCACTGGATTCGCTCCATTGTTATCAAAGATTTGTTCCGTTGTTTCTTCCAAATGGTACCAAGATGAAATCAACTTATAACTGGTAATATCGAACTCAGCATTGTAACGTGCATTTAATGATAACCTAGCCTCCGGATATCTCAATTTAATAATATGGGCAACAACATGGGTTTCATTCGGTTCTGTCGGTGGGGTCAAATGGGCTCCTGATTCCGAGTGATTCTGAATGTAATCTGGTGGGGTATAATAAAATTTATAGGTATTGTTTACCTTCCGTACCGGTTTGAACAATGAAGTACCCTCATCATATTTATAGACGCTCTCTTCCATCAAGAGACCTCTTTTCCAATCATAACTCGTTGGCATCGTCGCAGGATAAGTGATGTAGGAAACCAAGTCATTTACAAAGGAATATTTAAAATCCGTGTATCCTTTGGTGGCCGACTCCTCATTGGCAACCCTTACATTGGTGTATTGAACATGATAGCCCTGCAGACCGGACAAGGGTTGGATGCTTGTGGAATTCTGGGCCCAAAATACTCCTGCCCTATCCATAAAAGTTGAATTGGTCGAAACATACTCACGTATGTATTTAGTGTATAAATAGGAATACTCAGGTTTGTTTGCAATTCTACCACTGGAAACCAAAGAATTTTCAGGATTGGTATAGCTAAATACCCGTTCTTTAGCCGGCGTGATGTCCATTGCCTTAGCAAAATCTTGGATTTTTCGGATCCGTAACCCACCTACTTCCACATTTGTTATCTCTGTGGTCGGAGGAGTCACATTATCCTCAATATAAGTCATGGAAAAGAAACCTTCCTCAAAAGCCCCAACCTGTTCCACACGCAAAGTATACTGGCCCTGATCCAAATAAATCTGGTCTATCACCACTACTTCTTCCGACTGAAAGACCCTGTAGTATGAATTCGGTCCATACAAAGTGACATTAAACTGTAAGTTGGCTTGGACCGGGGTTCCTGTAGTCATGTAGGAAACCTGGATACTATTTGGTTGGACCTGTGGGGTTATTGTAAAGTCGATTTCCTGTATAGGTTGTAACTCGTCATAGTATATATCAACATATCGGGTCTGTGAAGAACCAGGAATGGACAAAGTATCCCTTGCCATGTTCAATTCATAATCGAACAGGGAATGTCCTCCAGTGGGATAGGTCATCTTTGTCAAGACTCCTTGCTTTGTATTGTTCAAATTGGGGGACCTGTTCCCTCCTGTATAAAATCCATTCTGGGGTTCCAAAGGATACCTGCCTCCCCCTGACTTATAGTACCCCCAATGATCCTTTGATTCAGCCATTCTGTTAGGCAATGCATTGTTACCAAAATATTCGAACTCATAAGGGGGTTCTCCATCTTTTTGTATGGAAAGCAATTTCAAACGATGATTGTCTGGATCCGATACTGTTGTAACACAAGGCTGATACGAACTAAGATTAAAATACCCATGTTCAAGGGTAAAACTATTATGGGTAGTGCCATAATGGACCTGAATCTGATTAAGGGCATAGCTACCGGTCAGTGCACCTGGACTAGGCCTGCCGGGCAAATCGAGCCTGGCACAGTTCTCATAGACAAAATCGACCCTGTGCGATCTGCTTGAAGTTATGGAATTCAGCCTTTTTCCATACACTGTGGTGGCAGTTTCGATACGGACCTCTGCATCTTGTGACATTCCTGCAGTACCATTTCCGGTGGCCCGGTATCTTGTATAGGAATGTGGTAAATCATATACATAACTTATATCACTGTACGAGAAATCCACATATTCTCCTTTAGGAGTTTCAATTCTCGTAAGATAATACCCGTAGTTCTCGGTATTTGAGATACCACCGGCAAAGTCTGACTGAGCAGTATAAGTAACGGTCGAGGTTGACGTTCTTTCCGCTGCTTCATAGATATATAGAATCCCGTTCTCATCTTTGATGGAGAACCCGGTAAAACCATCTCTTTCTATGAGGATGGGCCTAAAGGGGATTGTATTTGCTTTTCCGTCACGGGAAAAAAAGAATTTTCCGCTATTTCCTGCAAAATTATAATAATAGATATCGGGCTGCGTATCATATATTGCATCCACAGTTGGACTACCTGAGCCAAAAACCAAGCTACTTCCAGTCACTTCAAAACAATGTTCATAATCATCATTTCGAATCCATTGCGAACCTGAATAGTATTGGATAGGGTCAAGTTCCCGATCCTGTACTCCAAATGGAGTTCCCGGTATCATATAGCCATTTGTATCAAAATCTGGGCTTCCAAATACCGAACTCGAAATCATTCCCCCTGCCTGAAGTGCCCAACCCAACCCAACACTACTTGCCATTTCATCAACCCTTATTCCGGAAGCATTATAGTTCAAAGAAATGGGAAGGGTAAAATCGCTCAACCTTATTTCATAGATAGGTATAGTAATATTCGGTACACCAGTGGAGAGATTCACCGGTATCTCTGTTGATTTAAAAAGAGCAGAAGCCTCTGGGGGCGGTGGGATTACATGAGGGCTTTCTATATTCAATGTTTGGCCCCTGCCCACAAATAAAGACACGTAAAAAATAGTTATGATCAGAATGGTATTTTTCATTATTTCAAAAATTAATGTTGTTATTGACAGAAACAAACTTTCACTAACATGTTCATTGATAAATATTTAAATTCAAAAATTTTCTAGTTTTTTGGTTTTTAGCAATTGACAAACAATCCATTACATCTAAAACCTTTATTTCTTTTCCAGCTTTTTGATTCTTTTTTCCTGCTCCAGGATGTACAGCGTCAACTCCTCAATCTTTTCCAACAATCTCATGTTCATTTCTCCCAATTCAATCCCATTCGCCTCCATTTCCTTGGCGGATGGGATATTGGGCAAGTGCCCATGATTAATGATATAGCTTTGAACTTCTTCCAAGGATTTTAAATCGTAACCTTCTTTAAAAACATAATCGGGGCCTGGTACCGACAGGTCCACCTTGACCTCTTCGGCGTGGATGTTGCCTTTTACGGCAAGCTTTGCGTCAGGGTAAGTGGTTCCGATACCAATTCTTCCATTCCCTTGACCATATATTATGGATTGCCCCGATTGGTTCTCAAAATGAAATGCATATCTAGAACCATTTCCACCTTTGGAATAAATTCCATAACCATTTACAGAATTATTGACAAAAACTGCACTGTTATCATTGGGAATGTTCCCCTCCTGGTTTAGCCTGCCATTTTGATTGATTTTTATTCCTTGGTTGTTATTATATATTTTCAAATCGTATGCGCTGTTCACAAAAAATCCCAGTTGCTTATTGTTGGCGCTTCCTTCGCCTAACCACCAAACCTCTTGTCCATTTTTATCGTACCCACCAATCCATCCGTAAAAGGAATTCTCTGTATTTTCATATTCTGTATTCTGTAATTTTATCACTGCACCGTTTCCTGCAACGTGTAGCTTTGCATTGGGCAAAGTCGTACCTATGCCTACATTCCCATTTGAACTCTCATAAATTTGTCCTTGTAATGTAACTGTAAATATTATCGCTAGTAGTCCTGACAATCTCTTCATTTTTTTAGTTTTTTAATCTTTGTTCCAGTTCTTTGATTCTTTTATCTTGCTTTTCCATTAAAGCGTTAGTTTTCTTAGAATTACTTTTTAATTCAAGGACATACAGTGTCAACTCCTCGATTTTCTCCAACAGCAGTTTGTTCATCTCCCCCAATTCAACACCATTCTCCTCAACCTCTTGGGCAGAGGGGATGTTAATGAGATGTCCCTTTTCCTTGATATGTCTTTCCACTTCTTCCAAGGTTGGGAGGTTATATCCATCCTTGAAGACATAATCACTCCAAGTTCCAACTTCTACCTTAATTTCCCTTGCACCGATTGTGCCTTCGACAGCCAATCTATGATTACCTGTATCCAAGGTACCTATCCCCACTTTTCCTTCTTTTGAGATGGATAGTCTTGTTATTGGAGCATCAACCAATGTGGATGAAGTTCCAAATCTCAAATAGCCATTCACTGGGTCAAATCGAATTTCACTGGCATAGCTGTTCGCGTCCAAATCGGTCCCTGGCCCAGATGGTTTGTACAAAAAGGACAAGATTTTATGGCCACCATTATGGAACAAAAAAGCATTGCTGATTTGAAACCTCTCCAGTGGGTTCGTTACACCTAATCCGACATAACCATTGCTCAAGAGGGTCATAATTCCATTATAATTGGATCCATCATGCCAAAAAATGGAAAAATTATTACTGGATTCCCATGATCGTGGGCCACTCAAATGCCAAAAACCCTCAGTGTTTTTCAGATTAATAGCTGCCGAAGTGGCATCAATTTTTTCCACAGTCAGAATTGTCGGGTTTTGCGCCTTCACATTCATAACTAGAAGATTGAAAACAACCAAAAACAATCTTGTAATTTTACTCATCGCCTTCTAACTTTTGTTTTATTGCTTTTATCTCCACCAACAATTGGCTGTACTTCTGGTCTTGATCTTCAAAGTATTGAACCCTATGCTCCAGTTCTATAACATATAGTGTCAACTCCTCAATCTTTTCCAAGAGGAGCTTGTTCATTTTGCCAAGTTCAATACCGTTTTCCGCGACTTCCTTAGCGGAGGGGATGTTGATGAGATGCCCTTTTTCCTTGATGTGTTTTTCCACTTCTTCCAAGGTGGGTAGGCTATAGCCCTCCTCAAAGACATAATCGGCCCAACCCGTTTCCACTTTGATTTCCTCGGCCCTGATCTTTCCCTTTACGGCAAGCTTATAGGTTCCTGGGTCGGTTGTCCCTATCCCAAGACTGGACAATAAATACGAATCCGTCTTCCCAAATTCCCAGATCTGTTCAAAATCCAAAAAATCCACCTGGGCGGAAACCCCGTTCCATTGATGATTATATCCTTTGAGGGCACCATGGACAAAATCCAGTTCCATGATCAAGGCCGTTCCTGGTGTCCAACGAGGCACAAAAAGGTTTTTGTTCCCCAAGGACCCGATATTGCCATAGCTGCTGTAGTCCAATATGGCATTACTGCCGATCCAGCTACTATTGGTAAGTCCAAAATTGCCCAAGGTCAGGTATTCCCCAACTCTTATTTGGGATACCTGTTTAAAATCATCCGAGACCCATGTTTTTTTGAAATCGTAGTATTTGCTGTTCGTTCCAAGGGTAAAGGAGGGGGTTTGCGAATACATCAGTATAGGTATAAGAAACCCTATAAGACTAAAATTTTTCATTTTTTTCAATTAAATGGTTTTTGATTTCCTGGTTTTCTTTCTTCAGTTCGATGACATAAAGTGTCAACTCCTCAATCTTCTCCAAAAGCTTCATGTTCATTTCTCCCAGTTGAATCCCTTCGGCTTCGATTTCCTTGGCAGATGGGATATTGGGCAAGTGGCCATGTTCTTGGATATATTTTTGAACCTCCTCCAAGGATTTGAGGTCGTACCCATCCTTGAAGACATAATCCGCCCCGGCATCCACAGTCACCTTAACTTCTCTGGATTCAACTTTGCCGGCCACCACAATATTTCCGGAGCCCGTCACGCCCCAAAGCCATTGGGAATTCCCATTGGTTGCTTTTACCGGGGAAGTGGCAGCACTCACAACTGGGCCTTTGATCTGTTGGTATATGTATCCTGATTTGATCGGCGAATCTGACGGAAGGTTGCTTATGGTCCCATGGTTACCCGAAATCACCTCCATAAACATTCTAGGATAATGACCTTGGCTATAAAACCCGTAGCCTTCATCATTGTAATTCAAATAACCTCCGTAAATAGACCTGTAGGAGAAATATCTACTAATACTTCCCGGGTTTCCATCTGCAAAGGTTGAACCTGAAAAGGACCTATAGGCATTTAAAGTGACCAAATTGTCCGTGGAAAGATTTCCAAAAGTGGTAATGTGACCGGAGTGGGTTTCCGATGGTCCCAACACATGGAGCTTGGTCCTCGGTGACAGTGTCCCTATCCCAACATTTCCATCATCAGGAAAGCTATTGGTCTGGGCCATCATGGCCACAGGAAGGCCGTAAAGCCAACACGCCATCAACAATCCTCTCATTTTTGTAAATTTTTAATTTCCTTCCTTAATTCTTCAATCATGTGTGCCTGAATACCCATCGTCAACTGTAATTCTTCCATTTGTCCCAATTTTTCTTTTTGTTGCTTCAATTGATCCTGTTGCTTGAGTATATATAGTGTGAGCTCCTCAATCTTCTCCAAAAGCTTCATGTTCATTTCCCCCAAATGGATTCCATCGACTTCCATTTCCTTGGCAGATGGGATGTTTGGCAAGTGACCATGCTCCTTTATGTAGTTTTGGACTTCTTCAAGGGACTTGAGGTTGTAATCTTCTTTAAAGACATAATCTGGTCCCGGAACCGAAAGGTCCACCTTGACTTCTTCCGCGTGGATGTTGCCTTTAACGGTAAGTTCCGAATCAGGATTTGCGGTCCCAACACCTAATTTGCCACTGATATATTGATCACCAACACTATGCACAACCTTTGCCCATGTGCCGACACCGTCCCTATTTGTACTTCTAAAATACATTGTTGGGATAGTTGAATTCTTTATGGCTATCTGCCCATTATATCTATAGCTGGAATTGTTCGCGCTATGATTAAGGTTGATTCCCCAAAACCAAAGATTCAGGCCAGTTTCAGGAGAGTTCAAAGCATTGTAACTTTGAAAAAAACCGCTTTGCCATAGCGTATTCCAATCACTTGTATCATTCGGATCATTGAGTACTAACTTATTGCTCAAGATATTGCCTACCACATGGAGTTTTTCTATTGGAGAAGAGGTTCCTATTCCCACATTTCCTGAATTATAATATAAAGCGGAACCATTTGGACTCCATTGTGAAAATGCTTTGGCAGCATTCAATAAAGACAAAGCAAGAACAAATAATGTCAAGCAGCTTTTTCCAGTCATTCTTATGTTCATTTCATTATATTTTAAGAGTTAAGAAATACATTCAAGTGAATAAAAAGAGAAGCTTCCCAATCTTTATTGTTTATTAGGGAATCCGAAAGAGAAGTCTTAATTGTTTGAAAAAAGATGGGGACAGGAATGGGTCCGAAAGCCCAAAATTGGGTAGAGGTTTTCAATAATTGGTATTTAATGGTTAGTGGTAAGAAAAATACCAATAAAAGCTTAAAAAACTATTACAGGAAAACCTTAAAAAAAGTAGGCTTTTTCCATTGTTTAATTAGAAATTTCTTTTATTTAATTGATTATTAAAATATTACAAATAATTTTATTCTGTTATAAATTTCTGATTTTACATTTTCTTAATTCATAAAGTTCATGTCGGTTTATGGGTTTCGAAAACAAAGAATGAGAATTCCCCAAATCTTACCCCCAACTTTTGCGCATGGATCCTGTCGGGTTTTTGTAGTGTTCCGGTAGATAAGCGTGAAGCAAAAACACGATAGGGCGCAACCTGCTTTTTGGATTTCAATACCCCATGTCCTCACCTGTGCCCCTTGCCTTATCAATGCCCCTTCCAAGAGCCTTGATGATTTTGGCCGCCATCTGCACTTTATTGGTCGGGATACTGGGAGTTTTGACACCCACCGTCTTAAGGAGTTTAAAGGCCATGTCCTTTTCCTTGGTGGGCAGCCCCATCACCTTGGCAAAGAACTTTCCCGGTTCCTTGGCATGGGCCTTTCTACCAACATAGGATTCCACATAGTTCCGTTTGAACCCTGTTGTCCTGTCAAATGTCTTTTCAGCTGCCTGATAAAAACTGTCCCTATCAAATCCCCTTTTGACGGTCTTTCCGTTCAGTTCCACCTCGGATGCCTTGTGCTTGGCCATTGGTGAAAGGGTGTAGGTGTTCGTTACGTCCCTTCTGCTGACAATGATATGGATATGGGTCTGTGGCCCCTCCTTTTGCATCCCTGCGGCCACCAATTGTCCATTCTTTTTGTGTGGGGCCAATCTTTCTTGCTCTTTGATCCTTTTTCCAAGCTCATTGACATTCCCGATGGATTCGCCCCGTTCCACTTTCCGTATCTCGTTCCTGAGCCTTGCTATTTCTCCCCGGTACGGTGCATTCTCCTGGACCTGTTTGTCAAATCCTCGATAGGTGCGTTCATGCTCTATCTTTGCATAATATTTCAGGTTTTCGGCCTTGACCTCTTGGTTGCGATGGAAACTCTTGGCATAGTCCTCCATGAGCTTTCTTGTGTATTCCCTTAGCATATTTGGGTCATTTCCAATGGCCTGCAATTCCCTTTGGTTGGGACTGACCACTATGGAATAGAATTTCGGGTCTTTCTGCCGTAACTTGGCCGTATTGGCATCTATTTCATCAATGACCGTTTGAGGGCTTACGCTGTCGTTCTCTTGGTCAAAGAATTCTTCCCTTTGTTCGGGCAATCTGTCCTCGTTTTCCTTTTCCAGATAGTCCACATAATTCCCCACACTGGAGTTATAGGTACTGCCCATTTTCTGTGCTGAGATGGTAAAGTACATAAGGGTTATTTTAATTGATGTTTCAAGCTTTCAAAATTCCCGATGTCCATATTGATTTTCAGATAGGGTTTTCCCATCATCGGCTCAACCTTCTCCACATTGTTGAGGATTTCATTGCAATGCTTTTTATAGCTTTCAAATTCTTGCAATATTCTATCATGCTCCACTTTTGGAACGGTATTCCTAGGCTCCAAAAAATCCATTCGCTCTTCCTGTATCTGGACAGGTTCCCGTCTCGGTTTCCTCCCATCCCTTACATAGGCCTCGTAAAGAATCAACATCATTTCATAGGTAGGTCGGATACTGGTCTTTTCCATGTTCTTGATTATGGCAATGAGCCGATCGAATTTTTTCTTCATCTGACGCTCCAACTTTTTGATACTGTCAAGGATGATCTTTGTTCCCTCCCCAAAAGGGTCAAGGTTGTTCTCCTTGAAGTATTGCATCATTCCATCCAATACCTCACTATGCGATTTGCTGAACCTTTTGGAATAACTGCGAAAGCGTGTGGCCGTTTCCTTCTTTATGGTGATGTTGGAATAACCACCTGTCCCCTTCTTTGTTCTGCCGTTTGTAGATTGCTTTTCCATAGGTGCGATTTTGTTTTTTAGTGAAATTGCGTCAATTTTTTCGTCAAAAATTTCCAGTGTTTACAAGGCTTCCCAAAGGGTTTACTGTAGATTTCGGAAAAGTCTACTGTAGCCCTTGATTTTGTACAGTATTGCAAAACCATCTCAATTAACTGGTTTTCAACTTGTTGAAGACCCGAAAACAACCGTGATGGCGCAATCTGCGCATCACCCTCTTGCTATTCCTTCGTCCCGCAAGCGGGACCGAATAAATACATCCTTTTCATCCTTCGGCTGCTTTTTTGATCTGCATATGTTCTATAAGGTTTTGCATGTCCTCCCCTATCTTGTGTTCCAATACCCTGGCATAGATTTGGGTAGTGGACAGTTTGGTATGGCCTAGCATTTTGGAAACTGTTTCTATCGGGACTCCATTGGAAAGGGTTACCGTTGTTGCAAAAGTGTGTCTGGCCGAATGAAAGGATATGGTTTTATAAATACCACAAGCCTTAGCAATTTCCTTTAGATATTTGTTTGTCTTTTGATTCGAGAGTACAGGTAGTATTTTAGTATCGGTCTCTGGACTGTCCCAATACTTTTCAACGATTTCTTTTGCTTTGGGCAATAAGGGCAGTTTTACACTTTCCGATGTTTTTTCCCTCTTGGTATAAATCCATTGGTTTCCATCAATACCAAGTACCAGTTGGTTCTTTTCAAGTTCCCGGACATCGATATAGGATAGGCCAGTATAACAGGCGAACAGGAAAGCATCCTTGACCTTTTCATAGCCTGCTCCAGTGAAGTCCGTTTCCTCAATTCGCTTAAGTTCTCTTTCCGTTAGGTAACTTCGTTCAGTTTTATGAAACCTGAGCCTATAGTTAATGAAAGGGTCTTTGTCCAACCATTCCAACTTAACGCCCAGCTTGACCATTTTCATCAAACGTTCCAAATGTTTCATGGCCCCATTATTGGTACATTTCTTTCCCTTTTGGAGTTGTGGGCCGTTCAACAGATAGTGTTCAAAATCGGTAATGAACTTATAGTTCAATTGTTTCAATCGGATGTCGGGGAGTTTGTATTTAAATTCCAAAAAACGAAGGAGATACTTTTTGGTCCCATAATAGTTCTTCATCGTTCCGGGGCGGAGTACACTCTTTTGCGTTTTGTTATGATACTCGATAAGTTCAAGTAGGGTATTATGTTGCTCGTCCTGCCCTAGATAACGGGCTTTAATGGCTTGGGCCGTGATTACCTTTTCTTCCCGCAATAATATCTTGTGGGTATCCATGATTGCACCATAGACCTCATCAAGATAGCTGTTCAATAAACGGGCCTTATGTGTCAGACCATGGAGCCTTCCCTTATTTTCATCCCATTCATTCACCGAGGTATAACGTTTCAAACTGATTTCCGCCCTCTTCCCATTGACGGTGATGCGGGCATAAATGGTCAGTTTTTGGGGATTATTTGAAATGTCCCGCGTGAAGAGAAGTACTTTTAAAGTGTTGGAATTGCGCATAATACATAACTTTTGGGTTTGACAAAACAGGTTTGCAAAACACCCATGAACAGCGTCAAACGCTATCTAAATTATGCACAATGAACGTACCGAACCATTCACCGAACCCTACACCTTTTATATGGTTTTAAATGAATTCAATTGAATGCAATAAAAACAAAAAGCACTGTCAATCAGTCAGTTGACAGTGCTTTGATACCACCTATTTAGTGGTTCGTCGGGATGACTGACCTCTTGAAGAGGCGCTAACCCATTAATATCCAGAATATTATGTCGATTTTCCCAAAATAGGACATCCCATAGGACATCTTCGTGTGAAATAATGATTTTCACAACGTAAATATCGATATTTAAAATCAAACCACACCATCTTGTTTTATTTAATTTTAAATCAAAATAGACAAAGGAATTTTTGTGAGTTCAAAATCTCATCACAAACAAGATGAGTATCTATTCGCCCTATCGACAAGCAGATATAATAAGAACTTTGATTGTCATTTTTAAACTAGCTGTATAAATTACAAGATTTAGATTTTTGCCACCGGTGTTCCAGCCAAGCCATTACTGGCCCACCTTACATGATGGACACAATCAAGTTTAGAGGTTTTGATTGCAGTGATACCTGAATCTTGCGATGTTTTCAATACTACCAATGACCATGCCTATACCGAAGTTGTGTAGAAAATCCAATAAACTTATACAACCCGAATAGGATTAAGGTAACCCCCAACCCTATTCGAACCATTTAATATATTCTTCTGGAC
>NZ_VNIK02000022.1 GCF_007785775.2 Flagellimonas hadalis
TATGGGCATTTGTATGGGGTTTCCGGTAGCAACTACCTCAACTCCCCTACTCAAACCATCTGTTGAGTCCATGGAAATGGTCCTTACGGTATTTTCGCCAATATGCGATTGTACCTCCAATACCAATCTGGAGCCATTGGCTTTTGTAATCTCAAGGGAGTCGTAAATTCGTGGAATCACCGTCCCCGATTCAAACTCAACATCAATGACCGGGCCTATAATTTGGGCAACCTTACCTGTAACTTTAGACATTAGTGTGTTTATTTTTAATTGAATACACAGAAAAAAACCGTTTTTTTTCCGGCTGCAAAGATATGCTTTTCCCTTTTTATTAAGAAACCGATTTTTTGTTTTTTTGAAAAGAAAAAAGGCACTGAAAAATTCAGTGCCCTTCTATATATTTTAAACTTGTTGTTTAAGGGTTGATGGCCCAGGAAACATAGTAAATGGACCCTACGTTACCTGTACCAATGGCACTGAAATATTCATCACCCAACAAGTTGGAACCGCCCACTTTGAACACCGACTTGATGCTAGGCACGGAATAATTGATCTGCGCGTCCAATACGGTAAAAGCGGGAATATCGCCATCGGCGAAGGATGCTTCCCAATAGTAACTGTCGCTCCACCTGTAGTTCACATTAAAGCCAAAGTTCTTGAAAAGTGCCGCATTGCCAAAAGAGGCTTTTACCTTGTGTTTTGGAGTGTTGAAATTGGTCCTTAAATCTGGGTATTTTCCTTCATCAATGTCTAACTCAGCAAAGGTGTAATTGACACCTAGGTCAAAGTTGCCAATTTTAGTGTCCACACCCACTGTCCCTCCATACGAATTGATAGCTGCATCAGAGTTGGTATAGGTCTGGTAGATTTGATAATCCCCATTTTGAAGCGCCAATAGGGAGAGTCCTCCATCCCCAGCTTCTCCATAGAACGGAACAGCAGTGGTCGTGTTCGCCAAGAAATCGGAATAGCTGTTGTAATATCCGCTCAAGTCAATGGTAAACCTATTTACTTGGGCCCTGTAACCCACTTCAAAAGCCGTGATTTCCTCTGGTTTCACCAAGGGTGTGTTCACTGCTTGAGGAGCACCGGCCTGTAATGAGCTGGTAGAGTATGCATTTTCATAGGCAGCACGGCCCACAATTTCTACAGTGGCAGGCTGACCCAAATTATCTTGTGCTGCTTGGCTAATATTGAACGTTCTCACATCCCTATCTAAGTTAGCGGGTGCTGAACCTACCAAAATGGCTCGGCCTGCATTTAACCCAATGAAAAGATCCTGGGTGGTCGGGTTTCGGAAACCTTGTTGAACCGATACGCGGATATTATGGTTTCTGTTATCCCCAGCGGTGTAGGCCAGCGATAGCCTTGGCGAAACAAATCCATCAAAGAACTCGTTTTTATCGTAACGGGCAGAACCGGTAAACTTCAACCGATCATCCAAGAATTTCTTCTGGAGTTGTACATAGGCTCCATATTCATTATAGGAAATAGGTCCATCGATATCGGTAAAAATAGTTCCGTTGGAATTCAGCACATATTCCCTGAAAGAGCCGCCGACTTGCAGATCGGCCCAGTTATCGATCAAATGGGCAAAGTTGTAATTCCCGTTGATGTGGCGGAATTTGGTCTTATCGATAAACTTGGCGCCGGTGGTCAAGTCCCCATTATTGGTCACTTGGTTGAACGCACTTTCAAATCCAGGTGTTCCGGGAATCAATCTTCCAGTGTCGGCAGATTGTCTTCCTGCAATATGTGCCTGTTCCGATGCCTGCTCTGGGGTCAGCCCTCCTTGTTGGATCCCACCAAGATAGGTAGGGATGTATGCAGAAGCATAATCTGTAAACCATTGTACATCAGATTTCCAAGCTCTGTTTATATTGATGGCCGCAAAACGGGTATCATAGGCATCGCCTGAATTTTCAGAAACAATATAGCCTCGAAGGAAGAAATTTTTGTTCTTGATCTCCAACTTGTGCTGTTGCATGGTAAACCCGCTCACCGCATAGCGGTTCGCCCCTTGATAAATGGTGGTTCCACGACCTATTCTACTGTTCAAGATGATTTCAAAATCATTGGCAAAGGGTCGGTAATGGAGTGCAAAATCAGATTTTACACTTTCTGCGCCATAATCGGCCAAATCGGCCTCGTCATATCCAGTCCTGGAAATCACTGCTGAGCCTACAGTACCTGTGGGTAATCCTGCAGCAGCATCAAAGTTCAGGTTGGTGGATACTTCATCCCCATACACGTTCAATCCATCATAAGCAGGATTGGAACGGTCGGCCCCGGGATTGTTCAGGTCCATTCTGCTGTTGGCGTGCCAGTCCTCACCGGTCAACACCGATAGGTTGGCCTTAACAGCCACCTTATCACTAAAGGCGTGGGCCGCTCTAATGCCAAAGTCCTTGTAAAAATTGCTCCCAGCGGCATCCTGTACCGTGACCCCGCCTTTGGCGTAGGCACTTATCCCTTGAAAATCAAATGGATTTTTACTGTTCATGAAAAGGATACCGTTGAAGGCTCCTGCACCATAAAGGGCAGAAGAAGCTCCTGGAAGGATCTCCACGCTCTGCACATCCAGTTCGGACATCCCCACCAAGTTACCCAAAACGAAGTTGAGCCCGGGCGCGGTGTTGTCCATTCCGTCCACCAACTGCAAGAACCTGTTGTTGGCAAAAGTGGCAAAACCCCTTGTGTTGATGGACTGGAAAGTCAAACTGTTGGTGTTGATGTCCACTCCTTTCAAGTTCTGCAAGCCTCCATAAAAAGATTCGGAGGTAGTGTTTTTTATCTCTTTGAGTCCAAAACGCTCCACGGAAACCGGGGACTCAAAAATCCGTTCGGGAGTCCTTGACGCTGAGATAACAATCTCGTCCAATAGAGTAGAGGCTTCAGCTAGGGTAATGGAAAGGTTCTGGTTATTGGCGGTGACATTCGCCACAAAATCCGAAAATCCGATACTTGTTATCCGAAGTTGGAACGGAGGGGTCTGTGAGGTATTGAAGGTGAAGTTCCCATCAAAGTCGGTGACGGTCCCTTCGGTTTTTCCCACCAAGACCACATTGGCCCCAGGGATGGGCTGGCTATTTTCATCAACTACTTTTCCTTGGACGGTTGTCTGTGCATTCGAGACCACACCAATCAGCATAAGGAAAATGAACATTAGTCTTTTCATTGGCTCTGAATTTGAGTTAAATTTGGTTTAAGTATCTGTTAAGTAACTTAGATGGAAGATACATTTTTTTTCATTTGATTTCTACAAATATGGAAAAAATTATGCATGCATAATACTTTTTTGGCAAAATTCCATATCCAAAAATACGGTATCAATAAAAAAGGCGCCCATATTGGCGCCCTTTATTTGAACATATGTCTTAAAAAATCACTCCACGGTGACCGACTTGGCCAAATTCCTTGGCTGGTCCACGTTGCATCCCCGCATCACGGCAATGTGATAGGACAGGAGCTGCAAGGGTATGGTGGTCAAAAGCGGCGAAAGGCTTTCGGAGGTTTCCGGCACCTCGATCACGTGATCGGCCAACTCCCTCACCGATACATCCCCCTCGGTGACGATGGCAATGATCCTTCCCTTTCTGGATTTGATTTCCTGTATGTTGCTCACTACTTTTTCATAGTGTCCCTTTCTGGTGGCAATGACCACTACGGGCATTTGCTCATCGATCAAGGCAATGGGGCCGTGCTTCATTTCGGCCGCTGGGTACCCCTCTGCGTGGATGTAGCTAATTTCCTTTAGCTTCAAGGCTCCTTCCAGAGCCACTGGGAAATTGTACCCCCTGCCCAAATAGAGACAGTTGGGCGAATCCTTGTAAATATGGGATATTTCCTCAACAATTGGGTTGGACAAAAGTGCTTTCTCCACTTTTGCGGGAACGCTTTCCAGTTCTGTGAGGTATTCATGGTACTTGGACTGTGACAAGGTTCCTTTCTCATGGGCCAACTTCAGGGCGATTAGCGTCAGTATCGTGATTTGGGTGGTGAATGCCTTAGTGGACGCCACTCCAATTTCCGGGCCAGCGTGGGTGTAGGCTCCTGCATCGGTCTCCCTAGCTATGGATGAACCTACCACGTTGCATACCCCAAAAACAAATGCTCCTTTCTCTTTCGCCAGTTTGATGGCTGCCAAGGTATCGGCCGTCTCTCCCGACTGCGATATGGCAATGAGCACATCCTTTTCGGTGATGACGGGATTCCTGTACCTAAATTCGGAAGCATATTCCACTTCTACGGGAATACGGGCCAAATCCTCAAAAATGTATTCTGCCACAAGTCCGGCATGCCACGATGTCCCACAGGCCACAATGATGATCCTGTTGGCATTGAGGAATTTTTCCAGGTTTTGATCGATCCCTGCCATTTTGATAATGCCCTTGTCCGCCAACAAACGGCCCCTGTAGGTGTCCAATATGGCCCTGGGCTGTTCGTAGATCTCCTTCAGCATAAAATGCTCGTACCCTCCTTTTTCAATTTCCTCAAGGTTGAGCTGTAGTTCCAGGATGTTCGGGTAGGCAATGGAATCGTCCTTGATCTTGCGCAATTTGATTTCCTTGCCAATCCGCACAATCGCCATTTCCTCATCTTCCAAATACACCGCATTGTTGGTATATTCGATAAATGGGGAAGCATCGGATGCAATGAAATATTCGTTCTCACCGATGCCAATGGCCAATGGACTTCCCAGTTTGGCCACCACGATCTCATCGGGCTTGTTCTTGTCAAAAACGGCAATGGCATAGGCGCCAACCACTTGGTTCAGTGCTATTTGGACAGCCTTTCCGAGTTTGACTCCCTCTTTCTTCTTTACTTCCTCTATCAAGTTGACCAGCACCTCGGTATCGGTATCGGACTCAAACGTATAGCCACGCTTGATCAATGCCTGCTTGATGGAATCGTAATTTTCTATAATACCGTTGTGGATGATGACCAAATCCCCGGAATTGGAAAAATGGGGGTGCGAGTTTACGTCGTTTGGTACCCCGTGGGTGGCCCATCTGGTATGTCCAAGTCCCAATTTTCCAGAAATTGAAATGGAAGTTTCTGTCTTTTGCTTGAGATCTTCGACTTTTCCCTTGGTCTTGGAAAGAAGGGTGTTTTCCCCGTCGTAAAGTGCGATTCCCGCACTGTCATACCCTCGATACTCCAGCCTTTGCAGGCCTTTTATTATAATAGGATAAGCATCCCGATGGCCAATGTAACCTACAATTCCACACATAAGATTTTTTTTAGTTAATGTCCACTATTGGGGGATAATGATCATCAAATTTAAAATCTCTTGGGCAAATTCAATGCATACGTTACGTTAAAACGACGAACGTCCAAAAATCCTCTTTAAGTGGTAGCCATCAATTGGCCTCTGTGTAGAAAATCTCGAGTTTTAGTTTCTTTCCCGCTTCTCCAGAAGCCACATTGCTTCCATAAAGTACTGTTCCCAAAGGACTAATTGCAGACATTACCGGGTAGTCCACCTGGCCGGACGCATTGCCTACTGCTTCTTGCACGTTGGGAAATGAAATGTTGGATGTGAGTGTAAGTGCCAGTTTTGCATTGGTGGAGTCACGGACAATAATGTTGTTGATATGCTCCGTTATCCTTATGGTATATTTTATGCCTTTTCCGCCTTCCTTCTGTACAACACCTCCGTGATTGGTATAGTAGTTCAATGGGTTTGGCGTAGTATTCGGGGTGTTTGCCTCGTTAGCGGCATTGTACAGAGGGAACCCTGTCTCCGCATTGAAGAGATAGAGCCTGGGAGGCTCCTCCACAGTCCCTCCCGAATTATCCAAGGTTTCCCTATCCACATAAAACACCAGATTGGCCTCATTGATGATCCAATTATTGGCCCTAATCTGATCTATGAACTGGGACCCTCCGTTTTCCAATTCATCAAAAAGCCTGATTTCTGCCAACATGGCTCCACCTTTCACATATATCCTAGGTGCATTTTCCCCATTGTCCATTGCGTTCGCAATATCCGTTGGGAACACCTCATTTTCAAAGACATTGACAGCATTCCCTGTAACACCGGAATTTGTGTTCATCATAAGTCCCAGCACAAAATCCTTTTCTGCGGTCACAACGGTCTCTTCTTCCGTGTCGTAGTCTTGATATTCATAGGTGACCGTAATGGTAGCCTCGGTAATGTCCAATAGGAACATGAGCTCCTCCATATTTGTCCCGGAAAGATGGATTCCCCTGAAAAAGTTCCTGAAGTTAGAGTGGTTCAGCAATTCTGGCCGTCCCTCCATATCCAATAGATTGGTCTGGAAAAATTCGTTGTTCAGCGGGATACGGATTCCGGGGGACAATTTTGTCTCTATTTGATCAGATTCGTCCACATCTTCGGTTTCTGGGTCGTCATCCTTATAGGAAACAATGATGTCCTCATTGCTGATGGTAACTTCACCACTGCCAATAAGTTCGCCGATAAAACCTGAAAAATCATGGTTGGAATAGTACTCTTGCGCTTCCTGAAAACCAGAATTCGGGTCTAAATTCCTTAGAAAATAATTTGACCGTGAAACATTTAGGTTGAAGGTTGCGGCCCTGTCCCCATAAATACTGTCCAGATCATATCGTTTGATATAGTTGTTGGCCACAAAGTCGTCCCCTGTTCCATCATCGTTGGGATCGAAAGGGTTGGATCCAATGACCCTTTCCTGATTGTCCGTGACACCGTCCCCGTCCCAATCGGAATTGGGATCGTTGACATCCTCCCCATCTTCAAACTCATCGTCGACCCCGTCACCATCACTATCACCCGAAGGGGGCAACTGGAAAGGGATATAAAGGTAGACCTCCTTTACCGTTTCGTTTTCCCTGACCGTGGATGCACTGTCGTCAGAATCGGCATTGTCCTCAGCAGCCTGGGTAAGATCTCCAAAGGTAGGGTTCTGAGTGGACAAGGTGACCTGCGAAATGATACTGGCCGTCCTTTTCCCATAAATAGGGTCGGTAAAGGTTCCCAACTGGTAGAGCGGCAACCTATTGGTCTGTACCGCGGTTATCCCTTTATTGTAGGCAAAAACTCCATATTCAACTTTTCCCGTGGTAAAGGGTTCGCCACCCACGACACCTTCACCTAAGGTGTTCAGTTCGTCTTCACAGGAAGCCATCAGTAGAAACAAAGTTCCAACCAAGGTTGAAACTTTAATGATTCTGGAAAATCTCATGCAATTTATTTTAAAACCTCCGTTTTATAGAAATTTGTGTATGCCTCTTCTGCTTCCTGAAGCGAAACATAGGGCAGTACGGGTTTGGAAAGATTGGCTATATGGTCCTTCAGATCCTCCGACATATCCTCCGAGGCTAAAATAACGGCATCGGAATAATCTACGGCAACCTTTAACAAATTATTATAGTCGGGATGGGACAGGGAAGAAATATCGCCCTTGTCGATCCCATCAAACGAAACCTTGTTGATCATCTCGCTGTCCAATTCGCCCTCATATCCCTTTCCGTAGACCGATGTAACGATCTTACTGTCCGCGAACAACGGTTCGTCGGCATAGTATTTTCTAAGGTATAACGGCAGCAGGGAGGCCATCCAGCCATGCACATGGATGATATCCGGTGACCAGTTCAACTTTTTGACGGTTTCCACGACGCCTTTGGCAAAAAAGATGGCCCGCTCGTCATTGTCCGGAAACAAATTTCCTTCCGAATCCTTGAAGGTCGCCTTTCGCTTAAAATATTCCTCGTTGTCTATGAAATACACTTGGATACGTTCCCTTGGAATGGAGGCCACCTTAATGATTAAGGGCATATCCATGTCGTTTATGACCAAGTTCATCCCCGATAAGCGTATGACCTCATGCAATTGATGCCTTCTTTCGTTGATATTTCCATATCTTGGCATGAAGATGCGTATTTGCCCCCCATTGCTGTTCACCATTCTCGGTGCTTCGTACGACATTAAGGAAACTGGATTCTCTGGGAGGTATGGAACTAATTCAGAAGATACAAACAATATCTTTTTACCATTCATAAACACTTTCTTTTGTTTATCTGAAAAACGTAGCTGCAAAAGTACAAAAATTATGCTGATTACCAGTATTTATAGTATTTTTGCACGCTTTCAAACCTTGACATGCACGTATTTGACCATAAAAAGGAGCTGGTTTCCTTCTTGGAGGGAGAGCGAAAAAAAAACCGTACCATAGGGCTTGTGCCCACTATGGGCGCACTGCACAAAGGGCATGTCTCGCTGGTGGAAAAAGCACTTTCGGAGAACGATCTGGCCGTTGTGAGCATCTTCGTGAACCCCACCCAGTTTGACAAAAAAGATGATCTGGAAAAATATCCCAGGAGCCTGCAGAGGGATATGGAGCTGTTACAAAGGGAATCCGATCAAATTGTCATCTTCGCCCCATCCACTGAAGAGGTCTATGGCAAGTCCGTAAAATCCCAATCCTATAATTTTGATGGATTGGACAAGGTGATGGAAGGCGAGTTCCGGGCCGGGCATTTCAATGGTGTCGGCACCATTGTGGAGCTTTTGCTGCGAACCGTTTCCCCGGACAGGGCCTATTTTGGCGAAAAGGATTTCCAACAGCTACAGATCATCCGAAAAATGGTGCAGATCAAAAAACTGCCCTATGCCATTGTTGGCTGCCCCATAGAACGGGAGCCCAACGGACTGGCCAAGAGCTCCCGTAATGAACGCCTCTCCGAAACGACCAAGGAAGAAGCAGGGTTCATCCATCAAACACTGTTGACCGCCAGATCAAAATTTGGCACGGAAAGTGCAAGTGGCATCCGGCAATGGGTAAAATCGGAATTTGAGAAAAATCCCGTGTTCAGCTTGGAGTATTTTGAGATAGCCGATGAGGACACGCTGACACCCATGCTGAAAAAACAGGGCGACCAAAAATATAGGGCGTTCATTGCCGTTTATGCCGATGGTGTCCGCTTAATTGATAATCTAAGATTGAATTGATAATTTTGCACCATGCAAGTAGAAGTTGTAAAATCAAAAATCCATAGGGTAAAAGTCACTGGGGCCGACCTAAACTACATAGGCAGCATCACCATTGACGAGGACCTTATGGACGCGGCCAACATCATCAGGGGCGAGAAAGTGCAGATCGTCAACAACAATAATGGTGAACGTTTGGAGACCTACGCCATTCCCGGACCCAGGGGGTCTGGCGAACTCACACTGAACGGTGCCGCCGCCCGAAAAGTGGCCGTGGGCGACGTACTCATCCTCATCACCTACGCCTGGATGGACATTGAGGAAGCAAAGGCGTTCAACCCGTCGTTGGTCTTCCCGAACGAGACCACCAATCTACTCAACTAATTTTGGGCAGCTCCCTTAAAAAATTCCTGAAGATATTTGTTCCCATAGCCTTTGGGCTGTTCTTGGTCTGGTATTCCTACAGTTCCACCACGCCCGAAGAACGCAAACAGATCATCCATTACATTTCCAATGCCAGCCCGTTTTGGGTCGCCGTCTCCGTGGTCATGGCCATCCTGAGCCATATCTCCAGGGCCATCCGATGGAAATACCTTTTGGAGCCCCTTGGTTACAGACCAAAGACACTGAACAGTATCCTCATTGTCCTTATCTCCTATTTTGCCAATTTGGGGATACCTCGTTCCGGTGAGATCCTAAGGGCCACCGCACTGACCACCTATGAAAAAGTGCCCTTTGAAAAAGGGTTTGGCACCATCGTCACCGAAAGGGTCATCGATTTGTTGATGCTGTTGCTCATCGTAACGGTCACCTTGGTATTGCAAACGGACATTATACTTGCATTTTTGGAGGAAAAAGGAGTGAACATCATAGGCGCCGTGGGTATACTTTTGGTGGGAATAACGGGGCTTTTTTTGGCGACGTACATCATCCGAAGATCCAAATCGCCCTTTGTGCACAAACTCAAGACATTTTTGAACGGTCTTAAAGATGGTGTGCTGAGCGTTTTCAAAATGAAGAAAAAGTGGCCGTTCATTTTCCATACACTCTTCATCTGGGTCGCCTACGTGGGCATGTTCTGGGTGATAAAGCATACCGTGGCCGAGACCATGTCCCTTTCCTTGAGCGAACTTTTGGTCGCGTTTGTGGCCGGTGCCTTTGCCATGTCCACCACCAATGGCGGAATAGGCCTCTACCCCATTGCCGTGAGCGCGGCCCTGGGCATCTTTGGCATCAGCTCTGTTTCAGGGGATGCCTTTGGGTGGATCATGTGGATCGCGCAGACCCTCATGGTGGTCGTTTTCGGTACAATATCCTTCATCGTATTACCGTTATTGAATAGAAATCGGTAACCCCAGCCGCACAAAACTTAACCAATGAACAAAAAACTACAATTCCTATTGTTGGGCTTGGTGTGCTTCAATGTTGGCGCCCAAGTCAAACAAGAGATCTTTGAATCCTTCAAACTACAGGAAAGAAGGAACGTCTCCTATTATTTTCCAGAGGACTATTCCGAAGAAAAAAAATATCCATTGCTGGTCGTATTGGATGCCGAGTACCTTTTTGACCTTGTGGTGGCCAATGCCAAGTTCCAAAGCCGTTTGGACCGCATGCCCCAGGTCATTGTGGTGGGTGTGGGACAGGCCGAGAACGATATCCGACTGGAAGATTGTGCCCACGAGGAAATCTCGGGACTGCCCTCCGATAAGGGTAAGATGTTCTATGAGTTTTTGGGCACGGAGCTCATCCCTTATTTGGAAACCAGCTACAACATTGCCCCTTTCAAAATGTTTGTGGGGTATGACATCACTGCCAATTTTGGAAATTATTACCTGTTCAAGGACCGTTCGCTCTTCAATTCCTATGTGAGCATATCGCCCACCTTGGCCACCGAAATGGAAAACCGGGTGCCCGAACGCCTTTCTGCACTGGACCAAGTGATCTTCTATAACCTGATCGTCGAAAAAGAACCTTCTGACGATAGGCAGCGTATCCTTCAGATGAACCACAGCATCAATTCCATCACCAAGGAAAGTCTGCACTATTTCTTTGATGAATATGAAAATGCTGACCACACCTCAATTGTGGCCTATGGTATCGGCAAGGCTTTTGACAATGTCTTCAAAATATTCAGGCCCATCAGCCCCGCCGAATACAAATCGGAGATATTGGCCTCAGAAGAACCCGTGTTCAACTATTTGGAAAACCGGTACACCACCATAGAAAAATTGTTTGGCTTCCAAAAACCTGTGGAACTCAACGATATCATGGCCATCTATGCCGCTTGCCGGAAGAAGCAGGATTACGAATCGCTGAAACCCTTGTCCGATCTGTGCAAAAAGGAATTTCCAGACACCATGATGGGCTTCTATTTTGAAGGGGAATACTATGAAGAGATAGGCGAGCCCAAAAAAGCGTTCAAAACGTTTGAAAAAGCCTTCCAGATGCAGGAGATCGACTTTTTGACCAAGGACATGGCCCTGGAAAAGATAGATGCGCTGAAAGCAGACTTTGGGTACTAAGACTGTAGGTCTTTAGATTTTCAGGTGGTTAGATCTTGTATATTCAACTGTAATAGTTAAGACTTAATCTGACAATCTTAA
>NZ_VNIK02000023.1 GCF_007785775.2 Flagellimonas hadalis
CCGAATGGGACGAGAACGGGAATTTGATTACCTAAGGTTGTGGGATGATGAAGGGAAGGGCATTATTCATCGTCGGATAGGCCCGCTTTGTTCCCTGTACCGATAATGGATTGGTTCAGGATTTTGGCTTTTACATCATCCAAATAACTTCTACCGATAACATAACGTTTTCCACCGATTTCAACACTGTTCCCCTCAAGGGCATCTATTTTGTCCATGGACACAGTGTGGGATCGGTGGATTCGTATAAACCTGTCACTGGAAAGTTCTTCGGTGAAGGCACTCAGGGTCTTGTGGACAATATGGTTGCCCTTTGGGGTAATGATCTTGATATAGTCCTTTAAACTTTCCACAAGGATAATCTCATCCAAATAGATCTTTTTCATTTTCTTTTTGTCCACTTTCACAAAGATGTGGTCGTTGACGGTATCCCGCTTGGGTTGCTCCTTCACCTTGGCAAGGGCCTTGTTCACGGCTTTGATGAATCTGGGAAGGCTTATCGGCTTTACCAAGTAGTCCAATACTTCTTGGTCAAAACCCTTTGCGGCATGTTCGGCATGCGCGGAAGTAATGATGACCATGGGCTTTTCATCCAGACTGTCCAGAAAACTGAAACCATCGATAATGGGCATGTTCACATCAAGAAAGAGCAGGTCGGGCATATGTTCCCTAAGGTATTCCATGCTATCTATCGCATTGTTGAAAACGGCGGCTATCTGAAGTTCCTTAATTTGGGAGATGTGGTTTTCGATGACTTTGATCGCCAAAGGCTCATCATCTATAATAACACATTTTAAGTTCATCTGAGCTTGAGCTTTAAGTTTACAATGTATTCATCGGATTCATCAAAGATGTCCAATCGGTATTCGTGCTCACCATACCGAAGTTTCAACCTTTTTTCCACATTGGAGAGGCCTATGCCGCCAGATTGTTTTTTGGTGGGCATCGCTTGGTTCTTTGGTTTGGTATTGCTGATCCTAAAGTATAGAAACTTTTCCTCAATCGTGGCCCTAATGTCTATTTTTACCTTTCCAATACTTTTGTTGGCCCCGTGTTTGAAAGCATTTTCTATGAACTGGACCAATAGCAGGGGAGCAATTTTTTTTCCCTTGGGATCGCCCGTTACCTCGAATTTGAGATCAAGGTTTTCGTTGTACCGTATTTTTTCAAGGTCCAGATAGTTTTGGATAAAGACAAGCTCCTTTTTAAGGCTTTGGTCTTTGTCACGGGTCTCGTAGAGCACATAGCGCATCAGATCGGACAGTTTGATGATGGTGTCCGGCGTCTTGTCCGATTTTTCTAAGCTCAGCGCATAGATATTGTTCAAGGTATTGAAGAAAAAATGCGGGGATATCTGTGCCCTCAGCAGGCGGAGTTCCGTCTCCAATTGTTCCTTTTCCAATTTTGCCACCCTTCCGGTCTCCCGAAGCCAATCCATGGTCAACTTGATGGAAGAGACAAAGGTGATCACATAGAGTTCGCCCAACATCATCACCACGGTATAGTTGAAGGTAAGTGTATGGGTCTCCGGGCCTTCTGGCCAAACATTGTAGCTGATCAGAAAATAGGTGAGCAGGTACTTGATCACCACCAGCACATATATTGATACAAAAAGGGCAATGATAAACGTGACAAATTTCCTTTTGAATATGAATTTTGGGACCAGATAGTAAATGGTGAAATAGGTGAGGGTGATGTGGATGGGAAACCCTAAAAGATTGGATTTGAAGGAGTACAGATAGTCGTTGAAATAACTTCCCCACCTCAGGAAATTGAAGGCGAAGTAAATCACCCAAAATAGGACATGGTGCAACGGGGTGATCTTGTTTTCCGTCACAGCGTTTACAAAGAATCTATTCTTGGTCGGAAGCTGAAGTTGCATTGGGCAGATGATTATGTTTTTTTAGCATTTGGCTTTTCCCAGCCGTCGTTGGTCTAATAAAGGCCATAAATACGGATGAAATTAGGAATTTTTACAAAATATGTTCTTTTGGACGTGTGCCTATTACATTTTGAAAGGAAAAATAGACCTGATTGACGATCTTTGGTTACAACATAAAAAGGAACCTTCAAAATGTATGGGACAAATAAAACACTTTTATTAAAAATGCGACAGATGCTTCAGAAGGCGATTTTCATGCTGGTGGTCACGGCACAATTTTCGTGTACCGCACAGGAAAGCAAGGCCCCGAGGTCGCTTGTGGTGTACAGGACCCAAGACCCCATCGTCATAGATGGTGTGGCTGAAGAACCTGCATGGAAAGCTGCCCAAGTTTCGGAGGATTTTATCGATATCGAAGGGGACAAGACCCCGACATACCATACCAATGTACGTATGCTTTGGGACGAGACCTATCTCTATTTTTATGCCCAGATGGAAGAGCCCCATGTGTGGGCCACCCTTAAGCAAAGGGACACGGTCATCTTTTACAACAATGATTTTGAAATATTCATAGACCCGGACGGGGATACCCACAATTACTACGAATTTGAAATGAACGCCCTGAACACGGTTTGGGACCTGCTCTTGGTAAAACCTTATCGGGAAGGCGGCCCCGTGGTGGATAGTTGGGAGATTTTGGGACTCAAAACTGCGGTACAGGTCAATGGCACCTTGAACGATCCTTCGGATGTTGATAAAGGTTGGAGCGTGGAAGTGGCCATGCCCTGGGAAGTGCTCAAAGAGACCAGTGGGAGCAACGATGTTCCCGAAGGAAAGTTTTGGAGGGTCAATTTTTCAAGGGTGAACTGGGATTTTGAACTGAAGGATGGGGCCTACACACGAAAAAAGGACGCAGATGGAAAATTTCTTCCAGAGTACAATTGGGTCTGGTCACCACAAGGGGTCATCAACATGCACGAACCCGAACATTGGGGGTACGCCTATTTTTCATCCAATGTAGCTGGAAACCCGGATTCGTTCACCATTCCAAAAGACGAACAGATCAGGTGGCTGATGTACAAGCTGTACAGGGCCCAAAAAAAATATTTTGGCGAAAAGGGAACATATGCCAATTCCATTACCGAACTGATTCCAAATCCTATTTTACGGGATGGGACCACATTGGAGCTTGAATTGGAAGTACATCGAACGGGCTGGAACATTCAAGCAAAAAGTCCTTATACCCAATCTATATACTCCATCCGGGAAGACGGAAAATACCAACATATAAAATGAGATTACAAATGAAGACTAAAGCAATCATCATGGCGATCATCGCCCTGTCCATGGTTTCGTGCTTGGACAACATCAGGAAAAAGCCGGAGGCCGATATGGCAGCGGCACAGACCGAAGAGCAGAATGCGTTCAAGTATTGGACATGGATCACTGCCGACCCCAAAAGGGATGATGCATCGTACACTGAGGAATTTAAGAAGTACAAAAGCTACGGTTTGGATGCTGTGTTGATCAACACCAATGCGGATCCTGCACTTCTGGGCCGTTTGGCTCCCTTGGCCAAGGCAGAAGGAATGGAAGTGCATGCTTGGATCATGGCCATGAACCGCCCTGGGGACTCCATAGTGAGGCAACATCCGGAGTGGTATGTGGTGAGTAGGGAAGGTAAATCAGCTTATGACCATAGGCCATATGTAGGGTACTACGAATTCTTATGTCCTACACGTGAAGCATCAAGAAACCATGTGTTGGGTCTGGTGGAAGCCCTTTCCCAAGTGGATGATGTGGCCAGCGTGCATTTGGACTATATCCGTTTCCCTGATATTTTCTTGCCCATAGGCCTATTGCCCAAGTATGATTTGGTGCAAGATGTCGAATTGCCGGAATTTGATTTTTGTTATTGCGATGTGTGCGTGGAAGAGTTTGAAAAAATGCACCATAAGAATCCGAGGGATATGGAAAACCCAGCCATTGATATGGAATGGAAGCAATTTCGCTTGAACAGGATACGCGATGTGGTCAACGAGGCCTACGACATTGTCCATGAAAATGGTAAGATATTGACCGCTGCGGTGTTTCCTTACCCCGAAATGGCGGATCATATGGTAAGACAGCGTTGGGACAAATGGGATGTGGACGTGGTCCTGCCCATGATCTACCATAACTTCTATAATGAGGATACCGATTGGGTAGGGTTTGCCACCAAGCAAGGGGTCCAGGACTTGGAGACCACGAAGACCGAACTCCATACAGGGCTTTATGTGCCCGAAATGAGTGGGGGGGAACTAGCGGAAGCCATAGACCAGGCAAGGAAAAATGGAGCCAAGGGAGTTTCTTTTTTTGATGGTCCTGCCCTGACCGAAGAGCAGTTACAGGCAATCAAGGCCTCAAAATAGTATTCGTGCAGTCTCAAATGTCCACCTTGATAATGGAAAATGAAGGTATTGGTCTAACGCAGATCGTTGTTGGTCTAAAACTTTCATAGATCTGGACATTTTGGGGCAAATTGGATGGAAGTAATCTGAAATGAGTACTTTTAATTGTAGTTAAACGCGGGTGAGCTGACCGATATTGGAGAATATCGGTCAGCTTTTTTTTAGGCTATTGTCCATCTCATTGAGCGTATATGGTCTTTGGTCCCACTTAGGTTCCATGTCGCCCGTTCTTCGTCTTTTCCGCGCTTTTCCTTATTCTTTTTAAGAATTAAAAATCAACCTTCGGCTTTTCACGTTTGTTGTTGGTCGAAATTTTTTTAGAACTCCTTAACAAAAGAGGATTTTCACCTAGTTGTGTTAACGTAAAATTAACATGCGAATCAAAATTACTAACTATCAAAAAAACTAACATGATTCAAAAACTAAAGTTTGTATTTGTTTTTGCTGTTCTGCTCTCTGCTCAGGGAGCTTTGGCACAGACGATTACTGGAACGGTTTCTGACGAGTCGGGCGTACCTCTGCCCGGCGTCAACATTGTTGAAAAAGGAACCAGTAATGGCGTATCCAGTGATTTCGACGGGAATTACAGCATCGCTGTTTCGGATGGCAATGCCACTTTGGTCTTCTCCTCTTTGGGGATGGAGACGGTGGAAATGGCCATCAATGGTAGGTCGACCATCAATTTGACCATGAAGGAAGATGCACAACAACTGGGAGAAGTGGTTGTTACGGCATTGGGTATCAGCAGGGAGAAAAAATCCCTGGGTTATGCAGTTACAGAGGTACAGGGAGATGAGGTTTCCCTAGTGAAAGAACCCAACGTGGTGAACTCACTTGCCGGTAAGGTGGCGGGCGTGGTCGTTTCAAGGACCACCTCAGGTCCTGGTGGAGGTACCCGTGTGGTCATCAGGGGTAATAACTCCATTAGTGGAAACAACCAACCGCTATATGTAGTGGATGGTGTACCGATCGACAACAGTGCATTGAGTGCGCCCACTGGAGCAGGGGAATACAGCATTCCTGATTTGGGAACAGGTATTTCCGATATCAACCCAGATGATATCGAATCCCTTTCCGTTTTGAAAGGGCCCAATGCGGCCGCTCTTTATGGCTCCAGGGCAAGTAACGGGGTCATCATCATCACCACCAAAAAAGGGGCGTTGAAAAAAGGTTTGGGCGTCTCGTTCACTTCAAGTGCCACTTTTGAAAACCCGTTCGTGCTGCCAAAGTACCAAAACGAATACGGTCGTGGTACGGATGGAAACTTTCCGACCATAAACCCAAGTGATCCTTTGTCGGCACAAGTGGCCGCAGTAAGGGGAACCAGTTCTTGGGGACCTCGGTTTGACGGTTCTGAGCGCTTGGCCTACAATGGGGAAATGAGAGCCTATGAGGCCCAACCCAACAATGTGGAGGACTTTTTTGAGACAGGGACTAGCTTTATCAATACCCTTTCATTGAGTTCAGGGAACGAAACTTCTTCCATTCGGTTTTCCTATACCAATTCTGATTTGCAGTCCATTCTTCCAAATTCAAATGTGGATAGGGACAACTTCAACCTTCGCGCATTTACCAACCTTTCGGATAAATTGACTTTGGATGCTAGGGTGACCTATTTCCTCCAAAAGGCAAAAAACAGGCCTACCCAAGGTACGGAAGGTGTGATGGCCTATTTGTGGCCCTTGGCAAGAAATGTCCGTATCAACGATTTGAAACAATACCAAAATTTTGAGAATCCTTTGGATCCGACCAATCCCTATGGTGTGATTGCGCCAACAGCATCCGGAGGTAACCCATACTGGATTTTGCAGCATGATTCCAACATGGACAGACGTTCCAGAATAACAGGTTTTGCCAAGTTGCAATATGAGTTTACCGATTGGCTTTCCGCTTTTGTGAGGGTAGGTACCGATGATATTTCCCAAGATACTGAGGCCATCACCAGAACGGGACATCATTTTTTCCCTTCAGGTCGTGTAAACTACGGAAAGAACCAGAGAACGGAGACCAACTACGATTTCTTGTTGATGTTCAATAAGGATTTGGGCGAAAAGTTCAACCTGAATGCGAACGTAGGGGCCAACGCATTGCGTTTCTCCACGATAAGTTCAAGCACAAGAGGGGAGAACATTAAAATTCCCGGAAGACCCTTTTTGGACAATACGGAAAATTTGTTCGCTACACAAAGTGCATTGGTCAAGAAAAATGTCAACTCCATGTATGGGGCAGTATCCTTGGCCTATGACGATATGATCTATCTGGATTTGACAGGAAGGAATGACTGGTCTTCTGCCTTGGCTGCGGAGAACCGTTCCTATTTCTACAGTTCCGCGAGTTTGAGCTTGCTGTTGAATGAAGCTTTTGACCTCGGAAATGATATCAACCTCTTGAAAGTCAGGGGAAGTGTGGCCAGTGTTGGTAACGATACCGACCCACAACAGTTGGTGAACTTGTTCAGGATAGCGGCCAACGGCTTCTTGGACAACGTGACCGTAACTAGGGAGACCACCCTTTTCAGTGAAAGCCTACGTCCAGAGGATGTACAGTCCACTGAGTTTGGTTTGGAATTGAGGGCCTTCAACAATAGGTTCTATACCGACCTTTCTTACTATAGCATCAGCTCTAAAGATTTGATTTTTGATGTGCCATTGGATCCAGGATCTGGGTATAGTAATTTCAGGACCAACGTTGGTGAGATCACCAACAAAGGTTTTGAGATCTTGGTAGGGGGAACACCTGTACAGACGGAGAACTTCTCTTGGGAAACTTCCATCAATGTTTCCAGGAACCGCAACAAATTGGAAAGCTTGGTGGAAGGGCAGGACTTTTTTGAGTTCAGTAGCAGCAACACGGGAAGAGTATCCACCGTGGCCAGGGTAGGACAAGGTTTCGGCGATATAGAGACTACTACTTGGTTGCGCAATGATCAGGGACAATTGATCTTGACCGCCGAAGGAAGACCACAAGCGACTTCCGAGCGTCAAAAATTTGGCAATTATCAGCCTGATGCAGTGGGAGGTTTCACCAATACGTTCCGTTACAAGAACTTCAGTTTGAACACCTTGATCGATTTCAGGATTGGTGGTGAGGTGTATTCAGGTACCGATGCAGGACTGGATGCCGCTGGGGTTTCCGAAAGGACCTTGCAGTACCGTGAAGGAGGAGTGTTGGTAGAAGGTGTCGTGGACAATGGCGATGGAACGTTCTCACCCAATACCACTACCATCAGTGCCCAGGATTATTGGGGTGCCGTTAGTGGAATCGGTTCTGAATATGTTTATGATCAGACCAATGTGCGTTTGCGCGAGGTGAGCCTTACCTATAACTTTCCAAAGAAGATATTGGACAACACCTTCATCACAAATGCATCCATAAGCGCTGTTGGTAGGAACCTCTTGTTTCTATACAAGGATGTTGATAACTTTGATCCAGAATCAAGTTATTCCACATCCAACTTCAGCCAAGGTGTTCTTTTCTACGCCCTGCCCTCTACAAGAAGTTTCGGGCTTAGTTTAAATGTAAACTTTTAAAAATTGCTGAAAATGAGAAAACAAAAAAATATACTATTGGGCCTTATGTGTTCGGCCACAATATTGTCATGTACCAAAAGTTTTGACGAGATCAATACCGATCAGAACGGATTTCTTTCCGATGAGGTAAGTGCCAAATTCTTTTTGACAGATACCCAGTACAAACTGTATTCCCCGGATCGTTTTCCCTATTGGAGGGCGCATCTGATCCATGCGGACAGGTTTGCAGGACAATTCACATTTGGTTTCAATGGCTGTTGGTGGTCAGATGGCTTGGGCTATACCTATGATACTGGGTACACCGATGCGGCCTATGGCTGGCTTGCGGGATATCTGGGCAACCTTAAGGGCTTCACCGATTTTGTTCAAGAAGGTGGAGAACTTGAGAATGAATACATGTACGCGATGGCCTTGATCATGAAAGGACTTTATTATCAAATGTACACGGAGACTTTTGGGATGGTGCCCTATACCGAAGCGGGAGTGGAAGGTATATTGACACCAAAATACGATACCCAACAGGTCATCTACAAAGGTATCATTGCCGATTTGGATGAAGCTATGGCCATCATCGGTTCTGAGGAACGTACCGGTTTGGGAGTTGATGATGCAGGACCGAACGATCTGTACTGCGGCGGAGACCTCCAAAAGTGGAAAAAACTTGCAAACACCCTGAAATTGAGGATAGGAATGCGGGCACTTGGAGCTGATGGCGATGATTTTGCCGCAGCTACGATCAGTGAGGCATTGGCCGCTCCGCTATTGGACGATGCCAGTGGTAGTGTGGTGATGGAGAAGGATTTTGTGATCGACCAGTGGGCTGCAGCGGCCTATGGGGATGTATGGCACAACTTTGGCGGTACTGGTTCAAAATGGACCGTGAGCAACATCTTGATCAACATGTTGCAGGACAACAATGATCCCCGTCTTTCCGTTTATGCAAATCCTATAGTAGGTGGATCTTTCGTTTATGTCAATGATGGGACAGACCCTAATTTTCAGACCAGGGTCGATTTTGTCATTGCAACGCTTGATAGGGCGGGCGCGGATTATACCGTTACGGTAAATGGAACCGAAACCACCATTGAAGTACCTGGCGGACAATACATCGGACTTCCAACAAGGGTGAATGGGGACATAATGCCGTATATACGATATGACATGTTCAGCTTGCCCAGTGAAATGGTCACCCAACAAAAAGGGTCACAGGTGGATGCCTATCCAGAAATTGTGCTTACCAGTGCAGAATCCTATTTCTTACAGGCTGAAGCTGTGTTGAATGGACTTCAGGGAGCAACTGGAGATGCCCAAGATCTATTTGCCAAAGGCATCAAAGAGGCCATGAAAATATGGGGTGTTTCCGATGGGGATGCGGACACCTACATAGCTACAGAAGCTGCTGCGGACATTACCGTGGGTACCTTGGACGAAAAGCTGGAAAAGATAGCCCACCAAAGGTGGCTGGCCAGCTATACCGATGGTTTTGAAGCTTGGGCAGTGGTCCGTGACACTGGTTATCCTGCTGAATTGGCTGCAGGTGTAACAGATCCTGTCATTTATGAGTTGGGAACCCTTAATGGAGCCTATCCACAACGTTTGCGCTATGGATCCGGAGCCCAGGATAACCCAAATTTCTCTGCAGTTGAACCTGTCCAAGGAGCAAATGTTCAAGGAACAAAACTTTGGTTTGCCAAGTAATAAAGGATTTTATGAAAACCATGATCATTTCATAGTTTGAGTTAGTTTTTATTTGTAGTTAATTATGTAAAGGAAGAACGTGTTCTTCCTTTACTTTTTTTACATTGCAACAATAGTTGAACAAACACACAACAAACCATGCATAAGTTCCAATATCCAGGCATAGTTCTTATGATTTCCATAGGTGTTTCGCATGCCAATGGCGAAGAGATCCTTCTGCTGGATTGCATAAGCCCCGTGCCTTCAAAGGAACAAATCGCAATGCACCAATGGAACAGACGAATATTGTCCGTGGACGGGTTGAAAACCCAGAAGCTGAAAGTGGGGTTAATGGCGTCCCTTGGCTGCCCAGCGCTATCCAATGTCGAAATTTGTTGAAAATGTCCACTGAATTTTATAATATGACCAACCGACTTTAAACCAAACCTATGATATCATTAAATACTTTGGACTATGTAATTATTTTTGGCTTTTTTGCCATTACCCTGAGCATAGGTCTTTACGTGTCAAAAAG
The DNA here is from genome assembly GCF_007785775.2 of Flagellimonas hadalis. GTDB lineage: Bacteria > Bacteroidota > Bacteroidia > Flavobacteriales > Flavobacteriaceae > Flagellimonas > Flagellimonas hadalis. Next base: position 10,075 of record NZ_VNIK02000023.1, read on the forward strand.
CTCAGGAAAGAGTAGTTCGGAATTCTTTCTTTCGGGAAGG
>NZ_VNIK02000024.1 GCF_007785775.2 Flagellimonas hadalis
GGGATACAATCTCAAATCCCTAGAGGAGGTCCAGAACTATATCAAAGAACATGGCCACTTGCCCAACATCCCATCTGCCAAGGAAATGGAAGCAGATGGAATCCAATTGGGTGAAATGAACATGAAGCTTTTGGAGAAAATTGAGGAGCTGACTCTCTATACACTAGAACAGGAAGAAAAGCTTAAGGAAGTCGAGGCTTTGAAAACAAAAGTTAGTCAATTGGAAAAAATACTTGTAGGAATCTTAAAAATTAACGAATGAAGACAATATCGGTGATTTTTACTGTTTTCTGCTTACAATTCATGAATGCCCAAGACAACCTGTACATGGACAATGCCAAGTATTTGTATGCCAAAACGGTTTCGGGATCTTATACCAGAACCTTGGGAATTAACAATGGGGACAATCTTTATTTGGGAAGCGTCGACGCACCAGTTAACAATCTTTTTGTCAACCTAAATGGCAACAATAGAGTTACTGTGAGTGGCACTACTGGTTATGTTGGAATTGGTACTATTAATCCAACTTCAAATCTCGATGTTTACAAGTATGATGGTATTTCCCATACACGTATTTATACAAATCAGCACAATGGAATAGCAAAACTTGAAATAGCTGGGGGAGTTGCCGGTTTTGGCGCGTCTTATTCTGGGTGGACCCTCTATCATTCACATAACCATACCGAGAAAGATTTGTACTTCAAATACGGCCAATCTGGAAATCCAAGTGTTGTTTTTACAGATAATGGGAATGTTGGGATTGGAACGACTGTGCCTGGCTCAAAATTGACCGTAAAGGGAAGGGTTCACGCCGAAGAGGTCAGGGTGGACCTTTCAGTTCCCGGTCCCGATTATGTCTTCAAAGAGGGGTATGATCTCAAATCTATTAAGGAGGTCCAAAACTATATCAAAGAGCATGGCCACTTGCCCAACATACCAACTGCCAAGGAAATGGAAGTCGATGGGATCCAATTGGGAGAGATGAACATGAAATTGTTGGAGAAGATAGAGGAGCTGACCTTATACATCATACAACAACAGTATTTGCTTGAAAATATAATAGAGCAATACAAGCTTCAAAACAAGGAAATTGAATATCTCAAATCAAGGCAAAATGAATAAACAGTTTTTCATTTTTTTATTTTTTCTACCATTCTGCTTAATGGCTCAAAATGATTTCCCGGGTTCGGGTAATGCAGTGATTCAAAATGCGAAATTGATTTTCGATACTTCAGGGTGGCTTCCAAGTTTAATCACGATGCAGGATACACATTACACTCCACATCAAGTTTATCATTTTCAAATCGAGAGTGACGGTCTAAAAATAAAACAAGATAATGCGTCCAATTATCTCTTCAAGTCTGGTGGTGACTTTATCGTTAGAAATGGTAATGTTTTATTGGGACAGGGAACTCCATTGTATAAACTCCATATCAAGGACCCATTGGGAGGTGCTGCCATTGGCTTGGAAAGAGGGGGGAAATTATGGAGGCTTGATCTGGAGAATAATTCTGACAGACTTTTTATTGGCCATACAGAGCAAAGTCAACTTTTCACTTTTCGCAAGAATGGAAACTTGGGAATAGGCACAATAAATCCCTCAGAGAAACTTGAAGTAAATGCCTCAAGTTCCACTCATGCCATTTTTAAAGGAAGTTTTTCGGGCATTCAAGGGATACAGGTTGAAAGGGAGGCTGGGGACAAAATTAAACTTGTCACCAATTATTTGGGATATGGCGGTGGATTGGAGTCCAGTTCAAAGCTCCGTTTTTCGGTAAATGGGAGTAGTTTGGATTCCCCTGCTATGATTATGACCGAAATGGGGAATATGGGTATTGGAACAGAATCCCCTGACTCCAAACTAACAGTAAAAGGCAACATCCATGCCGAAGAGGTCAGGGTGGACCTTTCAGTGCCCGGTCCCGATTATGTCTTCAAGGAGGGATACAATCTCAAATCCCTAGAGGAGGTCCAAAACTATATCAAAGAGAATGGCCACTTGCCCAACATTCCATCTGCCAAGGAAATGGAGGAGAATGGGATTGAGTTGGGAGAGATGAATATGAAATTGTTGGAGAAGATAGAGGAGTTGACATTGTACATTATTGAACAAAATAGAAAGATTGATGAGCTGAAAAATGATAATGATAAACTCCAAAAACTTGAACAAAGAATCATTTATCTCGAAAAAAAATAACTGGTGACCATGGGAAAAAAAAGCGGAATACTATTATGTACGTTATTGGTTTTCATTGTGTCCAGGGGACAAAATCAAACCATAAGTTTAAATTATTGTTTTGGGTTTAACCCAAGCACAGACACATTCACATATAATGGAACAGAGATTGGAAATTATTCATTGGGATGGTATTCACTTCCATCTTCCGCGGAGGCGAGGCTTTCAGGATATGGGGGTATAAAGTTGTTTACAGGACGACAACTCCGCATGATTGTTTTAAGTACCGGGAATGTTGGTATTGGCACCCTAACTCCCGATGCCAAACTAGCAGTAAAAGGAAAAATCCATGCAGAAGAAGTGAAGGTTGACCTTTCCGTTCCCGGACCGGATTATGTCTTCAAAGAGGACTATGACCTCAAATCCCTTGAAGAAGTCCAAAACTATATCAAAGCAAATGGCCACTTGCCCAACATCCCATCTGCCGAGGAAATGGAGGAGAATGGAATTGAATTGGGAGAGATGAATATGAAGTTGTTGGAGAAAATCGAAGAATTGGTTCTGTATACCATAAAACAGGAAATAAAGATTGAAAAACTGGAAGCTTCAAACGATAAAATATCTGATTTAGAAGAAAGCTTAAACACTCAAAATAGAGAGATTAAAGAATTAAAGAAACTTATCAAAACCATGAAGAAATGAGAATAGGAATGATTTTTTTGATGTTTTGTTTATCCAATATGCTATTGGCACAGACCAATACTTTTCCTAGTTCAGGCAATGTGGGAATAGGAACGGTAAGCCCAATTTCGAAGGTACATTTATATAAGGGATTTTCTGGGGGAAGTCCACATTCCTTCTCAGATTTAACAGTGGAGGACAATGAAAATGGGATGGTCTCCATCTTAACACCGAACACCGCTATAGGGTATTTTGGTTTTTCGGACTCTGAGGATGATTATGTTGGGGGTATGCATTATGAACACGATATAGATAGAATGGTGTTTCGCGTAAATAATTATACCAACAATCTAATTATTGATAGCGCAGGTAATGTTTCTTTAGGACCAAATTCCACAAATAGCCCAAATTCACAGTTGGTTATTACTAATAACTTCGGTGCGAATATTTCTGGCTCATCTGGGGGTAATGCCATATTTGGTTCGAATATGTCGGTTGTACAGGGGGGTGAAAACCATAATCAGTTGATTACCCCATCAACTCATGCAAGTTATGGGTATTCCGGAGTGCGCAGCAGTTGGGGGAAACTCTATTTCTATACGCAATTTGGAAATACTACCGCTGGTGAGATTATTTCCGGAGCACCCAGAATGTTGATAGACCATTATGGAAATGTGGGAATAGGAACAACTAATCCTGGAACATATAAGCTTGCCGTAAAGGGAAAGATCAGGGCAGAGGAAATCAAAGTGGAGACGGGTTGGGCCGATTATGTCTTCAAGGAAGGATATACCCTTCCGACCTTGAAAGAAGTGGAAAGGCATATCAAGGAAAAAGGCCATCTTATCAACATTCCTTCCGCCAAACAAGTCGAGGAGAATGGAATAGAACTGGGAGAGATGAATAAGCTGCTCCTAGAAAAGATTGAAGAGTTGACATTGTACCTTATCCAACAGCGGAATGAAACGGAGGAAATAAAAAAAGAATTGCTCCAACTTAAACAAACACTGAAAAAATGAATAAGCAAAAAGTTACTGTAACCCATACAACGGCTCAAGACCTAGGTTTGACCTAAGAAACCACATTGATTATGGAACCAAATTTCAAAGCAATCAACAAAATTAAAACAAGCATTTATAAATTAAGTATATCAACTTAATGAATTCTATGTACATAGCACCTAACTCATTAAAAGCTAAATGACATGAAATATGTGATTATATTAATTTTCTTTTGTGTAATCAGCACACAATCTCAGGAGACCCCAATTTTTAATCAAATTCCTCAGCAAAGTTTAACGCCTTCGCCGCCGGTCTTAGGAACTTTAGGGAGTTTTGGAGGGGTAAATCTAAATGAATCGACAGGAGGGATTCATAAAATTATTCCATTGTATCAGTTAAAAGAGGGCAATATTGATTATACCCCCGCTATTCAATATTCTTCCACGGGAGTTAAAGTGAACGATTGGGGTGGAAGACTGGGTATTGGCTGGCGAGGTAATTTTTATGCGACCATTTCCAGAATTGTACGTTCGGTACCTGATGAACATGCTGATTCCAGACTTGATTTATCAATGCAAGAAATGTCCATTTATACAGAGGCCAATTATGACACCATCCAAAAACTTGAAATAGATGCCCGTGTCAGTTCTTACAATACGGGAATTGATTACTATGACGGAGAATTTGATATTTTTTCTTTTGATATTTTCGGGGAAAGCGGGTCATTTATTATTAAGGATAATAATGCTGTTTTGCTTAATCACAATCACAGTAACAATGTTCGAATTGAAATATTGGGAACAGCTCCCTACACTTTCCGTATAACCAATAGTAAGGGACTTGTCTATCACTTTGATTCCCAAATTGAATATTCACGATTTGAAGGAGGCGGGCACTATGAAGGGGCAGAGTTAAATTATGAGCAACCAAGTATGAATTTGCCTACTGCTTGGTTTGTCAACAGAATAGAATCTCCTTTCGGAGATGCGATTGATTTTAATTATTTATCCACAAGTTATAATTACATCTATGATTTTTATGAGAACTATACTCTGAAAAATGGAGTTGAAGAAGGGGATAATCCTGATCCAGGATATAACTGTAATAATAATGGTGAATTTTGTGAAATCAATGAAGCGGTATATTTTGTTAATACCCATACCTATGGTATTAAGAAAAAAACAACCCAAACAAAATACTTGACTTCGGTTTCAGGCAATAATTTTCTTTTACAGTTTAATTATAGTTCAAGAAGTGATTTGGAAGGTGATAGATTGCTCAATAACATTTCTCTTTACGATGTTCATAATAATTTAACTTCAAAAGTGGATTTTTCATATGACATGTATACTTCCAGTTCCGCTATTGAATCATTATTGGGCAATGGAGAACTTGTTAATGGCACGGAAGCCCAGAAATTAAAGAAACGCTATTTTTTAAGAAACATTGAAATTGGTACCGGCACTGAAAATCAAACATACGCCTTCCAGTATAATGGGCCAGAAGATCTGCCCCATAGGTTTTCCTTTTCACAAGATGAAGGAGGGTATTATAATGGGATTATAAATAATGGGTTCGTTCCTGAAGCCAGAATCGAAGAGCATAAGGAAAAATGGCCTAAACTGCAAAACGTGCCAATCTATTATTTTGGAGATAGAAGCACCAACGATTTTGCCAAAAAAGGAATTTTGACTCAAATCACCTACCCAACCAAGGGAAAGGATGAGTTTGAATATGAATTGAACTCCTATTCCACCATTTCAGAAAATGAAGTAGCCAATACCATTTCAGGAGAAGTTCATAACACGTGGAACAACGGTCCTATTATTTTAAATCCTGAAGAGTTTGATTGGATTACTGTAGGACCCTCTGCTACAGTTGAACTTGATTGGGATATTTATGATCCCAACTCTTCTTTGCCCCCAGAAGATGAATCCGAAACACATTATGCATGGTTTTATGTTCTTGATGGAGAGGGGGGAGGATATAAAGAATTTAAAGACACTTCTACTGGTACAATTAGGGATAGTGTTAAGCTGGAGATCAACCTCTCTGAAAGGCACAAAACCATTGAAATGATTGGCTCTACTGGGGATATAGGATTACAGTTTAAATTACATGGGCAATTTATGAGAGTGTCTTATGAACTTAGATATTATAATACTACCTATGAAGAAGTGGATCTACCGCTTCCTGGGCTGCGTTTAAAAAGAGTGACAAGCCAATCACTAAATTCTCCACCGATTGAGAAAACATATAATTATAAAACCTTTTCAATGGAAAACAACCAATTGGTGTTCTCTGAGGATACCTCTAGCCATAGGGATGAAAGGCGCAACGCTTTTGCAAGGAGGTTTGAAACAGAATTATGTGTTCCTTATGGCACTATTACTTGTGTGCCATTCAAAATATATTATCATAGTTTAACTTCATACAGCCAATTTGACCTAAATATTTTGGGGGGTAATCCCATTGCCTACTCACATGTCACACAGCAATTGGAGGACGCTTTCACGGCTGGGGTATATGATGTTTCGGTAGACGATATGGGGACAGATATTTTAGGTTCTGTGAGTGATGAATATTATGAAGAGCCACCAGTAAATCCCAAGACATTCACCGGATGGGATCATGGATTAAAAATCCATCAATATGATGGAACGAAAAGCGGCACTGACTTTAAATTGGTTAAGAGGCAACATTGGGATTATATTGAAACGCGATTTTCTTTAGGAGGTAACTGTAGCGTCTATAAAAAGTATGAACCCGTCTATCATAATGATAATATCGAACCGTACACTGCTATCTACTATAGATTGTACAATATTTGGCATAGATTGAATTCTTTCGAAGAAGTGTCATATGATGATAATAATCAAGTTTCTGTTTCTAATGTCATTGATTATGGTTATGACAATCCAATACATCAATTACCTACTTCCCAAACTATTAAGGCCAGTAATGGAAAAACGATCATAACCAATACGTACTATCCAGATGATGTGATATCACCGAGTTCCTTGGGTTTTGACAATTTGACTACAGCAGAGTTCAACTCTATTGAAGGTTTAAAGAAAACAAAGGGCAATGGCATCCCTGGCCAATACCGGATATCGGAGCCTATACAAGCAGTAACGACAGTAAACGATGTAGGTGGGGCGATTTTAGCTAAAACAACACAAAGAGCTAACTATCGGGATTGGGGAAGTGATAGAATAACGCCGGAATACATCCAGACATCCAAGAATAATGAGCCATTGGAAAATAGGACCCAATACCTTTCAATCGATGCAAATGGCAACCCAAATCAAGTCAAAAAAACTGATGGCCCAATAACTATATATTTATGGGGTTACAATTATTCCCAACTGATAGCAAAGATTGAGAATGCTACCTATGCCCAGGTAATGAGTGCTTTGGGAAAAACCTCAAATGATAATCTAAGCTATCTTCAAAATTATAACGATACCCAATTATGGACTGAGTTTGATAAGGTTCGCAACGGTCTTCCCGATTCGATGGTGACCACCTACACCTATGACCCGTTGGTCGGTGTGACCAGTGTCACGGACCCGAAGGGGAATGTTGTGTATTATGAGTACGATGCGTACAAGCGGTTGGAGTTCGTCAAGGATGACGATGGACATTTGGTTCAGGAATACAAATACAACTATAAAAACTAAGTGCCATGGGAAGAGTTTTGTCAATTTTAT
>NZ_VNIK02000025.1:2500-5359 GCF_007785775.2 Flagellimonas hadalis
AAGTAACTCGTAGGCTCATTATGCAAAAGGCACGCCGTCACGGACGAATCCGCTCCGACCGCTTGTAGGCGTATGGTTTCAGGGTCTTTTTCACTCCCTTGTTCAGGGTTCTTTTCACCTTTCCCTCACGGTACTGGTCCACTATCGGTCTCTCAGGAGTATTTAGTCTTGGCGGATGGTCCCGCCGGATTCACACAGGGTTTCACGTGCCCCGCGCTACTCAGGATACCACTATCTTTAACGCTCCTTGCCCGTACGGGACTGTCACCCATATCGTGCAGCTTTCCAACTGCTTCCGGTTCGTCACGCAAAGAACATCGTGGTCCTACAACCCCAACATTGCCGAAACAACATTGGTTTGGACTAATCCGATTTCGCTCGCCACTACTCTCGGAATCACTTTTGTTTTCTCTTCCTCCGCCTACTTAGATGTTTCAGTTCAGCGGGTTCGCCCACCTTGCGGTGTGACAGGCCTTCAACCTGCCGGGTTGCCCCATTCGGACACCCACGGATCAATGCTCATGTGCAGCTCCCCGTGGATTTTCGCAGCTTATCGCGTCCTTCGTCGCCTCTGAGAGCCCAGGCATCCCCCATACGCCCTTCTTTTGCTTGTCGCACCTGTACCAAAGTACGGATGCCCTCTCGTAATCCTTATATATTCTATTCTACTTCGTGTTTCTTCTTTTGACTTCGCCATGATGACCTAGATCATCACGCTCCGTCCCAATATGTCAATGAACTTTCTGGCGGGCCGCCACCGGCAATGGAAATTACCGTGGACGACTCTTGCCGTGGTGGAGAATAAGGGAGTCGAACCCTTGACCTCCTGCGTGCAAGGCAGGCGCTCTAGCCAGCTGAGCTAATTCCCCATTATCAGTGGTCAGTTAACAGTTATCAGTTAACAGTACTACATAACGGTAACCCAACACCTAGAATTTCCTATTCAATACCTTTTTAAAGAACTTTTATAGACCTTGGGCCCAAAGACCCAAAACTTATAATTTGCGGCTTTGCCGCATCCGTAGTCTCAGGCAGACTCGAACTGCCGACCTCTACATTATCAGTGTAGCGCTCTAACCAGCTGAGCTATGAGACTGCATCGGCCCTAAAAAGGGCAGTATACCAAAAAAACATATCACAAGACAGCGCAAGGGAAAAAACCATCCCGATGCGGGACCGGAACAAGGTTCCGGGCGTCCTTTTCTCTAGAAAGGAGGTGTTCCAGCCGCACCTTCCGGTACGGCTACCTTGTTACGACTTAGCCCTAGTTACCGATTTTGCCCTAGGCCGCTCCTTGCGGTGACGGACTTCAGGCACTCCCGGCTTCCATGGCTTGACGGGCGGTGTGTACAAGGCCCGGGAACGTATTCACCGGATCATGGCTGATATCCGATTACTAGCGATTCCAGCTTCACGGGGTCGAGTTGCAGACCCCGATCCGAACTGTGACCGGTTTTGTAGATCCGCGCCCCCTTGCGGGGTGGCTTCCCTCTGTACCGGCCATTGTAGCACGTGTGTGGCCCAGGACGTAAGGGCCGTGATGATTTGACGTCGTCCCCACCTTCCTCACGGTTTGCACCGGCAGTCCCGTTAGAGTCCCCGACTTGACTCGCTGGCAACTAACGGTAGGGGTTGCGCTCGTTATAGGACTTAACCTGACACCTCACGGCACGAGCTGACGACAACCATGCAGCACCTTGCAGGCGGTCCGAAGAAAGGGATGTCTCCACCCCATGCAGCCTGCATTTAAGCCCTGGTAAGGTTCCTCGCGTATCATCGAATTAAACCACATGCTCCACCGCTTGTGCGGGCCCCCGTCAATTCCTTTGAGTTTCAACCTTGCGGTCGTACTCCCCAGGTGGGATACTTATCACTTTCGCTTGGCCACGGAGACCGAAGTCCCCACAGCTAGTATCCATCGTTTACGGCGTGGACTACCGGGGTATCTAATCCCGTTCGCTACCCACGCTTTCGTCCATCAGCGTCAGTACATGGTTGGTCACCTGCCTTCGCGATCGGTGTTCTATGTGATATCTATGCATTTCACCGCTACACCACATGTTCCGGCAACCCCACCATGACTCAAGACCTGCAGTATCAAAGGCAATTCTATGGTTGAGCCACAGACTTTCACCCCTGACTTACAGGCCCGCCTACGGACCCTTTAAACCCAATGATTCCGGATAACGCTCGGACCCTCCGTATTACCGCGGCTGCTGGCACGGAGTTAGCCGGTCCTTATTCTTACGGTACCGTCAGCCACCTACACGTAGGTGGGTTTCTTCCCGTATAAAAGCAGTTTACAACCCATAGGGCCGTCATCCTGCACGCGGCATGGCTGGATCAGTCTTCCGACCATTGTCCAATATTCCTCACTGCTGCCTCCCGTAGGAGTCTGGTCCGTGTCTCAGTACCAGTGTGGGGGATCCCCCTCTCAGGGCCCCTAACCATCGTTGCCATGGTGGGCCGTTACCCCACCATCAAGCTAATGGTACGCATGGCCATCCCTGTCCGATAAATCTTTAATCCACTTATCATGCGATATGTGGATACCATGGGGCATTAATCCAAGTTTCCCTGGGCTATTCCCCTGACAGGGGCAGGTTCCATACGCGTTCCGCACCCGTGCGCCGGTCTCAAGGAAGCAAGCTCCCTCTACCCCTCGACTTGCATGTGTTAGGCCTGCCGCTAGCGTTCATCCTGAGCCAGGATCAAACTCTTCATTGTCTATCGTTAAATATCTATAGGGACATTCCACGGACAATTCCGGTCCTTGACATCAAAATGGTTTCAATTCTCTTTACGCTGTCTATTGCAATATGTATATGAACTTCTTTCTCTTTTTTCCCGAAAAAAAAA
>NZ_VNIK02000026.1 GCF_007785775.2 Flagellimonas hadalis
TCGTGGCCGCGTCCTGCGCGTTGGTAGGGTCCGCGATGTTCGTGATGGCCGAACCGCCACCATCGTTACCCTCGGCAAGTACCTCTGTCAAAGTTTGGTCATCGGTATTTATTAAAGCCGCTAAATCAGTTAAGGCTACCGAAAATGTATTGCCCTCAGAATCGGTTATCACCAAATTCGTGTTCGTACCATCAATCCCGTATGCAGTGATAGTTGTATTGGTGTCCGTTAACGTATCACTCAAACTACTCAAATCGACATTGACAGTGCCTCCATTCTCCAAAGTAAGTGATAAGGTATTGGTGGCATCGTTAAACGTGAACCCTGTCAATTGCTGATCATCAGAGGAAGTAAGTTCCCACGAGTTCCCATCCCAAAAATAGATAGTGCCCGTATTGGTATTCACATATATATCTCCTGTATCCGCACCAGATGGAGTGGTCGCTCCCGGGCTGGACACTGCAGTTCCTTTGAGAACCTCGCAGTTGCATTGATCCTGCAAGGTTACTGTGGTTTGTGAAAAGGCAATTCCTGTAAAAAGTAGAAACAGTAGGGCAACAATGCTCTTTTTCATGAGGTCAATATTAGTTGAGGGTCGGTAATTCTTGTTCTTTATACTATGTTTTGTAGTGCTTTCTCTCTTATTCAGCACTTTGCATTTTATAACACTGTACAAAATTACCCCTACATTCAGGAGCGGAAAATATTTGTTGTGTATGACACTTATCCAACTGTATAGCACTTAAATCCTGAGGTTTCAATGCAAAAAACATGATTTTGAAAAACCGTTTATCGATGAAAGCAGTGCTGATAGCGGTTGCGAAGGAGCTCACCTTAATGGGAAAAAGATTACATAAACCTAAAAAAAGCCCCATTTATGCAATTCAAGGGTTGCTTATGGATTGTGAAGGCTTACAGTACTGATGAAATCAAACAGTGTTTTTGGATAAAAAGCCCAGTCATTTTAAAGAAGAGGAAATGACTATTCTTATCTGTGTCCAATCCACCGTTGGCCACAAAAAAAACATGCGAACAAGTCCCTACTTTAGAGTCATTCGCATGTCCGTTGCCTGTTGATCAGGCTTAAAATTATTCAAAGATGATGAACTCCGATCTTCGGTTCAACTGGTGCTGCTCGTTGGAGCAAGGGACACCATTAAAGCATTCGTTGACCAGTCTGGTCTCCCCAAATCCTTCGCCTTGGAGCCTATCAGGAGATATTCCTTTGGAAATCATATAATTGACCGTGGATTCCGCTCTTCTTTGTGATAACCAAAGGTTATAGGCATCGTTTCCTCGGCTATCGGTATGTGAATTCACCTTGATCTTCAAGCTGGGGTATTTTTCCATGGCCACAATCACTTTCTGTATTTCCAGTTCTGCATCCGGGCGGATGTTATATTTGTTCAGATCAAAATATATCGTGCTCAACTGTAGCAATTTGGCCAAATCGTCCCCAAAACCTCCGGTGATCACATCCCGTTCCAAATAAAAATCAATGATACGTGGTTTACCGTCTGATCTGTTCAGGTATTCCTCCGCCGGCACATAGCCATCCCTAGAAGCCCTGACAAAGTTGCCTTTGGAACAGTCCAGTTGGAGGATATAGTTTCCATTGGAATCGGTTATGGTGGAAGAGACTTCCCTATTCTCCTCATCGATGACCACCACAGTGGCACCAGCCAACACTTCATTGGAAATCCGGTCCCTGACCGTTCCTGTCACTTCTTGAATACAATCCAAGACCAAGGGTTCGTTCTCCACAAATTGGTAGATATCGTCATCCCCCATACCTCCTTCCCTGTTGGAAGAGAAATAGCCCGACTTGTTCGCTATGTCATAAATAAAGGAAAAATCGTCGTTGGGACCGTTGATGGGCCTGCCCACGTTCACGACTGGCTGATCGTATTCATCAAAGGCAATCTTTGTGGCAAATATGTCCAATCCACCCAAACCTTGATGGCCATCCGAAGAAAAATACAGGACACCGTCCTTGGTGATGAACGGAAAGGTCTCCCTGGCCATGGTATTGATGTTCTTGCCTAAATTGACAATGGGACCATAGGTTCCATCGCCAATGATCTCCGTCATAAATATGTCCGACTCGCCCAGACTTCCGGGCATATCGGAAACAAAATACAGTCTTTTCCCATCCGGGCTCAGCATAGGGTGTGCCACGGAATAGGAATCACTGTTGAACGGCAGTTCCGTGATATTGGTCCACATCCCATTGATGTTTTCCGCACTATAGATCTTCAGCCGAATGATGCCCTCTTCATCCTTGCCCTTTCTACCATCCATAAAATTGTTACGGGTAAAGTACATGGTCAGGCCATCCTTGCTCACCACAGATGTGGATTCATGAAGTCTAGTGTTCACTTCCCCTTCCAGCTTCACGGCCTTACCGCTCGACACACTGTCCACATCGACCTTATACAAGTCCAAAAAGTCCCTGGAGTTCCAAGTGTGTCTATATCTGGCCAAATTCCCAGTGTCCCTGTCCGAGGCAAAAATGAGCCCTTTTTCGTAGTAAGAGGCGGCAAAATCGGAGTATTTGCTGTTATAGTCGAACTGTTTTACGGTATATCTTCCCGAATTCTTCTCGATCTTGGCCATGTAGTCCTCATCAATGTCGAGGTCTACCGATGTCATCTGTTTGAACTCGGCCATCAAACGGGAGGCTTCTTCGTAATTGCCCAATGTTTTCAAACTTTGTGCGTACCTGAAAATATCCTCCACTTCCATTTCATCGGGATAGGTCTCTTCCATTCTTTTATAAATGGCAGCGGCCTCGGTATACTTGGCATTGAAGTAGTATGAATTCCCCAAGCGCTTCAATAGGTCCGAAGAAACATAGCCCCTATCCAGTACTTTTTTGTAAATATCTATGGCCGGACTGAAAGAATATTCCTTGTATTGTTGGTCTGCCCTTTCCATGACCCTTTCGAGCTGTTTGCCCTGAATGGTATCCTGTGCAGACATCTTGACAACACATCCTGAAAATATAATGAGAAGTATGAGTGTTCTTTTTAACATGCTTGACCCGTATTAAAAGAATCTTGGTGACACAGTTCGTTGAAATCTCTTCAATAGTTCCAATCTCAGGAATATTTCAAACGACCCATCATTGAACTGGGTCCCTCCCAATTCGGTGGTCTCCCTATCATAGGCCAGACCTACCATAAGCTGTTCCGTCAACTGAAACCCTACCAGACCACTCAGAGCGGCATCCCATCGGTAAGCAGCGCCAAAACTGAACTTGTCGGCAAACAGAAAGCTGGCCGAAAGATCGACCTGCAAGGGCGCCCCGCCAACAGCCTTGGTCAGCAAAGCGGGTTTGAATTGCAGATCGGGGCCCATATCGAACACATATCCGGTAATGAAGTAGAAGTTCATGCGCTCCGCGGATTGAAAGTTGACCGACCCATCTGAATTATCATTGTCGAAATATTCGGATTCCAGCACATTTGGTGCGGACAAGCCTGCGTAAAAGCGATCGGTATGGTAGTACACGCCAAGTCCAAAATTTGGATTGAACTTGTTATCGATATTGTCCTGGCTCACCACTTCTTGGTCAAAGTTCCTCAAACCATTAAAATCCAAGCTGAGCATGTTTCCGCCCAACTTCAACCCGAAGGACAACTTGGCATCCATGGCCACTTGTATGGTATAGGATATGGCCGCGTCCAAATACGTTTCCTGTACTACGCCATCCCCTATGTTGTCGTTTACGATAGATATACCGTATCCCAACCTGCTGTTCCTGATGGGGGAGTGAAGGTTCAAGGTAAAGGTCTCCGGCGCCCCGTCAAGACCTACCCATTGCGAGCGGTATAGTCCGGCAAAGCTCAACTGTCCCCTAGATCCGGCATAAGCAGGGTTTACACTCATGGTGTTGTACATATATTGCGTGTACTGCGCATCTTGTTGGGCCATGAGGCCCTGAAATGTTATTCCAATGAACAAAAACGGAATTAAAAAACTCTTTTTTATCATTCTCTCTATGGTTACCTGCTTATATATATGTATTCGGAGTCCGTAAAACTTCCTTCCGCCGTTTCATAATTAAAGATATAAAAATACACCCCGGCAGGAAGATAACCGTTTACCCCTATGGACGACCTTCCCCTGGAACGACCATCAAACACATTGTTGATGTTGTCATAATTTGTTCCTTCGTAAACCGCTACACCCCATCGGTTGAAGATTTTCAGCGAGCTTGAGCGTATTTTGTCCACTCCCCTGATGAAAAGGAAATCATTCTTCAAATCCCCATTGGGTGTCAGCATTTGGTTCACTTCAATTTTTTCATCACCTGTACCATCATTTTCAACCTCCACCGTCACAATTGCCGTGTCGCAGTTGTCCGGATTGGCTACCTCGCAGATAGTGTAGCTGATGGTGTACGTACCCTGAGCAGTATCAGGTTCCACGCTCACACTGCCGTCAGGGTTGATGGTCAACACATCGGTTGGCGTGGAGGTCAGGATCACATCCGCAGGGTCAATTGCCTCCCCGTTCAAGGTATCGTTGGACAACACATTGCTGTCCGGGATC
>NZ_VNIK02000027.1 GCF_007785775.2 Flagellimonas hadalis
CCACCATAACGGGCTATGATACCAAGGGAAGGGTCATTTATACGGCGAGCAAGAACAACTATCTGAACACCACGGACATTGTGGAGACGGAATATGATTTTGGTGGAAAAGTGGTACAGACCAAGGCCACGCACAAACGCACCGGTAATGCCGATATCGTGACCATAGATGATTTTGAGTACGATCACGAAGGCAGGCTTCTCCGCCAAAAACAGACCATAGGCGGGCAGGCCCAAGAGACATTGGTGGACAATACCTATGACGACCTGGGGCAACTGGAGAAAAAGAAGGTCGGGGGCGGACTGCAGACAGTGGACTACACATATAACGTTAGGGGCTGGCTAAAGGCCATTAACAATCCCTCCAGTCTGGGCAGTGACCTCTGGGCATTCAAGATCAACTACAACACAGTGTCCCATAGCGGTACGGCACTGTTCAACGGAAACATAGCCGAGACGGAGTGGCGCACGGCCAATACGGACAACAGCTTGAAATGGTACCGATATGGGTACGACCCCCTCAACCGGATCACCTCTGCAACGGATAATACGGGGCACTATAATCTGGTCGGGATAACCTACGATAAGAACGGGAACATACAGACCCTGAACAGAAAAGGGCATACCGCTGTGGACGGCAATGGACAGGTGACCTCCTTTACCGGGACGATGGACAACCTGGACTATAATTATTTCAACAGCGAGACCAGCAACAGGCTCTACAAGGTACGGGACGACGGCAGTGACACCCACGGCTTCAGGGACAGCGGGGCCGATGGCCAGGACTATTGGTACGATGCCAACGGGAACATGACCAGGGACGACAACAAGGGCGTCACGGACATTACCTACAACCACCTGAACCTTCCAACGGACATTGCCACGTCCCAAGGGACGATTTCGTATATTTATGATGCCGCGGGCACCAAGTTGCAAAAGACCGTGGGAGGTTCCGTGACAGACTATGTGGGCAATTATGTCTATCAAAACGGTAATTTGGAGTTCTTTTCCCACCCGGAGGGATATGTAATGCCGGACGGCAATGGAGGCTACGACTATGTGTACCAATATAAGGACCACCTCGGCAACATCAGATTGACCTATACCGATGGCAATGGCAACGGTTCAATAGACCCAAATGCTGAAATTGTGGAGGAGAACAACTACTATCCTTTCGGCCTTAAGCACAAGGGATACAACAACGTTACCTCTTCCTACGGCAACAGTGTGGCGCAGAAGTGGAAGTTCGGTGGGAAGGAGTATGAAGATAGCTTCAATGAATCCATTGCGACGTATGACTTTGGTGCACGGAACTATGACCCTGCACTCGGTAGGTGGATGAATTTGGATCCTTTGGCGGAACAGATGAGGAGGCACTCGCCATATAATTTTGTGTTCAATAATCCTTTGAGGTTCATTGATCCAGATGGGATGTCACCTGACGATATAGTAATAAGAGGGAAAGATATAGCAAGTGGTGAGTATCGAGATGCAGTAATAATCAAAAGCGAAAAAATTGATATTACTTTAGATGTTGAAAACTTAGTTTTACCACCTTCAGTTCAAGATCCTGGTACGAATTCAGAGAATAGCCCACTCAATGCTCCGATAGAGTTAGGTGGGTTTGATCAAGCATTGCAATTGGCAGAAAATACATTTGGCCAGACCGATGCGATAACAATTGACATTGGAGGGCAAGTTGTTGCTGGTGGAGGAGCTGCAGGTAATGTACAAATAGCAGCAATTTTACAAGGTGATGATGCAGGAGGTGCATTTTTGTATGGGCCTTCTCACAGTGATGTCCAAATTGGTTTTGCTGGAGGTGTGGGAATTGAACTTGGAGCGGTTTTTTCCACTACTGACAATTTTGACAGGAATTCACTTGAAGGAACAACAATAGGAGTAGATGGGAGTTATGGACCTGTTTCTGGAAGTTTTTCTCTAGGAGTAGATGGTCCATTTGACTGGGATGTTAATTACGTTGGAGCTAGTTTAGGCGTGGGAGCAGGTGTCCCAGGTGGTCGTGCCTTTATTTCTCAATCAGAACTTATAACCACAATTAGAAAACCAAATAATGAACAATAGTAGAAATTTAAAACTTATAGTGCTAATTGCATTTGTGTTTAACACTTCATGTGACTTCTCGACTAATAAAAAAGCAGAGGTTAAAGATCAAAAGATTGATAGAATTATTTTAATCAGTAAGGGAGGAGATGGAAGACACAACCTTAAAGAAAAGTTGATCATAAATAATCAGGATGAAATATCGAGGTTGGCCAAAATTTTTGCAAAATCTGCCAAGTTGAATGAAAAAGTTAATGTGGGTGCAAATTATGGCTCTGTAGTTGTTGATATGGTTGACAAAGAATCAGAATCCATACATTATATTTCAATCATTTATACCGTCTATGATGGTGTTATAATAAGAGATGATTTAAATGGTGATAAGTTTAAAAATGATGAGTTTGCGGGAACGATTAATAATCTCATGTCAGATAATAAGATTAATCTTCAAAATCTAAAAGATAAAATTGAAAACGACTAAGCAACAGTGATGTTACAGTAAAATCATTATTTTACCTAACACATAAATCAACAGCAACTCTTTTTGGGTTGCTGTTTTGTTTTTACAAGGTTTATTCCTTTGAGAGTTGTGATATGGAAGCGTTTGTTTCTTTTGGGATTCATTCAAGGTAGATATCGCAAACTTTACGACAAGATTTATGCAAAAAAGTAAGAGGCAAGATTTGTGAAAATCTCATTCTTTGAGAAAGTCACCAAGAAAATGATATGGACAATACCAATTAAGAAATTGTAAAATCTAGAATACCTAACCTAATCATTATGTAATTAATGTATTGATAATCAAATAGATGAATTGTTTTATAAATTGTTTTATAGAAAAACCCTACTTTTTTTAAGGTTTTCCTGTAATAATTTTTAAGCATTTATTGGTATTTTTCTTACCACTAACCATTAAATACCAATTATTGAAAACCTCTACCCTTCTTGGGATCCATGGATTCATCCCTGTCCCCATTCTTTTTATAACAATTAAGCTCCCCTTTTCGGATTGCCCCGCAAACAATAAGGATGGGGGCTTTCTCTCCTCTTTTTTATGTGCTTGGGCATATTTTCTTCACCACTTAAAATTTCAACAAATGAACTTAGGAATGACTGGAAAAAAGAATTTGACATTTATTCTTCTTGTACTGGCATTTATAATGTCCTCTAAGGCATTTTCCCAATGGAGTACAAATGGTTCCAACATATATTACAATAGTGGAAATGTAGGTATCGGAAGCAATAACCCAAATGCCAAGTTGACTCTTTATCTTCCGGGTGCTACAAGTTCATACCCGACCCTAACTACCACAGGTGACGTCCTTCAACATTTCGTAAGTAACAACAATGGAATTGAGATTGGAAATGCCCGTAGTACAAATTCAAGAAGGGCATGGATTCTGGCCCGACATTCACAAAGTGCGTATATGCAGTATTACTCATCTCTGCACCTTCAACCTGATATCGGTTCAAAATTAAACTTCAGGGGAGTGGCCATAGGTTTTGAAACCTCCACGGAAGTGCCATATGGTACCCATCTGGCTGTTGGTGGAAAAGTAGGGATTGGAACCCTAAACCCTGATGAAGAACTCACTGTAAAAGGCAACATTCATGCCGAAGAAGTCAAGGTGGACCTTTTAGTTCCCGGTCCCGATTATGTCTTCAAAGATGGGTACGACCTCAAATCCCTTGAAGAAGTCCAAAAATACATACAGGAACATGGCCACTTGCCCAACATCCCATCTGCC
>NZ_VNIK02000028.1 GCF_007785775.2 Flagellimonas hadalis
TAAAGAACTGGACTAGGGCTTTTCATAGGATACATTGTTGGCGGTAGTTATTATTTTACTTTTGTTTATTTATCAGTTCCATACCACTTGAGTTTGGTTTTTATGATTCAGTAAAACCAAATGAGGCTTTGGCGTACTTCCGTCAAAAACAAGTTTAGAAGAAAATAATAATTTTTCCTTGTTCCTAAAGGCTACCCAGTGAGGTGTCAATGGTTCAGATTGTTGAAGGATAATTTGACGTTTTCTGTTGGCATCAATCAAATCAAAAGACCTTCTTCCCCAATAAGAAAGCAGTAATTCTCCATCAGAATAATCTGCGTCAAATACCTGATTTCGGTTCATTGGTGGGTTCTCTACCTTCTGGTCAATTAGGTCATTCCATTGGCCAAGGATTTTTCCACTTTGTTGTACTAAATAGCAATCGTTGTCTCCCAATAAAAGAATTTGGTTATGCCCAACAGCCCTGATTCTTGTCATTGGATGCTCAAATTCGAAATACTTTGTTGGCTGTTCTCCTTTTTTCAAGCTATATATTTCAGGGTACTTGCTAAAAACCATTTGGTTGTCGGAAAGCATAAAAAATCCACCTTCCCCAATCCTGTAGTTGTCTTTGAACCAATCCCATATAACCCTTGGTTCCTTACCAATTGTAGATTTTAAAACTCTTACTTGAAATTCATTGGATGCTTGCGAAAACCTCCGTTCTATGATGTATAGCTCATTTTGGTTGTTATAAAGCATAAAGTCACTTGCGGCATACTCAGATTGAATATATACTTTTGGTTCAGAGCCTTCTGTCCAAATCATTACACAGGCAAAATGGTTTGGGTCGTTTATTGGGTTTATATACGACCAGAGGACATTTTCACCAATAACAACCATATTTCCCGTTGGGTGCGCAAATGCATATGATGTGAGCAAAATAAGCACCGCACTCAATATTGTGGTTTTGATATTTCGTGTTTTCATGTTTTCAAGTTAACACCAACGGTTTGTGTAAGGATAGTTGCGTGTGCAAGCAACTAACTTAATAAAAAAGGAACGAACCAGAGGAAAATCCGCAGGATTTTCCGAGTAGGCTAGAACCAAGCAATTATTTTTACACGTTGTTGTAAGCAGTTTTTTTATTTTATTAATAGTTTAGCAGTTATCAAAATCAGCGTAATTATTCCAATTTTAAACCAAGATTTTAGATTTGGCTTGTATTTAGTTCGGAAAGGTTTTAAAGTCAGACATAAAGCTAAAATCAAAAAAGTAACTATAATAATTCCGAGAATTATAAAATCAGAATTTGAAGCAAAAATGTATTCATTCTCGTCATTCTTCTTAAAAATGTTTATTAAGGTTCCAAATCCGTAAAGCAACCAAGTAGACACACTTAAAATCCATCCTATTTTTTTATTCTTTAAAAGTAAAATTCCCGAACTTATACTTAGAATTCCCAGAAAAGTAAAGAAATAATGATTTTTAAATAGTTTATAAAATGAAACATCGTTCCATGTGTAATCAGAATTTTCAAAGATTATAGTAATTGTTAAATTCAATGACCAAAGTAAAAATGAAATTGTCGTAATTCCGAATATAATTTGAAATCCGCTAATTACTTTTTCAAATAATTTCCAATTTTTATTCATTCCTCAAATTGCTTTGTAACCCTCCCTTTTCTCGGACCATTGGTTAGACAACTTTTGTTTGTTCTTCCAAGCAAGCTTGCTTGGAAGAGAATTCCTTTTCATAACGTTCCGGGGTGATCCCACCCAGGGCCTCGTGTGGCCGTTTCATGTTGTAATCCTTTATCCATTCCTCGGTCAATATGCGTACCTGTGAAATGTCCTCGAACAGATGTGCGTCAAGTACATCCTGTCTGTAGGTACGGTTGAACCGTTCAATGAACCCGTTCTGCATGGGCCTTCCCGGCTGTGTGTACTGGATATCTATCCCTTGGGCCCCGCACCATCTTGTGAAATCAAGTGCAAGGAACTCGGGCCCGTTGTCCACCCTGACCCTTTCGGGCCTGCCGTGTTCCCCGATGGCCCTCTTCAGTACCTGTACCACGCCCATGGCGGGGAAACTGAACTCGGCCTCCACACCGATGGCCTTCCTGTTGAAGTCATCGATGATGTTGAACGTCCTGAACCTTCT
Source organism: Flagellimonas hadalis (assembly GCF_007785775.2). GTDB lineage: Bacteria > Bacteroidota > Bacteroidia > Flavobacteriales > Flavobacteriaceae > Flagellimonas > Flagellimonas hadalis. The sequence continues at coordinate 2,143 of NZ_VNIK02000028.1, forward strand.
CCCGTGCACCAATGAATCGCTCATGAAGTCCATGGACCATGTCATGTTCGGACCATCGGGCAGCACCAAGGGCTCCTTGACCCGCTTGGGCACCCTCTTTTTGGTCTTTCTCCTCAAGTTCAGGCCCAGCATCAGGTATACCCGCCTGACCCGCTTCTTGTTCCATTTATGGCCCTCCAGTCTTATCCGCTGATAGTATTTGTCCTGTCCTTCCCTTGGCTTTGCCACGGAAAGTTCCAACAGTTTGTCGATTACCTCACTGTCATCTTTCACAGAGCGGTAATAGTACATCGATTTTGGGAACGTCAATGTCCTGCAGGCCCTGGTGATGCTTACCCTGTAATATTCCCTCAGGTAGGCCACCATGTTTTTCCTCTCACCGGGGCCTACCACTTTTTTGAGAGCACGTCCTTGAGCATCTTGTTGTCAAGGGCCATGTCCGCATACATCTGCTTGAGCTTGCGGTTCTCCTCCTCAAGTTCCTTCAGGCGCTTGAGCTCGAGGCTGTCCATCCCCGAATATCGTTTCTTCCAATTGTAAAATGTGGCCTTGTGGATGCCCATCTCCCTACAGATCTGGTCCACTTTGACCCCTGATTCGTACTGCTTGATGCAGGATACGATCTGGTTCTCGGTAAACTTGGTTCTCTTCATAATATCTGACTGTTAAAATTAAACTTTTTGTCTAATTCAAACCAGTCCGATTTTTTGGGAGGGTTACAGCTTACAACGTTTATGTATATGGAAAGTTGCGTGTTTATGTGAGAGTATTTTCCGAAGGAAAATCAGAAGTTAGCAAATGAGCAATTAACTTTAGTTTAGCTAAAACCAGCAATTTTTTATAGCATCTATGAAAAAGCAGCTTGTCAAGTA
>NZ_VNIK02000029.1 GCF_007785775.2 Flagellimonas hadalis
TGGAAACGCCGGACATAGTATACCACCTTCGCCGGGCCAAAGTGAGCATAGCTGGCCGGTGAAAGTGAGCCACCCTCGCCGGGGCAAAGTGAGCCACTTTTGGACCTGATCTGTCTGTAATGTGCCAAAGGCCTTTTTTTGTGAAAAAGGACCATGGCGAACAAGCAGATAGACATGCGAAAAATAAAACGGATATTCAAGCTCCACACCTCGGGTGTGAGCAAACGGCGGATAAGCCAGCAGTTGGGCATCTCCCGCAACACGGTGGCCAAGTACATCGATTTCTTCAAACGTTACCGCCTGACGGCCTATGAGGTGGAGAAGATGACCTTGGAGGAACTGCACGGCCTCTTCAAGGCCGACCAAAGGCCAAAGAGCCCAAAACTGGTAGAGCTACAGCGGTACTTTCCCTACTTTGACAAGGAAATAAGAAAGACCGGGGTCACCCGACAGTTGCTCTGGGAGGAATATTATGCCAAGCATCCCGATGGGTTCAGGCTCTCACAGTTCAAGTACTGGTACGCCGAATGGCAAAAGGAAACCTCCCCCGTGATGCGGATGGAACACAAGGCCGGCGACAAGCTGTTCATCGATTTCACGGGCAAGAAACTCACCATTGTCGAGAGGGACACCGGGGAGCTCAAGGAACTGGAAGTGTTCGTCTGCATACTGGGCAGTAGCCAGTATACCTACGTGGAGGCCTGTGCCAGCCAGAAGCTCGAGGACTTCATCCGCTGCACCGAGAACGCACTGTGGTTCTACGGCGGTGTGCCGAGGGCACTGGTGCCCGACAACCTGAAGTCGGCGGTTACCAAGAGCAGCCGCTATGAACCAAAGGTCAACGAGGTGTTCGCCGACTTTGCCGAGCACTACGAAACGGCGGTCCTTCCCACGCGCACCTATAGGCCAAGGGACAAGGCCATAGTGGAGAACGCCGTGCGCATCATCTACACAAGGGTGTTCGCGCCCTTACGGAACGAGACCTTCCACAGTGTGGCCGATATCAACACCGCGATCCGGGAACTGTTGGAAAAGCACAACGACATGTCCTTCAGGGGAAGGGAATACTCCCGACGTTCACTGTTCCTCGAGGTGGAAAGCCGGGAACTGATGCCCCTGCCCGAGAAACGCTATGAGATAAAACGGTACGCCCAGGCCACCGTGCACAAGAACAGCCATATCTACCTTGGCAGGGACAAGCATTATTACAGCGTACACTACAGGCATATCGGCAAACAGGTAAAGCTCGTCTATACCGACAGTATGGTCGAGGTCTACCACAAACATGAAAGGCTGGCCGTGCACCAAAGGAACAGGAAGCGTTACGGCTATACCACTCTGGCCGGGCACATGCCCTCCCACCACCGCTTCGTCAGCGAATGGAGCAGCGAAAGGTTCATCGCCTGGGCCGGGAACATAGGGGAAAGCTGCCAAGGCTACATCATGGCCATATTGGACAAGAAGCAGCATCCCGAACAATCCTATAAATCCTGTCTTGGCGTACTGCACCTTGCCAAAAAGTATGGCAGGGGCCGTCTTGACAATGCCTGCAGGAGGGCAACCGAGTACGGTGCGTACAATTACAACATGGTCGAGCGCATCCTAAAAAAGGGCTGGGACAAGCTTGATGAGGACACCGATGAAAATCTGGAAATGCCCGAGCACCAGAACATAAGGGGTGGAAAATATTATGAATGAGAACACTTAAATACCACATATGAACGAAAGGACGATACAACAGATGAAGGAGCTCAGGCTCCATGGCATGCACAGGGCATTTGAAACGACCTTGGGCCCCAACGGTATGGGCACCGACCATACCAATGACGAGATCATTGCATACCTCGTGCAATGCGAGTGGGACGACCGCCACAACCGCAGGATAGAGCGACTGACCAGATCGGCGCGCTTTAGGTACACAGCCGTTATGGAGGCGGTGGACTACAGGCCTTCCAGACAATTGGACAAGAACCAGGTACAACGAATCGGCAGTTGTGGTTTTATCAAAAAGAAGGAGAATGTACTCATTACCGGGAGCACCGGGGTCGGCAAGAGCTATCTGGCCTCCGCCATCGGTCACCAGGCCTGTTCCATGGGAAAAAAGGTAATGTACTTCAACACCGCCAAGCTCTTTACCATGTTGAAGACCTCAAAAGCGGACGGTTCCTATCCAAAACAGATAGGCAAACTTGAAAAACAGGACCTACTGATACTTGATGACTTCGGGCTCAAGCCACTGGACAACATCAACAGGCATGCGCTCATGGAAATCATCGAGGATCGTCACGGACAGAGATCGACCATAATTGCATCACAATTGCCCGTATCAAAATGGCACGACATCATCGGGGAGAGAACACTGGCCGACGCCATACTCGACCGTTTGGTGCATACAGCACACAGAATCGACATAAAAGGTGAATCTATGAGAAGAAAATTGAAAAATAAAAACTAAGTTTAACCCACGGACAGGTCAAATCCAAGCAGTTGATTTACACTGCTCACTTTAATCCGGCGCGGGTGGCTCAGTTTACCCGGCTCATCCA
>NZ_VNIK02000003.1 GCF_007785775.2 Flagellimonas hadalis
ATGCCAACCTCATATTCATTTTTACTAATCAATTTATTTACTTTATGAAAACAACTCTTTTAAATGTATCAAAAATGGCCCTTTATCTTTTCCTGGGCCTGAGTATTGCCCTCGTTTCTTGTTCTGGCGAAGATGGCAAGGATGGAATAGATGGCGAAATGGGACTGCAAGGACCTGCCGGGCAGGACGGTGCTGATGGTCAGGACGGGAATGCCAACGTGATTGTTTCCGATTGGATGCAGATTGTTTGGGATGATGTGAACTCCGATAACCCTCCTACTATAGGAGAAATGTACATTGAAGAAATCCCTGGAATCGATGATATGAATGCCTTCTTGGAGACTGAAGGGGTTGTTCTTGTCTATTTAAGGAGAACTAGTGGCTTTGCAACCATCACAACATTACTCCCGTATGATGATGACTTTTATTACATATATGCTTATACTTCGACTACAACAGATCCAAATTTTTTCAACAATGCATTGGTTATCAGAGGAGAATCAGTTTTTGGTGTGACCGAAATTGAAAACAATGATTCCTATATGGTGAAATACGTTGTGGTCCCAGCTAATATTGCCCAAGCCAATGATTTGACCAACAACATGCCCAAAAGCTTTGGCGAGGCCGCGACTTTGTTTGGGTTGAACCAGTAATTGTTTGTTTTTAAGTTAATATAGTTGAAGCCCGGCGGACGTTCCCATACCAAGCCCTCTTTGTCTGTCGGGTATTTTTTAGGCAATTGGAAAAAAGCAGGCAAAATGCCTGCTTTTGTTTTTGTGAATTGAGGGGGATTGCATTTCCCCGGACGTTCCGTTCTGAAAATCAAAAAGCCCCACTTACAAATTCAAGTTAACTTGATTTGACGTGAAGCCTTTTGATTTATCTGTGACCCAGGGAGCCTACCTATCGGCAGACAGGGATTCGAACCCCAACCCTCAGAGCAGAAACCTGCCTGCCGGCAGGCTGGTCTGATATTTAAAAAAGCCTGCAAAAATTTGCAGGCTTTAAGTGTGACCGCGGGAGGATTCGAACCCCCAACCCTCAGAGCCGAAATCTGATATTCTATCCAGTTGAACTACGCGGCCTTTATCTTATGTTATGAACTCAATTTTGCCTTTACGATGTTGGAAATGGTCTTCCCATCGGCCTGGCCTGCCAATTCCTTGGAGACAATGCCCATCACCTTGCCCATATCCTGCATTCCCGAAGCACCAACCGATTCAATGGTTTTGAGTACCACTTTTTCAACCTCTTCCTCGGACAGTTGTTCGGGCAGGAATTTCTCGATCACCGCCACCTGTGCAAGTTCTGGCCCGGCCAAATCTTCCCTCCCTTGTTGTTGGAAGATGGTGGCACTGTCTTTTCGCTGTTTTACCAGCTTCTGGATCAATTTCACTTCATCTTCCTCCGAAAGTTCGGCACCGGCCCCTGTTTCCGTCTTCGCCAACAAAATGGCCGATTTGATGGCACGCAATGATTCCAAGGCAACGGTATCTTTTGCCTTCATGGCTACCTTCATTTCAGTCATTACCTTTTCCTGCAAACCCATTTCCATCTATTTTGGGCTGCGAAGATAAAAAATAAACCCGAAAGTATTTCAACTTTCGGGTTCATGCTTCCATTTAAAAAATGGATGTCAATTCTAAACACTACTAATCAACATTATCGTGCAAAAATGAGTTGTTGGATCGCAACTGTAAGTCATCGTTGCTGTCCTCGCTCAAAGTGGTCCTAGAGACTTTCTGTTCTTTGGGAACATCGTTCAAATCCACGCCTTGACGCTTATAGGCTGGCTGTTTCTCAATCTCGTCTATGCTGTTCCTGTTGTTCTGGAACTTATAGTTGAAATTTTTCAGTTTTCTTCTTCGCTCATCGGCCCTATCTTTTAAAAGATCGCTGATGGAACTGTTGAAGGGATCCAAACTGTCCGTGGTTTCCTCTTTTTGGTTGGACGCCTCCATTTTCAAGGTCTTTTTCTCGAAAACGAGTTCGTTTTCCACCAATTTGGGTTCGTGGGTCTCGGCCATGGACTTCGCCCCGGTCAATTTGGTTTCCAACTCCATGTACTCTTCCAAATTATAGCGCGTCTCCCCCTGCTTATTGTATTCCAAAACAGGCTTTACCTCCACATATTCGTTCACTTTCACATCTCCAATGCCATCGTCCAAGTTGAAAGTGATCGTGTGCTCCCTTTCATTCTCTTCCTCCTCTTTTTCGCTGTGGAGGGGCATATCAAAACTCAGAGTAAACTGGTCTTCCTGCGACTTGGGAGCAACCACTTCAGGTTCCACGACCTCTATATTGTTGATAATGTTCTTGGCTTCAATGATGATAAAGTCATCCTCCACATATTCAGGGACCACTTCTTCATAAAAAACATTGAAATTCCGGATATAGCTTGTTGTGGGCACCAAATCTGGTTCTTGTATCTTGGCCTTGGGTGCAACGCGCTGCTCCACTTCCTCATCTTTCATCTCCAAAGTGTGCTTCACCACGGTAGGTTCCGGCTCTGGTTCCACCACTGGAATCTTTTCTACCCTAACTTCTTGTACCGCTGTGGCCTCGGGGGTTAAATCTTGTTGAGCGGTCTGCTCGTCCTCCAACGTATAGAATACCTTTTTGGATTCCGTGTTCACTATGTTGTCCTGCTGGTCTACATTGAAACCAGTGGCGATCACGGTGACCGCAATGGCCTCGCCCAAGCTTTCATCCTCACCCACACCCATGATGATGTTGGCGCCATGTCCCGCCTCTATCTGGATATGATCATTGATCTCCCCGATCTCATCGATGGTGATTTCCTGGGAACCGGAAACAATGAGCAACAGCACATTCTTGGCCCCATGGATCTTGTTGTCGTTCAGCAATGGGGAATCCAAAGCTTTCATGATGGCCTCGGTGGCCCTTGCGGAACCTGATGCAGCAGCAGAGCCCATGATGGCCGTTCCACTGTTGGAAAGCACGGTCTTGGCATCCCTAAGGTCAATGTTCTGTGTATAGTGATGCGTGATGACTTCTGCGATACCCCTTGCCGCAGTTGCCAACACTTCGTCCGCCTTTGAGAAGCCGGCCTTAAACCCAAGATTGCCGTACACTTCACGAAGTTTGTTGTTGTTGATCACGATGAGCGAATCCACATTTGCCCGCAATTTTTCTATCCCCAATTGTGCCTGCTTGTTACGCATGGCCCCTTCAAACTGGAACGGGATGGTAACGATGCCAACGGTAAGGATGTCCAGTTCCTTGGCCAGTTTGGCAAGAATGGGTGCGGCCCCGGTACCGGTTCCTCCCCCCATACCTGCAGTGATAAAGGCCATTTTGGTATTCTGTCCCAACATGCCCTTGATCTCTTCCATACTCTCCAAGGCAGCCTGCTCCCCAACATCGGGGTTGGCGCCTGCCCCAAGACCTTCAGTGAGGGATACCCCCAACTGGATCTTATTGGGTACAGAGCTGTTCTGTAAGGCTTGGGCATCGGTGTTGCAGATCACGAAATCCACTCCATTGATCCCTGCCTGGAACATATGGTTGATGGCGTTGCTACCGCCGCCGCCTACTCCTATTACCTTTATTACGTTGCTTTTGTTCTTGGGCAAATCAAAAGCGATGTTGTCAAATTCAGTGTTCTTGCTCATGACAGTTGTGTTTCGTTAATGGGGTTATATTATTCTGCATTGTCCAAAAAGTCCTTCAACTTCTCGGACCATTTGTCAAAAATGGATTTTCTTTCCTTATGCGAGGTCATGGTGGCTTCCGCCCCTACATGCTCCTGCTCCACCAACACCTTTTCCTCTTTTTGCACTTCTTCCTGTTGACCTACCACTTTGCCCAGGGTTTTGGACTCCAAGGCGTTCATCAACAGGCCTACCGCTGTCGCATATAACGGACTGGCAATTTCCTCATCGGAATCGCCCGCCAAATGTTCGTTGGGATAACCGATTCGGGTGTCCATCCCAGTGATATACTCCACCAATTGCTTCAAATGCTTCAATTGGCTTCCCCCACCGGTCAATACGATTCCAGCGATCAATTTTTTCTTTTGGTCCTCATGGCCATAGTTCTTGATCTCCACATAGACCTGCTCTATGATCTCCACCACTCTTGCATGGATGATCTTGGAGAGGTTCTTCAAGGTGATCTCCTTGGGCTCCCTACCCCTCAGACCTGGAATGGAGACAATCTCGTTGTCCTTGTTCTCGCCCGGCCATGCGGAACCGAATTTGATCTTCAACAGTTCGGCCTGCTTTTCGATGATGGAACAGCCTTCTTTGATGTCTTCGGTGATCACGTTGCCCCCAAAAGGGATAACGGAGGTATGGCGAATGATCCCGTCCTTGAAAATGGCAAGGTCCGTGGTTCCGCCACCTATATCGATAAGGGCAACGCCCGCTTCTTTTTCTTCCTGGCTCAGAACGGCTTCTGCAGAGGCCAAAGGCTCCAAGGTGATGTTGCCTAGGTCAAGCCCCGCGCTTTTGATACACCTTCCTATGTTTTTGATGGATGACACCTGACCGACCACTACATGGAAATTGGCTTCCAAACGGCCGCCGTACATTCCCTTGGGTTCCTTTATTTCGGACTGGCCATCCACTTTGTATTCCTGTGGCAATACATGGATAATCTCCTCACCGGGAAGCATGACCAGTTTATAGACTTGGTTGCAAAGCCTGTCCAAATCGTCATTGTTGATGACTTCCTCGGAATTTGGCCTGGTGATGTAGTCACTGTGCTGTAGGCTGCGTATGTGCTGTCCGGCAATGCCCACGACAACCGAACCTATCTTTAGGCCAGAGTTCAGTTCTGCCTGCTCCACTGCCTGTTGAATGGAGGAGATGGTCTGCGTGATGTTGTTCACCACTCCCCTGTGCACGCCCAGACTCTTGGACTTGCCCATTCCCAGAACCTCAATTTTTCCATACTCGTTCTCCCTACCAATGATCGCCACGATCTTGGTGGTTCCAATATCCAACCCAACTGAATAATTACCCTGTTCCATATCTTATATTTTGGTGCAAACCACTTGATTGTTGAACTCCAAACTTACTATTGCATAATCCTCCAAGGAATTGTCCTTGGCCGCTTTGGCATAGAAAGCCATGAAATTCTTGAACTTTGTATTTAGATTGTCCACTCCCCCCAAATTCACCACAAAGTTCTCCATGCGGAATTTGAGTTGGTAGTTTCCTTCTTCTTCAATATGTATCCCAATGACGTTTTTTCTGAGAAAATCATCTTCGTTGATATAGTTGAGGATCACATATGCGTCCTCAAGGGTCCTGCCCGTAATTTTACCCGTGATGATGGGCACCCTTGCCGAATGTTGCTTGGACAATGGCATGCGCTCTCCCAAATCATCCAAATAAAATTTGGAGACCCCTTCTACTCTTCCAATCGGTTTACGCTGAACAATCTTTGAGATAAGTTCCCCGTTTACAGTAAGATAGACTTGGGCGTTTTTCACCATATCGTTGGACAGAATTACCTCCTCTATGGTATTCAAAACTAATTGTTCTTTGGCCCTATTTTTTACGGGGCCGTAATTTTGTATTAACAATTTATTAACCGCATCCTCAGTCAAGTACAAATTGTTGTCGCCCACAAATTTAACCGAGACGTCTTCCACCTTCCTTTTTTTGCTCCGTTGATCGGCAAAACCGTAAAGTGCAATTACGGCAACCGACAGAAAAGCCAATTTGATGTAATTCCAATTAACCCGCATAAGCCAATTCTTTTTTTATTTTGGGCACTTCAAGCCCAATATCCCCTGCGCCAAGGGCCACTAAAACCCCTGTTTTGCAGTTACTCACTTCTTTTATCAGTTCCGCTTTGGGAACCAGTTTTTTATTGGGGTTGTTTATTTTCTGCAATAGCCAGGCCGATGTGATGCCTTCCATGGGTTCCTCCCGTGCCGGGTAGATTTCCAAGAGGATAACTTTATCGAACTGGGAAAGACTTCGGGCAAAATCGTCCGCAAAATCCTTGGTCCTTGAAAACAGGTGGGGCTGAAAAATCACCGTGACCTTTTCCCCGGGGTGCATCTCTCGTATGGCCTGATGCACCGCATCAATCTCAGCAGGATGATGTGCATAGTCATCGATAAAGACAAAATCCTTTTCCTTGATCTGGTACGAAAACCTTCGCTGCACCCCCTTGAACGTGGCCAAAGCTTCGGCAAGGCGGTGTGGTGGGCAACCTGTTTGCACCGCCATCGCAAAAGCAGCCAATCCATTGAGCAAATTGTGCCTACCAGGCTTGCCGAAACGGACTTGTTTCAGCACCTCGGAAGGCGTAACGAGATCAAATATGTAGGTTCCCTGTTCAATGTCAATATGTTCTATGCAAAAGTCAGAACCGTCCTCAATGCCAAAGGTGATGCCCTCCATGGGCAACCCTTTTCGGACGAACAGCTTGCCGCCGGGTTTTATCCTTCCGGCAAAATCCCGAAAGGACTGTAGCAACTCTTCATGGGTGCCATAAATGTCCAAGTGGTCGGCATCCATGCTTGTGATGCAGGCCACCGTGGGGAACAATCTCAAAAAGGAACGGTCGAACTCGTCGGCCTCCACCACGGAATACTCAGTGCCCTCCAGCACAAAATTGCTGTTGAAATCTTCCGATACCCCTCCCAAAAATGCAGTGAAGGGCAATCCACATTCTTTTAGCAAATGTGCCAAAATACATGAAGTGGTCGTTTTGCCATGGGTGCCCGCCACGGCCAAGCAATAGGAATCTTTGGTGATGATGCCCAACACTTCCGAACGCTTCTTGATCTCGAAACCGTTCGCTTTGTAGAAATTGAGTTCACCATGGGATGAGGGGACCGCAGGGGTATAGACCACCAAGGTGCCCGGCTGTTTGAACGTGTCCGGGACCGAAGCGATATCATCCTCAAAATGGACCTGGATGCCCTTTTCCTGAAGCCCATCGGTAATCGGCGTCGGGGTCTTGTCGTACCCGGCAACCGGTTTTCCGATAAAATCGAAATAACGGGCCAGAGCGGACATACCTATGCCTCCTATACCAATAAAATAGACGCTATGTATATTCTTCAGGTTCACTTCAGCAATTTTTCAATTTCATCCACTATATGTTCCGTGGCCTTGGGCATGGCCAATTTTTTGATGTTCGTTCGGAGTTGGCTTTGGAGTTCCTTCGAATCCATCAACTCAGTAAATTTTTGTTCAAATTCGGCATCCAGTTCGCTTTCCCTCAGCATGATGGCAGCTTCCTTGGACACCAGGGCATTTGCATTTTGGGTCTGATGGTCTTCGGCCACATTGGGCGATGGGATAAAAATCACCGGTTTTCCCACCAAGCAGAGCTCCGAAACCGAACCTGCCCCGGCCCTTGAAATGATGACGTCCGCAGCAGCATAGGCCAAGTCCATCCGATTGACGAAGGCCAATACCTTAACCGAATCCGAATCGTATGTTTTGTATTCCTCCACATAGAGCTTGCCACACTGCCAAAGCACTTGCAGCCCCTGCCCTTCAAAAAATTTCAATTCTTTCTGGACCAATTGGTTGATGCGCCTAGCACCCAGACTGCCTCCCAAGATCAGAACGGTCTTCTTTTTTGCATCCAAGCCAAAGAAACCGAGTGCCTCTTCCTTGCCCGATTTCTGGCCCACCAAATCCATGCGGACGGGATTGCCTGTCTTCACGATCTTTTCCTTTGGAAAAAACCGCTCCATGCCATCATACGCCACACATATTTTCTCGGCCTTTCCTGCCAATAGTTTGTTCGTGATGCCCGCAAAGGAGTTCTGCTCCTGCAGCACACATGGAATGCCCGCACTGGCCGCCATCCGCAACAATGGTCCACTGGCAAAGCCTCCCGTGCCTATGGCCACATGGGGTTTGAACTGCTTCACTATTTTTCTGGCTTCCAACAAACTGCTTATCACTTTAAAGGGAAACATGAGATTTTTCAATGTCAGTTTCCGTTGTATTCCACTTATCCACAAACCCTTGATCTCATATCCGGCCTGTGGCACTTTTTCCATCTCCATTTTATCCTTGGCCCCCACGAAAAGGAACTTGGCATCTGGATGCCTTTTCTTCAGCTCGTTGGCTATGGCCACTGCGGGATAGATATGTCCTCCCGTACCGCCCCCAGAAAGTATGAACCTATAACTGCCCACTCAATACTTCTAAAGGGTTGGTCTCATCTATGTCATAGGATTGCTCCTCCAAATTCTCTGTCTTGTTGCTCGCGCTCAACACGATGCCTATCGCCAAGCAGGTCATCCAAATGGATGTACCCCCCATACTGATCAGTGGCAATGGCTGGCCCGTTACCGGAAACAACTGCACCACGACGGCCATGTTGATGAAGGCTTGGAACACAATGGGCAGCCCAACCCCGATCACCAACAGTTTTGAAAACACCGTTTTGGCCGAGTGTGCCACTACTACGATCCGGAACAACAACAAGAGGTAAAAGAACAACAAAGCCCCTCCACCCAACAATCCATATTCTTCAATAATGATCGCAAAGATGAAATCCGAGGTACTTTGCGACAACATATTTTTCATAACGCTCTTTCCGGCCCCTTTGCCCACCACACCGCCTTCGGCGATGGCTATCTGCGCCAAGGTCAATTGGTGCAAATCGTCCTTGTCTGCCTGCTCTGGATGGATAAAGGTCTCTATCCTTGATTTCCATGTACCTGCCCTGTCCGGCAGCACCTCGGGTGCCTTGAAGAGCACGAACATGAACATACCGCCCAAAACGATTCCCGTACCCACCATGGCAAACAGGTATTTTAGTGGATACCCGCCCAAAAAGCACAGTACCAACACCATAAAACAGATGATTGCCGCCGTTGAAAAGTTTTCGGGCAAAATGAGCAGCACCACCAAGGCCGTTGGGAGCCAAAGTGGCAATATACTTTCCTTGAAAGTGATCTTGACATCCTTGATCTTGGTCAAATACCTGGCAATCCATATCATCAATACCACAGAGGCCAAAGTGGAAGTCTGGAAATTGACCCCCACAAAAGGAATCTTGATCCAGCGGTTTGCCGTGACCCCACCGATGCGGGTTTCTACTGTTAAAGTATAGGCCAATAAGATCAACACAATGGGCAGGGCAATGATGGAAAGCCCCTTAAAATAATGGGTAGGAATCTTATGGATGGCATAAATGATCCCAAAGCCCAAGAACAGGAGCACGGCATGCTTCACCAGGTGCCCAAATGTGGTCCCGTCATCGTTCACAAACACCAAATTGGTACTTGCGCTATAGACAGGCAAAAATGAGAAAAGGGCCAAAAGGGCCACTACGCCCCAGATGGCTTTATCACCTTTCAGATTTTTGAATATGGCCAACACGTTCTACAAATTTTTGATTGCTGCTTTAAATTGATCTCCCCTATCCTCATAGTTCTTGAAAAGGTCAAAACTGGCACAGGCCGGCGACAAAAGGACTGCATCGCCCCGTTCCGCCACCTTGTAGGCCACTTTTACCGCCTCCTCCATGGAATAGGTCTCCACCATCAGGTCTATCACATTGCCAAAAGACTCCTTCAACTTGGTATTGTCCATACCCAAACAGATAATGGCCTTTACCTTCTCCCTTACCAAGGGCATCAACTCCGCATAGTCGTTTCCTTTGTCCACTCCGCCCGCAATCCAAACAATGGGCTTTTTGATACCGTCCAGTGCATAGAAGGTGGCGTTGACATTGGTTGCCTTGGAATCGTTGATGTACTCCACATGGTTGATCTTCAACACTTTTTCCAACCTATGGGGCACTCCCTGAAAGGACTGGATACTCTGGCGAATGGTCTCTTTCCTGACCTTTACCAAAAGGGCGGCCATACTTGCGGCCATAGTGTTCTTTACGTTGTGCTGCCCTTCCAAGGCCAAAATATCTGTACTCATTTCCAAGGTTTTATGTTCTAATTTTATTTGTATCGTTTTATCCTCCAACCAGGCTCCTTCTTCCAGTTTTTTCTTGACCGAAAAAGGGACCAATTTGGATTGAACGGGGTTTTTCTTCAGCCAGTTTTCCATCACCTCATCATCGGCGTCATAGATCAGGTAATCGTTTTCATCCTGGTTCATGGCGATGCGGAACTTGGAGGCGATATAGTTTTCAAACTTGTACTCATATCGGTCCAAATGGTCCGGGGTGATGTTGGTGATCACGGCGATGTGTGGTTTGAAATCCACTATGCCGTCCAACTGAAAGCTGCTGATCTCCAACACATACTGATCCATATCCTTCTCGGCCACCATTTTGGCAAAGCTGTCACCAATGTTCCCTGCCATGCCCAAGTTCAGTCCACCTTTCTTCAAAAGGTGATAGGTCATCATCGTGGTCGTCGTCTTCCCGTTGCTTCCAGTGATTCCGATGAGGGTCGCATCGGTATATTTTGATGCAAACTCTATTTCCGAAATGACCGGAATACCTTTGGCAACAAGTGCCTTGACCAATGGTGCCTTATCGGGAATGCCCGGGCTTTTCATCACCACATCAGCATTCAGGATCTTGGCCTCCGTGTGATCGCCAGACTCCCATTCAATCTCAAAATGTTCAAGAACTTCTTTATATTTCTCCTTGATCTCACCTTTGTCCGAAACAAAGACCTCGAATCCTTTTTGCTTCCCCAAAATAGCGGTTCCCACACCACTTTCTCCTCCTCCAAGTATCACCAAGCGGCCCATCTATCGAATTTTTAGCGTGACAATGCTGATGATGGCCAATAAGATCCCAATGATCCAGAACCGCGTCACTATCTTGCTCTCGTGATATAATTTCTTTTGGTAATGATGGTGCAACGGCGCCATCAGGAATATACGTTTCCCTTCGCCATATTTCTTTTTGGTATGCTTGAAATACCCCACCTGCAACATCACCGACAGGGACTCTGCAAAAAAGATCCCGCAGAGTACGGGGAGCAACAGTTCTTTTCGCACCATAATGGCGATCACCGCAATGACCCCGCCGATGGTAAGGCTTCCCGTATCGCCCATAAATACTTGGGCAGGATAGGTATTGTACCATAGAAATCCGACCAAAGCCCCCACAAATGCGGCAATGAACACCACCAATTCTCCCACTCGGGGCAGGTAGAAAATGTCCAGATAATTTGAAAACTGGATATTACCGGAAACCCAGGCAAAAATGCCCAGGGTCAGCACGATAATTGCTGAGGAACCAGCCGCCAATCCATCAATTCCATCCGTTAGGTTGGCCCCATTGGAAACTGCGGTGACAATCAAAATGACCGCAGGGATGAAGATGAGCCACGCATAGTCCTCGACACCATCGCCCATCCATGAAATGAAATCGGCATAGTCCAACTCATTGTTCTTGAAAAAGGGCACATTGGTCCGGACCGCCTTGGTCTCTTCCCCAAAAACCTTTTCCACTTTGAAATCCTCGGTTATGGTCGTGGTATCTTTCTCCTTGATGGTCACCATGGGATGAAAATAGAGCGTGATGCCCACGATCAGCCCGAGGCCCACTTGCCCCATGACCTTAAACTTTCCTTTCAGTCCCTTTTTGTCTTTTTTGAATATCTTGATGTAATCATCCACAAACCCAATGACCCCCATCCAAATCGTGGTGACGATCAACAGAATCACATAGATATTCTTGATGTCGGCAAACAAGATCACGGGCAACAGGGTGGACATGATGATGATCAACCCTCCCATGGTGGGCGTTCCCGCTTTTTGTTGTTGGCCTTCCAGTCCAAGATCACGGATGCTTTCCCCGATCTGCTTTTTTTGCAGGAACACGATGATCCGCTTTCCGTATACCATTGCTATCAGAAGAGACAACATCACGGCCATGGCAGCCCTGAAGGTCAGGAACCTAAAAAGGCCCGCACCCGGCAGTTGGTATTGTTTCTCCAAAAATTCGAACAAGTAGTATAACATATTTTAGACGATAGATATTAGAATCTAGACGTTAGACTTTTTCTTTGTACTTTCCATTTCGCACTTCGCACTCCGTATTTCGAAAATCTTATTTGTTTAAACTGTTCAAAGCTTCCTTTACTTCTTTTAAATCATCAAATTCCACCCGTACACCATTGGTTTCCTGATAGGTTTCATGTCCTTTTCCCGCGACCAGGATGATGTCTTTGGCCATGGCCAATTGGCAAGCGGCCTTTATAGCCTGCTTTCTGCTCTCGATGGACAATACTTTTTTGGTGTTCTGGGCCTCCACTCCCTTTTCCATTTCCTCAATGATCGTGGCAGGTGATTCCGTTCTGGGGTTATCGGATGTAAAAATGGCCTGATCACTCATTTCGGAAGCGATATGACCCATAACCGGACGCTTAGACTTATCGCGGTCACCACCACACCCCACTACGGTGATGACCTTTTCATTTCCAGTCCTCAATGCATTGATGGTGATCAATACATTTTTTAGTGCGTCCGGCGTATGGGCATAATCAACTATTGCCGTTATTTTTTCTTTGGATATATAGTATTGGAACCTGCCATCCACGGTCTCCAATTCGCTCATCAGTCTCAGGATCTCCATTTTTTCCAATCCCAGAAGGTCGGCCACAGCATAGATGGCCAATAGGTTATAGGCATTGAAATCCCCAATGAGCTTCGTCCACAGTTCATTCTCATCCAGCTTCAACAACTGTCCATTGAACTGTCTTTCCAATATCTGGGCCCTGTAATCTGCATACGATTTTAGGGCATAGGTGTATTTTTTGGCCTTGGTGTTCTGCATCATCACCAATCCATTTTTATCATCGATGTTGACCAGGGCAAAAGCTGTCTTGGGCAAACTGTCGAACAATTTTTTCTTGGTATCGCGGTATTCCGCAAAAGTTTTGTGGTAATCCAGATGATCATGGGAGAGATTGGTAAAGACCGCTCCTGCAAAATACAGCCCTTCGGATCTTTTTTGATGGATGCCGTGCGAACTCACCTCCATGAAACAGCACTCCACACCTTCTGCGCTCATTTTTGCCAAATAATCGTTGATGGCCATGACATCTGGGGTCGTATGGCTCGCTGGATATTCCTTATTGCCCACCATAACTTTTATAGTGGAAAGAAGGCCGGCTTTATAACCCGCTTTCGTGTAGAGGTTGTACAGCAGCGTGGCTACCGTAGTCTTTCCATTGGTCCCTGTAATTCCGACCAGTTTTAGGTTTTTGGAAGGGTTTCCATAAAAATTGGATGCCATAACGGCCAAGGCACTGTTGCAATCCGGTACCTTCAAATAGGTGATGCCATTGATCAACAGTTCGGGCAGCTCTTCACAGACCACCGCTTTGGCACCTGAGTCCACCGCTTTTTGGATGTACTTATGACCATCGGTGATGGTTCCCCGAACGGCCACGAACACATCGTCCATCTCCACTTTTCTCGAATCGAAATGGATATGGTTCACCATGACGTTGGTATCCCCGCTCACCGCAGTGAGGCTCACACCATATAATATGTCCTTCAACAACTTCATGAAAGCTCCAGTACTATTTTCTTTACTTTTTTTATGTCCGTTCCTTGGTCTATGGACTGCTTCTTCACTTTTCCATTTCCGTGCACCTCCACTTCCAGTCCCAAATTTTCAAGCAAAGACACTGCATCCATCCCACTCATTCCTTTGACATTGGGCACGGTCCCAAACTTTTTCTGGGCCATGGCAAAGTATTGCTCGTACGCTTTATCCAAATCAGGGTCGTCATATTCCTTGGTTTCCACTTCATCCACCAAAGGTGAAATGGCATGTATTTTTTGTGCCATGGATTTGAAGACAGGACCTGATACGTCAGCTCCGTAATACCCCTCACTCTTGTCCGGCTCATGGATGATCACGATACAGGAATATTTGGGATTGTCCGCTGGAAAATACCCGGCAAAAGAGGAGATATAGGCCAGTTTGTCCGGGTCTTTCTCCACATAGTTCTTCTGGGTGGTCCCCGTTTTGCCTGCCATGGAAAAGTTCTTGGAGTACAGCCCGTGTCCCGTACCGTTCTTTTTTTCCACCACATCCTTCATGAGTTGCCTTACCTTGTCCACGGTTTCTTTGGAACAGATGGACGGGTTCAGCACTTCCTTGTCAAATCGTTTCACCACTTTACTGCCTTCCCTCACTTCTTTGATCAATCGGGGTTTCACCAACTCCCCGTCGTTGGCAATGGCATTGTAAAAGGCCAAGGTCTGCATGGGCGTCAACGACACTTCGTAGCCGTGGGACATCCATCCGAGGGAAATCCCCGACCAACCCTTGTCTCCCGGATAGCGGATCACAGGGTCCCCTTCCCCAATGATGGGAAGGTCCAATTTTTTGTGCAGCCCCATGTTCATCAAACGGTTCACGAATTTGGCAGGCCGCTCTTTATAATTTTCATTGATGATCTTGGCAAAAGCAGTGTTCGAGGAAACCGCAAAGGCTTCGGCGACGGAAATCTTTCCATAACCGCCCCATTTGGAATCCTTCACCACACCATCATATATCCTGTACCTTCCTTTTTCGGTATCGATGACCGTACTGGTATCCACGACCTTATCTTCCAGAGCCGCCACCAGGGACATCAATTTAAAGGTAGAACCCGGCTCGTGCGATTCCCCTACGGCATAGTTCAATTTTTCGTAGTATGTCCCATCAGAGGTGCGTCCCAGATTGGAGATGGCCTTCACCTCCCCGGTCTTGGTCTCCATGACCACGACACAACCATGGTCCGCCTTATATTTTTCAAGCTGTTTCAATAATTCGTGATGGGCAATGTCCTGAATGTTCACATCGATGGTGGACACCACGTCCAGGCCATCCTGTGGCTCCACAATATTGTCCAGACCCACGGGCTTCCATTGGCCCTTTGCTATTTTTTGCTTCAGGCGTTTTCCTTCCCTGCCCCTTAGATAGGTCTCGCCAAAGGCACCATCCAATCCCACACGGGTATAGTATCCATTTTCATCCACTTTTTCATAACCAATGCTCCTGGCCGCCATCTTACCCAAAGGGTATTCCCGTACCACACGATGGGTCTCGATGAACCCACCCTTATATGGGCCTAGGTTAAAAAGAGGGAACTGCTTTATACGAACATAACTCAGGTAATCCACGTTACGGGCCACCAGTTCGTACCTGCTCCCATTGGCCCTGGCCTTTCTGAACAATTGCCTATAATAGGAAGAAGGCCGGTTGAAAAGAATTCCCAACGAATCGGACAGTGCGGCAACATGGTTTTGGAAATTTGTTTCGGACACCGTTTGGGCATCGAACCTGATCTCGTATTTGGGAACGGACGCGGCCAATAGACTACCATCTTCGGAGTACAGGTTACCCCGATTGGGTTCTATGGTAAACATTTTTTCAGTCTGGCTCAGGGCAAGTTCCTTGTACTTTTCACCTTCCACCATCTGGATATCCACCAGCTTCACCACCACGGCAATGGCCATGACCAGAAGTCCACCTGCTACCAGGTAGAGCCTATTCATGATATTTTTTTCGGTGATTGCCACTATTCCGCTGATTTTACCACTATTTTCTTCGGTGGGTTTTCCGAAGGAACAAGTCCCTTGTCCGCCACTTCTTTCCGCAAAGTGGATTCCAGCTTGAGCTGTTGCACATTGGACCTTCCTTGAAAAAACTCACTTTTCAATTTTCTCACCTCCTCGTTCAAGGCGGCTATTTCCATTACTTTTTTATCGGCATTGTGACTGCTGGAGATCATCAATGCGGCCAAGAAAGAGGCATACAACAAAAACATCCAGTTCTTGGGAGCATCCCCGCTCACCAAAAACTTTCCTTTTAATATGTCCAGCAATCCTTTTCTCATTTTTTTATATGCGTTCCGCAATGCGGAGTTTTGCACTTCTTGCCCTGTTGTTTCGGGCTACTTCTTCTGCGGATGGCACTATGAGCCCTCCTACTTTTTTCAAAGGAACGTCGATGTTCCCATAAAAATCCTTTTTAGGTTCGCCCTCAAACCGTCCGTCGCGTATGAAACGCTTCACCAAACGGTCTTCCAGGGAGTGGTAACTGATCATGCTCAATCGCCCACCTTTTTCCAGAACTTCCGGCACTTGGAGCAAAAACTCCTTCAGCACCGCTATCTCTTGATTGACCTCGATCCGAATGGCCTGATAGATCTGGGCCAAAATCTTGTTCTCCTTCATCTTGGGCAAAAACTTGCCCAAGGTCTGTTTCAATTCTTCCGTGGTTTTGATCGGATTGACTCCCCTTGCCTCCACAATGGTCTTGGCCATGGCGTGGGCGTTTCGCAGTTCCCCATATTGGAACAGCACCGAGGCCAGATCTTCTTGGGGGTAGGAGTTGATCACCTCATAGGCCGAAAGCACATTATTCCTGTCCATACGCATGTCGAGATCTGCATTGAACCTCGTGGAGAATCCACGGGCCGCTTCATCGAACTGATGGGAGGAAACTCCGAAATCCGCCAAGATTCCATCGACTTTCCGAATACCATAGAACTTTAGATATTGCTTGAGGTAGCGAAAATTCTGGTTGATCAATTGGAACCTGTCATCATGCAATGCATTTTGCAGGGCATCCTCATCTTGATCAAATGCGAACAGCTTTCCGCCCTCGCCCAATCGTTTCAATATTTCACTGGAGTGCCCTCCACCACCAAAGGTGACGTCCACATACACCCCGTCTGGCTTTATGTCCAATCCGTCCACCGACTCTTGCAACAGTACCGGATTGTGATATGCATCATTCATCGTCATCAAAGATCTCTTCGGCCAAATCCGCATAATCCTTCTCCCCTTCAGCCAAGACTTTCTCATACTTGTCCTTGTCCCAAATCTCTATCTTGTCAAAAACAGCGTTGAGCACTACTTCCTTATCGATTCCTGCAAAATCCACGAGGTTCTTGGGTATCTGCAACCTTCCAGAATCCCCATCGATGGCGACTTCCTTCATCCCGGCCACAAAATTTCTCACAAAAGCATCGTACTTGCGGTTGATTTTGCTCTTCTTCATCACCTTTTGCATCAGCACATCGAACTGTTGTTTGGGATACAGCTCCAGGCACTGCTGAAAAACCGACCTCTTGATAACGAACCCTTCTTTCAGGACAGGCAATAGCTGATTCTTCAAGGAAATGGGCAGCAATACCCTTCCTTTTGAATCCGCTTTGCAATCATGTTGTCCTATGATATGGGTCACTAGAAATCAATTGGTTACTTAATACAACTCAAATATATAGATTTTATTTCCACATTTCTCCACTTAACACCACTTTTGTTAATAAATTCACCACTTTTAGACCAAAAACCAACTTTTGGACCGGGCAAACACTCCCCGTGAATATGCTCCTCTACTTCACAAATCTTGGGGAAACCGAAAAAACTTGTCCCCCATGCACCAAAAACCTGAATTCTTTGTAACATGAAATGCCTATATTTGCCCCTCTTACTACCAACTGACTATTAATGGAAGAGCATTTAATTGAGGATGGCAAATACAGATATATAGAAAAGGGCGAGGGAACCCCCATGATCATCCTGCACGGACTCATGGGTGGGCTCAGTAATTTTCAAGGCGTATCTGACTATTTCCCCTCCAAGGGCTACAAGGTCTTGATCCCCGAGCTCCCCATTTACGACATGCCCATTCTAAAAACCACCGTAAAGAACTTTGCCAAGTTTCTGGAAGGCTTCATCGAGGCCAAAGGATTGAAGGATGTCATTCTTCTGGGCAATTCCCTTGGTGGACATATTGGTCTCTTGCACACCAAAATGTTCCCCGAAATGGTCAAGGCACTCGTCATCACCGGAAGCTCCGGGCTCTATGAAAGTGCCATGGGCGACGGTTATCCGAAGCGTGGTGATTATGAGTTCATCAAGAAAAAGGCGCAGGATGTCTTTTACGATCCCGAAGTGGCCACCAAAGAAATTGTGGACGAGGTGTTTGCCACGGTGAACGACAGGATGAAGTTGGTAAAGACCCTTGCCATTGCCAAAAGCGCCATCCGCCATAACATGTCCAAGGACCTGCCACACATGAAGACCCCCACGTGCATCATTTGGGGCGAGAACGATACGGTGACCCCTCCCAATGTGGCCAAGGAGTTCCACGAACTTTTGCCGGATTCCGACCTCTACTGGATCGAGAAATGCGGCCATGCACCCATGATGGAGCACCCCGAGGATTTTAACCGCATTCTTGACGCTTGGTTGAAGAAGCGCAATTTTTGACATCAAAGACGTAAGACAAAAGAGCCAAGAGACAAGACCAAAAGCTTAGTAAATAGGTTCCTTGTCTGTAATTCTTGTATCTTGTTTACCATATATTATTCCGATACGCATGAAGATTTCTTCCGCCGAATTCATAATGAGCAATTCCAATGTGACCAAATGCCCCAATGAGCCTTTGCCGGAGTATGCCTTCATTGGACGGTCCAACGTGGGAAAATCGTCCCTCATCAATATGCTCGTGGACAGAAAGGGATTGGCCAAGACTTCTGGCAGACCGGGCAAAACACAACTCATCAACCATTTCAAGATCAACAACAATTGGTTTTTGGTGGATTTGCCAGGATATGGTTATGCAAGGGTGTCCAAAAAGGACAAGAACACCTTTCAGAAATACATCACCGAATATTTTCAAAAACGGAAGCAATTGGTCTGTGGCTTTGTCCTTGTGGACATCCGGCACGACCCGCAACCCATTGACCTTGAGTTCATGGAGTGGCTGGGAACCAATCAGATCCCGTTTGCCATCATCTTCACCAAAGCGGACAAACTAAAACCCGGAACCATTGAAAGGCAAGCGGAGGCCTATCTACAGAAATTAAGGGAAGGTGCATGGGAGGAGGCTCCCCCACATTTCACCACTTCATCCAGCAACCGGATGGGCAAGGATGAACTTTTGGAGTTCATAGATGGCATCAACCAACAATTTTTCTCGAATAAATGATCCCGGCATAAATCCAAAGGATTTATTTTTTTAATGCGTATTTTCCATACAATTTAGGGACCATGGATGTAGTGAAGACTTACCATAATGTGAACAAGGCCGATGGTTCGCTCAGTTTTGGCATTTCCAGGATGGAGGATATCCATAAAAAAAGGAAAGGTCTGGCCGATGAGCCCCACCGACATGACTATTACACCATTCTTGTGGTCAAAAAAGGAAAGGGTGTCCATTTGGTCGATTTCAAGACGCATCCCATTGCCGAAAACCAGGTTTTTTTCATCAGTCCCGGTCAGGTACACCAACTCAAGGAAGAAACGAGCTCCTTTGGCTATTCCATTGTTTTCTCTGCACAGTTCCTCGCCATGAACCATATTATGGTGGATTTCATAGACGACATCAACCTGTTCAATGATTTTGGCAACACCCCGCCCTTGATGGTCAGCGAACCGGAAATGGACCGCATCCTATCCTACGCCTCGGAAATGGAATTTTATTACCGGTCCCAAGACACTTATAAGTTTGAGGCCATCGGCGCTTTGCTCAAACTGCTGTTGATCGCTTGTCACAACCTGTGTTCGTTGACCCAACTGGATTCCCAGACCATGGAGGTCGGTGCCGTTCTGGTACGCAACTTCAAACAACTGGTGAACGAAAAGTTCAAGACTTGGCACCATACCTCCGCCTATGCCGATGCGCTGCACATCACCCCCGACCATCTGAACCGTGTGGTGAAATCCCTCACCGGAAAGACATCCAAGGAGCACATCCAGAGCAGGATCACCATTGCCGCCAAACGATTGCTGTATTTTTCGGCCCTCTCCCAAAAAGAGATCGCTTTTGAACTCGGCTTTTCGGAACCAGCGAACTTCAGTGCTTTTTTCAAGTCCTGCACGGGTGTTTCCCCGAGCAAGTTCAAAGAATTGGCCTGATATCGGATTTTCATAAGTCCCTCCCGTGTTTTCATATCTCCAAAACCCCTTGCTTGCCCGACCTTTGTAGGGAACAAAAAAACAAGACATATGAAGACCGTATTGCACAAAGCTGACACGAGAGGGCATGCCGACCATGGCTGGCTCAACAGTCATCATACATTCAGTTTCGCAGCCTATCAAAACCCAGAACGGATGCATTTTGGGGTACTCCGCGTACTAAATGATGACCAAGTGGCCCCGGGCAAGGGGTTTGGCTCCCATCCCCATGACAACATGGAGATCATTTCCATTCCTTTGGAAGGGGACTTGGAACACAAGGACAGTATGGGCAATGTGACCACCATAAAGGAAGGGGACGTACAGGTGATGAGTGCCGGTACTGGCATCTTCCACAGTGAATACAATAAGAACGATGACAAGGAGGTGAAGTTCCTACAGATCTGGGTGTTCCCCAACAAACGAAATGTGGAACCCCGTTATGATCAGATTTCCATAAGGGACATTGAGAAAAAGAATGCTTTTTACCAAGTACTCTCCCCAAACCCTGATGATGAAGGTGTGTGGGTGCACCAAGATGCCTGGTTCCATTTGGGCAAGTTTGAAACTGGCGCTACGGATACCTATACGATCAAGAAAGAAGGAAATGGGGTCTATGTCTTTGTACTGGAAGGAACTGTGGAGATTCATGGACAGCAACTTGAAAAACGTGATGGTCTTGGACTTTGGGAAACGGATTCTTTCGAGCTGAAATCCCGTACGGACAGTAGGGTGTTGCTCATGGAAGTGCCAATGGGCCTTGGCAGCATTGGACGTTGATTTTTTTTGAGATGATTCATAGACACAATAGCCCCGATCGGGGCTATTGTGTCTATTTTTTTGATGCCTACAGACTTTGTTGGCCATCAATTTCAAAATCATCACGATTTATGTGTATTTTAGAATTCCCAAATCTTTCAGTATGATGCGAAACATTTTTTTTCCTTTGTTTTGTTTGTTATCGGTACATCTTATGGCCCAAGACGAACTTTATCCCCCAGCAATAGAGATTTCCGATCCTACATTATCCAAGTTTTTGACCGAACTCACCCTGGCCGTTGGCAAGAAGGACAAAGATTTTATCCTGAGTCATATGGACCCCAACGTTTTGAGCAGTTTCGGGGGCAATGGAGGGATAGATGAATTTAAGGAGTATTGGGATTTTGAAAAAGAGCACACAACATTCTGGGACGAACTTGAAAATATTCTTTTGATCGGTGGGGCCAAATATGAGGATGGCTCTGGAAGTTATAGCATTCCCTATACATTCAGCGATTGGCCCAATGAGTTTGATGCCTTTGAACATTATCTAATCTTGGGCACCCATGTGAACGTTAGAAGCGCACCCAGTGCAGAGAACTCCAAAGTATTGGGCCAACTCAGCTACCGAATTGTCAAATTGAATCAAAGTCCACAAGATAATTCGGAGAGTGAAAGTCAATGGTTCAACATCAGCACAATAGATGGTAAGTTGACCGGTTACGTACATGGAAAGTATCTTGTCTCTCCAGTGGGGTATAGGATGGTATTGACCAAATCCACAAAAGGTTGGGTCATATCCAGTTTTGTGGCAGGTGATTAAACTGTCCATTCCCATAGAAGCTCCCATCGGGCTTTTTTATTGGTGAAACCTTCATCCGTCAATTGAAAACGGGCATTGGTCAATTCAACGGTCTGGCTTTGTCCCCATTTCCTTTTCTTTGGATATCAGAATCATTAGCGATGAGCCGGTCTGCCCGAAATGTATTTTACCACTTTACCATATTCGTTTCCATAGTGGCAACTACCCATTGCTCATCCACCCATCCCAAAATGAGCAACATGGATACAACTGGCAAAGAAATCAGCCACCATGGAAAGCAAGGCATTGTACAAATGGCCAAGTCTCTCATCCTGGAGAACAGCAACGAAAAAGTACCGGATAGTTATGATGCCCGAGTGTTCGCCAATGACAGTTCAGTGATTGTCCTATTTGACCTGCCCATCCATTTTGCGGCCAAGAACACTGCCTTTTATTATGGTTCCACCGTTGATGTGATATCCAAAACCTTTAGCTATAGCCCCATCGTAAACACAAAGACCCAAATGGATGCTTACGAGCACCTACCTTTTTACAAACCATCCAAAGAGGACATGAAAACCATTGAATTTGTACTGGGCGGGACCACATCGTTCAAAAAACATAGGGAAACCTTGAGCGCTAGGAATGAAAGCATCACCGTCATCGAAACCGACACCTTATATAGAGTCCAGGTCATATCTCAATCCCAAAGCAGTCAATACAATGTGGATAAACGCACAGGAATCCCTTCGGAACATCGACACCGACATATCAAAACCGAATCGCTTTCGGAACAGGGTTATTTGGAGATCATAAAATGACCACTTGTTCCGGAACTACTTTTTCAGCTCCAGTTTTTCAGCAAAATAATCACAAAAGTCCTTCATGGTCGCTGTCATTTTATCGTCTTGCGTGGCCTTCATGAAGGTATCGGCCATGGTCACCAAGGTCTGATGGAAGAAAATCTTCATCTCGTCCACCGGCATATCCTTGGTCCAAAGGTCTATTTTGAGGGATTCCTTGTTCTTGCTGTCCCAAACGGACAACATCATGGCCTTTGCATCTTCCTCTTGCACACCACCATCTTGGGCGGACCATTTCAATTCTTCAGGGACCCGGTTCTCATCAAGTCCCACTGTCAATTTTATTTCTGAAGTATGTACTACCGCCATTTACTTTCTTGGTTTATAGTTTGATTCTTTCAGGATCTCATCCGCCGGCATATCCAAAAGCTGTCGGAGGCCCACCTCATTTTTTTCCATGAAGGCCCTAACGATCTGCCAACCCATATATCTGCCCAGCCTTCCTGGGGATTCATTGTCCAGTTCCAGTCCAAATTTGGAAAAGGGTGCAGGGTCCAAAAACTTTCGGTCAAGTTGGGAGTCCGTACTGTAGAGCAGGTCCCGTTCCACAAAATACTTCCACATCTGTTCCTCGTTTGCGATGGCCCAGTCCATTTCTTCCTGGGTATAGCCTATTTTTTGGGCATCGGTATTATGGGGAAGCAACCTATCCTTTATGTACAGTTCCTTGCCATAATGCACCATCCTCGAAAGAAAAGTCCGGTTTCTGGGATAGGTAAGCACGCTTTTGGAAAAAGCACTGGCCACATCGGAAACCAAAAATTGCTTGTCCAGACCGGCCGATATGTATCGCTGTATGCCTTCATAAAAACGGTGGTCCGGCCCCAAATAATTATCCAGACCTATCAATAAAAGATCATCCGTCAATATAATACGGTCCTCGTACCTCACATCAGAAATGAGCGTGACCACTTTAGGCACTTCAAACTCCGGGAAATAATATTTAATGTGCTGAAAAAGGGATTCCAATGACTCGGCTTCCTCCCCAAAACTCCCAAAGGCCTTGTCCACCTCCTCAGATAGTTCAATCTGAAGGGTATCGGACAATTTTGCCTCCCAAATGCTATCGGGAAATTGTTCAGGAAAGAGGTATGGATATTTTTCCTTCAAAAGGGGAATGCCCTCCGGGGTTGTATTGGCAAACTCGCGATCAAATCTAGAAATGTGAAGTTCAACGGGAACCTTGGCAATCTCCTGTTCTGCCTTATCCGTTTTTTTACAAGAGAAAAGTGAAAGAAAAATCCATAAAACCAAACACAAAGGTGCCAGTTTCGCAAAGTATTTGAACAACCTCTTCATTTTTATGGGCGCAGGGTTTAAATTTACAGGGAACAAAGGTAATTTATTGAAAACAAAAAGTAAGATATGCAAACAGAAAAGGTAATAGCCCATATTGTGGATTGGCTGAAAGCGTATGCCACCAATGCCAAATGCAAAGGTTTTGTAATCGGGGTTTCAGGAGGAATCGATTCTGCTGTTACTTCAACGCTTTGCGCCAAGACCGGGCTGGACCTCTTGTGTTTGGAGATGCCGATACACCAAGGCCAGAGCCAGGTCACCCGTGCCGACCGCCATATCGATTGGTTGATGGAAAATTTCCCGAACGTGTCCCGACAGCCTGTGGACCTCACTCCTGTGTTCGACAGTCTTGTGGCGGCTTTTCCCAAAGTGCAGAATGAAGAGGAACGCTTGATGTCACTCGCCAATACCAGGGCCCGATTGCGGATGACCACGCTCTACTATTTTGCAGCCCTGAATGGGTATCTTGTAGCTGGAACAGGGAACAAAGTAGAGGATTTTGGCGTCGGTTTCTATACCAAATATGGGGATGGAGGGGTGGACCTTAGCCCCATAGCGGACTTGGTGAAGACCGAAGTGTATGAAGTCGGAAGGGTACTGGGTGTCAACCAAGACATTATGGAAGCCGCGCCCACCGATGGCCTTTGGGGAGACAGTAGAACGGATGAAGACCAGATAGGTGCATCCTACCCTGAATTGGAGTGGGCGATGAAAATGGATGGGGCAGGAAAAACGATGGACGATTTCTCTGACAGGGAAAAGGAAGTATTCGCAATCTATAAAAGGTACAATACTGCAAACAAGCATAAGATGGTTCCTATCCCTATCTGTGAGGTTCCGGCGCACTTGAAATGACCTTTTGACGCAGAAATCCCAGTTTAAGACGAAAAAAACCATAGAAAAACTATGGTTTTAAGAAAAAAAATACAATTTTACGCCATCAAATTATTATCTTGCCCGCTATACCGTGCAGGTAATCAGTCACTAACTAACAAAAAAAACTAAACTCAAAACCGAATGATAAAGGTATTGATCGCTGACAACCATCCTGTAGTAAGGCTTGGTATTAAACAGGTGCTTGAATCTAGCTCAGATATTGAAATCATTGCAGACGTCTCCACTACATCAGAGCTTTTTGAAACATTGAAAAAAATGACCCCGGACGTGGTCATTTTGGAAATGGATATCCCAGAAATCAACGGGATTGCCACTCTAAGAAAGATGAAATTGGAATTCCCTGACATCAAAACCCTGATGTACAGTGGTCAATCAGAAGATGTGTATGCCCTGAGCACCATCCGTGCCGGAGCTTACGGCTATCTATCCAAAACTGCTGACCTGGATTACATCATTTCTGCGGTGAGAAAAGTGAGCGACGGCAACATGTTCATCACCAATGAGCTGGCCCAACGATTGGCCTTTGACGAAGGCACCCAAAAACCACGAAGGTTCTTCAGAAAACTGTCTTCAAGGGAAGTGGAGGTACTGAAACTTCTGGCCAGTGGAAAAAGGAACAAGGAAGTCGCCGAAGGACTCAATTTGAACGAAAAAACAGTGAGCACCTACAAGGCCCGTTTGATGAAAAAATTGAATGTGGACAACTTGGTGGATCTGTTGCAACAGGCAAAGGCCCTGGAACTCTATTGAAAATACCCAACCAAACCAACTAAAGTAAGTCCCGGACAGTTTTCACTTTCCGGGATTTTTTTATCCCATCACGAAAGGACCCGGTTCAGTTTTGCATTCAACAACTTGTTCAATTGCAGGTAGTTGACTATTTCTTCCAAAATTTCAGTGTGGTCCCCGTTGCTCTCCTGCGTCTTTTCCTGTAGTTTCTGGATACGGTTCTTGATCAAATTGCACCTTAGGGTAAGAATGGTTTCCCCCACCAACTGGGCCACGCCCAATTTCTTCTCTTTCGGATAGATTTCCCGGCGTTCCCAATCGTGCAATACATACTGCTCTTCCTCCATTAAAATGGACGACACCTCTGGCACCACATCCTGGTCCAGTTCGGCCAAAAAAGTGTTCAACGAGAATTCCTCGTTCTCGTTCAGGTTCTCTATCAATTTGTAATAGATGTTCTTGAACTGTCCGTTGGTGAGTTCAATCTCATCCTCCTGAAGGTCCAAAAAAACCTTTTCATATACCTTTGCCTCAACAATTTCAGGTTCCAGAACCAATTCCCCAGACTCATTTTCCTTGAGCACCAAGTCTTCAAACTCCTGTTTTTGGTTTCCGTACAGCAACAGCACTTCAATGATCTTGCGCTCCAGCTCATACTGTACATCCACCTTTTCGACCACAGTGTCATTTTTGACCACCTCAAAGGCTTTCTGCTCCTGTTTGATCTTCTTGGAGGCATCGACCATTCCTTTTTTATCGATTTGGGCCAAAGTGTTGTAAAGTACTTCCTCCGAAATCTGCATGATCTTGGCGCATTCCTGCACGTAGATCTCTTTTTGGATACGGTCAGGTATCTTACTGATACTGTTCACGATATCCCTTACCGTATCTGCCCTTTTGATGGGGTCGTTGGCTGCCTCCTTAGCCAGCAAAGATGTTTTGAACTGGATAAAATCCTTCGCATTTCCCTCCAAATAGAGCACTAGGTCCTCGTACGTATTGTTCTTGGCAAAACTATCGGGGTCCTCACCTTCGGGAAAGGTGCACACCTTAACGTTCATTCCCTGCTCCAAGATCAGGTCGATACCACGGAGCGAGGCACGCAATCCGGCCGCATCCCCATCAAAAAGCACCGTGATGTTCTTCGTGAGCCTGTTGATCAACCGTATCTGTTCCGGGGTCAGGGCCGTACCACTGGAAGAGACCACGTTCTCCACGCCCTTCTGGTACATTTGGATGACATCGGTGTAGCCTTCCACCAAATAACAATTATCCTCCTTCGCAATGGCCTGCTTGGCAAAATAGATGCCATAGAGCACCTTGCTTTTATGGTAGATATCGCTTTCGGGCGAATTGAGGTACTTGGCGGCTTTTTTATCATTGACCAGAATCCTTCCGCCAAAACCCAACACCCTTCCACTCATGGAATGGATGGGAAACATGACCCTTCCCTTGAAACGATCGAACCGTTTTACCTCTCCACTTGTTTGTTCCTTGACAATGGTAAGCCCTGTCTTTTCCAAAAACTCCAATTGGTAGCCTTGGTCCAAAACAGTTTGGGTATAGGCCTCCCACTCGTCCAAGCTATATCCGAGCCCAAATTTTTTGATGGTCTCATCAGTAAATCCACGCTCTTTGAAATAGCTTAGGCCAATGGCCTTTCCCGGTCCCGACTCCCAGAGGGTCTGTGCAAAATATTTTTGTGCATGTTCGGAGACCAGATACATGCTTTCCCGTTCGTTGGCCTGCTCCTTTTCCTCGCTGGTCTGCTCCGTCTCCTCTATCTCGATGTTGTACTTTTTGGCCAAGTATTTGATCGCTTCGGGATAGGTAAAATGCTCGTGCTCCATCAAAAAGGCCACCACATTGCCTCCTTTTCCACTACTGAAATCCTTCCAGATCTGCTTGACAGGGGATACCATAAAACTCGGGGTGCGCTCGTCCGTAAAAGGACTGAGCCCCTTGAAATTGGACCCCGATTTCTTCAACTGCACAAAATCCCCGATCACCTCCTCCAATCGGGCGGTCTCATATACTTGGTCTATGGTGGTTTTTGAAATCAAGGACGATGCTTTGAAATAGCTGTTAAAGGTAAATAAAAACAAAGATTTGGTGAATCTGGTACCAACATTCCCCTTCAAGATTTCTTATCTTAGAAGTCCAATACTCATTATCCGCTTGGGATATTAAAAATATAGGGGACATATGACACATCAAAGATTACAAAAGTTAGCCATTTTGGCAATTTGTTCATTAGGAATAGTTTTCAATACGTATTCCCAAATGGCCGAGAAAGCAGCACCGATCTATGAAAATGGGGAGGCCCAGGTAGTGGAAGCTTTTTCCGACCCAAGCAAATGGATACGCCACGATCTATGGGTGGAAACGGAGTTTGATTCCGATGGGGACGGAAAATTGGATCGGATGCATGTGGATGTGACCCGCCCGGAGCAGACCGAGACCGAAGGCCTAAAACTTCCCGTCGTTTATGAGTCCAGCCCCTACTATGCCGGCACGGCAGGATTGGCCGATGGAATGCTGTGGGACGTGAAACATGAACTTGGTGAAGCTGGACAACCCCGAAACCACCCTGAAGTGACCCGGATAGGGGAACGCCCCATCATCTCCAATTCCCAAATACATACATGGGTGCCCCGCGGATATGTGGTGGTACATTCCTCTTCGCCCGGCACAGGGCTTTCGGATGGATCGCCTACTGTAGGGGGCGACAATGAGTCCCTTGCCCCAAAGGCAGTTATCGACTGGTTGTGCGGTAGGGCAAAAGGTTATACCGAACGTGATGGCAATACAGAAGTGAAAGCCTATTGGTCCACGGGCAAGGTGGGCATGACGGGGACTTCGTATAATGGCACCCTGCCCTTGGCCGCTGCCACCACGGGCGTGGAGGGATTGGAAGCCATCATCCCCATTGCCCCGAACACTTCGTACTACCATTACTATCGTTCCAATGGACTGGTTCGTTCTCCCGGAGGGTATTTGGGTGAGGACATTGATGTACTCTATGATTTCATCCACAGTGGTGACGAATCCAAAAGGGCTAGGAACAACAAGGTGATCCGCGACACGGAGATGAAGAACGGGCAGGACCGTATCACTGGGGATTATAACGATTTCTGGGCCGGACGGGACTACCTCAACGACATGGGACCCATGAAGGCCGCGCTGTTGATGTCGCATGGGTTCAACGACTGGAACGTAATGCCCGAACACAGCTACCGTATTTATGATAAGGCCCGTGAGAAAGGATTACCGGTTCAGATCTATTACCATCAAAATGGACACGGTGGCCCACCTCCCATTTCAATGATGAACCGCTGGTTCACCAAATACTTGCACGGCGTTGACAATGGAGTGGAAAACGACCCAAAGGCCTGGATTGTTCGGGAAGATGACAAAATGGAAAGCCCGACATCCTATGAGGACTATCCCAATCCGAAAGCATCGGATGTCACCTTATTTTTGACCAAAGGGGCACCGGAAAAAGGACAGCTCTCCACTTCCAAACCGCAAAAACAGGGAACGGAAACTTTGGTGGACAACTATTCCTTTTCGGGATCCAGTTTGGCGCAGGCCGAGATGACCAACCATAGGTTGATCTATGTAACCCCTCCCCTTTCTGAGGATGTACACATTTCGGGCATCCCAAAAATCAAGATCAAATTGGCGAGCAGCAAGCCTGCCGCCAATCTTTCAGTATGGTTGGTGTCCTTACCTTGGAGCGAAGGCCGCAACACCAAGATCACGGACAACATCATTACCCGGGGATGGGCAGACCCCCAAAACCACAAATCCCTTACCGAAAGTGAGCCTTTGGTACCGAACAAGTTCTATGAAATGGAGTTTGGACTGATGCCAGATGACCAGATTATCCCAAAGGGACGGCAAATTGGCCTGATGATATTTTCCAGTGACAAGGAATTTACCCTGTGGCCCGAACCGGGCACGGAACTGACCGTGGACTTGGACGGAACACAGCTCGTTCTCCCTGTGGTGGGAGGAAAAATTCCGATTACAAGTCCTTAAAACCGGAACAATGATTAAGAATTAACAAAACACTTGAAAACAATGGACAAACACAATTTTGACACGCTTTCCGAAGCCATAAACACCTTGACCCAAGAAGGGTACGAAGAAGATTTTGAAGCAGGGGACAACTGCATCAAAGCACTATATTCCAAAAAGGAGTATCAGCCCGACGCACTGAAAATTGTCAACAGCTACCGATTTGAAGGGATGACCAACCCCGAGGACCAAGCCACCGTGTTCACCATAGAGGCCACTGATGGCACCAAGGGCACCATGGTAATGTCCTACAGTGCGGAACACAACCAAAATGAAGAGCTTATCAAAAAAATTCCTTTTACAAAGGATTGATTTTATCCAAAAAACTGGCCCAAGGCAGAAGGTTGATAGAGCAACCAACCCGTCAAGCTGAACCGACTTTTGTGTGCTTTGAGCACTGCATGGGGCACTTCGGCACTTTTGAACATCACACATCTCGCCGCCAAAGGGTCCACCAAAAAACTGGAACCGTCCTTTTCAAAGATTTCCAGTTCCCCGCCATCCCCTCTTTGCCAACCCTGATTAAGGTAAATCACGACGGAGATCATCCGGTTGTTCCTGCGCTCAAATTGATCCAAATGTTTATCGTAATGCCCGCCCGAAGGGTAATGTGCCAAATGGAACTCGTATCCCGAAAGACTGAGGTAGCAATATCGGTTGAACATCTGTATGGTCTCATCCACCAATCCCCAGTACGTCTTTAGGTGACTGTCCCTTTCCCTATCCAACCAATAGGTGAAATCGCCCCTGATCTTGCTGTTGATCTGCTTTTCGGTGTCGGCACCTATCCCCGCCTCATTGAACTTGGGCAGCATGTCCAGAAAAAAAGACCTGATCTCGGCATAGAGTTCATCCCGAAGAAAATGGTCAATGATCACGTAATCTTTACTGGAGAGGTCATCCATCCAAGACAACCAATCTTCCAAACTGTGGTAGGTTTCCAATGGTTCAAAATGTGTGCGAATGTAGAGAATATTCAACAATGAACCACTGTTTTTCTTATTTTGGACATGCTCAACCTACATCGATATATCATGGCATCAATTTTGTCCCAATCATTTCATTATGAAAAACATACTCCCCATTCTTATCCTTACCCTCCTTCCCCTGCCCTTTCGGCGCAACGTGTTTTTGAAGTGGATGCCGACTATAAGGCCGATTACTTGGTCTTTGAGGTGGATAGCGAATACAAAGCAGACCTTCTTGTCCACAAAGTGGACCGGGAATACAAAGCGAAATACAATAAGGGCCTATGGTTTTTTACGGACAGGGATTACAAGGCAGATTTTGAGATTTTCTTTGTGGATCGAGAATACAAAGCGGACCTTACAGTGTTCTTCGTGGACCGGGATCATAAAGCGGGCTGGAGAAACGATGCCAAAAGACTGGCACTCGAATTCCCAGTTTTGGAATGATCCCAAGCTGTATCTTTGCACCCAAATCGAAACGTATGATCCTTTTCTTCGGAAGCAGACCTGGAAAAAAAGAGACCAAAACCTTAAAAAATGTCAGCTGTCAGCATTGTCACCAACGCGACACACTGACCGCAGTTTCCCAACCCAATCATGCCCATCTGTTCTGGATACCGGTTTTTACCCTCAACACGATCCGCTATGCGGAATGCTCCCACTGCAAGCGCGTTTACTACAAGGAAGAGTTTACACCTGAAATGGAACGGGCCCTATCGTCCTAACAAAAAAAAGCACAGCCCGGATACCCGAACTGTGCCCACATTCAAAATTGTTTCGGTCATATATCGAACCGAAGGCCCAAGGAAATATTGTTCTGTTTGATGTCCGCATCCGTAAAAATGGGGTTCAGATCGTACTTGACGTATAGCAACACCCCATCAAACCCCATATAACCACTCACTCCATAGATCAGGTCGCTGGTATTGTAGTCCCGTTTGAGCTTGTCCTTGACATCTTCCCCATCCCTGCTGTACTTCAGTTTTTGACGGCTCCCCAAATTGAAACCTCCATATCCTCCCAAACCTATCCTGAACTGATCTCGGATGGAATATCGGATGGTGCGTTCCGTTTTCCGCAATCGCGAAGGCCCAAATTCAAAATGTACAGGGAAGACCAAGTTGTCCATTCGCAGTTTGGATTTGTCCAAGTCGTATTCGAACTCTTCCAAAACGGTCTGGTCACCATTTTTGACAAAAATCTGGTTGTCCTTTGGTTTCAGACCGTTGAACTGGAACGAAAACCCATAGTTGAACCGCAGCCAGTTTGAATTTTCAAAAACCCGGGTACGCCACTGCCAACCCATTTCAAAAAATCGGCTTCCACCAATTTTGTACGGGGAATCGTCCAACGACTGCCCCTCTATCAGGGCGTTGTTTAGACCAATGGCCATGACAAAGTCAGAATAGGTCCGTCTGTCATATTTGATGTCCTTTTTCCACCGGTTTGAATTGAACCAGACCGCAGGTTTTCCATCGATCATGATGCCGATATGCGTCCGGTCGTTGTCCAAGGTATCCAGTTCGGACAGGGTAAGCACTTGGCCTTCGTTACGCTCCAAAAGGGAGATTTTATTATCCACAATGGCCACTCTGTTTTCAATATTGAGGGCCCTGCGCTTGGCCACTTCTTCCTTTAAGATTTTTGCTTCTGCTTCGGAAATGTCGCCCCGCTCCAAACGTCTATTGATGTCCTTGACCTCCACTTTCAAGGCTTCTTTTTCCTGTTCCACGATACGCTCCCTTTCGATCTTTAGAGCCTTGATTTCCTTTTCATAGTCTTCCTGCCCCAAGATTTGATGGGAAACCAGCAGAAATACCAGTGTCGCTAAATAAAATGTAATTGTTCTCATGATTGTTTCTGGATTATAGCCTTCCTTGTCCCTGCCCAAATTGCTTGGGCAGGAAGAGAAAGGTATTTTGATTGATGAATAAAATTTTAATTGTTTCGGTCGGCCACGGCGGTGCGCAGTTTGAAATATCCTTCCTTGAGTGCATCGAATATCTGGTCCCTGAACGACTCGTCCAGTTCGTCCTCCACTTCGGCGAGCAAGCTCATGGCGTCCACAGATCCATTCTTAGGGAACAACCTGTCGGCCATGATCTGTTTCTGGGCCTGCCGGAGCAAAGAGTCCACCTCGGCATCCGAGACGCCTTTGTTCAAGCCTTCCATATGCTGCACTTGGGCCACTACCTCCTCCACTTTCTGCGTGATCAATGCATCCGGCTCTTTGATGAACTTGTCCTGTTCCACTTGTTTTGTTTCCTCTTGCGCCAAAACCGGTTGCGAAATGGGAAGCTCGTCGGCAAAACCCTTTGGGTTTTCCTCGGTCATCGGTTCCAGGTCGCTGTTGGCCACCTTGGTTTCCTCTTGTACCGGAAATGTTTTGGTAAGCTCCTGTTGAGGGGATTGGGTTTTGCTTTCCATATCGATCGTGTCCACTTTTTCTTCCGCGACTTGGATTTCCGGGATGGTTCCCCCTTTGTCCACAAACAATAGGGACAGTAGCAAAATGCCCACAAAGCTGGCCGCAACGGCATAGAGTTGCCATTTGCTACTTTTCTTCTTGGGTTCTGAATCCAATTGCGACGCAATTTTATCCCAAGCCCCGGATGAAGGAGCTATGGTTCGCTCCTCCAGTTTTTCCTTGATATGCTTTTCCAATTTGTCCATATCCTATCTTTTATTTGCCCAATTTTGTTTTGGGCGACATTCCTTTTAAAGTCAAGTTTTCCTGAAGCATCTTTCTTGCCTTGAACAGCTGCGATTTGGAGGTCCCTTCCGAGATCTCCAGCATTTCGGCTATCTCTTGGTGGCCATACCCCTCTATGGCATGGAGCAGAAAGACCGTCTTGTAGCCTTCCGGAAGCGAATCGATGAGCTGCTGCACATATTCCACATCCAACAATCCACCACCGCTCACCGTTTCTTTGGGTTGGGCATCAAAAACTTCATCGTCATAGACCACAAACTGTTTTTTCCGCAGATGGGAAATGCTCTCCCTCACCATAATGGTCCTTATCCAACCCTCAAAACTTCCCTTGTGCGCAAATGTGTCCAGGTTTTTGAACACTTTCATGAAACCATTGATCATCACGTCCTCCGCAAAATGTACATCTTTGATGTATTGTCTACAGACCCCCAACATTTTTGGTGCATACTTCCCATACAGTACCTTTTGGGCCTGCTGGTCGCCCTTCACGGCCTTTTTTATCAATTGGCCCTCATTGTAATATAGCGATATGATCTTCAAAAGTTTGGTTTCAACAAGTGGTTCTATTTAGATAGACGGATAATTGGTAATAGGAGTTGCCTGAAAAAATAAATTTTTTCATTCAAAATTGAAAATCAGTTATTTACAATTTTATTTTTTTCGGTCAACCACATAGTTGACCATCAACGTGAGGGCACTTTTGTATTCGGAATCGGGGTAATTGTCCAAGATAGCGAGGGCCTCATCCTTAAATTCCAACATTTTGGCCACGGCATATTCCAACCCGCCCATTTCCTTGACATAGGCGATGACCTCCTTTACCCTTTTCTTGTTCTTGTTGTGGTTTTTGATGGAATTGATCAGCCATTTCTTTTTTTCCTTATCGCTCTGGTTCAAAGCATAGATCAAGGGAAGGGTCATCTTTTGCTCTTTGATGTCGATGCCCGTAGGTTTCCCGATCTGTTCGGCACCATAATCAAAAAGGTCATCCTTTATCTGGAAGGCCATACCGCAGAGTTCCCCGAACTTTCTAAAGATCTCCACCTCTTCGGAATCGGGGCGGACAGAACAGGCACCCATACTGCAACAGGCCGCAATGAGGGTCGCTGTTTTTTGACGGATGATGTCATAATAAACTTCTTCGGTGATGTCGAGAAGACGTGCCTTTTCAATCTGCAACAATTCCCCTTCGCTCATATCCCGAACGGCATTGGAAATGATATGGAGCAAATCGTAGTCCTTGCTTTCCAAAGAGACCAAAAGGCCTTTCGAAAAAAGGAAATCGCCCACCAAAACGGCAATTTTGTTCTTCCAAAGGGCATTGATGGAGAAAAATCCCCTTCGTTTATTGCTATCGTCCACCACATCGTCATGGACCAGGCTGGCCGTGTGGATCAATTCGATGATGGAGGCCCCGGTATAGGTCCTTTCGTTCACCTCGCCGTTCAGCAATTTTGCGGTAAGAAAGACGAACATGGGCCGCATCTGCTTCCCTTTTCTGTTGACAATATAGTAAGTGATCCTATTGAACAATGCCACCTTGGACGACATGGATTTGAGGAATTTTTCCTCAAAAAGTTCCATTTCATCCTCTATGGGTTCCCTGATCTGAGATACTATTTTCAACAACGGTTTGGTGCGTTTGATTTTGAAGCCTTAAAAGTAGGGAAAATGAAAGAGTTGGTATAAAGATGCGCAAAGATTTAAGGTCGATGGGCAAAAGTATCGATGATTTGAGGGAGTTTAGGGTTTAGGGAAGGAACAAATTATTCTGGTTACTTGGTTATTGGGTTATTGGGATTTGGAGTTTGCGGGTTTACTGCTCCCGACTCCCGACTTCTAAAACTAACTTTTATTGGCCAACTGCCCACATGCGGCATCGATATCCTTTCCTCTGGACCTGCGAACGGTAACCGTAATGCCATTGCTCTCCAAAATGCTTTGGTACATTTCGACCGCATCAGCATTTGCTTGTTGAAACTCACCATCGTCTATGGGGTTGTACTCGATCAAATTGACCTTGGATGGGGCAAACTTGCAAAACCTGACCAGTGCATCGGCTGCCTCTCTGGTGTCGTTTATGCCTCTCCAAACCACATATTCGTAGGTAATCCTATTTTTGGTCTTACTGTACCAATATTCCAATGCTTCACGAAGATCTTTCAAAGGGAAGGTGGCATTGAAGGGCATGATGGAGGTCCGCACCTCATCGATGGCGGAATGCAGGGATACCGCCAAACGGAACTTGACTTCCTCATCGGCCATTTTCTTGATCATCTTGGGCACCCCGGAAGTGGATACGGTGATCCGCCTTGGCGACATGCCCAATCCTTCGGGCGAAGTTATCATTTCAATGGCCTTGAGCACGTTGTTGTAGTTCATCAGGGGTTCGCCCATGCCCATGAACACAATATTGCTCAGGGGACGGTCAAAATAGAGCCTGCTCTCGTTGTCTATGGCCACCACCTGATCATAGATCTCATCGGGGTTCAGGTTACGCATCCGTTTCATGCGGGCTGTAGCACAAAACCTACAGTCCAAACTGCACCCGACCTGACTGGAAACGCATGCAGTGGTACGCGTCTCGGTCGGAATCAAAACAGATTCCACCACAAGTCCATCGTGCAAGCGCACCGCATTTTTGATGGTGCCATCGGAGCTGCGCTGCATTTGGTCCACCCGTATGTGGTTGATCACGAAGTTATCTTCCAACATTTGGCGGGTCTCCTTGGAAACATTGGTCATGGCATCAAAGGTATGGGCCGATTTCTGCCAAAGCCATTCATAGACTTGGTTGCCCCGAAAGGCCTTGTCCCCATGCTCCACAAAGAACTGCCGAAGCTGTTCCTTGGTCAATGCCCGTATGTCCTTCTTTTTGGTTTCCACAGGATAAAGATAATCAAGAAAAAATCCCGCTGGTCGTGGAACCGAACGGGATTCTATGGTTTGTTCGTTTTATTCAGTTATAGGATCAACATCGCATCTCCGTAGGAGTAGAAGCGATATCCTTCCAAAATGGCCTGTTTGTAGGCTTTTTTGATAAGGTCATGACCTGCAAATGCGGATACCATCATCAACAGTGTTGATTTTGGCAAATGGAAATTGGTGACCATACAATTGGCAATGCTGAAATCGTATGGAGGGAAGATGAACTTGTTGGTCCATCCTTCATAAGTGTTCAGGGTATGTTCAGATGATACGGCACTTTCAAGCCCCCTCATCACCGTGGTACCCACGGCACAGACCCTTTTTTTCTTGACTTTGGCCCTGTTCACAATTTCTGTTGCCTTTTCATCGATGACCAGCTCCTCACTGTCCATTTTGTGTTTGGAAAGGTCCTCTACCTCTACCGGGTTAAAGGTTCCCAAGCCCACGTGCAGGGTCACTTCGGCAAAATCGATGCCCTTTATCTCCAAGCGCTTCAACAAATGTTTTGAAAAGTGCAATCCTGCAGTCGGTGCCGCTACTGCTCCTTCATGCTTTGCATAAATGGTCTGGTAACGCTCCTCATCTTCGGGCTCCACATTCCTTTTGATGTATTTGGGAAGCGGTGTTTCCCCCAATTCTCTTAGTTTTCTCCTAAAATCGGTATAGGAACCGTCATAAAGAAAACGAAGGGTCCTTCCTCTGGATGTGGTGTTGTCGATCACTTCGGCCACCAGACTCTCATCATCGCCAAAATAGAGCTTGTTCCCAATCCTTATCTTTCTGGCCGGGTCCACCAAAACGTCCCAAAGACGTTGTTCCTGGTTCAATTCCCGAAGCAAGAACACCTCGATACGGGCCCCTGTTTTTTCCTTGTTTCCAAACAGTCTTGCAGGGAATACCTTGGTATTGTTCAGGACCATCACATCTCCTTCATCAAAATATTCGATAAGGTCCTTGAACATTCTATGTTCGATTTTTCCAGAATCCCTATGAATCACCATCAGTTTGGATTCATCCCTGTTTTCAGCGGGGTATTCGGCCAATAGTTCCTTGGGCAATTCAAAATTGAAGTTGGATAATTTCATCTAGACTTTTTTTGGATTTTTTTAAAGAGGGGCAAATATACGACCTCGTGATAGCGGATGTCAAGTAATTTGATGATTAAATGTCGGTTACATTTCGGATACGCCAAATCCGAGGGTCTTGAGATCCTTCCAAAAATCAGGATAGGATTTGGAGACCACTCCCGCATCGTTGACGATCAAATCGGTCTTTAGGGCCAACGGGCCGAAAGCCATCGCCATCCGGTGGTCGTTGTAGGTGTCCACATCCACACCCGATTTGATGCTGCTGATGGGTTGCAGGGTAAGGCTCTCGCTATCGATTGCCACTTTTGCGCCAAATTTGGACATTTCGGTCTGTAGTGCGGCCAAACGATCGGTTTCCTTGATCGGAAGCGTGTGAAGTCCTGTGAGATGACAACCCATACCCAATCCCAAACAGGTCACTGCAATGGTCTGTGCAATGTCCGGAGCATTGGAAAGGTCATAAGAGACATTTTCCTGTCTGCTCTCCTCGGTTTTTTCCAAGGTAATCTGATTGTCCGAAAAAGTGGTGGTTATGCCAAAGTCCGTGTAGATCTTGCTCAGCACACTATCGCCTTGAAGGGAATTTTGTTTATAGGAAGACAACTTGATCTTGGTCCCCACCTCACATAGGGCGGCAATACTATAAAAGTAACTGGCAGAGCTCCAATCTGATTCCACCACCAACTTCGTGTCCATGACCTTTTCCTTGGGATCCACCTTGATTTTGTTTCCTTCAAAAATGAAATCGACCCCGATCTGTTCCAATAGGCCCAAAGTCATTTTGATATAGGGCACGGAAGTTATCTTGCCCACGAGCTCCAGTTCCAGTCCGTTCTCCAAACTTGGGGCAATCAGCAAAAGTGCCGAAATATATTGGCTGCTGATGTTGGCCGGAAGCGAAACTTGGGACTTGGTCAACTTTTTTCCCGAGATCTTCAATGGCGGATAGCCTTCTTGCTTGACGTATTGGATGTCAGCACCAAGGGATCGCAACGCCTCTACCAAGACCTGGATGGGCCGTTCCTGCATGCGTTGAGATCCTGTGAGCACCACTTCCTTGTTGGGCTGCGAGGCAAAATAGGCCGTCAGGAACCGCATGGCCGTACCGGCATGGTGGATGTCCACCTCGCCAGAAGAAATCTGGAGTCCCTTTTGCATGACCTCGCCATCATCCGAAATGGATAGGTTCTCTATGCTGATATTGGGAAAAAGTGCCCGTAGCAGCAAAGAGCGGTTGGTCTCACTTTTGGAGCCCGTGACCTGTATTGTTTTTTGGATGTTTTTAGTGGAGGGTGCGGAAAGCTGGAGTCTCAATGTTCTATGGTTTGATTCAAACTTCAAAACTAGAAAAAACAGCCCTAATGTTCCCTTTGGGACACAACTTTATTTGAGCTTTTTGTTATTTTGATGCCGGTCGTGGTCGCGTTTGGTCTTCAGGTCCAATTTTTTGTCGAAGGCCTTTTGAAGATCGATGCCTGTTTGGTTGGCCAAACACAGTACCACAAAGACCACATCGGCCAGTTCCTCGCCCAGGTCCTTGGCCTTATCCGATTCCTTTTCGCTCTGCTCGCCGTACCTGCGTGCAATGATCCGGGCCACCTCCCCCACTTCCTCAGTGAGCTGCGCCATGTTGGTGAGTTCGTTGAAGTAACGGACCCCATGGTTTTGGATCCATTCATCAACAGCTTTTTGTGCGTTTGCTATGTCCACCGTTTCAATTTTAAGATTTGACCACAAAGGTAAGGACAAGCAGCTTATTCCTTTTCCAAAACGAGGTAACTATTGTTCTGTGTGGTCACCGCATTTTCAAAAAACTCCTTAACATAGGCATATCCCGCACTTGTATATTGTGTCGAGCGGAGCTGTAGGCTGAACTGGACCATCACCTGGCCCTGGGATTCACTGCAATTGAACCGCATAACGCCACTGTTTTCAGGCAGGCCCAGATTGATGGGTTTAGGTAGCTCCTTGACCTTGTAGCCATTGGGGATCTTAATGTTCGCATAATACATGTAGGATCTTAAATATCCAAAGTCCACTGGATAATTGCGGGTCTCTGATGTAAATGGGTTGCTCTTAAAGAAATGGATGAGGAAGGTATTGAAGAAAAGGTTCTTGTTTTGGCCCAACCCTTCCATTTCGAAGGAAAAGTTTTCCACCAATTTCCTATCATCGGACTGCAGGGAATCCACTTCATAGGATTTGATAAAAATGTCCCCATTGGAGCTATCCTCTATCTTATCCAGATATTCATCTTCGGATAGCGAGGCCAAACGCTCTCTTTTAAAGAAAGCTTCGTACCCGGTTGTTATCTCTTGAAAGTTACCCGACACCAAACTGTTTTCAGGATCCAACGACATCTCTATCCTTACTGTCTTCATATTGGGTTCTACGGGGACAATGTCGTACCAATAGCTCTCCTCGTCCAAATCCATCACCCTTCCATGATAATTCAGGCAGCGATAGGGCAACATCCCGAAGGGCAATTGCTTTTCCGTTGCGTCCAATAAGTAGGTGGTCCCATCTATCTCCGTCTTTGCAATGAGGTAATTGAAATCCGACATGACGGGATGGGATCTTTTGGGAAGCCCATTATCGCGGGTGGAGAGTACCATCATATCAGTATCTATCCCGGCCGCATTGAGCAGGTTGATCAAGGTAATGTTAATTTCCGCAACGTTGCCTTTATGTTCATCAAACGCCTGTTTTACGCGGTTGTCCAAAAAAATACCATATTTCCCGTTCCAAACGTAATGGTCCTTTACAAACTGATAAATCCGTTTTGCGCGTTCCAGAGGATCTCCTGGACCACTGATCAGGTCAACCGGGATGTTCCGTTCAAAAAAGTTGACCTTTTTGAGCTGTCGCCCAATGTCATTATCGGTCTTGAACTCTTTGTCCACATCCTTCCATGATTTGGTATATCTTTCCTTGGTGCCATCAAACCGAAGAAGCTCCGATAACTCGAACTCCAAGCTGGAGCGATAATTGCTTGGCGACAACATATATTCCTCTCCCTCCTTAAATGCAGGGACATCTTTCATCACATATTTCAAAACTTCACAATCGGCACTTTCCGTGGCGCGAGGTATCGAAAAGCAGCTCTTTTTTATCGTCGCCTCATTGACGTCCAGGGCAATTTCCCCTATCAAGGCCCTATTGTACTTATAATTTCCAGGAATTTTGGCATTGTACTCGGTGTAGACCTTCGGAATTGCCTCTTGGAACTTCCAACCAGTGAGATTGAAGAAAAAAGGGGACTGTATCTCATAGGAATATTCAAGAATGGAGCCTTCCTGCACGTCTGGAAAGGTAAATTTCTTTACGGACCATCTTTCGCTCACGTCCGTGTCGTAAACATTTTCTTTCCTCAGGCTATGCTTTACCACTCCATTGTGGGTAAGTGCCCTTATGTCATTTACAATTTCCTTTGATTTGTCCGAACGGTAATAGGGTATGGTGATATCGGCTTCATCCAGTCCTTGCTTGTCCAAGATTTTCTTCTTGGCATGGTACTTTTTGATCAACCAAACATAATTGCCCCTGACCTCAAAATAATTTTCCCCCTTTTCGTACAGGTAAACTGCATGGGCCGTGGTATCCTTTGCATAGGTGGTAAACGCTTGTTCACTAGCCGAGAGCAGCCCAAACTCCACTTTTTTCTGCCCCATCAGTAGCGTTCCATGGAACAACACCGAAAGCACGAAGA
Organism: Flagellimonas hadalis; assembly: GCF_007785775.2. Classification (GTDB taxonomy): domain Bacteria; phylum Bacteroidota; class Bacteroidia; order Flavobacteriales; family Flavobacteriaceae; genus Flagellimonas; species Flagellimonas hadalis. Next base: position 40,683 of record NZ_VNIK02000003.1, read on the forward strand.
TTCTCCGAATAGACTTCATATGGGTTTAGATCTTGGCCAAGATTATTTTTTCGGATTCCTTTTCCACCACTTGTCGGTAAAACTCTTTTAGGTTTAGATAATAATGAGGCGGGAAAACTGGGGTATTCATTTCAATTTCGACCCTGACCGATATCTTGTCCTGCATTGAGGAGATATTGTAAGTGAACTTGCCCAGACTTTCCGGAAGTACCATGCTAATGGGTTCAGGAAGATGTTCCACCTTATAACCTTCGGGGATATTGATGGTGATCATATGCCTATCTTGCCAAGGAAAACCATAATCCACAGGAAACTCCCTTGTTTCAGCTTTGAACGGGTTCTCTTGGACGGCAAAGTGGAACAGGGGTGAAAAATAGATCTTACCCCCTATGGTCTCATAAGCATCTTCCTTATAAAATTCATAATCCTGCATAATGGGTTTCTCAAGGTCAAAGTTGTTTTTCAGCTCATACCCATTTATCTCTACATCACCATTCTCTTTCTCCAGATCCGAAAGAAAGCTTTCCTCGGTACCGCCATTGTATAGGTTCCTGAACAAAAAGGCATTGTTTTTGGTGAACTGCTGCCTGAACTTGGCCGTAATGGCACCATCATCGGTCAAATCCACATTCATCATGATAATGTCCGACGATTTTTCTTTGGGCATCAGGTCTATGATGTCGGAATTGCCGTCTTCCGAGATGATCCTGCCAAACCAATTCAGGGCCCTGGTGGGTAAAACATCGATTGCTGTGAAGCTGTTTGTGGCATCGAGCAGATGATATCCGTCCCCTATCTTGGCCGCTGCCACCACATAGTTGAACCCTTCCAGGGTAGGGAAAATCGGCACACCATGGTCCCGTGTACTTACCAAAACGGGATAGGCCTTTACATTGGCATGGTTGAGCATGGATATCAACATCAGATTGATATCGGCACTGCTGCCCACCCCATCCTTGAATGCTTTCCTTGTTCCTTCATTGGAGCCAACTCCCAAATACGAGTTCCATTTCACTTTTTGCTTTACAAATGACAAAACCTTGCCCATTCTTGCATACGGGTCTGAGGTGCCTGCCAAAACAGCATCCAATTCTTCTTCAAAATAATTCTTCCTTTTGAGCTCATCCCCGAAGGAACTACTGCGGTATATGGTCTTTACGACATCTTCCCAGGTTTTGGAATAGGATTCGTACATGGAACCAGGAACTTCCAAGGATACAATCTCAAATTTTATTCCTGCTCTATAGTTTGCGATGTTGGACACAAAGATCTCATCCTTTAGGGCGGGTATGTTTTCCAGGTCAAAGGTCAACTCCGTGACATTTGTCCCGATGGTATGGTCTGTAAACTCCCTGACCGAAGGCCTGAAGGAAAGAAATCCCTTGGTTCTTTGGTTGAACTTGAAATATTCCAAAATCCGCATTTCGGCTTCCAGTTTCTTAATGGGTATACCGTGCTGAAAAACAAATTCATCTATGCTCTGCACGAACGGAGAGGTTATCCTGTACTCAAATTCCACCACAGAACCCTCCTTCACATTGGGCATGGTGAACTTTACTTGGTTCAGGTTCTTGGACTGTTCTGTCTTGAATATATCTTTTTTGTCCAATTTGGTCTCCACAATTTCACCATCTTCCAGGGTATAGGTATATCCTTTAATGGAGGATACCCCTTCATCTGCACTACCAGATTCATAGAGGTTGATGATTTCGCTGGCGTAGTCAAACCCATCCTTGTCGTAAATCTTTATTCTATTATGGATTTCCGTGATAAGTCTCAAGCCTGTGGATTTATTGTAGGTATAATATGTGGTCCTTTTTTTCAAGAGGTATGCTGCCGATGCCGAAGAATCGCCAGGGTACACTTTTTCTTGAAGCTCTTCCATGGAAACTTTTCCAAACTTGAAATCCTGCGCATGGCCGCTCCCTAGCACCAACAGTGCTACTATCAGATGTATTGATTTAATCTTGAGGTTCATTTTTTAGAAGTATTTTTTGGTTGTCCATTTTAGCTACCGATCTTAAAAAAGACCTAAATTCATCGTAGGATTCCTTGGGGTACTCGCCCGCTTTTAAAAGCAGCGTTCTTTTATACACCAGTTCCCTATCATTTTTTTTCTCCACCCCGGCACCGTAACTCCCAAATTCGGTTTCCAGATTCACCTTCTCGGGCAATTCGCCAAACTGGAAGTTTTCAGGTATCTCGATCAAGGTCTCATCTTGATCATAAAAACCCCTCTGCACCGTAAAAGGCAACTTTCTGGTTCTGTACCTAGGAGGCACATAGGTGTTGTTGTTGAAGGCGTTCAAGATGAGCAGGTAATCATTTCCATTCTTGGAAACATAGTTCCTGGCACTTAAATTCACGGTTTCGGTGAAGGAAACTTCTTCCTTGTCGTTCTTAAAGGAATAATCCTTGACCTCCAAGCCGTTCACATTGTCCCAAAAGTCCTTATAATATTTGTTGATGTCGTCCTTCGAACTCCGTTCCAACACAAAACGGTTATCGTATTGTGTGCCTTTGGTTTCGATGGCCACTTGGGCATCAATGGAAAGGTTGTCCAATATTTTGTAATTCGCCTTTATGTACTGTGCATTGTCATTGTCCAAATAGGAAGCCGTCCTCACCAGTTCACCACCATCCGGGGTCACCACCAAAACCATCCTGTCGTCCGTAAAGTCGCCAATGAACCCAAAGGGATGGATCTGTGAGGTACAGTCCACCCAATAATATTGGTCTTTATAAGGAATGGCCAAAATGACATGGTTCCCTTGAAGCAAATCGGGAAAATCCGCTTCAAAATCAACCTTGGTCCGCCCCGACTCCACCACGGTATAGTAGGATTGGACCCCTACCGCCCCCAGCAATGCCTTGGTGTAATTGGTGAGCCCCTTGCAGTCCCCATACTTTACCTTGTCCACTTCAATGGCACTTATGGGCTGTAGTCCCCCGATTCCAATTTGCACACTTATATATCTGGTATTGTCCTGTACATATTTGTAGATCACCTTGGCCTTTTCCAGATCATCATCTATCCCTTTGACCAAATCCCTGGCCTTGGAGATGGTACTTTCCTCCAACTGGTCCCTTCCCGACAAAAGCTCGTTCTGGATCCATTCCCCCAAACCCTTCCAATCGGTCACTTCCGCATCAATCCCCTTGTAATGGAACTTGGTCAAACGGACGGACAATCTTGGTGAAAAGGTTTGAAAAGGTGGACTAAGGCCTTCCTCGGCAAAGGCCGGAATGCTTGAAGAGGTGTAGCTCACCATTGTAGGGGATTCCTCTTTTTGAAAGTCGATTTCCTGAAGATTTTCCTCCTTGATGATGGGTTTTAAATCAGGGGATGGATACGTAATGGTATAGCTGCTTTTCTGGACACTCACCCCATAGCCCGACACAAAGTACCACTGTGGTATCATCCCCGTATCGGAGGTCTCGATTTCATAGGTGAATTCAACTGTATGGGGATATTGTACAGGGACATAGTCATGGTACAACAACCTGTCGTCCAAGTAAAGGGAAAAACCATCAGCGGCGGCGATGTCCTTGAAATCACGCTTTTTTATCTGCTCGAGCTCATTCCCGAAGGCATCATAAATCGTAGCCTCTATCTTCTTTATTTTTTTATCATCATCGTAAAACACCCTGGCCGTGGCATGCTCATCACCCGATTTGTTCAACACCGTCACAATTTGTTTGACCTGATAGGTCATCTGGTTGATGGAATTGACCTGGATATCCAATTGGTCCAATCGGATGACCGCATCGGCGTTCTCCAGAAGCTCTTTGGGTATGGAACTTATACTATAGTCTTGGGAAAAGGAAAAACTGCACCACAAGAGTGCGGAAAGTATGGCAAGAAATCTCATTAAGCAATTCGGTTAGGTTTGGTTGGCTAAAGTGCTTGATTTCTTACAAAATATATAACTTTTTCGACAAAAAACAATTATTCTTTGTTTTTGGTGTCCATTGTAATGGTCACAGGGCCATCATTCAACAGTTCCACTTTCATATCTGCACCAAATATTCCGGTCCCGACTTTCTTGCCCAGAACCTGTTCCATCTTTTGGACAAATGCCTCATAAATGGGGATGGCCACATCGGGTTTTGATGCCTTGATGTAAGATGGTCTATTGCCTTTTTTGGTCTGGGCATGCAGGGTAAATTGGCTTACCACGATGACATCCCCACCCAGGTCCATGACGGAACGGTTCATCACCCCATGTTCATCATTGAATATGCGAAGATTGGTGATTTTTTGGGACAACCATTCCGTATCCTCCTTACCATCGGCGTCCTCGATGCCCAACAGTACCAACAAACCCTGACCGATGGCTGAAACCACCAGTCCATCCACAGTCACACTTGCCCTCGAAACCCTTTGGATCACTGCCCTCATCTGTCTTTATCTGTAATTGTCCGTTCTATAGTTTTCTTCCTCGCCGGTCAGCATCTGCACATAGCTACGGTATCTGCTCCAGGCCACCTCATCTTTTTCCAAGGCCTCCTTCACGGCACATTTGGGTTCGTCCAAATGCAGGCAATTGTTGAACTTGCATTGGGATTTCAATTGGAAGAACTCGGGGAAATAATCCCCAATCTCATCCTGTTCCATATCCACGATACCAAATCCTTTGATTCCGGGAGTGTCTACAATCCTTGCCCCAAAAGAGAGGTCGTACATTTCTGCAAAGGTGGTGGTATGCTGTCCTTGCAAGTGCTGTTCGGAGATTTCGGCCGTCTTCAGGTGCAGTCCCTTTTCCAGGGCGTTCACCAAGGTGGACTTGCCCACCCCAGAGTGTCCTGAAAACATGCTGGTCCTGTCCTTCATCAATTCTTTTACCTTATCCACATTTTTTCCACTCCTAGCGGCTATCGGTATGCATTGGTACCCGATCTTAGTGTACAGATCCATCAAATAGGCCACCTCTGTCTTTTCATCCTCATTGTAGGTATCCATTTTGTTGAACAGGAGCACAACGGGAATGTCATAGGCTTCAGCGGTCACCAAAAATCGATCAATGAAACTTGTAAAAGTGGGCGGGTTGTTCAGGGTCACCAATAAAAACACCTGATCTAGGTTGGAAGCGATGATATGGGTCTGTTTGGACAGCTTTACCGATTTTCGAATGATGTAGTTTTTCCGCTCCAAGATTTCGGAAATGACCCCGACCGATTCATCGCCCAAGTCTTCCAACTCAAAAACCACCTGGTCCCCAACAGCTACGGGGTTGGTACTTTTGATATCCTGGGTCCGGAACTTGCCCTTTATCCTACATTCATAAAAAACACCATCCTCCGCCTTCACGGTGTACCAGCTTCCTGTTGATTTATAAACAGTTCCGTTCACGATTTGTTCATATTTTCATTGCAAAGAAACGACAATCCTTCTTCTTGTGCGCATATCTTTGTTAACAGTTTTAACAATCAACAATCTATCAATCATGAAAAATTTCGTTTTTATCGCAGTGATGACCCTAGCTGCCGCGTTCAGCGCGAACGCACAACAGTACAAGGTAATTACCAGTGTGGAATCCATCGTTCCCAACGGTCTTGGCCGATCTAGGATCATCAATGCCCTCGAGGACAAGGATTACAAGGAATACACCAGCGTACAGACCGAAGAGGACAACACAAGGAACAAGGCCGACAGGGGCGACATCCGTGTGAAGAACTTTGAGGAGACCAAACTGTTGAACTTCTACAACTTGGGAGGTATCCGTTTTCAGAACATTGCGGCCAACGATGCCCTGATCACTTCTATGATCAACGACATGATCACCAACGGATGGGAACTGGCCTTCGTGGTGAGCGGTGTGGAAAGTGAAGGCGGAAAAGGCGATGGACAAGGTATCTTCATCACCCGTTACATCTTCAAGAAGTAATAAGCCAAAAGACCAAAAGAAAAAGCCCGCCTTGGATATCCAAGGCGGGCTTTCTGTTTCATTTCATTATTCAATCCACTATGTGGACCCTTCCGCCCACAAAAGTTTTTTTATGGACCGTTTTGGGCTGTCCGTACACGTTCACGTCTCCACCTGCCCTCACATTGATGTCCACGACCTCTGAGGCAAAGACATCCGCTTCACCACCTGCCGAGATTTTGATATCGGTGTTTGCCGTCCGAAGATCGCGACCGTCAAAAATTCCACCGGTGTTCAACACTACGGTCTGGTTCTTGGCCAATCCGGAGGCCTCCACTATACCTCCCGTGACCGCACGGATATCGGCATAATCCACGTCCATCCCGATATGGATCTTGGCTCCTTCCTGTGCCCGGAGCTCAATTTTGCTCTTCTGCACCATTTCGTTGCAAGTGATCTGCGCCCCTTCGTTGCCATCGATCACGTCCAAGTTGGTATAGTACACCTCTATCATGGTGTCCTCGCCCTGGAATTTTTTATCCAATTGCATGCGGAGTTTCAACACACCTTTCTTGTTGGCCCAGGTAATATCATCCACATTCCACCCCTTGATCATGATCCTGTTCTCATCGGATTGTATCAGGTTCACCTCGATCAGGTCAAAGACCTTGATCTCGTTAAATTCCCCCACCTCAGTATCTATGATCCGCTGGGCGAATGTCAATAAAGGTAGTAATAGAAGACCCCATGTGTATAGTTTTTTCATCGGAATAAAAATTTATAGGTTACTGTAAATAAATACTTTATTGTTTGAAAGTGTTCGTTTTCACTCCATAAAGATGAGCTGCATTTCCATTTGTTACAGTTCCAAACAAAAAAACTATCTGCAATCTTGGAAAATACCAAGCCACAGATAGTTTTATAATGGTCCAGAAAAAATCAGCCTATGCGTTGATGATCTTTTCCTGGTGGTTGATGGATTCTTGGTGGATGGCCTTGAACATCTTCAAGATGAACTCCTCGCTCAATCCCCTCTGCTCTCCTTCCAGGATCATATTGCCCAAAATGGCGTTCCAACGGTTGCTTTGCAATACGGCAACGTTCTTTTGCTTTTTGAGCTCACCGATGCCGTCGGAAACCTTCATCCGTTTCCCGAGCAGGTCGATCAATTGGTTGTCCAACACATCGATCTGCGCCCTTAGGTTGCTCAATTTGCTGTTGTACTCAGCCTCTTCGTCGGTTTCTTTTCGTATGCGGAGATCTTTCATGATCTGTACCAATCGTTTAGGGGTCACTTGCTGTGCAGCATCGCTCCAGGCATTGTCCGGATCGTGGTGGGTCTCGATCATCAACCCGTCAAAGTTCAGGTCCAAAGCCGTTTGTGATACGTCAAAGATCATGTCACGCTTTCCGGTAATATGGCTCGGGTCGTTGATGATGGGCAGGTCGGGGAACTTCGTTTGAAGCTCGATGGCCAACTGCCATTCGGGAATGTTTCGGTACTTGGTCTTCTCATAAGTGGAAAAGCCTCGGTGGATCACCCCCAATTTCTTGATATTGGCCGTATGCAGACGCTCCACAGCACCCAGCCATAAGGATAGGTCCGGGTTGACGGGGTTCTTCACCAATACGATCTTATCGGTACCTTCAAGGGCATCCGCAATTTCCTGGATGATGAACGGGCTCACGGTAGATCGCGCACCGATCCACAACAGGTCCACATCGTATTCCAATGCAAGGTCCACATGGGCCCTATTGGCCACCTCGGTAGCGGTCTTCAATCCGGTTTCCTCTTTCACCTTCTGCAACCATTTCAATCCTATGGCTCCCACTCCCTCAAAATTTCCAGGGCGCGTTCTGGGTTTCCAGATCCCGGCACGGTAGTAGCTCACATCGGTATCCTTCAGTTCGTGTGCGATCTTCAGTACCTGATCTTCTGTCTCGGCACTGCATGGCCCGGCTATTACCAATGGATGTGACAGGTTCATATCATCCAACCATTTCCTCATTTCCTTTTTGTTTTCCATAATGCTTCCTATTTTTTTGTAAGTGGAATTCCTTTTAGTATTTGTTTTATTTTATTGGTATTGCTCATTTCCAGATGGACATTTTCAAAATCGTTGTCCATGATCAATTGTTTGAAGGTGGTCAGGTTTTGGATATACTCCTCCAAGGTCTCCACCACATTGTCCTTGTTCTGCTCAAATATGGGGGTCCACATATCGGGCGAACTTTTGGCCAATCGGACCGTGCTCTCAAAACCACTTCCCGCCATGTCAAAAATATCACGCTCATTTTTTTCTTTCTCAATAACCGTCTTTCCCAACATAAATGAGCTGATGTGTGATAAATGGGATACATAGGCGATATGTTTGTCATGTGCCACGGGGTTCATGTACCGGATTCGCATTCCCATTTCCTGAAAAATGGCCAAAGCCCTTTCCTGTAGTTTGAATGCTGTTTTCTCTACCTCACAAATGATCATCGTCTTTTCAGCATACAGTCCTTCCAAGGCGGCCGATGGTCCTGAAAACTCGGTCCCCGCAATGGGGTGGCAGGCCATGAAGTTCCTTCGCTTGGGATGGTCTGCTACACTTTCGCAGATCAACCGTTTGGTGGAACCCGCATCCATCACTACAGTTTCGTCCCCCACCGAATCCAAAATCTTGGGCAGTTCAGTGACCAGAACATTGACAGGGATACTCACATACACCATATCCGCAGTCTCCAAGGAACCATAACTTCCCTTTTCATCAATGATCCCAAGTGAGATGGCCTCTTCCAAATGGGCCTCATTCTTGTCCACACCAATGATATTGGCATGGGGATGCATTTTTTTTACATCCTTGGCGAACGACCCCCCAATCAATCCTATTCCTATTACGACTACGTCCATGCTAAAATCTTTCTATGGCTTCCTTGATTTTTTCTTCTTTTACACAGAGGGAAAATCGAATGTATCCTTCACCATTGCTGCCAAAGATGGTACCTGGCGCAATGAAAATGTCCTTCTCATACAACACCTTATCGATGAACGCTTCGGAAGAAAGTGAACGTTCGGGGAGTTTGCACCAAACGAACATGCCCACGGCATTTCGGTCGTATTCACAGCCCAGTTTATCCGCCAATTGGAACATCAGCTCCCTTCTTTTCGTGTACACTTTATCCAATTCCTCAAACCATTCGGGGCCACTTTGAAGGGCGGCAACCGCACCTTTCTGAATACCGTAGAACATACCCGAATCCATATTGCTCTTCACCTTGAGCACAGCGTTGATGTGCTCCGTACTGCCCAATACCATCCCCACACGCCAGCCGGCCATGTTGAAGGTCTTGCTGAGACTGTTCAGTTCCAAGGTGCATTCCTTTGCCCCATCGATGGCCAGAATACTCATCGGATCTTTGGACAATACAAAACTGTATGGATTGTCATTGACCAGCAAAATATTGTTCGCTTTGGCAAAATCCACCAAAGATTCCAGTTGATCCATCGTTGCTGTGGCCCCCGTGGGCATGTGTGGGTAGCTGACCCACATCAATTTCACTTTGGAGAGGTCTTTTTTGGACAGTTCTTCCAAATTGGGGAACCAACCATTTTCCAAATTCAGGTCATAGGTCACCGGAACAGCTTCAACCAAATTGGTCACGGAAGCATATGTTGGGTAGCCCGGATTGGGCAACAACACTTCGTCCCCCACGTTCAAGAACGCCATGCTGATGTGCATGATGCCTTCCTTGGAGCCCATCAAGGGCAATATTTCGGTGGAGGGATCAACGGCAACCCCAAATTTTTGTTGGTAAAAATCGGCAATGGCCTTTCTGAGCTCTGGGAGTCCCTGATAGCTTTGGTATTGGTGTGCGCCTGCATCGGCAATGCAGTCCCTCAACGTTTCCATCACCTTTGGTGATGGCGCCAAGTCGGGACTTCCAATGCCCATGTTGATGATGGGCCTTCCTTGGTCCATCAATCCCCTTACTTCCCGCAACTTTTTGGAGAAGTAATATTCCTGCACACTGTGTAGCCTGTCCGCTGTAATCATATCAACAATGCGTTTTTATATTCACCCAAGACCGTAAAATCCTCAGCCATGATCTCTAGCAGGGATTTTGCCTTGGAAAAGTGGTCATACTCTTCAAAGGTCACATCCACAAAAAAAGCATATTTCCATGGAGTCTCGATCACCGGGAGGGACTGTATCTTGGTCAGGTTCATGTTGCAATCGCTCATCACGTTCAGTACCGTGGCCAAGCTCCCCCTTTTGTGATCGGTCATAAAACGCAACGACGCTTTATTGATTTCTTCCTTGGGCAGGACCTTGTTCTGCTTTTTAAGAATGATGAAACGCGTGGCATTGTTCTTTATGGTCTGAATTTCAGGGGCAATAATATCCAAATCATAGAGATCGGCAGCCATTTTTGGAGCAATTGCAGCAATATTAGCCAATCTGCCTTCTTTAATACGTTTGGCCGTCTCGGCGGTATCCACACTTTCCACCAATTTGATGTGCGGATGGTCCTTGAAGAACTCCTTGCACTGCAACAAGGCCATAGGGTGCGAGTGGACTTCCTTTACGTCTTCCATGGTAGTTCCCTTCAGCACCATAAGGTTGTGATGGATGCTCAGATAATGTTCCCCGATCACATGTATTTTGTTATGATACACCAGGTTATAATTCGGGATAATGGAACCCGCGATGGAATTTTCAATGGCCATGATGCCTTTGTCCGCAGTCCCATCCAACAGGTGGTCGATGATGGCATCAAAGGTCATGCATTCCAATAACTCAATGTCATCCCCAAAAAAATCCTTTGCGACCTGATGGTGGTTGGATCCCTTGATTCCCTGTATGGCTATTTTTAAACCCATGGCAAAAAAAAAGCCCCGATTTGTATCGGGACTTCATGTATTGGTTATACTTTAAACGTATCTACAACAGTCCCGTACCTCTCTTAAAAAAGAAGTAAAAATAAAAACCGTTCCAGAAATACGTGTTTGTCATTTCGATGTAAATTCCCGGCTAATTTAGGTATTCAATCCGAAAATGACGATCATTCATAAATTTTTTTTGATTTTTTTTGAAAAAGCCAATTTCATTGCAAATTGTATCCAAGAAAACGCCCTTTTTTTGAGAATTCATTTCCCATTGCGATTTGAACTCGCCAGAAGTTTCCACATTTCAGGCCAAACAAAGGAATGGATTGAAACATCTAAAAGTGTATTTTTGGTTTCCAAACCCAATTGAATGTCCATCATCGTAAAGAACATCACCAAGACCTTTGGTCAGCAAAAAGCTCTGAACAATGTTTCCTTCTCCATTAAAAAAGGGGAGATTGTTGGTTTTTTGGGTCCCAATGGGGCAGGAAAGTCGACCATGATGCGGATTTTGACCACCTACTACAAAGCGGACAGCGGTGATGCCGCAGTGAACGGACATGATGTGCTCACAGCCGAAAGGGCCGTTCAGGAAAGTATTGGTTACCTACCAGAACACAACCCCCTTTATTTGGAAATGTATGTAAAGGAATATTTGGCCTTCAACGCAGATGTGTACAAGGTTCCAAAATCAAAGATCGAGGAAGTGATCGAGCAGACCGGGCTCACCCCGGAAGCCCACAAAAAAATAGGCCAGTTATCCAAAGGATACCGCCAGCGCGTGGGTTTGGCCGCTGCCCTTCTCCACGATCCGGAAGTACTGATCTTGGATGAGCCCACCACGGGACTTGATCCCAACCAATTGATCGAGATACGAAAAATGATACGCAATATCGGAAAGGAAAAGACGATCCTGTTGTCCACACACATCATGAAGGAAGTGGAAGCCGTTTGCGACAGGGTCATCATCATCAACAAAGGACAACTGGTGGCCGACAAAAAACTGGAGGAACTGCGTGAAGCGGAAGAACAGATCATCGAAGTGGAGTTCGATTACCGGGTGGAGGAACAATTGCTGCAACAGCTGCCCCACGTGTCCAAGGTGACCAACACTGGCGGTTTTGTATATGAGATCATGTTCAGCACCTCTACGGACATGCGACCTGCCGTTTTCGATTTTGCCCACGACAACCAGTTGAAAACGCTCCAATTGAGCCGAAAAAACAAAAACCTGGAGAGTCTTTTTACCGAACTTACCCGTTAATTTTTGGGATATTAGAGAACCCCGTCCCGCTTTCGCTGTTCATATATCGCAATGAACATTCGGACACTGATATTTCTGGCCCGTTGTTTCGCTTTTTCAGCATTTGGACCTCTAAAATGAGCGTCCAGTGTGGCAAACCAATGCCTGAGCCATATCCCAAAATGATAATTTTCAATGGTCCTGCCCATATCGCTGTCCAAATCAGCATGCACCTGAAGCGGGTTTCCGTTGTATTTTTGGACGAAGAACAGGTTCATCTCCCAAAAATCGGTCAACTTTTCCATGTGTTTGGGCCAATCGGTGATTGTTTCATTGAAAAAATGGCCAATTTCCGCATCAGCACGTACTTTTTCATAAAAGCGGTGCACCAATACTAAGATGTCCTTTCTGTTCGCTATATCCTGTTTTCCCATAATAAAAAATGTGCAGGGCGGTTCCATTGGCAAAGGTAGCATTACTCGCCCTAAAAACAGATTTCTGGTCTTTTCCAGTTTCCAGCCATTCCAAATATGATATTTTTGCAGTCCAACAGAAACAGACCCCATGAAGAAGAACACTGCGAGATTGGAACTTTCCAAAGAGGAGATGCAAAAATATGGTTACCAGATCGTGGATGCGATTGTGGAGCACCACCATACCCAACACCAAAAATTTCCCGTGGCATGGGGTTCGCGGGAGGAAATGGACCATCTTTTTTTGGAAGAGGCCCCAGAAGCGGGCATGGAAGCCTCCAAGGTTTTGGATTTTGTGTTGGAAAAAGTGATGACCAATAGTGCCAATATGGCCCACCCAAGGTCGTTCTCCTTTGTGCCCGGTCCCAGCAACTATGTCAGCGTTATGGCCGATGCACTTGCCACTGGCTACAATATCTTTTCTGGGGGATGGTCGGCTTCCCCAGCTGCCGCAGAACTGGAGATCGTGACCATTCAATGGCTGTTGAAGATCTTTGGTTTTCCCGGAAAAAAGGGAGGTGGAATTTTCACCAGTGGCGGTTCCATGGCGAACTTGACGGCAGTGGTAACGGCCCGAAGGATCAAATGTGGGGACGATTTTTCCAAAGCGGTCATCTACCTGTCCGATCAGGCCCACTCCTCCAACATCAAGGCCATTCGGGTGCTGGGCTTCAAAAAGGAACAGATCCGGATCATCCCCACCGACAATGAGTTCAAGTTTGCGCTGAACAAACTCAAAAACTGTATTGCCAAGGATCGATTGGAAGGTCTGCAACCCTTTTGCTTGATCGCTTCTGCCGGAACCACCAACACGGGCACCGTTGACCCGCTGTCCGAGCTGGCAAAAATCTGCAAGAAGGAAGATATTTGGTTCCATATCGATGGTGCTTATGGCGGTGCAGCCATATTGTCCGTCAAGGGCAAACAGCTGTTGAAAGGCATTGAAAAGGCGGATTCCCTGACCGTTGATCCACACAAATGGTTCTATCAGCCGTATGAAATGGGCTGTTTGTTGGTACGGAACCACAAAAACCTCAGCCACACCTTCACCGAAAAACCGGAGTATCTCCGTGATATCGAAGGGAACACCTCGGAGATCAATTTTTACGACCATGGCATCCAACTCACCCGAAGGTTCAGGGCACTCAAGTTCTACATGTCCCTAAAAACCTTTGGTCTCAAGGAATTCAGGGATGCCGTCACCTACAACATTGACCTAGCCGAAGAGGTGGAAAATCTGTTGCGGGGCAGCAAAAGTTGGGAAGTCGTCTTTCCGGCAACCTTGGCCGTGATCAATTTCAGGTACAACCCCATCAAGCAAAACTATAACGAGAAAGAACTGGACGAGATCAATCAGTACATTTCAAAACATGTGGTGGACTCCCGGAAGGCATTGTTGGTCACGACCCTGCTCCATGGACAGGTGGTGCTGCGCATGTGCCTCATCAACCCCAGGACCAGCTTGGAGGATGTGACCGAAACCCTTGATCTTTGCAAAAAATTTGCTTTGGAGAAAGAGGAGCTGATGGCGGGCAAGGTCTAATCCCTTTCCCCTACAATGGACGAAATGGCCATATCCAGTTGCTCTTGCACCTTCGGGTCGGTGCAATTGATCAATATGGAAATCACTTTTTCTTCCTTCGGATACACAAAAAAGTTGGTGTACGCACCAACGCTATTGCCCACATGACCCACAAAATCCCTACCATTGGCATCTTGGCTCACCTGAAAACCCAGACCATAGTACGTAGGCTTTCTATGTACCATTTGTGTGGTCAATAACTGTTCGTAAGTTCCCTTTTTGAGCAGTTTTCCCTCTAAAATAGCCTGTCCCATATGGGCAATATCGTTACTGGTGGATAAAAATCCGCCACCTGCCAATTTGTAGGCATTGTCCACGTCCATCGATTTCTTGAAACATAAGGAACTTTTGGTATAGAATTGTGCCATGTCGCTGATTGCAATCGAACTGACATCCGCATCTTGAGGTGAAAAGGTACTTCGCATCCCTAAAGGGATGAACACTTTTTCCCGTACGTATTTTTGAAACGGGACTCCACTGGCCTCTTGCATGGCCAATGACAACAACACAAAGTCAAAACTGTTGTACAGATACCCCTTTCCCGGTTCGAAGACCAAGGGGTCGTGCTGGAAAATACCGATGCTATCCTTGATGGAAAAGCCCTGGTTCAGTGCGAATTCCTTGCCGCGGTATCCCCTGATCCCGGCCGTATGGCTTGCCAATTGGCGTAATGTGAAATCATGGTCCTTTTTTGGGTAATACGGGACATACCCATAAAATGAGGCGTCCAACTCCACAAGCCCCTCTTCCATCATCTTCCCCAAGGCCAATCCCGTGATGCACTTGGAGATACTGGCTATCCTAAAGACTGTTTGTTTGGGGTCAACAGGAATTTTTCGTTCCAGATCGGCCCGGCCATATCCTTTTTGCAACAGCACTTGGCCTTTCTCCAATATGGTAACAGCCAAGCCGGGCACTTTGTTTTCGGCCACGAGGTTGTGAAAAAGGGCATCTGCCTTTTCCAGACCATGGAGTCCCTCCAAAGACCTCACTTTGGGTGCAAAGGAGAACAAACGCTTGATAAAGGGAACAAATCTGCCCAAAATGTCATGTTTTAGCTATCCGAAAAGTACTGAGAAAACTTGGGAGTTCCTGAAGTTTTGCGTTCGTTATGGACGCACATCTATTCTTGAAAGATCAAACGGCCATTGAACAGTTCTTCCACGTCCACTTCCGAAGGGCGATTGACGCTGATCACATCCCCGGTGCCACGAATGACCCCGCTCAACCGTTGCTGCGGATTTACAAAAATATCGTTGGACCCCCTATGGTTGATGGTCACGTTTTGCGAGATCAAATCCTCCGCTTCGATTCTGGAATCACCAGCGGCGACGGTGACATTGAAATTTTCCGTAGTTCCCTGCAGTTTGAAATATGCTATCCCATTGACCACAATCCTGACCGATGTGGCATTCAGGTTCAGGTCAAAGGAACCATCGGTGGTCTCGGTCTCTGGATTTGTATAGCTTTCTGATATTAGGGAGATACTTGGATAGTCTAAAACCCCATCACTTGTTATCGGTAATCCCGTGCTGCTCCGAATTTCGGTGATATTCGGTGAGGTGACATATAGCGTGGTCAATCCATATTCCCGAACATAATTGCAACTGTTTTCGTTCCGCAAGATCAAACGGCCATCTTCAACCACGGCGGAAACATCGTTCAGTAGGTATTCGCCTGTTTCAATTTCCACCCTTTGTTCATCTCCTTGTTTCAGAACCACATTCAGGTTCTCAAAAACAGTAATGGTCGTGAAGGCAGGAACATCAATGGGTCGACGGACCATATCACCTGCATTCTGAAAACAATCGGGCACGTTTTCGCCGTTGCAGGAAATCAGCATCAGAAAAGCAATGAACACAAAGCACCTTGCGAAAGCTCCTTCGACTGCGCTCAGGATGACATTTCTCGCGGTGGCATTTTTGATTATCATTTGATTTCTAATTTCTAACATCTCAAATCTCAATTCTATAATCTTACACCAATTCCAAATTCCAAGGCCTCTGCTTTGGCCCCGTGCGATTTTAAGGTGACCGCTCCGAACACCTTGTCTCCAAAATACCGTTTCAACCCTACCCGGTTGTACATTCGTCCTTCAAAGTCGAACGGATAGTACACATAATATCCCAGTTGGGCCACCACACTCAATTTGTTCACGAAGAGTTCGTGTCCCAAAAATACCCCTACCCTTTTGTAATCGGTATCGGGGGCCACATCCAATTCGGGAAAAGAGGTGGACTGGTAACGGATCAATTCCTTCAGAAAGTTGGAAAAGAAAACATCGGTCCCCAACTGAATGGCACTCCGATTTCCCAAACGCTTATCGGCATAAGCTGAAACAATGGCAAAGCCATATCGCCCCATATCGATCACATCACTCTCGTTGGCTCCACCGCGGAGCACCAAATTATAGCGAATGGGCTCCTTTATTTTTTCCTTTTCTTTCGGTTCTATATATTCAATGGTGGTATCCTGGTCAAAATCGTAGGTCAGGCCAAAATTAAAGGCCATGGTGTTGGTGGATGTGTTGGGGGCCTTGAAATTGGCATTGGAGTAATGAATGAGCGAAATCCCTGCCTTGAATCCCAATCCCGCCACAATATTTTCCTTGTGGTAATTGAACATCACCATGGTGGAACTCAATAGATGGCTGCCATAGGCATTGTTCCTGAAATTTTCATTTTTGTCGTAGGGATTGGTGTTGTAGGCCACTCCCTGGCCAATCCGAAGCTGAAGGTTTCTCTTTAAAAAGTAAAAGTTGTAATGGGCATACAGCCCAAAATGTTCGCCAAGGGTAGGATTGTTCATATCCTGGTACACAAAGGAAAAGCCGGTATCGGGGTAGCCAAGGGCTGCCTCCCAATCCTCATGTCCAAAACGCTTGCGGTTGAATCCCAAAATGACACCCCCGGGATGGTTCGTGATCAGGTGGGAAATATCCGTATTGTGCAAGAGGATGGAACCATAGAACTGGCTCATATCCAACGTATACTTTTTTGGAGCATCCCCGTCTTGGGAAAATCCAATGCATAGACACAGCAGAAATACGGGATAAAGTAGGTATCTCATGGAGGGCTAAAGTAGGAAATTAAAAAAGTTCCTTGGCAATGGCCTCCACATTATCTGATTTCCCCATGGAATAGTAGTGCAGTACGGGAACACCATACTCCCTTAGCTCACGTGATTGCTGAATGGCCCACTCCACACCGACTTTTCGCACATCTTGATTGGTCTTGCAGGCTTCCACGGCATCGATAAGGTCTTGCGGAATGTCCACCCGAAATACCTGTGGCAACAATTGCAAATGGTTTTTTACAGCAATCGGTTTTATGCCCGGAATGATCGGCACATTGATGCCCATGGCGCGTGCTGCCTCCACAAACGCGAAGAATTTTTGGTTGTCGAAGAACATCTGGGTCACCACATAATCCGCTCCCAAATCCACTTTTTCCTTCAATCGTTTCAAATCGGACTGGAGGGACGGTGCTTCCATATGCTTTTCTGGATAACCGGCCACACCGATACAGAAACTGCTCAGATCACTCGCTTCAATGGTGTCATGCAGGTAATTCCCTTCGTTGATATCCTGGATCTGTTTGACCAACTCGGTCGCATATTGGTGTCCACCTTTGGTGGGGGTAAAATATTTCTCCTCTTTACGGGCGTCGCCACGAAGTGCCATCACGTTCTCTATCTCCAAATATTGGCAGTCCACCAAAAGGTACTCGGTCTCTTCTTTGGTGAACCCGCCGCACAGCACGTGTGGCACGGTATCCACATTGTATTTATGTTTGAGGGATGCACAGATACCCAAAGTTCCGGGACGGGTACGGGTCAGTTTTTTGTCCAGCAATCCATCTTTTTCCTTGTAGATGTATTCTTCCCGGGAAGTGGTCACATCAATGAACGGAGGTTTGAACTCCATCAAGGGATCTATGTTTTTGTAGAGTTCTTGGATGCTTTTCCCCTTCACGGGCGGCACAATCTCAAAACTAAAAAGGGTCTGCCCGTTGGCCTTTTTTATGTGGTCGGTAATTTTCATCGGTCTTAATCAACTATGTTGGGGGCCAGCCATTTTTGGGCTTCCTCCAGTTTTATGCTTTTTCGTTCCGCAAAATCCTTGACTTGGTCCTGTTCTATTTTGCCCAATCCAAAATATTTGGCCTGCGGATGTGCAAAATAATAACCACTGACACTGGCTGCTGGCCACATCGCCAAACTATCGGTCAATTTTACGCCTATTTTTTCTTCCACGTCCAATACTTCCCAAATGGTCAGTTTTTCCAAGTGGTCGGGGCAGGCGGGATAGCCTGGTGCCGGACGGATTCCTTCATATTTTTCTTCGATAAGGGCATTGTTGTCCAAAGTTTCGGCGGCAGCGTAGCCCCAAAACTTGGTCCTGACCTCCTTGTGAAGGTATTCGGCCAGAGCTTCAGCAAACCTGTCCGCAAGGGCCTTGATCATGATGGAATTGTAATCATCATGCTTTTTCTCAAATGCTGTTGCCAACTCCTGTGTCCCAAACCCTGCACTGACACAGAAACAGCCTATATGATCCTGTATTCCCGTTTCCTTCGGGGCGATAAAGTCCGCTAAAGCAATGTTGGGAACCCCTTCCCTTTTTTTCAGTTGTTGACGGAGCGTCCTGAAAACAGCTGTTTTAGTATCTTCTGTCATTTCGTGCGTAGTCGAGAAATCTAAAGAAGACTCCTTCTGCCTACCACCTCTCGACTGCGCTCGAGGTGACAAGTGCACTTCAATATCATCGTCATCGATCTGATTGGCTGGAAACAGTCCAAAAATGGCCTTTGCCTTAAGCAGTTTTTCATCCAAAACCTTCTGCAAAAGTTCTTGGGCATCTTTAAAAAGTTCCGTGGCCTGATTGCCCACCACCTCATCCTTTAGGATGGCAGGATATTTTCCATGCAAATCCCAACTTCTGAAGAACGGGGTCCAATCGATGAAATCCACCAACAGTTTCAAATCCACATCCTCCATGATCTGTATGCCCAATTGTTCTGGCACTTTGATGTCGGATGGGTTCCATTCAATCCGCAGTTTGTTCTGCCGCGCTTCTTCCAAAGTCAAGTATTCCTTCTGTCTGGACCTGCTCAGAAATTTGTCCCTGAAACTTTCATAATCCAGTTTGATGGCCTTTTTGTACCCATCCGATGTACTATCCTGCAACAGGTCGCCCACCACGGTCACAGCTCTTGATGCATCGTTCACATGCACCACGGAATGACTGTACATGGGGTCTATCTTGACCGCCGTATGCGCCTTGCTCGTCGTTGCGCCACCGATCAAAAGGGGCACATTGAAATTCTGACGTTCCATCTCCTTGGCCAAGAACACCATTTCATCCAAGGACGGAGTGATCAGACCACTAAGGCCGATGATGTCCACCTGCTCCTCCTTGGCCTTGTTGATGATCTTTTCAGGGGGCACCATCACCCCTAGGTCCACAATCTTATAATTGTTGCAGGCGAGCACCACACTCACTATGTTTTTTCCAATATCATGGACATCGCCCTTCACCGTGGCCATCAAAATTTTTCCTGCCGGCTTGGCATTTTCGTCTTTGGATGCTTCAATAAAAGGCGTTAGGTAGGCCACTGCTTTTTTCATGACCCTTGCTGATTTCACCACTTGGGGCAGAAACATTTTTCCGCTCCCGAACAGGTCGCCCACCACATTCATTCCGGTCATCAAATTGCCCTCGATCACTTCCAAAGGTTTGGTGGCTTGTTGGCGGGCCTCTTCCACATCTTCAACGATATATTGGTCTATACCCTTCACCAAAGCTCTTGTGATTCGGTCTTGAAGGGGTTCTTGCCTCCATGACAGGTCCACTTTGCTCTCCTTTGCGGTACCTACAACGGTCTCAGCAAATTCCAGCAATCGCTCCGTGGCATCGTCCCTTCTGTCGAGCAATACATCTTCCACATGCTCCAACAAATCCTTGGGAATATCATCGTACACCTCCAACATGGTGGGGTTCACGATGCCTATGTTCATCCCTGCCTTGATGGCGTGGTACAAAAAGGCCGAATTGATGGCCTCCCGAACTGGGTCGTTCCCTCGAAAAGAAAAGGAAACATTGCTGACCCCGCCACTCACACTGCAATGGGGAAGGTTATTCTTCACCCAACGGGTCGCCTCAATGAAGTCAAGGGCATTGCGCCTATGTTCCTCCATTCCTGTGGCCACTGGAAAAATATTCAGGTCGAAGATGATGTCCTCTGGGGCAAATTTCACTTCGTTGACCAAAATATCATAGGACCGTTTGGCAATTTCCTTACGGCGTTCCAAGGTATCGGCCTGGCCCACTTCATCAAAGGCCATCACGATCACGGCAGCACCATATCGCTTGATGAGCTTTGCATGGTGCACAAACTCTTCTTTACCTTCTTTCAGGCTGATGGAATTCACCACGCATTTGCCCTGTACCACTTGCAGTCCCGCCTCGATGATCTCCCATTTGGAGCTATCGATCATGATGGGCACACGGGCAATATCGGGTTCGGAAACGATCAGGTTCAAGAACCTGACCATAGCTTCTTTTCCATCGATCAGTCCATCATCCATGTTCACGTCGATGATCTGGGCGCCTCCTTCCACTTGATCTCGTGCAACGTCAAGCGCCTCATCGAACTTTTCTTCTTTGATCAGCCTCAAAAACCGTTTGGAACCGGCCACATTGGTACGCTCCCCCACATTGATGAAATTGCTCTCGGGAGTGATCACCAAGGGTTCCAGACCAGATAGTTTCAAAGCTCTTGTTTCAGCCATGCCTTGGTTTTACTTGATTCTTATGTATTTCTCCACGATATGCCTTTTGATACCTGCCTCGGGCACATCCTCCACACCTGATTGGATGAGGGTATCCCCCTTGATCTCCACATCAAAAGTAAATTCATGTCCACGCAATTCCTTCACGCCGATGTAGTCCAGTTTTTCGGTGTACACACTCTCTTTCAGCGTATAGGTACCAGCACCTCCGTAAAAGCCCTCGGCGGTATCTTTCTTTTGGTTGAAAAAGGCAAAATGGTCCTCGTTCAATATCTTCATGAACTCAGTATTGGACAAGTCTTTCACTTCAACGGTATCCGCCGTCCTGGTTTCGCCATAGACCAAAAGCCAACTGCCCATGATTTCATTTTTGGTCTCAACGACTGCGGTTTCGTTCTCTTTGGGCTTTTCCTTCTCCCCACAGGAAATAAAAGAGACCATGGCAATGATCAAAGCGGATATACTAAATGGTTTTTTCATAGGTGGTTTCCAATTTTCTAGGTGTGTATTCTTTAACAACATCTGCAATGGCCCTGATATGCTCCGGTGTGGTTCCGCAGCAACCGCCCACAATGTTCACCAGCCCCTTTTCCACATATTCCTTGATCTGGGCGGCCATCTGTTCCGGGGTTTCATCATACTCTCCAAAAGCGTTGGGCAGTCCTGCATTGGGGTGGGCCGAGGTGGCAAATCCAGATTTGGCCGAAATCACTTCCAAATGGGGCACCAACTGTTTGGCACCAAGCGCACAGTTGAAACCAACGGACAAGATTGGAATGTGTGAAATTGAGATCAAGAAGGCTTCCGCCGTCTGTCCGGACAAGGTCCTTCCCGAAGCATCGGTGATGGTACCACTGACCATGACAGGCACTTCTATATTGCGCTCGTCCTTCACTTCCTCTATGGCAAAAAGGGCCGCTTTGGCATTCAACGTATCAAAAATGGTCTCTACCAATAAAATATCGGCTCCACCGTCCAAGAGTGCCTCTACTTGCTGCTTGTACGCTTTTCTAAGCTCATCAAAGGAAACGGCCCGGAACCCTGGGTCGTTCACATCGGGCGACATGCTTGCCGTTTTATTGGTGGGTCCGATGCTTCCTGCCACAAACCGTGGTTTGCTAGGGTCTTTTTTTGTAAATTCTTCTGCTACTTGCTTTGCAATCCTTGCGGATTCATAGTTTAGTTCATACACCAATTCTTCCATACCGTAATCAGCCATGGCGATGGTGGTCCCCGAAAATGTATTGGTTTCCAAAATATCCGCACCAGCTTCCAGATAGGCCCGGTGCACATCGGCAATGGCCTGCGGCTGGGTCAAGGATAGAAGGTCGTTGTTGCCCTGCAGGTCGGTTGGCCAATCTTTGAAACGCTCTCCCCTAAAATCTTCTTCCTTGAATTTGTAGCGCTGTAACATGGTGCCCATGGCCCCGTCCAACACCAAAATCCGTTTCTTTAAAATATCTTCAATTTTTTCCATAGTACAATTTCCTTTCAAAAAAAAGGGATATGTCGAAATCAAGAAATGCTCGGAAAATACTGCGAAGTATTCTTTACGTTATCCTTCCCCAGTGGCAGGATCATGCGCCGTACCTTCCCGATCACGGTTCAGGACAAGGGTAGAATGTAGCACCTTCTCGAAGTCGAGGGTTGCTAAGGCTTCGCAGGGTCCAATCCCTCCACCTTTCTTGATAACACTTTCAAATTATTAATGAACTGAACCGCAAAGAAACGGCACTCGGTAGTGAAAAGCAAAAAAAGCCCTTGAATTTTTAGAAAACCGGGCATAAAAAAACGGGTTGATCGCTCAACCCGTTTTAAACCATCCTTTTTCAGGTTTTAAATCATCATTCCGCCTGAAACCTCGATGCGCTGCGCATTGACCCATTTAGCATCTTCCGTACACAAAAAGGCCACTACACCTCCAATGTCACTGGGGATACCCACTCGGCCCAGAGCTGTAAAATTGGCAATTGCCGCTCTTTTGTCCTCGTCATTTTTGTTGGTGCCACCGCCAAAATCGGTTTCAATGGCCCCTGGTGCCACCACGTTCGACCGTATTTTTCGTACTCCCAATTCCTTGGCTTGATAACGGGTAAGTGCTTCCATTGCCGCTTTCAGGGAACCATAGACTGAATATCCCGGAAAGGAAAATCTGGCCAATCCGCTCGAAACATTGACGATCCCGCCTCCATCCGCCATGAGGGGCAACAATTTTTGGGTGAGAAAAAATGCTCCTTTGAAATGGATGTCCACCAAGGTATCGAACTGCTCTTCGGTGGTTTCCGTGATCGGGGCATTGATCCCGATTCCTGCATTATTGATCAAAAAATCGATGCTGTCCGCCCCGAAATGGGAGCCGACCACTTTTTTGACATCGTTCACAAAGGCATCAAAACTGTTTGTATCGGCCACATCCAATTGAAGTGCATAGGCTTTTTGCCCCAAGTTTTCAATTTCCTTCACCGTATTATCGCCCTCTTCCTTATTACTCCGGTAGGTCAATACCACGTCCAATCCTTTTTTGGCCAAGTTGATGGCCATATCTTCACCGAGGCCTCTACTGCCCCCGGTCACCAGTGCTATTTTACTTTTTGCCATTTTTATTTTGATTTTTGATTCGGGTACAAAGTTCCGAAACAAGGCACCCCAATGGATTGCGAGCATCAATCCATTTTTTGCAAAAATCAAATGGCGATACTGCCTCTGTATTTCAATGGGGAGGTATGTGCAAACTTTTTGAAGAAATTGGAAAAATGGGCCACTTCCTCAAATCCCAAACTGAACGCAATTTCGGAAATGTTCCAATCCGTGTTGTTGAGCAAGATCTTGGCCTCTTCAAAAATGCGTGCATGGATGATGGCCGTTGTAGTGCTTCCCGTAGTTTCCTTGAGCACTTTGTTCAGATGGTTGGCGTGCACGGCCAATCGCTCCGCAAAGTCGTTGGGCGTTCTCAGCAACAGTTGTTGTGATGGTGTATTGATGGGAAACTGACGTTCCAAGAGTTCCACAAAAAAGTCAGTAATTCGGGTCGCTGCATTTTTTCCATTGTCCACAGGTTGAACCGGTTGCAGCTTTTGCCCCATGTGCAAAAGTTCCAAAACATAGGCACGGATCAAATCAAATTTAAAGGGATATTCCGAGGACAGCTCCCTGTCTATCTTTTGGAAAAGTTGTTCCAGTTCGGCATATTCCTCATCGGCAATAGTGAAGATGGGAAAACCGCCGGGTTGAAAAAGGGGCAATTTTTCCAAGATGATCCCGCTTTTATCTTTAGATAAAAAGTTCTCGGTGAACACACAGAAATAGCCTGATTGGTTTTCATCCTGGGGCACGTAGTGATATGGGATGCGAGGGGATGCGAATAAAAGAGCCTTGTCCGCAATGTCGATGACCTTATCGGCATATTCGGCACGGTTCTTTCCGTTGATCAAACTGATCTTGAAATAGGAACGCCGATCGTACCGCATTTCCCCTTCATTGAGCTTGGTACGGTATTCATCGATCTTGAACACATTGAAATGACCAATGTCCTTCCCAATCGTGTCAGGAATGGGCAATCGCATTTTCCCGTAGAAATCCCGTAAGGTGAACAACTCTTCCATCAAATTGTAAAATTCAAATATAGTGCAAAAACAAAAACACCCTCCGAAATTGCTTTTGGAGGGTGTTTTCATATAAACTATACTCAAAAATGGATGCTCGATCCAATAAGTCTTTAGTTCAATGTCCAAATATCATTTAGGTACCCCATGTCCGTATTTAACCCCAGCATTACATATATCTTGTCTAAGAATACCACTATAGAATTATCCTGTCTGTTCGGGAACCCTGTTTCTTGGTATTCTTGTTCCCAATCCTTACCATTGGTACTACTCCAGACAACTGCAGAACTATCAGAAGTGGCTCCTTCAACCATTAAAATCATTTTCTCTTCAATCGATACCAAAGAATATTCCTTGTTATTTGATTGAAATGGTGCATTTTCCAATTCCAACGCCCAATCAATCCCATCTATGCTACTAAACACTTTGTCCTGGACAACCACCCACATTTTGTCATTAAACACAACTGCTTCCTGCTCTATCGACACGGAAAACCCAATATCATCAGTAACTAAACTCCAGTTAACTCCATCATCACTGCTCCAAACATTTTGATTGAAAAATTCATTCTGTCCTCCTGTAATCAACCAAAGTTTATCATTGTACAGCAAAATTTTATGACCCCAATCTGCTGGAAATTCAGCATTTTCTTTCTCCATGAGCCAATTTTTTCCATCTATACTGGACCAAATATCATTGGAAGGGGCTCCATTCCATTTAAAACCTCCTATCAAAAACATCTTGTTGTGAAAAACGACCGCTTGATGAAATGATCGCGGCATAAAACCTGGGGCATCTGTTTCCAAAGTCCAATTTTCACCATCGACACTACTCCAAACATCATCCAAATAATGTAATACCCCGTCAGAATTATAACCATAACCACCAATAGTGAAAAGTTTTCCATTAAATTCTACAACTGTGGCCAAATGACGTGCGCCAAAAGAAGGCGAGGATACAAAAGAACCTACGGGTCTGGTCTTGAAACTATATATTTTACTGGTCGTAGCATTACCATTCCCATCCTCTGCCACCACTTTCCAGAAATAGGTAGCGGCAAATTCCAAATCGTCATCCAAACTATAAGTCAAAGAATTCAGGTTCGTCGCAACCTGTGAAACTGGATTTTCTTCTTGACCAAGGAACAAGGTATAAGTAACCGCCTCATTTTCCGGGTCAATGGCTTCCGTCCATTCGAATGTAGGTTTTAATTCCACTTCATCTTCACCATCTTCTATCGCTAATAAATCGAAAGAGGCTGGGGCAGCATTCTCTGGTTCTTCATTTTCTTCAGGGGTGGTAGGGGTTTCGCCAGTAGGAGATTCTCCCATATCATTGTCACCACTACAAGAAACAGTACTTAAGGATACAAAAACCACTAGTAATAACAGAAAAGCCAAATTATTTCTCCTCATTCTTCCTCTATTTAATGAAGAGCAATATAATACAATTCTTACTGGTTAATAATGTACCTGTTTTAATTGATGCTCTGCACCACTTCTTTCTTGGCCTCTTTTTTGGAACCATCAAATCCTTCCACACCGCCCACTGTAGTGTATTTCATCACGTAGCGTTTGTCCGGATTGATAATCTGATAGGCAAACTGGCACATTACCGCGGCTTCGTGGAAACCGGACAAGATCAATTTCAATTTACCGGGATAAATGTTGACATCCCCTATGGCAAATACGCCTGGAATGTTGGTCTGGTAATCCTTGGCATTGTTCACCTTAATGGCGTTCTTCTCGATTTCCAAGCCCCAATTGCCGATAGGACCCAATTTTGGTGAAAGCCCGAACAACGGAATAAAGAAATCCGTCTCCACGTAGGAGTCTTCCTTGGCTTCATCATTGTACTTGATCACCACGGCCTGAAGTTCGTCCTTTCCATGGATTTCCTGGACTTCGGCTTCGGTGTAGAGTTGGATTTTGCCCAATTTGGCCAGTTCCCTAGCTTTTTCCACAGAATCCAATGCTCCACGGAACTCGTTTCTGCGGTGTACCAGAGAAACTTCGGAAGCCACATCGGCCAAGAAAATGGCCCAATCCAAAGCGGAATCACCTCCTCCGGAAATCACCACTTTTTTATCCCGGAACTGCTCAGGATCCTTGACCATATACTCCACGCCTTTGCTCTCAAAGAGTCCAATATTGGCGATCAACGGCTTTCTGGGTTCAAAAGAGCCCAGTCCACCGGCGATGACCACCACTGGCGCTTGGTGTTGGGTGCCTTTGTTGGTGGTGACGATAAAGGAACCGTCCTCTTGCTTGTCCAAGGTTTCTGCACGTTCGCCCAAGGTAAAACCTGGTTCAAAAGGCCTGATCTGTTCCATCAGGTTGCTCACCAAATCCCCGGCCAAGATTTCCGGAAAGGCCGGAATGTCATAAATCGGTTTTTTGGGATAGATCTCGGCACATTGCCCTCCGGGTTGGGCCAAGGCATCTATCAAATGGCACTTGAGCTTCAACAAGCCTGCCTCAAAAACGGTGAACAATCCTGTGGGTCCCGCTCCAATTATAATGATGTCTGTTTTGATCATAATGTTGACTTTACAATTACACCCCTAAAGTCCCCTCAAGGGGACACTAAAGGATCTATACTCTTTCTAACAATTCTTTTTCCTTGTTTTGATATTCCTTTTGAATGTCCAATATTCTTTGGCGATGGTTCACCACCTCTCCGATGATGATGATCGCTGGGTTGGACAACTGCTGCTCCCTTGCCTTGTTCTCAATGGAAGCAACAGTGCCAATTCCAATCTTTTCATGCTGCGTGGTACCATTTTGGATGATGGCCACCGGAGTTTTTTCTTTTCCTTCCTGTTTGAAGAGTTCCATGATCTCCCCCAACTTTGACATTCCCATCAGAATGATGACCGTTGCGCTCGACTTGGCGGCCAAGGCCACATCATTGGATAGTTTGTGTTCTTTGGTGGTACCGGTGATTACCCAAAAACTCTCGGCCGCACCTCTTTTGGTCACCGGGATGTTTTGGGATGCTGGAACGGATACAGAAGATGAAATCCCAGGAACCACGACCACTTCAAGGCCTAATTCCGCAGCATATTCCATTTCTTCGGCTCCACGGCCAAACACAAACGGGTCGCCCCCTTTCAATCGGACCACATGATGTCCTTGATGGCCTCGTTGCACGATCAGTTCGTTGATTTGTTCCTGTTGGTAGGTGTAGCAGCCTTTGCGTTTGCCCACAAATATCTTTTCGGCTTGGGGTGCATAGTCCAATAATTCTTCGGACACCAAGGCATCATACAACACCACATCTGCGGCCTGCAATGCCTTCACACCCTTTAGGGTGATCAAATCCACATCCCCGGGGCCGGCCCCTACCACTGTCAATTTTCCGTTACGCATGTTCCAACTCCAATTTTCTATACGCTTCCAATCGTTCCAATACGGTCTTCGCATCTTCCAAATAGCTTTTTGCAAATGCTTCGGAAGGCTCATTTTGGTTGAGCTGAAGAGCAATTTTTTCAAATCCTCCCTCAAACGCTATTTTTCCTGCGGCCACATATAGCTCATCAAAATCCTTGATGATGCTTGCATGGGTATTCACTTTTTGTTTTTCCGCAGTAAGCAGAGCTTTGGCAGAGTTCACCATCGACTGGTACGAATAGTAAATACTCGCCGCCCATTTTCCTTGTTGGATAGCCTCTTCAGCATTTTCTATCTTCTCTTGGCTTTCCAAGAAAAGGGTGGCCACCAAATCCACAATGACCCCGGCACATTCCCCAACTCCGATTTCCTGTACGTATTTTTCCTCATTGCCCCAATCGATAAAATCTTCTTGGGTCAGGTTGTCCACATCGGTCAATGGTTTCAAGAAATCGTAGAAATAATGCTGTCCTTTCTCTTCATAATACTCGGTGAAGTTGGCACCGTTTCCATTGGCCTCAAAATCATCCAAGATCAAACGAAGTGCCTCTGGCCCTCTTTTGCTTGGGATTTTGGCCACCTTATCGGCAAACTTTCCGTTACCGTTGCCCAAATTGCCACCGCCCAACAAGACCTGAAGGGCCGGGGCCACCAATTTGTCCTTGGTACGGATGGACATTCCCTGGAACCCAATGTGGGCCATGTTGTGCTGTCCACACGCGTTCATACACCCACTGATCTTGATCACCACATCTGCATTGTTGATGTATTGCGGGTATTCGACCTTGATCACTCTTTCCAATTCATCGGCAATACCAGTGCTACTGGCGATACCCAAATTACAGGTATCGGTACCGGGACAGGCGGTGATGTCCAAAGCCTTGTTGTAACCTGCTTCGGCAAAGCCCAATTTCTTTAATTCTTGGTAGAAGAAAGGAACCAATTCCTCCTTCACGAAGGGGATCAAAATATTCTGTCGCAAGGAGAGACGAAGCTCACCTGCTGCATAGTCCTGCACCAAACGGGCCAGTTCCCTTGCCTTATCGGTATAAAAATCGCCCAACAATACCTTGATGCCGATGGCCACATAGCCTTCTTGTTTTTGGGGTACCAAGTTGGTGGATTTCCATTGTTCAAATGCTTTTGTATCCTCAATTTCAACCTTGGGGGTTTCCACTACTGCCACTTCTAACTTCGGATAACTTTCAAAATCGATGGGATAGGATTGAATTGGAATGGCGGTCTGTTCTTCTTCCAACAATTGTTTGAAGCCATCCAAACCAATATCCTTCAACAAAAATTTCATACGTGCCTTGGCCCTGCTCTTGCGCTCGCCGTAGCGGTCGAACACGCGAACCACGCCTTCCATCATCGGGATGATCTTATCCGTGGGCAAAAAGCTGTAGAGTTCATCGGCATGGCGGGGTTGCGAACCCAATCCACCGGCCAACATCACCTTGAACCCTCTTACTCCATTCTCCATTTTGGCGATAAAACCCAAATCGTGCATATAGGACAACCCGGTATCGGCATCACTGGCAGAGAAGGAAACCTTGAACTTTCGTCCCATCTCCTGACCGATGGGATTTCTTAAAAAGTATTCGAACAAAGCTTGGGCGTAGGGCGATACATCGAATGGCTCATCCACATCGATACCTGCCGTTTCGCTGGCCGTTACGTTACGAACGGTATTCCCACATGCCTCGCGGATGGTCACTTCATCTTTTTCCAACTCGGCCCACAATTCCGGTGTCCGCTCAAGGTCCACATAGTGGATCTGGATGTCCTGACGGGTGGTGATGTGCAGACGACCTCGGGAATATTCGTCGGAAACGTCGGCAATGCGCAACAACTGCTTGGAGGTCACCTTGCCATAGGGGAGCTTGATTCGGATCATCTGTACCCCGGGCTGGCGTTGACCATAAATGCCACGTGCCAAGCGAAGGCTCCTGAATTTTTCCTCATCCATTTCACCTCCTCTGAACTGGTGGATTTTTTTCTCCAATTCGATGATGTCCTTTTCGACTACCGGGTTCTCTATTTCTGTTCTAAAACTTTGCATTATCCTATTTTTCCTATCTCTTTTATAGGTTATTAATAAAAATCACCCCTGCTTTTTCGCAATTCACAAAAATATTATTCTATGAAACCTACTCCTGCTGTATGATTGGTCCTACTGTCGATAATAATGAAGGACCCATTGGTACGGTGCTCCTTGAAACGATCATAAAAAATCGGCTTGTTCAACTTCAGGCGCACTTTGGCAATATCGTTCATATTGAGTGAGGACACATTTTCCTCAATACCCGAATAATCTGGGTGGATCTTGTGCTCAATGGCATCGACCTTGGCCAATGCTTTGTTTACACCATGTTGCAGCACATATTTCCCGCCGATGGTCAATTGATTGGAATCCATCCAAGAAACAGTTGCCGTCAATTGCTTGTCGATTATAGGAAGGTCCCCTACTTTCACCAACATATCGCCACGGCTCACATTCACCTCATCTTCCAACGTGATGGTCACTGAAGATCGACGTGGGGCCGTTTGATACTCTTTGTTGTAAAAATAAATGGCCTTGATCTTGGATCGGGTCATGGACGGCAAAACCACCACTTCATCGCCCACACTCAATTCACCTCCGTAGACTTTACCTGCAAATCCACGGAAATCGTGGAATTCCTCGGTTTTAGGCCTAATCACATATTGAACAGGAAAACGAGGTGTACCCACATTGTAGATATCCTGAAGATCCAATTCTTCCAAATGCTCCAACAGGGTCTGGCCTTTGTACCAATCCATGTTTTGGGAACGGTTCACCACGTTGTCGCCCTTCAGCGCACTCACTGGAATAAAGGTGATTTTTTGATCTTGGTAATCCCTTTTGCCCATCAATTCCTCAAAATCGGCCTTGATATCGTTATAGGCATCTTCGGAAAAACCGACAAGATCCATTTTATTGATGGCCACAATCACGTCTTTGACACGCAATAGGTTATTGATGAAAAAGTGCCTGTTGGTCTGCTCGATGACCCCTTTTCGGGCATCGATCAAAATGATGGCCGCCTGTGAGGTGGACGCACCGGTAACCATGTTACGGGTATATTCCACATGCCCAGGGGTGTCGGCAATGATGTAGCTTTTGGTTGCCGTGGAGAAATAGATGTGGGCCACATCGATGGTGATGCCCTGCTCTCTTTCCGCTACCAAACCATCGGTCGCCAGTGAAAAATCGAGATAATCGTACCCCTTTTGTTTGCTGGTCCGCTCGATGGCCTCCAATTTATCGTCGGTCAGGGATTTGGTGTCGTACAACAATCTTCCGATCAAGGTACTTTTGCCATCATCCACACTTCCTGCTGTTGCTATCTTTAAAACTTCCATTGTCTCTTCTTAAAAGTATCCTTGTTGTTTGCGTTTTTCCATGGCCGCCTCGGAACGTTTGTCATCGATTCGCGCACCTCTTTCCGAAATTTTTGATTCCCTGATCTCCGAAACCACTTTGTCGATGGTATCCGCATGGGATTCCACGGCTGCAGTGCAGCTCATATCACCCACGGTACGGAAACGCACGATTCTTTCCTCCACTTTCTCATCCTCAGCCCTGAAAACCACACCATCTTCTGCGGACCAGATCAGTCCGTCACGAAGGAACGTGTTTCTTTTGTGGGCAAAATAAATGGATGGAATTTCAATATTTTCCTTTTGGATATAGCTCCAGACATCCAATTCGGTCCAGTTGCTGATCGGGAACACCCGCACGTTCTGGCCCATTTCAATCTGTCCGTTCAACATATCGAACAATTCGGGACGTTGGTTCTTTTCATCCCATTGTCCAAAATCGTCACGAACGGAAAATATTCGCTCTTTAGCCCTTGCCTTTTCTTCATCACGTCTGGCACCACCGATACAGGCATCGAACTTGAACTCTTCAATGGCATCCAACAAAGTTGTGGTCTGCAACATGTTCCTACTGGCATATTTTCCAGTTTCTTCCACCACTTTTCCTTGGTCGATGGAATCCTGCACGTTCCGCACAATGAGTTCCACGCCCAATTCTTCCACCAGTTTATCCCTGAACTCTATGGTCTCCGGGAAGTTGTGGCCGGTATCGATATGCATCAATGGAAAGGGAATCTTTGCGGGCCAGAATGCCTTTTGGGCCAAACGGACCAACGTGATGGAATCCTTTCCTCCAGAAAACAACAGCACGGGTTTTTCAAACTGTGCGGCCACTTCCCTTATAATATATATGGCCTCATGCTCCAATGCATTGGCATTGGGCCTGTCGGCACTGTTGATTGTTTTCGGTTTTTTGATTTCTTCTGCGAGTGTACTCAAAGCTCTGTTTGTTTTTTAAGCGTTGGGGAATTAGGTATGCAAACCACATTCGCGGTTGGCCAATACTTTTGTGGGATCAAAATATTTGTGCTCGTTGGGCAGGCCGTGTTCCTTAAGGTAGGCATCCAATTGCACATCACTCCAATGATAGAAAGGGCTCACCTTCAGCACACCGTCCTTGCTCATGCTCAACACATCCAACGAATCCCTAAGGGCGGTCTGTCCTTTTCTAAGATTGGTGAACCAAACATCCGGTTTGTGCTCATCCATAGCTCTTCGGAACGGCTCCAATTTGACCTGCTCGGTAAATTCTTGGTGACGTGGATCATCTATTTGCGGAATCCCCATGACAGCATCACGGTGAGAGCTGGTCTGTTTGGGCACATACAATTTGATGTTCAGTCCCAAACGGGCAATCAATTCTTCGGCATGCTTGTAAGTCTGTGGCGTGTTGTAGCCTGTATCGCACCAAATGACCGGAGTGTTCCTGTCCACTTCGGTGACAGCATGCAGAATGGCCACTTCATAAGGTCGAAAATTGGTGGTCACAACCGATTTCTTTCCATGCTTAATGGCCCAAGAAATGATTTCTTCCGGCGGGATGCCTTTGAACTGGCGGTTCAGATTCTGTATTTCATCTTGCGTCAATGCCATATCCGTTCTATTTATTTACCCCATTTGATGGAGTTCCAAATTCTTTCGTGAAAAAAATAAAGCACCATTTTGGTGACCAATTCCACCAAACCAATTGAAAATGCCAAGCGAAGGGTTCCTGTAACGATCCATGATATGATGATGGTATCGATGGTTCCCACAATTCTCCAACTAACCGATTTTGCTATGCTCCGCTTCGGGCTTTCAGAGCTTTTATCCTTGGTATAGGTGCCTTGCTCTCCGTTACTTTTTACTATCAACTGGTCTGTGATCATCAGTATTATTATTTTCCTATCGACTTACTAGGAAATTCAAAAATAGAATTAAATTTCAAAACCACATGCAAAAGCCTTCTTAAATTTACTTTTATCCTATGGTTTTAGTAGATTATCGAAAATCAAAGTGGATTTTTAGAATATTCTCATCCTATCTTTTAAAAAAAGAAAAGAAATCTAGAGTATGTCGGCCAAGGTATTGTTCCTATAGACATCAAGGGCGCTGTCCCTGATCTGGAGCATCAGTTTGTGTACGGAACAGGTGGCCTCATCGGGACAATCGTCGCATTTTTCGTAGAAATTGAGGCTGACACAGGGCACCATGGCAATGGGTCCTTCCAATACACGCATCACGGTGGTCATCGGTATGTCCTCAGGATCTTTGATCAGATAGTACCCCCCGCCCTTTCCTTTTTTGGAGCCCAAAAAACCGTTCCTTCTCAAAGTGAGCAGGATACTTTCCAAAAATTTCTGGGAAATGTTCTCGTGCTTGGCAATCTCGGCAATCTGGACGGGCTCCTTACCTTTCGCCCTTGCGAGATAGGTAAGCGCCTTTAAACCGTATTTTGTCTTCTTGGAGAGCATCGCACGAATATAGCGAAAATTAGCAATCGCCTTTTAAAATATTCCCGGAATGCCCTATTCCAACGCTTGTTCTATATCCGCAATGATATCGTCTATGTGTTCCAACCCAACGGAGACCCGTACCATGCCATCTGAAATCCCGACCGATTCCCTATCTTCTTTGGAAAGTTTGCTGTGCGTAGTGGATGCCGGATGGGTGACGATGCTCCGTGAATCGCCCAAATTGGCAGAAAGGGAGAGCAATTCAATGCTATCAAAGAATTTTCTACCTGCATCCAACCCTCCTTTTACTTCAAAAGCCACTACACAACCACCCGCCTTCATCTGTTTTTTAGCAATTTCATACTGCGGATGCGACTTCAGAAAAGGATATTTCACCCAATCAATCTTCGGATGGTTTTCCAAAAAAGTGGCCAATTTCAAGGCATTTTCGCAATGTCTATCTACCCTGATCGCCAAGGTTTCCAGACTTCTAGAGAGCACCCAAGCATTGAAAGGGGACAACGCAGGACCTGTGATACGTGAAAAACGGTACACCTTGTCCATCAATTCTCCGCTACCCACTGTAATGCCTGCCAAAACCCTGCCCTGACCGTCCATCAACTTGGTCCCTGAATGAATTACCAGGTTAGCTCCGAACTTTATGGGCTGCTGCAGATAAGGCGTCGCAAAACAATTGTCAACAATAAAAATAAGTCCATATTTTTTGGCAATTTGACCCAACACTTCCAAATCCAGCACATCCACTCCCGGGTTGGTGGGCGATTCTGCATATAGAATCTTGGTATTGGGTTTGATCAACCCTTCAATGGACGAAAGATCGGTGGCATCAAAATAACTGGTGGTGATGTTCCATTTGGGAAAAAACTGGGTGAAGAGCGTGTGTGTGGAACCAAAAATACTCTTGGACGAGACCACGTGGTCACCTGAGTTCAACAAAGCAGCCAAGGTAGAGTACACGGCCGCCATGCCAGAGGCGAAGGCAAAACCGTTCTCCGCACCTTCCATTTTGCACACCTTGTCTATAAACTCCGAGGAATTGGGGTTGGAATATCTGGAATAGATGTTCCTGTCCTTCTCCTCGGCAAAGGAAGCGCGCATGTCCTCCGCATCCTCGAACACAAAACTGGAGGTCATGTAAATAGGACTGGAGTGTTCCAAATTCTGGCTACGCTCCATTTGTGTCCGTATCGCTTCTGTCTCGAATTTTTTACTGTTCTTTCTCATAATACACCCCTTAGGTCCCCTCAGGAGACAATTTAGTTTTTTAAATTTTCTCAGCTATTCTCAATATATCGCCAAAAACACCTCTGGCCGTGACCGCGGCACCTGCTCCGGCTCCTTGGATCACCAATGGGTTTTCGCCATAGGACTCCGTGTAAATCTCGATGATGGAATCGGAACCCTTCACCTGCCCCAACGCACTTTGCTTGGGCACGGAAACCAATTTCACCTCCAAAATTCCCTTGTCCTGTTGAAGGTCGCCATGCAAATCCCCCACATATCTGAGAACATGGCCTGCTTCTTGCTTGTTTTTTATTTCCTCGAACACCTTGTCCATCTCCCCGATCCGATCAACGAACCCATCAAAATCCAAGGTCTGCAATTCCTTTGGAATCAGGTTCTGCACTTCAATATCGGAAAATTCATTTTGAAGGTCCAACTCCCTTGCCAAGATCAAGAGCTTTCTACCCACATCGTTCCCGGAAAGGTCTTCCCTCGGATCAGGTTCTGTGTACCCACTTTTCATAGCCTCCTTCACGATGGCCGAAAACGAGGCCTCCTTTTCCGAAAAAGTGTTGAAAATATAGCTCAACGACCCAGAGAACACCCCTTTGATCCGGGTAATGTTCTCCCCCGAAAGGTGCAATAGCCTAATGGTGTCTATCAATGGGAGACCTGCCCCCACATTGGTCTCATACAGGTATTGCTTCTGGTTTTGGTCCAAGGATTTCCGGATGGACTTGTATTTCTCAAAACTCAGCGTATTGGCAATCTTGTTGGAAGAGACCAGGTCAAACCCTTTTCTGATGAACGGTTCGTAGTGCTCCACAAAAACACTGCTGGCCGTATTGTCCACCGCAATGAGGTTTTCCAAATGGTGTTGCTTGGCAAAGGCAGCAATATCCTCCACTTGGTAGGGCCTTCCTTCCTTCTCCAATCGCTTTTTCCAATCGGAACCAATTCCTGAAGCATCCAACAACACTTTTTTGGAATTGGCGACCGCAAACACACGAAGGCCAATTCCTTTCCTTGATTCTATGTTCTTTTCAGAGTCCAAGATCTGATCGATCAAGGTACCCCCGACATTACCATGTCCAAAAATGGCCAGGTTGATTCGCTTTGCGATGCCAAAAATCTGTCCGTGCACCACATTGACCGCCTTATGAAGGTCCGACTTTTTCACGACCAAGCTCACGTTCTTTCCCGTCACCGTGTTATTGAACAACAGGGGAATCACTTGGTTTTTGGCCAAGGCATTGAAAGGCCTGTGGAAACTGCTCAGGTCCATCCCCACAATGGAAATGACAGAAACATCTTTGACCACGGAAATTTGGTTGATGTCCTGTGATGAATAATCGGTTTCAAATTCCTGGTCCAGTACTTTTTTTGCCTTTTCCGCTTTGGATGCATCCACCACAAGGCCAATCCCCCTTTCGGACGATCCTTGCGAAATGATGCCCACACTGATGCCATTTTGGCCCAAGGCGCGGAAAATACGCATATCCACACCCACTTTGCCCAACAACCCCCTACCCTCTAGGTTGATGAGGGCCATGTGGTCCAGCACGGACAGGGATTTGATGCCTCCGTTCCCCGTCTTCGGTCCAATGAGCGTCCCTTCATTTT
This sequence comes from Flagellimonas hadalis, assembly GCF_007785775.2. Taxonomy (GTDB): domain Bacteria; phylum Bacteroidota; class Bacteroidia; order Flavobacteriales; family Flavobacteriaceae; genus Flagellimonas; species Flagellimonas hadalis. The sequence goes on from NZ_VNIK02000003.1 coordinate 77,212, forward strand.
CATCATTGAAGGTATTGCAGATTCGAAGTGGGATGTTTTTTTCGATAAGAGGTATGATGGTCTTCGCATGCAGGATATTGGCCCCAAAATTGGCCAGCTCGTTGGCTTCCTCATAGGAAATCACATCGATCAAGCGGGCATCCTTTACCAAATCGGGATTGGCCGTAAAGATACCATCCACATGGGTGTAGTTGACCAGTTCCCCGGCATCCAGAAAGTTGGCCAGCAATGCCGCGGAATAATTGCTGCCGTTTCTACCCAAAGTCGTCGTGGATCCATCCCCGTTAGACCCAATAAATCCTGTGACCACGGCTATGGTATCGGTATCCAATTTGTGGAAATACCGTATCACATTTTCCTTGGAGGTCCGTTGGTCCACCTCTGCATTGCTAAAGGTGTCGTCGGTCTTGATCAATTTTCGGGAGTCCAACAGTTGTGCATTCAGCCCTTGGGCATTCAGCAAAGTGGTCACTACCTTGGCAGAGATCAGCTCGCCGTAGGACAACACCTCATCCTTGGTCTTGAGGCTATAATCCCCAGTCAGGGAAACCCCATTGAGTATTTTTTGGATGGTCTTTAGCTCTTCTTCGATATCGACCCCTGCAAAATCATTTTTTTGATAGGCCGCAAAATGGTCGAGGTCCTGTTGAAAATCCTTCCCTTTTGCCGCTTTGTCCAACAAGTCTTCCAACTCATCGGTGGCCTTACCACGGGCTGACACCACCACGGCAAAATGCTCTTTGTTCTCCGCCCTTTTGGCAATCACCTTCAGCACTCTTTCGATACCCTCGCCGTTGGCCAAGGACTTCCCACCGAACTTCAACACCTTGATGCGTTCTGTCTTTCCATTTTTCTGAAAAACGGTCTCCAACAGCTTTTCCAATTGTTCAAATTCCATCAAAAAGGCATCATGGCCGTGGAGCGACTGTACTTCACCATAGGTGACATTGGTGTTGGCCTGGGCCAATCGTTTAAAAGTCTCCCTATTTTCCTCTGCCGTAAAGAACAGATCGGAATTGACCCCAATGATGTGGATCTTCATGTCGCTTTCCTGCAATGCCTTGAAGGCATCATCCCCGCTACGGGTGATGTCGATGGTCTTCAGCAATTGGTTCATCAACTTGTAGGCGGACAACTGGAAACGTTCCTGCAACTTTTTCCCGTGGTGCATCAACCAGCTCTCCACATTGAAAACCTGAAGCTCTTCGTTCGTGCTCCGTTTGAACCGCTCCTTGAAGGATTCGGGCGTGCGGTAGCAGAGCATGGCATGCATACGGGCATCGTGCACCGGTTGTTTGGAATTCACGAGGAACTGCTCTTGAATCTGGCAATTGGCTATCAACCAATCCGTTGATTTCCAGTCAGATGCCACAGGAACCAAATGTTCTGTAATGTTGGGGTTGAATGCGGCCATTTCCCAGGCGATACCACCGCCCAAAGAACCTCCTATGATGGCGTACAGTTTTTCGATCTTCAATTGTTCCAGTCCCAAAAGAAACAGTCGGGCAATATCGCCCGCCACAAAATCCTTGTAGTTCTCGATGACAAAACCATCATACCCATTGCCCGGAATGTTGAAGGCCAAAATGGTATATTTTTCGGTATTGATGCATTTCCCTTCCCCGATCAGATCGGACCACCAGCCATTCTCCCCGGCAACATCGGAATTTCCCGTGAGGGCATGGTTCACCATCACCACCGGGGCCGAGTGCAGGGGCTGCCCGAACAATTGATAGGACAATTGTAGGTCCTGTACTTTGCCACTCTGGGTAGAAAATTGATCGATTTTCAAATACTGTAACATGAATGTGTACTGTGATTTATTCTTCTGTGTGTAAAAACAATTATTTTCCTATCCCAACAAATGCGTTTTCCAAATCGGCCTTCAGGTCGGATAGATCTTCCAAACCAACAGACAGTCGGATCAAGTCCTTGGTCACACCTGTTGATTCCTGTTGCGCATCGTCCAATTGTTGGTGCGTGGTACTTGCCGGATGTATGATGAGCGATTTGGTGTCCCCAATATTGGCCAAAAGAGAGAAAATCTTAGTTTCATCCGCTATTTTCTTGGCCGATTCAAATCCGCCCTTCACCCCAAAGGTAACAATACCACTTTGGCCATTTGGCAGGTACTCATCTGCCAGGGCCTTGTATTTGCTGGATTCCAGTCCAGGATAGTTCACCCAAGTGACCTCGTCCCTACTTTCCAACCATTTGGCCAGGGCCAAAGCATTTTCACTGTGCTTTTTCATCCGTATCTCCAAAGTTTCCAATCCTTGGATGATCTGGAATGCATTATAGGGACTCAAACAGGCCCCATGGTCACGTAATCCCTCGATCCGCACTTTGGCAATGAACGCCGCAGGGCCCAAGGCTTCGTGATAGACCAATCCATGGTAACCTTGCGAAGGTTCTGTAAATTCAGGGAATTTTCCATTGGCCCAGTCAAATGTCCCGGCATCAATGATCACCCCTCCCATGGTGGTCCCGTTCCCGTTGATGTACTTTGTCAAGGAATGCACTACAATATTGGCGCCGTGCGCAATGGGGTTCAACAGTGCCGGTGAGGCCACTGTATTGTCCACGATGAGCGGTACCTTGGCTGCTTTGGCTTCCTTGGAAATGGCTTTCAGGTCCAGTACGTCCAACTTGGGATTTCCCAAGGATTCCACAAAGAAGGCCTTGGTATTGCCTTGGACCGCTTTTCCAAAATTGGCAGGATCCGAAGGATCCACAAAGGTGGTAGTAATGCCCAGACGCGGCAAGGTGACATTGAAGAGGTTATAGGTTCCCCCATACAGGCTATTGGATGATACGATATGGTCCCCGGCCTTCAACAAGACCAACAAAGCGGTGTTAATGGCGGCCGTTCCCGAGGAGGTCACTACAGAGGCAATCCCTCCTTCCAATGTGGCCAACCGCTGTTCCAAGATATCGTTGGTCGGGTTGTTGAGCCTGGTATAGATGTAACCCGGCTCACTCAAGGAGAAAAGATTGGCGGCGTGGTCCGAATCCCTGAACACATAGGACGTGGTTTGGTAGATCGGCACAGCCTGCGTTCCTCCATTCGCGGCCACATCATGGCCAGCATGCAATGCATTTGTTGAAAATTTTTGATCACTCATGACTTTTGTTTTTTAAAAATTTTAAAATCGATAAAATAAAAAGTCAAACTCCCATGGTACATACTACATGGAAAAATCAAAAAGTTATAAGAAAGTGAAATCGAAAAGTCGATTGTCGTTATCTATTCCCATCGGGATAGAATGTAGCACCTTCTTGACATTGTGAGCCAAGGGTTGCTAAGGCTTCAAAGGGTCTATTCCCTCCACCTTTCTTGATAACTAATCAATACGTGTTTGAACTTCGTTGGGCAAATATACTGATGGAAAGATGGAATTTCCTAATCTTTCGGAAAAATTTCACCAAAACGTAGCCTGACTTCTATTTCAATACCGTGAACTCAATGTTCGAATCCGTGAAAACGGTATGGGTCTGTGTCTTGAAGTCCGATTCATCAGCCTTGAAGATATTCTCCACATAAGTTTGTGGGTTTAAATCGATGAGCGGGAACCAGGTACTTTGTACCTGTACCTGCAATTTGTGTCCCTTTTTGAAGGTGTGGAACACATCCTGCAACTTAATGTTCACATCCGTTTTTTGGTTGGGTGTAAACGGTTCGGGCTCGGAAAAACTGTTTCGGAACCGACCTCGCATCACCTCGCTCCTCACCATCAAATGGTAATTGCTCATCTTGAGATGGTTCTGCATTTCTTCATTGGTCTCGGCATCCGCTGGGTGCACGTCGATGATCTTTACGATCCAATCCGCGGCACTACCTGTTGTGGCCACTTTCAAATGGGCCAGGATATCCCCCGCCAAGGTGAGATCATCTTCCAGGACATCGGTTTCAAAAACGAGTACATCGGAACGTCTGGCCGCAAAGCGTTGGTCGTCCGTCATGTATTTTCGCGGAGTGAACACGGTCTTGATATCCTCGGAATAGGGCACTGGTTTTTTGATGTCACTGATGAACTGGATACCCGTTGTTCCATTTTGTGACTCGGTCAGCTCTTGGTCCTCGGAAAGGTACATGGTCTGCTTAGAGGCATTTTCTGGTGGCCAAGTATCATAGGTCTTCCATTCTTTTTTGCCCGTATCGAAAACATAAGCTTCGGGCAATCCTGAATTGGGACTTCCGTCTCCTTTTAAAAAGTGATTGAAGAATTTGGTTTCAATGTCTTTCTGGAAAAACAATGAAATGGAATCGCCAAAATAATAATTGCCCACTACGTTCCTGTCCACGCTTCGGGCCCAACCTCCGTGATCCCATGGACCAAAGACCATGGTATTGTAGTTGCCTTCATTGTATTTTTCAATGTTCTTGTAGGTCTCCAAGGGACCATACAGGTCTTCTGCATCGAACCAACCGCCCACAATCATGGTGGCCACACTGCTCTTCACATTTTTCAAATGTTGGATGAGGCCTTTGGACTGCCACATTTCATCATAATTGGGATGCTCCTTGAGCTCGTTCCAGAAATAATCATCGGTGACACCTTCGGGACGCATGGTGGGGGTGTCCGCTGTTTCGTATTCAAAAAAGTAGTCCAAGTTCTTCAATGGCCCTGCATCCAAGAAGAACTGGTATTGATCTTCCGTGGGAAGCTCGGGCAAGGTGTACCAAGCGGTATCAATGGGCTGGTCGCCATTGGGCCTGGGCGTCCCGAACAGGGAAGTGGCCCTGAAATAACTCAACAAATAGGCTCCATTATGGTGGAAATCATCAAAAAAGAAATCCCCGATACAGGCTTGGGGCGATGCTGCCTTCAGTGCGGGATGCGCATCCACTGTGGCATAGGTGGCGTAATACCCGGGATACGAAATACCCCATACACCGACATTACCATTGTTGTTCTCCACATTGTTGACCAACCATTCAATGGTGTCGTAGGTATCGGAGCTTTCGTCCACTTGGTCATTGGAGGTCTTGTTGGGAATATAGGCCCTCATGTTCTCATAGTGCCCTTCGCTGAGCCAACGCCCACGGACATCTTGGTACACGATGATGTTCCCTTCCTTCATCAAATGCTCATTGGGCCCGATCTTGGTCCTGAAATTTCCCTCCCCATAGGGCTGCGAACTGTATGGGGTCCGCTGCATGATAATGGGATACTTTTTGGAGGTGTCCTTTGGGGAATATATGGTGGTGTGCAGTTTTATCCCGTCCCGCATTTCAATGTCCACCTCTTTCTTGGTGTAATGGTCGGCCACATAGGTATCGACCGGTTTTTCTTCGGTCTTGACCGTCGTTTTTTTGCAGCTGACCGCCACAAATAGGAAACAGATACTCAGAAACAGGATTCTAACCGAACTTTTCATGCTTTTTAAATTTTGAATCCCTAAATCTACTAAAGTTCCCCAAAGTGTGCCAATAAAAAAGGAGCCCTTCCAAAAGAACTCCTTTCCATTTTTATGTGAATGAATATTGGGTTATAGGCCAAAAGCTGCTTTCACCTTGTCCACCATGTCCAGTTTTTCCCAAGTGAAGAGTTCCACTTCCTTTTCGATCCTTCCGTTGTAGGGAGACTCGAACACCTTGGTCAAGGTTTGGGGTTCTTTGCCCAAATGTCCGTACGCAGCGGTTTCCAGATAGATGGGATTGCGGAGTTTTAGGCGTTCCTCAATGGCAAAAGGCCTCATATCGAATAGCTCCGCGGCCTTCTTGGCAATCTCGCCATCACTTAGCTTTACGTTGGATGAACCATAGGTTTCCACAAAAATAGAGGTCGGTTCCACCACCCCGATAGCATAACTGACCTGTACCAAAATTTCATCGGCCACCCCGGCGGCGACCAAATTCTTTGCCATGTGGCGTGCGGCATAAGCGGCGCTTCGGTCCACTTTGCTCGGGTCTTTGCCACTAAAGGCGCCTCCCCCGTGGGCTCCCTTGCCGCCGTAGGTATCCACAATGATCTTCCTACCGGTCAATCCGGTATCGCCATGTGGTCCACCGATCACAAATTTTCCAGTTGGGTTGATGTGGTATTTGATCTTGTCATTGAAAAGTTTCTGGATATCCTCCGGCAACAACTTTTTCACTTCAGGGATAAGAATATTGATGATATCTTCCTTGATCTGGGCCAACATCATCTCATCCGAAGCAAACTCATCGTGCTGGGTAGAGACCACTATGGTATCGATGCGCTGTGGCACGTTGTCATCGGAATATTCAATGGTCACTTGGGACTTGGCGTCGGGACGCAGATAACTGATCCGTTGACCCTCCCTTCGCAAATCGGCAAGCACCTGCAAGATCTTATGTGAAATATCCAACGCCAAAGGCATGTAATTCGCCGTCTCCTTGGTGGCATAGCCGAACATCATCCCTTGGTCTCCCGCACCTTGCTCCTCTTTGCTGCCACGATCCACCCCTTGGTTGATGTCCTGTGACTGTTCGTGGATCAGAGAGATCACCCCACAGGAATCGCCACTGAACTTGTATTCGCCCTTGGTATAGCCAATATTGTTGATGACCTCCCTGGCAATGCTCTGCAGGTCCACATAGGTATGGCTCTTCACCTCGCCGGCCAAGACCACCTGACCCGTGGTCACCAAGGTCTCGCAGGCCACTTTGCTCTCGGGGTCAAAGGCCAAAAAATTATCCAATAGGGCATCACTGATCTGGTCCGCGATCTTATCCGGATGTCCTTCACTAACAGATTCTGATGTAAACAAATATGGCATTGTTCTTATTTAATGGAAGTATTCTGACAGATGCCCAGCAAAGAAGTTCGTAACCCTTGAAGAGTGGTGTCGGGCATTGCCCAACACGAACTGCTTTAGCATTTTTCTTGTGCCAAACCATTTTGGCCACGGAGGTTGCAATCAGTCAAATCTTTCCTCGTTCTGATGGGCAAAAGTACGTATTTGAATGATATTTCAAAACTTTGTTCCCTGAGGTTTGCCCGCTTTTCCATTTCGTCCAGTTTTTTTTCTTGAAGTGGATATACTTTGTATATTGCGCCGATTAGATTTCCCTAGTCCTCGAACACCAACATCATAAACACCAACATCTTATGCACATTGCTGTAGCAGGAAACATTGGCGCCGGAAAGACCACCCTGACCAACTTGCTTGCAAAACACTACAAGTGGGATGCCCATTTTGAGGATGTGGTGGACAATCCCTATCTGGATGATTTCTATACCCAGATGGAACGTTGGAGCTTCAACTTACAGATCTACTTCCTGAACAGCCGCTACCGACAGATCTTGAAGATCAGGGAAAGCGGGAAAGATGTGATCCAGGACCGGACCATTTATGAGGATGCCCATATTTTTGCACCCAACCTCCACGCCATGGGCCTGATGACCAACCGTGATTTTGAGAATTACAGGAGTCTTTTTGAGCTGATGGAAAGTTTGGTGGAGCCGCCGGACCTATTGATCTATCTCCGCAGCTCCATCCCCAATTTGGTGAACCAGATCCATAAACGGGGGCGGGACTATGAAAATTCCATTTCCATTGATTACCTCAGCCGGCTGAACGAACGCTACGAGGCCTGGGCCAATACCTATGCCAAAGGTAAATTGCTCATTTTTGATGTGGACGACCTGGATTTTGTATCCGATCCCGAAGACTTGGGCAAAGTCATCAACAGAATTGATGCGGAGATCCATGGGTTGTTCGACTCCAACAGCTAAGTCCAGTGTCAAGTTAAAAAAAGTTTGTCCATTCCCTCACCCAAACGACCAGTTCCCTCATTTCTTTTTTTAATAGGTTGATTTTCAAAGTAGTTTAGACCAACTGTTAACTACGCCCTTTGGGCCAAAAACTTGAAAATCATGGAACCGAAAAAGAACCGAAAACTGGACCCCAACCGAAACAGCCTGCTCTATTTTTTTGTGGGAATGACAATGATGCTGCTTATGGCCTTTTTGGCCTTAGAGTGGAAGACCTTTTATTCCAGTGACGAATGGGACAGAGCCACCCTGAAGATCCAAGACGATTTGATCGAGGAAGTACCCATCACCATGCAAAAATTGCCTGACCCGCCCAAACCGAAAATCATTACTCCTCCTAAAATTGAAATAGCGGATGATGATGAGAAAATCGAAGAAACTGTAATTGAGGCAGTAGACCCCAATCAAGATACCGAAATCGCTGAAATCGAAGACATTGAAGTAGCGGAAGAGGAAATTAATGAAGAAATTCCAATAGTTTTGGTCGAAAAAGCCCCTGTTTTTCCTGGATGCGAAAACGAAACGACCGAAGAAGACAAACGGCAGTGTTTTCAGGAAATGATGCAAAGACATATTCGGAAGAATTTTCATTATCCAGAAAATGCACTTGAGTTAGGATTAGAAGGCAAAATTGCAGTAATGTTTACCATAGAGAAAGACGGCAGTATCGGGAATGTTCGTTTACGTGGACCACATAAAAGTTTGGAAGCGGAAGCGGCCCGGATCATTTCCAAATTGCCAAGCATGACACCAGGTAAACAAAGGGGCACTGCCGTCAAAGTTTCTTATGCCATTCCCATCACTTTTAGATTGAATTAATCGTTGTGTATTTTGACCAGAGTTTGTCAGTTCGAGTGATTTTTCAAAAGAAAAATGTATCGAGAACCAGAATTTCACGTTCAAAACCTTCAAAATACACAACGGGTTAAGCTAATTACGTTCAAGGTCACATCCTTTAAACCGACCTCCATAAAAAAACCACGCCAAGGCGTGGTTTTTTCAGCTTTAAGGTAAAGCAAGCGCTAATTCTTTGCCTTAGCACTGTTTTTATAGGCTTCCACCAATTTTTCTACTTCTTCCTTGGTGTCGGCGACAAATTCTTTGGTCTCTTCCACCAACTCACCATCGACCTCAGTGCTTGAGGTAACAACAGCTTTGTAGGCTCCTTCGGCGGTATTGCTCATTTCGATACGAATCTGCTTTTCAATGGTTCTGGATTCTTTCATACCATCCTCAGTAATCGTAATGGTAGTTCCATCTTCCTTGGTCATGCTGACACCATCTGCAGGGGATAGGCTCACCAAACTTGGGGCGATTACCAGTGCCACAACGGACATCAATTTCAACAAGATGTTCAATGATGGTCCTGAGGTGTCCTTGAACGGATCTCCAACAGTATCGCCGACCACTGCTGCCTTGTGGGCATCAGTTCCTTTTCGTCCATCTGCTTCAATCATTTTCTTTGCGTTGTCCCAGGCTCCCCCTGCATTGGATTGGAATATCGCCATCAATACCCCGCAAGTGGTCACACCGGCCAAGAGGCCCCCAAGCATTTCGGCCCGTCCTATAAAACCAACGGCCACGGGTACGGCAATCGCCAATAATCCGGGCAACACCATCTCTTTGATAGAGGCTTTTGTGGAAATGGCCACACATTTCTGATAATCGGCATGTCCATCCGCCGCATCAAAAATAGCTCTGTCCTCGGTAGTCGCTTTGGACATATCAGAATCATACTTCCGCATTACGGCCAAAGCAGCGTTGAGCTGTGGGATATCCTTAAACTGGCGACGGACTTCTTCGATCATGGCCATCGCAGCCCGCCCTACTGCCTTCATGGAAAGGGCAGAAAATACGAAGGGTAGCATTCCCCCAATCAAAAGCCCGGCCATCACCTTCGGTTTTGAAACATCAATGGATGTAACATTCGCAACCTGCATAAATGCGGCAAACAGTGCCAAAGCGGTCAAAGCGGCCGATGCAATGGCGAAACCTTTACCAATAGCAGCCGTAGTGTTCCCAACAGCGTCCAATTTATCGGTCCGTTCACGGACTTCATGTGGCAGTTCTGCCATTTCAGCGATTCCCCCGGCATTATCGGATATCGGTCCGTATGCATCAACGGCCAATTGGATACCAGTGTTCGCCAACATACCCACGGCAGCGATTGCAATTCCATAAAGGCCCGCAAAATGGTGCGAAACCAAAATGGCGATCGCTATCAATACAATTGGTATCATCGTCGACATCATACCTACTCCAAGGCCTGCAATGATATTTGTTGCGGCACCCGTTTCAGATTGGCGCACGATCGAGCTCACTGGCTTGGTTCCAGTACCTGTATAATATTCTGTTATCTTGCCAACACCCAAACCGGCAATAAGTCCTGCTATGGTGGCCCAAAAAATTCCCATGGCCCCATATGGTAAACCTTCAACAGATTCCGGGATCATGGCATTTATTATAAAATAGGAGGCTATCACCATCAAAATGGCCGAACCAAACTCACCAATGTTCAACGCTGTCTGAGGATTTCCCCCATCTTTTACTTTCACAAAGAAGGTTCCAATGATCGACATCACTATACCCACGGCAGCCAATACCAATGGAAGGTAAACCGCACCCAATCCTTCAAAATCTGGAGTAATGATAAACGCTCCCAACACCATGGTACCAATGATAGACCCTACATACGATTCGAACAGATCCGCTCCCATCCCGGCAACATCACCTACGTTATCACCCACATTATCCGCAATGGTAGCAGGGTTCAAAGGATGGTCTTCGGGTATTCCTGCTTCCACTTTTCCGACGAGATCCGCCCCTACATCGGCAGCTTTGGTATAAATACCGCCTCCAACACGGGCAAACAAGGCTATCGAGGATGCTCCCATGGAAAATCCTGTAAGTACGTTCAAGACCATCGACAAGTTATCTGCGCCTGGCCATATTTCCTGATACATCCAGAATAAGGTACTCAATCCCAGAACACCAAGACCTACAACTCCAAGGCCCATAACGGCCCCTCCGGCAAAGGCGACTTCCAAGGCCTTGCCCAAAGATGTCCTTGCTGCATTTGTGGTCCTGACATTGGCCTTTGTGGCCACTCTCATCCCAATGAACCCTGCCAAGGCGGAACAGATGGCTCCTGCAATAAAGGAAACAGCCACCATACCATTGGAGCCGACCTCATTGCTCCCTTTGAAGAACAACAGGACAGCAACGGCCAAAACGAAAATGCTGAGTATTTTATATTCTGCCTTTAAGAACGACATTGCCCCATCCGCAATGTTCTTGGCAATCCGTGCCATTTTTTCGTTACCGACCTCTTGTTTGGAAATCCATACGTTCTTAATGAAAACGTACAACAGGCCCAGGATACCAAAAACGGGCAGAAATTTTACGATCAAATCCATAATTTGAGTTGTTTAAGAAATTTTTAACGGCTGCTAAAGTAGTAAAATACGAAGTAATAAAAAAAATACGCCATTGTTTATAAATGGCGTATTTTTTTATAGCTATTATTACCTATATGGTATAGGTGCGTTTCTTTTTGTGCTCACTGTCATCATAGCGTTTCACACATTCGTGGTAAATCTGGATGGCCTCTTCCACACCACCCCAACCTCCGGTGTCCACTTTCTTTTTTTCAAGGTCCTTGTACACTTGGAAAAAGTGCTCTATTTCCTTCAACCTGTGCGGGTTCAGTTCACTGATGTCGTCCCTCTTGCTCCAGATGGGATCGGACACGGGTACACATATCAATTTTTCATCGGGTCCTTTTTCATCGGTCATGTGAAAGACTCCAACAGGCTTCACCTCCATCACTACCATCGGATAGGTAGGCTCCGTTCCCAATACGAGTACGTCCAATGGATCTTGGTCCAAGGCCAAGGTCTCCGGCACAAAACCATAATCGCCAGGATACATCATAGAAGAAAAGAGGGTACGGTCGAACCGTATTTTATGTAACGTAAAGTCGTATTCGTATTTGTTTCGGCTACCCTTTGGAATTTCGATGAGTACATCAAAGGTGACTGTTTGCTTTTTGGACATTCTTGAAGTTTTAATTTGATGCAAAAATAACCAGTATGGCTGGAATAGGGCAAATAAATTGCTGTATTCACATCAATTAAAAGTTAAATCCGAAAGTTCCCGTGATTCCGAAGCGGCGGGCATCGGGATTGTCCAAATAATTGCCCCTGAAATTAAAGTCGATCCGCAATATCTTGAAAATGTTCCCCACCCCGACGGAGTATTCCCAATAGATCTGGTCTTCCGGGGCCATCAAGGGGATGTTGGCGGGTGCGCTCAGCGCAATGTTCTCATCGGACAATTGCCCCCAAGCTCCCCTCAGCCCTACTATTTCACGTAGGTTGAGTTTGCGCAACATGGGAATCCGAGAAAATAGGCGTCCATTGAAGTTGTGTTCCAAGTGCACGGTCGCATAGGTATCGGTCACAAACTCATAAAAATCGAGGTTGGGAAACACGTTGTACAGCGAGAAAAGGGTCTGGTTACCGGGAATGACGCTCAATAGACTCAAAGGCACCTCACCAAAGGTCTTGCCCAGTTCCACACTGCTCGTCAATCGGCCCAATCCCCCTATCTGCCAGGGCTGTCTGTACGAAAACTGCAATCGTTCGTAATCGAAATCACTTTCCAGAAAACCGCTTATACCTTTGGTATAGTTGAGTACCAGGGTGCTGTAATTATCGTTGATATTGGCCCTCTCCACCCCATAGCCAATGGTCCGTTTGCCCGGCGTATAGATCAGCGTGGTGGTCAGGTCCATCTGTTTCACTTCGGAAGATACGCCCGTGGGGGAACTGGGATCCACATAATCCAGATTGAAGGCTTCGGGCAATGCGGAACTCAGTGTACGGAACGAGCTGCCCACACTGATCCGAAAATTTTTCACAGGCTCCATCTCCACATTGAAGGTGGACAGGTTGATGTTGGTGAGCCTATTGTTGGAACCGACCGTGACCAAGGAAGACGAGGCAATGCTCCTCCCCAGGACGTCATTGGTACTGGTGAGACTGAGGCCCAACTGCTCTATGTCCCTTCGGTTTCCGCCGGAAATCATGAGCCTGCTCTTTCGGTCCAGCAGAAACTTGCCCGAAAAGCCGTGTTTGAACTTCTTATCGTCAAAACCGTAGGCCATGTAGCCTTCCAGACGCCAAGTGTCATTTTGGCCAAAATAGGTCCGTGCACCGCCCCGCAAACGGATTCCTTCGGCATCGTTATAGCCAAAAGTGCTGTAGATGTCCCCTATGTCGATGTTCCATTTATCGATTTCGACATAGCCCGAACCCAAGATGCTGACAATATCGTAATAGGTCCTGAACTTGGGCACGGTCTTCAGGGTGTCCAGCAACTTGAAAATCCCGGACTCGTCATCGTTCAGGTTTTCCAAGCGGGCATTTTTCCAGAACACACTGTCCTGCGAGAACACCCTTGGGTCATAGGGGTCGGAGACCGCCTTGTAAAATTCCTCTGGGCGGTTGGTGTTGAAATTATAATTGTCATAGACCGTGGTCCGTTTGCCATACACTCCTTTTGATGTTTCCTTTTTGGAAAAACTGAAATCGCTCAGCATATAGTCCCGCTTGAGCAAAAAGACCGAATCGCTCACCACATTGAATTCCTGTTCAATATAGATTTCCTTCACCCAATTGATGTTGGCACTTTTCGTGACCTGCATGTTGATCTTCTTGATGGCGAAGGTGGTGTCGTTCACCCAAAAATCCCCTTTGAAGGTAAGTTCGTTCTTCCGTCTGGGGTAATAGATGATGTTGTAGCACCACTTATTGTCGATAAAAGTACTGTCCGAAAGCACATAATTATAAGTGTCAATCCCTGTTTTGGAGAGGGGACTGGTGAAACTCTTATCGAAAAATTTCAGGTAGTTGTCATAAATGTCATAGTCCGAATACAGGTCCTCCACAAAAGCGGTGATGGCCTGGTTGCCACTGAACCCGGAACTCTTGTTGCCCAGAACGTCTTCTTTTTCCTTTTCGAGGGTGTTGTCGCCATACACTTTTGAGAAGGTTTCGTTCAAAAAGATGGGGAGGTAGGTTTTCCCCGTGATCCGGGACGTGTCCAAGTCCTCGAACATGAACTCCAATCCCTTGAAGAGTTTACTTTTTATCAGGGCACTGTCGATCGTATTGAGGTCAAACTCCACCTTTTCGTATTTGTCATACTGGTATTGCTTGAACTTCCGAACCCCGTTCACTCGCTTTTTCTCCCATATTTTTCTAAGGATATCTATGGCCGGATTGTTCTTTTTGGATTGTTTTCCGGTATAGACCACCACTTCCTTCAACTGTTCGGCGGATTCCGTCAGCACAATTTCCATCCCATAGTTCACTTTTTGTGTGAGTGGGATTTCCTTGGATTCATACCCTATAAAGGACACCTTGATGGTCTTATAGGTATTGTCCGATTCAAAATAAAAACGGCCATTGTCGTTCGTGATGGTGCCTTCGGATGAGCCCGTGAAGATGATATTGGCAAAGGCAATGGGCATTCCCGATTCATCCTTCACGATTCCCTCGATCTTGGTCTGGGAAAAGGCGGTTAAAAAACTAAGGCAGAAAAAAACAAGGAGATATCTTTTCATGTTCAGATATATGGGACAATTAGGGAGAACCACCAAAGGTTTCCCGTTTTTAATTTCGGTCAAATTTGGTTCAAAAGTAGTTTCCTATCAAAAATTGTTCCCTAAAAAAGCCCCGCCAACTCTGTTGACGGGGCTAATATACCTTACAAATAGGATACTATAGCTTATATAACACTTTCTTAACAGCCTTGATCACATCCTCGTGATTGGGCAACCATTCGGCCAAAAGTACGGGCGAATAAGGTGCTGGCGTGTCTGCAGTGTTTATTTTTACGATAGGTGCATCCATATAATCGAATGCCTTGTCCTGAACATGGTAGATGATTTCAGTGGCCACGTTACCAAATGGCCAGGCTTCTTCCAAGATCACCATCCTGTTGGTTTTCTTCACGGAAGTGATGATGGTATTGATATCCATTGGACGAACGGTACGCAAATCGATGATCTCGCAGCTGATGCCTTCCTTTTCCAATTCTTCGGCGGCCTTGTAGGCCTCCTTGATGATCTTTCCAAAGGAAACAATGGTCACATCCGTTCCTTCCCTTTTGATATCGGCCACACCCAAGGGAATGGTGTACTCTCCCTCTGGAACCTCACCTTTGTCTCCGTACATCTGCTCGGATTCCATAAAGATCACGGGGTCGTCATCACGAATGGCGGATTTCAACAAACCTTTGGCATCGGCTGGGTTGGATGGCACCACTACCTTAAGTCCGGGGCAGTTGGCAAACCAACTTTCAAAAGCCTGGGAGTGCGTAGCGGCCAATTGTCCCGCAGAAGCCGTTGGCCCCCTGAACACAATGGGACAGTTGAACTGACCAGCCGACATTTGGCGGATCTTGGCAGCGTTGTTGATGATCTGGTCAATCCCCACCAAGGAGAAGTTGAAGGTCATGAATTCTATGATGGGTCTGTTCCCGTTCATGGCAGAACCAACACCGATACCGGCAAAACCAAGCTCCGAAATGGGGGTATCCAGCACGCGCTCGGGGCCAAACTCGTCCAACATTCCTTTGGAAGCCTTGTATGCACCGTTATATTCGGCAACTTCCTCGCCCATCAAATAAATGGTGTCGTCCCTTCTCATTTCCTCGCTCATGGCCTCGGCTATGGCTTCCCTGAATTGAATTGTCTTCATTATATCGTACTAATATGATTCGTTGGTATGCTTAAAAATGCAAGCAAAAATAGGAAAAACTAAAAGAACAAAGCTTTGCATGAAACCAAAAAAAGAACAAAATTTATTATGCATGCATAATAAATTTTAGATTTATATGACTATATTTGAAACCATAAACCTTAAGCATATATGAAGATTCTAGTTTGCATCAGTAATGTACCGGATACCACGTCCAAGATAAACTTCACGGAAGGTGATACCAAGTTTGACACAAACGGGGTCCAATTTGTTATCAATCCGAATGATGAGTTTGGTTTGACACGGGCCATGTGGTTCAAGGAGAAGCAGGGTGCCGCTGTCCATGTGGTCACCGTGGGAGGCGCACAAACAGAGCCGACCATACGAAAAGCGTTGGCCATTGGTGCCGATGAGGCCATCCGTGTGAACGCCGAACCCACCGATGGTTTTTTTGTGGCCAAACAGTTGGCCGAAGTGGTCAAAAATGGCGGTTACGACCTGGTCATTGCAGGAAGGGAATCCATTGACTATAACGGGGGCATGGTGCCCGGAATGTTGGCCACCTTGTTGGACATGAACTTCGTGAACACCTGTATCGGGCTGGAAATTGATGGCAACAATGCCACCGCCATGCGCGAAATCGATGGGGGAAAGGAAAAAATAAGCACCACATTGCCCTTGGTCATCGGTGGACAGAAAGGACTTGTCCAAGAAAGTGACCTCCGCATCCCAAACATGCGTGGCATCATGATGGCCCGTCAAAAAGCATTGAATGTAGTGGAACCCGTGGACGCGCCACAACCTACCCAAGACCAAAAATTTGAAAAACCGGCACCAAAAGGTGCGGTCAAGTTGGTCGATGCGGACAATGTGGGCGAATTGGTCAACCTTTTGCACAACGAAGCGAAAGTCATCTAAACCAAAAACGTAAAGCACCAAATACCAAACATTTGGAATTTGGGATTTGAACATTGAAATTTTAGAAAATATGTCAGTTTTAGTATATACCGAATCCCTTAAGGGAAAATTCAAGAAAAACGCCTTTGAAGTGGCTTCCTATGCCCACAAAGTGGCACAAGATCTGGGCACAAGTGTCACAGCGGTCACCTTCAACGCCAATGACGATGCCTCCTTGGGCAATTATGGCGTATCCAAGGTCCTAAAAATAGCAAACGACAAATTGGAGACCTTCAATGCAAAGGCCTATGCCGATGCACTGGCACAAGCTGCCCAGGCCGAAGGTGCCAAGGTCATCATATTGAGTTCCAGTGCCGACAGTAAGTTCTTGGCCCCCATACTCACCACCAAATTGAATGCAGGCTATGTGCCCAACGTAGTCGCCGCACCGGACAGCACTTCCCCTTTCGTGGTCAAAAGGACCGCTTTCAGTAACAAGGGGTTTGCCCACACGGAAATCAGTGCGGATATCAAGGTCATCGGGCTGTCCAGCAATGCCTTTGGCGTTGTGGAAAATGGTGGTTCTGCCACTGTGGACAACTTCAGTCCTTCCTTGAGCGAAGGCGATTTTGCGGTGAAATCCGTGGAAGTGGACAGAGTGGTTGGAAAAGCCACCATTGCGGATGCCGACATCGTGGTATCGGGTGGACGAGGCCTCAAAGGCCCTGAAAATTGGGGAATGATCGAAGAACTCGCAGAAGTTTTGGGTGCCGCAACGGCCTGCTCCAAGCCCGTCTCCGATCTCGGTTGGCGGCCACATGGTGAACACGTGGGCCAGACCGGAAAACCCGTGGCCAGCAATCTTTACATCGCCATCGGCATCTCCGGGGCCATCCAGCACTTGGCCGGGGTAAGTGCCTCCAAGACCAAAGTGGTGATCAACAACGACCCTGAGGCCCCCTTCTTCAAGGCGGCCGATTACGGCATTGTCGGGGACGCCTTCGAGGTAGTGCCCAAGCTCATCGAAAAATTAAAGGAATTTAAAGCCCAAAACGCTTAAATTTTGTTAATTTGCCCATTGCAAGGGGCTGTTCAGATAACTGGCATTGCCGCTTATTTGAACGGCCCTTTGGGGTTTTTAGGAGGAGATTATGAGCTTAGTTCGATTAAAAATAAAGGGAATATCATACAGTCAAACACAAAATGGCGCTTATGCCCTTATTTTAAATGAGGTTGATGGAGATCGAAAACTTCCCATTGTGATAGGGGCATTCGAGGCACAATCCATCGCCATTGCCCTGGAAAAGGAAATCAAACCGCCCAGACCACTCACCCATGACCTGTTCAAAAATTTTGCGGATAGGTTCCAGATCGTGATCAAGCAGGTCATCATCCATAAATTGGTGGACGGTGTCTTCTACTCCAGCATCATATGTGAGCGCGATAATGTGGAAGAGATCATCGATGCAAGGACCAGTGACGCCATTGCCCTTGCCCTTCGTTTTGATGCACCTATCTTCACCTACAAGACCATCTTGGACAAGGCCGGCATCTTCCTAAAGTTCTCATCGAAGGAAGATGAGGAAAAGGATGAGGACGACAGCATCGTGGTGGACGAGATCCTTCAAGAAGGGGAAGCCGTGGAGATTGAATCCGGGGCCGCCTCGCACGGGTACCGCGAAATGTCCCTCGAAGAACTCCACAAAGAACTGGACCAGGCCGTGGCCAATGAGGACTACGAAAAGGCCGCCAAATTAAGGGACGAAATTTCCAAGCGCAAATAAACGTACATGGCGAAAAAGACCAACTGTTTTCTGATACTCCTGCTCCTCTGCTCGGTCACTTTCGGCCAAAATTCCCTCCCCACAGATTCCCTCAATGTCGCCATAGGCACCACCATCGTTGACGACATTTCGGCCCAAAACACTTTGGACATGGTCCCCAACCAGGGATTTTCCCTCAACAGCCTTTGGCGTGGTGCACTGGGCATGGCCGTGTTGATATTGATCTCATTTCTGTTCAGTTCCAATAGAAAAGCCATCAACTGGAAAACGGTGGGCATTGGTTTGGCACTCCAACTTTTGATTGCCATCGGGGTCTTGAAGGTGCCTTTTGTACAATATATTTTTGAAAAAATAGGTGAAGTCTTCGTCAGCATCCTTGAATTTACCAGGGCCGGAAGTCGGTTCCTTTTTGAAGGTCTCGTAGTGGACATGGACACCTTTGGCTACATTTTTGCCTTTCAGGTGCTCCCTACCATTGTGTTCTTCTCCGCCCTCACCTCCGTACTCTTTTATTTGGGTGTCATCCAAAAAGTGGTAAAGGGGATGGCCTGGTTGCTTTCCAAATCCCTTGGTATTTCAGGAGCGGAAAGCCTTTCCGTGGCCGGGAATATTTTCTTGGGACAGACCGAGGCCCCATTGCTGATCAAGGCCTATCTGGAAAAAATGAACAAGTCCGAGATCCTCCTGGTCATGGTCGGGGGAATGGCCACTGTGGCCGGTGCCGTATTGGCCGCCTACATCGGTTTTTTGGGTGGGGACGATCCCGAACTGCGATTGGTCTTTGCCAAGCACCTTTTGGCCGCATCCGTAATGGCCGCACCAGGTGCCATTGTGATCTCAAAAATATTGTATCCGCAGACCGAAACTGTCAACACCGATGTGAAGGTCTCTTCGGAAAAAATCGGCGCCAACATCTTGGACGCCATTGCCAACGGAACAACCGAAGGATTGAAACTGGCCCTGAATGTGGGTGCCATGCTCTTGGTCTTTGTGGCCTTTATCGCCATGATCAATGGTATTCTGGGCTGGGTCGGCGACCTCACCACATTCAACAATTGGATCGCGGCCAATTCCCCCTACGAGAGTTTTTCGCTCGAGGCCATACTCGGTACGGTGTTCGCTCCGCTCATGTGGCTCATCGGCGTGGCGAACGAAGATGTCATGCTCATGGGGCAACTGTTGGGCATCAAACTGGCGGCCAGTGAATTTGTGGGATATATCCAACTGGCGGAACTCAAGAATATGGCCAGTGGCATGCACTTTACCTACAACAAATCGGTCATCATGGCCACCTATATGCTCTGCGGCTTTGCCAACTTCGCTTCCATCGGCATCCAGATCGGCGGGATAGGCTCCTTGGCCCCGGGCCAGCGCAAGACCCTTTCCGAATTTGGGATGAAGGCCGTTCTGGGCGGTTCCTTGGCCTCTTTACTTTCCGCCACCATTGCGGGTATGATTTTGGGGTGATGGAGTGAAAGGTAAATGGTGATTGGGTAAAGGGTAAAAGGGCTTTTCACCAATCATAAAAGTTTAGTATTCAACCTCGGAATTTTTAAACATATCTAATTATGAGAAATTTTCGAGAGTTAAACGTCTGGAAAGATGGTCGAATTTTAGTGAAAGAAATTTACACACTCACTAAGCTCTTACCAGATTCCGAACGATTTGGATTGATATCCCAGGCAAATAGAAGTTCCATTTCCATTCCTGCCAATATTGCGGAAGGTTGCGGCAAATACTCTGAGAAGGATTTTGTTCGATTTCTTCAAATCAGTCTTGGATCAGCCTACGAATTGGAAACCCACTTGATTCTTTGTCAAGATCTGGGCTTTCTTTCCCCTGATGCAGCAGACTGCGTTATAGAAAAGATTCAAAGACTGCAACAGAAAATCGTATCGTTCATCAAACACATTGAATCAAACCAATGACCCTTTACCCTTTCACCATTTACCCTTTTGCCCTTCACCCTCCTCCTTCTTCGTTGATAAAATTTTCATAAGTCTACCCATTGTCTATTGTCCTGTTACCCATAACCATTTACCTTTAACCCACTATGAAACAGTACCACGACCTCCTCAAACACGTATTGGAACACGGCAACCAGAAAGGGGACCGCACAGGCACAGGAACCTTGAGCGTTTTTGGCTATCAGATGCGATTTGACCTTTCCGAAGGGTTTCCCATGGTGACCACGAAGAAACTGCACCTAAAATCCATTGTCCACGAACTGTTGTGGTTTTTGAAGGGCGATACGAACATCCAGTACCTTCAGGAGAACGGGGTGCGCATCTGGAACGAATGGGCCGATGACAACGGCGATCTTGGACCGGTCTATGGCCACCAATGGCGCAACTGGAACAGTGAGGAGATCGACCAGATCAAGGAAGTCATCGAGACCTTGAAGCACAACCCGAACAGCCGCCGTATGCTGGTCTCCGCTTGGAACCCCAGCGTATTGCCGGACACTTCGGTGTCGTTTGCGGAAAATGTGGCCAACGGAAAGGCCGCCCTTCCTCCCTGCCATGCCTTTTTCCAGTTTTATGTGGCCGATGGCAGACTCTCCTGCCAATTGTACCAGCGCAGTGCGGACATCTTTTTGGGCGTTCCCTTCAACATTGCCTCCTACGCCTTGTTCACCTTGATGATGGCCCAAGTATGCGGTTACCAGCCCGGGGAGTTCATCCACACCTTTGGTGATGCGCACATCTACAACAACCACATGGAGCAGGTGGAGCTGCAATTGAGCCGTGACCCCCGCCCCTTGCCCACCATAAAACTGAACCCCGAAGTAAAGGACATCTTTGCCTTTACCTTTGATGATTTTGAGCTCTTGAACTACGACCCACACCCGCATATTAAGGGGGTTGTGGCGGTGTGATTCGTTTTTCTGCTATTTTAGGAGCTATAGATGTGTCTATTTTACAGGACACATACACATGCCATTTGAAATAAGCTCTAATATGAAAAGATTTCCCACAATCATATTGATTTTAGCCTTTTGCAAAATCGGATATTGCCAAAGCAAACAGGTTGTAGGCGAAGTAAGGAACTTTGAAAGCAATGAACCTTTGCCCTATGTCAATGTCGGGATTGCCAATAAAACGGTCGGAACAGTTTCCAATGAAAATGGATTTTTCAAACTTGACTTAAATGAAAGGACCTCTCCAAGAGACACTGTCATTTTCTCATACATAGGTTTTAAAACTGAAAAATACTTGGTCTCGGATTTGAGCAATCAAAAGAGGGCAATTTTATTGCACCCACAGAATACAGCATTGGACGAAGTAATAGTGACTTCAAAAAAAATAGAACTGAAACACAGAAAGATAGGAAGAACATCCAAAGGCCTTGGATTGATGCATTCAAATTTCTACTCTTACCACGAAAAAGATATCGATGATCGTTTGAGCAAAGAAAGAGGAATGAAGTTTAAGATCAGAAAAAACTGCCACATCCAGGATTTGAATTTCAACATTACCTCGAATGACTTCAAATCCCTGAAATTCAGGGTAAATTTCTACAAGATTGAAAATGGGTTTCCAACAGAATTGGTAGTGGAAAAAAATATTGTTTTTGAAATCAAGGACAATTTCTTAGGATGGTTCAAAGTAGATTTGGAACCTTACAGTATCTATCTCAAAGAAGAAGTTGGAGAAATTGCTGTAACCATACAATGGGTCGAAAGTGAAAAAGCAGATACAAAAAGTAAGTACTTTGCCATTTCAACTGCCAGTTCGCCGACCCATACGGCTTATTTTAGGGAAAAAGCCATGGACAGTTGGACCAAAGGAGGGCAAAGTTTAAGTTTCTATCTAAATGCATTGTGTGAATAAAAGACTATTATAAAAACTATCCTTGCTACCACAAGCCTCATGGCCCGTCCCTAATACACCCCTTCAAAACCTTATTGATTCCCCGCAAGGCCACTGCCACATTTTGGATTTCCCTTTGGGAAAAGGCACCTTCTTCCACATAAAAGAGCATTTCCAAGCCCAAATCCAACACATCGGCCAGTTCCGCAGGAGAAGCGTAGGCATCTTCAAACAAGTCCAAAAATATTCTCTCGCTTTTGATCATGGTTCAAATGTAATCAACTGATTGGGGTTAAGCGTCATAACAGATCATGACCTTAAAATCAATTGAATTGTATTGGAAAATAATTTCCCCCGCTAGCACAAGCCTTTTACCTCCTGCAAATCCCAAGACTCCAGAATCTCTACCCCAAGACACCACCCTACTCAAAAAATCAGTACCTTCCCTTTTACAATCCCATCGCTACGAGACGGTTAGCTGTGATTGTATTCAAAAAACACCAACCTCCATTTTATGACACGAAAACATCTTTTGGCCTGCGCCTTTCTGATCAGCTCGTTTTCCCTGTTCGCACAAACCTACATCACCCATGTGACCGTGGCCGATGTGGAAAAACAACGATTGCTGCCCGATCAGACCGTGGTGATCACCGATGGCCTCATCTCCAACATCAAAAAAAGTAGCAGCATCAAAATCCCACAAAATGCGACCGTAATCGACGGACGGGGCAAGTTCCTTTTTCCCGGCCTTGTGGACGCCCATATCCATTTCTCCCAAAATGGGGGACTGTACACCCGCCCGGATGCCATCGACCTGAGAAAATATATGGACTACAACGACGAAATTGCGCTTGCAAAATCCGACATGGAAACCAAATTGAAGCGATACCTCCAAAACGGGATCACCACGGTGGTGGATGTGGGCTCTACGTTCAACCTGCTCGACGCAAGAAATGATTTCAAGGATAATCCCACTACGGCCCAAATTTTCATGACGGGGCCCCTATTGACCACCTATGAGCCGGCAGCTTTGGCTAACCTTGGAAACGATGGGGTTTTTACCTTGACAAAGACCATTGAAGAGGGCGTCAAGGGCGTCCAACAACAATTGCCCCACCAACCGGACTTTATCAAAATATGGTACATCGCCGGGGCGGACGGATTGGGCGTGGAGGAAAGTGCACGCAAAAACCTGCCCATTGTGAAAGCAATCATTGAGGAAGCCCACAAGCACCGTTTGAAGGTGGCAGTCCATGCCACGGAACGGATCACTGCACAATTGGCCGTGGAAAATGGCGCCGATTTCTTGGTCCATAGTGTGGATGACGAGGTGATAACGGACAATTTTGTGGCTTTGTTGAAGAAAAACAATGTGGCCCTCTGCCCTACACTGGTCGTGCCAAGTGGGTACATGGACACCTTTAGCCAAAAACTGGAGCTTGGCACCCACGACCTCCAAAAAGCCGACCCCTACCAATTGGGAACGCTGCTGGACCTGAAACACTTGCCCGAGCCCTCGCTTATCGAGAATTATAAAAAGTATGCAAACGACCCGAAGAACGTTGCCAAACTCAAAAAGAGCGATTCCATTTCCAGGGTCAATCTGAAAAAATTGTGTGATGCGGGCGTTTTGATCGTAACCGGAACGGATGCCGGAAATATTGGCACCCTGCATACTTCGTCCTACCTTCCCGAATTGAAGGCCATGCAGCAGAGCGGTATGAGCAACTGGGACATCATTCAGGCCTCCACTGTAAACGGAGCAAAGCTCTTCGGCAAGGAAAATGAGTTTGGAACAGTGACTACGGGAAAAAAGGCAAATCTTTTGCTCTTGGATGCGAACCCCATTGAAGACCTCGAAAATATCACCCAAATACATACGGTCTTCAACCAAGGAGAGGCTTTCAATCCCAACGAAGTTTTGCAAGATTCCCCGACCGATCTGGCGCAACGACAACTGAACGCCTATAACCTAAGAAACATTGAAGCCTTTTTGGAACCCTATGCCGAGGATGTGGAAGTATATGCCTTTCCAAACCAACTGCTCTATAAAGGAAAAGAAACGATGAGAGGACAGTATGCCCAAATGTTTGAAAACACGCCAGACCTGCATTGTGAACTCAGGGAGCGAATTGTTCAGGGCAATGTGGTGATCGATAAAGAGCGGGTTCAATTTGGCCCGGAAACCGTAGAGGCGGTCGCCATGTACCACGTTGAAAACGGTAAAATCAAAAAAGTGTATTTTATTCAATAAGAAAACAAAGCAAATGAAAACCATCTCCATCACACTTTTTGCCGCCCTATTATTTGCCAGTTGTGGCGAGCAACCCAAAAAAGAAACCGCCGAAAAACCGGAAGAGACCGTGAAAAAAACCGAAGAAACCGCCACCCGTAAGTTGCGCCATGTGGTGCTGTTCAAATTTAAGGAGACCTCCACCGCCGATGATATTGAGCAGGTAAAACAGGCCTTTGATGCCCTACCCTCAAAAATTCCGCTCATCAAGGGGTATGAATGGGGACTGAACAACAGTCCGGAAAACCTGAACAAGGGTTTTACCCATTGCTTTTTCCTCACGTTCCACAGTGAGGCCGACCGCGATGCCTATCTCCCCCATCCCGAGCATAAGGTTTTTGGGGAGATTGCTGGTCCGCACATCGATGATGTCCTTGTGGTGGATTACTGGACCGAATAAATTGTGGGGCAGATTTGATTTTGGGCAATTTTTCAAACTGTCAATGACCCAATGGCGGTTGTGCTTTGTGGCAAAAAGCCATATCTTTTCAAAAAAAGATACATGAGCAAGCCGCAAGCTTTTATTTGGGCAATTTTTGTTGTCCTCATCCTTGGAAATTGCAAGCGACAAGAGGAAAAATCAGAAACAACCAATACCCCAAAGTCGAACATCATTTACATTTTGGCAGATGACCTGGGCTATGGCGACCTTGGCGTGATGGGCCAAACCAGGTTTCCAACCCCGAACATTGACCAATTGGCGGCAGATGGCATGCTCTTTACCCAACACTATTCAGGTTCCACGGTCTGCGCACCGTCCCGTTCCGCACTGCTGACAGGCCAACATACCGGCCACACTTTTATCCGGGGCAACAGGGAGATCCAGCCAGAAGGCCAATACCCTATGGCCGCTTCCGTGACAACGATTGCCGAACTTTTAAAATCGGCAGGATATGTCACAGGGGCCTTTGGAAAATGGGGCTTGGGCTATCCGGCTTCCGAAGGCGACCCCAACAACCAAGGTTTTGATGAATTCTATGGCTACAATTGCCAACGGATGGGCCATAATTACTACCCCTACCACTTATGGGAAAACCAGACCAAAGTGACTTTGGACGGTAATGTCGGCACCCAGACCCAGACCTATGCACCCGATTTGATCCATGAAAAATCGTTGGAATTTATCGAAAAGCACAAGGACACTACTTTCTTTATGTACTATCCGTCCATCATTCCACATGCCGAACTTGCCGCCCCAGAGGAATACATATCAAAATTTAGGGGAAAACTGGAACCCGAAAAAAGTTATGAGGGAATAGATAAGGGAGCGGATTACAAAAAGGGTGGCTACGGTTCCCAAGAGGAGACCCATGCGGCTTTTGCGGCCATGGTGCATTTATTGGACCGGCAAGTGGGCGAGATCAGAAAAAAAGTGGAAGAACTGGGCATTACGGAGAACACCCTCATCATCTTTACTTCGGATAACGGACCCCACCAAGAAGGCGGCGCAGACCCTGATTATTTTAACAGCAATGCAGGGCTTCGAGGACATAAGCGCGACCTGTACGAGGGTGGCATACGCGTGCCCATGATTGCCTATTGGCCCCAAAAGATACGTGCAAATTCCACTTCCGACCATGTTTCGGTCTTTTGGGATTTCCTGCCCACAGCTTGCGACATTGCACAGATTGATATTCCGAAGGGCATCGACGGTATCTCCTACTTACCGGAACTATTGGGCGGAGACCAGAAAAAGCACGACCATCTGTATTGGGAGTTTTTGGAGCAGGGAGGAAAACAAGCGGTTCGGTTCGGGGATTGGAAAGGTGTACGCCTAAACATGGACAACGACCCAGAGGCCGCCATCGAGCTCTATGATCTGAACAATGATTTGGGGGAACAGTACAATGTTGCCTCTGAGCACCCAGAAATAGTGGCGCAAATAGCCACTATCATGGCACAGGAACATTCTCGTTCGCAGGAATTTAGCTTTGGGTACGAAAAGGACCAAGAAACGAACAATCCTTGATCTTTGACCTATCATTCTATTTAAATCTAGGCATGAACCGATTTGAACTGTACCAAAAGATCAAAGAAATACAATCGGCCCCCATTAGGGAAATGGCCTATTATCTGGCAGATGAAAAGCGGATTGCCATCACCTCATTCGGGCTGGCCTGGTCCAAAGCAACCGCGCCTTGGATCTATTTTGATACGGTCTTGGATCTGGAGGGGTTACGATCCCAATTTGGATTGGGCGAAAATATGGAAGTCCATGAGAACCTGGACCCCAAATCCGGACTTGAAAGAGGTTTTGTGGACCGAACGACCGGAGAAGGTCTGATGGGCAAAATTTGACAGCAGAAATTCCCTGATAAAAAAGACCGCCATCAGTCTTGGGGAATCCTGATGGCGGCTTTGATTTTATACTTCCAAAACGGCGTTTTCGGTGCCGGCATACTCGTTCCATTGGAAACGGTCAGCCTCCTCGTCGTTGGTAAAGTTGCCATCTATCAAATATCTGAACTCGTAGCTGTTCTCCATCGGAAGTTCAAAGGTCCCTTTAAAGGTCCCGTTCTTCAACTTCTTCAGTTCGCTCGCAGTGGGATTCCAATTGTTGAAATCGCCGACAACGGCAACGGTCTCTGCCTCATCTGCGGGAACGGTAAAGGTCACCTTGCAGATAGGCTTGCTTTTTAGGTATTGTTTTTTAATCGCCATGGTACCAAATAATTTAATTCCGGTACAAAGCAATACATAAAACTGCTTACTTACAATTAGTTAGCGCCGATTTATCAAATTGATAAAATGTACCTAACCCTAAGGTTACTTTTGGCAAATTAACTCCTGCTTTTTTACCAATTATCGCTTTGACATCCAACGCTTTAGAAGTGTTCCAATTACATCAATTTCCTCTTCCGTATTGTAAAAATGGAAACTGAGCCGTATGCCCCCACCCCGTGGGGAGGCCACGATATTCTCTTCGGTCAACCTGTTGAAGAGCTTTTCATCCCCTTTGATGTTGAAGATGGTGCTGTGCTGTTTTCTTTGGGCAATATGGGGCTCCAAGAGGTCCAGTTCCGAAAAGGTCTGCATTGCTTTTGTGGAAAGTTTTTGCAGTTGCGCCTGTACATTTTCCAGACCGATATCCTCCAAAAAATGGAGCGCAAATTCCAGGCTGCCAAAGTTGAGGGAATCCAAATGCCCCGGCTCCAAAAATTTGCAGAACGAAATGTTGTTACGCTGGGAAAGATCGTTGTTCACGGAACCATTGCCAATGCCTTTCAGGTCAAATTGGTCCTTCACCCCGTCCTTTACCAGGAAAAACCCGTTGCCATAGCCCGCCAAGAGCCATTTGTAGGCACTGGTCCCCAAAATGTCGATACCGGAAGCTTCAAAATCAAACTCTTCCACACCACAATATTGGGTACCATCGGCAATGATCATCACATTGGGAAAATCCTTTTTCAGCTCCTTTAAAAAATCAAGATCGATACGGACACCATTTACCCATTGCACCAAGCTCAGGGCCAGCACATCAATCTTTCCCGATTTGACCTTTTCGCGGATATTATCTTCCATGCCCGCATCGATATCCACATATACCCTTTTAAAATTCCGGGTCTCGAAGGGCCAGTTCACGGATGGATAATCACTTTGGAGCAACAGCACCGTTTTGTCCTTGGGCAGGCCCTCAAGTAAAAGGTTCAACCCCAGACTGAAGTTGGGCACGAGGGCCACATTTTCCGGACTGCAGTGAAAGAACTTACCGACCACTTTTTTGATCTCGGGCATATGGGCAAACCCCTTGTTCTTCATTTTACTCCCACCGATCAGGAAGTCCAGGTCGTGTCCTTGGCGCCATTCCATCAAATCTTCGCTCAACAGGCCTGCTGAGGCAGTATTGGCATAGATACATTGTTTGAGTACGGGGAATTTTTTTCTGAGGTTCTGCATTGCTACTGTTTTGGGTACAATTCCTTTATTCATTTATTTATTATATAAACTGTACCAGTTGTCATGGTAAGTCGCATCAATGTTGGTTTTTGTCCTCTTGAGCGCAGTCGAAAGGCGGACGAAACATCTCGACTGCGCTCGATGTGACATCCGAATAGACCACTGGCACAATTAGACGATACAATTTCCTTTATATTTGTTGTTAAAGATAGCCATTCCATGTTGTCATTCGGAAAAAAGAAGAAACCTGAAATAGATCTGGAACAGCACGAACTTTTGGAGAATGCCCACAAGCGCATCAAACAAAAGAAACGGCTGTTTTCCCACTTTGTGATCTTTGTGATCGGCAGCGTTTTTTTGGTGTTGATCAATAAAATCTTAAAGTATGGGGAGACCTATGATTGGTTCGTATGGGCCATTCTTGTTTGGGCATTCCTTTTCGTCATCCATGCCGTCAATGTATTTGTGACCCACAGGTTCATGGGCCAAGACTGGGAGCGCGCGCAACGGGAAAAACTGGTGGCATTGCAAAAGAAGCGTATCGCCGAGATCCAAAAGGAAATTGAGACTGATTTCCCCCTTTCCAGCATCAATAAAAAAAAAGATCAATGAAGCGATTGATCATCATTGCCGCTGCTGCGGAGAACAACGCTTTGGGCAAGGACAACGACTTGGTGTGGCACCTTCCGGACGATTTTAAGCGGTTCAAGGCCCTGACCACTGGACATCAAATCATCATGGGCAGGAAAACGGTGGAAAGTTTTCCTAAACCGCTTCCCAATCGTGAGCATATCGTAATCACCCGAGACCCTGATTATAGTCCTAAGTTCCCTTGTACGGTGGTACACTCCCTGGAAGAAGCCATTGGATTGGTCAATGAGGGGGAAACGGCGTTCATCATTGGTGGGGGCGAGATCTACAAACAGTCCATGCGGTTGGCCACGGACATGGAACTGACCCGGGTGCACGGTATTTTTGAGGCCGATACTTTTTTTCCAAAGATTGATGAAAGCCAATGGGAACTGGTGAACGAGGAACATCATCCAAAGGATGACAGGCACAAATATGCCTTTACCTATCTTACCTATCGAAGAAAAGGAACATAGGCAATAATATCAGGTTAGGAGTTAAGAGTTCTGAGTTAGGGGTTTCAAGTTTATGACCTTTTTGGCACACTCGCCTGCGTGGGCGGGAATTGCACGAATACACTTGGATTTGATGTTTGAACTTGAGCTTGATGTTTTTGTCAAGTCGGAATCCTGTTTATCAATTTCTTGCCTAACTTTTCAATAATCAAAAATCAAGATGGGAAACTTGGGCATCGGGACAATCAACCAGGCTTTTCAAAACCTCAATGTCCTTATTCGAATAAAAAACAGAGGTCTGGGTATTTCCATCGGTCCGAAGTAGGTCATTTTTTTCCAAGACGGCCTTGGTCTGCCGCGCCACCGCCTCACCCGAATCGATGATGGTGATATTTTCGGGCAACAGTTCCTTCAGTACGGGCAGCAAGTATGGATAATGTGTACAGCCCAACACAAGGCAGTCTATGCGCTGTGCCAACATGGGTTGTAGAATCTCTTCCAATACGGCCTGCATCTCTTTTGATTGGACCTTTCCTGCTTCAATGAGCTCCACCAGCCCCCTGCCCTCTTGTTCCAAAACGGTTATACCCTCGGCGAACAGCTTGGAGGTGTTGTGGAACAGACTGCTGGAAAGGGTTCCCTTGGTGGCAAGCACCCCCACTTTTTTGGTCTTGGTCTGCAGTGCAGCTGGTTTAATGGCGGGTTCTATGCCAATAAAGGGGACATCGTAATTCGCCCTTAAATAGTCTATCGCATTGGTAGTGGCGGTATTGCAGGCCACAACAATGATCTTGCTCCCCCTGCCCAATAAAAACTCGGTATTCTTGATACTGAGCCGAAGAATTTCCTCTTTGGATTTCTCGCCATAAGGAGCATTGGCACTGTCTGCAAGGTATAGGGTATCCTCAGCGGGCAGCATTTTGTGGATTTCCTTCCAAATGGAAGTGCCCCCTACGCCTGAATCGAAGATGCCAATCGGTTTGTCCATACCCAAAAATAAAGACTAAAAAGTTCATGGAACAAAAAAACCGCTCTTCAATATGGAGAGCGGTTTTTTGAATTGTATACGATATTGGCTTAGAAGCCCAATTCTTTCTTTACTTCGGGCAGAAGGTCTTTTCCTTTGGCCACGATAAGGCTCAATCCTGGGCTGGCATCGATCACATAATCGAATCCTTGTGCAGCGGCCACTTTTTCGATGGCTGCTTTGGCCTTGTCGGAAATCGGCGCGAACAGCTCCTGTTGTTTTTTCTGCATTTCCTGCATGGCAGCCTGCTCGGCTTCCTGAATGTTTCTTTCGAACCCTTGAAGCTCTACCGCTCTTTGCTCGTTTTCCTCATTGGTCTTGGAAGTGGCCTCATTTTGGTATTGGGTCAACTTGTTCTGAAGCTCTTTCATGGAGCTTTGTATGTCTGCCCTATAGGTTTCCTGCAATTTCTTCAACTCTGCCTGTGCGGCCTTCATCTCCGGCATATCAGACAATAGTTGCTGTACATTGATATGTGCAACCTTGCTCTGCGCGCTCACAAAACCCGTAGCCGCTACAAACAATACAAGGGCCACAGCAATCCTTTTTACATTTCTCATGGTTCTAGTTACTATTTTGATATTAAATTTAGTGTTTCAATATATGTTATTCTATTGAATCTTTTGGTTGTTCCTGCACTTTTTTCCGTTCGTCCAATTTGGCATCACGTTTGGCCTCGCGCTCTTCCAATAATTTCTTTCTTCGTTCCTCGTAGGCCCTTTTTCGTTCTTCCCTGAGCTTCAATTGTTCAGCTCTCCTATCCTCTATGGCCTTTGCATTGGCTTGCTGTATGGAGTCCGTCCTTTGCTGGCGATCCAACAGGGCCTCGCTTATTTCTTCCTCTTCTTCCGCATCCTCTTCAATGAACCTATCCAATCGGTTCTGTTGTTCTTGCTTTGTGTTGGATGCACTTACTTTTCTGGTACGTGCTATTTCCCTTAAAACCAAGTCGCTGACGTCGTGTCTTTTTTCGGAGTACAACATTACAACATCTGCCGATTTATCAAAAATAAAATCGTATCTTTTATTGGCGCCTATTTTTTGGACTTCGTTGAAAACCTGGTCCTGAATGGGCTGTATCAACAGTTGCTTCTGCATCACCAAATCCCCCTGCGGACCAAAGCGATCCTGTTGATAATCCAGCATCTCCTTTTCCAAGATCTGGATCTCCTCATCCCGTTCGGCGATAAGCTCATCCGTGAGGAGCACTTTTTCTGCCATCAGATCTTTCTTCATCTGCTCAATGGCGCTCTGCTTCAGCTCTATCTCCTGCTTCCATTTTTGCGCCTTGATCTCCAACTGTTGGGTGGCATCCCTATATTCCTCCACATTATCAAGGATATACTCCATATCCACGTATCCTATGCGCACCCCGCGTTGGGAAAACCCATAAAGGGACGTCATAAGGACAACCAATGACAAAAGAACTTTTGTATTCATCTTTACTTCCGCTTTTTACATAGAAAATATCGTGCCAAAATAAACAATCCATTTATAATGAGCCGTTTAATTAATATCAGGACACTATTTTCCCTTGATTAAAACTGCTGCCCGATGATGAAGTGCGTTTGCCAGCCGCTTGGTCCGACCGATCCAGGTCTGGCATCGCTATCGAAGCCATAACCAAAATCGATTCCCAAGAGTCCGAATGCCGGCATAAAAATACGCAGCCCCACTCCGGCAGATCTTTTTAACTCAAACGGATTATAGTCATTAAAATTGTTGAACGAGTTCCCTGCTTCCAAAAATGTAAGCCCATAAATGGATGCGGAGGGTTTCAACGTGAACGGATAACGGAGCTCCAAGGAGAATTTATTGTATATGGTGCCCCCCTCTTGTTCCAAGTTTCCAGTTATGGCATTGTTGATGTATGGGGTGAGGGATTGGTTCTCATAGCCACGCAACTGCACGATATCCCTACCATCCAGGGTGAAGTTTCCAAGACCGTCACCACCCACGTAGAACCGCTCAAAGGGCACATCCCCGATATCGTGGTTATAGGCTCCCAAAAATCCGAACTCGGCATTGGTACGAAGTACCAGTTTGTCCACCAAACGAGTGTACCAATCACCCTTGAACTTGATCTTGTAAAACTCCAACAATTTGAAACGTTCCTCTTCCAATCTTTCCAAATCTCCTCTGAGTTGAGTGTATTCCAATTGTTCTTCCGGTGTAGCATTGTTAGGATTACCAATTTCACTCAACCTAACTGTTGTAGCATCGATGTCCTCCTTGATTTGTTCAAAGTCCTTGGTGCCAAAAAGGGAATAAGGTGGTGTGAATTTGGCCGTAAGCTCAAAGTTGGATCCTGACATTGGGAAAATCCTATTCGGACCTTGAGAGCTCCTGGAAATCCCAATGGTATAGTTAATGGAGTTGGAACTACCATTTCCAAAGTTGAACAGACCACTGTTGTAATCGTTGAAATCGTATCGCTGGTAACTCACTGCATGGGATATGGTAAAGAAGTCATCGGGCCATTGAACCCTTTTGGCCAATCCTGCTGAAACTCCTGTAATGGCAAAACCGCGTGATTTATCCACATCTATCCTGCCCCTGCTGTCATATCCCGTGGCAAATTGCTGTGTCCTTGAGAGGGAAAGGTTGAACCTTACCGGCTTTTTTCCTCCCAACCAAGGTTCGGAGAAGTTCAAGCTATACACCCTAAAGGTCCTACTGGCCTGCAAACGCAGGGCAAAGGTCTGGCCATCCCCCATTGGCACAGGCTTGTATGCCTCGCCGTTGAAAATGTTCTTCAATGAAAAGTTACTGAAGGAAAGTCCAAGGGTACCGATGAAACCTCCGCCGCCAAAACCACCCTGGAGTTCTATTTGACTGGAACCTGCTTCCACGAGACTGTACTGAACGTCCACTGTACCGGCATTGGGGTCTGGATTGATGATGTCCGGTTTTATCTGTTCCGCATCGAAAAATCCAAGTTGGCCCAATTCGCGGATACTCCTTACGATATTGTCCTTACTGTATTTTTGACCTGGCCTTGTCCGCAGTTCCCTAAAGATCACGTGGTCGTTGGTCTTGTCGTTGCCCACAACGGTCACGTGGTCCAAAAAGGTTTCCTTGCCCTCAATGATCCTTATCTCAAAATCGATGGTGTCATTCACCGCGGAAACCTCTACGGGATTGATGCTGGAAAAGAGATATCCGTTGTTCTGGTACTGGTTGGTCAAATCTATGGCATCGGGCTTACTGTCATCGGCAATACGTTCCTTCAACAACACCCCATTATAGGTGTCGCCCTTTTTGATGCCCAAAATTTGGGCCAATTGCCTGTCGGTATAGACCGTGTTACCCACAAAGTCGATGTCCCCGAAATAATATTTATTGCCCTCTTCGAGCTTTATCTTCAGGTCGATGTTGTTCTCATCCACCTTGGTAAAGGTATCCATCAAGATACGGGCATCCCTGTAGCCTCTTTCGGCATAGGTGTCCATCAAATTGGATAGGTCTTCCCTATAATCTTCCTCAATGTATTTTGATTTTTTCCAGAACCTATAGAATTTCTTCTTTTTGGTCTTTTTCAAGGATTTGCGGAGTCTCTTGTCCGAAAGCTGGTCATTGCCCTCAAAAACGATCTTTCTGATCTTGACCTTGTCCCCTTTGTTCAGGTTGATCACCATGTTCTGGACATTGACCCCAGAGGTATCGGCAGCGGTGGCTATGTTCACCTTTGCATTCAGGTACCCTTGTTTTTTGTATTTGTTCTGGAGGTAGTTTTTGGTGTTGGCTATAAGGCTTTCCGTTATCTTTTTGCCCTTTTTGAGGTCGGTATCGTTGATGATGTCCTCGACCTTGCGTTTTTTGACACCATACACAGTGACATTGTTCAAGGTAGGGCGTTCTTGGATATAGAGTTCCAAGAAAATCTTTTCGCCTTCAATTTTGGTGTAGTACATCTCCACATTGCTGAAGAGATCTAGTCCCCACAATTTTTTGATGACCGCACTGATCTCATCCCCGGGCACCGTTATAGGCTGGCCCACACGCAATCCTGTATACGTCTTAACGGTCTGCTCGTTGTAGCTCTGGAGCCCTGTGACCGTCAAATCCCCCAAGATGTATTGTTTCCCGTCCTCAAACGAGGTTTCCTGGGCCAAGGCCTGACCGGAGAAAAATAATAGGGGGAGAAGTAATTTAAGGTATGAATGTATAGAGTTCCTAATACCCTTAATTGAGTTGTTCGCTAGTTTTTCCAAATCGTCGTTCTCTATTTTGGTAACTTAATATTGCCTCTACCAAATGATGCTCTCTAAAATCCGGCCAAAATACATCAATAAAATATAATTCGGCATACGCAATCTGCCAAAGCAGAAAATTGCTTATCCTGCACTCGCCACTGGTGCGGATTAGCAGGTCCACATCCGGCAGGAAGTGCGCGTAAAGATGTGTATTTATAACGGCTTCATCAATATTTTCAGGTGAAATTATATTATTTTTAACTTTGGCCGCAATCTGCTGTACGGCTGTTTTTATCTCTTCCCGAGAGCCATAGCTAAGGGCCAGGGTAACTGTCATCCCTGTATTTTTTGATGTTTTGGAAATGACCTCCTCCAATTCCTTGCGCACTTTCACGGGCAAAGTGTCCATTTTACCGATGGCCTTCAACCGTATATTGTTCTTGTGCAA
The DNA here is from genome assembly GCF_007785775.2 of Flagellimonas hadalis. Classification (GTDB taxonomy): domain Bacteria; phylum Bacteroidota; class Bacteroidia; order Flavobacteriales; family Flavobacteriaceae; genus Flagellimonas; species Flagellimonas hadalis. The sequence continues at coordinate 112,162 of NZ_VNIK02000003.1, forward strand.
GGTCTTGAGTTCTTTTTTCAATGCACTCACCAACAGTTTCATCAAGGTATCCACCTCAATCTTTGGCCGATTCCAGTTTTCAGTGGAAAAAGCGTATAGGGTCAGAAAGGGAATCTGGAGCTTGGCACAGCTTTCCACGGTTTGCCTCACGGACTCCACGCCATTCTCATGGCCAAAGACCCTGAGTTTGCCCCGCTGCTTGGCCCAACGACCGTTACCGTCCATGATGATGGCCACGTGTTGGGGAAGTCTGTCCTTGTTTACGTCCTCTAGTGTGTGCATTCTTATTGAAAACAATCCTGGCAGGGCTTGCGTCCAAAGGTATACGTGAGCGTAAAACCTGTAAAGACATACCAGTCATCGCTCAATATGTTCCCGAACCGGAACTGCTCAAAATTGGAACCTTCGGGATTGCTTGCGTCCAAATTGTCCGTAAACGTGTACCTGGCCCCAATTTCGGCGCCGAGGATCAGGAATTGATTTAACCGATACTTTGCCCCAACCGTCATTGGAATTGCAAAACTACCTTCTTTTTGGTTAATATCCTGCACTTGAAGGGCATCAATATAATTAAAATCGTATCTGAAGTAGGTGAGACCCGTGTAAAGGTAAGGTGTGAAGGCCGGTCCGAGCTTGTGCAGATTATATTCCACAAAGTTGATCTCCAGCCCCAAGGAGGCTTCTAGAACGGAATTGTCCACGATATAGGCCCGTTCCTGTCTGGATTCCATGCCGGATTTTGTATCGTCTGCCGTAAAGTCCCCATAGATGACACTGGCGCGCCATGCATACCTTTTACTTTTGTTCCATTTGAAGATACCGCCAAAGGCCGGACCTGAAGGCAATATATAGTTCGTCCTTCCCACATCGCCCACCATATTGGCACCACCGGCAAACACCCCCACCTCATAGGTCTGGGCACTGAGCTTGACCACACAGCATAGAAAAACCGCCAAAACTATCCGCATACTATCCAAAAAATTTCACGTGTTAAGAGTAAAGGAAGGTCAATAAGTACGATGTTTGCATTGTTCTCCTTTGTTAAACAGTTTTTCGCTCCTTTTATTGTTTTTGATGGGTTCAATTGCGCCTATCTTCCCCCCAAAGCAATTTGTTGCGCAATGTTTTCAAGAAGCTTTCCGATTTGTACTCTATCATTTTTATGACAACGTCCGATTTTCTGATCTTGATTTCCTTGCCGTTGGGAATGTCTGCTATTCTGGAATCCAGGGACACCAAATGGGTCTTTTCCCTTCCGGAAACCTTGAGCCTGATCTGGGTATCATCGGAAATGACCAAGGGGCGGGCATTCAGGTTGTGTGGCGCAATCGGTGTAAGCACCAAGGATTTTGCCGTTGGGGCTATCACAGGACCGCCACAGCTCAGGGAGTAGCCCGTAGATCCCGTAGGCGTGGAGACAATCAGTCCATCCGCCCAGTATGAAGTGAGGTATTCATCGTTCAGGTAGGTTTCCACGGTGATCATGGAAGTGGTGTCCTTTCGGCTGACGGTGACTTCGTTCAGTGCAAAGTTGAGTCCGTTGAACTCATCCAGATCGGAGTTCAGTTCCACCTCAACCAAAGCACGTTCCTCTATAGTATAATGCCCGGCCACAAATTCCGTGACAAGTTTACGTACGTTTTCCTTTTTGAAGGTGGACAAAAAGCCCAACCTGCCCGTGTTCACCCCCACAATGGGAATGCCCAGGTCCTTAATATAGGTAACGGCCCGCAACATGGTGCCGTCCCCTCCAAAACTCACGAACATGTCAAAAGTGGAATCCAATCCTTTGGATTGGGAAAAAGTACCTTGGATATGCCCATTGGTGGAACTGGAAATCAATCGGTTGAATTTTTCCTCCACAAATATGCTGGCATTCAACTTTAGGAGCTCATCCAGCAGTTCCTCCACACATCGTTTGTCTTCTTCCAGAAAAGTTTGACCATAGATGGCTACCTTCATGCTAAACGTTAAGATATTTTTCAAGATAGTCCGATCGCTGTTTGAGATCTTCCATAAATTGATCGTCGCTGTTGCCAAATACAATGGTATAGTTGTACCGCCTAAAGGTTTGGGTCACCTCATTGAGGCTCTGCGTTCCTATCTTAAGGGTAATCTGCACCACATCGTTCTCGGAATCCGTGATGAAGGCGCCCAACAACCGGGCATTGTTGCTCTCCACAATCTGGGCAATCTCACTGAAGGAATAGTCCTTGATGCCCGTGGAAACAACCAAAATGGCTCCGGGCTCCCTAAAAAACGGGGTGTCAATGAAAACACTGACAATATCCTCTAGCCGATAATAGCCCAGAATGACCTGGTTCTCGTCCAGAACGGGCAAAATGTTGGACTCGTTCCTGGAGAACATTTCCAGCACATCCAACCAAGCCGTTTCCTTGGTCACAAAGAATCCTTCCACTTCGTACCTGAAATCCTCAATTTTCTTTTCAGGTTCAAAACAGGCAAGGTCGTTTTCGGACAACAGCCCCAAATAAATCCCATTTTCAGTGACGGCCACATGCGAAAAAGTAGTCTCCTCAAAAAACTTGATGACATCCTTCAAGGTCTCCGAAACCTCAAAAACGGGAACATTGGTCACAATTTGGTCTTGTATGTACATGACAGTTCTATTAGGTGCAAAATACTAATTTAAAATGGCAAAAGGCGTGCCTAATCCTTATTTTTGCCTATCTAAAAAAGAACTTTATGACAAAGTTGAGCGTCAACATCAACAAACTGGCAACTTTACGGAATTCCCGCGGCGGCAATGTACCCGACCTGATCACTTCGGCCCAGGACATTGAGGCGTTCGGGGCAGAAGGAATTACCATCCACCCCAGACCGGATGAACGCCACATACGCTACCAAGATGCCAAGGACCTCAAGAAAATCGTCACCACCGAATTCAATATAGAAGGCAATCCTGTGCCCAAGTTCATCGACCTGGTCTTGGAGGTAAAGCCCACCCAGGTCACACTGGTTCCCGATGCGGAAGATGCCATCACTTCCAATGCCGGATGGGACACCCAAAAACACAAGGATTTCTTGGTGGACGTCATTAAAACATTCAAGGAAAATGGCATCCGGACCTCCATTTTTGTGGACCCTGATGTGGAGATGGTGAAGGGAGCCGCCAAAACGGGCACGGACAGAATAGAACTCTATACCGAAAGTTTCGCGCATCAATTCGCCGAAGGCCACAAAGAAAAGAGCATAGCCCCTTTTGCCGAGGCGGCCAAAATGGCACATCAACTCGGATTGGGCATCAATGCAGGACACGACCTCAATCTGGACAACATCAAATTTTTCAAGGAACACATCCCCCATCTTTTGGAAGTTTCCATTGGGCACGCCCTGATCTGCGAATCCATTTATTTGGGCCTTGAAAATGTGATCAATATGTATTTACACCGACTGAAATAATGGAACTTTTACATTCAAAAATATTGGGAGAAGGCAAACCATTTGTGATCCTACATGGTTTCTTGGGCATGTCCGATAACTGGAAGACCCTCGGCGCCCAATATGCCGAAAATGGATATGAGGTGCATTTGCTGGACCAGCGCAACCATGGCAAAAGTTTTCATTCCCCTGATTTTGAATACGAACTGCTTGCCAAGGACGTGCAGGATTATATGGCGCACCACAAAATTGCTCCAGCCATAGTACTAGGCCACTCCATGGGCGGCAAAACGGCAATGCAATTGGCCACCTCCCACCCCGAATTGGTCTCCAAGCTCATCATTGCGGACATTGCGCCCAAGTTCTATCCCCCACATCACCAAGATATTGTTGACGGATTGGCCACATTGGATTTTGACCAAATAACAAGCCGCAGCGAGGCCGATGAGATCCTTTCCAAAAGCATCAGGAATTTTGGAGTGAGGCAGTTCCTCTTGAAAAACCTGTATTGGGTGGAACAGGGAAAATTGGGGTTCCGCTTCAATTTTGGGGTGCTCAGGAACAAAATGGAAGAGATCGGGGACAATATCAGCCCCACGGCCCTCTACGAAGGCCCTACCCTTTTCCTACGGGGAGACCGTTCCGAATACATCCAACCTACTGATCTTCCCGAGATCAAAAAACATTTCCCCAACGCACATATTGAAACCGTGGACAATGCGGGACACTGGCTGCATGCGGAAAACCCCGAACAGTTTTTCGAGAAAAGCCTCCATTTCCTAAATTCCTAAAATTTCACCCTTTTTATTATGCATGCATAATTTTTTTATCCATTTAATTGTCTGTATAACAATTTTGATATAGCTTTGGTTAATTCTGGTTTTATCAGGAACTAACTCTAACAGATTATTCAATATGAAAAAGTTTTATGCCTTACTCCCCTTTTTAGGCCTATTCTTAATTGCATGTGAGGATGATACTACCCCGACCAACCCACCAGGCCCAGATCCTGTGGACTATACCGCAGGAGCAGCAAATTTTTCCAAGTATGTTGCCGTAGGGAATTCCCTGACCGCAGGGTTCTCGGACAACGCCTTATTTAGGGCTGGGCAAGAAGCCTCTTTCCCTAATATGCTGGCCTCCAATTTTGCCCTGGTCGGCGGAGGCGCCTTTGAAATACCCTATATGGCGGACAATTTGGGAGGTGCCACCATAAATGGTCAAACCGATGCAAACATGGACGGCTCTCCCGATATAGGCAACCGACTGATCTTGAGCTTTGCCGCCGGACCCGCTCCCGTCCCCGTAGCAGGCCAAGGAAGCACCGAAATCACTGATAAACTTTCAGGCCCTTTCAACAACATGGGCGTTCCCGGAGCAAAAAGTTATGAGCTGTTGGCACCGGGCTATGGCAGTTTGGCCGGTTTGGCCATAGGAGCAGCCAATCCCTATTTTGTGAGGTTCTCTTCCTCCGAATCGGCCACCGTTATAGGTGATGCAGCTGCACAGAATCCCACTTTCTTTACCTTATGGGTGGGAGCCAATGATATTTTGTTATATGCCACTGGCGGTGGAACCGGGGTCGACCAGACAGGAAATCTGGACCCGAGTACCTATGCAAGAAATGATATCACGGATCCCAATGTTTATGCCAATGTAATGAACGGAATCCTAACGACTATGACGGTCAACGGGGCCAAAGGTGCCATTGCCAATATCCCATATGTCACCGATATCCCTTATTTCACTACGGTACCGCACAATCCCATTCCGTTGGATGCAGCCACCGCAGCCTTTCTGAACAGTGCTTCGGCCTATGGAGCATACAATGCCGGTCTACAACAATTACAGGCAATGGATTTGATAACTGAAGATGAATTGGCAAAAAGAACCATCACCTTTACTGCTGGTGAGGGCAACGCCGTGGTCATCATTGATGAGGACCTTACCGATTTAACGGGTTTCAACCCAGCATTGATCAATATGAGACAAGCTACCGATGCCGATCTTATGGTGCTCACCTCAAGAACGTTCATCGGCACCCTGGCCGATCCCAACAACCCCACGTCCATTAATGGGGTGGCGGTTCCTTTGGCCGACAAATGGGTCTTGACCCCTGAAGAGCAAAAAATGGTCAAGGACGCCACAGATGCCTACAACCAGACCCTTTCCGCTTTGGCGACTTCATACGATTTGGCCTTTGTAGATGCGAACGCCTTGATGAACAACATCAAAACAAACGGTGTCCAATTGGCGGACGGCAGCACTGTAACTGCAGACTTTGCCACTGGTGGAGGGTTCTCATTGGATGGTGTCCACCCGGCCCCTAGAGGTTATGCCATTGTGGCCAATGCCTTCATTGCCGCCATCAACACCAAATATGGTTCTAATTTGCCCGGTGTAAATCCTTTGGATTATACTGGACTATATATTAACTAAGCAACATTTAATTTTACTATCTTAAAGGCACCGTTTTCATCGGTGCTTTTTTTATATCACAAAAACCTAAAACAACCTTATGAAACTCATTTTAAGACTTTTACTGAATGCCTTGGCCGTTGTGATTCTCTCATACATCCTGCCTGGTGTAGGCGTGGACTCCATGTTCACCGCCATCATTGTCGCTGTTGTACTGAGCATCCTGAACTTTTTGGTCAAGCCCATATTGGTCATCCTCACACTTCCAATTACCGTGCTCACGCTCGGACTTTTCCTTTTGGTCATCAATGCCATTATCATACTCCTTGCCGCAAAATTGATTGATGGCTTTCAGGTAGTGAGTTTTTGGTGGGCCATCATCTTCAGCTTGCTGTTGGCTTTTTTACAGGCCATTTTACATTCTATTTTAAAAGAGGACCAGTAGAATTCATTTTGTTTGACATTCAAGCGTTTAAAAAGTTGCTGCCAAACCAAAAATGCATTACTTTTGCCACCCATTTTTGAATAGCAAATTAGGTAGGAGATGAATATTACTAAAGAGCAGATTGACGATCTTAATGCAGTTGTAAAAGTCGCCATAAGCAAAGAAGACTATCAGGACAAGGTAGAAAAAATCCTGAAGGATTACAGAAAACAGGCCAATATCCCTGGTTTCCGAAAAGGTCAGGTTCCCATGGGACTGATCAAAAAACAATATGGCAAGGCCGTTTTGGTGGACGAGGTGAACAAACTGCTCCAAGACAACCTGAACAAATACCTTACCGAGGAAAAATTGGATGTACTGGGCAATCCCCTGCCCAAGCAACAGGAAAACTTCGATTGGGACAAGGACCACCTCGATTTTGAGTTCGAACTCGGATTGGCCCCCAGTTTTGATGTACAGCTCAAGACCAAAAAAGCGGTGACCCAATACAAAATTGTCGCCGACAAGAAAATGATCGAAGAGCAAGTGGAGCGCATCCAGAAACAATATGGAAAACTTGTCTCCAAGAGCGAAGTGGGCAAGAAGGACGAGGTTACCGGTATTTTTGCCAATGAGGCCGAGGACATTGACCACAAGACCACCATCGAGATAGACAAGGTCAAGAGCAAAAAAGCCTTGGATGCCCTTACCGGAAAGAAAGTCGGCGAAGCTGTGACCCTTCCCACCAAGGGACTTTTCAAAGAAGATTATCTTTTGTCCAGTGCCTTGGGCATCAACCGTGACAAAGCGGACAAATTGGACACCAACGTGACCTTCACCATTGAAGAGATCAACGAGCGCGAACCCGCTGCTTTGGACCAAGACCTGTTCGATAAATTGTTCGGAAAGGACAAAGTGACCTCTGAAAAGGAGTTGAAGGACCGCATCAAGGAAGATTCTGAAAAGCAATTTGAGCAACAGTCCGATCAGAAGTTGTTGAACGACATCACTGAAAAACTGATCGACGAGACCAAGTTTGAACTTCCTGCCGAGTTTTTGAAAAAGTGGATCCAGATCAGTGGCGAAAAACCACTTTCCGAAGATGAGGCCAAAGAAGAGTTTGAAAGATCCGAAAAAGGACTTCGGTACCAATTGATTGAAGGCAAGATCATCCAAGAGAACAACCTTCAGGTACAGTTTGACGAGCTCAAGGAATTTGCCAAAGGCTTCATCAAGTCACAAATGGCACAATATGGCCACTTGGATCCCAAGGACGAGGAACTGGAAGGCATTGCCGCCAGGGTATTGGGCAATCAAGACGAGGTCAGAAGGCTTTCAGAGCAGTTGATGAGCCAAAAACTATTGGACCTTTACAAAGAAAAGGCCAACCTCAAGGTAAAGGAAGTCTCTTACGACGACTTTATCAAGGAAGCATATAGCTAGGCTATCGCTAAAAGAAAAATAAGTATCTTTACGGTGCCGAAAAGCAACTTTTTCGGCACCTTTTTTTTAAGATAAATCGAAAGAAATCCTATGGATTACGGAAAAGAATTCAAAAAATACGCCACCCAGCACCATGGCATGAACAGCATGCACTATGACCAGATCATGAGCAGCATGTACCCCATGAACATGACCCCCAACATCATCGAGGAAAGGCAGTTGAACGCCATTGCCATGGACGTTTTCTCCCGTTTGATGATGGACCGCATCATCTTTTTGGGCACCGGGATCAACGATCAGGTAGCCAATATTGTACAGGCACAATTGCTGTTCTTGGAAAGCGCGGATGCTTCCAAGGACATTCAAATATATATCAACTCCCCGGGCGGAAGCGTCTATGCCGGATTGGGCATTTATGACACCATGCAGTTCATCAAGCCCGATGTGGCCACCATTTGTACCGGTATTGCCGCATCCATGGCCGCCGTGCTGCTATGTGCCGGACAGAAAGGCAAAAGGAGCGGACTCACCCACTCAAGGGTAATGATCCACCAGCCGCTTTCCGGGGCACAGGGACAGGCAAGCGACATCGAAATTGCAGCCAAGGAAGTGTTGAAGATCAAGGACGAGTTGTACCAGATCATTGCCAAGCATTCTGGCCAGCCTTTTGATAAGGTGTATGATGACAGCGACCGTGATTATTGGATGAAAGCCGACGAGGCCAAGGAGTACGGAATGATCGACGAAATCTTGGCAAGGGACAAATCCTAACAATTTAGTTTATTAAAAAACAACCACTTAGCGCAAACCAAAACCATTTTTTTTACGTTATTGTAGGTTGAATGCAGAATATTGATGAAGTATGGCAAAGGAAAATCTGGAATGTTCTTTTTGTGGTAGGAAAAAACCGGAAACCAATTTATTGATCGCCGGGCTTGATGCGCACATCTGTGATAGATGTATAGAACAGGCCCACAGCATAGTCGCTGAAGAATCCAAACAATCCAAGAACCAAGACCTCTCTTCCGAACTGGTCCTGAAAAAGCCCATGGAGATCCATGATTTCCTGGACACTTTTGTCATTGGCCAAGAAAGGACCAAGAGGGTAATGTCGGTTGCCGTGTACAACCACTACAAAAGGCTTTTGCAGCCCAAGGGCAAGGACAATGATGTAGAGATCCAAAAGAGCAACATCATCATGGTTGGGCAGACCGGGACCGGAAAGACCCTTATCGCCAAGACCATAGCCCGTATGCTAAATGTGCCTTTGGCCATTGTGGATGCCACCGTGCTCACAGAGGCCGGTTATGTGGGCGAGGATGTGGAAAGTATACTCACCCGTTTGCTACAAGCTGCGGATTATAACTTGGAGAAAGCGGAAAGAGGCATTGTCTTCATCGATGAGATCGACAAGATTGCCCGAAAGAGCGACAACCCTTCCATAACCCGTGATGTTTCAGGTGAAGGAGTGCAGCAAGGACTGTTGAAGCTTCTGGAAGGCACCGTAGTGAACGTTCCACCCAAAGGTGGGCGCAAGCACCCAGACCAAAAGTTCATCGAAGTGAACACAGAGAACATCCTTTTTGTGGCGGGCGGTGCATTTGACGGTATTGAACGCATCATCACCAAACGCCTGAACATGCAGGCCGTTGGTTACAGTGCCTCCAAAGCGGAGGACAAACTGGACAGTGAGAACATCCTACAATACATCATCCCGAAAGACCTGAAGGAATTTGGGCTCATTCCGGAAATCATTGGTAGACTGCCCGTGCTCACCCACATGAACCCTTTGGACGCGAAGACCCTAAGGGCCATTTTGACCGAGCCCAGAAATGCCATCATCAAACAATACGAAAAATTGTTTGCCATGGATGGGATTTCGTTCACCATCACGGAACAAGCACTCGAATATATTGTTGAAAAGGCGGTAGAGTACAAACTTGGGGCCCGTGGACTGCGATCGCTCTGCGAAGCTGTATTCACCGATGCCATGTTCACCCTGCCAAGCAGTGATGAAACCGAGTTCAAGGTCACCAAGGCCTACGCCGAGAAAATGCTCTCATACGAGACCATCAAAAAACTGAAAGTGGTGTCCTAGACCCTAAAGGGTCTAGACCGCTTTCTTGGTAGCCACCACTTGTGTCACTTGTTCCAAAAGGCCCAAGCACACTTCTGAGATGATTTTTTCATCGGTATAAAGACCATGGCCGAAATGGGGAACCACATTGAGTTCCACTCCTATTTCCTGCGCCCATTTCTGATTGGGAATGAACTCATCATATTCCCCATAGATCAAGTTCATCGGCACATTGGGCTTTTGATCTTCCAACCTGATCCGTGTAGCCGATATAGAAGTAAGGGATTTCATGGGCAGACCTCGAAGTGCAGCTTTATAGGCAATGGTACCCCCTGTGCTAAAGGCCAAGTAATGTGCAGGTATGGTTTCTTTTTTCAGCAATTGGGCAACTGCTGTATCAATTCCGCCATCGACAAAGGCCTTGTGGATGTTCTCTTCGGTGTTCAATGGCACATCGATGCCCCCTAGTTGTTGGCAATCGTGAAACACGATGTCGTAATACTGCTGAAGGTATCCAAAATAAGAAGCTATCCATAACCCTTTTTTGGCACCCCACATATCTGAGATGACTACCAGTTTTTCTGTCATTGTTCAATGGTTTAGTGTTTGACAAAATTTTACGGGGGGAATTTCACCATTAAATGCAAAAACTCCACTTTTATTTGTTCAAAAGAAACGTTTCCACGATAAAGGGTTCAAATCTACGAAAACGTTTTCGTTAATCCATCATAACCTTCCACATACTATAAATAATCACTCTATTTCATGTTCATTTGAAGTAGCTCATCAATGTAATTCCTTTCATTCGAGAGCCTTGGAATCTTGTGTTGCCCGCCCAATTTGTTCTTGGATTTCAACCAGTCGTGGAAAAGGTTCTTGCGTGCCACGTGTACTTTGGGCATTTTGAGGGTGATGTTATTGTATCGTTTCGCCTCATAGTCAGAGTTCAGCGATTTGAGTGCATTGTCAAGGGATTCGATAAAATGGGGTACATCCTTCGGTGGTTTTCTGAATTCAATGATCCACTCATGGGCGCCTTTTTCCTTATCGGTCATGAAAATGGGGGCGGCGGTGTAGTCCATGATCTCGGAATCCGTGGTTTGGCATATTTGCCGTAATGCCTCTTCTGCATTTTCGATGATCAGTTCTTCCCCAAAAACATTGATGTGGTGCTTGGTGCGCCCCGTGATCCTGATGCGGTAAGGGTTCTTGCTGGTGAAGCGAACCGTATCACCGATCTTATAGCGCCAAAGTCCCGCATTGGTGGTGATCACCAAAGCATAGTTTACCCCGAGCTGCACTTCCCACAGGGGAATGGCCTTTCCGTTCCCTTCTGCTCCCATCGGGATGAATTCATAAAAGATGCCATAGTCCAACATCAGCAACAGGTCTTCCGAATCATTTTGGTCCTGGATGCCAAAGAATCCTTCGGAGGCATTGTAGGTCTCATAGTAATTGAAGCTTTTGCGGGGCAACAATTTTTTATACTGGTTGCGATAGGGCGTGAAGCTCACCCCTCCATGAAAATAAACCTCCAGGTTTTCCCAGATCTCGAACAAATGGTTCTTACCGGTTTTCTCCAACACTTGGTTGAGCAATACCAACATCCACGAAGGGACGCCTGCCAAACTGGTGACATTTTCCCGAATACTCTCTTCGATAATGGCCTCCAACTTGGACTCCCATTCACTCATCAAAGAGACTTTGTTGCTGGGCGTACTGCTATATTCTGCCCAAAGGGGCATATTGTCTATCAAAATGGCGGAAAGATCTCCGAAAAAGGTCCCGTTGTCCTCGTACAGTTCCTTGCTCCCTCCCAACCTGAGGCTCTTTCCCGTGAACAGTTGGGAATTCTCATTGTTGTTCAAGTATAGGCACAGTAAATCTTTGCTGGACTTGTAATGGCAATCTTCCAAGGCCTCGTTGCTCACCGGGATGAACTTGCTCTTCGCATTGGTGGTGCCACTGCTCTTGGCGAACCATTTGATGGTGGTGGGCCAGAACAGGTTCTGTTCGCCTTTTCGCGTGCGTTCTATCAATGGGGCCACATCCTCATAGCTCACCAAGGGCACCCGGTTGCAAAATTCCTCATATTTGGGTAAATCCTTGAACCCATACTGTTTACCGATCATGGTGTCCTGGGAAAAGTCCACCAATTGCCGCAATACCTCATCTTGGACATCCAAGGGGTACTTCAAAAAAAGCTCTATCTGGTGATAACGCTTTCTCAATAACCAAGAAGCTATGGAATTGAATAATGGTATTGGCATTTTTAGGTATCTTTAACCGAGAATTTAGTAAGGTGTAACCGCTAAAATAGCTTTTCTGGCTTTCATTTTCAAATTAGAAACAAACATTCATTCCACATGCTATACGAAGGAGTTCTACGCAAAATGCAAACCGAAAACGGGAAGCCCATCCAGTACTTTTTGGTCTTCGAGAACGATTTTCTGAACATGAACCAAGCGTTGGGCAAACAGCTCCAAATCGATTTCATCAAGTTCCAATGTCTCAATTGCGGAGAGGACAGGCCCATTTACCGACAGGGGTTCTGCAAATCCTGCTTTTATGAGACCCCACGTGCCGGGGATTGGATCATGAAACCCGAACTGAGCACGGCCCATCTGGACAAGGAAGACCGTGACCTGGAATACGAAAAGAAGATGCAACTGCAGCCACACATTGTATATCTGGCCAATTCCAGTAGCATAAAGGTAGGCGTCACCCGAAAATCGCAGGTGCCCACCCGCTGGATCGATCAAGGGGCGCACGAGGCCATCGAAATTGTGGAAGTGCCCAACCGGTATTTGGCCGGAATCACCGAGGTGGCCCTAAAAGACCATGTGAGCGACAAGACCAGCTGGCAGAAAATGCTCAAAAATGATATTGAGGATGTGGACCTCTTGGAATGGCGCAATAAATTGAAACCCTTTATACCCGACGAAGCTGCCAAATATTTCATCGAGAACAATGGGGAAACCCACCTTGATTTTCCCGTACTGCAATATCCCGAGAAGGTCAAAAGCCTGAACCTGGACAAAACACCCAGTTACACCGGAGTGCTCAAGGGCATCAAAGGGCAGTACCTCATCTTTGAGGACAGCACGGTGTTCAATGTACGGGGCAGTGAGGGATATTATGTGGGAATAAATTTTTAACCAAAACCTAAAGTGGCTTTGATTGTTAGGCACTTATCCAACCTGATCGTAAGATGGCCAAAAAAATAGGACTCCGGGAAGCGATATCCATTGGCATTGGCGGCATGGTCGGCGGTGGTATTTTTGCCGTGTTGGGACTTGCCGTTTCCTTGGCGAAGGGGGGCACACCCTTGGCCTTTCTTTTTGCGGGCATCATCGCCTTGGTGACCTCCTACAGTTATGTGAAGCTCTCTTTGACCTATCCTGATAGAGGTGGGACCGTAAAGTTCATCAATCAAGGTTTTGGCAGAACAATTTTCAGTGGCGGTATCAACAATCTCCTTTGGGTCAGCTATATCATCATGCTTTCCCTATATGCTTCCGCTTTTGGCTCCTATGCACCAAACTTGGTTTCCATTACGGGCGAACCGATGGATTTTCACATTTTTGCCAGTGCGATCATCATATTGGCCTCTGCCATAAACTATTACAGCATCAAGGTGGTCGGTGCCATAGAATCCTACGCGGTGGTGATCAAACTGATCATCCTCATCTCTTTCATTGGAGTGGGCATATACGGGCTGATGGGCAATCCCAATCTAGGGCAATTATCCCCAGAAAATTGGGAAGCCCCCATCAAATTATTGACCGGAGGGATGGTCATTTTTGTGGCCTACGAAGGTTTTGAACTCATTGCCAATGCCGCTCCGGATATGGACGACCCTAAACGGAACATCCCAAGGGCCTATTACATTTCGATCCTATTCGTGATCTTACTGTACCTCATCATTGCAGTCGTGACCGTCGGTTCCCTCCCTTTCAAGGAAATTGCCACTGCGGAGGATTATGTGCTTGCCGAGGCGGCCAAACCCATGCTTGGCAAGGTGGGTTTCACCATCATTACGATTGCGGCACTCATATCCACCTTTTCGGCCATCAACGCATCACTTTATGGAGGAAGTAGGGTAAGCTATGAAATTGCAGAGGATGACGAACTGCCCCACCAACTCACCTATCAACTTTGGAACCAACCCATAGGTCTGTTCATCACCGCCATTCTTACCCTGACACTGACCAATACCCTCCAATTGGAGAGCATATCAACGGCAGGGAGTGTAGGGTTCCTTCTCATTTTTGCCATGGTGAACTATGCCGGCTTCAAGCTCGCCCCACAGACAGGCAGCAATAAAATGGTGCCCTTCTTGGGCTTTCTTTTATGCGGAATGGCCATGATAGTGCTCTTGCAACAGCAGTTCAGTTCAAATAAAATGGGGGTGATTGTGGCCGTATCCATCTTGGTATTTTGCTTTGCCATAGAAGCCGTTTACAAATGGGTCGAACGACAGAACAAATGAAACAGAAGCATGCTCAAATTTTTTAGAAAAATCCGAAGGGGACTGATCGCAGATAAAAAGGTAGGCAATTATATGCTCTATGCCATTGGTGAAATCGTGCTGGTAGTGATCGGCATTCTCATCGCCTTGGCCATCGACAATGCCAACGAGGACAGCATCAAACACAAGAAGCAACAGGTCTATCTCATCGGTCTGAAAAAGGAATTCGAAACGAGCCAAAACAAGCTCAAGACCCTTATTTCTGTCAACAAAAAGAGCTATGAGGATTCCAAGACCATCATCGGTTTCATGCAGGACCCGGACCGCTCTCCCAATGAAGAAGAACTGTCCAACCTGCTCTACAATGCCCTCGCTTTTGATATTTCCTATAACCCCAACAATTCGCTCTTGGAGGAAATGATCAATTCGGGCAGTTTGAAGGACCTGTCCAACCCAGAACTTCGGGTTTTGCTCACCAACTGGATTTCCAATTTGGATGATATTTCCAAACAAGAGGCCATGCTGGACCATGAGAGGGACCAGATCATCAATATGTTCCGAACGAATGAAAACAGCATCAAGACCATTTACGACCTCACTGGGGTTTCCGGCGATTTGGGACTTCCGGTTGCCACGGAACAACTGAGCAACCTCGCCCTATTGCAATCCACCGAATTTGAGAACAATCTGTTGATGTTCATCCTCACCAGCATCACCACGGAAACCATGCACTACGCCCCTTTGATGCAGAGCATGGATGAGATTCTGGCCACCATTGAGGGAGAAATCGAGGAATAAAAAAGGGCGATTCAATCGCCCTTTTCTTTTTTAGTTCACAGTATCCTTTTTCTTTTTGCCCAGCAATCCCCCCAGCACGGATTTTGCGGTATTCTTTACGTCTTCTTCCTTGGTTGTGGTCTTGGTCGTATCGGTAGTGGTGGCCTTTTTGTCACCTCCCAACAGGTTCCCCAAAGCTTCTTTCACCCCGGAGGATTTGGTGGAAGTGGTATCGCCCTCGTTCTTTTTGAACACATCGGACAACAGGTCCTTGGCCTTGTCCTTGCCTTGGTTCACCAATTTTTGTTTTTGGATCTCCACCAATTTTGTGGTCAAGGTCTTGACCCCAGAGGTCAGATCCGTGCTGACCGTTGGATTGGTGAAATTGCCCCCAATATTTGCAGTGACGGGAATGGTCACCTCCCCCAAGCTATTGTCGTTCATTTGGGCAATCAGTTTGTTGACCTCCGTACCCAAGTATTTCGCGGGAACGTCCAAAGTGGCCTTATATTCCAATTGCTTTTCAAAACTATGGCTACCCGCGACATTGATGGCGATGTCCTTATATTTTAAGGTGAACGGTTTTACCTTAACGGTCCCATTATCAAAACTCAGGGCCGTTTTGAGCCCATCCAGATTGATTTCCTTGGTGTTCAAAAAATTCAACTTGCTGTCCAAAGCAGAGACCAAGGGCGCTTTTTCGGTGTCCACCTTAGGTGACAACAGTTCGGCCAAAAGATTTCCGGATATGGTCGCCAAGTTTGGGGTAAAATCATCCTTCAGGTTCCCCGAGATCTTGATATCGGAATTGAGTTTTCCCTGAATGGCACTGGCCAGAGGTGTCAACACCTTGAACAGGTCCAATCCGGCAAAGGATTCCCCTATGTTGAAATTGTTCATGCCCAGATCCACATCAAAAGTGGAATTGGCCCCTTTAGTGGATACCGATCCCGTCAAGCCCAATGTGCCTCCAAAAAGATCAGAGGTAAGGTTTTGTACCGTTGCCGTTTCATCTTTGATCACCAAGGTTCCCTTCACGTTCTTCAACTTCAGGTCATCATACAGCACGGTATTCGCCGCCGCCTCCACGGTACAGTCCAAAAAGGAAGGTATTTTGATGCGTTCCTCGCCCGTCGGTGCGGGTGTACTTTCTTTCTCACCTGTACTGGTTTCCGCTTCGGCCGTTTCTTCCATCATAAAATCGTTCAGGGCAAACTGGTTGGAAGTCAGCTTAAAGTTCCCCTCCACTTTTTCATCATTGAACATAAAGCCCAACAAGTTGGTCAGGGTTCCCGAAGCATTGAAATCGGTGCTTCCCGTTTTACCCTCAAAGGAGTTCAGGGCTACCGTTTGGGGATTGAAGGTCATGGCCGCATTGTTGATGGCCACAGGGTTCTTCAGTTCCTCGGAAGCATATTCAAATCCTGTGAGCTGCATGTTACCACTCATCTTGGTGTTCTGGTACTGTTTTTTCTCCAAGGATTCCATGTCAAATCCAGCGGTCACATCGGCATTCAAAATCCCTTTCAGATTGTAGTCATCGGGAACGGGATAGGCCTGTGAAATATTGGCCAGATTGATTCGTCCGTCCATGTGGGCATCCACTTTGGTGTTGCCCATAAGCTCCCTGATCTTGGCGTTCATGTTGAACTTGTCCTCGTCAATGGTGAAGGACAGCCTGTTGATGTCCACATAAGTGTCTTCCGTGATTCCCGTTTCGTTGTTGATCTCCGTATCGATGAACACATTGCGCACGGCCTTGGGCAGATCGGGATATTTGAAGGACGCATTGTCCGAATTGATGGCAATTTTGAACGTAGGGATGTGCTCGTCATCCACAATGCCCTTGAACTGGCCGTTCACCTCAAAATTGCCCGTGGTCTGCACGGTCTCGATGTTTTTGGAATAGGCTTCGGGGATCACGGCAAGGAAATTCTTGAAATCGGACGACGGCGTCTTGAAAGTGATGTCCACCTCTTGGTTGTCCTCATTGACCTTTACAAAACCATCGAACACCAAGGGCAATTGGTTCACCAACGCCTTGTTCTCCAAAAAGGAATATTTGCTCTCCACCAGGTCGATATCGATCAAGGCATCCAGATTGATCTTGTTCTTGTTCAAATACAGGGTACTGTCCATCTCAAAGGAGACCAAGGCATCGGTCATGGTCTTCAATTGTGATTTTTCGAGGGACAAATCTCCGGTACCGGAGTGGTTCATTTCGGAAATGGCCAAACGCATACCGCTGGAAAGATCGTGGTACACAATCTCGGAATTGGTGATGCTATAGGAATCCATGTTCAGGGTGAAATTGTCACTGGAAGCTTCCTCGGTGGCTTCGGAAGGTGCGCTTTCGTCTTCCTTGGCAATGTCGTAGTTGGCATTTTCGTTTTCATCCACTTTGATGTTCAATTTGGCCTTGTCCACATTGAACTTCTGGATGACGATGGGCTCATCGGCAGATTTGAAGAGTTCCTTGATCGACATTGTAAGCTCTATCTTCCCCGAGGAAAACAGGGTGTCGCCCTCAAACGGGGCCTTGTTCACCAGTGAAATGTTGGTGAGCTCCACATTGGCATTGGGAAAGTTCTTGAGAAGGCTCAAACTGGCATCCTCAAAATCCAAAGTGGCATTGATGCTGTTGTTGACCTTGTCCTTGATGATCTGTTCGATCTTTCCTTGGAGGAACAAAGGAATGGCCACAACAATAGCGATGAGTACAAGTAGGGTTATAACGGTAATCTTTAGGACTTTTTTCTTCATAATAGAATGTTTTACAACAAATTAACGGAGAAGTCCTCAATCCAAGGAAATTTCTTCCCCTATTTTTAAGTTAAATCTTTTCCTCATCAGATATACGAAAAGATAGAGCAAAGGGGTGTCCAAAAGTGCTATAATTATCTTAAAAAGCACTCCGCTGATGACCAGACCATAGAATTTGTCCCAAGGCAAAACACCAAAGATGCACAAAAGTCCCACCACGGTGACCGTATCTATCAATTGGGAAGAGAAGGTGGAAAAATTGTTCCTGAGCCACAACATTCTGCCCTGTGTGACCTTTTTCCAGAAGTGATAGATGCTGATATCGATGTACTGCGCCGCCAGATAGGCCAACATGGAGGCCAGTACGCCCAAGGGAGACAGCCCGAAGACCTTGCTGAAGGTAACATCATCTATGGGAGAAGCTGGAATGGCCTTGGAATAGATGGCCAATAAAATGATGCCCATGGAAAAAAAGGAAGCAAAGATACCCGCCGTTACCACTTGGTTGGCTTTTTTCTTTCCGTAGATCTCAGAAATCAGATCGGTGATCAAAAAAGTGATCGGGTAGGGCAAGATCCCCACCGAAAGCTCGAAAAGTGGTGCCCCAAAAACAGTGACATCGCCAAACGGGGCCCAATGGAAAAACTTTTGGAAAATGAGGTTGGACACCACCAAGGAGGTAATGAACAGTGCCCCCAGATAGAGGTAAATGGAAAACGCAGCTCTTTTGTCCTTTTGGGTCATCCTTATTTAATGTTCAGACGGAACGGCATCTTGGCCTGAATCCCTTCCTGTTTGCCCAATTCCTTGAATTCCTTCAAGAGTTGGTAGGCCTCCGTACCGATCTCTTCCTGGATGATGGACTCCCCTATCTTGGTCTTTACGCCGCCCATATTTTCCATAAACTGTTCAAAGCCTGACTTATATTTTGGATATTTCCGTATGCCATAGGAATCCAATCCCGCCATCTCGGCCGCCGCCGCTATGGCATCGTCCAAATTGCCCAGTTCGTCCACCAAGCCATTCGCCTTGGCATCCACCCCACTCCAGACCCTTCCCTGGGCGAGTGAGTCCACTTGGGCAATGCTCATGTTGCGGCCTTGGGCCACACGCTCCAAAAAGATGCCATACGTTTCCTCGATGCTTTCTTGGATCACATTTCGGAACGAATCGTCCATGGGCTCGAACAGCGAATAATCCACCGAATTTTGGTTGGTGCCCACCTGCTCTGCATTGATGCCCACATTCTTGGCCAGTTCGTTGATGTTGGGAATGGTCCCGAACACCCCGATGGACCCGGTAATGGTCGTAGGTTCGGCAAAGATCTTGTCGCCGCCCACACCAATATAGTATCCCCCCGATGCCGCCACGTTTCCAAAGGAAACGACCAGAGGTTTCTCTTTTTTGGCCAGTTGCATCTCCCTCCAAATGATATCGGAGACCAGGGCACTGCCCCCAGGGGAATCCACACGGAACACGATGGCTTTCACACTTTCGTTCTCCACCGCTTTCTGCAGGGCCTCCACAATCAGTCCTTGACCAATGTAATCTTTTCCGCCCTCCCCGTAGAATATCTCCCCTTGGGCATAGATCACGGCTATTTTGTCCGTTCCTGTCACTATATTTTTCTTGCTTGCCGATTGGGCATAATCCATAAACTTGATGTAGTTGAGCTCTTCATCCTCGTTCACCCCCATTTTTTCCCGAAGGAGATCTTCGTACTCGTCAAAATGCAACACCCCATCCAGTAGTCCTGAGGCCACTGCCAAAGTGGGTGTTCTTCCTCCCAAGGTATCGGCCACGGTGTTAAGATCAGATGGGCTCATCTTTCTGGATACGGAAATGTCGTCCACAATAACGTCCCAAATGGAAGTGATCAATTCCTTGATCTGCGTGCGGTTCTCATCGCTCATGGTATTGGACAAAAAGGGTTCCACTGCGCTTTTGTACTTGCCATGGCGAATGACCTCCATTTTTATCCCTGATTTTTCCTGAAGGTCCTTGAAGTACAACACCTCTGTGGCAAGTCCCTTAAAATCGAGTACGCCTACGGGGTTCATGTACACCTCATCGGCCACACTGGCCAAATAGTAATCCTTCTGGGTATAAATGTCGGAATGGGCGAGCACGAACTTGCCCGACGCCTTAAAATCGAGCAAGGCCTCCCTAATCTCCCGGGTCTGCGCGATGCCCGCTTGCAAAAAACTGGTGGTGATGCTGATTCCCTCGATATGATCATCCGTTTTGGCCACTTCTATGGTGTGCAAAATTTCATCCATGCCCAACTCGGGGCCCCACAATGCCGCAAAGGGGTCTGTCTCGTCCTTGCCTGTATAATCCAGTACAGGGGCCATAAAGCCAAGCTCCAGAACCGAGTTCTTTTTCACTATTATCCCATCATCCGCACTGCCCACCAAGGCCAAAAAGATAAAGAACATGGCCACAATGATTCCAAATGCCACAAGGCTCCCCAAAATCGAGGCCAATAGGTTTCTCAAAAAGTTCATCCAATGAAAATTTAATCTGTTCCAAATATAACCATTGTTGTATTGTTTTGCTTACTTTGTTTCTTCGATTATGGTCAGAAAACAAAAGGCATATCTTTCGCTGGGAAGCAATTTGGGCAATCGCCGGGCAACTCTCCAAAAAGCTATTTTTCGTATCCAACAACGCGCAGGATCCATCTTGGACATTTCTTCGGTATATGAAAATCCGGCCGTAGGTTTTGAGGGGGACGATTTTTTGAACATCTGCATTTCCCTACTGACCCCACTTTCACCTGACGAACTGCTCGATACATTGATGCAGATTGAACGGGATTTCGGCCGTGTGCGCTCGGATACAAAGACTTATGGACCCCGGACCTTGGACATTGACATCATTTATTACGGTAACGAAATTGTCAAAACGGATCGTTTGGCGATCCCCCACCCTCAAATGCAGCATCGGAACTTTGTGTTGAAACCATTGGCCGACATTGCCCCCCAATTGTACCATCCCGTGTTCCAAAAGGACACCCGCAACCTGTTGCAGGAGTGCAAGGACCGTAGCAAGCTCACCAAAACAAAATATCAACTGTTCAAGGACCGTTCGGGGCTGTATTCCCAACTGCAGTTCATTGCCATCGAAGGGAATATCGGTGCGGGCAAGACCACGCTTTCCAAGATGATCGCTGAGGATTTCAATGCCAAATTGGTACTGGAACGCTTTGCGGACAACCCGTTTCTGCCCAAGTTCTATCAGGACAAACCCCGCTACGCATTTCCTTTGGAAATGTCCTTTTTGGCGGACCGCTATCAGCAGTTCATGGACGACACCTCCCAATTTGACCTGTTCAAGAACTTTATGGTCAGTGATTATGACATCTTCAAATCGCTCATCTTTGCCAAGGTGACCCTGCAGCAGGAAGAATTCAACCTGTACCGAAAGCTGTTCAACTTTATGTACAAGGAGGTGAAAAAGCCTGAAATCTACCTTTACCTCTACCAAAATACCGAACGGTTGTTGGCCAACATCAAAAAAAGGGGCAGGGACTATGAGCAGGACATGGACCCGGATTATTTGGAAAAAATCAATCGGGGGTATTTGGATTTCCTCAAGGACCATCCAGAGCAGAACAGCCTCATCATCGACATGGGCGAGCTGGATTTTGTCAACAACCCGACCGATTATCAGTCCATCTTGGAGATGCTCGATGATAACATCCTTTCATCCCAATTTTAGGAGAATTTTTAGAAAATGTTTGGATATAACGATTGGTTTTATTTTCTTAGAGCCCTCTTAATACGGAACTAACTAACTCAAACTTTATATCGGGCCCTGATTTTTCAGGGCTTTTTTCATTTTTGGGCATGCAGTTTGGACCAGAGATCCCACACCACTATCCCTGCACTTACCGAAATATTGAGGGAATGTTTGGTGCCCAACTGCGGAATTTCCAAAACGGCGTCACTGGCCGATACCACTTCTTGCGAAACCCCTTTGACCTCGTTTCCGAAAATCAATGCCACTGTTGTTTTGGGATCAGTTTGAAACGCATTCAACATGATGGCATTTTCCGCCTGCTCCACCGAAATGACTTTAATATGGTTTGATTTGAGTTCCTCCACCAATTCCAGGGTGTCCTTGCGGTATTCCCAATCCACACTCTCGGTGGCGCCAAGGGCCGTTTTGCGGATATCCTTGTGCGGAGGGGTGGCCGTAATGCCACAGAGATAGATCTTTTGCACCAAAAAGGCATCGGCCGTCCGAAACACTGAGCCGATGTTGTTCAAGCTACGTACATTGTCCAGGATGATGATCATGGGCGATTTTTCTGCTTCCTTAAAACCTTCCACATCCAGTCGCTCCAATTCGCTATTTTCTAGTTTTCGATTCATTTTTTTAACCATTGGGGGCAAAATATCAACAAAAATTTTGGGAAGCTGATGAAAACGATATATTCGTCCTCCACCCAATTTTGGGGCAAAAATAAAAGAATAAAATCGCTTTGGCAGCCAATAAGACAAAGAAGGTAACCCCGTTGATGCAACAGTACAACACCATCAAGACCAAACATCCTGATGCGTTGTTGCTCTTCCGTGTGGGCGACTTTTACGAAACTTTTGGTGATGATGCCGTCAAGGCCGCCAAAATCCTGGGCATCATCCTGACCCACAGGAACAATGGTGGCGATAAAACGGAATTGGCCGGGTTTCCCCACCATTCGCTCAACACTTATTTACCAAAGCTCGTAAAGGCCGGGCAACGGGTGGCCATCTGTGACCAGTTGGAAGACCCCAAGATGACCAAGAGCATCGTGAAACGTGGGGTAACGGAATTGGTGACCCCTGGCGTGGCCCTCAACGACGACATTTTGACGGCCAAAAGCAACAACTTTTTATGTGCCGTGCATTTTGGGCGAAACAAATTGGGCATCTCCTTTTTGGACATTTCCACTGGGGAGTTTTTGACTTCAGAAGGTTCCGTGGAGCAAGTGGACAAACTTCTTCAAAACTTTGCGCCCAACGAGGTCCTGGTCTCCAAAAATCATAAAAAGGAATTTGCGGAATACTTTGGCAACCAATACCACAGCTTCTTCACGGAAGATTGGATCTTTCAGGAAGATTACGCCAACGAAAGCCTGAACAACCATTTTGGCACCAAAACCCTAAAGGGTTTCGGCATAGAGCACCTCAACCATGGCATCATTGCCTCGGGGGCCGTGTTGCATTACCTATCGGAAACCCAACATAGCCGATTGCAGCATATCAACCAGATCCAACGCATTGCCGAAGAGGAATATGTGTGGATGGACCGGTTCACCATCAGAAATCTGGAACTCTACCATTCGCCCCATCAAAATGCGGTGACCTTATTGGATATCATCGACAAGACATTATCACCCATGGGTGGACGTTTGCTGAAACGTTGGTTGGCCCTTCCTTTGAAAAATCTGGAGAAAATTAAACAGCGCCATCACGTGGTGGCCCATTTGAAGGAACATGGCGGGCAATTGGAGAAGATGCAACATTGGATCAAACAAATGGGTGATCTGGAGCGTCTCATTTCCAAATTGGCGACCGGAAAAATCAATCCGAAGGAAGTCATCCAACTTAAAAATTCGCTGGAAGCCATTGTGCCCATAAAATTAGCGGCGCAGGACAGCAGCAATCCTTCGCTACAAAACATTGGGGAGCGATTGGATGCCTGCGAATCCCTTCGTGCCAAAATCAAAGAGGTCTTGAACGAGGAAGCTCCCGTGAACATTGCCAAAGGCAACACCATCGCCCAAGGCTATTCCGAGGAATTGGATGAGCTCCGCAACCTCGCTTTTTCTGGGAAAGACTATTTGGACAAAATGTTGGAGCGTGAAACCGAACTTACGGGAATCACCTCGCTCAAAATCGATTCCAACAACGTGTTCGGTTACTATATTGAGGTGCGGAACACCCACAAAGACAAGGTGCCCGAAAGTTGGATCCGCAAACAGACCTTGGTGAATGCGGAACGCTACATCACCGAGGAACTCAAGGAATACGAAGCGAAGATCTTGGGGGCCGAAGAGCGCATTTTGCACTTGGAACAACAATTGTTCGAACGGCTTTTGGTGTGGATGCAGGAATTCATCACCCCGGTGCAGCAAAATGCCCATTTGATCGCGCAGTTGGATTGCCTTTGCGGGTTTGCCCAACTGGCCAGCGAAAATCATTATGTACAGCCTATCATGGACGAGTCCACCCAATTGGACATCACCGAAGGCAGGCACCCCGTCATTGAAAAACAGTTGCCTTTGGGCGAATTGTATGTAACGAATGATGTGCTACTGAACCGTGACGACCAGCAGATCATCATGATCACAGGGCCGAACATGAGTGGTAAATCGGCCTTGTTGCGGCAAACGGCCTTGATAGTGCTCTTGGCGCAAATGGGAAGTTTTGTACCCGCTTCGGAGGCCAAAATTGGTGTCATCGACAAGATTTTTACCCGTGTGGGGGCCAGCGATAACATTTCGATGGGCGAATCGACCTTTATGGTGGAAATGAACGAAACGGCATCCATCCTCAACAACCTTTCCGAGCGAAGTTTGGTGTTATTGGATGAAATCGGTCGCGGTACCAGCACCTATGATGGTATTTCCATTGCTTGGGCCATTTCCGAGTACTTGCACGAGCACCCGGCCAAGGCCAAAACGCTTTTCGCTACGCACTACCACGAACTGAATGAAATGACCACCACCTTTACCCGGATCAAGAACTACAATGTTTCGGTAAAGGAATTGGAGGACAACGTGCTTTTCCTTAGGAAGTTGGTGCTCGGGGGCAGTGAGCACAGCTTTGGGATCCATGTGGCCAAAATGGCGGGCATGCCGCAGCAGGTCATCCAAAAAGCGAACAAAATCCTGAAAAAACTGGAAAAATCACATTCCAGTGAAGAGATGACGGACAAGCTCCAAGCCTCCCAAAATGAGATGCAACTGAGTTTTTTCAACTTGGACGACCCTTTGCTGGAAGAAATCAAGGAAGAGATCTTGCATTTGGACATCGATACCCTTACTCCTGTTGAGGCATTGATGAAATTGAACGAGATCAAAAGACTGTTGGGAAAAAAGAAAAAGGCGACTTCCTGAAAAAATTCTTTCATTTTAAAGGAAATGTTTTAAATTTGCATCCGCGCTTGATAAAAGTGCAGGGTTCTTTAAGATGCGAAAATAGCTCAGTTGGTAGAGCATCACCTTGCCAAGGTGGAGGTCGCGGGTTCGAATCCCGTTTTTCGCTCGATTTCGACTCCGCTCAGTCACCACGGGTGGAGTTTTTTTTTACGTACAAGTCCTGCTCGAGTGGTGGAACCTGCCTACCGGCAGGCAGGTTGGTAGACACAAGCAAGAAACCGGAATATGTTTTATACCTACGCTTTAAGTAGTTTAGAAAGAAACTATATTTATGTCGGAATTACTTCTGATATTGAAAGGAGGGTAAAGGAACACAATTCTGGAAAAAACAAGACCACTAGGCCTTATAGACCTTTTGAGTTGATTTTTGAAAAAGAGTTTCAGACAAGGACTGAGGCCAGAGCTGAAGAGAAAAAATTGAAATCTGGATTTGGGAAAGAGTTCTTAAAGAACTTAATTACAAAATAAAAACAGAAGAATTAAAATACTGCAAATTAAGTCCTGCTCGAGTGGTGGAATTGGTAGACACGCCGGACTTAAAATCCTGTGGGCATTTGCCCGTGCGGGTTCAAGTCCCGCCTCGAGTACAGAAAAACCCTATAAGCACAATGTTTATGGGGTTTTTACATTCCAAATATCCGCTTCCATATCCCCCCAACAACAGCATACCCCCCTTACACCCTGTATAACTGGCCATTAACAACAATAGTTGCCCTGTTTGGGCTTGGTGGCCTAAGTTCGTTGGGATATTAAAACCTCGAACAGCCTCAACGCATGTCCTATACGAAAATCGACCCAACCAAAAGGTTCTTTTCACGCCTGAAATTGTGGATCATCGTTCCCATATCCCTGTTCTTTTTCCTGAACGCGGCCATGGCACCAAAAAAGGAGCTGCCCCTCCCTATGGACAGTGCCCCTTTGCCCTATGTGGACACCGATGGTGATGGGATATCCGACGACATCGACGAGGATGATGACAATGACGGCATTCCGGATCTTTTTGAAGATGGATGCGAAATCAATACCGCCTTCGGGACGCCTCCCGCTACGGTTCCCACCACAAACTATGTGACCTCCATCTACACCAATTACAATGGTTTTTGGTCCTCGTCCGCAGGAAGCATCAACCCACAGTCCTATGACAATGTTTCCACGCTTTTGGCCTTTACGGTAGGAAGCAAGACCTATGCCACCGGCGTGAATTCCACTGCCATGATCGACAGTGACAGCAATGGCCTGTTCGATCTTATGGACACCGACGGTAACGGCACGGGCGATATCAGTGTGGAAGAGACCTCATGGACCGCCCTGAGGCCGGTGACCAAGATCAAATCGGGCATCCGCTTGGAGGGAAGGGCCATTGACGGCAACACAAGCAGTGCGGTGGGCCCCTTACTCACCACGGGCGGGATTCCGTTCAACCCCTACCTCTATGAAGGGGAACGTGGACTGGACATGTCCTACGCGATCGCCAATATTGGCAATGCCTGGTATTTTAGGCTTGGCGGTACCAACACCCCTGCCTATGGCGATGGCCAAGTGGATATCCTATTGACCCAGGGAGCACAGCTGGGAAGCGGTTCCAACTACAACAGACTGCACCTCTTGGACGAAGATGGCAACTATTTGGGAAATGGTGTGGAGATCAATTGGAACACCACGCCCATTGTGGGAAATTCCATAGTGGACCAGTACAATGTGAACGATTCGCCCAACGCGAGCAATTCCAAAAAGAACATCAGGCTGGCCGGGGTGGAACTGGCTGAGTTTGGCCTTACCCCTGCCGAAAGGGCCAGGGCAGTCATATTCAGGTTGGAGATCTCCGCCAATGCGGATCCTATCTTCTTTGTGGTGAACGACAATAGTTTTATCACCACTTGTACCCCGCTTGATACCGACGGGGACGGACTCGCCAACAGCATTGACCTGGACAGTGACAATGATGGAATTCTGGATGCCGTGGAAGCGGGCCACGGTCAAACCCTTGTGGCAGGAAGGGTCCCTGGAGCGGTCGGCACCGACGGTATTCCCAACGCGGTGCAGGCCCCGTCACAATATGACAACGGGACCATCAATTACGAGATCCTGGATTCCAACAACGACAATATTTTGGACTATGTTTCCACGGATAGCGATGCCGATGGCTGTAACGATGTTATGGAAGCCGGTTTCACTGACGGCGACAACGATGGCTTTTTAGGGACATCCCCGGTTTCCATTGATGCTTGGGGCGTGGTCACTGGCCAAGGTGGTTATACCGCTCCACATGACGGGGATGGTAACGGCATCTTTGATTATCGGGAAGCGGGGGATTCTCCGGGAATTCTGGCAGCCCCGTCCAATATGGTCATCTTTGACGGGCAGTCAGGAAACATCGCCATAACCGTGGACGATACGACCAGTTTCCAATGGCAATTGAGCACGGATAACGGCCTCACCTTTTCCGACCTCTCCGATTCCGCCACCTATTCCGGTACGGACACCGCCACTTTGACCATCAACAATGTGGGTATGGAGATGGAGGGATACCGCTATCGGTTGGTCCTGTTCAATGATGCCTACGTATGTGACCCTTCCGCCATTTCGGATGCCATCACCTTGGATGTACGGGTCGCTTCCATGATTACCAATAGAAAGATCACCTTCCGGGTGGACAAGGAAGGTTCTTGATCCCAAACACATAGAATTTTCCAATGCAATTCCGTCAACATTGATTCGATTTGCGTCAGCCTTCCTTTTGAAAAAAAAGTAGTATTGCCATACCCACTTTAGAGGGTGGGACAACTTGTCCGTAATCAAATGACCGTATTTTGGGAAAGCCCCATACATATTCAAAACGATTCAGGTACAGGGATTTTCCCTACCTCATCCTGGACACCTACAAGGCCTGGGGAAAGGTGCAGCCATGGCGACTGAGTGCCGTTGTGGCCTATTATGCCGTGCTGTCCCTGCCCGCTCTCTTGGTGATCATCATCAATTTGGTGGGGGCCATTTGGGGCGTTGACATTGTGCAGGGCAGGTTGACAGACGAATTCACCATTGCCCTAGGGCCCAATGCCGCGCAGACCATCGAGAAAATTGTACAGGACACCCAAAACAAGGACCAGAGTGTAATCTCCACGGTAATCGGTATTGCAACCCTGCTTTTTGGTGCTTCGGGTGTGCTGTACCAGTTAAAAATATCGCTGAACGAAATATGGCGGATAGACCGTCCCACCAATTTCAGCTTTTGGAAATTGGCCTCGGAAAGGGCCCGGAGCTTTGCCTTCATCTTGGTGATCGGTTTTTTGCTGTTGATCAGTTTTATGGTCACCGCGGCCATATCTGCCCTGAACGATTACCTGAGGAGTATCATCACCGATGCCGTGATCTATCTGGCCTATGCCGTGGACATTGTTTCTTCCATTGCCATCATTACGGTGATGTTCGCGTTGATGTTCAAGTTTTTACCGGATGCCCGAATAAAATGGAGAGCGGTGTGGTTCGGGGCATTCATCACCGCAGTAATGTTTGTGATCGGTAAATTTCTGTTGGGTCTCTATTTTGGTGAAGCAAAACCGGGTTCCACCTATGGTGCCGCGGGTACTATTGTGCTCATCCTGTTATGGGTCTCCTATTCCTGTCTCATTCTTTTCTTTGGGGCCCAGTTCACCTATGTCTATGCCAAGACCTATAATATTCTTTTTGTTCCCTACCATCGAATTCGAAAAAGGACAATAAGGTGATCCAAGCATAAAAAAAACCGGGACTTTCATCCCGGCTTGATTGATTGCTATTCCGTTGGCTGTAACCGTTTCAACCGATCGTTGATCAACCTTGTCCACTTTTCCATGGATTGTAGCTCTCCACGCAATTGAAAGCTATGGTCGTTGTTGTACAGTTCCAATTGGATCTCCGAAGTGTCTTTATCGGTCGGGACAAATTCCAGTCCCAAACGTTCCACCACCCTTTCACCGGCAATCTTTCTTCCGATGTTCATGGGTTTACAGGCTGCAACTTCCATTAGGTCCACGGTCCGTTCCTTCGTTTGTTCCTTGATGGCTTGGTGAAAGAACACAAACCGATCTGTCTTGTCCATACCCAGGACATAATTTCCGCAGAACTCGCGTTGTCCAATCTGACAATTGTGCTGTGCGGCCATCGTTTGAAGTGATTTCATCATCTGTTTTTCCCTCTTTTTTCTGCTGCCAATGGTCAGCACAAAGGGGATGGCACATATGGCCACGGTTATGGAACCTATCAAAAGGGTCCCAAAATCTATTTCCATTTTTTTTGATTTTGAATGCTATGTAAAGTGATGTTGGCCTTGCCAATGCAAAAGCCGTGGACCTGAATGGATCCATTTTTAAACCAGGATGTTCAGAAAAACATCACCAAAAATAATGGAAAGGGAAAATGAGGTCGGCCTTTCGGTGCCGTATCAGAAAATTGGCCGAAAAGCGGAGATACTGTCGCCCGGTCGCCCCGAACAGAATTTCATGGGGCCGTTGTACACTGGCATTGCCCGTAAAGAAAATATTGGGACTTGGAGCAGGATAGTCATTGACTTTGTCAAAAGAAGTTTCTGGCTGGGGAACATCGCAGAACAGGGTGGTCTTCGCCACGGAAAAATAGCTGCCCTGCCCGGAATGTCCAGCATCCGGACCAGTAACGATCCTACTGGAAATACCAATCCCAAAAATATAGATGGATGCCAAAAGCAGCATCCCCAATAACCTATACCCTCTTTTCACGAGACAAAGATACTTCAAGATTTGCATTTGCAGTTCGATTCTGTCCGAAAATCCATCCCGCCCAAAACCTCTATCAGGCTGATTGTATGGTAATTCATAAGGGTAAAAGTCGCATAGGTTGATTGAAACCCATCATCCGTCAACTCAAACAGGGCATCCGTCAATTGCGCCATCTTCCAATGCCTTGTACCGTTACCTTTAGTTTGTTGAACTCAAAACTATTAGGTATGAAACTGATCAAACTTTTTGGCATTGCCGTACTTGCACTAGGGGTGACCATGACCTCTTGTTCCATTGAGGATGGGAAAGATGGTATTGACGGTATTGACGGTCGGGATGGCCAAGATGGCCTAAACGGTGCGGACGGACAAGATGGTGCAGATGG
This sequence comes from Flagellimonas hadalis, assembly GCF_007785775.2. Lineage (GTDB taxonomy): Bacteria > Bacteroidota > Bacteroidia > Flavobacteriales > Flavobacteriaceae > Flagellimonas > Flagellimonas hadalis. The sequence goes on from NZ_VNIK02000003.1 coordinate 142,205, forward strand.
TGCAGATGGTGTTAATGGATTGGACGGGGCTCCAGGACAGGATGGAATGGATGGGCTCGGGCTGGAAGAACTGGCCAAATATGGCTTCCTTACACTGCAACTTAGTGGAACAAGACCGGACAACCTCCCTTTTGAGGATTCAGCTAGCTATCGGTTTTCCCCTATCGACCCAGATGATTTTGATATCTATAATATTGTCACCATTACCCAAGTTGGGAACGACACTGAATATTTCTTCAATTTTCGCCGCTTTCTCAGCTCACCCGAGGGTACCTACACCATTAACTATATGGATTGGGAACTTACTGTGGTCAATCTAGGTCAAGAAACGGAAAGTGTAGGAGATGTAGTAATTGCCCTTAAACATGGAGTGATCGGTGATGACTATAAATATTTCATGATCAATGATGAATACGAATCCGGGGGGGCTGGGGTCTCTGAAATGACATTTACCGACTTGACCTTTGACCCCAATGCTGGCAACCACCTTACCTTTTCCTATGCCTTTACCGTGGACGGGGCCAACAACAGCTCCGGAAATGATCTCAGCATATCGGGAATGGTGGACGTCAACCTATTGGAGTTAATACCATAAGGCCTATTACTTCTAACCAACTATTTTAAAAAGGGATACATGATCTGTGTCCCTTTTTTATTGCTGTCATTTCAATATATGCTAAAATAATCTGTCGCAAAAACCATCAAAATATCCGATATTTGAAGGAATGACATTGACTAACTAAAACCTCAGATCCATTATGGGAAAATATGTACTTTCCATTGTTTTTTTATTCCTCACCTCCTTTGGATTGTTCGCCCAAAAAGGCAACATCTCCTCCTTACAAATCAAGGACATCATGCAAGGGGACGATTTTGTTGGCCACAGGCCCTCTAACGCCCATTGGTCCACCGACGGGAAGACCCTTTATTTTGATTGGAACCCCGATGGGGCCATGAGCGATTCCCTTTATGCCTATTCCACAGCATCAAAAAAGATCCAAAAAGTGGATTTTTTGACCGCGGCCGCACTACCCTCTTCCCGCATCACTTACAATGAATCAAAGACTAAAGGCATCTACTCCAAGAACGGTGATATTTTCCTGATGGACCTCGCCACCCATACATCTACCCCAATCACCAAGACCCAAGATCGTGAAGGCGATCCGCATTTCACCCATAAAGGCACCAAAATAGCCTACACCAAAGGTGATGACCTATACGTATGGGATATGGCCACCGGCACCACGGAGCAATTGACCAATTTCGTAAGTTCCAAGAAAAGTGAAACCAAAAGGGATTCCAAGGACGAATGGCTCTATCAGGACCAATTGGAGCTTTTTGATGTGCTCCGGGAGCGAAAGGCCAAAAAGGATGCCGGGGAAAAACTGGAAGAAAAATTAAAAGCATTGGAACCCTTGGAATTGGTGACCAATGGAAAAACGGTCATCGGTCAACAAATAGATCCCTCTGGACGCTACATCACTTATGTCCTTATGGACAGGCCCAAAACCAAGGGCACCATTGTTCCTCACTTTGTTACTGAATCTGGTTATACCGAAGACCAGAACACCCGTTCCAAGGTAGGTGACGAGCCCACCAAGTTCGAGATGTTCGTGTACAATATCGCCCAACGCAAGAGTTACCCTGTGACCTTGGACAACTTGGAAGGATTGGATTATGTGCCCGAGTACACCAAGGATTATCCAGACAAACCGTACAAAAATGAAAATCGCATCGGGTCCATAAGCGGTTCTACATGGAGCAAAGATGGTTCCAAGGCCATATTGGATATTCAGGCCAACGATTATAAGGACCGTTGGATCGTACTACTTGATCCCGAGAAAGGAACTGTGGAGCAAATGGACCGTCAGCACGATGAGGCCTGGATCGCTGGGCCCGGTATCAGTGGATGGGGGGGCGGTTCCCTAGGCTGGATGCCCAATGACAAAGAGTTTTGGTTCATGTCCGAAAAAACGGGATATGCCCATTTGTACACCATGGACATCAATTCCAAAAAAGCAAAGGCCTTGACCTCGGGTGAATTTGAAATCTATGACCCTTTCATCTCCAAGGACGAATCCAGATGGTATTTCACGGCGAACAAAAACCATCCTGGCGACCGCCAATTCTACACCATGCCCCTCAAAGGCGGTAAAATGGAACAGTTGACCAATGAGGTGGGCGGGAACGAAGTCATTCTTTCCCCTGATGAAAAAAACATGGCTATCCTTTATTCCTATTCCAACAAACCGACGGAACTTTTCCTTCAGGAGAATCCAGTAAACGCCAAGCAAAAAACCGAGGCCGTACAGCTTACCCGTTCCAATACCGAGGCCTTTGACGCCTATAATTGGAAAGACCCTGAAATCATCACCTTTGAAGCATCGGACGGTGCAGAGGTCTATGCCAGATTGTATCAGCCCGATCCATCTGTAAAAAACAAAGCGGCCGTGATCTTTGTGCACGGTGCTGGCTACCTACAGAACGCCCACAAGTGGTGGAGTTCCTACTTTAGGGAATACATGTTCCACAATCTTTTGGTGGACAATGGCTATACCGTATTGGACATCGACTATAGGGGAAGTGCCGGATATGGCAGGGATTGGCGTACCGGAATCTATCGCCACATGGGAGGAAAAGATTTGTCGGACCAAGTGGACGGGGCCAAAATGTTGATGGAAAAATATGGCATCGATTCGGACAAGGTCGGTATTTATGGAGGGTCCTACGGAGGTTTCATCACCTTGATGGGCATGTTCAACGCGCCCGAAACGTTCAGTGCCGGAGGGGCCATACGTTCTGTGGGCGACTGGGCCGCATACAACCATGGCTATACTGCCCGCATCCTGAACACGCCTGCCACGGACAGTCTGGCCTATAAACGAAGCTCTCCCATCTATTTTGCGGATGGTCTCCAAGGACAACTCCTCATATTGCATGGCATGGTGGACGACAATGTGCATTTTCAGGACATGGTTCGCCTGTCCCAAAGGCTTATCGAACTCGGTAAGGAAAATTGGGAAATGGCCGTTTATCCCGTGGAGCGCCACGGTTTTGTGGAACCCAGCAGTTGGACGGACGAATATACCCGGATCTTCAACCTGTTCCAAGAAGCCTTGTTGGACAAATAAAATATTGACAAACAACCCATTGTGCATTTTTGACCCAAGAAACCTTGGAAATTCATAATGGGTTGTGCATCACAATGAAAGCCTATAAAATTTCAACAAAAAAACATATCTTCCTGCCCTAAAATTAACAAACGAACAGGATGAGAGCATTGTTGAAAGCACTTGGCCCAGGGCTGCTGTTTGCCAGCATGGCCATAGGAACGTCACATCTGGTACTCTCCACCAAGGCCGGGGCACAATACGGATGGATCATGGTCATCCCCATACTGTTGGCCAATCTGCTCAAATATCCCTTTTTTGAATTTGGCATACGCTACACCACGGTCACGGAAAAAAGCTTGGTAGAGGGTTATCTGAACATGGGCAAGACCTATCTATGGATCTATGCCTTTGTGACCTTGATTTCTACCTTTACCATCCTCGCCGCTCTGTATGTGGTCACCGCAGGGCTTTTCATCAACCTGTTCCAGATCACAGCTTGGGGAGCGGGTACCATTTCCCTGTGCCTGTTTCTGTTCATCAGCCTTCTGCTAATCGTAGGGAAATATCGTTTTTTGGAAACTTCGTTGAAAGCTGTTATTTCCATCCTGTTCATTGCCCTTTTGATCACTACCATATTGGTATTGCAAAAAGGCCCTGTATCCATCGCCGAAGGTTTCCAGCGTCCCAAAATCTTCAATGAAGCGGGGATTCTGTTTCTCATCGGGCTGGTAGGATGGATGCCCACAGCGGTAGAAGCATCAGGATGGGTAAGCCTTTGGGGCATGGAAAACCTAAAGACCATGAAAGAGAAACCGACCTTGAAAATTGCATTGCAGGAATTCAACGTGGGGTATATCTTGACCGCCATCTTGGCCGTATTTTTTCTCATCATCGGTTGGATGACCCTTTACGGAACAGGAACGGAACTCAGTGGAAATGCTGTGACCTTTGCGGACCAATTGGTCAACCTTTTTACGGTGCACATTGGCAATTGGGCCTATTTCTTCATCGCCGTGGCCGCCTTTGCCACCATGTTCAGCACCTGTATGACCGCGCATGATGCCATTTCGAGGGTGAGTGTGGATGTGATGCAAAAACTGTTCCCGGAAAAACATGTTTTCAAGAACACGAATGCCTTTGCCTATACCGTCATCCTTATGATGTTGGTGAACTGGATGGTCATCATGCTGTTCAGTGCCAATATGGCCGATCTGGTCGGGTTGGCCACCTTTGTCTCCTTTGTCCTGGCACCGCTCTTAGGGTGGATGAACCTAAAGACCGTGATGGGCAAGGATGTTCCTTTGGAACATAGGCCCGGTACCGGACTGCGCATCCTCACCTATTGCGGGATGGTCTTCCTTTCGCTCTTTGCGCTATATTATTGCTGGATGTTGTTGGTCTAAGCCTAGTTGAAAAGGACATTGTCGTTGAGCACGACAATCAGCGAACGTTGGTTCTGCTTGTGCAACGCCTCTATGCAGAAGACCCCATTGGTACAATTGTTCATGATCTTGTCTTCCCCATACCCAATGGAATAAAGGATACTAGTGGAAGGCACTCCTTTTTTCACCAAGTATTTTTTTATGGCATCGGAACGATCTTGTGTAAGTCTAAAGTTGGTACTGCTCCCCCCCCTGCTGTCGGTATAGGTCTCTATTCTGAGCTGTGCCGTTGGGAATGCCTTGATGAAGGCCACCACATGGTCCAGTTCCGCTTCAATCTCAGGGGTCAGCTGTGTGGCCGAATTTCCAAAAAAGAACTTATCCATCTTTACGACGGTCTGTCCTTCTTTTTCAGCCACCAAATCATCATAGAGGGACATTCCCACATTATAGGATTTGTTTTCCAACCCATTCAATTCTTCCTCTGAAAACTGCTTTCTGAACTTGGAATAACGCTCTTTTACAGCTTCAAGGACCACCCCATCTTCCCACGGAACCTCCAATCGATAGTTGCCCTCCTCATCCGAATAGGTCTCGGCGAGCATCTCTCCTTCTTTGCTCAATAAACGTATTGCTGCTTTAGCTATGCTGTTCTCATTGTATGGTTTGATGACCTTTCCTTTAAAGACCAAGGTTTTTAGTCCCGGCTTTTCATCCACTTTGAAACCATAGAGGTCATCCTTTCCCTTTCCTCCCGGACGGTTGGACGCAAAATAGCCCAAAAGGCCCTCACCCTCGTTCCTCATCACCAGGCCAAAATCGTCATATTCCGTATTGATCTCCTTGCCCAAATTGATAGGGATGCCCAATTCGCTCCCTTCCCCGATGTTCGATTTATAGATGTCCATGCCGCCGAGACCGTAGAACACATCTGAAGCAAAGTAAAAGCTGTTCTCAAAAATAAAAGGGGCCACTTCATTGCCCGGGGAATTGATCCTGGGACCCAAATTGATGGGAGCGGACATCACCTGCCCACTGTTGGTGTGCACATAATAAATATCGGTGCCACCATATCCATCTTCAAAATCAGCGGCAAAATAGAGCTTACCACTTGTCTCATCGTAGAAGGGATAATAGAAGGACGTGCTCAAATCTTTCAGCAACAACTGGAACTGGCCGTCCATGGTCTGTTTGCCTATGGCAAGGGCATTTTTTCCGTTGGGATCGAAAGCCAATTCCCCATTTTGGGTATTGGAAAGCACATAGAACACACTGTTGAGCTTTTGGGCATAATAAGGCGTTGCCTTATGGTAACTGGACGTTGCGACACCTTTGAAGGGTTGCGCTGCACCGGCCTGTCCATCCAACTGCACGGTGGACTCATAAATATTGAAATACCCCTCATTGCCGGGTGCATACCTCAATCCCTTACCTTCGATACGGCCACTGGAGAACAGCAGTTTGTCCTTATAAAACGTAGGCGCAAAATCGGTCTGGGGACTGTTCACACTTAGGTTGAAAATCTCATAGTCCAGCTCCGTACCGTCCGAAGCCTTTGCCAGCATTTGTTCGTTGAACTCCATATTCTCCATGAGTTCCTTGGGAAACTTTGCTGCCATTGTGGTCAGAAAGGCCTGCTTTCGCTCTGGATCGGCGGTCTTGGAAAGGCTCTGCAACATTCGGTTGTACCGATGACCATCCAATAAGGTATCTTTTTTGAAGAGTTCCAGATAGGCATCAGAGGCCTTTTTGAAATTGTTTGTCTTGAAATAGGCATCGGCCAGGTTCAAGAATTGTTGCTCCGTCAAGCTTCCCTGAGCCAGATCCGCCTCATAGGCAGTCACGGCCTTTTGGTATTCGTATTGAAAAAAGAAAACATCTCCCTTGGATTTTTTCCCTTGGGCAAAACATAGGGCCATTCCCATTAGGGAAATCCACAATGCTGCTTGTATTTTCTTTGCCTTCATCATATCAAAAGAATCTAGGGGAATCTATCTGTTTGCCTTTGTTATTATTATTGTTCTTGTCCCTCGACTTGTTGCCTTTATTGCCTGAACCAAATCCTCCCCTGCCTATGTAAAACTTCAATATGGCCTCATGAGATCCCCCGCTATATTCACCCAGTCCGTTGGTGGCATAATCGTAGGAATAGCCAATGAACATGGCATTGGAAATCTGGAACCCGGCAAGACCACTCACCGCATTGTCAATACGGTACGAGGCCCCGATGGTCAGCGCATCGATAAACTGGAAATTGGCAGAAAGGTTCACCGTCACCGGTGATCCTTCGAGGTAATTCACCAAAAAGGCGGGTTTGAACTTGGTCCGGTCCCCCAATTGGAACACATAGCCCCCAATGGCGTTGAACTGCATATTGTCCTCCACAATGGTGGCCACTTCGTCATTATAAAGTCCATTGGTCAGAAAGTTGGGCACGGATACGCCCAAATACCAATCTTCTTCGTGATACATAAAAAGTCCGGCACCGATAGTGGGATAAAAACTGTTGTAATTCTCCCCCAAAATGGAAGGGTCGGATGGGTCCTCGAACGTTCCCCTGGAATAATCGATGTCCAGCATGGAGCCTCCCGCATTCAGACCAAAAGAAAGTCTGGTCTCGTCCGACAATTGGATCTGATAGGAATAGGCCACATCCAAAAAGGTCTGCCGGGATGGCCCCAGTTCGTCGTTCACAATGTTGATGCCCAGTCCAGTCCTTTCATTTTTGAAAGGGATATTGGCACCGGCACGGATGGTGGTCGGGGCCCCGGGAACATCTACCCATTGCGCCCTGTACAGACCAATGATTTCTGGGCTTTCCACCGTGCCCACATAGGCTGGGTTGAAACTGCCAATGTTGTACATATATTGGGTGTATTGTGGCTCTTTTTGGGCTTGGACAAGGCCAGCTCCAAGTAAAAGCATCCAACAAAGCATCCTATATGTTCGCAAACCTATCTTTTTTGGCATCTTAGTTTTTCCTTACAATTTGAATCCACCCTTTGACCACTTCGGAACCATCGCCTAAATCCAATATATAGAAATAGGTGCCCTTGGGCAAATCTCCATTCTTTCCTGTTCCGTCCCATGAGCTGTCATACCCCTTCATTTGGAAAACGCTGTTCCCGTACCGGTCGAACACTTCAAAGGTATTGTTTGGGTATGCTGTATGATTGACCAAGGTCAAAAGATCGTTCACACCATCGCCATTGGGTGAAAATATGTTGCAAATGGTACCCGGATCTTCACACTGGCTTCGGTTCACCTGCACCGATACCGTTGCCGTGTTGTTGGAAGCCACACCATCATTGGGGAAAGAAGAGACCAGCGTAGCCGTGTTCTGCAAGGTTCCGGCAGCCGTGACCGTCACGGTAATTTCCAGAACAACGATTTCTTCCGGATCCATTTCGTCAATGGTCCACTCCCCCGTAATTTCATCATAAGTCCCTTTGGAAGGTGCGTCTGACACATGGGTAAATCCACTGTCCAGTACATCACTGACCACAATATCCAATACCCTGTCCATAGTGGTATTCTCCACTGTGATGGTAAATGTCACATTCTGATTCAACAGCACCTCATCCCTATTCACTTCCTTGGTAATGGCCAAGTCAATATCCTCGGGGTTACAATCCGGTGTCAAGAATGGATCGCAGGCATCCAAAGGATCTGTAGCATTTTCAGGAACAGCAGTTGTAGTCGGGTCGTCCACAACAAGGACTTCTTCCCCATCGGTAAGGCCATCGCCATCGGTATCCGGGTCATTGGGATCGGTGCCCAAAGCTATTTCTTCACTATCCATCAAACCATCACCGTCGGTATCGACCATACAGTCGCTTACCGATACCGTTAACTGTACCGATTCATTGGTACAAGGAGCCTCGGCACCGCTGGTGGTGTATTCAAAAACATAGTTTCCTACAGGCAATCCGGCAAAATCAACATTATTTTCAGCTGTAATGACCAATGCCCCACTGGATGGATCGGTGATTATGGCCCAAGTTCCTGGATCTGCACCTGTCAAAGTGGTATCCAGGTCCAAAACATTTGGCCCACCATTTCCTTGCACATTACATGCTACGGTATCGGTCGGTGTACCCGCTGAAAGCGAATCGTTTACGGTCGCCACTACTTCCACCCTTTCCGAAACGCAGCCATTGGCCGAAGCGGACACATAAATGGAAGTGGTCTCCGTGATGGATGGGGTCACAAAACTGTTGCCCGTTCCCAAGGATGTACCCCCCGTTGGGGCCGCAAACCAATTATAGGTGATCGTACTGTCGTCCTCCACGGTTGCCGTGGCACTCAAAGTGGCGGTACCTGAAGCACAAACAGCATCTCCCACGGTTTCCTCAATCACCGGGGTGTAATTCCGCACCAAAGTAATCTGCAGAATGGGGCTTGCACAACCATTGGATTCATCATAGAAAAAGCCGTAATACGAACCGGGATCTACAACATTACTGCTGATCAGGTGGGCATCCGTTTCCAAGGGATCGGGGTCCACACTCCAGGTCAAAACAGTCCCGGCCGGTGCTGCCGTACTGGTCAAATAATCGTTTAGGTCCACATTGATGACATCGCAGAACACGGTAGGTTCCGAAGCATCCAAAGGTGGGGCGCTAGGTGCCGTGGGACAAACGTTGGAACAGTCCGTAATGGTGATCTGAAGTACGTTACTGGCGCAGTCGTTGACAGCATCATAGAAAAAGCCGTAGTAGGTCCCTGTTGCACTGACCGTACTGGAACCTAGATAATCTCCCGTTACGGTAGTGTTCGGGTTGGTGCTCCATTGCAGCACAGAGCCCGTTGGCGGTGTATTGGACACATAGTCATCCAAATCCTGGCTAAAACTGTTGCAAAAGGCCGTGGGCAATGAATTGTCCAACGTTGGTGCCATGGTTCCCGAAAAACAGGTCTCCTTGGTCACCGTGTCCGTGGCGGCACTTCCAGTTCCGTTGGTATTGGAAAGGGTAACGGAAAGGGTGATGGTCCCATTGCCCAAGCCACTTAGATTGATTCCCGTGAGTTGCTGATCAACAGAATTTATTGGTCCTGTACCCGATACAGGGACTCCGCCGCCATCACTACTAATGGTGTAATTATAGGTCGCATTGAGCTCAGCATTGGCAAACGTAAAACTGACCGTGTCTTCATTGGTCTGATCAATGGGATCTTGGTCTATTTGCGCCGTATATCCTGTGGGAACGGCTGTATTTTTAGTTGCAAAAGCAAAGGCTGGATTTCCTGTGTTGTTAAAAATATTCGTCAAGGTCACTGTAAGTCTGACCTGACCGTCTGGCAAGCTACTCAAATCTATTCCATTGACAGTTTGGTTAGGTATTATTACCCCACCATTACCAGTTACAGTAGTCGCATAACCATCACCATCACTAGCAAAAGTATAATTATAGGTTGTTAAGATTTGAGCCCCAGAAAATGTAAAACTTATAGCTGTTTGATTGGGAATATTAATAGGATTATCATCAATTGATACACCAAAGGCCGCTGGTATGGCATCATCGTCAGTAAAAGAACTATTCCCCACAGCCGTAGAGATGGCAGCGTTGGGACTGGTGTTACTCAAAGTGACACTAATGGTTTCGTCAGCCTCAACTACTGTATCCCCATTGGTGGTCACATCAACTGTTTGGCTCAGCACTAAAGTTCCGGCAGGAAAGGTCAAGGTGTTGCCAGTACCATCCTCGTTACCACCACTTATCAGATAATCCACCGTAATGTCCGAAGAAGGGTCCGATGCATCTATGCCCACCGTGAACTGTATCGTGCTCACTCCGGGGCCATCACCTTCAGCAACAGGGGCGGGACTGTCTATGCCGATATTGGCCACATCATCATCTACAAAGGAACTGTTGCCCACAGCAGTGGCGATGGTTGCGTTGGGGCTTGGATTACTCAAGGTGATACTGATCGGCTCGTCAGCTTCCAACAAGGTATCCCCGTTGGTGGTCACATCAACTGTTTGGCTCAGTACCGCAGTTCCGGCAGGAAAGGTCAAGGTGTTGCCCGTAGCATCCTCGTTGCCTCCGCTTATCACATAATCCACCGTAATGTCCGCAGAAGGGTCCGATGCATCTATGCTCACCGTGAACTGTATCGTGCTCACTCCGGGGCCATCACCCTCAGCAACAGGGGCGGGACTGTCTATGCCGATATTGGCCACATCATCATCTACAAAGGNGACACCGGGGCCATCACCTTCAGCAACAGGGGCGGGACTGTCTATGCCGATATTGGCCACATCATCATCTACAAAGGAACTGTTGCCCACAGCAGTGGCGACGAGTGCGTTGGGGCTTGGATTACTCAAGGTGACACTGATCGGCTCGTCAGCTTCCAACAAGGTGTCCCCATTGGTGGTAACGTCCACTGTTTGGCTCAGTACCGCCGTTCCGGCAGGAAAGGTCAAGGTGCTGCCCGTACCATCCTCGTTGCCGCCACTTATCAGGTAATCCACCGTAATGTCCGCAGAAGGGTCCGATGCGTCGATGCTCACCGTGAACTGTATCGTGCTGACACCGGGGCCATCACCTTCAGCAACAGGGGCGGGACTGTCTATGTTGATATTGGATTGCCCATACCCAATGCCCATACTACAAAATACTCCTAAAAAGAACAGGAATTTTCGTTGACCCATAAGGGTCAAACATACAGAAGCGGTTTTTTTCAATAAAGACAACATGGCCTATTCAATCCGTTTGGGGTTCGTTCAATTGGCCAAGCAAGTGTAGGTAATTTGGGAGGAGTCAATATTACAAAAAAGGCAAGGAATGCCCCAAGCAATCTGTTTAAATCAATGTTTAATCGGATAAACTGTTTGCTCGATGGATTAAATCACAGCGGAGCTGGTTTCGGCCTCTGGGCTTATCTTTTTCACCAAGCCCTGGAGCACCTTGCCCGGCCCCACTTCCACAAAGGAAGTTGCGCCGTCCTTCACCATTTGCTGTACGCTCTGGGTCCATTTTACGGGGGCTGTGAGTTGCAGGATCAGGTTCTTCTTGATCTCATCGGCATTGGAAACGGCCGTGGTGGTCACGTTCTGATAAATAGGGCAGCTGGGCACGTTGAACTGGGTGGCCTCAATGGCCGCAGCGAGCTCTTCGCGGGCCGGTTCCATCAACGGGGAATGGAACGCACCGCCAACAGGCAACAAAAGGGCCCTTTTTGCCCCGGCTTCCTTCAGTTTTTCACAGGCCACGTTCACGGCATCCACCTCTCCGGAAATGACCAACTGTCCGGGGCAGTTGTAATTGGCGGGAACCACGATACCTTCGACCTCTGCACATATTTTCTCCACAATTTCATCATCCAACCCCAAAACGGCCGCCATGGTACTGGGTTTGATCTCACAGGCCTTCTGCATGGCCAAGGCCCGCTGGGAGACTAATTTCAATCCGTCCTCAAAATTGAGGGTTCCATTGGCCACCAAAGCGGAAAACTCGCCCAAGGAATGTCCGGCCACCATATTCGGTCTGAAATTTTCCCCAAGCACCTTGCCCAAGATCACGGAGTGCAGAAAAATGGCCGGTTGGGTCACTTTGGTCTGCTTCAGGTCTTCGGCCGTGCCCTCGAACATGATATCGGTGATGGAAAAACCAAGGATATCATTGGCCTTTTCAAACAGTTCCTGTGCCAGGGAATGGTTTTCGTAGAGGTCCAGGCCCATACCTGTAAACTGTGCGCCTTGTCCGGGAAAAATATATGCGTTCATAGTGTTCGAGTTTTTTTGAGTGGGACAAAAATAGGGATAATTTGAAGGATTGGACAGTTGGGTTATGGGTTTGTTCGGTTATCGGCAGGAGACTTGGTTATTCTTCCTTAAACCAACTGGCATATTTCACATAGTTGTTGGCGATGCGGTCTATTTCCCCCGAACTGAGCTCGGGACTGATGTCCTTGATCTTTTTGGCGGGCATGCCGGCATAGATGCTGTTGGCCTCTACATGGGTGCCCTTGGTGACCACGGCCCCTGCGGCTATGATGGAATTGCTCTCCACCACACAATCGTCCATGATAATACTGCCCATACCCACCAACACGTTGTCCTTGATGGTACATCCGTGCACGATGGCATTGTGGCCTATGGAGACATTGTTCCCTATGGTCGTTGGGGATTTTTGATAGGTACAGTGGATCACGGCCCCATCCTGCACGTTCACCTTGTTGCCCATTTTGATGAAATGCACATCGCCACGCAGCACGGCATTGAACCAAACACTGCATTGGTCGCCCATGGTGACCTCGCCCACAATGGTGGCATTTTCAGCAATAAAACAATCGTTTCCCATTACCGGGGATATGCCCCTGACGGATTTCAAAATCATAGTTGCTCAGTTTGATCTTACAAAATTACATCACTACGAAGACATCTCGACTGCGCTCGATGTGACAACGACCAAATTTTTTGCTTTTTGCCTGCAATTACTGAAAATACGACAATAGTTCGGCTTTTTTGGAAGCGGAGACGGAGAGTTCCTTGCCATTGGAGAGGGTCACGCTCCCACCCTTTCCTTTTTTGTATTTCACCACTTCGGCCACGTTCACCAGATAGGATTTGTGTATGCGGGCGAAGGGATAGGACTGTAAAGCATCCTCAAAATATTTCAAGGTCTTGCTCACCACTATTTTTTTCCGTTCCAGGTATATTTCAGTATAGTTATCGTCCGCTTTGCAGAAAAAGATATCGCCCACATCCAAGATCTGGAAGCCATCCTGTTGGGGCAAGGTGATTTTCCCTTCCGCCTTTATGGGCTTTGTTTTCAGGACCTGCCCCTCCAATGCGTTTTCCTTTTCCTTGATGGCCCTGACATACTCCACGGCCTTGACCAACTCGTCGATATTGATGGGCTTCATCAAATAATAGGCCGCATGGTGGTTGAGCGCATCCATGGCATATTGGTTGTAAGCCGTTACAAAAATGGTCTCAAAACTGCGTTGGGGAAGTTGGTCCAACAGGTCGAAAGCGTTGCCAAAGGGCATTTCCACATCCAAAAAAACGATATCCGGTGCGTGTTTTTGGATAAGTGCCATGCCTTGCTCTATGTTTCCCGCCTCGCCCAAAAGTTGTACCCCTTCGCAATATTTGCCCAAATAGCTCCGAAGGATCTCACGACTGTTGGCCTCGTCCTCCACTATGATTGCACGCAATTCCATCATTGTTTTTTGAGTTTAAGGGACACTTTGGTCCCGGTTCTGTCCGCATTGAGGTCAGTAATGGAGACGTCCACGCGGTTTTTGTACATATCGTTCAGGATCTGGATGCGCTTTTTGATATTGCCCATCCCCTTCGATTTTTGCTTGCGTTGGTTGTTGGTCTTCAATGCTGCGGACTGGGTACGCCCGATGCCATTGTCCAAGATCACGATCTCCAACATGTTCTCGGTAACCTGGCCCACCTCTATCTTCAAAAAACCTTTCGTTTCCCTATAGCGCAGTCCGTGCCAAATGGCATTTTCTATGTAGGGCTGGAGCAACATGGGCGGAATCTGATAGGCATCGATATCAATTTTTTGGTCTACATTGATCTCATAATCGAACTTGTCCGCAAAGCGGGAGTGTTCCAGTTTCACATAAAGTTCCAACAATTCCAGTTCTTTGGCAAGCGGTATGAAATCTTCTTCCGAGTTTTCCAAGACGCTGCGCATGAGCACGGAAAATTCGCTCAAAAAACGGTTGGCACTGCGTTCGTCGCTCTTGGCGATGAAGTTGTTCACCGAGTTGAGCGCATTGAAAATAAAGTGCGGGTTCATCTGGGTCCGGAGCGATTTGAGTGCCAGCAGGTTGTTGGCCAATTTTTGCTGACGGTTGCTCCTGTAGTACAAAAAAGCGGTGAAAGCCATCAACAATACCCCAAAACCAAGGGAATAGATGATCCATTTCTGTCGTTTGCTGGTCTCCTCGTACAATTGTTGTTCGGTCACGGCCAAGCTGTACTTGCTCTGCGAAAGTTCCCGTTCCTGTTCCAAACTCGAAATACGGCTCTGTGTATTGGCGATTTCCCGGTTGAACCGGGCCGCCCTTGAAATTTCCTGCTCCTTTCTCACGTATAGGCTATCCACTACGGCCACATAATCTTGATAGGATTCCAACGCTTTGGTGAAATCGCCCTTGTTCCGGTACACTTCCGAAAGTTTGCGGGTGGCGTCCTTCTGGATGACCAGGTCATCGTCCTTATCGGCTTCCACGATACTTTTTTCGAGATAGGGAATGGCCTCGTCCAACTTGTCCTGGGCGATATAGGCACTGGCTATCTTATAGTTGATCTTTTGCGAGGTAATGGTATCGGTACCGGACAAACCCTTGTTTTCCCGAGATGCACTGGGGGGAGAAAGTTGTTTGAGTTCGTTCAGGCTTTTCTTCCGCTGCTGGATCTCGTCATTGTATCGGCTCTTTTGATTGTAATAATCAGCTACCCGTTCACTTTCCTGGATCAATCGTTCGGGTGCTACTTTTTTGGACAGGTCCAACGAGTTTCGGTAAAAACCTTCGGCCTCCACCTCTCTATCCTCAATGGCAAAGGCATCTGCCATCTTGGAATTCAGGTCGATGATCTTAGGGGAAATCTGGTTCTTTTCGGCAATCATCAAACCTTGGTTGTAATATCCCTGGGCCTCTTTTATTTTTCCCAGACCCTTACTGGCATCCCCAAGGGCCTCGAAGAGTTCCACACGTTGGTAGGGCACCATATTTTTTTCATCGATCAAGGAGACAAGGGTCTTGATGGCCAGATCGTGTTCCCCGCTCAAGGTGTACGCTTGCCCCAATACCAATTTGGTCCGGTTGGATTCCGTGGCCGAAAGGGCGTCCTTAAAATTGTCGATGGCCAGATCGTATTGCTTGTGGTAGAGGTAGATTTCACCCAAAGTCCTCAGGGATTGGGCGAGTTCCCGTTTGTTGCCCGAAGTACCCAAAGGCTCCATGGACTGGGCCACGAAATCGATACTTTTTTCCAGGCTGTTTTTTTTGTAAAAGTTGGCAGAGTCCAGTAGCCGTTGATGGTCCAGTGCCACATTCCGTGATCTGGCAGATGCACTTTCCTTTTTTCTGGAGCTTGCCCTTCCATAGCCTTCCACCAAAACATCCACATCTTCACCGGAAGTGATCCTATGGCGCACGGTTTCGATCTCCGGGCTTTCAAAAATGAGCATGTCCCCAATGGAAGCCCTGATCTTGAATTCCCCCAAACTATTGGTCCTGGTATATCTCCCCCTGTCCGTGGACACCTCCACCCCAGAAATGGGTGTATAGTTTTCCCTACCCTTGACAGAACCTTTGATCTCCACCTCACCACTGGGCTGCCCTACTTGGGACATGGCGGTCAGGCCGGTCATCAATAAGAGGATGAATATGTATAGCCTTTTGATCATAATTGAAGTAAACTTAGTTCATCCCAAGCGTATTAAAAAATGCATTTTCAGGGAAAAGGGTCCAAATACACCTCGATTTTACCACTTTACAAAGTCATTCGGCCTGTTGGCTCATTCTGAAGGTCAATTGGCTCATTCTCGGTTTTAATTGTAAAAAGATGCCGATACTTTTAGGCCATCATTTAAAAACATTGCATCATGAAACATTTGAATAAAGTATTGGGCACAGCATTCGCCCTTATGGCCACCGGCGCCAGCTATGGCTGCAACCTAAAAGCCCAAGAAAAGGAAAATACGGTATTGGTGACACAATCCATTGTGGAAAAACCAAACAAACATTTTGTAAAGATCGCCCTGTTGCTGGATACGAGTAACAGTATGGACGGACTCATCAACCAGGCGAAAGCACAGTTGTGGGACATCGTGAACGAGTTTACCCATGCCAAATGTGGCAACGATACCCGACCCATGCTCCAAATTGCGCTGTATGAATATGGAAACGACAATCTTTCTTCGCGCGAAGGGTACATCCGTCAGGTATTGGGGTTTTCGGACGATCTGGATGAAATTTCAGAAAAACTCTTCTCCCTGACCACCAATGGTGGTGAGGAATACTGCGGAGAGGTCATCCAAACTTCTCTGAAACAATTGGATTGGGGCAAGAACTCCGATGATCTTAAAATGATCTTTATCGCAGGGAACGAACCCTTCACCCAAGGCAAATTGAACTATAGGGAAGCAGCGGCCAACGCCAAGGAAAAGGATGTGATCGTGAACACCATCTTCTGTGGCAATTTTCAGCAAGGCATCAATACCGAATGGAAAAGCGGCGCCTCTTTGACCGGCGGGGAATATATGGCCATTGACCACAACCAACAGATCGTGCACATCAATACGCCTTATGACGATGTCATCATCAAATTGAATTCCAAATTGAACAACACCTACATCTCCTATGGTTCCCGCGGGTATGAGAAAAAGGCCCTACAGAGCGCACAGGACAGTAATGCGGCCGAACTGGAAGAAGTGGTCGTTGTAAAACGGGCCGTAAGCAAAAGTTCACGGTTGTACAAAAACACAGAGTGGGACCTAGTGGATGCCGTTGAGGACGATGAGGCCGTGCTTACCCGCCTAAAGGAACAGGATTTGCCCAAAGAACTCCAAGGGAAATCCAAAAGTGAGATCAGGGCCTATGTTGACGACAAAAAAGCGGAACGTGAAAAAATCCAAAAGGAAATCCAGGAGTTGAACGCAAAGCGTGAGGCTTACATCGCCCAAAGCCAAGAACAGGAAAAAGGGGAATTGGAAAATGCAATGTTATCGGCCATTAAAAGCCAAGCTTCCAAGAAAAATATGAAGTGGGATTAGATTGCTGAACCACAGAATGAAAATGGTCCATCCTATCGATGGGCCATTTTTAGTTATTGGCAGCGGGACAATAACAATCGTACCGCTTGCCCTGATCGCTCTGTCCAAAATCGTAGCCCAAGGTAATCTGGTGGAACCCGCCGTTATCAAAACGGATATCCCCGGATTGGTAGGAATAGTTATAGGAAAACAGGAACCGGTTCACATTAACGCCGATGATGGGGGTGAACAACTGTAACCGTTGCTCCCCAAAAGTTCCATTGGACTGGAACTGTGCGCCATCGAAGCTTCTGCGGTAGGACAGTCCTGCCCAGACCGTACCGA
This sequence comes from Flagellimonas hadalis, assembly GCF_007785775.2. Taxonomy (GTDB): domain Bacteria; phylum Bacteroidota; class Bacteroidia; order Flavobacteriales; family Flavobacteriaceae; genus Flagellimonas; species Flagellimonas hadalis. Next base: position 159,779 of record NZ_VNIK02000003.1, read on the forward strand.
AGCTCACATCCCTGTACACCTTGGCGTTCAGGTCCACGGTTTTCTCCTTGGTATAATCGGTCATCTGGAATAGAATGGATGGTTCCACCCTTGTACTCCGTCCAAACACATATCCGGCGGAGAGCAGGTACCTTCTAATGTTATCTATTTCAACTGCACTATACAGGTCACGCCCACTGCCCAAAATATTTAAAATGGCGGCGTGCGCGTAAAACTCCAAGTAATTATAGGACGCTCCAAGGTCCACATTGAAATAACTTACCGTGTTCTTTACCCCAGTCACCACGGGATCGGGAATGATGGACCGGAATTCGGTCTCGTCCAAACTGCTCAAGATGACCCCTGCACTCAATCCAAAGGACAATTGGTTCAGGGTCCTGAAATCGCCACCCATCTGCAAATGATGGGCATAGGTTCCCTTAAAACCTGTTTGGGAATGGTATCCGTTGGAGTCGTTGAAAAGAATGGCGCCGATACCGCTGCGCTCCCCTACCCTGGAATTGATATTGAAGGTTTGGAGACTGGGCGCCTCATCCACATTGAACCATTGCTTTCGAGCAGTCAGGCGTATTTTGGTACCCTCCCCTATTCCTGCCATGGACGGATATACCAAGTAATAGTTATCCGCTAGGTAATCAAAATATACCGGGATTCCTTCTTGGGCCTTGGCCATACTGCCAAAAAGAAGGGCTATGATAATCGAGGTTAGGCTGCGTCTCATCTGACGATTGGGGCTAATAGGTGTGATTTATACGTAATCAAACATTTAGATAACGGTCGATAAGATACATTATTATATAATGTTGCAGCACATCCCAACTATTGGTATTTTTGCAGGAAATATTTGCCATGAAAGAATATAACATCACCATTGTTGCCACGAACAATCCAAAGATCATCAAATTGGAGGCCAACCATTTTCTGGTCAAGGGCAACTACGAATATAAAAACATCGACGATGCCAAGAACTCACCGTTGGCCCAACAGCTTTTCTACCTACCGTTCATCAAAACGGTCTATATCGCCAGTAATTTTATAGCCTTGGAACGATTTGACATCGTGGATTGGCAAGATGTAAAGGACGATGTGGCCCAGCAATTGGTGGAATATCTGAATGCCGGGGAACCCATTGTGCATGAAGAACAGGACCAAAAGAAACAACCCGTTTCTGTCTATGCGGAAGTCACGCCAAACCCAGCTGTGATGAAATTTGTGTGCAATAAGCGTATAGTCCCCGCTGTTTTCGAGTTCAAGAACATTGATGAGGCGAAGGACTCCCCATTGGCCAAGGCCCTTTTCCACTTCCCGTTCGTCAAAGAGGTTTTCTTTGATGAAAACTATGTTTCGGTGACGAAATATGAGGTGGCCGATTGGGAGGAGATCAACATGCAGTTGCGTGAGTTTATCAGGGACTTTTTGGGCGATGGAAAAGAGGTTGTGTCCGCAGAGGCCATACAAAAGACCAAGGAAGCTGTAACCGAAAACAACACGCAATCCCAATACGATGACACTTCACAACAAATCATCGACATTTTGGAAGAGTACGTGAAACCTGCAGTGGCCAGTGATGGCGGCAACATCATGTTCCAATCCTATGAGGAGGCCAGCGGCACCGTGAGCGTCATCCTACAGGGAGCGTGTAGTGGCTGTCCTTCATCCACCTTTACCCTGAAGAACGGCATCGAGACCATGCTCAAGAACATGATGGGCGACAAAGTACGGGAAGTAGTGGCGCTGAATGGCTAATTTTAAAGGATTTCCTTGCCCCATTGTGGTCAAAATTCATTAAATTGAAGGAAATTAAAAAACATTGACCATGGCAGTTTTAAAAGTTATTGAAGTATTGGCAAATTCAAATGTAAGTTGGGAAGACGCAACAAAAAATGCATTGGAACAAGCCTCAAAATCCGTAAAGAACATCCGTTCCATTTATGTAAACGAGCAGAGTGCAACTGTGAAAAATGGCAAAATCGATGATTACCGGGTAAATGTCAAAATCACCTTTGAGGTGCAATGATTCCCTTTAGAAAAATGAAATTGCGTCCTTTTAGGACGCTTTTTTTATGTCCAAAAGCCATTTATCACGAACACAGAAATTTTTAACCCTCAAAACGAACAGCGTGGCCAACGAACATACCAATGCCCTTATCCATGAGACCAGCCCCTATCTGTTGCAGCACGCCCACAACCCCGTAAACTGGGAAGCTTGGGGACCCAAAGTCTTGGAACGTGCGCAAAGGGAGGACAAGCTGCTCATAATCAGTATAGGATATGCCGCCTGCCATTGGTGCCATGTGATGGAAAAAGAATGTTTCGAAAATGAAGATGTGGCCCAAGTGATGAACGGGCATTTCATCAACATTAAAATCGATAGGGAGGAACGGCCCGATGTGGACCAGATCTATATGGATGCCATCCAAATGATCTCAGGGCAAGGGGGCTGGCCCCTGAATATCGTTGCCCTGCCCGACGGCAGACCGTTCTGGGGCGGCACCTATCTCCCCAAAGAGGGTTGGACCAATGTGCTGCAACAACTGGCGGGACTGTACAAAAACGATAAGGACAGGGTGGTGCAATACGCTGCCGACCTTGCCAATGGGCTGCACGCCATCAATTTGGTGGAGCCATCAAAAGACACGGAACTGTTCTCTTTGGAGCAATTGGAGGATGCCGTTCAAAACTGGTCGGGCCATTTTGACACTTTTTTGGGCGGACACAAGCGCGCACCCAAGTTCATGATGCCCAACCATTGGGATTTTTTGTTGCATTATGCCACTAACAACAATAAACCCGAACTACTCGAATTTGTGGACACGACCCTGACCCGAATGGCGTATGGCGGGATCTATGACCACGTGGGCGGTGGGTTTTCGCGGTATGCGGTGGACATCAAATGGCACGTGCCCCATTTTGAAAAAATGCTGTACGACAATGGGCAGCTGACCAGCCTCTACGCCAAGGCCTACGCAGCCACCAAAAATGAGACCTACAAAGCCGTGGTCGAGGGAACGATCGCCTTTGTAAAAGAGGAACTGATGGGCGAAAGTGGCGGTTTTTATTCCTCTTTGGATGCTGATAGCCTGGATGGGAACGGGGAACTGGAGGAAGGTGCTTTTTATGTGTGGACCAAAGAGGAACTCATTGGACTTTTGGGAACCGATTTTGACATTTTTCAAGATTACTATAATATCAATTCCTACGGTCTTTGGGAGGAAGAAAACTATGTACTGATCCGGGACAAGTCCGATGTGGAGATTGCCAAAAAGCATGGGATTTCCGTTTCTGACCTGAAAAAGCGAATGAAAAATGCCCTCTCCTTCCTAAAAAAGGAAAGGAACAAACGCCCCAAACCCCGATTGGACGACAAAATCCTAACTTCTTGGAACGGATTGATGCTGAAAGGTTTGGTGGATGCGTTCAGGTATATCGGCCACAAAGCGTATTTGGAACTGGCCCTCCAAAATGCCGAATTCCTTGAGCGGGAAATGATCAAGGAAGATTTTTCCCTGTATCGGAACCACAAGAACGGGAAAAGCACAATCAATGCCTTTTTGGAAGATTATGTGACGGTGATCGAAGCCTTTTTGGCCCTTTACGAGATCACCTTTGATGAGAAATGGCTCAACTTGGGCAAAAAACTACTAGATCATACCCGGTTACATTTTTTTGATGGGGACTCAGGAATGTTCTTTTATACTTCGGACAAGGACCAGTCGCTCATCCGAAGAAGTATCGAGACCAACGACAATGTGATTTCCTCCTCCAACTCCATCATGGCCATCAACCTGTTCAAAATGGACAAGATTTTTCCCGAAGAAGGTTATGGCCATTTGGCCAAACAGATGCTCAAAAACGTGCAGAAAGATTTTTTACGGAGCGCACATGGGTTTTCAAATTGGCTCCATCTGGTGCTCTTTTACCATTTGGATTTTTATGAGATTGCCATAGTGGGCGAAGACTACGAAGCAATGGGGATGGAAATAGGCAAAAGATATGTGCCGAACAGTTTTTTGGCCGGCTGCCCAAAAGAGGGCCGCATCGAGCTATTGAAAAATAGGTATGTGAAGGACAAGACATTGGCCTATGTGTGCATTGAGGGTGCCTGTAAGCTACCAGTCGAAACACTCGAGGATGTATGGAAGGAAGTGCTGCTGCCCCTCGAATAACATTTGTTTACATTTTAATTTTTTTATATCATTCGAACATTCATTTAGAGTAAAACAAAAACAAAAAACCATTATGAAAGAATTGGAAAATTACCAAGAATACGTTGATCAAGCCATGGAATGGGCCTTTGGCATGCTTCCCAATCTGGTACTGGCCATCATCATCTTCTTTGTCGGCCTATGGGTCATCAGGTTCATCAACAAGCTTGTAAAGCGCTTTTTTGACAAGAAAGAATATGATCAAACCTTGGAATCCTTTCTACAAAGTTTTATCAGTATTACCTTGAAGTTCCTTCTTTTTGTGTTGGTGGTGACCCAACTAGGTGTCAAGACCTCATCCCTTGTGGCCATAGTGGGTGCTGCTGGTTTGGCAATAGGCCTGGCTTTGCAGGGATCTCTGGCCAATTTTGCCGGCGGGGTGCTCATCTTGATCTTTAAGCCTTTCAAGGTAGGGGATTTCATATCCGCCCAAGGTATTGATGGGACCGTCAAGGAAATTTCCATTTTCAATACCAAGTTGAGCACTTTTGGCAACCAGATCGCCATCATCCCCAATGGCCAATTGTCCAATGGCAACATCGTGAACTTTAATATGGAAGATACCCGAAGGGACAAGATCGACATTGGTATTGGTTATGGATCCAACATCAAAGAGGCCAAAGATATTTTGCTCAAAATCTGCGCAGACAATCCCAGCATCAATACGGAACCCGCTCCTGAAGTATATGTGGGCGAACTGGCGGATAGTTCGGTGAACCTTACCCTGCGTTTTTGGGCCAACAATGATGTGTTCTGGCCGGCCCACTTTTATGTGATCGAACAGGCCAAGTTGCAGTTTGATGCCGCTGGAATAGAAATCCCTTTCCCACAAAGGGTAATGCACAAGGTAGATTAGGATTTCTTCTTGGTCTGCAGGACAAAGTCCTTTAGGTAGTATGGCTCAAAATAGGCCACATCTTCAAACTGTCCTGCCTGATATTTTTGGTATGCTATAGGTCCCATCTGCTTTGCGGATGGGACTATTTCCCCATCAAAATAAAAGTTGGGATGTTGTATGATCTCTTTGCATTTTTGGGCACCACTGCCTATAACGAACACTCTTCTGTCCGACACAAAATCCGCAAATGAACTCTCCGTGATGATCTCTGCGCGGGTCTCCCTGACTTCTTCAAACTTCTCATCGTACACACAGGAATAGACCTCCATTCGTCTCGCATCGAGAACGGGAATGGCCAATTCCCCTTTTTCCAGTTTCACCTGATGGGCCATGCCCTGCAAAGTAGGTACGGAAATCAGGGGCAGACCCAAGGAGAAACAAAGTCCCTTGGCGGACGACACCCCGATACGGAGTCCCGTGTATGAGCCCGGCCCCTTGCTGATGGCAACGGCATCAAGGTCTGAAAATGACAAAGAAGCCTCTTCCAAGGCTTCTTTGATATATACGTGTAATTGTTCCGAGTGCGAATAGTCCATCGCATTGTTCTCTTTCAGGGAAATGGTTTCATCCCCTTTGGAAATGCTCACGGAGCAATTGGTGGTTGCTGTTTCTAAATTTAGTATTACGGCCATAGCGGCCACAAAGATACTAGTTTAGGGTAATGGGCATACCAAAATAGAACTCCAAAATTTTCAATCGGAAGATGTAGTCGTACTTGGTACGGATCACATCGGCCTGTGCGTTGTCCACCCTGGCCTGTGCCTGACCGAAATCGAAAGCGTTCATCAACCCATTGTCATAACGCTCCTTGGCGTAATCCAGGGCCAAAGTACGGGCCTCCAATGTCTTCAGGGCCGCTTCGTAGGCCTTTTCAAAAGTGCTGACATCCACATAGGCTTGTTGGATGGTGTTTTCAAGGGCCAACTTGTCCTGCTCCAATTGCAACTTTGCCTTTTCCAAGCTGATTGTGGAACGTTTTACATTGTTCTTTGTGGTCCATCCATTAAAAATAGGGATGTTCAATTGGGCTCCATAGCTGATACCATCAAAGATCCACAACTGATCGGTGAAATTTGGGGTATATACCCCTCCGTTCCCATCCGGGATCTGGGTCACATCGGAATATCTTGTGCCATACTGGAAGAAAGCTCCCAGGGTGGGCAGGTAGGCCCCTTTGGCAATCTTGAGGTCTTCCTTCGCCAGTTCCACATTGGATTCCGAGAGTTTGATATCGTTCCTGAAGGTCAATGCCGTATTAAAAATAACCTTTGCGGAATTGTTCAAGATATCGGAAGGCGGAATATCAAACTCTTCCTCTGCGATGTCAAAATTTTCATAATCCGTAATCTGCAATAATTGGGCGAGGTTGACACGGGCAATCAAAACGGTTGCCTCACCATTGACGATCTGTTGCTGTTGGTTGGCGGCCGTGGCCTCGACCTCCAATAGGTCACCTCTCGGCAATACTCCCGATTCCACCAATTCCTTGGTACGTTTCAGATCCTGCTCGGTCACAGCATATTGTGCCCTGAAGGTCTTCAACTGCTCTTTTCCAGAGAGTACCTGCAGATAGGCATTGGCCACGTTCAACCGAATATCGTCCTTTAGATTGTCCAGACGGTACTGGTTGGCAATGGCGTTCATCTTTGCCCGGTTCATTTGGTACACATTTCGAAGTCCATCGAACAAGGTGACACTTGACGTCAAACTTGCATTTACGTTGAACGCCGTACTGTTCGTGGGCAAGTTGTTCGTGGGGTTGATGGAGAAACCGGTGTTACTGGACGCCGATGTAGATCCACTCAAACTTGGAAGAAAATTTCCCAAGGCATCGGACTTGTCGATCTTTGCATTTTCCAGGTCCAGTTCAAACTGTTCTATGGTCAAATTGTGTTCCACTGCATACTCCACGCATTCCTGAAGGGTCCATTTGCGCACTTGGGCACTGGACATAAGAACGGTGAACAACAACAGTAAGGTCGTTATACTTCTTTTCATTCGTTTTTTGATTTTCGTTTGTTCACTATTTTGATGGATGGTCATCAATTAACGTCGTCAGATTTTTTCTCCAACTTGTTCCATACCTTTATCTTGGCATCTTCTTCGATTCCGGACACCACTTCCACATCGATTCCATCACTTACGCCCAATTCAAGCTCTTTGCGTTCAAACTTGTTCTCACCAACCTCAACCTCCACATAGGGTTTTTCGGTATCCTTATCGAATTGCAAAAGGGCCTCTTTGATGGAAAGTACATCTTTTTTCTCTTCGAGGACGATAGAGGCATTGGCACTGTAGCCTGCACGGACATAGGCAGTACTGTCCGGTATTGAAAGATCACCCTCTATCTTGAACTGGACAGCTCCTTCTTCCTCTACGCCTTTTGGCGCGATGAACTTCAATTTGGCATCAAACTTTTGTGATTCCAAAGCTCCCAAACTGATTTCCAAGGGCATTCCCACGCTCAATTTGCCCACTTCGGCCTCGTCCACTTCCCCTTCAAAGATCATTCTGCTCATATCGGCAATGGTGGCAATGGTTGTACCTTCATTGAAATTGTTACTTTGTATCACCTGATCCCCTTCCTTCACCGGGATTTCAAGAATGGTCCCGGATACGGTAGCGGTGATATTGGTATTGGCACTCACAGAGCCTCCTGCAGATCCTTTTCGGATGATCTGGTAATCGGCCTGGGCATTTTTCAGTTCCTGCACGGCTTGATCATAGCTCAACTTCAAGGTGTTGAAATCTTGACTGGAAATCACGCCCTTGTCAAAAAGGGCTTTGTTCCTGTCAAACTCTATCTTGGTGTTGTTCAAAGACAGTTCTGCTGTGCGCACCCTTCCGGCTGCCTGGTTCAACGACTGTTCGTTGGGCACTACCTTGATCACTGCAATAAGATCCCCAGCCTTAACCTGCACCCCTTCTTCCAAAAGAATCCTGTCTATGATCCCTGATATTTGGGGCTTTATGTTGATTTCGTCCTCTGGAATCACCTTACCCGTAACAATCACCTTGTTGATAATGTCCTTACGTTCGGCAGTCTCCGTCTTATAGAGTTCCACAGGTGTACTGTTCTGTTTTAGAAAGTAAACAATGGCGGCCATTATTCCTACGACCACTGCTCCGATCAATGCGTACTTTACATACTTGTTCATTATTGCTTATTTGATTTCGTTATTTATTTGTGTTGATTGTTCTATTCTTCTCTCAATGCTTCTATAGGTCTTATCTTTACGGCCCTGTTGGCAGGCAGGAGCCCTATGAGCACACTAAGGCCGACCATCAGTAAAAATGATATGATGAACTGGGGAATACTGATCATGGGATTCACGAAGGGGAAATCGTCCCCACTGCCCCACATGGAATTCATGATGGACAATATCCCCACGGATATGGCAAATCCTACCAGGCCTGCAAATGCTGTCAATACGATGGCTTCCAATACAATCTGGCGCTTCACTATTTTTGGCGTGGCCCCCAATGCCCTTCTCACCCCTATTTCCTGTGTCCTTTCCTTTACGGTGATCAAAAGGATGTTACTGATGGCTATCACCCCCGCCAAGAGCGTAAAGATGCCCACGAAAAAGGAAAATCCTTGCAGTACCGTGGTAAAGGCACTGATATTGTTGAATATCTCCGACATGTCAAAACTGCCTATGGCACGTTCATCATTCGGATGGATATCGTATTTGGCCTTCAGGATGTCCTTGATCTGCCTTTCCACAACGGCCACTTGGGTGTTGGGTTCCACCGCTATGGCCATCCACCCCATACGATCTCCGGAATTGAATGCTTTCTGAAAGGTGGTAAAGGGTATGAAAACGGCATTTTCCCCATCTATGTTGATGTTGTTGTTGGGTTTGTACATGCCCACCACAGAAAAATAGACGCCGTTGATACGAATATCCTGGCCAATGGCCTTTTCCCCTTTTTCAAAGAGCAGTTTATAGGTCTCCTCCCCTATGACACATACTTTTTTGGAGTGATCGATATCGGTTTGGTTCAAGAACCTGCCCTCTACCAATTTCTTCTTGGTGATATCGTCTATTTCCGGGTAGTCGCCATAGACTGCGGAACCGCTTGTCCTTCCGTTGCGGTACACGGTCACAATATCACTATGGCCTGCCAGTTCAATCCTTGGAGCCAATACCTCGATTTCAGGAATCTGTCTTTTCAATATATCGGCATCCTCAATTTTATAGCGGATCCTCCTTCCCCTCTCAAAACCTTTATAGGGCTCTGAAGTGGATTGTCCCCAAACAAAAAGGCTGTTGGATGCAGTGCCCGCAAAAATCTTGTCAAACCCATTGCTCATTCCATTGGCAGAACCTAATAAAAGGACCAATATGATCATCGCAAAGATAACCCCAAGCATGGTCAAAAAGGTCCTGAACATGTTCTTGCCCAACGTATGAAAAATTTCTATCCACAAATCCCTATCAAATAACCACATAACTATTTATCACTTAGTGCAACAATGGGTTTAACATTTGCGGCCTTCATTGCAGGAATCAAGCCTGCCAATACACCGGCAACGATCAATATGATGGTGGCCGTTACCACTGTAGAAAGATTTACCGAAGGATTGCTGAATGCCGGCGTCTGGAACATGGGACCAACTCCCGCCAAGATTATCCACGCAAAGAACAGTCCCACAAAACCGGAAAGCGAGGTAATGAAGACTGATTCCAGCAAGACCAGATTGATGATTTGGCGAGGTCTGGCACCGAGCGCCTTTCGCACGCCGATTTCCTTGGTCCGCTCCTTGATAGTGAACACCATAATGTTCCCAATGCCCACAATGCCCGAGATGAGGATCAAAAAGCCCACACCGATACCAATACCTTTGAGCACGGCGGTAAAACTGCTGATGTTCTCAAAAGCCTCGGCATAGTTCCAGACATAGAGTCCGGCTTGGTCTTCTGGATCTATTTTGTGCCTTCTTTTCATCAGGTCTTCCAACCTTCTCGAAAATTCCAATGCTTTGGTGAGGTCATAGGTCGGATTATAGGTCAGGGCAATCATGTTGATGTCGTTCGTATTGCCATAAATCCGCTGATAGGTACTTATGGGGGCATAGATCCTACGCTCGGCATTGTCATCACCATCATCGGTGAAAATCCCTATCACCCTGAAGGGCAACCCATTGAATTCCACAAATTTCCCCAGAGGGTCTTCTGTCTTAAAAAGATCTTCGGCCACTTTTCTGCCGATCACGGCCACCTTTGCCTTGTTGACCACATCTGCTTCGTTGATATATCGTCCCGCAATCACCAAGGTCTTCTCTATGGCCTGATGGTCTGGATGGGTCGCCTGAACAAAGTAGGAACCGGTCTCACTTTTATATTTCGCTGTAGCATTGGCATTGTACCTGGCACTGATGTATTCGATATCGTCAGGAAAACTTTGTTTGATGTACTCGAGGTCATCATTTTTGAGCTGGATCCTTCGATTGGCCTCAAAACCTGCATAGGCCTTGGAAGTGGTACCGGGCCGGACAAAGATGGAGTTCGTGGCATCGTCATTGAACTGACCCACAAAACCGTTCTCCATGCCGTTCACCGAAGCGAGGAGCATTACCAAGATGAATATGGCCCACCCCACGGAAAACCCCGTCAAAAAGGTCCTTAGCTTATTGGTCTTAAGCGTGTTGAATATTTCCTGCCAAACATCGCGATCAAACATACTGCTCTGCCCTTACTTGTTCAATTTTTTTGTCCTCTACGATCACACCGTCCTTCAAGTGCACAATACGCTTGCACATGTGCGCGATGTCCTCCTCGTGGGTCACCACCAAAATGGTGTTGCCCTCATCGTTGATTTTCTGGATCAAATCCATGACCTCGTATGACGTTTTACTGTCCAAAGCCCCTGTTGGCTCATCCGCCAAAAGCACTTTGGGTTCAGCAGCCATGGCCCTAGCTATGGCCACCCGTTGTTTTTGTCCCCCGGATAGCTCGCTGGGCAAATGCGTGGCCCAAGGTTTCAGTCCCACCCTGTCCAAGTATTTCATCGCCTTCTCCTGACGCTCCTTTCTGGGGACTTTTTGATAATATAAGGGTAGTGCCACATTTTCAAGGGCACTTTTATAATTGATCAAGTTAAATGACTGGAAGATGAAACCCAAAAACTTGTTTCTGTATTGGGCCGCTTTGGTCTCACTCAGGTTTTTGATGGGCACGTTGTCCAAGGTATATTCCCCTGAATCGGCTCCGTCCAACATCCCTAAAATATTGAGCAAAGTGGATTTTCCCGATCCCGAGGACCCCATGATGGCAACCAGTTCGCCATCGTCCACTTTAAAATTTATCCCTTTCAGCACATGAAGGGAGTTGCTCCCCATGCGATAGGATTTATGAAGATCTTTGATTTCTATCATGATTGGTGATGTTAGCTATCTTTTTGTAACCTCTGACTGTAAGACAGGCAAGTTGATAATTTGTTACAAGAATTATTGAAATTTTTTGTTAAATGATTTTTAATTGGTTTGTTCTGTGGCGATTGCGTTCCATATTTTGACCTTGTCATTGGCCGCCACCCCAGATTTCACCTCAACATAAATGCCATCACTGACGCCCAGTTCCACATCCCTACGCTCAAATTTTTGTGCAGCGGTCTCCACTTCCACAAATGGTTTTTTGGTATCGTTGTCAAACTGTACCAAAGCCTCTTTCAGGGCCAAAACACTATCTGCCCGTGCCAAGATGATGGAAGCATTGGCACTCAGTCCCGCCCTTATGAAAGTGGTGTCCCCTTTTTTCAAGGAGCCCTTGATCTCGAATTGGATGGCCCCATTCTCTTCTTTTCCCTTGGGTGCGATATAGTCCAGTACCGCATCAAAGACACGGTTCTCTATGGCCCCAACAGTGATTTCCAAAGGCAGGTCTTCTTTTATTTTCCCCACTTCGGATTCATCCACCTTGCCCTCAAAGATCATTTTGTCCACATCGGCAATGGCCGCAATGGTGGTCCCTTCATTGAAATTATTGCTCTCGATGACCTGGTTCCCCACTTCAACGGGCACCTCAAGGACCATACCGCTCACCGTGGCACGGATCATGGTATTGGCCGCACTACTGAGACCGCTCGTAGTCCCGGTCTTCACGATATCGTATCGCTTGTTCGCCGCGCCATAGGCCTGTTTCGCCTGATCATAGGTCACCTGTGCCCTATCCATATCTGCCCGGGATATGACCCCCTTGGCAAAGAGTGTGGACTGGCGTTCGAAGTTTCTCTTTTGATCTTCCAGATTGATCTTGGCCTCGTCAATGGCATTTCTTGCATCGTTCAGGGCAGAAAGGTTGGGCACTACTTTGATCTTGGCCAACAGGTCTCCCGACTTTACAAAATCCCCTCCTTCCACAAAAATCTCTTCAATGACCCCGGATATATTGGGTTTGATCAACACTTCTTCCAAAGGAAGAATGCTTCCCGTGGCCACAGCTTTTTTGACTATGGTCTGCGTGGAGGGTGTCTCTGTTTGATAGACCACCGGATCCTCTGAGTTCTTCTGGTAGAGATAGTACATGGAGCCACCGAACACGATCACGATGAGCAACAAGATGGCAATGGTTACCGATTTTTTCATTGTATGCTATAATTTATTTGATTGATTTACTTTTATTCCGTTCGTAATGCCTCAATGGGCCGCACCCTAATAGCGCTCTGGGCGGGGATGAAACCTGCCAATAGGCCGGACACCATCAAAATGACCAGTGCCCCCGTTACCACCCCAACACTCACACTGGGACTCATGAACATATCCACGGGACCCACGCTATCCAACAGGGAATTGATCCCATAAATGACCAATGACCCAAAAATGATGCCCACCATTCCTGAAATCAAAGTAAGGAATATGGACTCCATCAATATCTGTTTTTTGATGGACCACGGCTGTTCGCCCAAAGCCCTTCGGATACCAATTTCCTTGGTCCGTTCCTTTACCACGATGAGCATGATGTTGCTCACCCCGATAATGCCCGAGAGCAGTACCATGATCCCCACAATATAGGCGACCGCCTTCAATGCCCCAAAGAGGCTCTCCACCCGGTTGTATTGTTCATAAAGGTCAAAATAGCCTATGGCACGGTTGTCTTCGGGATGGACCTTGTGCCGTTTTTTCATTTCGTCGATGATCTTGTCCTTGAGCTGGGAAATGGAGCTGCCATCGTTTGCGGTGATGGCCATCCATCCTACATTTTCCCCTTGGTTGAAGGCCTGCGAGAACGAGGTGAAAGGGACAAAAATTTCCTTCTGTCCTTCCTCTCCACCACCACTGTTGTTCTTTTTATAGGTGCCGATCACCATAAAGTTCACTCCTTGGATCTTGATGTAGCTCCCCAGCACTTCCTCGTCCTTTTCATAGAGGTCGTTCTTGACCCCCAGCCCGATCACGGCCACTTTCCTCTTTTCATCAATGTCATTATAGTTGATGAACCTACCAGAGGTCACTGCCATCGGATCCTGGTTGATGATTTCCGGATAATCCCCATACACATTGAAGGCCCCGGTCCGGATTCCCTTGACCACGTTGTTGTTCCCACCAAATCCACCCAATTGGTTCCTTGGGGAAATAAACCTGAGATTGGGCACATTGTCCCTGATGGCCTGCACATCGCTTATCTTAAAATTGAACCCCCTTCCTTGGGGCAATCCTTCGTAGGCCTTGGTCGTGGCCCTTGTCCACATGAACATGGTGTTCGTGGCCGTGTCGCCAAAGTCCTGCTTTATACCATTTTCAAGTCCCTTCCCGGCGGCAAGCAGCACAATCAGTATAAAAATACCCCAGCAGACCCCAAAAGCCGTGAAGATGGTGCGCCACACATTGCTGGTGAGCACTTCCAGGATTTCCCGCCATCTATCCCTGTTGAACATATTGCTTGTTTTTGTAAGATTCTTTATTCATCTCGCAAGGATTCGATTACCTGTACTTTGGCCGCCCTCCATGCAGGCACAAAACCGGCCAAGGTCCCTGCCAGTATGAGGACCAGCACCGTGGAAAAGGCTACTTTGAAGTTCACGGACGGGTTGAGAATATAGTCCACCTCAATGTTCGGGCCGACCAGTTCGAGCAGGGCCATACTGAAGATCAATCCCGTGAACCCCGAAATGGCGGTCACAAAAATGGCCTCGTGCAAGATCATGGCAATGATGGACCATGGCTTGGCCCCCAATGCCTTTCGTATGCCAATTTCCCGGGTGCGTTCCTTCACCACGATCATCATGATGTTGCTCACCCCCACTACCCCGGCGATGATGGTACAGATACCGACAAACCAGAAAAAGAGTTTTATGTTGTTGGTAAGGCCATAATAGCGTTTGGCCTCTTCCATGGCACTCCAGACTTCCATCGCCCCTGTATCGTCCGGGGCAACGGTATGTACCTGCTGTAGGTATTTCCGCATGTCATCCTTGAAGTTTATGGCCTGGGCCACTGCTTCGTCAAAATTTTCCACGGGAGGGAGTGTAAAGGACATGTTGTTGATCCTGTTGCCTCCATTGAATGCTTTTTGGGCCGTGGTTATGGGAATGTAGATACGCTCCTCTTCGCGATCTTCCATTTCCTTATAGACCCCGATGATCTTGAAGGGAATACCGGATATGTCCACAAACTCGCCAATGGGCGAATCCACTTTGTTGAAGACGTCCTTTTTGATCTTGTTGCCGATGACGGCCACTTTGCCAGCTGAAATTTCATCTTGATAATTTATGAAACGGCCTTCCAACATGGAGGCGTTCTCTATGAACTGGAAATCCGAAGCGACTCCCTGCACGCCATAGATGAGGGCTTCCTTTCCATAGTTCACACTGACTCCACGCACAAAGATCCGGGAAGATCCACGTTCGATGATATTCTTGAACATGGCACTCGATCTATCAAAATTCTCATTGACCAACTGGATGCGCCTCCCTGGATTAAGCCCCTTGTATTCCTTGGAGGTGACCCCAGGCCATACCCAGACACTTGTGGACGCATCTTGCTTGAACTCTTGTTCGATGCCATTGCGCATACCCTGTCCAAAACCCAGAAGAATCACAAGAATGAAAATTCCTGAGGCCACGGAAAGGCCTGTTAAAAAAGTGCGCAGTTTGTTCTTTCGTATGGTGTCAAATATTTCTTGCCACCTTTCCAAGTCAAACATAGGTCAGTGTTTTGATTGATGAAGTACATCTTCTGTACCCTTATAAGATGATCGAGAACACCAAATGTTACACTTCAGGGGGAAAAAATATCAAAATCGGGTTCAACCCCTCATCTTTCTGTATATAAAATAGAACAGTCCGGCCACCAAGAGATAGGGAAATGCCATAAGGTACACTATTCCATTATTGATGCCCTCCGCCGTCTTGCCATCGGCCCCACTCTCCACTACTGCGCGGCACATGGCACACTGGGCATCCACCAAGGAGGGAAACGCCAACAGCAACAACAGTAAAAGGAGATATTTTGCTTTCATGTGGATCAATAGGGGTAATAGGGGGAAATCATGACATAGACAATGACGCCTGTAATGGCCACGTACAACCAAATGGGAAAGGTATATTTGGCCCATAGCCTATGGCTCTCAAAATCGTCCAGATATACTTTTGAATAGGTGATCAGCACCAAGGGAATCACGGAGATGGAAAGCACAATGTGCGTCATCAAGATGAAGTAATACACGTACTTTATAGTTCCCTCGCCGCCGTACATGGTGGTCTCCGAGGTCATGTGGTAGGCCACGTACATGATCAGGAACAGTGCGGAGAATATAATGCAGGTGGTCATCAGCTTTTGGTGCAGCGAACGCTTTCCATTTTTAATGGCAATAACAGCAATGACCAGCATAATGGCCGTCAAACCGTTAATGGATGCATAGATGGGCGGAAGGAAACCCAATGGTTTGGCATTGGGGATCTTGTATCCGAAAAGTAACGCCACCACAATGGGAACGGCAATGGATATGACTGTGATCCATTGGTTGAACTTTTTTTCCCGCATAGAAATGTCCTCGGTCATTCTGCCAATAATTTTTTGATGTCCTCTTTTAATAGGGTGATCTGCTGGGCCTCTCCCTCAGCATTCACTCCTTCTTTTTCAGTGATGGTGCCCCTGTAATAGATCAAGGGGTTCCCAAACTTATCCTGACGGGAACGAATATAGCCATTTTTGTCCACCAAAGCGAACATTCCCGAATGCTCAAAACCACCAGGTGCGTCCTCTACTTCGTTGGCCACAATATAGAAACCTTCCTGGGCCAATGTGTATATCTCTTTCTGGTCTCCGGTGAGCAAATGCCAATCCTTGTCCACTATGCCATATTTCTCGGCATACTTTTTAAGCACTGATGGGGTGTCGTACCGTGGGTTGATGGTAAAGGATGCCACTCCAAAATCCGCATCGTCCTTGAAGGTTTTTTGCAGCTCCAGTAGATTTTTGGTCATTATGGGGCATATGGTGGGGCAGGTGGTAAAGAAAAACTCCACCACATATACTTTTCCCAGATAATCCTTGTTGGTGACCAGCACGCTGTCCTGGTTCATAAATGAGAATTCGGGGACTTGTCGTTTTTTGCCCTCGTTGATGACAAACCCGACCTGTTGCTCCACCGAAGCCACACTCATACGGTCGTTTTCCACAATAGTCCCCCCTTTTACCCTCTTGGTGATTTCATAAACGGCAAATGTGCCGAAAACGAGAATGATCGCCGAGACCCAAACGTAGGTATACTTTTTCTTGTTATTTGCTCCTGTCGGCATTGTTCTTTTTTAAAGCGAGTCTATATTCTGCCAAGATGATCTTGACATCATCTTCCATTTTGTTGTTCAATTCCGCTACCGAAGAGGTATCAAATCCATATTTCAGCCCTTCGTCCTCATCATCTTCCCTTCCCCTAAGATTGCGATCCTTGTCAATAATGAACGCATAGGGTGTGGAAAGGTCAGCGTCCAGATCGGTGTTTGTTTTCAGTTGCTTGAAAAAGGCCTTTATCTGTTCCTCTTCCCCAAAGGTAAAGTGCCATTTGTCCACATTGGATAGCTTTCCCAGTTCTTCTTTGAGGGCATCGGCCTGTGCTTCCTTCCCTTTGGGAACCACCATTACCACTTGAAAATCGGTGAACTCCCCAAACCTTTTGTAGATCTTTTGGTTCAGGTTGAAGGCATTTCCTTTCATACTGTCCACTTTGGCCCCCATAAACCCTAAAATGGTGATCTTGCCGTCCAAACTGACCTCTTGCCCCATTGCGGGCACATCAGGGATTTTTTCCGTTAGCACAGGCAGTTTTCCAAAGTTGTTGACCCCAGATGCAAAGAACAGATAGGCCACCAATGGAAACACGAACAGCACCACTAAGACAAATGTTTTTTTCATAGCCTTTCCCACTTTGCAAAAATAAAAAAAGACGGTTGGAAAACCGTCTTTTATAGCTGTTAATACTTTCTTAGAAATCCCATGTTATGAATCCATCCTTGTAAACATTGTACACATAATCGGCTTCGAACAGCAGTATGAATATCAAATAGCATATCAAGAAAATAGGGGTCCAGACAATGGCCCTACGCAAGGAGCTTTTCTCATCGCGCAAGTGCATGAAATCCCATGCAATGTAATAAGCCTTTACCAAGGTGAGGACGATGAAGATCCAGTTAAGAAGCTTCATCCCCAGAAAATGACTATGGGTAAGTGCCCTGGGCTTAATGATACCAAAGGCCACCTCGATTGCGGTAATTATGGTTAGAAAAACCAATACCCCCCATATCTTCTGGGTGTTCGATTTGAATTTTACAAGTCCTCTGAAAATCTCAAGTTTATGATCGTGTGCCATTTATATCGTCAATTTTTTATACCAAGTAAAAGAATGTAAATACGAATACCCATACCAAATCCACAAAGTGCCAGTACAGACCTACTTTTTCCACCATTTCGTAATGCCCCCTGCGCTCATAAGTACCCAAGATGACATTGAAGAAGATGATAATGTTGATCACCACTCCAGAGAATACGTGGAATCCGTGGAACCCTGTAATAAAGAAAAAGAAATCAGCAAACAATCGGTGTCCATATTCGTTGTGGACCAAGTTTGCACCTTCCACCACTTGTGTGGCCTCCATGATCTTTTCCAAAGATCTTTTTCGGTCCAAAACTGTCTTTTCCCCTTCTTCGTTCACATACTCGGTACGGATAAGGATATTTGGGGTGGCCTTGAAACCTTCCACCACTTCGTTCAACGAATAGGAAGTCTTGTAGCCTTCCCCTTGGAACCAGATTCCTTCGCTGCTCACGTGCTTCACACGCTCTTCGGGCAGGGTCTTGGCAAAATCGGCCAAAGCGGCCCTCTCCCCGGTCTCTGCATCCACAAATTGAAGGATCCTTCCTCCTTTGGTCTCTACTGCACCGTAATCCCCTTTGATAAAAGTGGCCCATTCCCATGCCTGTGACCCCACGAATATGGCACCACCGA
Organism: Flagellimonas hadalis; assembly: GCF_007785775.2. Taxonomy (GTDB): domain Bacteria; phylum Bacteroidota; class Bacteroidia; order Flavobacteriales; family Flavobacteriaceae; genus Flagellimonas; species Flagellimonas hadalis. The sequence goes on from NZ_VNIK02000003.1 coordinate 178,330, forward strand.
TGATGGTCAGGAACATATAGATCACGACCTTGCCCTGCTTCATCTTATGTCCTGCATCCACGGCAAGTACCATGGTCACGGAAGACATGATCAGAATAAAGGTCATGAAGGCAACATAGTACATGGGGTAATTCCCATGGAAAAAGGGTACGTGGGTGAACACCTCATCGGCAATCGGCCAAATGTCTATGAACTTGAACCTTGAAAAGCCATATGATACCAAAAAGCCAGAGAAGGTCAAGGCATCAGAGACAATGAAAAACCACATCATCATTTTTCCATAGCTAGCGCCGAGCGGTTTGTTTCCACCTCCCCAAACGCTTTCTTCTGTACCGGTAGTCACCGTTGCATCCATATAAAAGGTCGTTTTATTAAAACTTTCACAAATTTACACCTTTTGACATATTTGAAAAGATAAACTTGAACGAAAACTGTTTTGTCCAAGATTTATTTCACGAAATACATGAAGAGGATCAAATACACCCAAAGGAAGTCCAAAAAATGCCAAAATGTGGCACCGAGTTCCATCCCCAACATGTCCCCGGGCATGTATTTTCCCCTGAGCTGCTGCACCAACACCACCAAAAGGGAGATAAGTCCTGCCACAAGGTGCACTATGTGCACTGCCGCTATGAGGAACACATAGGACATCTTTATGTTGCTCGTTGGACCCGTAAAATAATATCCGTTCTCCAACATCTGGGAAAAACCCTTGAACTGGAAAATTATGAACGAAATACCAAGGGCCAAAGTGACCAATAAAAAGATGGTCCCCAACTTTTGATCATTTCTTCCCACTGCTTTTTTGGCCACGAAATAGGTAATGCTACTCAAAATAATGATGGCCGTACTGATGAAAAAAGCCTGGGGCAGTTCCAGGTCACTGATCCAATCTTCCCGCTTGCTGCTCACAATGTAGGCGCTGGTCCATCCCGCAAAGCCCATGATCAAACTTACAATACCGAACCAGAGCATCATTTTCTTCGCCCTTCTGTTCTTTTCTTCTGCCGTTCCTTGGGTCAAATCCATTTCTTAACTGATAAATTTATCCATTACATATACCACCTGGATCAATGATATGTAGGTAACGCTTGCCAACATGAGCTTTCGTGCCGATGCATTGTCCCTCTTCTCATACAGTCTGAAGGCAAAAAGCAACATGACCAGACCTGCCAAAAACACGATCACTGCCGCCGTGACCGACAATTGCAATCTCCCCGTGAATCCAAATACAGGGACAATGGAGATAACAATCATCCAAATGGTGTACAATATGATCTGCATAGCGGTTCCGGTATCCTTGTTTCCCGTGGGCAGCATTTTGAAGCCTGCTTGTTTATAATCTTCGTCCAGCATCCAGCCCAATGCCCAAAAATGGGGAAACTGCCAAAAAAATTGGATCATGAAGAGCGTTCCTGGTTCAATCCCAAAATCGTCCGTGGCAGCTACCCATCCCAACATGAATGGAATGGCCCCCGGAAAGGCACCCACAAATACCGAAAGGGGTGTCTTGGTCTTTAGAGGCGTATATACACTGGTGTACAAAAAGATGGAGATAGCGCCGAACATGGCTGTTTTGGGGCTCAGGGCCAAAAGCGACAACACCCCGAGTATGGTCAATGTGACCGCAATGGCAAGTGCAGTTTTTGGCGACATGCGCCCTGATGGAATGGGACGGTTCTTGGTCCGTTTCATCAAAGCATCGAGGTCTTTTTCAATGATTTGGTTGTATGCATTGGAAGCACCGACCATGCAATATCCGCCAAAAGTCAACAACAATAAGGAAGTTACACTTACCTCATAGGCACCCAAAAAATAACCCGCAATGGAAGAAAAGACCACACTGACGGCCAGTCTGGCCTTGGTGATTTCCTTAAAATCGGAAAAGACCAAGGAAAATGAGGTGCTTTTAACGGATCCTACTGCAGATTTCATCCACGAACTGAATTGACTGGCAAAGATAACGCCGGCATAGATCTTTTGCAACCAAAGGGAAGGTTTTATGATAGTTCCCCGAAATATGGTCGTTACTGCCATAAAAAAAGCCCCGACGTTTCCATCAGGGCTTTTTCCATTCCTGCCTCGACAGGAATCGTATACTTATTATTGTAACTTAAAGGTAATCGGAATACTGAACGGCACCTTTACCGCTCTTCCCCTTTGCTTTCCTGGGGTCATCTTGGGCAACTTTTGGATGATCCTCAAAGCCTCGGCCTCCAAATTTTTATCCGGTCCGCGCATTCTGATATCCCCGATGCTTCCATCTTTTTGGATCACGAAGATCACGCTCACCCTACCTTGGACACCCATTTCTTGGGCGATTTCAGGATAGCGGAAATTTTTACGGATGTGGTCCTGCATTTTCTCTTGGAAACAGTCCTTTTTGTTGGCCGCGTTTTCACAACCTGGAAAAACAGGTACATCCTCGATAACGGCAAATGGAACACTGATATCTTCTTCTACCTCTTCCACCTCAACTTCTTCGATTTCTATGACTTCTTCTTCTTGGCTGGTCTCTGTGGACTCGATCACGGTTTCCTCAACCTCTTCCTCATCTTCCACAACCTCGATGACCTCCGGTGCCGCAGGTGGCGGTGGTGGCGGTGGCGTCTTGATCTGTTCGGTCATTGGGACTTCTTCGTCCAACTGATCTTCGACGTTCATCGAAATGTCATAATCGTTAGCCTTGTCGTATTTTTTCCACTCCATGGCTCCATAAACCAACGCCAAGACAGCGGCCAACCCTATCACAAAATAGAGCGAGCTGTTTCTTCCTACGTCAGCTTTTGGATTCTTTTTTGGTTCCATCTTTCTAAATTTAGTGTTTGCTAATTTAATTATTAATTGGTTAAATAAACAATTAAAATTTCCATTTTAACGGCTTTCCTTGGAAAAAAACCACCGAATCAATCCAATTCCTACAAATGCCCCTAAGGTATTCGCGACAACGTCCCCAAATTCGGCCATACGGTCTTCCGTGAGCGTATATTGTAAAACCTCAATAACTATGCCATAGGATATGGCCAATACCACAATCACCCTTGTTGCCTTTCCCATGGACCAAAGTCCTTTGGTGCGCTCCCGGACCAATAGACAACCAAGGATGGAAAAGACCAAATAGAAGGTAAAATGCACTATCTTGTCCGCATACGGAACGTTCAGATTGCCCTCGTCGAGATCCATATCCGAGAAAGAAAATAAGCTGAGCATTGTGATGAACAATACCCAGCTTATGAACAATATGGTGTATCTGTAATGCCTAAGCACCAATCAATGCCTTGTAATCTTCGTCGCTCATCAAATCATCGACCTCGGAAGGATCGCTGATCTTGATCTTGATCATCCAGCCTTCGCCATAAGGATCGGTGTTCACTTTTTCGGGCTCGTCCTCCAAAACTTCATTGAACTCGATGATCTCACCGCTCAAGGGCAGGAAAAGATCGGAAACGGTCTTTACCGCTTCCACGGTACCAAAAACTTCTTCCTTATCCAGAGTTTCATCCAAAGTCTCCACCTCCACATATACAATGTCACCCAATTCGCCCTGGGCAAAATCGGTGATGCCCACAGTGGCAATGTCCCCATCTATCTTGACCCATTCATGGTCCTTGGTGTACTTCAATTCTGACGGTATGTTCATTATAACAGTGTTTGAATTTGTTGATGGGCAAATGTAACGGATTGCAGGTTGCTTTTCAAACAAACCGACGAACAAAATTCAAGAAATTCCCACTAAGGTCCTTAGTTCCCGAAATTGTACCGGAGGGTAAAGCCCGCATTGATGGTGGTCTGCGGAAATGCCGTGGAAACCGCAAATTCCGAGAAGGAGTGGTCGTAGAAGAAAAGGGCGTTCAAACTTTTGCTCAGGGCATAGTCTGCCGTGAACTTGACGGACATGAGCTTTTGACCCGAAGTGATCTGGTTGTTGTCGATGTCCAAATTGCGGATGATGGTGATGTTGTCCCGCAACGAAAGATCGGCCTTGAGGTTAAGATCTCCTTTCAAACGGGTCTTTTCCCCGCCAATGTTGGTAACGAATTTCACATCCTTGAACCTGTAACCCAAACCAAGGGTATATTCCTTTCCGTTGATTTCCGTGAGCAGATTGTTGTCGAAGCTGAGGGAAAGTGTCCTGTCCGTTCTTACCTCAGCCAAAAAGCTGAAGGAATTCTGCATTTCAAAGTCCATACGCATCAACGGATTGAACTGATCGGTGAGCACCACGTTGTTGATCAAGGTCTCAGGCAGCACATCGTTGGTCTCCGGATTGATGGAAGTGTTCTGTCGTTCCAAATTAGTCTGGAACTGGTTGATGCTATAGGCCGCACGGTAGCCATGGCTCAAAGAGAACCGTTTGAATTTCTTCTTGAACCAACGGTTTTTCATCAAACCGGTATATTTGATGTTCCAGTTCGGGATCGGAATGTCCCTAAAAGCATCCAGATTCACCCGGTTAGCGTCCTGCCCAGTGTAGGCCGCAAAGAAAGCAGGGAGCAATACCTCCTGCTGGGTCTTTCCATAAAGTTCAGGGAACCCATCCTCATCAAGTGTACCTGGATTCTGCCCACGATCGGCCACCAATCTGTTGGCGATGGTGATTCTGTTCTGTTTGAACTGCTCAAAAGTCTCGGAGTCGAACTGATCGCTCTTGTTGAAAATGGTTCCGATCATCACTGTGGAAATGCTGAAATTCCCCATTTCGTTGACCAAGCCATCTTCAAAATTGATCCATCGCTCAGGACTGTAATTTTCCTGTGAATTGCTTGTAAACTGTCTGTCCGCCGTCAAATCGATGGTCAGGTCCTGCGTCGGTTGCGCGGTAGCGGTAAGGTTCAACTGTTTGTTGGCACTCCTTATAAATTGTGAGTTGTACTCTGGATAGGTGGTCAACCACCCGTTTCGGGCAGCTTCGTAGCGCACATCGGACTGGCTTCCGAACACAAATCCAAAGGTTGGGCGTGTGGTGCCTATGAACCCAACGGACTGGGTATAGCCCGGAAGCACCGTTCCCCTGTTCTCACTATAGTTCACATTGACACGCTTGACCATCGTCACGATGTCCACCAAGGTATTGAAGCCTTTACTTGTCTTTTTCGGAGCATTTTCATCGGTGCCACTCACCGGATTGCCCGCTTTGTCCCTTCGTACGGGAGGTTGGTTGGCCAGTACCTTGCCGCCCTTTTTCTTCAACCCCAAAAAGTCATAGAATCGCTGCATGCTCAAATTGGCCGTCAGGTTGTGGGTGCTGGCGTTCTGTACAATGTTGATGTTCTCCCCTGCCACTTCGATCAAAGCATCCCCACCACGTTGCCAATCAAAATTGCTGGTGTAGGTATATTGTGCGTTGATGAAATTGAGGAACGGAAACTTACTGAAGGGCAGCTCGTAGTTCAATTGCATTTGCTGGGCATGCCTGTTGGGCTCCCCAATATCAAAGAAGCCATCCCAAAGGCCGAGTGTTTGGTCAATGCCCGAATCGGGATTTTCATCCACATTAAAATAGTTACGGACAATATTGTTGTTGGAGGCCGTCAGGTTCAACCTAAGGGATTTGGTGATACTGTAATTGAGGGCATATTGCCAGTTGAACATATAATTTCGTTGCTGCAACAAGGGAAGTTCCAACGCCTCCACCCCAGGCTCCAACACATCCCTGAACCGTTGTTGGTTGAACGCCCTGTTGTAGTTGGCGTTCACGGAAAGACTGGTGGGCAACACATTCAAGTTCAAATCCTTCAACCACTGCCAGTACTTGCTCATGAACAGGGAATCTTTTTTGGCAAAGGGAGCAACAGGAGCTGGTTTGAAATTATGGTTGTACACAAATCCGGTGGTCACATTCTGATCTTGAAGATCGGCCACTTCAAAATCCCTGTGACTGGTCTCGTTGTATGAATAATTAAAGGTAAAGTTCTCAATGTCGAAGAAATTCTCCTCAGCTTCTTCCCCTCTATTTTTTCTGACCCCAATAAGGTTGATGCTGGTCCGTTTGGTATAGTCCTCCGCTTGCTTTTTGATGGTCTCCGCTTCTTCGGCAGTAGTGGTGGCGGCAATGCGGTCGTCCAGTTTCAAATCGTCGTACACGGGATCGAATTCAGGTGTGATCAAGGTTTCCGAAATCCCATAGTTGAACGGCAACTGTATGTTCCATTTTTTGGGTAATAGTTGTCCCACGTTCACATTGGTGACCACATCGTAGGAAATGGCATCTTCCCTGGAACGCTCGTTCGGCATTTGATCAATGGAACCAAATCCTGATGTACTCTTGCTCCCCGTAGCGGAAACATTGGCAAAATCGGCCATGTTGGCGTCCATCGCCACAATCGCTGCCCAACCTCCGTTATTATCAAGGCCGGCCAACCGAAGTTCGTTGAACCAGACTTCGCCCCGCGCGGGAACGTCATCGATATTCTTGATACCGACCATCATCCCCCGGATGCTTCCCAACGAGGGGTTACCCCGTATCCCGATACGCACCACACCCAATGCCCTGGGCGCAAATTCTTCCACGGGAACGGCCTCCCCATCCACAATCTCATAATAATTGACATCGTTCAACGTCTGTTCTGCAATCCCCCTGGACTTTACCTTGTTCAAATCGCCCAGTGCAACATCCAACTCGTTAACCGAAGGCCAAATCTCTTCTGCAGATGTGGAACCAAATGGGGTGAACTGGAGCGGTATTTCCAATTGATAGAAGTTTTCCGAGAAATCCGTCCCTATCCGAAGGAAACCGACCAAGGGTGTATCGCTATCAGAATAGTCCCCGTTCATTATTTTTTCGGCGTGCATGAACATCTTGATGCGCTGGTATTGGCGCACATCGATGTTCACGTTCTTGAACACACCACGTGAATCCTCGGACTCCAGGTTTTCTACCACGAACGACAACGACTGCTCGTTTTGGCGGATGATGGTGTTGTTGTTGTTCAATTGTTCCCTGATGACTCCAGGGGGCAATACATAAGGAATGGGTTGCCTTCCATAATTTTCTTCAATGTTCACCGTGTTCACGTCGGTCACTGTGGCGTCATCCGTGGGATCGTTGTCCACATCGGGCTGCAAGGAATTGGTATAGGTCCTCCAATCGCCACGCACCAAATCCAAGGTCGCAAATCGCAATACCACATCATCCGAAAAACCGGTAAGATACATCCTCATGAAACTGATTGACCTAAAATCGGCGATGCCTCCCACGGCATCGGTAAAATCACTCAATGGAATCTTGTACTGGATCCACCTTCTGTTCAATTGGGTGCCATTGGGAAGTGTAGGCGTCATTCCCTCCCGGATATCCGTCACATATTTATCATCAATAGTGACATTAGGACCTATCGGAATCCTGTATTCGTAGTAGCTGTTCACCGTGTTCATGGTAAGGTCCCTGTCAATGTCCTCCACATCGGGCAAGGTAGTGGACCCCCTATTGGTGTTGGTCACGGCCACGGGCGAGTTTCCCTGTGTATTGTTAAAGTCCAGATAGCGTTCCAACACGCCACCTTCACGGTTCAAATAATATTGGTAGTTGTCCAAAGCGGGATCCTCGGCAGGGCCATTATAAATGGCGGCTTCGGCAGCATCGTTCAGACCGTCCAGACCCACATCCTGAAGAGCCCTGTTGGTCTCATCCGCATCAAAGGCATACACCAAGGACTGCGTGGAGGGCACTTGCCCCCATGGGGTTTCGCGAGGAATCTCGTTGTTGGTACTTGCCGGCAATCCATTCTCATACTGCTTGCGGCCGTCCCTCAATATATCTTCTGAAATGTTGCCCAGGTTGAGCACCAACTCCCCTGCATTCGTATTGGTTGTCTCACCGTCCACATAAGGATCGAGCACCCAAAACTGCACAAACTCCACATTGGACTGTTCAAAGTTTGTACTGCTCAATGGACGCATGATACCCGCCCATTTGTTGGCTGCGGTTTCGGTCTCAAAACTTGGGTTGGCATTGTAAGGCCCCTTTTGATTGGGATAGTACACAATGTCCAACGTGCTCTGCACCTGTGTCTGTCCTTGTGCAATGTCCGTTTCGGTGAACACCTCGTCAATGAACACCCTCCGGGTCGAGTTCAGGGAAATATCGTTATCGGACAGTCCTGATGGTCGTTGGTTGGTATAAAAAATAGGGTCGATGGTGTACCAAGCCATTTTGGCCCGCTCATGACCCACATCAATTCCAGTGCGGTCCTGTAAAAATTCAACCGGCGGGCTGGCCAAGGTCCACCCCAAGGAAGAACGGATATCTATCAAGGCCTGCGCACCCTCAAAATCGTCGAGATAGGTGGTGGTCTCCCCCCTGAAATCGGCATTTTTGGGCGAATTGGGCTTTAAAAAGGCCACCTCTCCTCGCAAGGACATATTGGAAGGCACATCGGTATCGATATTTGGTAACTTGTTCGCCAATCGGGTCAAAAATGGCAGCTCCGTACTGAAGTTTCCGTTCAATCCGAAAATGGTATTGTTGACGGGCTCCACCCCGTAATTCGATTTTTGGGTAAGGGGTCGCTCGTTCAAATTGAGCATGGTACCTCCCAAAACAAAGTTTTCATTGAACTTGTGTTCCACATTCACCCCTGCAAACCTTCGGGTCTGTTGGCCAAAAACGGCGTTGTTCTCCACCGAAATATTGATAGGGGTATCGGATGCCGCCAAACTGGGGTCCAAGATCTGTACCGTCCCCGCCTGATAGTTCACGGTGTAATCAATCCCTTCCTGAAGCTGGCGCCCCCCGGCAGTGACACGCACGGAACCCCTCGGCACGTTGAAAGCCCCGATCGGAATACCATTGTTCCCTTGGGACTTGTACCTTCCCTTCAGCTGGAAACGGTTCTTTTCCGCATCTTGGAGCGAAGCAGCCTTGGTCTTGGCATACATGTTCCTGAACACGTAACGCCTTTGGTTGGCGTTGTATCCTTGGTCGTTATTGACATCATAGACCCCACCGCCCAACTCGTTGAACAGGAATTCCCCAAAAGGCTCCACCTTGGTAAAAATGATCCGACCGGACTGGGAATCCACGGTTATTCCTTCATAATAATCGAAAAAGCCATCGCCCCCGGGCTGTACATCGTTATACACGTTCAATCGGTCCAAGTTAAAGACCCTCAATAATATCTGGTCCTCCAGTCCTGCTGGCCAACCTGCGTTCGGGTCCACCGGGGTAATGTAGTTCCTCGGTGTGGGATCGGAGTATAGGATGTTCAGTTTGAAGTCTTCCTGGCTCAACTGATAGGCTCCTGTGGAGTATATGTTTTTCATCATCAAGTCCCAAATGGGGTCTTCCACATTGGTGATGTTGCTCTTGAGCAGTTTCAAGATCAAGGTGTTGTTCTCGATAATGGGATTGACACCCCCCGATACCGTTGTGGCATCGACCCCTCCGTTGGCAAATTCCCCAACCTGGAATACCTGCCCGTTTATGGTGTATTGGAAAGCGACCCCAAGCACCTCGTCGTTGCTCAAGCTCTGGCTCAAAGAGATGTAGCCCAATTGGGTGTTGAACTGATAGTCCCTTCCCTGTTCCAGTTTCCGGGCATTTTCCAAAATGGCATAGTCATACCCTTGGTTTACCTGATATCCCGGAACATTGAACCCGGATTCCACGGTGGCTATGTCCCGAATGGACTGTGTCAACGCACCCCCGTTCCCAATGAGCCTTGGGTCATAGTCGTTGGCCCCGTTCTGTGGCAATACATCGGTGCCCATGATGTTGAAGAATCCTGCCGGGGCTCCATTGGCAATCCCGATCCTCGTTTTTTCGCGTCCATTCCTTCCCAGTTCCGATTCTCCCAGATCTTGGATGGCCACCACGTTCCTCACATTCTGTGTCTGTTGGTTTCGGTTGGTCACCCAGACCTCCAAACGGGTAATCTGCACTTGGCTCTGTATGAACGGATAGTTCTGGAGGGCACGGTCATAATTGTCCCTGAAATAATGGGCCAAGAAAAAGTGACGGTCCTCATCATAGTCCAAAGCGGTGAGGGAGAATTCGTTCAGCGTTCCCCCGCCTTGGGCCACTACGGTGTTGTTCTGCGAGCGTTGTTCGGAAAAAACGGCGGTCACCGTGGTCTTCCCGAACTGTAATTGTGTCTTGACCCCGAACAAACTCTGCGCCCCTGTGATGAGCGAACTGTTCAAGGGCATGTTCACGTTACCTATCTCAATTTTGCGGAGAATGTCATCTTCCGTAGGCGTATAGTCCAGTTTGACAAGGTTCTGGAAATCAAATGTGGCCTCGGTGTCATAATTGGCGGTCACCTGGAGGCGCTCTCCTACCTTTCCCAAGAGGCTCAGGCTGATGCGTTGGTCAAAATCGAAAGAGAGATTGGTCCGGTTTCTGGGCGAAAGGGCCGGATTGTCATTTTTTTGCCACAGCACCCCAAGATCCATCGCCACGGAACCCTGTGGAATCACTTCAATGGTGTTTCCCCCAAAAATGGATTCAAAGAAATTGTTGTTCACATAAAAATTGGGCAAGAGATTTTTTCGGGCTTCCTCACTGCCTTCCTTTCTGCCTGTGAAAGCATCTATTTTTTGTTTGAAATAGGATCTCATCTGCTCCTTGCGCACCAGTTCATAGTACTGTTCCGGAGTAAGGATGATGGGATGGTTGATATTGAAATCCCCAACGCTTTCGGTATAGATGTACCGATCGGTCTTGGGATCGTAGGTATATTTGGCAATGATGCTGTCCGGATTTTCCAAAATGAGGCGACCAAGCTCGACCCCCATCTGCAAGGAATCCTGAGCCTGTTCGTTGGTCTCCTGTCCGAAAATTGTGGTTATGGACAAGAAACAAACCACAAAGAAGAAGTACTTAAAGCTTGTTGGTTTAAGTATTGGTTTTGCCCCTTTTTTCAAACTAGTTACAAATTTTTCAGCGCCTGTTTAATAATGTTCTCAACGCTTAGCGAAGCGTCTTGGGAAAGCACCTTCTCGACGACCTTTTCAGATTGCCTTCTGGCGAAACCAAGAACCTCTAATGCTGATAACGCTTCTTCTTTATTTGTATTGTTTGATCCTGTTGAAACTTCACCCATGTCCAGGACTTTCAAAATCTTATCCTTGAGGTCCAGGATCACGCGCTGGGCCGTTTTCGCCCCAATCCCTTTGACAGCCTGTATGGAAGCTACGTCCCCACTGGCAATGGCGTCCCTTACATCGGTAGGCGAAAGGGAGGACAACATGGTCCTTGCGGTACTGGAACCGACCCCTGAGACGGAGATCAACAAACGGAAAATCTCACGCTCCGATTTTTCCACAAAACCAAAAAGGGTATGGGAATCTTCCTTGACCAATAAATGGGTATAAAGGTGGATGTTCTCTTCGTCTTTCAGCAAGGAGAAGGTATGCAGCGAAATGTTCAAAAAATAGCCCACACCGTTGCATTCCACCACCACATAGGTCGGGTTTTTCTCTACAAGTCTTCCTCTTAAATGGTTGATCATAGTTTTTCCGGATTCTTCGGCCTTCGGTCTGGAACCTTATTCCGCTTCCATTCTAGCCTTTTTCCTTTTTTCGCGTTCTTGGGCATCAATGACCGCAACGGCGGCCATGTTCACCATTTCATCCACACTGGCACCCAATTGCAGGATGTGTGCCGCTCTGGGCAGTCCCAACATAATGGGACCGATGGAATCCGCTTCGTTCAGTCCCTTGAGCAATTTGTAAGTGATGTTGGCCGATTCCAAATTCGGGAAAATCAGTGTGTTCACCTTTTTGCCGGATATTTTTGAAAACGGAAAATTATTGTTGCACAGCTCTTGGCTCAGGGCAAAATCGGTCTGGATCTCCCCATCCACGACCAGTTCGGGATCTGTTTCGTGCAATATCCGCACCGCCTCCTTCACTTTTTGTGCATGTGGGTGGCTGGACGATCCAAAGTTGGCATAGGACAGCATGGCCATCACCGGATTGAAACCAAAGGTTTTTGCAACATTGGCAGTCATTCGTGCGATTTCTGCCAAATCCTCCGCACTTGGATCAATGTTGATGGACGTGTCGGCCAAGAAAAGGGGACCTCTTTCAGTGATCATAATATTGACCGTGGAGGCATTTTTCACTCCTTTGGCCCTGCCCAATACTTCAAAAACGGGACGGAGCACCCTGGGATAAGATCTTGAATACCCCGAGATCATTCCATCGGCATCACCTTCTTGGAGCATCATGGCACCAAAATAGTTGCGCTTGCCCATGTTCACCCGGGCACTGTATTTGGTCTCGCCTTTTCGCTTTCTGGATTCCCAAAGCTTCAATGCGTATTTGGTTCTCAATTCCTTGTTCTCATCCGCCCTTGGATCGATGATGTGCACTTTGGCATCAAAATCGAGTTCTTTCTTAAGGTTCTCTATGGTCTCCCTGTGCCCCAAAAGTATAGGGATCGCAATGCCCTCATCGTGTACGATCTGTGCCGCTTTCAATACATCCAACAATTCCGCTTCGGCAAAAACGATGCGTTTGGGGTTTTGTTTGGCCCTATTGTGCATCAAACGGACCACTTTGTTGTCATTGCCCGATCTTTGGTAGAGTTCCTCCTCATATCCTTCCCAATCCTGAATGGGCATCTTGGCCACACCACTCTCCATGGCGGCCCTTGCCACTGCAGGGGGAATTTTTGTAATCAATCGGGGATCAAAAGGTTTTGGGATGATGTAGTCCCTCCCAAAAGCCAGTCGTGTGGTATCGTAGGCGATGTTCACCTGCTCCGGCACGGATTCCCGGGTCAAATCGGCCAAGGCACGGACGGCGGCCATTTTCATTTCTTCATTGATCTTGGTAGCCCGAACATCCAGCGCTCCCCTAAAAATAAAGGGGAATCCAAGTACATTGTTCACTTGGTTGGGATGGTCCGAACGGCCTGTTGCCATAATGATGTCCTTTCGGGTCTTGCAGGCAAGGTCATATTCGATTTCAGGGTCTGGATTGGCCATGGCAAAAACAATCGGGTCCTTCGCCATGGACTTGAGCATCTTTGGCGTAACAATATTGGCTATGGAAAGTCCGATGAACACATCGGAATCCACCATTGCCTCTTCGAGCGTGTCTATTTTTCTATCAGTGGCAAACTCTGCCTTTTCCGAGGAAAGGTTTTCCCTATCGCTCCGGATGACTCCTTTACTGTCCAACATCACGATGTTCTCGCTCCGGGCACCGAACGCTTTGTATAGCTTGGTACAGGAAACGGCCGCGGCACCCGCGCCACTGACCACGATCTTTACTTCCTCTATTTTTTTGTTGGCGATCTCCAAGGCATTGATCAAGGCGGCCGCTGAAATGATGGCGGTGCCGTGCTGGTCATCGTGCATGACCGGAATGTCCAGTTCCTCCTTCAGGCGTCTTTCTATCTCGAAGGCTTCGGGTGCCTTGATGTCTTCCAAATTGATGCCCCCAAAAGTGGGCGCAATGATCTTTACGGTCTCTATGAACTTGTCCACATCAGTGGTATCAAGTTCCACATCAATACCGTCGATATCGGCAAAGATCTTGAACAGAAGGCTTTTTCCTTCCATTACGGGCTTTGATGCTTCTGGTCCGATATTGCCCAGTCCCAGAACGGCCGTTCCATTGGATATCACGGCCACAATGTTTCCCTTGGCGGTATATTTGTAGACATCGTCCTTGTTCTTTGCGATCTCCAAACAAGGTTCCGCTACTCCAGGGGAGTAGGCCAATGCCAAGTCTCTTTGTGTTGAATACGGTTTGGTCGGTACTATCTTTATCTTTCCCGGTTGTGGTTTTGCGTGATAAAGTAACGCTTCCCTTCTTTGCTTTTCCTTACTCATATAGTAGTCAATGAAAGGGTAAAGGTAGGGCATTCCATGGTTTTTAGGTAATACCATAAACACCAATTTTGATATAAAATCAAACCTTAAACCACAAAAATGATTTTAATCATCTAACTATATCTCCGGGATTTCCACATCCAATTCAGTATCCCTCTTGCTTTTGGGAAGGGTGAGCCGCATGGCCAAAATAGCCGCAATGACAAAACAAGTTCCAGCAAAAAGGATGGCATTCACGGAATTTGCCCCCAATAGGTTTTTAAAAATCGGACCGAAAGAAATGGTTTGTATGAACATGGGGATCACGATCATCATGTTCAAAATTCCCATATATACCCCTCGCCGTTGTTGGGGCACAATTTTGGAGACCATGCTGTATGGAATCCCCATCATGGCCGCCCAACCGATACCGAACAACACCATGGGATACAGTACATGGACAGGGTCGGAAATCTGGGGGATGGCAAAAAGTGCCACGGCGGTACCAACCAAACTTAATGCATAGACCTTTTTACCCCCAAAGCGCACCGTCAATGGCACCAAAAGAAGGGCAACAATTGTAGTGACAATATTGTAAGTCAAACTCATCGTCGCTGCTTGGGCAGTCGCTTCGGAAGTATCCATTTCCATCGTCACTCGTAAAAGCGGTGTGATGAATTGCCAATAAACAAATAATGCATACCACTGGAAAAGATAGACCGCAGCTATTTTCCACATGAACTTGGGCATGTCCTTTACAGCATTCCCTACTTCCAAGAAAGGGGCCAGGACATCTGCAAACTTTTTGATCGAGGCATTTTCAGTGTTCTTTTTTATGAGTCGAAAGAGGTAAGAGAACCAAACGGTACATATCAATAACACAATAACCACCCATAAATTAATATCTTCAAATAGAGATGGATATTGTTTGCCAATTAAAAAGCCCAATACCAAGGGCAGGGAAAAAAGGATGAATACCACCCCCACTATCTGGACAAATGCCGAAGGCTTGCCTTTGTTAAATTCATGTATGCTTTTTATTTCTTCCTCGCTTGGGGGAATCTCTGGAGTTTTCAACACCGACCATAAAATGGTCACTATGGATAAAATGGAACCTATCAGAAAAGGATAAAATACCCATTTGGGAATTACCCCGATCACTTCTGGTTCTTCAGCTCCAAAAAATTTCTGAAAAAAAACAATGGCCCCGGTTGCCAGTAAAATTCCAGCTCCAACAAAAAGACTTTGCATTTGGTAGCCCAAACTCAACTGCTCATCGGGAAGTTTATCCCCCACAAACGCACGGTAGGGTTCCATGGCCATATTGTTGCCCACATCCAAAATCCAAAACAATCCGGCAGCAAACCACAGTGATGGGCTTTGGGGAAAGGCAAAAAGGCAAATACTTGCCATAATGGCCCCTATCAAAAAGAACGGTTTCCTACGGCCCCATTTGAATGACCAAGTTTTGTCTGAAATCGCCCCAACAATCGGCTGGACCACCAATCCAGTTACAGGGCCGGCTATATTGAGTATGGGCAACATTTCTTCTTTTGCACCAAGCCAAAGAAAAATAGAGTTTACGGCACTCTGTTGGAGGCCAAAACTATATTGGATCCCAAGGAATCCAACGTTCATATTGAAAATCTGCCAAAAACTCAGTTTGGGTTTGGTCATCTTGATCATGATCGGTGTTCAGTTAGTTTTGTGGTCTGGTTTTGAGCAAATATCAATTCCTCAAAAAAAACACCATCAATATAGCATTTTTTCCATCCATACTGCCAAACAAAGTTTTTTTGGTAATATTCTTCGGTAATTTTTAATCTTTGAGGAAATCAATGTTGCGCTTTAGGCCGGAAAGTTTGGTCCGTTTCACCGCTGATTTCTGGAATACCTTTTTAAAAACGTCCTCGGTGATCTCTTCCCAATCCTTCTTGGTAAAGGACAACAATTCTGGATTGGGATCGAACAAAGGTTCCCGATGCGGTTTGGAAAAACGGTTCCACGGGCACACATCCTGGCAGACATCGCACCCGAACATCCATTCGTCAAATTTTCCTTGGAACTCCCCAGGAATTTCATTTTTCAGCTCGATGGTGAAATAGGAAATGCACTTGCTCCCATCCACCACATAGGGTTCCACGATGGCCTGCGTAGGGCAGGCATCGATGCAGGCTGTGCAGGTACCACAATGATCAGTGACCGGCGTATCATATTCCAGTTCCAGGTCCACGATCAATTCGGCAATGAAATAAAAGGACCCCACTTGCTGGGTCAACAGGTTGCTGTGTTTGCCTATCCACCCCAGACCGCTTTTGGCTGCCCAGGCCTTGTCCAGCACAGGTGCGGAATCCACAAAGGCCCTTCCGTGCACTTCCCCAATTTTTTCTTGGATGAAATGCAACAGACTTTTGAGCTTGTCCTTTATCACAAAGTGATAATCCGTTCCATAGGCATACTTGGAGATTTTATAGGAATCCGGGTTTTGTTGTTCGGATGGAAAGTAATTCAACAACAGGGAAATGACCGATTTGGAACCTTCCACCAATTTTGTGGGGTCGAGACGCTTGTCAAAATGGTTTTCCATGTACTGCATCTCTCCATGTCTATTCTGGTTGAGCCATTTTTCCAGACGGGGCGCTTCCTCTTCCAGAAAACCTGCTTTGGAAACACCACAAGACAAAAAACCGAGGCGCTTAGCTTCGGCTTTAATAAGGGACGTGCGTTGGGAAATGGACTGCATCCTTAAAAATACAACCGATTAGCTGTTTTCCAAAACATATCGCACAAACGCACGACAGTCGTACACTGGAATCTCAGAAAAATAGAAGTCAGTCACATCTTCGGTCACAATAATCTGGCAACCTGCCAGCAATGCCGAATAGTACTCCAAACCATCCTCGAAATCGTTAATGGCAGGATTGGCCACCGTTTTTTTGACAACCGAAACATCAGCCGTCGCAATTTGCAGTTTATGGGAAAGAATGGAAATTTTTTCAGCGGCCTTCTGTGTACCGCTCTTTTTTTCGGCAAAATAAAATGCTATGGCCAAGCAAATAGGCGAAGTGAACACTTTATATTTTGAAGAATCGGCCAAACTCAAAATCCGGGCAGCATGGGCATACAACGGGTATTGCCTGTTCAGCACCGCTACCAGCACATTGGCGTCTACAAATACCTTCATTTACGGGATTCCATAAATTCGGATTTCAGCTTTTTGCGGGAAGTAGGTCTCACATATTCCGCTTCTCCCTCTGCCACGCTGTTTACCCAATCCGAGATGGGCAATTCATCCAAATTCTGATAGGGCTTTTCAGTGATTTGGGCAAGAATATACTCTGTGAGCCTGGAAAGGCTCATATTGTTCCTCTTGGCATACGCCTTTGCTTTTTCGATAACATCTTTATCAAAAGACAATGTGATTTTGGCATCCATGGCATCCATTTATACGACAAAAATAAATATTTTATACGTAATAATAAACAACCCGGCAAGCTTTAGGTTTTTTTTGATTAGAAATCTGGGCTAAAACAAGCCTCCTTGCACACCTCCCTTTATTCGACCCAAATGTTTATATGCCAATTCGGTCACTTCACGACCTCTTGGGGTTCGCATGATAAACCCTTGTTGGATCAAAAATGGCTCATAGACCTCTTCAATGGTCTCGGCACTTTCGGAAACCGCAGTGGCCAATGTGGTAATCCCCACCGGGCCTCCTTTGAACTTGTCGATGATGGTGGTCAGGATCTTGTTGTCCATCTCATCCAGTCCGTGGGCATCCACATTCAAAGCTTTCAACCCAAATTGGGAAATATCCAAATCGATGTTCCCATTTCCTTTGATCTGGGCAAAATCTCTGACCCTTCGCAAAAGGGCGTTACAAATCCGTGGGGTGCCCCTGCTCCGCCCTGCAATTTCTATGGCCGCTTCTTGGGTAATGGGCACTTTGAGGATTTCCGCGCTTCGTTCCACAATGGTGGAGAGCAGTTCAGTGTTATAGTATTCCAATCGGCTCTGGATGCCGAACCTCGCCCGCATGGGAGCTGTCAGCAATCCGGAACGGGTGGTGGCCCCTATCAAGGTGAACGGGCTCAGGTTGATCTGGACGGTCCTGGCATTCGGACCGGTCTCGATCATGATATCGATCTTATAATCTTCCATGGCTGAGTAGAGGTACTCCTCAACAATGGGGCTAAGCCTATGGATCTCGTCAATGAACAGCACATCCCGTTCGTCCAGATTGGTGAGCAAACCCGCCAAATCGCCCGGCTTGTCGAGAACAGGTCCCGAGGTCACTTTGATGCCCACGCCCAATTCGTTGGCCAAAATATGTGCCAGTGTGGTCTTTCCCAGACCCGGAGGTCCGTGAAAAAGGGTGTGATCCAATGCCTCTCCTCTCAGATTGGCGGCCTGCACAAAAACCTTTAGGTTTTCCAATACCTGGGCCTGCCCCGTAAAATCATCAAAAGTGACGGGACGGAGGGCCCTTTCAATATCGAGCTCCTCTTGGGAAAAATTACTGGCCGTTGGATCTAAGTTTTCGTTCATCGCTCAACAAATATAATTGAAAACCCCATCCGCCTGAAACCATTCTTCCTAAAATGAGTTTTGATTGCCATCTTCAAAATCTTAGCCTTACCTTAGTTATATAAAAAAGCATTCGATTATACAATTGCACCTATGGTCAATTCAAATGTCACATCGAGTGCAGTCGAGATGCCTTTGTCTACCTTTCGACTGCGCTCAAGAGGACAAAGACAAAATTATCAAGCCATTGGTACAATTACAGATATATAACCAAAACAACATTGTTCAGCCCCAATAAAAATTACCATGCACGACATCGATTATTCCCAAGGCATCCTACAATACATCCCTTTTTTCTACGTAATATGGTCCGATGACCTGCTGTCCGCTTCTGAGATTTCCGTGGTGATGAAGACCATCGAGCAGGACGATTCGTTGGAAGCCATGGAAAAAGAGCAATTGTTGCGTTGGCTGAATACCGAAAAACCTCCCAGCGACACAGAAATGAAAAATTGGAAGCAGACCATAGCCACTTCCGAAGTCAAGCTCATTGAGAGTGAAACCTATCCCCTGACCTCATTCAGCCAACGATTGACCCAGCAACAGAACGGGACCGGTTTCAATGACCACCTAAAGCATATCGAAATCAATCTGGGAATACAGCCCAACCACTACAACCATTTGTTCGATGTGGAAGTGGTGCATGAGAAAACCTCGGATCAGTATAGCGCAGCCATCCTTGATAACATACTGAAAGGGCCGCATGCCCAAACGGTGGATGGTTTCCGTGAATTTTTGGACCAACCCATCTTTAGATGGGAAACCCTCCGAAAGAAAGAGGATTTCAGGGCCAGAACATTGGAACAGGTGCAGACTTTGGCAAAAAAAGGCTATGGCGCCATGGCCTATCCTACCGAATATGGGGGCACGGGAAACATGCCTGCCTATGCCGCCATTTTTGAACATCTGATGTTCGTTGACGGAAGTTTGGCCGTGAAGTTCGGGGTGCAGTTTGGCCTATTTGGGGGAAGCATCCAAAAATTGGGCAGCAAGCGACATCATGACCAGTACCTGACCGATGCAGGTGCCACAAAATTGCTTGGCTGCTTTGCCATGACGGAAACAGGGCACGGTTCCAACGTACGGGGTATCAGGACCACCGCGACCTATGAACCGGCTTCGGATTCCATCGTGATCCAAACCCCTGGAAAAAATGATAATAAGGAATACATTGGGAACGCCCTGCACTCCAAAATGGCCACGGTCTTTGCCCAGCTGATCGTGGACGGAAAAAATGAGGGCGTGCATGCCATTTTGGTGCCGCTACGCAATGAAAATCATGAGGAACTTGAAGGCATCACCATTGAGGACAATGGGTACAAACTTGGCCTGAACGGGGTGGACAATGGCAAGATATGGTTCAACAATGTGAGGGTCCCCCGCGAAAACCTTCTAAACAAATATGGGGAGATACGTGAAGATGGCACATATTTTTCTTCCATAAAAAACCCCAACAAACGGTTCTTCACCATGTTGGGCACCTTGGTGGGCGGACGCATCTGTGTGGCCCGTGGCGCTCTCGGAGGGGCAAAGATGGCACTTTCCATTGCCGTGAAATATGCCTTGAACCGAAGACAGTTCAATGACAGCGTAAAAATCCAAGAGGACCTGATCATGGACTATCCCACCCATCAAATCCGATTGACACCCTCCATTGCCAGTGCGTATGTGTACCACGTGACCTTGGAAGAGATGATGAACCGTTACAGTGATGACTCCCAACCGGACAAACGCAAGATAGAGACGCAGGTGGCCGGGCTGAAATCGATCATCACTTGGTTCGCGAACGATACCATCCAAGAATGCAGGGAGGCCTGTGGTGGCAAAGGGTACCTGCTGGAGAACCGGATTGCCGACCTCAAGGGCGATGTGGATATTTTTACCACTTTTGAAGGTGACAACACCGTATTGCTGCAATTGGCCGCTAAAGGCGTTCTATCGGATTTTCAGGCGGAATTCAACAGTGCTGGGTTCACCTCGGTGCTCAAATTGTTGCAGAGCCAGCTTTCAGACACGTTGACGGCCATCAACCCCCTATATTCCAATAAAGTGGATGCCGAGCACCTGTACAATCCCAAGTTCCACAAGCATGCGTTCAGTTACCGCACTCGAAGGCTGACCTATACGTTGGCCATGCGTATCCGGAACTATATCAAAAAAGGGGTGCCATCCTATCAAGCCTTCCTTAAAGTACAGACGCATTTGTTGGCTTTGGGAAAGGCTTATAGTGTGGAATTGGCCTACGGGGTGTTCCATGATTTCTGCGAAACGGTTTCCGATGCGGAACACAAGGCGTTATTGGAAAAATTGGGAACGCTATACGCCCTTAACGAAATCCATTCGGATGCCCGATGGTTTTTGGAACAGGGATATATCGGGGGAACCAAGTCCAAAGCGATACGACAGCGGGTGGAACGGTTGTCCACCGAACTGCGCCCCCACATTGAGGTATTGGTGGACGGCTTTGGCATTCCGGGCCATTGCCTGACCGCGCCGATTGCCCAATAGCCTATTCCTGCCGCTTGATCAGTTGCGAGGTATCCAAAAAATCGACTATGGTGATCTTTGGGTTTCCGAAGAGATATATTTTGGAGTTGCCCTTGGCACTCAGTTCCAAATTTCTAAAGGCATAAATGTAGGCCGATGGGTCATTTTCCATGGTCAGTTTCAGGTCGCCCACTTCCATGGTCTCCCCCTTGTACCTCGAATTCCCTATCAAACGTACCTGGATGTTGTCCGAAGTGCCCTCCAGGGTCAGGGAAGCATTACCTTCCAAATCAATCAGACCGGTCTGCCCAACACTGTACACGTAGGCCTCGGCCTTATTCCCCAAAGATATGTTGAGGGAATCCACATCCACATTGAAATTGCCCCGACTGGTCTCTTCCAGATTGATATCCATCACTGCTGCCTTTGCTTTGATGTCCAAACGGGTATTGTTGAAACCATCCACGAAGAGTTCATCGCTTTCAATCACATCTTGCGTGACCACGCTGCCATCTTTTAGGGTTATTGCCCGCAAGTCAGTATAGTTTACCGTGATATCCAACTGCTTTTTCGCGGTTACATCATAATAGGAACTAATGATCAAAGTGCTGTCCTCCACATTGAACTTGAGGATGTCTATCAGGTTGTCGTCGGCCTCAATATCGTAACCTGTCCCAAAGGATTTTTTCAGCACAATGTCCAGATTATCGTTCAACACGATGGCATTGAACGGAGGTAGTTCCTCGTTTACGTGGGTCACGATCCGGCTTCCCTTTATCCTTGGTTTTCGCTGGGCAGTGGACAGAAGAGGAAACACGATCAAGAAAAGGACGAGTATATTTTTCACGGCTTTATTTTTAGGACAAATTGTTTTCTAAAGATATTACAATCAAAGCTAACCATTGTATTTCAGACCCTAAGAAACAAAAAACCCATCCAAATAGGGACGGGCTTTTTTATTTTTTGGAATACATCAACATCAGTGATTGAGTTCTTCCTCATTTTCCTGCAAGGGTACGTTCTGCGGAACAAAGTCCTGCCCTGCAATGATGTACTCTCCATTTTCGTAGGTCTTGCTATAATCGTAGGCCCAACGGTATACGTGTGGTATCTCTCCTGGCCAGTTTCCGTGGATATGCTCCTGCGGAGCGGTCCATTCCAAGGTATTGGATTTCCATGGGTTCATAGATCCTTTCTTACCGTAGAAAATACTGGAGATGAAGTTGTAAACAAACACCAATTGCGCCAATCCTGCAATGATGGCAAATACGGTCATCAATACCTGAACGTTGGTCAACTCATCGAACATAGGGAAAGCCGTGTTCTCATAGTAACGTCTTGGCACTCCCGCCATACCCACAAAGTGCATGGGGAAGAATACGCCATAAGCGCACACTGCCGTGATCCAGAAATGGACATAGCCCAAATTCTTGTTCATCATCCTACCTTGGAACATTTTGGGGAACCAGTGGTACACCCCTGCAAAAAGTCCGTACAAAGCCGAAATACCCATTACCAAGTGGAAGTGGGCCACAACGAAATACGTGTCGTGAACGTTGATGTCCAGGGTACTGTCACCCAAAATGATACCGGTTAGACCTCCCGTGATGAAGGTGGAGACCAAACCGATGGAGAAGAGCATCGCAGGGTTCAACTGCAGATTCCCTTTCCAGAGGGTGGTGATATAGTTGAATGCTTTTACCGCGGATGGTATGGCAATCAAAAGTGTTGTAAATGTAAATACGGAGCCCAAGAACGGGTTCATACCGGAGATGAACATGTGGTGACCCCATACAATTGTTGAAAGGAATGCTATGGCCAAAATGGAGGCCACCATCGCCCTATACCCAAAGATGGGCTTCCTTGCATTGGTGGACATTACTTCGGAAGTAATCCCCAATGCGGGCAACAATACGATATATACTTCGGGGTGTCCCAAGAACCAGAACAAGTGTTCGTACAGTACGGGAGATCCTCCTTGGTAGTGCAGCACTTCCCCTTGGATAAAGATATCCGAAAGGAAGAACGATGTACCAAAACTTCTGTCCATGATCAACAGCAAAGCTGCAGAAAGTAGAACAGGGAAAGAAATTACACCAATGATCGCAGTCACAAAAAACGCCCAAATGGTCAATGGCAAACGGGTCATCGACATTCCTTTGGTCCTGAGGTTGATCACCGTTACGATGTAGTTCAATGAACCCAAAAGGGAAGAAGCGATAAAGATGGCCATGGAGACCAACCAGAGGGTCATACCAGCACCTGAACCGGGCTGCGCCATGGGCAATGCACTCAAAGGTGGGTAAATGGTCCACCCTGCGGCGGCAGGTCCTGCTTCCACGAACAAGGATGTCACCATGATGATCGATGATAGGAAGAACAACCAGTACGACACCATGTTCAAGAAACCTGATGCCATATCCCTCGCCCCTATCTGCAACGGAATCAATAAGTTACTAAAAGTACCACTCAGACCGGCGGTCAATACAAAGAAAACCATGATGGTCCCGTGTATGGTGACCAATGCCAAATAAATATCGGCATCCATGACACCATCAGGCGCCCATTTTCCCAATACGGCCTCAAAAATGGGGAATGATTGCCCTGGCCATGCCAATTGCATCCTAAAGAGCAAAGACATTGCTATACCGATGAACCCCATGATAAGACCCGTGATGAGATATTGCTTGGATATCATCTTATGGTCCTGACTGAAGATATATTTGGTAATAAAAGTCTCCTTATGATGATGTCCGTGATCGTCGTGTCCGTGTTCGTGTCCAGTAGCTGACATAATCTCTTCTAAATTTTGTTATGGTTTTTCCTAGCCTTGTTTATTCCGCGGGAGTCATGTTCTCCTTAAAAGTCTTCTGCTCCGCCATCCATTTGTTGAATTCTTCCTCAGTCTCCACTATGATCTTCATCTGCATGTTGTAATGGGATTTTCCGCATATCTTGTTGCATAGCAATATATAGTCAAATTCCCATGGATCTGAGTTCGGCAATCCTTCTGCGGCACGTTCTGCCCTCAGTGCATTGGTCCTTTTCACCTTGTCCACTACATCGGGGTTGCGACGCATTTCCTCAGTGGTCACGGTAGGTGTGAAGGAGAATTGGGTGATCATACCGGGAACACAGTTCATCTGTGCCCTAAAGTGCGGCATGTAAGCGGAGTGCAATACATCTTGGGAACGCATTTTGAAGTTAACCTTCCTGCCCACGGGCAAGTGCAGTTCCTTTACGATGACATCGTCACCTCCATTGGGATCGGCCTCATCGATACCGAGCACGTTGGCCTTGTTGATATCGATCAAGCGCACATTGGCATCTCCCAATACATTGTCCTCACCGGCATAACGTGCCGTCCAGTTAAACTGCTGGGCATATAGTTCGATTACGATGGGGTCGTCCTCATCGTTCACATCCATGATAGTGGTCCAAGTATAGAGTCCCCAAAGAATCAATCCGGCCAATACGATTACAGGGATGATGGTCCAGATAAACTCCAAACGGTCGTTGTCCGCATAAAAAAGGGCCTTTTTGCCCTCTTGCCCTCTGTACTTATAGCCAAAGTAGTGCAACAGGGCCTGGGTAATGGTCTGCACAAAAAAGATGATGGCAAAGGAGACCCACATCAGTTGGTCATATTCCCCACCATGCTCCGAAGCGGCTTCGGGCAACAACATCTTTGAATATTTTGCAAAACTGAATATGGTGATCCCGTAGATAAAGATCAGGAATGCGAACAAGAGGTAACCGTTGGTCTTGTTATCGTTGTCGTTTGCTACCTCGGTGTGCTCTGTCTTGAGTTGCGACAATTGGAAAATCTTGGTCATTTGCCAGATTGCAATTGCCACCAGTGCCAAAACAGTGAATGTTAATAATGCAGTCATCGTGTATCTATCTAAGACTTAAATCGTATTAATAATGAAAATGTTTGCTTTCCTCAATGAACGGGTTCCTCTTGGGCTGCAATGGTGCCTTGGTCAACGCCGTGAACACCCAGAACACAAACAGACCTCCAAAGAACAACAGACCACCGATCTCAGGCAATCCAATGTACCACTGATCTCCTACCGTAGCTGGCATTACCATATTGAAAACATCCAAATAATGTCCCAATAGCACTACAATCCCGGCCATGACCACAAACCAGTTGACCCTTTTGTAATCACTGTTCATCAACACCAACAACGGGAACACAAAGTTCATCACCAACATGCCAAAGAAAGGCAGTTTGTAATCTTGGAACCTTGCCACGTAGTAGGTCACCTCTTCAGGAATGTCCGCATACCAGATCAGCATGAACTGGGCAAACCAAAGATAGGTCCAGAAAATACTGATACCGAACATGAACTTGGCCAAATCGTGAAGGTGGCTATCATTGACATTCTCCAAATATCCCCTTGATTTCAAGTAGATTACTACCAGTGCAATTACGGTAATCCCAGATACGAACATACTGGCAAACACATACCATCCGAAGAGGGTACTGAACCAGTGTGGATCCAAACTCATGATCCAATCCCATGACATCATGGATTCGGTGACCAGGTAGAATACCAAGAAACCTGCGGACCATCTAAAATTCTTCACAAAATTGCTATTGTCATCCGACTCATCTTGGGCCAATGACAATTTTCTTGAATGCTGGCGGTAAAAGATCCAACCGCCCAAAAAGATAGCGGCCCTGATCAGGAAGAAAGTCGGGTTCAAATATCCTGCTTTCCCTTGCAACAATTTATCGTGCGCAACGGTCTCTGGGTCCATCCAAACAAACATGTGGTTCATATGGAGCACGGAAAGTACCAAAATCACGAAAACAATGATGCCACCAGGCACCAAATAAGCGGTGATACCTTCCATCACCCTGAACAATATGGGCGACCATCCGGCCTGTGCAGCCCTTTGGATGGCATAGAAAGCCAAAACGCCCAATGCGATCATAAAGAAAAAGAAAGCTGCTACATAAAGTGCAGACCAAGGTCTGTTCTGCAACTGGTGCAACAAATGGGTATCGTGGGAAGCATCGTGTTCTTCTCCGTGGGCAGCAGCTGCGCCATGCCCTTGTTCTTCCCCATGGGCTGTCGCTTCTTCTGCATGACCGCCTCCGTGGCCATCACCGTGTGCCGATGCTACCATGGCCTTGGCCTCTTCCACTGTTGATGGTGCCGACACAAAACCGATTCCCAAAAAAAGCAGTCCCACTGCCATTGCAATGAAAGATCCTATTCTAAGTCTGTTTGAAAAGGTGTACATAGTTTACTCTTATCCAATTATTTTGTTAGATCTTCCTTTAACTTCATCACATATTCGGACACTTGCCACATCTCCTCTTCGTTGGCGAACTGGGATGCATAGGAGCCCATGGAGTTCAACCCATAGTAAATGGTGTGGTAGGTGGTGCCCACGGTGATGTTCCTTGCCGGATCGGCATAACTGGGAACACCCAATATCTTTTCACGCTTCACCAAATTGCCCTGTCCGTCTCCTTTGTCCCCGTGGCATATGGCGCAATAGATGGTATACAACTGCATCCCTTTGGCCAGGTTGTCCTCAGTCTTCAATGAATCCAACGGGCTGGTGTTCAGCCTAGCGAGTTCCTTGCCTTCCGGGGTATTTTCAAATTCGTAGGGCATGTATCCCCTGGAGATGGTCCCTTCAACCGGAAGCATGGCCTCCGTTCCTTCCGGGAACAGACCGTTGTCCACGCCTTGATAGGTTTCATACCCGACAGGTTCGTACATATTTGGCATATATTGATAGTTTGGTCTGTTCTTGTCTGCACAGGCAGCAACGAACAGTACCAAGACCAAAGCAACACTTATTTTACCTAAATGTTTCATATTCTTAAGAGTCCTTTTCTGTAACTTTTACTTCTACCGCACCTGTTTCCCACAACAGTTCGGCAAGTTCACTTTCATTGTCGTGCACTCCGATTTCCATCAAAAAATGGTCATCAGTGGTACGTTTGTCCGGGTTTTCCGCTTTCTTGAAGGGCCACATCTTACTTCTAAGATAAAAGGTGATCACCATCAAGTGGGCCGCAAAGAAAACCGTCATTTCGAACATGATCGGAACAAAGGCGGGCATGTTCTCCAAGTAACTGAAACTTGGCTTACCACCAATATCCTGGGGCCAATCCTCGATCATGATATAGTTCATCATCACGATGGCCACGGTAAGTCCCAAACATCCGTACATGAAGGAAGTGATCGCGATACGGGTACCTGCCAATCCCATGGCCTTGTCCAGACCGTGCACGGGGAACGGGGTATATACTTCCTCTATGTGGTGATGCGCTGCCCTAACTTTTTTTACGGCATGCATCAATACATCATCATCGTTGTAAAGTGCCTGAATAACTTTTGATGCCATACTTATTTTTTATCGTTTAACAACCTTGCTTGACCTGCCCAATCATCGCGTTGTGCACGACCTGGGAACCTTCCAGTTATCGAATCCAGCAAATCATACTCTCTTTCGGTCATTCTAGCAACCTGGGCATAGGTAAATATGCCTATCTCGTTCAGGGTCCGCTCCATTTCCGGGCCCACTCCTTTTATCAATTTCAAATCGTCTGGGGTCTGCGTAGTGGCATCGAATGTCCCGATGCTGCTGAGCAGTTCGGACACGCCGACCTTGTCTCCCACAGTAGGTTTCACCTCTCCCATCAACACATCATCCGTGATGGGTTCCTCATAGCTCACCACTTTGTTGACACCTTGTGGCATTTGGTACAAAGGCTTTCCGGCGTCACGCAATTTTTTGTACTTCTCACCGGATGCCTTCAAGATGGATTTCACCTCTGCCTGTGCAATCACGGGGAATGTCCTTGAGTACAATAGGAAGAGTACAAAGAAGAACCCTATTGTTCCGATGAAGATACCGATATCCACAAAGGTTGGGGAGAACATGGTCCATGAAGATGGCAGGTAATCCCTGTGCAATGAGGTTACGATGATCACAAAACGCTCGAACCACATCCCGATGTTCACCACAATGGAGATGAAGAAGGAGAACATGATGCTGGTACGCAATTTTTTGAACCACATGAACTGGGGCGAGAACACGTTACAGGTCATCATGGACCAATAGGCCCACCAGTAAGGTCCCGTGGCCCTGTTCAAGAAGGCGTATTGTTCGTATTCCACTCCTGAGTACCAAGCGATGAACAGTTCCGTGATGTAGGCACACCCCACGATGGAACCGGTGATCATGATCACGATGTTCATCAACTCAATATGCTGTACAGTGATATAAGCTTCAAGGTTACATACCTTTCTCATTATAATGAGAAGGGTGTTCACCATGGCAAATCCTGAGAAGATCGCACCTGCAACGAAGTACGGTGGGAAGATGGTGGTGTGCCATCCTGGAATCACCGATGTAGCAAAGTCAAAGGATACGATGGTGTGTACGGAAAGTACCAGTGGTGTCGCCAAACCGGCCAATACCAAGGAAACTTCCTCAAAACGCTGCCAGTCTTTGGCGCGACCTGTCCAACCAAAGCTCAACAGGCTGTAAATTTTCTTTTGGAAGGGCTTTACCGCCCTGTCACGGATCATGGCGAAATCGGGCAGAAGACCTGTCCACCAGAACACCAAGGATACCGAAAGATAGGTTGATATCGCAAACACGTCCCAAAGCAAGGGCGAGTTAAAGTTGACCCACAACGAACCGAATTGGTTGGGAATTGGAAGTACCCAATAGGCCAACCAAGGACGTCCCATGTGGATGATGGGGAACAATCCCGCTTGGATTACCGAGAAAATGGTCATCGCCTCAGCAGAACGGTTGATCGCCATTCTCCATTTTTGCCTGAACAGCAACAATACGGCCGAGATCAGGGTTCCCGCGTGACCGATACCCACCCACCAAACGAAGTTGGTGATGTCCCAGGCCCAGTTGACGGTTCGGTTAAGACCCCATACCCCGATACCCGTGGAAACGGTATAAATGATACATCCTAGACCCCAAAGGAATGCAACAAGTGCTATGGTGAACACTATCCACCATTGTTTGTTGGCCTTTCCCTCAACCGGACGGGCAATGTCCACGGTTACATCGTGGTATCCTTTGTCTCCAAGTACTAAGGGCTTTCGAATAGGTGCTTCGTAATGCGACGCCATAATTTATCTTCTAATTACTTCTTTTATTGATTAAGCCTCGTTGGTGTTCCTAACCTTGACATGATAGAACACATTGGGTTTTGTCCCGACATGCTCCAACAAGTGGTACATTCTATCGTCCTCTTTCAACTTGGCCACCTTGCTCTCCTTGTCGTTGATGTCACCAAACACCATGGCACCACTGCTACACGCTGCGGAACAGGCCGTCTGGAACTCACCATCCTTGATGACACGTCCATCACGCTTGGCATCCAAAATGGTCTTTTGGGTCATTTGGATACACATGGAGCATTTTTCCATGACACCTCTTGAACGTACATTCACATCTGGGTTGATGACCATCTTGCCCAAGTCGTTGTTCATGTTAAAGTCGAACTCATCGTTGTTGCTGTAGAGGAACCAGTTGAACCTACGTACTTTGTACGGACAGTTGTTGGCACAATACCTGGTACCCACACAACGGTTATAGGCCATATGGTTCTGTCCTTGCCTACTGTGCGAAGTTGCAGCCACCGGACACACCGTTTCGCAGGGTGCGTGGTTACAATGCTGACACATAACAGGCTGGAAAGCCACTTGAGGGTTGGCAGATGGGTCTTCCATCTCCCTGAAACCGCCCAAGGAACCTTTTTCTCCCCAAAGACCATCCATGCTGTCCTTCTTCTCGTTGTCCTGTTCAAAGGTCTCTTCTGAGGAGTAATATCTATCGATGCGCAACCAGTGCATATCGCGCGAACGGCGCATCTCCATTTTTCCGACCACGGGAACGTTGTTCTCCGCGTGGCAAGCGATCACACATGCCCCACATCCTGTACAGGCGTTCAGGTCGATGGACAAATTGAAGTGATGTCCAACAGAACGATCAAACTCGTCCCAAAGATCAGCATCGGGAGAGGTTACCGGAATTTCTTGGTGGTTCAGGGTAACGTGTGGCATCGGGTTCCACTCGGCATGATCTTTTGTATTGAAGATCTCCAAGGTGGTTTCCTTGATGATATCACCCCTACCCATCAATGTTTTTTGGGATTGGATGCATGCAAACTCATGCACTCCGGATACTTTTTCAACGGCCACGGTCTGCACATCTGAAAAATTGGTGTAGAGGGTATAGGCATTCACCCCGGTCGCCATTTCGGCTTGCATACCGGCCTTCTTTCCATAACCAAAGGAAAGCCCTATCGTACCTACTGCCTGACCAGGCTGGACGATCACGGGAACTTTTTCCAATACTTTTCCATCAACGGTCAATTTCACATAGTTGCCATTGACACCGCCATCGGCCACCATTTCATTTTCAACGCCCCATTTTTCGGCATCCGCTTTGGAAACGGTCACGTAGTTGTCCCAAGACACCCTTGAAATCGGGTCAGGGAACTCTTGCAACCAAGGATTATTGGCCTGACGACCATCCCCCATACCCACTTTGGAGTACAGGACTAGCTCGACAAACTCGGTCCCGCCACTAGTAGCATTGACCAAAGAGCGTATCGCGGAAGCAATGGGAACAACAGTGGATTCTTCCACCACAGTTTCTGTTTCTGCTGGAGCAGCAGCCGAAGCATCACCTTCCACTGGGGCAGGTGCAGCAGCCACGAACACCCCATCCTGAAGTGCCTTGTTCCACGAACTTCCTTGCAGGATGTCCGCATTCCAGGTTTCTTGGATGTAGTCGTAGTATGTTTTTTCAGTGCCCATCCATGTCAACAATGCCGTTTGGAACTGTCTTGTGTCGAACAATTCACGGATGGCAGGTTGCATGAGGCTATATTGTCCTTTTTTAAACTGGGCATCCCCCCAAGATTCGAGGTAATGCGATGCTGCAGCAACGTATTGTGAGGCTTGCGCCGTTTCATCATTATTGAAGGCAAAAGCGACCGAAAGGTCCACTTTTTCCAATCCTGATACAAATTCTTCGGAGTTCGGCAAGGTATAAACAGGGTTCACGCCGTCCATGATCAATGCCCCAACTCGGCCCGCGTTCATATCGGAAACCAACCTGGTCACTTTGGCCGTATTGCCCTGACGGACATACTTTGGATTCTTTGCATCGAATGCCTCACTGGCCAATAGTTTGTTGATGGCCAACACAACGGTCTGTGCATTGGCATCATTGAGTCCTGTGACCACCACAGCTTTGCTGCCCGCTTTCTTGATCTCGGCAGCAACTCTGTCCACAACCTCGTCCACATCGGACGTTCCACCACCCACATTGCTTCCGTTCAACTTGCCGTACAATTTGGCCAAAGCAATCTTCTGTTGGGTCGGGGTCATTGGGTAACGCTTGTCGGCATTGGCACCGGTCAAGGACATATTGGATTCCAACTGGATATGTCGGGACATTTTCCCGTTCTTGGGCACACGTCCCTTGGCATAGCCACTATCATATCCTCCTCCTTGCCAATCTCCCAAGAAATCGGCACCGAAAGAAACGATCAATCCAGCTTTTTCAAAATCATAATCGGCCAAAGCCCTTTCCCCATAAGCCGCCTCATAAGCATTTAGTGCAGCATCTTCGGAAATGGCGTCGTAAACCACATGGTTAGCATTCTCCCCGTAAGCCGCCTTGAACTCTGCGATCAATTTATCGGTGGATGGACTGGCATAGGTCTGGGTCAACAGCACAATCTGCTTGTTGGAACCTTTCAAACTGTTGAGCTTTGCCCGAACAGTGGCATCCAACACTTTCCACTCCACGGACTCGCCGTTGGCAGATGGACCTTGCAATCTTTTGCTATCGTACAGGGTCAAAACAGAGGCCTGCACCCTTGCATTGGCTCCTCCATTGACCTTGGCATCCGTATTGTTCTCTATTTTGATGGGCCTTCCTTCCCTGGTCTTCACCAAAATGCTGGCAAAGTCAAAACCATCGGCGATGGTAGTGGCATAGTAATTGGCCACACCGGGCACGATGCGATCGGGCTGCACCACGTAGGGAATGGACTTGCGAACCGGTCCTTCACAAGCAGCCATTGTCGCCGCAGCCGTGCTGAAACCAACATATTTTAGAAAATCCCTTCGGTTGGTGGTCGATGCGGACAGGTTTTCCTTGTCGCCCAAAAACTCATCAACGGGGATCTGCTCTGTGAATTCATTATGTTTTAGCGCCTCAACAATGGAATCGTTCGGATTGAGCTCCGCTGTACTTTTCCAATATTTTTTGTTTGATGCCATACGATATATCTGAGATTATCTTCTTTTACTTCTTAATAGTGACACTTACCACATTCCAAACCACCCATCATGGCCGCGGTCAACTTATCGACCCCGTACTTTTTGGACAGTTCCTCATGAATGGCCTCGTAATAGGCGTTGCCCTCCACTTTTACATTGGTTTCCCTGTGACAGTTGATACACCAGCCCATGGTCAATGGGGAGAATTGCTCCACTATCTCCATTTCTTCCACCGGACCGTGACAGGTCTGGCATTCTATCCCAGCAACGGAAACGTGCTGTGAGTGGTTGAAATAGGCAAAATCGGGAAGGTTGTGGATTCTGACCCACTCCACTGGGCGGCCCTCACCTGTATATTTTTGGTTTTCCTCATCCCATCCAACGGCCTTGTAGAGCTTTTTGATCTCTCCTGTGTAGAAATCGTTGGTATATCCATTGGCGATATCATCTGCCGACGGTCCTTCGGGATTGCCCGCATATTGGTAGATGGATTTGTGGCAGTTCATACACACGTTCAACGAAGGGATTCCAGAAGTTTTGGATACCCTAGCGGACGAGTGACAGTATTTACATTCAATCTTGTTGTCCCCAGCATGTATCTTATGCGAGAAATGAATGGGCTGCACCGGGGCATATCCTTGGTCCACACCCACTTGCATCATCCATCCGTAAGCGAAATAGGCACTGGCCAACAAAAGGAAAATAACACTCACCAACACCAAGAACTGGTTTTTGACGAAGGCTTTCCACAAAGGCATACGTTTTTGTTTTTCCTGCTCCAATACGATACCGTTCGCTTCGGCAATGCGGCGCAAGGTCTTGTTGACCAACACAAGCATGATCACCAAAAGCCCGAACACCAAAGCCAATGCACCCAGGATGAGTTCGTTGGAAATTCCTCCAGAAGAAGGCTGTCCACCATCGCCGCCTCCAGATGTAGTTGCCGCTTTAGCGGGAGTTGACGGAGGAGCAGCCGTATAGGCCAAAATATCATCAATGTCCTGATCGGACAAGGTTGGGAACGGCGTCATGGCCGCTTGGTTGTATTCAGCGTAGATTTTATTGGCGTAGGCATCACCTGAAGCTATGACCCCAGGACTGTTCTTGATCCATGCATACAACCACTCCCTATCCAAACCGGCATCATCGGCCAATCTGGTTTCCACATTCGCCAATGCCGGACCGGTCATCTTACGGTCCAAAGCGTGACAGGCCGCACAGTTTTGGTTAAATAGCTGTTTCCCTTTTGCAGCATCCCCACCCGTATCAGCGCCAGCATCGGCAGCAACCTCCTCTGTGGGGGCGGCAGCTTCTTCCTGTGCATAGAATGAAATAGGGGAAAATAGGAGGGATAAACCTAAAGCTTTGGAAAATAGATGGCGGTATAGAACCTTTTTCATATTAACGAAATTTCTATCGAAATCTTTGGTACGATTCTTTCTATTGAGTTTGAGAACTATAGCTTTTTATCCTACCAAAATTGGTCACAAAAGTACGACATACAGTCATTTTTTAAAATGTTAAGGTATTTATAAGAAGTAATTTATAAGGATTCTAAATAATGTCGATTAAGCCAGTTTAAGGCATAAAGATTTACTTTTGTACGTATATATTTGAAAATTGTACCCTAATCCCATGAAAACTCCTGTATTTACTGCTATTTTGATAGGTTTGACCTTACAGTTATCCGCTCAGGAAGGCAAGGTGAGCATCCAGCAGGATCCCAAAATAGATGAATTGGTGAAACTCTATACCGAGGTCAATTCAAAAGCCGGATATTACCAGATACAGGTCGGTTTCGGTAATTTTCAAAAGGCCCAGAACCTAAAATCACAAGTGGACATCGATTTTCCGGATTGGTACTCCAAAATAGAGTTTGAATCACCCACCTACCGTGTGCGTTTGGGCAGGTTCAAGACCAAATTGGAAGCGGAACGCAAGTATTTGGAAGTCCGCAAAAAATATCCGGATGCCATGCTCTTGAAACCTTCGGTGGAATCCAAATCGTAGCAAATCGCCCAAAATAGAACAATAAAAAATCCCGCTAAAAGCGGGATTTTTTATATCTATAGTTGATGTGTGGTTACAGTTTTTTCTTCACCGCAACTTCTTGGAAGGCTTCTACAATATCACCTTCCCTGATATCATTGTAATTTTTGATCTGCAGCCCACAATCGTATCCTTTGGACACTTCCTTCACATCGTCCTTGAAACGTTTCAAGGAAGACAGCTCCCCTGTGTAGATGACAACACCATCACGGATCAATCGAATCTGCGAATTTCTAAAAATCTTGCCACTGGTGACCATACATCCTGCAATGGTTCCAATCTTGGATATCTTGAAGGTTTCCCTGATTTCGGCATTTCCAGTGACTTCTTCCTTGATCTCTGGGGACAACATTCCTTCCATCGCATCTTTCAGGTCATTGATGGCATCATAGATGATGGAATACATCCGGATATCGATCTCTTCTTTGTCCGCCACGGCACGGGCATTGCCCATCGGTCTTACGTTAAATCCTATGATGACCGCATCGGACGCACTGGCCAGCAATACGTCGGACTCGGTAATGGCTCCAACACCCTTATGGATGATATTGACCTGGATCTCGTCGGTAGATAGTTTCTGGAACGAATCTGTAAGTGCTTCCACGGAACCGTCCACATCCCCTTTGAGGATAATGTTCAGCTCTTGGAAATCACCCAAGGCAATTCGTCTTCCAATTTCATCAAGGGTAATATGTCTTTGTGTTCTAACGGATTGCTCACGTTGCAACTGGGAACGTTTTGCGGCAATTTGTTTCGCCTCGCGCTCATCTTCCAATACATTGAACCTATCCCCGGCCTGTGGTGCCCCATCCAATCCCAAAATGGATATGGGCGTGGACGGACCGGCAGCCTTGACTGTCTTGCCACGCTCATCGTGCATGGCCTTGACCTTACCGCTGCAAGTACCGGCGAGTACGTAATCCCCTATTTTCAAGGTTCCGGACTGCACCAAAATGGTGGACACATATCCTCTTCCCTTGTCCAAAAAGGCTTCCACTACGGTTCCTGAAGCCAGTTTGTCCGGATTGGCCTGCAACTCCAACAACTCTGCTTCGAGCAATACTTTTTCCAAAAGCTCCTTCACTCCCTGACCTGTCTTTGCAGAAATGTCATGGGATTGGATCTTACCTCCCCAATCTTCCACCAAAAGGTTCATTTGGGCAAGACCTTCCTTGATCTTGTCAGGATTGGCCGTGGGTTTGTCCACCTTATTGATGGCAAACACTATGGGTACGCCAGCCGCTTGGGCATGGCTAATGGCTTCCTTGGTCTGAGGCATGATATCGTCATCCGCAGCGACCACAATAATTGCGATGTCGGTGACCTGGGCTCCACGTGCACGCATGGCGGTAAACGCCTCGTGACCCGGAGTATCCAAGAAAGTGATTCTTTGGCCTCCTTCAAGGGCAACTCCATAGGCACCGATGTGCTGGGTGATACCCCCACTTTCGCCTGCAATCACGTTTTCTTGCCTGATGTAGTCCAAAAGGGATGTTTTTCCGTGATCCACGTGTCCCATCACCGTAACAATGGGCGCCCTTGGTTTCAAATCTTCCGGTGCATCCTCCTGTTCCTCGATGGATTCCTCTATTTCGGCAGTGACAAATTCCACTTCGTAACCAAATTCATCGGCCACAATGGAAAGGGTCTCTGCGTCCAAACGCTGGTTCATGGTCACCATGATACCCAACGACATACAAGCTGATATGATCTTGGTGGAAGGAACATCCATCATGGTAGCTACCTCGTTCACCGTGACAAACTCGGTCACTTTCAAGGTCTTGCTTTCCAGTTCCTGTTGCTCCAGGTCCTTTTCGGTCTGTTGACGGTGCTGGTCCCTTTTCTCCCTTCTGTATTTGGCTCCTTTGCCCTTGGCGGATTTCCCTTGGAGTTTTTCCAGGGTCTCCCTCACTTGCTTTTGTACTTCTTCTTCCGTGGGCTCCACTTTGGAAATTGGGCCACGCTGTCCTTTTCTTCCTGCTCCAGGCCCGGTTCCCATACCACCCTTGTTGGTATTGGGTCGGTTATTACCGGATTGCGGACCACCGTTCTTGACAATACGCTTTCTGCGTTTCTTGCGATCCGAATCGGAAGACCCTGCAACCGGTTTCTGGTTGTCCTCCTTTTTCTTCTTTGGCTTGTTGAACTGGGAAAGGTCTATCTTGTCCCCAGTAATCTTGGGACCGGTAAGTTTTTGATATTGGGTCTTGATGGTTTCCGGCTCCTTGGGCTGTTCTTCCTTGACCTCTTCTTTGACCGGTTCGACCTTTTCTTCCGGTTTTTGCCTTACCTCTTCAACTACTGCTTCTTCTTTAGGCTGCTCTTCTTTTGGGGCGACTATGGGCTCTTCAACCTCTTTTACTTCTTCAGCTACCTGTTTTGGCTCTTCCTCCTTCGGCTGGCTCGGCTTTGGATCCAAGTCTATCTTGCCCACGGTCTTGGGGCCAGCGAGCTCGGCCTTGGCTTTGATCACCTGCTGTTCTGCGTTCCGTTTCTCCCTGGCCAACCTGCGCTCTTCCTGCTCTTGTTCCATTTGGACCCGAATAGCTTCCTTTTCCTTGCGCTTTTCCTCGCCTACTTCTTTGGAAGCTACCTTTTTGCTCTTATCCGTTTGGAATTCATCCAACAGTACCTGATACACCTCATCGGATATTTTTGTTGTGGGACGCGCCTCTATCTCATGCCCCATAGAGGTGAGATGATCCACTGCCCTATCCAATGAAATGTTCAGTTCCCTAAGAACTTTGTTGAGTCGTATTGTTGGGTTTCCTGCCATAAATTGTTTTACTTGCCCTAAAATTCGCTGCTAATATAAGTCTAATCTTCAAATTCTTCCTTGAGGATGCGTACGACCTCGCGGATTGTTTCTTCTTCCAGATCTGTTCTTTTGATCAAATCGTTGACATCTTGTTCCAAAACACTACGGGCGGTGTCCAGTCCAATCTTCTTGAACTCTTCGATCACCCAGCTTTCTATTTCGTCGGAGAACTCGGTCAATTCCACATCTTCTTCCACTCCTTCACGGAATACATCTATTTCATAACCAGTCAACTGACCTGCCAATCGTATGTTGTGCCCTCCCCTACCGATGGCCTTGGAAACCTCATCTGGCTTCAGGTATACTTGGGCAGTTTTTTTCTCGTCGTTCAGCTTAACGGACGACACCCTTGCAGGGCTAAGGGCACGGGTCACCATCAACTGTGCATTGTTGGTCCAATTGATCACATCGATGTTCTCATTGCCCAACTCCCTCACGATACCATGGATCCTAGATCCCTTCATGCCCACACAGGCCCCTACGGGATCGATCCTGTCATCATAGGAATCCACGGCCACTTTGGCTTTCTCTCCTGGGATACGGACCGCTTTTTTGATGGTTATCAGCCCGTCGAACACCTCTGGGATTTCTTGGAAGAACAATTGCTCCAAGAAAACAGGCGAGGTCCTGGACATGATGATGGTGGGCTTGTTTCCTTTCAGTTCCACGCTTTCGATGATACCTCTTACGTTGTCCCCTTTGCGGAAGAAATCTGATGGAATCTGTTTTTCCTTTGGAAGAATGATCTCATTCCCTTCATCGTCCAACAAAATTACGGCCTTATGTCGAATGTGGTGTACCTCTGCGGTATAAATCTCACCTTCAAGGTCCTTGAACTGTTTGTAGATGGTGGTATTGTCATGCTCGTGGATCTTGGAGATCAAGTTCTGGCGCAAGGCCAAAATGGCCCTTCTTCCCAAATCGATAAGCTTCACCTCTTCCGACACATCTTCGCCGACCTCAAAATCGGGCTCTATCTTTCTCGCTTCGGAAAGGGAAATCTCCTCATTGGGGTCTTCCACTTCCCCATCTTCAACGACCACACGGTTTCTCCATATCTCCAAATCCCCTTTGTCCGGGTTGATGATGATATCAAAATTGTCGTCAGAACCAAACTTCTTCTTTAGGGCACTTCGGAACACTTCTTCCAAAATGGCCATAAGGGTCACCCTGTCTATAAACTTATCGTCCTTAAACTCCGAAAAGGATTCGATGAGCGCTAGGTTTTCCATTAGCTACTACAATTAAAATTTTAATATGACTTTTGCTTCTTTGATATCAGAAAATGCAATGTCCTGCTTTTTCTGTACGGTAACTTTCCCTTTCCCTTCGGGCTTAGGCTCGCGGGCCTTCCACTCCAAGGTAATATTATTTTCCGAGGTTTGTACCAGCGTGCCCTCCAATTCTTCGGCACCTGTCCTCACCTTTAAAATCCTACCAATATTCTTGGTGTACTGTCGCGGATACATCAAAGGTGATGTGGCCCCTGCCGAGGTGACTTCCAGTGAAAAATCCTCTTCCTCACGATCCAGGTTGTGCTCAATGGCACGGCTTATGTCCATGCAATCCTTGAGGTTCACCCCATTGTCCCCGTCCAGGACCACCCTGATGGTGTTGTCGCCACCCATCGTAAAATCAATCAAAAACAAGGACGGACGCTCATCCAAAGCCTTGTTCAACAGTGATTCCACTTTTTCCTTCAGCATAACAATTCAGAATAAAAGAGGGGACTCGAAGTCCCCTCATGAATACTTGTATATCCGTTCAGTGGTGCAAATATACAACAAATATTACCTTTTGTGCAACCCCCTTTCCATCAAAGACTTTCTTTGCCCGATATTTAACAAGGGAGCCATAAAAAACACAAGGACCATCGACCCAACAAACCATTGAGACCCCCATCTTTTATATGTCAGACCCTGTCTCATCGACAAAATGCAACGTAGGAAACCATAGGTATCCACAGTTTACCATAGCTATTCTTCCATTTCACAACAAATATTTTCCACAGAGTGTGTGCCGACTAGTTTTGCACCCGTAAAAGTATATTTGGTCATGGGAATATTTTCTATTGGACGTCCGCTCCGTGGTTGTACCACCGGCAGGATTGTTTTTTTTATCTTTTTCCTTCAAGGGACCTTGTCCCTGTTTTCCCAGACCACACTTTGGAGCGAGAACTTCAACAGCTACTCCAACGGCACAGAGAATGGCACCGCAACCGGTCCTTCCGCAACCAGTTGGACCACCAATAGGCCTGGACGGCTTACCATACAGGACAGCAGGGTTCGAGGAAGGGATCTGGATGCTGAAAGTACCTGGCAAACCGGCCCAATAAACATTTATGGGTACACCTCGGTAAGTTTCAGTTTGGATGCATACGTAAACACTGCCAGCAATTTTGAGCAGGGTTCGGATTATTTTATCGGGGAATATCGGGTGGATGGTGGTTCTTGGACCCAGTTTGAGAATGCCTCCGGAGATTCAAGTCCCTCTGACCCCTTAGGTCCCTCTTATACCGTCAATCTTGCCTCAACAGGATCCACCCTTGAAATTAGGGCCCGGATGTTCAACAACTCTACCAATGAGCATTATTATATAGATAATGTGGAGGTTGAGGGTACTTTGGATCTCTGCAACGGGGAAGTTGACTTTGAGTTTTATGACAGTTCGCCTTCGGGAAGCACAGTGGACAACATTCCGACTTCTGGGGCATTGGCCACGGGTGCATTCACCAGTTTTGATGTCGATGCACTTCAAAACCAAGAGGATC
The DNA here is from genome assembly GCF_007785775.2 of Flagellimonas hadalis. GTDB lineage: Bacteria > Bacteroidota > Bacteroidia > Flavobacteriales > Flavobacteriaceae > Flagellimonas > Flagellimonas hadalis. The sequence goes on from NZ_VNIK02000003.1 coordinate 218,107, forward strand.
CGGGAGATACCGACAACTTCAGCATTCGCTATATAGGTTACCTTCAGATAGACACAGCAGGCTCCTATACCTTTTATACCACATCGGATGACGGTTCCAAATTATACATCGATGGCACCCAAGTGGTGAACAATGATGGTGCCCATGGCTCCCAGGAAAGATCGGGAAGCATTACACTGACCACTGGTCTGCATGACATCACCGTACTTTTCTTCGAAAATGGAGGGAGTGAAAACCTGTCCGTGCAATATCAGGGACCATCCATTTCCAAACAGAACATTCCATTTTCCAAGCTCTATTCCAATTGCAGTGTTGCAGTGGCCGACTTGGACGGCGATGGCATTGGTGATGATGTGGACGTAGATGACGATAACGATGGTATTTTGGATACCGATGAATGTGGGGGTCTTGGCGGCAATTATGCACAGGTATCAACCAACCTAAGACATTTTAGCAACCCAGCCAGCGCACAGGGCAACCCCGGAACAACTTATGCATCCAATCCGCCCAGCGTATATCCCGGTGCGAGCTCCAGACTATTATTGGAATTTCCTGAAGCACTTCCCATCGGGACACTGGTACGTGTTTATGTAGGGGCGGACCCAGGCGTATCAAGCACCAATATGCAAATACAGCGTACCAATGCAACAGGAACTTCCAATAGTTGGTTGGCAGATGCCAATGGCACAACACCCGGCACCATTCGGGAAGTGACATTTACGGTATCGGGTAGCAGTTTACAATACATCCGTGTGGAAGCGTGGCAAGTTGGTGCGAGGGTCTATGGAGCCAGTTATGGCGGATCCGTGGATTGCACCACAGTGGATACCGATGGGGATGGCATTCCCAACTATCAGGATCTGGACAGTGACGGGGACGGCATCCCTGATAATGTGGAGGCACAGGCATCATTGAACTATATTGCCCCCTCTGGAATAGATGCAAATAACAATGGCTTGGACGATGCTTACGAAGCCGCAGGGATTTCCCCTGTTGACACCGACGGGGATGGAACTCCAGATTTTATGGACACCGACAGTGACAATGATGGCACCAATGATACCACTGAGGCCACTTTGACCCTCTCGGGCAACGATAGCGACGGTGATGGGCTCGACAATGCCATGGACACCTCTGCAGATTATAGTGATCCAGGAGGAAGAATAGACAATCCCTTGAACACCAATGGCGGCTCCTTGATGCTTCCCGATTCCGATGGCGATGTGGCCACAGGCGGGGACCTTGATTTCAGGGACGATACCAATGATGGCAACCAACCCCCATCCATAATAGCGACCGGGGACCAAATATTCTGCCCTGGTGATCCAATTGCCGTTGTTGAAAGTGTTTCCATTACCGATCCCGACAGCAGCACCTTGGAAGCTGTTTATGTACAGATCACCTCTAATTATGACAATACGGGCGACCTCTTGACCCTGACCGGTTCGCACCCCAATATCACAGCAAGTTGGAGCGCCTCCGAAGGAAGATTGACCTTGGAAGGCCCTGCCACACTTGCGGAATTTGAGGCCGCAATCAGCGCGGTCATGTTCCAGACCACGGCCACTGTCGCCAGCGGGGACGCCAGAGGGTTTTCCATAGTGATGAACGAAGCCAACTATCTGGCTTCCACAGGTCACTATTACGAATATGTACCCTCGCTGGGCATTACCTGGACCTCGGCCCGAGATGCCGCGGCATTGCGCAACTTCTATGGGCTGCAAGGCTATTTGGCCACCATTTCCATTCAGGATGAGTCCGACCTTTTGGGATCCCAGGCCCCTGGCGCAGGATGGATCGGCGCCAGCGATGCTGCCCTTGAAGGCGATTGGTACTGGGTGACAGGACCAGAGGCAGGGACCCTGTTCTGGAGAGGGGGCGCAGGCGGCACCGCCTTTGCCTACGAATTCTGGAACGGTGGGGAACCCAACAATTCAGGGGATGAAGACTATGCGCATATTACCGCACCGGGAGTTGGGGCACCAGGCTCTTGGAACGACCTTTCCAATACTGGAGCGGCGAGTGGTGATTATCAACCCAAAGGATATTTGGTGGAATATGGCGGTATGCCCGGTGACCCCGCTGGACCCAATATTGCCGCAACAACTTCCATAACCGTTGAGAACGTTGCGCCTACCGCAAGTAGCCCGACTCCTATAAACGTCTATTGTTCCGATGACATCCCCGCTCCTGATGTGACCGTCATCACGGACGAGGCGGACAATTGTGACACAGACCCCACTGTCACTTTCATAAGTGATGTGAGCGATGGTGGCAACCCAGAGACCATAACCCGCACCTACAGGGTCACTGATGATGCCAGCAACACTTTTGACGTACAACAGACCATTACAGTCACACCATTTTCAATAGCGACCCAACCTGTAAACCAAAGCATCATTGTTGGTGCCAATGGAGGTTTTTCGGTGACAGCAAGTGGTACGGACACCTATCAATGGGAAGTCAGTACGGATGGTGGAAGTAGCTTTGCCCCTATTTCCGATGGAGCTGAATATTCGGGAAGTCAAACGGCCAACCTTACTGTAGTTACACCCGATTTGGGCAAGAACGGATATGTATTCCGTGTCCTGGTCTCCAATTCAACAGCTTCCTGTGATGCCCTGACTTCCAATGGGGCCGTACTTACCCTTAGTGTGGGAACGGTGATCACCAACAGGAAAATCACATATAGGGTGAACAAGAACTAGCGGGCCTGCACAGAGGTCACTCTTTTCCCAATGTATCCATCAACGAAAAGCAGAGCTGATCTACGTTCCTGGATTTCTTGTGAAAGGCTGAAATATTGGACAGGATGATGACGCCATTTTTGGTGTTCACATCAAGCACCATGGATGTGGAGTACCCTCCGGTTCCTCCATTGTGCCAATACCATTTGGCCCCATTCTTTCTATGGATGATGAACCAACCCAACCCAACATCCCTGGAGTCGTTTTCCGTGAACGTTTTTCTTCTTGTAAGGACCAATTCCCTGTTGAGGGTATCAAACTGTGCCAATGCAAATTTTGAAAGGTCTTCCGTGGTCGAATAGATGCCGCCCGCACCGATCAGCGCACCCGAATCCCAATTTGGCGTTGGCCTTCCTTTGTCGTCCAGCCCCTTTACCAAAACATTGCCCACCTCTTCTTTTTTGGTTGTGGAGCTGGCCATGCCATACTTACTGAATATCCGTTCCTCCAACAATTGCCCAAAGGGCTTTTGGGAATACTTCGTGAGGGTATAGGAAAGCAACCCCATTCCCAAATTGGAATAGGAGCTCTTTGTCCCTTTTTCATATTCCAATGCCACTTTATCCTTCAGATATTCCTCCAACTTTTCCCCATCATAGTTCTTGTAGGGATTCTTTGGGGTCAAAAAAGCCAAAGCATGGATATTGGAGGGTAGACTGGGCAATCCCGACGTATGGTTGGCCAATTCAAGGAACGTAAAGTCCAACCCCTCATTAAAGTCAAAGTCAAAATAACCATTGATCCTGTCGTCCAAAGACAGACTACTATCGATAATATAATTGGCGAGAAGCGTCGTGGTGAACACTTTTGTGATGGAACCTAGCTCAAATGCCTTGTCGTGATTTTCAATGGTTTGGAGTGTATCGTTCAGACGTATTGCCCCATAATGGTCCACATTGCCGTTATGGATAAAAGCAAATGACACTTGTGTCCCATTTGAAAAATCCTTCAGCTTGGAGAAAATGGTGTCCGTTTGCCCCAAAAGTAGGTTTCCAGCCTCCAGTCCATTTTCTGCTGGCTTGGGAATTTCATCCTCACCACAAGCAAGCAAGGCCGCTATAATGATAATAATCACAAAAACCTTGGCCATCAATTCCTTTCGCTTCATTTGACAACTGTTTAAAACTAAATTACAACTTAAACCATTTCACCAAAGGTGAGAACACACTCCATGGTTCAAATTTGTTGACATGGGATGTTATATCGTCAATTGAGAGAGGGGGATATTGCAATGGCAACCAGAACAAATAAAAAAACCCCTACAAATCAATTGTTTATAGAGGTTTATTTTGTTGGCCTACTAGGACTCGAACCTAGAATGACTGAACCAAAATCAGTAGTGTTGCCAATTACACCATAGGCCAGTACCATATAAAAGCCAAACTTGATTCAGCTTTTGAGCGTGCAAATTTATAACAAACTTTGGTTTCAACAAATATTTTGGCAAGTTTAAAACCTATTTTTATCATAGCCTGCTGTTAAAGCTTTTCCAAAAATGGCCGACCTTCTATTCTATATTTACTAAATTCGCCACAATTCGGTTAACGACCAGTTCTATGTTCGAAAAAAACTTCAGAAAATGGGATACCATCCTAGGGTGGGCATCCTTTGCCATTGCCTTTATCGTTTATGCCCTGACCGTTGAACCCACAGGAAGTTTTTGGGATGCCGGGGAATACATTTCCACCGCTGCCAAGTTGCAGGTGGGACACCCTCCTGGGGCCCCTTTGCTTCAGATGATAGGTGCCTTTTTTTCCATTTTTGCCTTTGGCGACCCTTCCAAAATTGCCTTGATGGTGAATGCAGTATCCATTGTGTCCAGTGCCTTTACGATATTGTTCACTTTCTGGACCATAACCAACCTGACCCAAAAACTCATTACCAGTAACAGTCCCATGTCAAACAGCAAGGCCATTGCCATATTGGGAAGCGGTCTGGTGGGCGCATTGGCCTTTACTTTTTCCGATAGTTTTTGGTTCAATGCCGTGGAGACCGAGGTCTATGCCATGGCCAGTCTCATCATGGCACTTTTGCTATGGTTGGGACTGAAATGGACGGACAATCTGGAGGACCCAAGAGGACACCGATGGCTTTTGCTCATCTGCTTCGTGGTCGGTCTTACCTTTGGTATACAGTTCATGGGCTTTTTGGCCATTCCCTCGATTGGTCTGCTATATTATTTCAAAAAATACAAGACCACTACGGTCAAGTACTTCCTATTGGCCAACATCATTGTAGTGGCCGTTTTGATATTGGTCTATAAATTCTCCCTGACCTATGTGCTCGAGCTCTTTGGCTGGAGCGAGGTCTTCTTCATCAATGAGATCGGGCTTCCGTTCAATTCCGGTTCCATCATCATGGGGCTGTTGTTTGTCGCCGCCTTCTATTTTGGACTGCGCTATACGCGAAAGCACAACTTCTACAGTGGGCACTTGATCATCATGTGCCTCATGTTCCTCATCCTTGGTTTTTCCTCATGGTTGATGCTCCCCATCAGGGCCAATGCCAAAACCGTGGTCAACGAGAACAATCCCGCCGATGCGCGTGCCCTTCTGGCCTATTACAACAGGGAACAGTATCCTGGGGTGGACAGTCCAATTTATGGGGCCTACTATTCGGATTCCTTTGCCCCCTCCGGTGAGGATAGGGACGATAGCCCCAAATACGAAAAGGACCTACAATTGGGCAAATATGTCATCGTGAACAAGTACAAGGATGCAGTCCCGGGGCCCAACGAAAAGCATGTAGGACTGCTGCCCCGTATGTGGAGCGACCAACATGCCGAAAACTACATGCGCTATTTTGGCGTATTGAATTTCCGAATCAAATCCGAATACATCTCCAATAACGAACTAAGGGATGCCGTGGGCCAATTCAAGGCGGCCTATGCCCAAGGAGAGCTGGATGCCGAACAGTATATCCGTTTCCTTCGGGAATTTGGGGAGTATATCGAAGTGGAGCCTCCCACACTTGGACAGAACCTCCGTTACATGTTCGAGTTCCAGTTTGGCTATATGTATATGCGCTATTTCATGTGGAACTTTGTGGGCAAGCAGAACGATGTGCAGGGCCGCTACGATGACAATGGCGACTGGCTCAGCGGTATCGGTTTTGTGGACAGTCTCCGCTTGGGCAGTCAAGAGAACCTTCCAAGTGACTGGACGGACAACAAAGGGCGCAACACCTATTTCTTCTTGCCATTGCTATTGGGCATTCTGGGCATTGTTTTCCAGATTTCCAGAAACCCCAAACAGTTCTGGGTATTGTTCATCTTTTTTATGTTCACTGGGCTTGCCATACAATTTTATACCAACCCCTACATCTTCCAACCCCGTGAAAGGGACTATTCCTTGGTAGGATCTTTCTACATATTCTGTATATGGATCGGGATCGGGGTGTTTGGCCTTTACGAAGAGTTCAAAAAACTATTGACCCCAAAAATAGCGGCCCCTGCCATAACCACTATATGCCTTTTGGCCGTTCCCTTGCTCATGGCCTCCCAGAACTGGGACGACCATGACCGCTCCGACAGATATACCGCGCCTTCCACTGCAAAGGCCTATCTGGATTCCTGCAAGGAGGATGCTGGTGCTATCCTATTCACCATAGGTGACAACGATACCTTCCCGCTGTGGTACATCCAAGAGATCGAGAACTACCGGACCGATGTCCGTATTGTCAACACCAGTCTTTTTGCCACGGATTGGTACATTGACCAGATGAAGAGCAAAGCTTATGAGAGCGACCCCATTCCATCCCAATTGACACATGACAAATATCGGTATGGGACCCGGGACGCCATTTATTACCAAGGCATCACCGACAGCCGATGGGCCATCAAGGATTTCATGAACTGGGTAGGGAGCGACAAACCGCAGACCAAGTTCAGGCATATTTTGGAAAGCCGTGGCGCAGACCTCAGCGCATACCCGGAAAACAATCTGGACATTGTGTATTACCCCACCAATAAGATCAGGATCCCTGTGAACAAGCAGAACGTGCTGGAAAGTGGCTTGGTCAAGGAGAAAGATTCCGCATTGATCGTGGACTATATCGACATCGACCTTCCGCAGAGCGCATTGCCCAAAAACCGCATCATGATGCTGGATCTGATCGCCAACAACGATTGGAAACGTCCTATCTATTTCTCGGGGGGTAGTTTTGACAGTGCCGAGTACATCTGGATGAAGGATTACCTGCAAATGGACGGATTGGTCTATAAATTGGTGCCTATCAGGACCCCGAACAGGAATTCTTTTGAAATGGGCCGCATCGATGCTGAACTGACCTATGACATTGTAAAAAAATGGGAATGGGGCAATTCGGGCAGTGATGACATCTACCACGACCCCCAGACCCGCTCGCAGGGACTCTCCTTTAGGAGCAATATTGCCCGATTGATGGAGACCCTGATCGAGGAGAAGAAAATCGACAAGGCCAAAAATGTCATCGACATCGCCATGACCAACATGCCCGTGGAACATTTTGGCTTCTATGCCTTTGTGGAACCCTTTGTGGATGGGTACTACAAAGTGGGCGAGACCGAAAAAGCTCGGGGACTATATGCAAAGCTAAAGAAGATATACCAAGAACGCTTGGAATATTACGCAGGCATTCCCTTGGATGAGCAATATGAAAAAATGGACGACATCCTGGCCGATATGCAGGCCTACCGAAGGAACATTGATATATTGATAGAAAACCAGGATAGGGAACTGGCAGAATCCGAAACCTTGATCTTTAATGAGTACATTGACAAGTTCTCCCAATTTGTGGAAGGTGAGGATGAAGAAGATATGCTGGAGGGACCTTTGGGCATAGACCCCGACATGGAGGATTCCATTCCGCTGGACACCATCAGGCCAGTTGAGGAAGACTCAACAGTACAACAATAACAATAAATAAAAAAGCGAGGTAAAAACCTCGCTTTTCTTTTTAGATATATTCGTTCAAAATGCCTATCAGCGTATTGGCGTCCTGTTCGCCGCTCTGTCGCCAGACCATTTCACCTTTTTTGTAGATCATCAAGGTGGGCAATCCTTTTATCCGAAGGGCCTGTGAGAGCTCCTTGTTCTTGTCCACATCGATCTTTATCACTTTTCCCTTATCGCCAAGGGCAGCGGCCACATCACGCAGTACAGGGTGCATCGAAGTGGACTGTTCGTTCCATTCCGCATAAAAGTCCAGCAGTACGGGGACCTTTACATCTATGAGTTCACCAAATTTGGACATGAATTCTAAAGGTTTACGGTCAAAAATAAGAAAAAATGTTAACGTTTTATATCCTGACATTGCTTTCCCTTCAAGTCCTTAGTTAAATTCACGTTAAACGTTACTCCCACAAACCAATCCTAGGATTGCCTCTTCCTATCAAAACACCCAAAACCAAAATTCCTTCCCATTTATGTAACCTGTCCTTTTCAATGCCAGTCTATTTGAAAAAGCCGTAGTCAGGATAATCATGAAAAACAGACACCAAACCAAAATCCTTGTACTTTCCCTAATCCTTATCTGTATGTCCATTCAGCCCAAGGCCTTTGGGCAGTCACTGGAATCCAGTATTGATAGTGTATTGATGAAAAAATATGTGAGCAGTTCGCCCGGTGCGGTCGTCCTGGTCTCAAAAAAGGGCAAGCCAGTTTATCAAAAGGCCTTTGGCCTTTCCAATTTGGAATCCAAAACTCCAATGGTCACGAACAACGTGTTCCAACTAGGTTCCATTACAAAACAGTTTACCGCCATGGCCATATTGATGCTGGTCCAAGACAAAAAATTGGACCTCCATGACACGCTCAACAAGTTCCTCCCCGACTATCCTGACGGGAAGAGCATCACCATACACCACTTGCTCACACACACCTCAGGAATCAGGGATTTTACAAAGATCAAAGGACTGAACGATATTGCAACGGAAGAACTGAGTGCAAAGGAACTAGTGGATTTTTTTAAAGATGGGCCCAAAGACTTTCCTCCGGGAGAAAAATTTGAATATTGCAATGCTGGTTATATGCTGCTTGGATACATCATTGAACTGGTCAGTGGAAAAAGCTATGGGGATTTTGTGAAGGAAAACATCTTCGATAGATTGAAAATGGACAATTCGTATTATGCGAGCCATCAAAAAATCATACCAGACAGGGCGTGGGGCTACGACCAAAAGGACAGTACTTATGTGAACACCAGATATATAAGTTTTTCCATCCCCTATGCTGCGGGTTCGCTGATGTCAACCGTTGATGATATGCTGAAATGGCAAGAGGCCCTAAACAACAATGTCCTGATCAACGAGGAACTCACCAAAAAAGCATTCACGAACCACACTCTGAACAACGGGGAACAAATAGAATATGGTTACGGATGGCACATCAAATCCTTGGATGGGGCTCTTAGCCATGAACACGGAGGTTCCATCTTTGGGTTTAAATCGATGGGAGTCTACTTGCCCGGTCAAGATGTATATGTGCTTGCCTTGACCAACTGCGGATGCAATTCACCCACCGAAATCACAAGAGAAATTGCCACAATGGCACTGGAGTATTTCAGAAAATAAAAAATTACAGAACGATAGGGCAAAACAGTGTTATGCCAATCCTTTCTTCTTCAAGGTGATCACGGAAATTTCAGGCCAGATACCAAAACGCCCAGGATAACCAATAAACCCGAAGCCGCGGTTCACGTTGATGAACTGTCCGAGTTCCTTATAAATGCCCGCCCAATACTTGTAGCGCCATTTCACAGGGCTCCACTTGATCCATCCGGGAATCTCCACCCCAAACTGCATGCCGTGGGTGTGTCCGCTCAAGGTCAGGTGGAAATGGTAGTCGTCATGGATCACCACATCTTCCCAATGCGAGGGGTCGTGGCTCAACAATATCTTAAAATCGTCTTGGGAAATGGCTTCCTTCGCCTTTTGTAGGTCCCCAGCTTTTTTGAATCCGCCGCGGCCCCAATTTTCTACCCCAAGCAAGGCAATTTTCTGCCCGTTCTTCTCCAGGTATCGGCTGGAGTTCAAGATCAGGTCAAAGCCCATATCCTTCTGCAAATTCTTTAGGTTTTCCAGGTTTTTGGATTTGGCCTCTTCCGTGGGCCAGACGGCATAATCGCCATAATCGTGGTTGCCCAGAATGGAAAACTTGCCGTCCTTGGCCTCCAAGCGGGCAAAGACATCCTTCCAAGGTTCCATTTCGTTGGATCGGTTATTGACCATGTCTCCAGTGAAGAAAATCACATCGCTTTTTTGCTCATTAATTAAGTCAACGCCATAGGCCACTTTGTTATAATCGTCAAAACTGCCACTGTGCACATCGGAAATCTGCGTGATCTGGTAATTGTGAAAAGCATCGGGCAGGTCATCGAACTCCAATTCGTACTTGAGCACCTGATAGTTGTATTTTCCTCGGTACATGCCATAGAGCAGGGCGCCGAAGGGCAAGGCCGCCAAGCCCAGCGCCAAACCACTGATGAACTTTCTGCGTGAAGGAAAATAGCTGGCATCGGGGTCGGACATCCCGACCAATTTGTTGTACCCAAACCCGAACAAACGAACCACATCTTCCAACAAAAGGAAAAAACCTAAAACCAGTGCCAATAGAAAAAACGCCGCAAAGATGGTCCCGGCCACGGCCATGGTCCCTTTGAATCCATTACTGGGGTCGTAGCCCATGATCTTGATGGCCAAGAACAACAGTGCACCCAGAAACAAAATCCCATAGGCCCAATGCATCCAAGGACTCTTGAACAAAGTTCGAAAAGCCTGGAAACCGTATATGGTCAAAGCCACATAAATAAAGGCCAGAATGATAAATCGGGACATAGTCTATTTTTTGCAAAATTATGGGTAATCCACTAGAAAATAGGTCTTTTTAAATTTATTTAACGGCCTGCACAATGCTCCGTACCATTTCCACATGGGTGGTCGCCACCCTATCCTCCGCCAAATGTTTGGCCGAATTCATGGGAATTTTCCCCGCAACGTCGAGCTGATTTCCAAAGGAAGTCCCTGAACAGTGGACGGCCCTCAGCCCTATTTTTTTGAACCCAACGGCATTGGAAGGAGAGACCCCTCCCCCGGCCATAATGGTCATGGAAGTCCCTTTTTGCCATTTTTCAAGTTGCTCCAATCCCTTTTCTGCGGAAGGATGTCCACCCGACGTGAGGATGGTATCTACCCCCATTCGTTCCAACTCCGCCAAAGAGGCAATGGGGTCTTGGACCCAATCAAAGGCGCGGTGGAAGGTAAAATGCATCGGTTGGGCAAGTTCCACCAATTGCCGCGTCCGTTCCACATCCACAGAAAAATCCTTCAGCAGCACTCCCGAGACCACCCCATCCACCCCCAGTTCCATGCAGGCCACGATGTCCGCTTTCATCACTTCAAACTCGACATCGGAATAGGTAAAATGACCGCTTCGTGGGCGGATGAGCACATGCACGGGAATCGTCAACCGTTTCCTCACCAATTGAATCAGGCCCATGGATGGGGTAATGCCCCCTACCCCGAGTTCGGAACAGAGTTCGATTCGGTCCGCTCCTGCCTTTTGTGCATTTAGGGCCGATTCCAACGAATTGGCACAAACTTCTACAAGCATATTGCTATATTTATCCAGCTTAAAAATAAAGATCCCTTGCATGAAACGACGCAATTTCCTTAAAAATTCCAGCTTAACGGCAGCCGGATTGGTTTCTGCCTCTGCCATGGTCGCCTGTAAAACGGAGACCAAACCCGAAGAAACCGTTGTGGCCCCCGCCCCAGTCAAACCCATCAAACCCATTGTGGTCTGCACTTGGAACTTTCTGAATGCCACCGACAAGGCCTGGCAAGTACTGAAATCGGGCGGAAGTTCCCTGGATGCCGTGGAACAAGGGGTGATGGTGGAAGAGGCCGATGTGACCAACGAGACCGTGGGCAAGGGCGGCCGGCCAGATCGGGATGGGAACGTGACCTTGGATGCCTGCATCATGGACAAGGACGGTAATTGCGGCTCCGTGGTCTGCATGCAGAACATTGCACATCCTGTATCCGTAGCAAGAAAAGTGATGGAAGAGACACCACACATCATCTTGGCCGGAAAAGGCGCTGAAAAATTTGCCTACGAGCAAGGCTTCAAAAAAGAAAACCTGCTGACCGAAAGCACCCGAAAACAATACCAAGAATGGTTGAAAACCTCCAAATACGAGACCATCATCAACATAGAGAACCACGATACCATCGGCATGCTGGCCATTGACGAGAAAGGGGACATTGCCGGGGCCTGTACCACCAGTGGCATGGCCTACAAAATAGCAGGCCGTGTGGGCGATTCGCCCATCATCGGGGCAGGCCTTTTTGTGGACAACGAAGTGGGTGGGGCAACCGCTACGGGCGTCGGTGAAGAGGTCATCCGCACCGTGGGCAGCTTTTTGATCGTGGAACTGATGCGACAGGGCAAAAGTCCGCAAGAAGCCTGTGAGGAAGGCGTAAAGCGCATCATGCAAAAAAACAAGGACCGGAAGGATTTCCAGATTGGGTTTCTGGCCATCAACAAGAATGGGGAAACCGGAGGGTATTGTGTACATCCCGGTTTCACCTACCGCGAGTACAGCGAGAAGGGGCATGAGAACAAGGAGGTGACGAGTTTTTACAGTTAGATGTTAGACCGCTTCGCTTCTAGATGAAAGAATCAAGACGTCTCTATTCTTGGCTCTATATTCTAGGTTCTTTTGAGCAGCAATTCGTACTTTTAATCCCCACCATTTTTTTGATGATTATACATTACTGATTGTTTATTGAACATTGATATTTGAACAACATGCCTGAACAAAAAAGACTTTTCCTTCTCGACGCCTACGCACTCATTTTCCGTGGCTATTATGCCCTCATCAAAAATCCGAGGATCAATTCCAAGGGGATGGACACCTCCGCGATCATGGGTTTTATGAACTCCCTTTTTGATGTGATCAAGCGGGAACAGCCCGACCATTTGGCCGTGGCCTTCGACAAGGGCGGCAGTGTGGAGCGCACCGAGCTTTTTGAAGCCTACAAGGCGAATCGGGACGAGACTCCCGATGCCATCCGCATAGCCGTGCCCTTCATCCAACAAATCCTGAAAGCAATGAAGATTCCCGTCGTGGAACTGGAAGGCTACGAGGCGGACGACCTCATCGGTACCTTGGCCAAGCAGGCCGAAAAGGAAAACTATAAGGTGTTCATGGTGACCCCCGACAAGGATTTTGGGCAGTTGGTGAGCGAGAACATCTTTATGTACCGCCCGGCCCGATTGGGCAACGGCATCGAGATCTGGGGAATTCCCGAAGTCAAAAAACGCTTTGGGGTGGAACGCCCCGAACAGGTGATCGATTACTTGGGGATGATGGGCGATGCGAGTGACAACATTCCCGGACTGCCGGGGGTGGGCGACAAGACCGCCAAAAAGTTCCTTGCCGACTTCGGTTCCTTGGAAGGTTTGTTGAGCAATACGGACAAGCTTTCGGGCAAAATGAGGGAAAAAGTGGAAGAGAATGCCGAATTGGGCCGACTTTCACGAAAATTGGCCGAGATCAAGACCGATTGTGAGGTGACCTTCCACGCAGACGATTATGAAATGTGTCCGCCCGATTTCGAAGAAGTACAAAAAATCTTTGAAGAACTCGAATTCCGAAGGTTGAAGGAGCAATTCATCAAAATATTCTCTGGTGAGGCAGAGGCCGGAACACAGGTGACCAGTACGGAAACCGCAAAACAGGAAGCCAAGGTGGCGGGCAGCGGACAGTTTACCCTCTTTGGGGGCGACCCAACCGAGGCCCCAGCGACCATCAAGGATGTGAGCGGACGGAAGACCATTGCTGATGTTCCCCATTTTTATCAGACCGTTCAAACGGGTCTGGCCATGGAACTCTTCATGGAAACCTTGATGAAGCAACCTGCCGTGTGCTTCGACACGGAGACCACCTCCATCAACCCCTTGGAAGCGGAATTGGTGGGGATTGCTTTCAGTTGGTCGCCCGGCAAAGGGTTTTATGTGCCCTTTCCCGAAACCAGAAACGATGCCATGCCCTTGATCGAGAAGTTGCGTCCTTTCTTTGAATCGGAAAACGTTCAAAAAATCGGGCAAAACTTGAAATACGACATCAAGGTGATGCTCAATTATGGCGTGGATGTCAAAGGCACATTGTTCGATACCATGTTGGCCCATTATCTCATCAACCCCGATATGCGGCACAACATGGACGTGCTCTCGGAAACTTACCTCAACTATACCCCGGTGTCCATCACCGAACTGATCGGCAAAAAGGGCAAGAACCAGTTGAATATGCGGGATGTTCCTGTGGAAAAACAAACCGAATATGCCGTGGAGGATGCCGATGTGACCTATCAGTTGGCGCAGCATTTCGCGCCTGAACTGAAAGAGACGGGCACCGACAAATTGTTTGCGGACATCGAGGTTCCGTTGCTACGTGTTTTGGCAGATATGGAACGGGAGGGCATCAACCTGAATGAGGATTATTTGAAAGAACTCTCGACAGCGCTCGAAACGGACATTGCGGAGTTGGAAAAGAAAATTTACGAACAGGCCGGAGAGCAGTTCAACATTGCTTCCCCCAAACAATTGGGCGACATCCTTTTTGACAAACTCAAACTGGTGGACAAGCCCAAAAAGACCAAAACAGGGCAATATTCCACGGCGGAAGATGTGCTTTCCTACCTTGCCAAGGACCATGAGATCATCCAAAATGTGTTGGATTACCGTGGATTGACCAAACTGAAAAGCACCTATGTGGATGCCCTACCGAACGAGGTGCAAAAACACAGTGGCCGGGTACACACGGACTATATGCAAACGGTGGCCGCCACGGGCCGTTTGAGCAGCAACAATCCCAATTTGCAGAACATCCCCATCCGCACGGAACGGGGGCGACAGGTGCGCAAGGCGTTTATTCCACGGGATGAAAACTATGTTTTGCTCGCAGCGGATTATTCCCAGATAGAGCTGCGAATCATTGCGGCTTTGAGCGAGGAGGACACCATGATTTCCGCATTCAAACACGGGGAGGACATCCACGCTTCCACGGCATCGAAAGTGTTCAATGTACCGATAGAAGAAGTGACCCGTGAACAACGGAGCAATGCCAAAACGGTGAACTTTGGGATCATTTACGGGGTATCGGCCTTTGGATTGAGCAACCAAACCGATTTGAGCCGCACCGAGGCCAAGGACCTTATCGATACCTATTACAAGACTTATCCCAAATTACGCAACTATATTAGCGAGCAGATTGATTTTGCCCGGGAGCATGGCTATGTGCAGACCATTTTGGGCCGAAGGAGGTATTTAAAGGACATCAATGCGGGGAACCAAGTGGTGCGCGGGGCCGCGGAGCGCAACGCGGTGAATGCACCCATACAGGGAAGTGCGGCGGACATCATCAAGATTGCGATGATCAACATCCATAAAAAACTTTCCGAAGGAAAATACAAGACCAAAATGCTCTTGCAGGTGCACGATGAATTGGTGTTCGATTGCTACAAGCCCGAATTGGAGGACATGAAAAAACTCATCAAATCCGAAATGGAGAACGCTTACCAACTCTCTGTGCCCTTGGATGTGGAAGTTGGTGTGGGTGAGAATTGGTTGGAGGCGCATTAACTTCAATTCAATAATATAATGTAACCAACGAAATCCAAAATGACCAACATCTTCCTAAGAGCCAAACATTGGCAGTTATTCCTACTGATGATCGGGATTCCCCTCCTCTCTAAAATCTATATGTATGCCCGCATCTGGATGTTTGAATCTTACTCAACTCCAGAAATGGTAACCGATGATATGGGGTTTACACAAGTCTTGGATGAAAAATTCATTCAGTTTGGCTGGTTCCCGGCCATCATGCTTTTGTTCTCTCTATTGGTTTTTGGTTGGTTATGGTCCTTGGCCATTGGATTACAAAAATGGGTGCCGACCGATGTAAAAATGAAAACTTTAAGGTTCAAGGTATTTTTCTTCATCCCATTCATTGATATTTTGTTCATTATCAACTACATGACCGGAATTTTTATGTTTAATGGGACCGCTTTTTTGATGTACCTGGGGATTATTGACCCAGTTATGATACCCTTACACCTGTTTTCAATATTTTGTATTTTCCATACGCTCTATTTTGCTGCGAAAACCCTAAAAACTGTTGAATTCAAAAGAAAAGTCGGTCTTGGGGATTTTATAGGTGAATTTTTTCTTTTGTGGTTCTATTTTGTTGGAGTCTGGATCATTCAGCCAAGGGTGAACCAGTTATATGAAAAGAACAAAACTATAACCCATTAAGAAAACCATTAAATACCCTTTCCTTTTTTTAACAATCAAAACCATCTACTGACAGGCCTAAATTGACCTAACTTCCGAATAAAACATCGTCCCCATTTTCAAATTTCATTTTTCAATTAATTGAAATTCAAATCATTAACCTCTTTAAATTTTTCATCAACGGATTGAACAATTTTATACCTTCATTCGAAAATTCATTACGTATAAAATGATCCATCCCGATACAGAATTGCGCTTTATCAGCAACGAAATTGGCTACGGCGTCGTCGCCACCAAATTCATTCCCGCAGGGACCATTACCTGGGTGCTCGACGAACTGGACCGCGAGTTTACCCCTTTGGAACTGCAACGCATGGCCCCCATCTACCAAAACATTCTGGACACCTACACCTTTCGGAACAACAAGGGCAACTACATCCTCTGTTGGGACAACGGGCGCTACGTGAACCACAGTTTCAACTCCAATTGCCTCACCACGGCCTACGATTTTGAGATTGCCATCCGCGACATCCAGCCCGGGGAGCAGCTCACGGACGACTATGGCTACCTGAACATTCCCATGCCCTTTAGGGCAGCCGACGAGGGCACCCGCCGAAAAGTGGTGTACCCCGACGACCTTTTGAAATACTACAAGGTCTGGGACAGTAAGATCAAAAAGGTGTTCGGCAACATCACCCAACTGCAACAGCCCTTGCGCTCCATTCTTGACGAAGGGCTTTGGGGCAAGATAGAGGATATCATCGGCGGCAAGGAAGAGCTGGAATCCATCCTGGCCAATTTCTATAACGGAAACCACGTAGCACTTTCCAAATAACCCACCAAAACCAAAAAAGGCACCCAATTGGGTGCCTTTTCCATTCTTCTTCATTGCAATTTAATTGCCAAAACTATTGGCCAATCGTGGTCTTGGGCTTTTGCTCCGTATAAACAGATCCGTTAGCGGTTTAAAGTGTCGCTTCCACTCAAATGGAGCAAAGTCGAACCACAATTTTACTTCAGTGGCCTCACCACCTTCCATTTGGAAACCATCTTCAATGGTGAAATCCAATCGCTCAAAGGCGTTGGCAGATTCCTCCACCCCGTCCTGATACACAAACTGGTTGCCCCAGCCTGCCAGATAAAACCGAAGTTTGGTGTATTTCCCTTCGGGAAGGGTGAGTACGCTCTTGGAGCGTAGAAAGGTCCCAGAAGGGATTCCCTTTAGGGAAACCGGGTTCTGGCCTGGAAAATCCACGATGAAATGCTCCTTACCATGTTCATCAATGGCCGAGAACTTCGTGATGTTCAACAACATTTCCGAAACCTTCAGCGATGTGGCGGCCTCGTTTTTCAATATCAATTCCTTCACGGCCCGTTCCTCTGCATACCAATCACCAATGGCATTGGGGGCAAAAGGTACGGTGGACCATATCGTGGGATAAAAGTTCGTTTTTTTCATAGCGCGTATATTTTGGGTTATACGGGTACAAAGTTGCAGCAAACCAATAGGTTACGCGTCCAATAAATTGACCAGTTTATATGCTGCATTACCCTGGAATGCCAATTTTAAGATTTCGTTAGGTTAAAATGACATAAATATGAAAAAAGGGGCATTCCAATCGATTCGCCATATACCCTGCAACACCCCAAACTCCCATCAAAAACAAAGAGATGGTAGAATATCAGTTTTTGGCTCTGCTAAAAAGACTATCTTTTCTTTCCGTAAAATCATTGAATGAAAATCAACGTCCTATTCCTGATACTGGCCTTGGTGGCCGAGGTCATTGGCACCATTGGCGGTTTTGGGTCATCGGTCTTCTTTGTGCCCTTGGGAAATTTTTATTTTGATTTTTACTCCGTTCTGGGGATGACGGCCATTTTCCACCTCTCCAGCAACATCAGTAAAATATTCCTGTTCAAAAAAGGGCTGGACAAAAAACTGTTGCTCTACATCGGTGTACCTTCCGTGCTGTTCGTGGTGATCGGTGGTTTTTTGTCGAAAATGGTAGACAGCGGCGCCCTGGAAATAATCTTGGGAATTTTTTTGGTGATCTTCAGCTTGCTGTTCCTCATAAAAAGTGAAATTGTGGTGCTCCCCAGTAAGAAGAACGCCATGATCGGGGGCACACTTTCCGGGTTCTCCGCAGGGCTTCTGGGTACGGGCGGTGCCATCCGTGGCCTGACGATGGCCGCCTTCAATCTGGAGAAAAATGCGTTCATCGCCACTTCTGCGTTTATCGATTTCATGATCGATTTCTCACGCACCTTTGTGTACTACGACAACGGCTATATCGGAAAACAGGAATTAACCTACCTCCCTTTTTTATTGGTCATTGGTTTTGTGGGCACGTATTTGGGCAAGAAAATCTTGGCCTACATCCCGCAGGAAAAATTCAGAAGGTTGAGCCTTATTTTTATCTTGATCATCGGTCTGGCCACCCTAATCCAGTTGACGGTGGAACACTGGGGTCAGTTCCCCTCGTAATTATCCCCCATTTGGTCCAAGACCCTTAAAAAGGTCTCGAACTCCACGGGATCGATATTTTTTACGGCCAGTTTTCTTAAAGCTAGCGCGCTGGGCAAGGTCAGTTCAATGATTTTCCTCCCCTGCTCGGTCAGTTCCAGTTTATAACGTTTTTGGTCGCCCTCGAACCGGGTCTTGGCAATCCACCCCTTGCGCTCCAACCCGCCAATCACCCTGGAAATGGTGGCACGGTTACGGAAGTTGCCCTTTACGATCTCCCGCTGGCTCGCCCCGTCACCCAGTTCGTAGATCTGGTGCAGGATCACCCACTGCTCAATGGTCACTTCAACCCCCAATTCATCAAAGGCCCGCAAATAGGCTTTTTGAATCTTACGGAGCACCAAGTCCAAGTGCAGCCCTATCCCCTGTATTTCGTCAATCCGGTTGAGCATTCCAAAACTAATTGCCACAAAAATAGGGATTCCGTTTTTCATGCCCTTGTCCCAGTGCAGGGTAAAGACAGAAACTTTAACCTAAATTTTAATCCTGAAAACGTTATAGTGACTTAAAATTACTTATTTTTGTTGTTAATGCAACAATTTAATTAAACAACTAAATCATAACGAACATGGCGACATCAACACTTCCAAAGACGCAAAAGGATACCGAACAGGATTTCATGCCCATCAACGGCACGGACTATGTGGAATTGTATGTGGGCAACTCCAAACAGGCCGCCCATTTTTACAAGACCGCTTTTGGGTTCCAGTCCTTGGCACAGGCGGGGCTTGAAACCGGCTTGAAGGATCGGGAAAGTTACGTGGTAGTCCAGGACAAGATCCGCTTGGTGCTCACCTCTCCCCTAAAAAGTGGTACCGAGATTGGGAAGCATATCGACAAGCACGGTGATGGTGTGAAGGTCGTGGCCCTTTGGGTGGACGATGCCACCTATGCCTACAACGCAGCCATGGAAAGAGGGGCCAAATCCTATATGGAACCCAAAGTTGAGGAAGATGCCCACGGAAAAGTGGTGCGGTCAGGCATTTACACCTATGGTGAAACCGTCCACATTTTTGTGGAACGCAAGGATTATAACGGAACTTTCCTGCCCGGTTTCAAAAAATGGGAGACACCGGATTACAACCCCGCTCCCACTGGATTGAAGTTTGTGGACCATATGGTGGGCAACGTGGGTTGGAACCAAATGGACCATTGGGTAGGTTTTTATGAAGATGTATTGGGATTCAAAAATATTCTTTCGTTTGACGATAAGGACATTTCCACCGATTACACCGCCCTGATGAGCAAGGTGATGAGCAACGGGAACGGACGCATCAAATTCCCCATCAACGAACCTGCCGAAGGAAAGAAAAAATCACAGGTGGAAGAATACCTCGATTTTTATGAGGGTGAAGGTGTACAACACATTGCTGTTGCCACGGACAACATTATCCAAACCGTGCGTGACCTCAAGAGCCGTGGGGTGGAATTCCTTCGTGTGCCCAACACCTATTACGATGCCGTGACCGACCGTGTGGGTGAAATCGATGAGGACATTGCCCCATTGAAGGAACTGGGCATCTTGGTGGACCGTGATGACGAAGGCTATCTACTTCAGATTTTCACCAAACCAGTTGAACCCAGACCCACGATGTTCTTCGAAATTATCCAAAGAAAAGGCGCACAATCGTTTGGAAAAGGTAACTTTAAGGCACTGTTCGAGGCCATTGAGCGCGAGCAGGAGCTAAGAGGCACTTTGCATTAATATGTTATGAGTGATGAGTTAGGAGTTATGAATCTTATTAACTTTTAACTCTAAACTCCGAACTCTAAACTGATAAAAAATGCCCATATATCACAAACTCGGGAAAATTCCGCATAAACGGCATACCCAGTTCGAAAAACCGAACGGAGGGCTGTATTATGAGCAGCTTTTCGGCACCATTGGTTTCGATGGCATGTCGTCCCTGTCCTATCACGTCCATCGCCCCACGCAGGTGAAGGAAATTGGAAAGGCCATTGACGTATCGCCCAAAATTGCGGTGGAAAAGAACATCACCAGCAGAAAGCTTATCGGGTTCGATGTTCAGCCCAAGGATGATTTTTTGGAAGCCCATGAGCCTCTTTTGGTGAACAACGATGTGCACATTGGCTTGGCCGCGCCTAAAAAATCCATCACGGATTATTTTTACAAGAACGCCGATGCCGATGAGATGCTCTTCATCCACAAAGGATCGGGAACCTTGAAAACCTTTTTGGGCAACATCCCGTTTGAATATGGGGATTACCTCATCATTCCGCGCGGGATGATCTATCAAATCGAATTTGATACAGAGGACAACCGCATCCTGTATGCGGAATCCTTTCATCCCATTTACACCCCAAAGCGCTACCGAAACTGGTTTGGGCAGTTGTTGGAGCATTCCCCCTATTGCGAACGGGACTATAAATTGCCGCAAGACCTTCAGACCTTTGATGAGAAAGGGGAATTTTTGATGAAGATCAAAAAGCAGGGCATGCTGCACGAATTGGTGTATGCCAGTCATCCTTTTGACGTAATCGGTTGGGACGGATATAATTTCCCCTACGGGTTTTCCATCCACAATTTTGAACCCATCACGGGCCGTGTGCACCAACCGCCACCGGTACACCAAACGTTTGAAACGAGTGCCTTTGTCATCTGTTCGTTCTGCCCAAGGTTGTACGACTACCATCCCAAAGCCATTCCGGCCCCCTATAACCATTCGAATATAGACTCGGATGAGGTGTTGTATTATGTGGATGGCGATTTCATGAGCCGCACCGGGATTGGCCCAGGATACATTTCGTTGCATCCGGCAGGTATTCCACACGGGCCGCATCCTGGTACCTATGAGGCCAGTATCGGTAAAAAGAGTACGGAAGAATTGGCCGTGATGATCGATACCTTCAAACCGTTGAAAATCACCGAAAATGCCCTAAAAATTGACGATGGCAAGTATTACAAGTCGTGGTTGGAGTAATCATTAAAGACCAATGCCTTCTGTCTTTTCGAGCGCAGTCGAGAAATGAAGGCTTTTTATTGCTCTCGACTGCGCTCGAACTGACATAAAAACACATTCATGATCATAAACATCCCAGAAAACTCAGACTTTTCCATCCATAACATCCCCTTCGGGATTTTTTCCACCGAAGACAGAAGCCCACGTGTGGGCGTGGCCGTTGGCGAGCATATTCTCGACCTGGCTGCCGTGGCCGAACTCGATGTGTTCGAATTCAACACTGCCGTGTTGGAAAAAGACACCCTCAATGATTTTATTTCCCTCGGGAAGGAAATCACCAGTCGAGTGCGAAAAAAAATCCAACATTGGCTGAAGGATGAGAATTCCGTTTTGGCCGGAAAACCGGAACTTTTTGTAAAGCAATCCGAAGCCCAAATGCACATGCCCGTTTCAGTGGGCGACTATACCGATTTCTATTCCAGCATAGAACACGCCACCAATGTGGGAAAAATGTTCCGCGACCCTGAAAATGCCCTTTTGCCCAACTGGAAACATATTCCTGTGGGATATCATGGCAGGGCAAGTTCAATTATTGTGAGTGGGCAGCCCATCCATCGACCCAAGGGACAGACCTTGCCCAACAATGCGGATGCCCCGGTTTTCGGGCCCACGCAGCGGTTGGATTTTGAACTGGAAATGGGTTTTATCTGCGGCAAGGACACCCAGTTGGGGGAATCCGTCTCCACCGAAGATGCCGAGGATTACATTTTTGGCTTGGTATTGTTCAACGATTGGTCTGCCCGAGACATCCAAAAATGGGAATATGTACCGCTTGGACCCTTTTTGGCGAAGAACTTTGCCTCTTCCATCTCGCCATGGGTGGTGACCCTGGAGGCATTGAATCCTTTCAAAGTGGCAGGGCCCACACAAGAACCTAAAGTATTGCCGTATTTGGCTTATGAGGGTGAGAAAAATTACAACATCAACTTGGAAGTGGGCATTACGCCCGAAGGGAGCGAAGAAACCACGGTTTGCCGCAGTAATTTCAAGTACATGTACTGGAACATGGCCCAGCAATTGGCACACCACACCGTGAACGGCTGTAACATCCATGTGGGTGATATGATGGCTTCGGGAACCATTTCGGGCAAGGAGGATGATTCCTTTGGCTCCATGTTGGAGCTTGCCTGGATGGGGACCAAACCTGTGAAGATGAAAGACGGTTCGGAACGTAAATTCATCAACGATGGGGATACGGTGACCTTACGCGGTTTCGCCCAAAATGGCGATATTAGGGTCGGATTCGGGGAAGTTTCCACGAAAGTGCTTCCTGCGAAATAAATTTCACTTTAGATGAACATTGAGCTGTCATCCTGAGCGCAGTCGAAGGAACAGCTGAAATGTTACCTGAGAGTTATACCATATCTCGACTGCGCTCGATATGACAAGAAACAAACCATGATCAAAACCGTAGACCCAACCCAAGTAAGCCAGCCCGAACTGCATAGCATTTTGCTCACGGCGGTGGCCCCAAGGCCCATCTGCTTTGCCAGTACCATCGACAAGGATGGGAACGTGAACCTGAGCCCGTTCAGTTTTTTCAATGTGTTCAGTTCCAATCCACCCATCATGATTTTTTCGCCATCGCGAAGCGGCAGGGACAACTCCTTGAAGCATACCCATGAAAATGTATTGGAAGTCCCCGAAGTGGTCATCAATATTGTGAACCACAACATGGCAGAACAGATGTCGCTTTCCAGCACGGCCTATGCCAAAGGAGTAAACGAATTTCAAAAGGCGGGATTTACCGAAGTGCCCAGTGAAAAGGTAAGACCTCCCCGCGTGGCGGAATCCCCCGTTTCCTTTGAATGTTCTGTTATGGAAGTTATTGAATTGGCCCAAACTCCGGGAGCGGGCAACCTCATCATCGCCAAAGTGGAACTCATCCATGTGGACGATGCCTATTTTACCGATGGCATTCTGGATACCGAAAAATTGGACCTCGTGGGCCGTATGGGAGGCAATTGGTACATCCGGGCCATCAAGGATTCGTTGTTTGAAATTCCGAAACCACTCCGCACCCATGGTATTGGGGTGGATGCCTTGCCAAAGGGCATACGCGAAAGCGAGGTACTTACCGGAAACAATTTGGGACGATTGGGCAATGTGGAAAGCCTGCCCTCTGCATCCGAAGTCGAAAAAATCGTAAAAGCCGATGGCGTGGATACGCTTTCCCAAAGGGAACTCCATACCTTGGCCCAGCAGCTTTTGGAAGCCGGGGATACGGAAAAGGCGATGGCGTTGTTGTTGTTTGCTGAGGGTTTGTAAAAGTTAAAATAAAGGAATTGCATGAAAATTAGCTACTACCCTGTCTTTCTATTCATTCTATTTATTTCATTGAATAGTTTTTCTCAGATGAATGACACAGAGAAGAAAAAAAATATAACTCTTTTGTTTGGGCAATGGGAGGCTTTTAAGAAAACGGATTTGGATGGAGGCGATGGAAGTGATATAACTTTTAATGGTTTACCATATACCGTCAGATTAGAGTTGATTTTTTTAGACAGAGTCTATTCTTATTTTAATAATGGTGAGGGAAGAATAGAAACGAGTTATACTTTAAAACAAGATACACTGAAAATTTCCCGCTTTACTTATTCCATTGTTGAAATCACTGACTCAGAATTGGTATTAAAAGAAGAAGAATTTTTAGGAAAACTTATCTATCTGAAGAAAATAGAAGATAATTCTACAACAAAGAATTGAGCTAAGTCAAAGTTTAAATAAAAAATGAAAAAAAACATCGAATCCATCTTTAAGGCCCATTTAGAACCCAAAGAGGTCTATAAAGGAGGAAAGAACATTCCGCCTTCCGATAAAAAAATCCATAAACTGTCCTCCAACGAGAACCCGCTGGGCGCATCACCCAAAGCGGTTGCCGCTATGAAAGCCGCTTTGGAGCATATCGACATCTACCCCGACCAAACCGACATCCGCCTTCGGGAAGCCTTGGTGAAGGATTTTGATGGAAAACTAAGTGCTGACCAATTTTTGTGCGGCAATAGCGGTTCGGAAATCATCGATATTATTTTGAGGGCCTTTATCAACGAAGGAGACGAGGTGATCTATTCCAATCCCTGCTTTTTGCCGTATTCCGTTTTTTCCCGATGGTATGGAGCCAAGACCATTGACATTCCTTTGCTATCCCCCAACTACGATTTGGATGTGGAAGGGATTTTGAACGCCATCACGGAGCGTACCAAGGTCATTTTTCTCACCAGCCCGAACAACCCAACGGGCACCTATATTCCCAAACCCGTAATGGACGACTTTTTGGAACGGGTGCCCAAGAACATTCTCATCGTTTTTGATGAAGTCTATCGTCACTTTGCGGATGCGGAGGATTATGTCACCGCCCTACCCTATGTTTTGGCGGGACACAATGTGCTTGGTTTGAACAGTTTTTCCAAAACCTACGGTTTGGCAGGTCAGCGTATCGGGTATGCCTACACCACCGCTACCATTGCCAACTATATCCGGTTGATCCAAAAACC
Organism: Flagellimonas hadalis; assembly: GCF_007785775.2. Taxonomy (GTDB): domain Bacteria; phylum Bacteroidota; class Bacteroidia; order Flavobacteriales; family Flavobacteriaceae; genus Flagellimonas; species Flagellimonas hadalis. The sequence goes on from NZ_VNIK02000003.1 coordinate 243,127, forward strand.
GTTCTTGCTCCCCTTGACGTCCATCGAAGCGGGCATCGGAGCCTTGAATGATTCGGAGTTTATCGAGAAAACAGTTCAGACGGTTCTCGATGGTAGAGCATATCTTGCCCAGGAGTTTGACCGCATCGGCATCAAATACTGGCCCAGTCAGGCCAACTTTTTTATCATTGACCCTCCATTGCCCGAAATGGAATTCACGGATAAACTAATGGAAGAGGGTATTATGGTTCGGCCCGTTTCGCAATTTGGTGCTCCGGGGAAAGTTCGTATCACCATAGGTGACGCTGAAGCGAATGAAGCTTGCATTAAAGCGATATGGAAAATAATGGGTGTATAATCGTCATGCTGCCCCCGATAGTTTTCGAGATGGTTCAGCATTGCATTGCCAGTGAGAACCTGAAACAAGTTCAGGTTGACGTGTTCCAACCGTGGATTCCACATGGTGCCACGACTGGGCTCAGCATCCGTTTGGAATGACAGTTGCATCAAAGCACAAACCGATAGGTTGCCTTCACCAAAAAGATATTCTGGGGCTTCTGTCCAAAAATATTGTCCCCCAAACTGGGCAACAGTCCATCGGTAGGGTCGCCACTTCGGGACACATCCTGCGACCAGACCAAGAATATCTCGGAACCGGGTATGTACTCCCATCGGACCACCAAATTGGAACGAAACTGCACAAAGGAAAAATCAGGGTTTCCAAAACTAAAGTCCGCAACGTTGTCCAAATCCTCGTCAATGGCATACACGCCATCACTCAAAGTGGTCTGATCGGCCCCATATTGTACAAATCTGTCCTCAAACCGCTTGGCCGTAGCATCGGCAATATGTTTAAAATTGGAATACCTCCCCCGTGAAATAAAAGGTTGCCCCCAATACTGGATGGTCAGGTTGGGATTGATGGTATAGTTCAACCGAACGGACATGCTCAGGGTGCGTTGGTCTATCTCACCGTTGAAGTACCTCGTGGAACCGTTCACATCATCCAAATTATCAATGAACTGGAGTTTATCATGATTGATGCCCAACGACGGGAAGGCAGACACCCTCAATGCATTGATGGGCTGATAGACAAATCCTCCTTCCATATAATACGATTTAAAGGAATTGTCCACGGCTTTTCTACCTTCATGGTAAAATGAGAATTGTATCTTCTTCCTACTATCGGTCTGGATATTGTTCCAAAAGCTCATCCAGGGGGATTGTCTCAACCTCGGCCCGCCCCTCAATGCAAAATTGGAATATTCGATGGGAGCATAGTTGAATCCAATATTGGTCTGGTAATTGTTCTTCCAGTTTTGCCAGCTATTGGTGTTGAACTGCAAATAATTATGGTTCCCCCCAAAGTCCCAGGCGGTCCAGTGGTTGTAATTGATGCCCACTCGCCTAAAGGTACTGTCCGGTTTCAGGGTCTGATAGCCTATCCAGGTATAGTGGCGGATGTCATCGGCCTGGCGTTGAAACCCGATATCGTTGAGTTCCAGTTCCGGGGAACGCCAGGTACCCCCCGACTCGAACCGCCAATGCCCATTACCGATCTTACCTATTTGCACATTGCCCCCTGTTCCCGACAAAGAGGTTCGCGTACTATCCACGGAGAGATAATCCGCATCCACCCTGTTGAACAAATGGGCTATGGATCTCTGCGTATTCTCGATGGCCTCCTCGCTGCCCTGCACATGGCTGAGGGTGACATTCCCGCCCACATACCAATCCCTGTTGTTCCACTGGTGCTTGAAATCCAAACCTCCGGTGTAAGCGGAACTATGCAAAAATTGTAGCGATTCGGGCAGGTTTTCCCGATTGGTGGCCGTAAAGATGCCACCGATATAGGAATTACGATCATTGAAATCTTTCTGCAGTCGGCCCACAAAATAGTTGGTCAGCGGTTCCACCACTTCTTTTCTCCTATTATCGCTTCCATCAATAATGGTGGCCTGTCGTTGGGAAGTCACACTTTCCAGAACGCCTATGGCCCAGCCGTTCTTGGTCTTTCCGCTGAACTTTGCCGCCCCAATGATCGGGGTATTGTCGGGCTGATCTACAAACTCGCCATCGACGGTGTTGGGATAGGCCTGTGGGCTCCTGCCTATGCGCCTGGAATAAAAAACATTGTCGGAACCAAAGGTATTGCCCGCCTCCGATTGCGAAACACTGAAATCGAAGATGTTCTTGTTCTCCACAAAAAATGGGCGTCTTTCCTGAAAAAATATTTGAAACCCATCCAAAGCAATGGCCGAGGGATCAGCATCCACTTGTCCAAAATCCGGATTCACGGTCAGGTCCAAGGTAAGGTCGTTGGTGATTCCAATTTTAGCATCGAGTCCGCCGGTTATGTCACTCTCACTGCCATCCTTGAAAGGGTTGCCCTCCTCAGCCTCATACGTTTCCATTTTGGCAACGGTGTAGGGTTGGATCTCCAATTGTTTCTGTGGCTCGATGTTCTTCAATCCGTGCAGTTCGCCAAATTCGCTCACCCAACCGGGTTGATCCACAGGTTTTCGTTGCCAGACCGAACGCTCTTCGTTCCTAAAATACCTTCTGGTGGATTGAAGCCCCCATACTTGGCTCTCGGCCTTTCCAAACTTCAACTGGCTCAGGGGAATCCGTATCTCTGCCGTCCAGCCCTCTTCATCAATATGGGTCTTTGCATACCAGATCGGGTTCCAACTGGGGTCCCAATTGTTGCCGTTATTGGAAACAAATTCATCGCCTTTCACGCCAGCAGCTGTTATGGTAAAGGAAAAAGCGGTCCGTTTGTCAAAATAACTATCGATATTGAACTCTACCCAATCGCCCTCAAAGCCATCCCTTCGGGACAATCTCCTTACGATCTTGTCCGGTTCCGTGTCCAGACAACGTACACCTATGTATAGATTTTTGGTATCATATATAATCTTGAATTTGGTCTGATGGCTCGGTGGAGTATTCTCATCGGGTTGCCATTCAATATAATCCCCGGCCCAATCCACAAGGTTCCATGCCGGGTCGTCCAAAAGGCCATTGATCGTTGGTGGGGTTTCACTGCCCAGACCCTTGGTCACATAAATTTTCTTGGGGACCACATTGGTGGTGTCTTGCGCTTCAAGTTGGAAAGTGAGAAGGATGAGTAAAATAAAAGGTATGTATTTCACTTGTTCGTTTATTGATTGGTCTGATTACCCTAAAGACCACGTTAAAATGGGTTAGTTACAGCACCTCCAATCTTTAAGTTTTTTTTAACGTTTAAAAAGTGATGTTTACGCTGATTTTATCGGGAAGATGAAAAAAAGAAAAAAGGCGAAAAAATATTCCCAATCAACCGTTTGTAATTCAATCTAATAATTGTACATTTGCAGCCCGTTTATCGGGATAGGTATTCAAATCAATAATATTCTAGAAGTGGACACATTAAGTTATAAGACTATTTCCGCCAATAAATCTACCGTTGACAAGCAATGGTTATTGGTTGATGCAGAGGGGCAGAACTTGGGAAGATTGGCATCAAAAGTGGCCAAATTGCTTAGGGGGAAATACAAGACCAACTTTACTCCCCATGTGGATTGTGGGGACAATGTAATAGTCATCAATGCCGAGAAGGTGAACTTGACCGGCAACAAATGGGATGACAAAGTGTATTTGAGATATACCGGGTATCCCGGTGGACAGCGTTCCGCTACCGCAAAAGAAGTATTGAAGAAACATCCTGAGCGCATTATCGAAAACTCCGTGAAGGGAATGTTGCCAAAGAACAAACTTGGTGCTGAAATCTACAGAAACCTAAAGGTTTATGTGGGTGCCGAGCACGGACAGGAAGCGCAAAAACCAAAGGCAATAAACTTAAACGACTACAAATAAATGGAAGTGGTTCATAAGATAGGAAGAAGAAAGACCGCGGTGGCCAGAGTATATGTCTCCGAAGGTTCTGGAAACATAACCGTAAATAAAAGGGACCTTGGCGATTACTTTAGCACTGCCACCTTGCAGTACAAGGTAAAACAACCTTTCACCCTTACCGAGACCGAAGGAAACTATGATGTGAAGGTCAATGTATATGGTGGTGGAATCACCGGACAGGCAGAAGCGGTTCGCTTGGCATTGTCCAGGGCCATGTGCGAGATCAATGCTGAGAACAGGGAAGTCCTGAAACCAGAAGGTCTTTTGACAAGGGACCCAAGAATGGTGGAAAGAAAGAAATTCGGTCAGAAGAAAGCCCGTAAGAAATTCCAATTCTCCAAACGTTAATATTGCGGTGCCTTGGCACCTCTATATAAGTTCATTGAAAACCCTGAAAACCATTTTCAGGGTTAAATTTTTAACCAAGTTGTCGTTGTTCCAAAAGGAAAAAATGAATCGACTTTTTGGAATTTAGTTTAGCATCTAAATGGATTGGGCAAACCTAAAAGTGACCACCAGTTCATTGCTACTACAACGGAACGTAAACTAAGTACAAAAAAATGGCAAGTAAAATTGAAGTAAAAGACTTACTGGAAGCAGGTGTGCATTTTGGACACCTAACACGAAAGTGGAATCCCAACATGGCTCCCTACATCTACATGGAGCGAAACGGTATCCACGTCATCAATCTCTACAAAACTGTAGCAAAACTTGAGGAAGCCAACGAGGCCCTTAAGAAAATTGCGGCCTCTGGACGAAAAATCCTTTTTGTGGCCACCAAAAAACAAGCCAAGGACATCGTTGCCGACAAGGTATCCAAAGTGAACATGCCCTACATCACAGAAAGATGGCCCGGTGGTATGTTGACCAACTTTGTCACCATCCGTAAAGCTGTCAAGAAAATGGCCGCTATCGACCGAATGAAAAAAGACGGGACCTTTGACACCCTTTCCAAAAAAGAAAGATTGCAAGTGGACCGTTTGCGTGCCAAACTGGACAAAAACTTGGGTTCCATTGCAGACATGACCCGTTTGCCAGGTGCACTTTTCATCGTTGACACCATGCGTGAGCACATTGCCGTCAAGGAAGCGTTGAAATTGAACATCCCTATTTTCGCGATGGTCGATACCAACTCCGACCCAAGACCCATCGACTTCGTAATCCCTGCCAACGATGACGCCGGAAAATCCATCGAGGCCATTTTGGAAGAAGTGACCAAAGCTGTGGCCGAAGGTTTGTCCGAGCGTAAAAATGACAAGGCCAACGACAAAGAAGATGAAGATGAAGATGACGTGACCACTAAAGCTGTTATGGTCGATGAGGATGAGGACGATGAAAAACCGTCCAAAAAATCAAAGCCCGTGGCCAAAGAAGTGAAGCCAGCACAAAAAGAAGTTAAAGCTGAAAAGGCAAAAACAGATGACTTGACCAAAGTGGAAGGCATTGGCCCAAAAGCAGCCGAAGCATTGGTTGAAGCTGGGGTATCCACCTTCGCCAAGCTTTCTGAAACGTCTGCTGATGACATCAAGGAAATCTTGACCGACGCCAGCTCCACCATGGCCCACTTGGATCCAACTTCTTGGCCCAAGCAAGCCAAAATGGCCGCTGAAGGAAAGTGGGACGAATTGAAAGAATGGCAAGACAGTGTTAAGGGAGGCGTTGAATAAACCAACCTTGATTTAACATTGTCCTAAAACAAAACACTTTAATAGTGTTTTACTTTACATAAATTTTTAAAAAAGCATAGAAAAATGGCACAGATTACCGCCGCAGAAGTAAATAAACTAAGACAGACCACCGGAGCTGGGATGATGGATTGCAAAAAAGCTTTGGTCGAGGCCGATGGCGATTTTGAAAAAGCAATCGAGATCCTGCGCAAAAAAGGACAGAAAGTAGCCGCCAACAGAGCTGACAGGGAATCCTCTGAAGGTGCTGCCATAGCAAAAGTGAATGCCGGCAGCACCCAAGGTGTGGTTATTTCATTGAACTGCGAAACCGACTTCGTTGCCAAAAACGAAAGCTTTGTGACCTTGGCCAACGATTTGGCCGATCTTGCACTAGGTTTCGACAACAAGGAAGCTTTTCTTGCCGCTCCTTTCAGTGGCATGACCGTTGCGGATAAATTGACAGAGCAGACCGGTGTGATCGGTGAAAAAATCGAGATCGGAAGCTTCGAGAAATTGAGCGCCCCTTTCGTAGGATCTTACATCCACGCCGGAAACAAGATCGCTACATTGGTAGGTTTGTCCGCCAATGTTGACGGTGCTGCCGAAGCTGCCAAAGATGTAGCCATGCAAGCTGCTGCAATGAACCCTGTTGCCCTTAACGAAGAAGGCGTAGATCAGTCCATCATCGATAAGGAAATCGAGATCGCAAAAGAGCAATTGCGCCAAGAAGGAAAGCCAGAAGCTATGTTGGACAACATCGCCAAAGGTAAATTGAACCGTTTCTTCAAGGACAACACCTTGGTCAACCAAGATTTCATCAAGGACAGCAAAGTTAGCGTTGCCCAGTATGTAAAATCTGTTGACAGCAACTTGACCGTTACCGGTTTCAAAAGAGTAGCATTGGGATAATCCCGTACCATTCAAATAAAAAAAGGCCCCATTAAAATGGGGCCTTTTTTATGCTTGGATTTTTCCTCATTACTTTGACTTGATCATGATGTCACCGTTAAAGGTCTTGAACAATAGTTCGGGACCGCCACCATTGATCTTGCCCCTGACCCATTGTTCCAATTTCACCTTATAACTGCCAGAAGTTTGCTTTTTGTCCATTTCAGGCTTGTTCTCTGAAAGGGCCATATCAAAATCGGTATAAACATCGCCCATATCCGATTTGGCCTTCACATTTGCCTTTATACTTCTCGGGAAGGTTACCTCCACATTTCCATTGAAACTGCTAAAAGCCATATCCGTCATATTGCCCATCTTTTTAAAATCGACCTTCACTGGCCCATTGGTGGTATAGGCAATGACCGCACCTTCCACATTTAGGAGTGAAATAGCCCCGTTCACATTATTGATCTCCAAATCACCCGTAACTCCTTGCACCAAAATATCGCCATCATTTACCGTACTTAATTTTAAGGCAAAATTATAAGGAACCTTGATCTCAAAATCAGCCTTTCTGCTCCACATCTCATTTTGGATCCTGACCTCGTTGCCTTTCTCCTCGGCACTGATGTTGAGCCCAGAATTGCCAATACGTTTCATGCCATTCTTCTCGTTGTTGGAAGACTTCTTATCCCCCGAAACCGAAACCTTTGCAATAACTTCCTTGCCCTCATACCCGGTTACGGTAATGGACCCACTGATCTGATCAAGAACCAATTTTCCGGATTGTCCGGGAGTGCTCAACGGAATGGTAAATAAATCGATTTCCTTGTCCTGTGCGGACAACACACCCGTAATCAATACAAGGGTGACAACAGCTATAGTTTTGATCTTCTTCATGACTTTATATTTTTTTGATGAATACATTCCCGTTCAAGGTTTCAAAATCAAATTCCACTTGACCGCTTCCAATCTGGACAACGGGCCTGGATTCAAACTTGAATTTGGGCTTGTCGCCATCACCTTCATTTTTACTGGTCTTCACAAATTGTTTGTTGATGTCAAAGTCCGTGAACATTTCCCCGTTCATACTTTTGAACGAGATGTTGGCCGAAAGTGATTGCTGGTATGAAATAATGATATCCCCGTTCAAAGCATAATAGCGAGAGGCCACCTTCGGATTGCGGGCATACGAAATATCCACATCCCCATTGATACAGCTTACCTTGGTCTTTCCTGAAATGTTGTTCAGGGAAATACCTCCGTTGATATTGTCAGCTTCCACGGACTCCCCGTTTGTGTTCTTGACCAAAATATCCCCATCATTGACCGTGCTTACATTGATCTTGACCGAGTTCGGCACCTTCAAGGTAAAATTCAACTTGTGTTCATAGGGAACATCCTCGTTGTTGTTGCACCAATTGTACCTCAACTTGTCTTTTTCAAATTCGATGTAGGGAGCATCGGGATGAAGAATGACCCGATTGCTTTCCGCAATGACTTGGAGTTGCAGTTCCTTTTTTCCCAATTCCAGGTCTTCCGAGTTTTTGGCAGAAATAATTCGTTCCACCTCCAGCACCACTTCGTTTCCGTTGTATCCTTCCACGTTCACGGAACCGAATACGTTTTTCACAACCAAAGTGTTGTTGACATCATTGGCAAGGGGGACACTTTTTCGGATGACCTCCTTGAACTCCTTTTTCTGTGCCGTGGCACCCAACATGCCCACTCCCAAGGACAGACATGACATAATAATTAACCGTTTCATCATTTTAAAAAATTAGACTGTTCGTAATTTGATTTGCGCCCAAAGGGCAGATTGATAAATAAACTATATGATGGATTCAATACTCCTTTCGATTCGTTTTTTGACCGTGGTATCCAACTGTTTTTGCTTCAATAACTGCTTGAAGGGTTCTATGGATGCCTTTTCCTGAAGGGCCACCATCAAATTGGCCAAGGTTATCTGTAAAATGGGTGACTCCTGGTTCGGGATGGATTGCACCAAACCTTGCCTAACCTCAGGCTTGTCCACATAATTGGTCAAGGATTCTATCGCGGCCAGCCTTACGTTTACGTTGGGATCACTATTGAGCGTTTTTAAAAGCGCCCTGATCACAATATCATCGGCATTCTCAAACTTATTGGCTTCGCTCACGCCTTGCAATCGTTGGTTTGCCGATGGTTGGTCCAACAGGGTCAGCACCAACTTTTGACGCACTTCCTCGGTCTCGTTGTTCGCTGCCATGATTTGCGTAGGAATCGGTTCCACTTCGGGCCTAAAAAAATACCCGACACCCAACCCGATCATGAGCAGAAAAATTCCAATGGCCCATTGTGGCCTTAAAATCCCGGAAAGCATGGATATAACACTTTGTTTGGGCGCCTTGTCTTCCTTCTTTTCCATTTCGGAGGATAGCATGGTAAAAAAGGCCTCGTCCATACTTTCCGAAGGCTCAGGGGTTTGGATAGCCTGCAATAGCTCCCAAGCTTTCAATAGGTCATCGTACTTTTCACGATACTCCCCATGCCCTTCCAAGAAAAATTCAAATTCCTTCGCTTCGCTTTCTGAAAGGTTTCCGGACATATAGTCCATGGCCCATATTTCAAACTTTTCGTCCATCATCTCGTTTCCAATTGTAAAAAAATCGTTTTCAAATCCTTTAATGCCCGGTGTACCCTGACCTTCGCCGCGCCTTCGGAACAGCCCAAGATCTCACCGATCTCTTGGAACTTCAGTTCCCTGTATTTGCTCAGCAGCAATATTTCTCTTTTTTCAGAAGGCAGAAGACCCAATGCCTTGGTAAGCATTTGCGCATTCCCTTCCTGGTCCATGGTCTCATTCAAATAATCCCCTGTTCCTTTATCCACCTGCTCCGGGGCTATCCCTCTCGAAACTCCTTCGCGAGAAATTTTCTTATAATGATCATTGCCCACGTTGCGGGCCATGCTGAACATCCATGCCGTGAAAGGGCCCTCTCCCGTGAAGGAGTGTCGGTACTTCAAGATCCTCACAAACACATTTTGCACCAAATCTTCACTGATGGATGGGTTGTTGCCCATATTATAGAAAAATCCAAAGAGCCTTTTCTTATGCCGTTCATAGAGCAGGCCCAACTTGTCCAAGTCGCCACTCTTCACTTTCAGCATCAAGACATTATCGGTCAGTGTTTGCAATGAATTGTTTTTTTGGTTGTTGTAGGATATACCGTTGTTTTTGAAAAAGGTTACAGAATGTATGGATTTTTATCCATTCGTATCTTGGGTCATCCCATTTTCACTGATTTGCCATAATTTTTTTTGATTATTTTTGTCCGAACTTCAAGAAACCTTTGATGCATTACAAGAGAATTTTATTAAAACTGAGTGGGGAGGCCTTGATGGGCAAAAAGCAATACGGAATCGACGGGGACCGTTTGTCCGAATATGCAGATGAGATCAAGGCTGTGGTGGACAAGGGTATTGAAGTGGCCATCGTTATTGGTGGGGGCAACATTTTCAGGGGCCTTGCCGGCGCCAGTCAAGGAATGGACCGGGTACAGGGCGACCACATGGGCATGTTGGCCACCGTGATCAACGGATTGGCCCTACAGAGTGCCCTGGAACTCAAAGGCATCCAGACCCGCTTGCAATCGGCCATCAAGATCAACGAAGTGGCCGAACCTTTTATCAGAAGAAGGGCCATCCGACATTTGGAAAAAGGTAGGGTCGTGATTTTTGGAGGAGGAACAGGAAACCCATATTTCACTACCGATTCCGCTGCTGTATTGAGAGCCATCGAAATCAATGCCGATGTGATCCTGAAGGGAACCCGTGTTGATGGCATCTACACTTCCGACCCTGAAAAAGATAAAAATGCCACCAAATTTGATTCCCTTTCATTCCAAGAGGTACTTTCAAAAGGTTTGAAGGTGATGGACACCACCGCCTTCACACTGAGCCAAGAAAACGAATTGCCCATCGTGGTCTTCGACATGAACACCAAGGGCAATTTGATGAAGATCGTATCGGGGGAGAACATTGGAACGGTGGTCAACGTTTAAAATGGTCACATTTTTGATATTGTTATAAAAATTTAAGAGCATGGACGAAGAAGTAAAATTTGTACTTGATAGCACTAAAGAGAGCATGGATGCCAGTATTTCCCACTTGGAAAAGGCCTTTATAAAGATCCGTGCCGGAAAGGCCAGTCCCATAATGCTGTCATCCGTAATGGTGGACTATTACGGCGCGCAGACTCCCTTATCCCAAGTATCGAACATCAACACGCCCGACGCCAGGACCATTTCAGTGCAGCCTTGGGAAAAGAACCTTATCGGGGAAATAGAAAATGCCATCATGAACGCCAATTTGGGGTTTAACCCCATGAACAACGGGGAAATGGTCATCATCAATGTGCCGCCATTGACCGAAGAGCGCAGGAAACAATTGGTGAAACAGGCAAAGGCGGAAGCGGAAGATGCCAAAGTGAGCATCCGAAGTGCCCGACAAGAGGCCAACAAGGAGCTCAAGGCATTGGAAATCTCGGAAGACCTTTTGAAGAATGCGGAAGTGGACGTGCAGGAACTCACCGACTCCTACAGCAAAAAAGTGGACTCCATCCTCTCCGTGAAAGAGGCGGAAATCATGAAAGTCTAAAACTTTCTCCTTGATCGGCTGCTTTCTTAGGAACACAGCCGATCATTTTTTACCTTTGCGCCCAACAAAACCGAAATGGCAGTAAAGCTCATGAAAGGATTTTGGCCCAAGGTCTCCCGAATCATTCTCCGCAACAGGATACTCATCCTTTTAGGAATTGTGGCTTTTACTGTTTTTTTGGCGCTGCAGTGGAAGAACATCCGGTTTTCCAACACGGAATCCAATATCCTTCCCGATGACCATCCGGCCACCATACAGTACCGATCTTTTACCAAAATATTTGGCGAAGAGGGCAATGCCATTGTCCTGGCCATAAGGGACACCGCCCTGTTCACCCCAAAAAACTTCAATCGGTGGAACAAACTGAGCAAGCAATTGGAGGCATTTCCCGAGATAGACTTTGTCGTTTCCCTGGAAAACCTTCGGGTGCTCGTAAAGGACAATGACGAGCAGGTCTTTGTGATGGAACCTTTCCTGAAGAAAAAACCCAGCAGCAAGACAGAGATCGATTCATTGAAGAACCATTTGTTCAATGAACTTCCTTTTTATGATAATCTGGTCTATAACCCCAAAAGCGGGACCATACAGACCATCGCCTATCTGGACAAGGACATTATGGATACTCCGGTCAGGAACGAATTTATCCTGAACGATCTGGACGATCTCGTCAAAAGTTTTGAGGAGGAGACCCAAATGGATGTCCACGTTTCGGGAATGCCCTACATCCGAACCTGGAACACCAAGTCCATCGTGGACGAAATCGGGATCTTTATCGTGGCCGCCCTCTTGGTCACTTCCATTATCTTTTTCTTTTTCTTCAGAAGTTTCAGGGCCACTTTCATATCCATGTTCGTGGTCATCATCGGGGTCATGTGGGCCTTCGGCATCCTTGGATTGCTGAAGTATGAGATGACGATTCTTACGGCACTGATCCCTCCACTCATCATTGTGATCGGCATCCCCAACTGTATTTTCCTCATCAACAAATACCAACAAGAGGTAAACAAACATGGGAATCAAGCCCTGTCCCTACAGCGGGTCATCTCCAAGATCGGGAACGCCACATTGATGACGAACATCACCACGGCATCGGGTTTTGCCACCTTTATCATTTTGGATAGCGACCTTCTTAGGGAATTTGGCATTGTGGCCTCCATCAATATTGTGGGGATTTTTATCCTTTCCCTATTGATCATACCGATCATCTATAGCTTTATGCCGCTTCCAAAGACCAAACACCTGAAGCACCTGAACAAGAAATGGATGGACTTCTTTGTGAACTGGATGGAGCGGATGGTCCGGGACCACAGAATTGCCGTCTACATGACCACAGTGGCCATCTTGGTTCTTAGCATTATCGGTATTTACCAAATGCGGATCACCGGGAGCCGGATTGAAGACCTTCCCAAAGACACCCATTTTTATAAGGACATCCAATTTTTTGAACAGGAATTTGATGGCATCATGCCCATGGAAATTGTGGTGGACACAGAGCGGAAAAACGGGGTCCTCAAGCCAGCTACCCTCAAGCGAATGGACGAATTGGGCTCGGTCATCCATGAAATTCCTGAACTGTCCCGGCCTATTTCAGTGGTGGACCTGATCAAATATTCCAAGCAGGCCTTTTATAATGGCATCCCCAAATATTACCAGCTGCCCACCAACCAAGAGAACACCTTCATCATGGATGTGGCTCGAAAATCATCTACTGATGGCAATCTTCTGAAAAGCTTCGTGGACAGTACAGGGCAAACCGCACGCCTTACCACCTATATGCAGGATGTCAAGATCGACCGCATGGAGGAAATCGAAAAAACAATACAGCAATCCATCACAAAGCTCTTCCCCGATGATCGGTATAATGTGTTCATGACCGGAAAAGCATTGTTGTTCCTAAAAGGAACCAAATACCTGGTCAAGAACCTGTTGCTTTCATTGGCACTCGCCATTGGCCTGATCTCCCTTTTTATGGCCTATCTCTTCCGGTCGTTCCGGATGGTCGTCATATCCCTGGTTCCCAACCTTTTGCCATTGGTCATCACCGCTGGCCTCATGGGATATTTGGGCGTCCCCATAAAACCGTCCACTATACTGGTGTTCAGCATCGCCTTTGGTATTTCTGTGGACGACACCATCCATTTTCTGGCAAAATACCGTCAGGAACTGGCTGCCAACCGTTGGCAGATCAAAAAATCGGTTTATGCCGCCCTTCGGGAGACCGGCGTGAGCATGTTCTACACCTCCATCGTCCTCTTTTTCGGGTTTTCGGTCTTCACCATATCCAGTTTTGGGGGCACCAAGGCCTTGGGTGCATTGGTATCCGCTACGCTATTGTTCGCCATGCTGTCCAATTTGATCCTGCTGCCCTCCCTGCTCCTTTCCTTGGAAAGAAGCATTGCCAACAAACAGGTGCTCAAAAAACCGCAGATCGATATTTTACCACAGGACGAGGACAACGGCAAAGAGAAATAGTAGTGGAAACGGCCATAAATTAAGCCGCTCCATGCCCTCATTTTTCATCAAAAACCTATCTTTACCGCCTAAATTACGATAGCCTTACAATGAAGTCTTATTCCATAAAAGAATTGCTGACAAAGCAGCCCGTAGGAGATTCCGTCGAAGTAAATGGATGGGTAAAAACATTTAGGAGCAACCGATTTATTGCCTTGAACGACGGCTCTACCATACACAACCTGCAGTGCGTAGTGGATTTTGAAAATGCCGACGAAGCATTGCTCAAACAAGTGACCACTGGCGCTGCCCTGAAAATTTCAGGCACATTGGTGGAAAGCCAAGGAAAGGGACAGACCGTGGAAATCCAGGCCACTGCCATTTTTGTGCATGGCACCGCAGACCCCGAGACCTATCCCATACAGCCCAAGAAACACTCGTTGGAGTTTTTGAGGGAGAAGGCCCACCTAAGGGTGCGCACCAATACCTTTTCGGCCGTGATGCGAGTGCGTTCCACTTTATCGTTTGCCATACATAGCTATTTCCAACAGAATGGCTTTTATTACATGCATGCCCCCATCATCACCGGATCTGATGCCGAAGGTGCCGGGGAAATGTTCCGGGTCTCCACTTTGGATGCCAAAAAACCACCTGTGGATGAAAACGGGGAAGTGGATTTTACCGAGGATTTCTTCGGAAAAGAGACCAACCTGACCGTTTCCGGGCAATTGGAGGCCGAAACCTATGCCATGGCACTCGGAAAAGTCTATACGTTCGGACCTACCTTCAGGGCCGAAAACTCCAACACCTCTAGGCACTTGGCCGAGTTTTGGATGATAGAGCCCGAGGTGGCCTTCAACGATCTTGCTGCCAACATGGACTTGGCCGAAGATTTCATCAAATGGATCATCCAATATGTTTTGGACCACTGCAAGGACGACCTCGAGTTTCTGGAAGGCCGACTTTCCGACGAGGAAAAGACCAAACCACAGAACGAGCGTTCGGAAATGACCTTGTTGGAAAAGCTGAAATTTGTGGTGGAAAACAACTTCAAACGGGTTTCCTATACCGAGGCCATCGATATTTTAAGGAACAGCAACCCCAATAAGAAGAAAAAATTCCAATACCTCATTGAGGAGTGGGGTGCCGACCTGCAAAGTGAGCACGAGCGCTATTTGGTGGAAAAACACTTTAAGTGCCCTGTGATCCTATTCGATTACCCGGCCAACATCAAGGCATTCTATATGCGTTTGAACGAGGACGGCAAGACTGTGCGTGCCATGGACGTGCTTTTCCCCGGCATTGGCGAAATTGTGGGAGGTTCCCAAAGGGAAGAACGTCTGGATGTGCTCCAGCAGAAGATAAAGGCCCTCGACATTGATGAAAAGGAACTTTGGTGGTATTTGGACCTTCGCCGTTTCGGTACGGCGGTACATAGCGGATTTGGCCTTGGCTTTGAGCGCATGGTGCAGTTTGTCACCGGAATGGGCAATATCAGGGACGTGATCCCCTACCCCAGAACGCCCCAGAACGCGGAGTTTTAAATTGAATTCATAACTTTATAAGGAAGGACGATTGTAAACCAATCCCTATGCTGAAACAACACCTACAGTTCAAGCTTTCCCAGAAACTGTCTCCACAGCAGATTCAGCTCATGAAGCTCATCCAATTGCCCACACAGGCATTTGAGCAACGGCTGAAACAAGAGCTGGAGGAGAACCCTGCCCTCGAAAGTGGGAAAGAGGAGAGTGACATTGTGGACGATGTTTATGAGGACACCTATGACGACAGTTCGGACAGTGAGACCATCGACACCGATGAGATCAACATTGATGACTATCTGAGCGATGACGAGATTCCCGATTATAGGACACAGGCCAACAATTACAGTGCGGACGATGAGGAAAAGAGCGTGCCCTATGCCGCAGGAATTTCCTTCAACCAATATTTGATCAACCAACTGAACACTTTCTATCTGGATGATGAGGAATGGGCCATTGCCGAGTTCTTGGTGGGCAGTGTGGATGAGAGCGGCTACATACGAAGGCCACTTCCAGATATTATGGACGATCTTGCCTTTACGCAGAACATCTATGTTGATGAGGACAAGATAGAATCCGTGCTGAAAATCGTGCAGGACTTGGACCCCCCAGGTGTAGGCGCACGATCTTTGGATGAATGCCTTATCCTTCAATTAAAACGAAAAGAGCGAAAACCTTCCGTGGAACTGGCCATCAATATCTTGGAAAAGTCGTTTGACCAGTTCACCAAGAAGCACTACGCCAAACTGGCCCAGAAGCACCACATCAGCGAGGATCAGCTCAAGGATGCCATTGCCGAGATAGAAAAATTGAATCCCAAACCGGGCGGTTCGTATTCCGGCAGTACCCGGATCATCGAACACATTGTCCCCGATTTTTCCATCAGGATCGTGGACGGGGAACTGGAACTTACGCTCAATGGCCGGAACGCTCCAGAACTCCATGTTTCCAAAGAGTACAGCAATATGCTCGAAGGCTACAAGAACGCAAAGGAAAAGAGTAAATCCCAGAAGGATAC
Source organism: Flagellimonas hadalis (assembly GCF_007785775.2). GTDB lineage: Bacteria > Bacteroidota > Bacteroidia > Flavobacteriales > Flavobacteriaceae > Flagellimonas > Flagellimonas hadalis. The sequence continues at coordinate 259,206 of NZ_VNIK02000003.1, forward strand.
CGTACTGTTCATCAAACAGAAATTGGATGCGGCCAAATGGTTCATTGACGCCATCAAACAACGGCAACAAACGCTATACGTGACCATGAGTACCATCATGGACTACCAAGAGGAGTATTTCCTGACCGGTGACGAACGAAAGCTGCGCCCCATGATCCTTAAGGACATTGCGGACAAAATCGATATGGATGTGTCAACGGTATCGCGGGTGGCCAACAGCAAATATGTGGACACCCCTTATGGCACCAAGCTCATCAAGGACTTTTTCTCCGAAGCCATGAAGAACGAACAGGGAGAGGACGTATCCACCAAAGAAATCAAAAAGATATTGGAGACCGTGATCGGTGACGAACAGAAAAAGAAGCCGTTGACGGATGATAAATTGGCCAAGATCCTAAAGGAAAGGGGCTATCCCATCGCAAGGCGCACCGTTGCCAAATACCGGGAGCAACTGGGCATTCCGGTGGCCAGGCTAAGAAAGCAGATCTGATGCGCCATTTCTATAACATCATCTCGTACATCTTTCACCCGTTGTTCATTCCCATTGGAGGTACCATTCTTTATTTTTTTGTTGCTCCCTACAGCACTTTGGAGATGCAAAGCGGCAACATTGTCCCCATTTTTATCCTTACGGTCATCATCCCCATCATCTTCTTTTTGATCTTGAAAAATTTAGGGGTGATCAGTTCCATTTTCCTGCCCACCATCCAGGAACGGAAATACCCGCTCTATATCAGCTGTATCATATTTTTGATGATACTGTACAAAGTCATCCCGAATAATTACGTACACGAACTCTTTTACTTTTTCACAGGGCTTTTGACGGCCACTGGGACGGCACTCCTCTTGCTTTTCATCAAATTTAAGACCAGTATTCATCTTTTGGGCATGGGAAGCATCCTTATGTTCATGATTGGGCTGAGCATCCATTTTGAGACCAATATTACCCTGGCCATCAGTTTGTTCACTTTACTGACCGGACTCGTGGCCACCTCTAGGCTCTACCTTAAATCACATACACGGAACGAACTGTTGATAGGCTTCCTGATAGGGTGCTGTTCCCAATTGATCATTCTGAAGTATTGGCTATAGGATGTAGAAAATTACCCCTATCCGTAGTACCTTGAAATCTATGGATTCCCCAGATTGAAGATCGGTTCCATTTTTCAATATCGGATTGAGTCCATAATAGGCGTGAACGTTCCAGGTATTGTACCCAAAATTGAGGATAAGTCCATACTGCAGCTGCTCAATGTCCTTATTGTTGAACCCGTCGCTCCCTTCCTCCATGACCAAACGTGACCTGCCGGAAAAAACATAGCCCAACTTGGCCCCCGCATAGATGCGCCAGAACTTGTATTCCTCCGCCGTGGAGGTACGCCATCTCAGTTCCAATGGCACCTCAATGGCATGGGTCTCCAATTTGTTGCGCTTGAACTCAGATTCGTCCATGACCTCATACAGCACATCATTGCCCTGGTCGGTAGCAATCACATTGGAATAATAGGAATTGACGGCGTAGCCCAAACCAAGCCCCACACCAAAATTTCTTCTAGGGTTGAGGGGAATGTCCTTGATAAATCCTGCTTGAAGGTTATAGGAGAGGCTCCGTTGCACGACCCCCGAAGGCTTACCCAACAAAACGTTGTACCCGAGACCAATATAAAATTGGTCTTCAAGATAACGCGAATCCAATTGGACGGAATCTGTAGGTTGCTCCTGGGCAATACCCAAGGAGAAGACCATCAAAAATGAAATGAAAATCTGGTACCGGCTCATTATAAAAACACTCCTAAACTAAAAACAACCCAAATTAAGCATTTGGATTGTTTTTTAAGGCCAGGTTTATAACTTAAAACCCCGAATTGGGATCATTGCCTTGGTAGGTGGTGTAGTTCACTTTGAACAAATGGGCTTTTTGTAACTCCTTTTTGATATCGGAAACCACACCTACTTTGACGCTCTTGTCCACTTTCATGGAGACCGTCACAAAATTCCGAACAGCCTCAGGCTTTTTTGAAAGCTCTCCCAAAACATAGGGAACCACATCGTTTAAGTGCGCTATGCGATCATCCAATTGGATCTGTGCACTTGTTCCCAGCACCTTTTTCAGGTTTTTCTTGGGCGTGCCCACATAAATCTCAATAATTCTGTCCCTTTTATCCAGTTTATTGACCGCTGTGGCCTCGGGCAGCTCATTGTCCACCAAGAGTTCACTATTGTTTATCGTGGTCACCGTCATAAAAAAGAACAAGAGCATGAAGACGATATCGGGCAATGAGGCGGTCGAGATTGCAGGTTCCGCTCTTTGATGGTTTCTCCATGTGCTCATTGTGCCAGTTTTTGTGATTGAACGTTCAATTCAGCTTCGGTAATGTTCAGGGGAAACATTTCCCGTATGCGTTCTATGTTCGCCTTAAGAGTTGCCTTTTCAGTTTCTTTGGTCTCGGCTGCATAGAACTTCTCTTCCATTACCGTGAAATCCTGCCCAAAAAGACGTTGCGCTTCCCTATTCCGCAGTTCTCGATAAGCCAAAGCCAATCGGTCTTGAACCTGAACATACGTACCATAGGAGGCATCCCGGTCGCTGCTAAGCGAAATAATGGCCTTTTGGGGGTTGTCGGAAGATTTGGGGTCTCGTGCTCCTTTGCAGTAATCGCAGCGCAGTTGGTTTTCGGTTGCCCCGCCATTGTCCAAAAAGGCAACGGCCAGCCGCTTTAGCTCATCAATCTTCAGAACACGGTCCTCAACAAACAACTCATCGTTTTTGTTGAGGCTTATCCTAAGCACATTACGTTCATTTACATTGATGTGGTTGATGACATCATCGGAGGGTAGTTTTCGGTCAAGGCCCACATCGGTTTGGATGGTTGTGGTGACCAAGAAAAAGATCAATAACAAGAATGCAATGTCCGCCATGGAGCCTGCATGCACCTCTGGGTTTTCTCTGGTTCTTCCCATAATTAAAGAGTTTGATTGGATTAACAATTGGTGTTGATTCTCATTAGCAAAGAGTTACAACAACCGTTCCAAATAGATCCAGGGAAATCAAATGGGTGAAGAATGGGAATAAAAAAACGCTCCAAATATAATTTGGAGCGTTTCCCACTAAATCTAAGCTATTGCCTACTGTAGATTGTTAAATGCATCTCCTTCATAGGTGGTATAATTCACCTTAAGGGCATTTACCTTTCTCAATTCTTGTTTGATATCGGTGATAAGACCCATATTGGCATTCTTATCAACTTTCAATGCAGTAGTCAATACGTTTTGAAGCTCTTGAGGTTTCTTTGCACGCTCTGCCAATATATATGAACCTACTTCGTCCACATTGGCAAATTTATCGTTCAATTGGATTCTTGGCTCTGATCCGAAAACCTTTTGATATTCCTGTGTAGGCTTGCCTACAAAAATATAGATCACCCTATCCTTTTTTTCCAACTTTTTGATCTCGGTTGCATTCGGAAGGGTATTTTCAACCAATAGCGAACTGTCCTTCATTGTGGTCACCGTCATGAAAAAGAACAGCAACATGAATACGATATCTGGCAATGAAGCAGTTGATACCGCTGGCAGGTCACCTTCTTTCTTTTTTGCAAATTTTGCCATGTCAATCTAAGTTTTAGTTGGTTGATGTATCTGCCTCGGACAGCTTTTGCGGAAACATATCCTGGATCCGCTTCACTTTATCCTTGAGTTCGTCCCTAACACTGGAGGGCGTCTCCGGGTTCAAGTATTCCGACTCCATATCCGTAAAGTCCCTTTGATACAACCTTTGTGCCTCACGGTTACGCAAGTCGTTGTATGCACCTACCAATTCGTTCTGAACAGTGATATAGGTGCTGTATTTGGTCTCACGGTCATTCTTTAGTGAAATGATGGCCTTTGTTGGGTTGTCGGACGAAGCTGGATCTTTCTTTCCCTTGCAATAAGTACAAGATCCATCTGCATTGTTCTCTAGGAATCCGATGGCTGCTGTCCTCAGATTCTTAAGGTTCATCAGTTCGTCCTCGACCAAAAGTTGGCCATTTTTATTGATGTTCACCGTAAAGATGTTCTTCTGTCTGATTATGACGTCCTCTTCTGGCGGTTCAATGGGCGGCAACATACGGTCCAGACCTGCATCCGTTTCTATGGTGGTGGTCACCAAGAAAAAGATAAGCAAGAGGAACGCGATATCCGCCATGGAACCGGCATTTACTTCCGGTGCTCCTTTTCTTCTAGGCATAATTCAAACTTTTACTTTACAAACATTTTTTTCAAGCCTGGAAAAACCATCAGAACTACCGCTACAACGGTAAGGATGAAGAATACATTCAATCCCATTCCAATGTTCTTTACAGTTCCCTCAGTGGTCTCGATACCTCTTTTGGCCATTTCCTCAACCACAGGTGCGTTGTTGGAAGAAAGTCCATAGGACACTAAAACGACAATGGCCAATCCACCAATGCCGAACAGGGCCTTCTTAAGGCTTCCAGGTGTGGAAAGCAATTTTGTCAATCCAAAAAACAGGGATGCCACCACCGCTATTGCAAGCAAGATGTACATGATGATGAACATAAAGTTCATCGCCCCGCTGCTTATTGCGTTCGGATCTTCTGCCGATGGTAATGAGAACCAAAGAACGGCTGCGATCAACCCGATTACAATGAGTGCTATTTTTATTAATTTATTCATGATTCCCGATAGATTTTGATTCGTACTTATTTCTTGTGAGCAGCCAACATGTCAATCAAGGCGATGGAGGCGTCTTCCATGTCATTTACGATACTATCGATCTTTGCAATGATGTAGTTATAGAAAATTTGAAGGATAATCGCAACGATCAAACCAAATACCGTTGTCAACAACGCCACCTGGATGTCACCAGCGATCAAAGAGGCACTCAAGTTACCTACTGCAGCAATTTTCTGGAAGGCCTGGATCATACCGATTACCGTACCCATGAACCCAAGCATCGGGGCAATGGCGATGAACAGAGACAACCAAGAAACGTTTTTCTCCAACTGTCCCATCTGTACTCCTCCGTAGGCAACAACCGCTTTTTCAGCAGACTCCAATCCTTCGCTTGACCTATCCAATCCTTGGTAGAAAATGGAAGCAACAGGTCCTTTGGTGTTTCTGCAAACTTCTTTTGCAGCCTCAACACCACCGGAAGCCAAAGCATCCTCTACTTTTTGTTTCAATTTGGCGGTATTGGTAGTAGCCAAGTTCAAATAAATAATTCTTTCGATAGCAACTGCCAATCCCAATATCAAACAAAGAAGTACGATACCCATGAAGGCAGGACCTCCTTGGATGAACTGTTCTTTCAATACCTGGGTGAAACCTTTGCTGGCTTCAGCTTCTTCTTGCAACATTGCTGCAGATGCAGTTGTAGTTCCCATCACAAACATTCCGGCAGCAGCCAGAGTAAAGGATATTTTTTTCATTTTACTTAAAACTTAAATTTAGTTAGTTAATAATGTTAAAGATATAAAAATTTTATAATTGAAAAACTAAAATACCTTGCAGAGAGGAAGGGATTCGAACCCTCGATACACTTTTGGTGTATACACACTTTCCAGGCGTGCGCCTTCGACCACTCGGCCACCTCTCTATTCCTTCATTTAGGCCGACCAATAAACGAAAAAATAATCAGTTATAGAAATTTGACGCGTTAATTTTACACCATTTCACCACGGAGCGGTGTCTCGAAAATTGTCTTGAACAACTTGTCGGGAACCCCTGTGCCCAAAAGGTACATGGCCTTTGTTATGGCCGCTTCCGTTGTAATGTCCTTTCCATTAATCAGTTGCATTTCCTTTAACCTTTCGCTGGTCTCATAGTGCCCCATGGAGACACTGCCTCCGGAGCACTGGGTAACGTTAATTATATGTAATCCTTTTTTAACAGCTCTTTTTAATTCTTCCAAAAACCAATCGTCCATTGGAGCATTTCCCGCACCATAGGTTTCCATGACCAAGGCTTTCAGGTCGGGAATGTTCAAGATGGCGTGAAGCGTATTTTGGTTCAATCCGGGAAATAATTTGAGTACGGCCACCCTATTGTCCATCTCTTTGTGGACGGTCAACATCTTGTTCTTGATCGGCCGTTTGATCAAATGGGTATGGTGCACCTTCAGATGGACTCCCGATTCCACCAAAGGTGGATGGTTGAGCGATGCAAAGGCCTCAAAATGCTCCGCATTGATCTTGGTGGTGCGGTTGCCCCGATAGAGTTTGTACTCAAAATAGAGCCCCACCTCCTGCACCACTGACCTTCCCTTTTCCTGAAGGGCAGCGATCTCTATGGAGGTGATCAGGTTTTCCTTTGCATCTGTCCGCAGGTCCCCGATGGGCAATTGAGATCCCGTGAAAATGACCGGTTTGTCCAGATGCTCCAGCATAAAACTGAGTGCCGATGCCGAATAGCTCATCGTATCGCTCCCATGCAGCACCACAAAACCATCGTTTTCCGCATAATGCTCCTCTATGATCGAGGCGATCTGCGCCCAATAATCAGGGTTCATGTTGGAGGAATCGATAGGTTTTTCAAAGGAAACACCCTTTAGGGTGCAGTCCAATTGGTCCAATTCGGGAATGTTCTTGATGAGCTCGTCAAAATTGAAGGCTTTCAGCGCCCCGGTCTGGTAATCCTTCACCATTCCGATGGTGCCCCCGGTATAGATCAGCAGTATGTTGGTCTTCTTTTGCATAGGTCAGATGCCAAAAATGTCCTTGGAATTTGCTGTGGTAATCGCCGCGATCTCTTCCTCCGGCATGCCATATAACGAAGAAAGTTTCTCCAATACCTTTAATATATAAGAACTCTCGTTGCGCTTTCCTCGAAAGGGGGCCGGGGCCAAATAGGGCGAATCGGTCTCCAGTACAATATGTTTCAAATCGATTTGATCCAAAAACTGGTCAATCTTGCCATTTTTGAAGGTCGCCACTCCCCCAATACCCAATTTCATATTGTAAGATAAGGCTTTGTGCGCTTGCTCCAAGGTTCCTGTGAAACAATGGAAAATTCCGAAAAGATCATCACTTTTCTCCTGTTCCAAAATCTCAAAGATCTCGTCGAACGAATCCCGTCCATGGATCACGATGGGCAGTCGGTGCTTTTTGGCCAAGCGGATCTGGTACACAAAAGCTTCTTGTTGTTCTTTCAAAAAGGTCTTGTCCCAATATAGGTCGATGCCTATCTCCCCCACCGCATAGAACTTCCGTTTGGACAACCACTCTTCCACCAACGCCAGTTCTACCTTGTAATTCTCCTTGACATGGGTGGGGTGCAGTCCCATCATCAAAAAGACATTCTCGGGATAGTTGGCTTCAAGGTCCAACATGGATTGGGTGTAGGTGGAATCGATGGCGGGGATAAAAAAACGCTTCACCCCGGCATCCAGGGCTCGTTGCATCATTTCACCACGGTCCTCCACAAATGCTTCGCTATATAAATGGGTATGGGTGTCGGTAATGGTCATTGTTCAATCTCTTGTCGGACAGGTATCGAGTCTGTCCTATTTCTATAAAATGCCATGGCTTTTTGGTAATTCATCGCTCCCTGTTTGGTCTGATCGTGAATGAAACCATTTAAATCTGGATAATGGACTTCAATCCACGACACCAGATCTTCCCGTTTGGCTCCCCACAAAGAATCATTGAAATCAACGTACTCCACAATATCAATACTATGGATTTTACCTTCTTTTATGTTCATGATTTCGCTGGAAATAAAAGGACCCTCATGCAAAAAACGGATGCGTTCACATTCTTTTGAAATAGTCAAATGAAGATTTTCGCCCTTCTCCTTAATATCTAAAATCTCATATCTAGGGTTAAAAACAGAATCCCATTGGAACAATGAATGGTAACTTTCCTTGTCAAAGGTTCGTATGTATTCCATTTCGTTGAACCGAACACTATCTTGGAACAGTCCAACCAATTGCTCAAAATCTGATGCATTCAATGCTTTGATATAATTTTCAGCAATCGCCCTTTTATCCAATTTCTTTGGAGCATCCCCACAGGACACCAACATGGCAATAATTAAAAATGGAGCTACTACCTTCTTTAAGTTGAAATCAATCATAACACAAAAATAGGTTTATCTTAGTCGTCCCAAAACATTGTTCCCAATAATACACCCCTAAAGTCCCCTCAAGGGGACAGTTTACTTATGGCATCACTCAAAAAATTTCTCACATCCAAAAGCTATATCCGCATACCACTGGTATTCACGGAGACCAACCATTTTGAAATCATCGCTAAGATCAATGGCATTTCGGGCAAATTCATTTTGGACACCGGAGCTTCGAACACCTGTGTGGGGATGGATAAAATCGATTTTTTCCGGATGGCCTCCGAAGCTACCGATATCAAGGCGGCCGGAGCAGGTGCCACTGAAATGGAAACCCTCATTTCCTCGAAAAACAAGATCCAGATCGGGGACTGGAAGAAAGGGAAACTGAAAATCGTGCTCTTCGACCTTGTGCACGTGAACCAAGCGCTGGTCTCGCACAAGGCCCTTCCTGTGGATGGCATCATCGGGGCCGATGTACTGAAAAAGGGAAAGGCCGTCATCGACTACAATAAAAAATGCCTCTACTTAAAAAAGTAAAGACATTTAATTTTACATCCCCCGCACTCCCTTCAAAGGGGGAATTATACTCCATTTTTTTCAGATTGGACTGTCCCCTTGAGGGGACTTTAGGGGTGATTTTATATAAAAAAAACCAGTCCTACTATTATAGTTCCAACGCTTTTTTCACGTTTCCATCCATCAACAATTCCTCTGGACTTTCCAAAGCTTCCTTCACGGCCACTAAGAACCCAACAGATTCCTTACCATCGATAATCCGGTGGTCATATGAAAGGGCCACGTACATGATGGGCGCTATGGCAATGGCTCCATCCCTTACAATGGGGCGTTCCACAATGTTGTGCATGCCCAAAATACCACTTTGGGGTGGGTTGATGATCGGTGTGCTCAACATGGAACCAAAGACACCTCCATTGGAAATGGTAAAGGTGCCACCTGTCATTTCATCCACGGTGATCTGTCCGTCCCTGGCACGAAGTGCCAATCGTTTTACCTCGGCCTCAACACCTCTAAACGTAAGGTTTTCCGCGTTTCGGATCACGGGCACCATCAAGCCTTTGGGGCCTGATACGGCAATACTGATATCGCAGAAATCATACGAGATCATTTCCTTGCCATCGATCATGGAATTTACGGCAGGGTACATCTGCAATGCCCTGATCACCGCTTTGGTGAAGAAGGACATAAATCCCAGCCCTACACCGTGTTTGTCCTTGAATTCTTCTTTGTATTGATCGCGCAATTTAAAAATAGCCGACATATCCACCTCGTTGAACGTGGTGAGCATGGCGGTCTCATTCTTGGCGGCCACCAAACGTTCGGCCACTTTTCTGCGGAGCATGGACAATTTGGAACGGGTCTCACCACGGTTACCACCAGTTGGCGTTCCCATGGAAGGCACCGCTTTTGCAGCATCCTCCTTGGTGATACGTCCATCCCTTCCAGATCCGGAAACGGATGAAGGTTCTATGCCTTTTTCATCCAATATCTTTTTGGCGGCCGGAGAGGGTGTGCCAGAAGCATACGTCTCTTTTTTAGGCTCGGCCTTTTTGGGTTCCTCTTTGGGCTCTTCCTTTTTGGGCTCCTCTTTTTTCTCGGCCTTTGGCGCATCGCCCTCTGGTTTCTTGGCACTGGTGTCGATCAGACATACCACTTCGCCAACGGCCACGGCGTCGCCTACCTCTGCCTTAAGGGTGATGATCCCGCTTTCCTCTGCGGGAAGCTCCAATGTTGCCTTGTCCGAGTCCACCTCGGCTATGGCCTGATCCTTCTCCACATAGTCACCATCGGCAACCAACCATTCGGCGATTTCGACCTCTGTAATGGATTCCCCAGGTGAGGGAACTTTCATTTCTAAAACCATTCCTATTGTAGTTTATACTTGTTTTATCGAATTAACATATTGTCCTTACCCTTGTCGAAGACATACTCCAACACTTGGGCATGACGTCTCTTGGAACGCACCGCACTTCCTGCGGCAGGTGCCCCATAAAATCTTCGGGATGCCACCCTAAATTGCTTGGCCTCGTCCATATGCATCAACATATGGCCCCAAGCCCCCATGTTCCTTGGTTCTTCCTGGGCCCAAACAATATCGTCCGCATTTTTGTATTTCTTGATGATGCCGCGCATTTCGTCCGCTGGCAATGGGAACAATTGCTCCACTCGTACCAAAGCTACATCGTCCCTTTTCAGTTCCTCCCTTTTTTCCAAAAGATCGTAATAGAACTTTCCGGTACAGAACACCAAGCTCTTCACTTTTGAAGTTTTCGCCTCTTCGTCGTCAATTACCATTTGGAAGCTTCCCTGTGCCATTTCTTCTTTTGTGGATACCACTTTGGGATGCCTCAACAAACTTTTTGGCGTGAAGACCACCAATGGTTTCCTGAAACCAGCTTTCATTTGTCGTCTCAACAAATGGAACAGGTTGGCCGGAGTGGTCACATCGGCAACGTACATGTTATCCTTGGCACAAAGCTGTAGGTAACGTTCCATACGGGCAGAGGAGTGCTCCGCACCTTGGCCTTCATATCCGTGGGGCAACAACAGCACCAAACCGTTCTGTAATTTCCATTTATCCTCAGCGGCCGATAGGTATTGATCGATAATGATCTGCGCTCCATTACTGAAATCCCCAAACTGGGCCTCCCAGATGGTCAGCGTCTTGGGACTTGCCATGGCATAGCCATAATCAAAGCCCATTACGGCATATTCGGAAAGCAATGAGTTGTAGATATGGAACTCGCCGTTCTGATTTTCACCCAGTTCGTTGAGCAACACCACTTCCTCTTCGTGCATCTCCGTTTTGATGACGGCATGCCTGTGGGAAAACGTACCACGCTCCACATCCTGTCCGGTCATCCGCACATCGTACCCTTCCTCAATCAATGAACCGTAGGCCAAAAGTTCGCCCATGGCCCAATCGAGCTTGTTGTCCTCAAAATACATGGTTTGGCGGGCTTCCACCAAACGCTCCAATTTCCTGAGGAATTTTTTCCCTTTTGGAAGTGCCGTGATGCTCTTGGCTATCGCATCCAGCTTCTTGATGTCGTAAGTGGTGTCCATGGGAGACAGCATCACCTCTTCGGTCACCTGCTCAAAACCTTCCCACTCGTCCTGCATGAACGGGGTGATCCTGGTCTTCTCTATCTTTCGGGAATCCATCAGGTTTTCCTCCAGATTGCTTTTGTATTCCTCCTCAAGTTTACTCACATAGTCCTTGTCAATGACCCCTTCAGCCAACAACTTTGCCGCATAGATGTCCCTTGGATTGTCGTGCTTGGATATGGCCTTATACAGCAAGGGTTGGGTAAACTTGGGCTCGTCGCCTTCGTTGTGACCGTATTTACGGTAGCCCAATAGGTCGAGGAAAATATCCCTCTTGTATCGCATCCGATACTCCAACGCAAAGGTAGCTGCATGCACCACTGCCTCGGCATCATCTGCATTCACATGGAGTACGGGGGAAAGGGTGACCTTGCCCACATCGGTACAGTACGTGGACGATCTTGCGTCCAAATAGTTGGTGGTAAACCCAATTTGGTTGTTCACCACAATATGTATGGTACCGCCGGTGGTGTATCCGTCCAAGCGGGCCATCTGTATGACTTCGTAAACAACTCCTTGACCTGCAAATGCAGCATCGCCGTGCACCAATATGGGGAGCACTTCGGAGTTATTGTCCTTGTGGTCATGATCTTGTTTTGCCCGGGCAATCCCCTCCACTATGGAGTTCACGGTCTCCAAGTGTGAAGGATTCGGGGCGATGTTCATATTGACCATCTTTCCTGAATCGGTCTCGCGCATGGAGGTCCATCCCAAGTGATATTTTACGTCGCCATCAAAGATGGTCTCTTCGTAATCCTTTCCATCGAACTCGCTGAAAATATCCTTTGGCGATTTTCCAAAAATATTGGTCAGCACGTTCAAGCGACCCCTGTGGGCCATCCCCATCACAAATTGTTTCACCCCTTGATCCGCGGCCTTTTCGATGATCACATCCAAAGCGGGGATCAACGATTCGTTACCTTCCAATGAAAAGCGTTTCTGACCCACATATTTGGTGTGCAAAAAGCTCTCAAAGGAAACCGCTTCGTTCAGTTTTCGGAGAATGTTCTTCTTCTCGTCAGGCGTAAAATTGGGGTGGTTGTCATTGACGTTGAGCCAATCCTGTATCCATTGGATGCGTTCCGGGGTTCGGATATACATATATTCCACACCGATGGAGTCGCAGTAGATGCTCTCCAAATGCCGCACGATCTCTTTGAGGGAAGCTGGTCCGATGCCGAGTATCTTACCTGCATCGAAAACGGTCTCCAAATCGTCCTGCGACAGCCCAAAATTGGCAATATCCAAAGTAGGCTCATATTTTCTTCTATCCCTGACCGGATTGGTCTTGGTGAACAGGTGCCCCCTGGATCGGTAACCATCGATCAAACGGATGACCTGAAACTCCTTTTGAAGGGTCTCGGGCATCTCCACTTGTTTCCCGTTGGACAGGACGACCATTCCGTTTTTTTCGGGCTCCAACCCCAAATCTTCCAACGAGCTTTCCAGTCCAAAGTCAAAACCTTGAAAAAAAGCCCTCCAACTGGGCTCAATGCTATCGGGACTCGTTAGGTATTTATCGTACAACTCAGCAAAAAAAGAGGTGTGCGCTGCATTTAAAAATGAATATTTGTCCATTCTTCCTATTTCTCCAAAACTTTATGGAAAATTTTGTCAAAAATACGGGTTTTACGGTTCATATAAATGGGTTTTAACCAAATAATTCCCCAAAAATCACAACTCAGTCACAGAACCCACAGGAAAGCAACAATAATGAAATTTTTACCCTAAATGCCGCCGTCCAATTAAAAAAAATTTAACTTGGATGCTTCTAAAAAACTACCCGACCATGACCGAATTGAAAAACCGATACCTCTCCCTGGATGTGTTCAGGGGACTCGATGTTGCACTGATGATCATCGTCAACTCTCCCGGGAACGGTTCCACTACTTTTTCGCCCTTGCTCCATGCCGATTGGAACGGGTTTACGCTGACCGACCTCGTTTTCCCCACATTTCTTTTTGTGGTGGGAAATTCGATGAGTTTCAGCATGAAAAAGTATGAGGCCATGGGAAATGCGGCTTTTTTCAAAAAAATACTGAAGCGCACCGCCCTGATTTTCTTGCTCGGTTTTTTGATGTATTGGTTCCCATTTTTTGATGACGGCCAACTGAAACCGCTTTCCGAGACCCGAATTTTTGGGGTATTGCAGCGCATTGCCCTGTGCTATATGTTCGCTTCCATCATCCTTCACTTTGTGAAGACCCGAACGGTCATTTGGTTGAGTTTGGCCTTTTTGGTGGCCTACCATTTGATCTTGATCGGTTTTGGCGACCTTACCCTTACCGGGAATGCGGTCCTCAAATTGGATGAATGGCTCATCGGCCCAAATCATATGTACCACGGGGAGGGCATCGCCTTTGATCCTGAAGGATTGCTGAGCACTTTGCCTGCCATTGTGAATGTGATCATCGGTTTTCTTGCCGGAAGGTTCATTCAAAAGAACGGTCAAAATTTTGAGACCATCTCCAAGTTGATGATGGTTGGTTTCGCCCTTGTCTTTGCAGGTTTGGCCTGGGACCTATTGCTTCCCATCAACAAAAAGCTGTGGACAAGCTCCTTTGTGCTCCTTACGTGTGGGATTGACCTGTTTGCCATCGCCACTCTCATCTATATCCTCGATATGAAAAAAATGAAGGGTTGGAGCTACTTTTTTGAAGTATTTGGCAAGAACACCCTTTTCATCTACCTCTTATCGGAATTGTTCGTGATCAGCCTGTTTTCCATAGAGATGAATGGCTCTACACTCTACCGTTGGATTGCCGATAATGTTTTCATTTCATGGTCGGGCGGATATATGGGCTCGTTGTTGTTCGCCCTTTGGGTCATGCTCACCTGTTGGGTAGTGGGCTATATTATGGACAAAAAGAAAATTTATGTCAAGGTCTGACCAAAGGTCAGGTGCTGTATTTAGATCGGTACCATACCTTTTGCCATTCACGTTTCAACAATAAAAAGGACACCTCTGCCGAAATGTCCACGGCATCGGACGGGACGATTTTTTTTACTTGTTGTTCGGAAATGTCCACAACATACAACAGGTTGAGGTAATCATGGAACCGTTCCACGATGAGAAAATAAATTTTTTCGTGGAGCAGGCTCTTCAGTTCTGATGGGTTCACATCCATGGAAAGTTTAATCGGGACATTGGCCAGTTCAAAATCCTTTCTCAATTGGATAAGCAATTCATTGTAGAGCTGCTCTTTTTGAACCGTCTCCAGCAATTCCAGGCTATTGTTATAATTGGACAGCATATCTTATGTACGTCCAAACACCCTTTTTAGGATTTGGTATGGGACATTCTCACCTTTTGTTCCCAGTCCCAAGCTGATTTCAGGGATTCATCCAAGGTGGATTTGGACTTCCAGCCCAGCACCTCGTTGGCCTTTTTGGTGTCCGCATAAGCCTGTATCACATCGCCCTCCCTTCTATCGACTATTTTATAGTTGAGTTTTTTTCCAGAAACCCGCTCAAAGCTGTGTATCACCTCCAAGACAGAACTTCCTTTGCCCGTACCCAGATTGAATACTTCATAATTACTGCTGTTCTCGTTTTGTAGCAGACGCTGCAATGCCTTTACGTGCGCCTTTGCCAGATCCACCACGTGGATGTAGTCCCTGATGCAGGTGCCATCTTCGGTAGGGTAATCGTCCCCAAATACCGATAACCGTTCCCTCAAACCAATCCCAGTTTGGGTAATGAAGGGCACCAGATTTTGTGGAACACCAAGGGGCAATTCGCCTATTTTGACCGATGGATGGGCCCCAATCGGGTTAAAGTATCGCAGGGCTATGGCCTTGAGGTTCGGTGTGACCTTACAGGTATCCCGAATGATCTCCTCCCCCACCTGTTTGGTATTTCCGTAGGGTGATTCCGCTGGTTTTACAGGGGCGTTCTCGGTAATGGGCAGCTCATCTGCCTGGCCATACACCGTACAGGATGAACTGAATATGAAACTGGCTCCTTTCTTTTTCTCCAATTCCTGAAGGATGTAGACCAACACTCCCAAATTGTTCTCATAGTAAAGCAATGGTTTTTCCACGCTTTCTCCGACGGCCTTTGAAGCGGCAAAATGGATAACGCCACCAACATCCGAATGCCTGGCAAAGAAATCTTGGACCTTGGTCTTGTCCCTAAGATCGAACTCCTCAAAAATGGGGCGCTTTCCGGTTATTCCCACAATGCCATCCAAAACAGCAATGGAGGAATTGGACAGATTATCGATGATGACCACCTCAAAACCCTCATTTTGCAATTCCACCACCGTATGGGAACCAATGTAGCCCAGCCCCCCTGTTACCAATATTTTCATGCTTATTTGTTTACGAAGTCAATGACCAATTTTGTGATGAACTGGATCTGTTCATCGTCGAGTTCGGTATGCATGGGCAAGGAGATCACCTCTTCCACCAATTGATTGGTGACCGGGAAATCGGCCTCGTTGTACCTACTGTCCAGATACGCCTTTTGACGGTGCAAGGGCACTGGATAATACACTCCACAGGGCACACCGTTATCGTTCAAGTGCTGCACCAGCGCATCCCGCTTGCCATTTGTTATTTTCAAAGTGTACTGATGGAACACATGGCTGTCCCCTACAATCTTTGGCACCACAATATGTTCTTGCCCTTCAAAGGCCCTAGAGTATTTGGCTGCCGATTCGGCACGTTTCCGGTTATAGGTA
Source organism: Flagellimonas hadalis (assembly GCF_007785775.2). Classification (GTDB taxonomy): domain Bacteria; phylum Bacteroidota; class Bacteroidia; order Flavobacteriales; family Flavobacteriaceae; genus Flagellimonas; species Flagellimonas hadalis. Next base: position 275,083 of record NZ_VNIK02000003.1, read on the forward strand.
TCCAAGTGGGGAAGTTTCGCGCGGAGTACCGCGGCCTGAATGGAATCCAAACGGGAATTCACCCCGACCACATCGTGATAGTATCTTTTGTACATGCCATGGTTGACCATACCCCGGATGATATGCGCCAAATCATCATCATTGGTGAAAATGGCCCCGCCATCCCCGTAGCATCCCAAGTTTTTGGAAGGGAAGAAGGATGTGGATGCCACATGCCCCATGGTCCCGGCCTGTTGTTTTTTGCCGTTCTTGGACGAATACGTGGCCCCAATGGCCTGCGCATTGTCCTCAATAACATATAGATTATGCTTTCCCGCCAACTCCATGATCTCGTCCATATTGGCGCACTGCCCGAACAGGTGCACCGGCACAATGGCCTTCGTCTTGGGCGTTATCGCTTTTTCAATGGCTTTGATGTCTATGTTGAAGGTATCCGGTTCCACATCCACCAGCACTGGAACCAAGTTCAGGAGCGCAATCACTTCCACGGTGGCCGCGAAGGTAAAATCCGCAGTGATGACCTCATCACCGGGCTGCAAACCCAAGCCCATCATGCAAATCTGAAGGGCATCAGTGCCATTGGCACAGGGAATCACATGCTTTACCCCTAAATAGGCTTCCAGTTCCTTCTGGAAGGCATGGACGTGTGGCCCGTTGATGAACGCCGAAGAATCCAAGATTTCGGCTATGGAATCGTTGACCTCTTTTTTGATGTCCTCATACTGACCTTTTAGGTCAACCATCTGTATTTTTTTCATCCAAATAGATTATGCTCCAAAATTAAGAAATTAAGATGCCATAATGTGCTCTTCCCGAAAGAATGTATTTTAGCAAAAAATGATGCCTTTGCGCTTTTTCTATAACATTCTGATATCCTTGGCCTGGTTCGGTCTAAAAGTGATCGCACTGTTCCGGCCCAAGATCCATTTATTTGTCTCTGGAAGAAAAAACACTTTTCCCCTGCTTGAAGAAAAGCTTTCAGGGAGCAAAAAAACCATCTGGATGCACGTGGCCTCATTGGGGGAATACGAACAGGGCCTCCCCATTTTGGAAGGATTGAGACACAACTATCCCGAACACCAGATTGTACTCACCTTCTTTTCCCCTTCGGGATATGAGGTGAAAAAGAACACGACAGCAGCCGATGTAGTGGTCTATCTGCCCATGGACACCCTATCCAATGCCAAGCGTTTTCTGGAAAGGACCGATCCTGAACTTGCCATTTTCGTGAAATATGAAATCTGGCCCAACTATCTTTCAGAACTGAAAAAACGAAACGTCCCCACCTTTTTGGTATCGGCCCTATTCTCCAAAAGGCAGATTTATTTTAAAGTTTTCGGAGGTTTTATGCGGAAAAGCCTAAGAACATTTGCCCACTTTTTTGTCCAGGACATTAATTCGAGGGAATTGCTGGAATCCATCGGGTTTTCCAATGTGACCATCAGCGGTGACACCCGATTCGACAGGGTCTCCAAAATCCTGAAGCAGGACAATCGGTTGGATTTCATGGAGCGTTTCAAAGATGGTCGATTGTGTTTGGTGGCGGGCAGCACGTGGCCCGAGGACGAGGAAATTTTGATACGGCACATCAACCGTTCCGCCGATGGGGAAACAAAGTTTGTTTTTGCCCCGCATGAGATCAAACCTGCCCATGTCCAGAAAATTGAGGAGGGGCTGCAAAGAAAAGCGGTGCGTTTCAGCCAGATGGACGGAAAAAATCTTACTGATTTCAATGTGCTGATCGTGGACACCATCGGTCTTTTGACCAAGGTTTACAGCTATGCCGATGTGACCTATGTGGGTGGAGGCTTCGCCACGGGGCTGCACAATACGTTGGAACCTGCGGTATATGGCGTTCCCGTCATCATCGGGCCTGATTATCAAAAGTTCAAGGAAGCCAAGGACCTTGTGGAGAAGGGTGGGGTTCTCCCCATTTCGGACCAAATAGGTTTTGACACTTTGATGGACACTTTTTTGACCAATCCCTCCCTCCGTGAAAAAACGGGCAAGATCAATGCTGAATACATCAATGCCAATGTCGGGGCCACCGATTTGATCTTGAATCACCTATCATTAATGAAATTTGGTTAGCTTTAACCAAATTCACATGCATGGACAAACGTATTTTCAGGATTTCATTGACTGCGGCCCTTGCGGGCTTTTTGTTTGGATTTGATACCGTGGTCATTTCAGGGGCCAACCAGCCCATCAAGGAACTATGGGGCACCAATTGGTTCTTGGGCGATTCCATTTTCACCTTCCACGGCATCTTCATCATGTCCATGGCCCTTTGGGGCACCGTGTTGGGATCCCTTTTTGGGGGTATTCCCACCGACCGATTGGGGCGTAAAAAGACCTTGTTCTGGATCGGGGTGTTGTATTTTATCTCGGCAGTGGGTTCCGCGCTTGCTCCTGAAGCCTACAGTTTTTCCTTTTTCAGGTTCATCGGTGGAATCGGCGTAGGGGCATCCTCCGTGGCCGCTCCGGTCTATATTTCCGAAATTTCGACCGCTGCAACCCGGGGTAGGTTGACGGCCATGTACCAGTTCAACATTGTTTTTGGGATACTGGTGGCCTTCATTTCCAATTATTTCATCGGAATGTTTTTTGATGAGGGAGTGGCCTGGCGTTGGATGTTGGGCATTGAGGGCCTTCCCGCCTTGATCTACACCTTCATGGTCCTTAAAATACCGAACAGTCCCCGATGGCTACTTTTGAAAAATCGTGACGATGCTGTAATCATCCGATCCATAACCCTGCTCGGCATCGAAAAGGAGAAAGCCTCACTGCACCTTTCAGAAATCAAAGTGTCCCTTTACGAAACCGTCGAAAAGCATAAGGAGAGCCTGTTTTCGGGCAAGTACAACAAACCCTTGGCCCTTGCTTTTCTGATCGCTTTTTTCAACCAGCTTTCCGGGATCAATTTTGTGCTCTACTACGCTCCCGAGATCTTGGAACGGGCCGGACTGGCCTCGGGCGAATCCCTTTTCAGCTCCATTTCCATTGGGGTGATCAACTTGATCTTCACCTTCGTGGGCATCGCCCTCATCGATAAATTGGGCCGAAAGCAATTGATGTACATTGGTTCCATCGGCTACATTTTGAGTTTGGCCATGGTGGGCTGGTGCTTCTATTCCAATGCAAGTTCCCTGCTGCTCTTGATCTTCATCCTGGTCTTTATCGCTTCCCATGCCATTGGGCAGGGAGCGGTCATCTGGGTGTTCATTTCGGAAATTTTTCCCAACAAGGTGCGCTCTTACGGACAATCGTGGGGGACGGGTACCCATTGGGTGTTTGCCGCACTGATCACCCTGCTCACCCCTACCTTTTTGGATGCGGAAATCGGTATTTTCAAGGACAACCCATGGCCCATTTTCATCTTTTTTGCCTTTATGATGGTACTGCAACTGCTATGGGTCGCCTTCATGATGCCAGAGACCAAGGGAATCAGTTTGGAGGAACTGGGCAAACTGCTGAGTGGTAAAAATCAAAAAAAATAACACTGCTGCACGACATAGTCTGAAACCATCCGTTAATCGAATATGGCACAGGATGTTATGGCCATTGAACGGATAATTCCGTATATTGAATGAAATTACACTATTATGGCTGAAGAAATCTCTTTTGGAAATAGGCTGATGGTCGGTTTCCTGCGGATCATGGTCTTTGTGCTGATCGTTATCCTGATCGCTATCCCCGTTTGTATCCTACTCGACTTCCTTGGAGTCATGGACGCCATTGGTCTTTCCTAGAAAATCACCTCTTGCTCCCCCATGGCCTTGGTGATCAATTTGATGTAAGTGTCCATGGCCTTTTCGATGTTGACAGGCTCAGTGACATCGACATTACCCCTCCAGATGAGTTCCCTTTCCTTGCCGATACAGATGCAGTAGAGCGAAGTCTCTAGGTGGTATATATTGAAACTGTCGTAATAGGAAGGATCGTAGTAGATTTCTTGGTGCTCCAAGTAGTCGTTGCTGAAACGGACGAACAATTTATCTACGTTGTTCATTCGCTCCTTTAAGGTCTTTCTGTTCTCCGTGCCCACTACCTTGGTGAAGAGAATGGCATCAAAATCCTTGTCGAGCAATTGCTCTTCCACTTTGGCCAGCTCTTGCTCCGATCTTTCCGAAGATGTGAATTCCACATCAAAAACATCGATGCTGCGCACGCCATCCACGCCCTGCTTTTTCAATTCTTCCACAAAACGGGTCTCAAATTCCATCCGTACGTTGTCGTCCTGGGCCATCCCCACGACAAGCACTTGACTGGCATCGAAAAGAACGATGTCGGGGTTTTTCCATGTCCCTACCAATTTTGTAGTGGAACACCCCATGAGCAACAATAGACTTAAGGCCAGAAATTTTGGTTTCATTGGTATAGGTTTTAGGTCGTGCGCAGCAAAGGTCTTATTTTCCCTTAATGGGAAGCAAAGGTGGCTTGTCTTTTTTCAAGTTGCCTTCGGAGTTCCTCAACGGTCTCGGCCATGGATTTTTCAAAATCGTCCGTGCTTGACTTGGCAAATATCCTGGGGCCTGGGGCACTGAGCTCAATTTCACAGACTTTTCCTTCCCCGGCCTTATCGTTCTCCATTTTGAAGATGACATTGGCCTTGATCAACCAACTGTATTTTTTCTCCAGTCCTTCCAGTTTTTTGTTCAAAAGTGCTGTCAACGATTCACTGGTCTTCATTTTCTGATATTGAACATGTATTTCCATGGTAATTGTATTTGATTTGTTTCAAAACTATGTCCTAAAAGGACAACTTAATATGACAACCATCAGTTCTTGATCGTTTCACTTGTCACATGAAAAAAGGCTGGCCCGTGCTTTGCAGTACCGAGAACCAAAATTCCCCTTCCAGATCTATCTTTTTTCGCTGTTTGGTCACTTCCGATATGGGAATATAGACATAGGTGTTGTTCACCTTACAGGACACCAACCTGGTCTTTCCTGCCATCGCGGCATGGACGGCATGGTAGGCCAACCTGCTGCAATACACACTATCGCTGGAGTTGGCGGGCGCGCACCTGATGATATAGCTGGGGTCGATATATTTTATCGAGATTGGGGTATTCTTGAAATGTGCCGCAATTTTTTCCTTTAGGAAAACCCCGATATCCTCATGCTTAACATTGCCCGAAGCATCCTTGATGCCTTTCCTGTCCTTGAACAAATGCTGTCCCGCTCCTTCGGCCACAACGATCACGGCATGCTTTTTCTGTTGAAGGCGCTGTTCCAGTGCTGCGAGGAAGCCGTTTTCCCCTTCCAACTCAAAATCCATTTCGGGCACCAGCACAAAGTTCACCACGGGCATGGCCAAGGTTGCCGAAGCCGCTATGAAACCACTGTCGCGGCCCATCAATTTTATAATGGAAATACCATTGTAAGCCCCCGTGGCCTCGTTATGCGCATCCTTCAAAATGGAACTGGCCACATCAAATGCAGTCCCATAACCGAAAGATTCATCGATCAGGTCAATATCGTTATCGATGGTCTTGGGGATACCGATCACACTGATCTTGGCTTTTCTTTTTGCGATTTCTTCACCAATGGCATTCACGCCCTTGAGTGTTCCATCACCTCCTATGGCAAAGAGCATATCGACATGGTTTTCCTCCAAGGTGTCCACCATCAACGATACCTCTTGGGCACCTCGCGAGGAGCCGAGAAATGTTCCCCCAAACTGATGGACGTCCTTCACCTTATCGGGTGTGAGCTCCATAAACCCATGCCCTGCGGCAGGATTGAGCCCTTCATACCCATAGGGTATGCCTATGATTTTTTTCACCCCATAGAAATAATGGAGTGCCATGACGAGTCCTCGGATCACATTGTTGATTCCAGGGCAAAGACCACCACAGGTCACGATGGCCGCAGTGACCTTTTCGGGCTCGAAAAAAATATCCTGCCTTGGCCCCGCCTTTTCCATACAAAGGGGGCTGTCCCTTGTGGTAAAGCAATGATTGTAGTGCTCCAGGGAAGGATTGAACACCAGTCTTTCCGATTCCCCGATGAAATTGAAAATACGGTCCCCTTTGACCGTACTAAGTTGTAAAGGCGATTTGAATCTGGGCTCACCCAGGCTTTCTATTTTAAAGCTGTGCTTTTCGTCCACAATGGTTGTCGATTACAAAGGGTATTGCGCCGTTGTTTTATCAATCCAAGGCCAATACCGGGATTTCGGAATGCAGGGTCAAGAGTTTTGTCAATCGCCCTTCTGATGCAGTGCTCCTTTCGGTGTGGTTCCTCGGCAAAATGGTCAGCATATCAATGCCTTTCTCTTCGATGTACTCCAAAATACCTTCTTCCACATCCTGGTTCTTGCTAAAGTTATGTTCTGCATAGAAGTGCTCCAAATAGTATTCCAGTAAATTGTCCGTCTTGTCCCCTACCACTTCTTCTTCGTACACGGATTCTTTATAAATGGTCAACACATGGACTTTGGAATCGAAAGTTCGGGCAATTTCCAACAGAGTTTTCAGGACTTCCTTGTCCTCAATGGTCTCCCCTCCCATGACCAGGGCGATGTTCTTGGGCTCTTTGATAGGACAGCCATAGGGGATCGAGATTACGGGACAGTCGGCATCCAAAACCAATTTGGAGGTGTTGGTGATGGCCTCATCCGTCACCTTGTCCCCCATAGTGCCCATCATGATCAAATCCGCGCCACTGCTTTGCTGGGTGGACAAAATGGTGCGGGTAACATTTCCTGTGAGCGTTTTGAATTTTGGGACTTTCTTCAGCCTAACGCTTAGGGATTCCAGGACCTTTTCAAAATCCCTGTCCAATTTTTGTTCATCGACCTCTTCAATTTGCATGGTACTCACATAGAGTGCCAAAATTTCCACCGAACGCTCTGTTCCCACAAAGTTGGCCACATACTCCAAGGCATTCAATGATGCTTCTGAAAAATCAAAAGGTACCAATATTTTATCTAAACCGCCCATAGCTGATATATTTAATGTATTTGAAAGATTCTATTTCAAAAGTAGATTCCCAACATAACCTAAAACATGACAGCGGTCAGGTTTCCAATCTTTCTGTGATATTAGTAAAAATTCTCTCTTTTAAAAAATCTGGAAGGCCATTTTTTGGTTCCATATTGTTTATATTTAAGACCCTTATAAAACAACAAGACCAATAAACCATGGACATAGTGATCGGAGTGGACATAGGCGGGACCAAGACCAAGATCGGACTGGTGGACAAAAACGGTGTATGCCACGAAAAAACCTTCTTCAGGACCCAGGACTTTCCCAATTTGGAAGAATACCTCAACAAGATAAAGACCACTTCGGATGAGATGATCAGCAATTTTGGAAAGCCCGTCAACATCCTCGGGTGTGGAATCGGGGCACCAAATGCATCGAGCAAGAACGGCACCATTGAGAATGCCAGCAACCTGATCTGGAAGGGAAGTGTGCCCTTGGTGGAAAAACTGAAACAGCGGATGGACATGCCCATCCGCATCATGAACGATGCCAGTGCCGCCGCGTTGGGGGAAATGCTCTTCGGCGGGGCCAAGAACATGACCGACTTCATTGTCATCACCTTGGGCACAGGTTTTGGTGCGGGCATTGTGGCCAACGGTCGTCTCATCGACGGCTATGATGGCTTTGCGGGCGAACTGGGGCACGTTGACATGACCATGGGCGATGGCCGGTTGACCGGCCTCGGCGTAAGGGGTGGATTGGAAGCCTATGTCTCCGCAACCGGACTGAAGCGTACCGTTACCTATATGCAGAGCAAGTACATGGTGAAGAGCCGATTCAGGGATGTGGCCTACAACGACCTGCATGGGGAGGACATTACCAGGGCTGCCGAGGAGGGCGACGAAATCGCCCTAAAATCCTTTGACTATACCGCGAGGATCATGGCCCAGGCACTGGCCAATTTTACCGCTTTTACCCAGCCCGAAGCCTTCATCCTGATGGGTGGGCTCACCAATAGCGGCAAATGGATCATGACGCCCTTGGAGAAATATTTCAACGGCTTTTTACTGGATGTGTACAAGGGAAAGGTAAAACTGCTCCTATCCAGCATGGAGGACAAAACGGCCGCCATTTGCGGGGCCGCGGCGCTGATCTGGGAAAACCACAGAAGCTACCTTGGCCAATAAAATCCATCACAACCAATTGTAAACCTGATATTTATCATGTTTTTTGATTCGTGACGAGGCTATCTTTAACATAGTCAAATCGCAAAAGTCATGAAACCAAAAAAGAACCCAAATGCCGAGATAGGACGCAATAGCAGTCTTTATTTCATGATAGGCCTTACTTCGGTATTGTTTGTGACATGGCAATCCCTTGAAGTAAAATTCTACGAAAAAGAATCCAAAGCCATCGAAGTGGTCCAAGTGGTGGACGAACTCAAGGAAGATGTCCCCATGACCGAGACCATCCACACCACACCCCCTCCGCCCCCACCTACCGCACCTGACGTAATCGAGATTGTAGAGGACGTGGAAGATGTAGAGGAGACAGTGATCGAAAGTACAGAAAGTAGTCAGGACACCTATATTGAAGATGCCATGGTGAGGATAGAGGATGTGGAAGTGGAGGAAGTGGAAGAGGAAGTCGTGGTTCCCTTTGCCGTCATCGAATATGTGCCCGTGTTCCCTGGGTGTGAGATCTATGATACACAGGAACAACGAAAGGAGTGTTTCAACCAAAAAGTACAGGAGCATATCAGGGACAATTTCCAATATCCTCCTGATGCCTTGGAAATGCATATCACCGGAAGGGTCTATGTACAGTTCGTCATCGACTCCCAAGGAAGGATAAGCAATATTGAAAAAAGGGGACCCGACAGATTGCTCGAAAAAGAGGCCGTGCGCATCATGTCCCTATTGCCCAAAGTGAAGCCGGGGCAGCAACGCGGCAGGCCTGTCAGTGTAAAATATAGCATTCCTATCAATTTTATCATGCAGGAGTGATGAAATGGGCCATTCGAAAAAGTTGGTGAACCATTTCAAGGAACCACACTGGAAGGTTCATGACATTTATCATGTTTTATGCTGTTCCCCAAAACTACTTTTGACCCCACAACCTAAAGGAATACAGCCATGTGCCATCTAGTTCAAAAATACAACGTTCCCGGCCCCAGGTACACCAGTTACCCCACAGTACCTTATTGGGACTTGGACAGCTTTTCGGAAAAACAATGGAGATCCAGTATCCTTAGAGCTTTCCAGGAAAGTTCCGATGAAGGGATCAGCATTTACATCCATCTTCCTTTTTGCGAAAGCCTTTGCACCTTTTGCGGTTGCCACAAGCGCATCACCAAGAGACACGAACTGGAACTTCCTTATATATACAATGTATTGAGGGAATGGGAACTGTACTGCGATATATTGGGTTCCAGACCTCTGATAAAAGAATTGCATTTGGGAGGAGGCACCCCTACTTTTTTCTCCCCCGAAAATCTGAAGACATTGGTGGAAGGTGTCCTTCGATTGGGCAAAAAAGCCCAAGAAATGGAGTTCAGCTTTGAAGGACATCCCAACAATACGACCAAAGCACACCTACAGGCCCTCTATGACGTAGGGTTCAGAAGGGTCTGTTTTGGTGTGCAGGACTACAACCTGACCGTGCAGCGTGCCATAAACCGGATACAGCCCTTTGAAAATGTAAAAAATGTGACCGAATGGGCCAGACAGATCGGTTATACCTCGGTAGGGCACGACATCATTTATGGTCTACCCTTTCAGGATTGTGCCAATGTGGAGGAAACCATTATGAAGACCAACGCGCTGAAACCGGACCGCATCGCTTTTTACAGTTATGCCCATGTTCCTTGGATCAAAGGGAACGGGCAAAGGGGCTATCAGGAATCCGACCTGCCCTCCTCTGTGGAAAAAAGAGCGCAGTATGAAATGGGCAAGCGAATGTTGTCCCAATTTGGCTACAAGGATGTGGGGATGGACCATTTCGCTCTCCCAACCGACGACCTGTACAAAGCTTACCTAAACGGCACCCTGCACAGAAATTTTATGGGATACACCCCTTCCAAGACCAAACTAATGATCGGTCTGGGGGTTTCCAGCATCAGTGACAGCTGGTATGGATTTGCCCAGAACGTGAAGAGTGTCGAAGAATATGCAGATTTGGTTTCGCACGGGGTTATTCCTATCTTTAAAGGACACATCCTGAGCCCTGAAGACCAGATCTTGAGACAGCACATCCTGAACATCATGTGCCAGTTCAACACCCAATGGAATCCCGAAGAAATTGCGGTGGTCGATTTTGACGCCATCCTCGAAAACTTATCGGAACTAAAAGTCGATGGTTTGGTGGAACTGGGACAGGACCACATCAAAGTGACCGAAAAGGGAAGGCCGTACATCAGGAACATCAGCATGGCCTTCGACTTGAAATTGCAACGAAAACAACCAGATACCCGGATATTTTCCATGACCGTTTAACCTAAAAAAGCAAAAAAATGAAAAGTATAATCGTACCCGTCGATTTTTCGGACCAATCCGAAAAGGCCCTCAAGGTGGCCGCTTCCCTGGCCAAGCAGCACAATGCCGAACTATTGGTGCTCCACATGTTGGAACTTTCCCCTGCGATAATGGCAGAATCGGGCTATATTTCCCAAGAGCAGGTGGTGCATCTCATCAAAATCGGGGAAAAAAGATTCACCGAATTCTTGGAGAAACCCTATTTAAAAGGGCTTAATATAACCCCTGTCATCAAACATTACAAGGTGTTCAGTGAAGTGAACGAAGTGGCCCAAAAACACAAAGCCGACCTTATTGTCATGGGATCCCACGGCGCTGATGGACTCCAAGAGATCTTCATCGGCTCCAACACAGAGCGCGTGATCCGAACCTCGGATGTCCCCGTTTTGGTCATCAAAGGGGATGTAGAGGATTTCAAGGCCAAGAACTTTGTTTTTGCCTGCGATTTTGAGGAAGAGAGCATTACAGCCCTCAAAAAGGCCAAAGAGATGGCAGACCTCCTCAATGCAGAGTTCCATTTGGTCTATATCAATACTCCAGGCGATGAATTTCTGAGCACCGATGATGCATATGCCAAGATCTCAAAGTTCCTGAACGATGCCAAATTGGGTCTCGGCGTCGATATCCACAACGATTATACCGTGGAAAAAGGCGTGCTCAACTATAGCGAAAAAATACCTGCCGATCTCATCGGCATTCCGACCCATGGCAGAAGGGGGCTATCCCATTTTTTCATGGGCAGCATAGGCGAAGACATTGCCAATCATTCCAAAACCCCAGTGATAACCTTTAAGATTTAAAGGTTCCACGATTGATTGGTACTACGCAAGCGGATAAAAAAGGGGCAACTAAAGTTGCCCCTTTTTCATATATATTTTTTTGCTTTATCCATTGAACCTTTCATAGGCCATTTTTTGCAAGGCTTCCCTATGATCGGGGTGGGCAATGGAGATCAAGGCATTGGCCCGTTGCTGTAGGTTTTTTCCATACAGGTCCACCACCCCATGTTCCGTGGCCACATAGTGCACGTGGGCCCTGGTGGTGGTCACGCCAGCCCCTTTTTGCAGGTAAGGAACTATTTTTGAAACCCCTTTGTTGGTGATGGAAGGCATGGCGAAGATGGGTTTGCCCCCTTCGGAAAGGGAAGCTCCCCTTATAAAGTCCATTTGTCCACCAACACCCGAAAATTGCCTGCTTCCGATGGTATCGGCACAGACCTGTCCGGTAATATCTATCTCAATGGCACTGTTGATGGCCGTTACCTTCGGATTTTTCCGGATCACCGCCGTATCGTTCGTGTAGGCCGCTTCTTTAAAGTCACAAAGGGGATTGTCGTCGATAAAATCATAAAGTGCCCGGGAGCCCACAGCAAAGCAGCTCACCACCTTACCCTGTTTCACCCTTTTTTCCTCTCCGGTGATCACCCCGCTTTGGATGAGTGGCAATACCCCATCGGAGAACATTTCGGTGTGTATGCCCAATCGTTTATGGTTGCCCAGATTGGACAGCACGGCATTGGGAATGTTCCCGATACCCATTTGGAGGGTGGCCCCATCTTCGATCAAAGAGGCCACATGGCCCCCGATCTGTTGTTCCACTTCCGAGATTTCCGTGGGTTCGTGCTCATGGATGGGCTGGTCCACCTCAACCGCAAAATGTATCCTATCGATGTGGATGATCCCATCCCCATGGCTCCTTGGCACCTGTGGATTGATCTGCGCCACAACCGTCTTCGCCATTTCAATGGCTGGCAGGGTCACATCCACCGAAACCCCCAAAGAGCAAAATCCATGTTTGTCGGGCGGTGAAACCTGAATGAACGCAACGTCCAGGGGAAGGATCTTCCTTCGGAAGAGCAAGTGGATCTCACTCAAAAAAATAGGCACATAATCACCCCTGAACTCATTGACGAACTTGCGGACATTGCCGCCCACGAACAAACTGTTCAATTTAAAACTGGTATTGCACGGAGCTGTGGCATATCTGGCCTCCCCTTCGGTGTGTATGGACACAATCTCTACATTCCCGAGCTCCTGGTGCCTATCGCAAAGGGCATCAATAATGATGTTCGGGGTCATGGCCGCTCCTTGGAAAAAAACCCTGTCCCCAGATTTTACAATACGTACCGCTTCTTCAGCTGTTGTTATTTTCACTTTTGATGATTTTTAAGGTTGATGGCATTCGATGGCCGCAGTCACCGAATGGGCCGGTGCCGGTTTGGGGGACACATAGGGAATTCCCAGTCCCAGTCCACGCACAATAAACAAAACACCGATGATCACCACAAATACGGGGACCAATTTTTGCATTTTTGCCCGTATCGAATTTCGGAACAGTCCTTTGGAATAGACCACTGCGGACATCAGGGGAACCGTTCCCAGCCCGAAAAGCACCATATAAAGTCCTCCCTGCAACGGAGTCGCCAAGGCCGTGGCCCCCAACAGGGCCATATAGACCAATCCACAAGGTAGAAAACCATTCAGAAACCCGATGGTAAGAAAGGCATCCGGGGTCTTTTTCTTGAGCTCTGTCCCGAGTTTGGACTTGGCTTTTCCCAAAAGGGAATAAATGGGACGGAAAATCCGATGTCCGTTCAAAAAATTGCCCGGCACCAAAACCAATATGATCATAAGGATTCCAATGCCTATGGACAGTTTTTGCTGTATGCCGAACAGGGAAAGTCCTTTTCCCAAAAATCCGAAAATCAGCCCTATCGTTCCGTAGGCCAGCAACCTTCCGGTATGGTATATGGAAAGTTGTGCTGTTTTTTTGATGTTGTTCGTCTGGTCCAAGGGCAGCATAAAAGCAATGGGGCCGCACATGCCCAAGCAGTGCAGGCTTCCCAAAATTCCCAGAACCAAGGCCGATGTCAACATGATCAATATATCAATTTCTGTTTGTGAAAAAAGTCTTGTCCATCGTACTGCCATTTCACAATAATGTCCCAACGACCGCCCACCAAACGATTGTCAGGTATGAGCAAATGTGTTTTGGTCAAACTTATGGGAAAGTCTGTATCCAAATGCTTGTTGGACGGTCTATACAGGGACACTGTTCCCGTAATTTCCTTGGGATCAAAACGTTCGGGGAAATAGACCATCAGGCCTTCATGGGTTTTTTCCACTTTGAGGTCGGCATCCATTTCGGTGGCTGCCCTCGAAGCGTCCATGTCCTGCTGATAGGTCAATTCCTTTTTATAATATTCTTCGGTCACCAAATCGTGGTTGGCCCTATCATCGGTGCTCATCCTGACCACAAAATAGAGTATAAAGGCAATGAAGCCGATAAATGCCAATACGATTCCTGTTCCCCAATTTATTTTCATTTCAATAGATTTTTAGTTGTAGCTCCGTGGTGCCAAAAACTGGGTCACCGTTGTTTCGATGAGCTCGTCCCCACTGTATATCCCTATCTTCAATTTGTCTTTGTCCCCAGTCAATGCAGAGCTGTTGATCTCTATAAAAAGGGTTCCCCCAATAAGCTGTTCCGCCGGAACGGTGAACCGATCCTGGGACACCATTTTTATCTCGCCCTTGTGCGACATCAACTTGAAGGAAACCTCCTCGATATCCTTGGTGGTCTTGTTCATCAATTTATAGGTGTACACATTGCTGATGATGTTGTTCTCCTTTCGCTCATAGAGCTGTCCAGGCAACCGCAATACATTGGCTTCCAGTTCATTTCTCAAAAACAGCATGCCAATCAAAATACCGATCAAGACCGTAAGGACGGCGGTATATCCTTTCATGCGGGGTGTAAACCTGAACTTGGCCTTTTTGGTGATCTCGTCTTCGCTTGCATAGCGAATGAGCCCCCTGGGCTTTTCGATACTGTCCATGATATGGTCGCACTCGTCGATACAGGCGGTGCAGTTCACGCACTCCAACTGTGTTCCATTGCGGATGTCTATGCCTGTGGGACAAACGTTGACACATTGAAAGCAATCGATGCAATCCCCAAAACCAAGGGCCTCGCGGTCCTCATTTTTTCTGAACTTTTTGCGACCGTTTTCGGCCTCCCCTCTCTTGTGGTCATAGGCCACTACAATGGATTTGTTGTCCAGCAGCACCCCTTGAAGTCTTCCGTAGGGGCAGGCTATGATGCAGACCTGCTCCCGGAACCATGCAAAAATGAAGTAGAACACCGCTGTAAAGATCAACAAAGGAACCATGGTGCTGATATGGGCCGCGGGGCCATCGGTGATATATCCGATCAGTTTGTCACTTCCTATCAAATAGGCCAGGAAAATATTGGCAATCACAAAGGAGATGATGAAAAAAACGGTCCACTTGAGTGTCCTTTTCATGATCTTTTCCCTATTCCATGGGGCCTTGGCCAATCGCATCTGGGCGCCCCGGTCCCCATCGATCCAATATTCGATACGGCGGAACACCATTTCCAAAAAGATGGTCTGGGGGCACATCCAGCCGCAAAAAATACGTCCGTAGGCTACCGTGAACAGTGCAATGAAAACGACCCCAATGATCATGGACACGACCACCAAGTGAAAATCCTGGGGCCAAAACGGAAGCCCAAATATGTTGAAACGACGTTCCAACACATTGAACATCAGAAATTGGTGTCCGTTGATCTTCACGAAGGGGGCCACCACCAAGAAGATGAGCAGGGTGTAACTGACGTACTTTCGATAGTCGTAAAACCTACCGCTGGGCTTTTTGGGAAATATCCATGCCCTTTTGCCTTCTTTTGTGATGGTTCCTATGGAATCCCTAAAATTCTCTTCCATTGCTCTTTTCTATAGATTTCCGGACTGTTTTCCCTATTCGAGGATCACTCCACGCCAACTTCCGTGGAGTCCGACACTTGCTGTCCAGGAGCAGGTTCGGAGGATTGTGGTGCATCTGGGTCTACCCAAATGTCACCTTCAGGGGCCTTGGGGTTTGCCGGTGTTGTACCGTTCAATGTGAGCACATAGCTGGCCACTTGGGCGATTTCCGCCGGTTTCAGGTTCTGTTTCCAGGCAATCATACCCTTGCCGTCCCTGCCACCTTCGGAAATGGTATTGAACACATTCTTGATGCCTCCTCCCAAAATCCAATATTGATCGGTCAGGTTGGGGCCGATTCCCCCGCCACCATCGGCCATGTGACAGGCCACACAGTTTGAGGTAAATATCTTTTCACCTGCACTCAGGTCGGAAGCATCGGACAAAAATTCCACTGTACTGGCATCCACCAGATCTTTCGCTGTTTTCTTGTACTCTTCTATGGCCATTCTTGCCTCGGCCATTTCCTGCTCAAATTCTTCCTTTTGGGTATAGTCCCCTATGATATGGAACCTCACCAGATAGATGACACTAAAAATGATTGTCCCATAAAAAAGGTACACCCACCAAGGCGGCAACACATTGTCCAGCTCTCGGATACCATCGTAATTATGATCCAGGATAACCTCTCCCTCACGCTCCAGCGAACGACTTTTGGTAAGGTTTTTCATGAGGTTCTTTGCCCATTTCCACTCCATTTTTTTGGTCTTCTTGGCCAAATAGCGCTGCTTGCCCTCTACCGTGAGTGTTTGGAACATCACATTTTCGATGGAACTCAAAATGAGCTCTATTGCAATGAGTATCATCAAGATCAACAGCAGGAACAGCTGTGTGATCGGGTATGCAATGATGGCCGGTTGGTCGCCGGAGTCGATAAAATATTCCATCAATCCGAAGATCAAAAAGAAGAGTACGGGTATGCGTATCCACCAAGGTGTTCTTGTGCTCATAATATTACGGTTTATGTTGTTGGTCGTTGTTATCCAATGGCAGTTCCTCCATTTCCCTGATGTGCTCCTTTGTTGCGGTGAACACCCACCAAAACAGCAGAACGAAGAAAACAAAGAAGATAAGCAGGGAAATCATGGGGTAATTTGCTACCCCGTCGATGGTCTCCATATGGTTCTTTACAAATTTCAACATGGCTTTATTGTATTTTGGAAACAAGAATCAAGACATAGGACTTGAAATGCTTTTTGTACGTCTTGGTTCTTCTATCTTGGTTCATGGTTCCTTTTTAGTCTTTATTTTCTGATAGCAGTTCACCTGTCTCCTTTATCTTGATGTCCGTGCCCAACCGTTGTAGGTAGGCAATAAGGGCAACAATCTCACGGTCGCGCATCTGCACAAAGTCCAACCCGTTTTCCTCGGCATATTTCTTGTCCGCCTCGTAGGTCTTGACAAACTCTGGGTCCGCATATAGGCTTTTCTCTATTTTTTCCGCCTGCTCTGCCATCGTCTGCGATGCATTGGCGATATCTTCATCGGTATAGGGAACACCCAGTTTCACCATGGCCTCCATCTTGGCCTGTACCTTGCTCCTGTCGTGTTCGTCCTTCACCAACCATTCGTAGGAAGGCATAATGGAGCCTGCGGATGTACTCTGGGGATCGTACATGTGGTTCAGGTGCCAGTTGTCCGAATATTTGCCCCCTACCCTGAGCAAATCGGGGCCCGTACGTTTACTTCCCCAAAGGAAGGGGTGATCATACACAAACTCTCCTGCTTTGGCATATTCCCCGTACCGTTCCACCTCACTTCGGAAAGGTCTGATCATTTGGGAATGGCATCCCACACAGCCTTCACGGATATAGAGATCTCGTCCTTCCAGTTCCAGGGGAGTATAGGGTTTCACACTGGAAATGGTCGGGATATTGGATTTTACCAATATGGTGGGAACGATCTGTACGATTCCCCCAATCAAGATGGCAATGGTGGCTAAAATGGTCAGCTGCACCGGTTTTCTCTCCAACCAATTGTGGAAGGTTTCGCCGGCAACCCTTCTTTTGGAAACACGTGTCAATGCAGGTGCTTCCACCAATTCGTCTTCTACCTTACTACCGGATTTGATGGTCCGTACCACATTGTACAGCATCACGAACACCCCTAGAATATAAAGACTGCCCCCAATCGCCCTCATCCAGTACATCGGGATGATCTGGGATACAGTTTCCAAAAAGTTACCGTACACCAAGGTACCATCGGGATTAAAATCTTTCCACATCAAGGCTTGGGTGAACCCGGCCACATACATGGGCAGTGCATAGAGCACGATACCCAAGGTGCCGATCCAGAAATGGAAATTGGCCAGTCCTTTGGAGTGCAGGTCCGTCTTGAACATTCTGGGTACCAACCAATAGACCATACCAAAGGTAAGGAAGCCGTTCCAGGCCAAGGCACCTACGTGTACGTGGGCAATGATCCAGTCACTGAAGTGGGCAATGGCATTCACGTTCTTCAACGAGAGCATAGGGCCTTCAAAAGTGGCCATTCCGTATCCTGTGATGGCAACCACCATAAATTTCAAGGTGGCATCGGTACGTACCTTGTCCCATACCCCTCGAAGGGTCAACAATCCATTGATCATACCACCCCATGAAGGCGCGATCAACATCACGGAGAACACAACCCCCAAGTTCTGTGCCCAATCGGGCAGGGAAGAATAGAGAAGGTGGTGCGGTCCTGCCCAGATATAAATGAATATGAGGGACCAAAAGTGGACGATGGACAACCTATAGGAGTAAATGGGCCTGTTCGCCGCTTTGGGCACGAAGTAGTACATCAACCCCAAGAAAGGTGTGGTCAAGAAAAAGGCCACGGCATTGTGTCCGTACCACCATTGTACCAGTGCATCCTGCACCCCGGCATAGACCGAATAACTTTTCAGGGCCGTGACGGGAAGCTCCAAACTGTTGAAAATATGGAGTACCGCAACGGTAACAAAGGTCGCCAGATAGAACCAAATGGCCACATAAAGGTGCCTTTGCCTCCTTTTGAGGATGGTGCCGATAAGGTTCCATCCAAAGACTACCCAGACCACGGCGATGGCGAGATCTATGGGCCATTCCAGCTCGGCATACTCCTTGGATGTGGTGTACCCCAAGGGCAATGTGATGGCCGCGGCCACGATGATCAACTGCCAGCCCCAGAAATTGAAATTGCTCAGAAAATCACTGAACATCCGGGCCTTGAGCAGGCGTTGGGTGGAGTAATAGACTCCCGCGAAGATGGCGTTGCCCACGAACGCAAAGATCACCGCATTGGTGTGTAGGGGACGCAAACGTCCAAAACTCAACCACGGGATGCCCTCCGTAACATTCGGGAACAAGAACATGAAGGCCAGTAAAAGCCCCACGGCCATACCTACCACGCCCCATAGCATGGTGGCGTACAAGAACTTTTGCACGATTTTGTTATCGTAGCGGAACTGCTGTATTTCCATATTTATTGGTTTGTACTATTTTCTGTTTGATTTTTTCCTTTGATCTGATCGGTTCCGTTGGCCTCCCCCACTACCTCATCCTCAAAGAGCATGCGTACCGAAGGGGTATAGGTGTCATCATATTGTCCTTTTCTGACCGATAGGACAAATGCTGCAAAAAAGACCACTGCCACTAAGATGCTGATGGCCAACAACACATAAATAACACTCATACCTGCCTTAATTTGAGGGTAAAACTACTGTGATGGTACGTTGAAAAGAATGATATATATCAGCTTTTAGGATTTTTTAATCCGTTGCCCAAAAAATTGGTCGCCACAGTGGTAAAGACCACAATACTGATGGAGCTCAAAGGCATCAATATAGCCGCAATGACGGGTTGCAACTGGCCCGTTACGGCAAAGTACACCCCGACCACATTGTAGCACAGGGAGAGCAAAAAGCTCATTTTGATGACCCGGATGGATTTTTGCGAGAGGTGGATGAACTTGGGCAACAGGGACATCCGTGAAGCATCCAATATGCCATCACAGGCCGGCGAGAACACATTGATGTTCTCCGATATGGCAATGCCCACATTGCTCTGCGCCAAAGCCCCGGCATCGTTCAGCCCATCGCCCACCATGAGCACATTGTGCCCCTCCTGCAATCCTTTGATATATTCCAGTTTATCCTCAGGTTTTTGGTTGAACAGCATTTGGGTCTTTTGCGGGAGCAGTTCTTGCAGTTGGTGTCGTTCACCATCATTGTCCCCGGAAAGTATGCCCAGTTCCAAATGCTGCCCAAGCGTTTCAAAAACTCGGTCTATGCCTTCCCTGTAGGTGTTCTTGAACACAAAACGCCCTTTGATGTCCTCGTCCGCACGCACATAGACCGAGGTGTCGGCCACATGGATGGACGGTTCTTTCCCCACATAGATAGCAGACCCCACTTTAATGGAATGTTCCTTGGCCCTTCCCTCCAGACCTTTGCCTGTATGTTCCTGGAATTCATCCAAGGTCATAATGGCATTCGACTTGAGTATATCGTACAGTGATCGGCTCAAGGGATGGTTGGATGCCCTGAGCGTGGTTTTCAGTAGGGCTGTTTCCTCCTGGGTCAATTCCACCCCTTCATAGAGGATGGTGTCCTTTTTATTGGTGGTCAATGTGCCCGTTTTATCAAAAATGGCCATATCGATTTTGGCCAAGCGTTCTATAACACTTGCATTTTTCAGGTAGAATTTGTGCTTCCCAAAGATGCGGAGCATATTGCCCAGCGTGAAGGGTGCTGCCAACGCAATGGCACAGGGACAGGCAATGATCAAAACGGAAGTGAACACATTAAGGGCCATACCGGGCCTATAGACCAGCCAAAAAACAGTGGCCAATAGGGCTATGGTGAGAACGGCGGCGGTGAAACGCTTCCCGATACTGTCCGTCAAGGTTTGGAACTGGCTTGCCCTGTCCTTGGAAAAAACGGAATTGCCCCACAATTGGGTCAGGTAGCTCTGCGAAACGGACTTCAGCACCTCTACTTCCAAAATTCCGGCCATTTGCCTTCCCCCAGCGAACAGCTTATCGCCAGATTGTTTGTGGACCGCATCGGACTCCCCTGTCACAAAACTGTAGTCTATCTGGGCCGCTCCCTTGATCAACACACAATCCACGGGTATGATCTCGTGGCTTCGGATCAGGATCCGATCCCCCACATCCACTTTATAGACCTGTACGTTCTCCTCTTTGCCGTCCTGCATCAAACGGGTCACCGCCATAGGGAAATAGGATTTGTAGTCCCGCTCAAAAGAAAGGTAGGCATAGGTTTTCTGCTGAAAGAATTTCCCCAACAACAGAAAGAACACCAAACCGGTAAGACTATCAAAAAACCCGGAACCCAAATCGAAGATGATATCGACAGTGCTTCGTATGAAAAGTGCCAGAATGCCCAATGCGATGGGCACATCGATATTGAGCAGCTTGGTCCGAAGCCCTTTATAAGCTGCTGTAAAGTAATCCTGACCTGCATAGAAGACCACAGGCAGGGAAAAGGCGAACATCAACCAGCGGAAAACCGGTTTGTATTGGTCCAGCCAGAATTCCTCCACCTCAAAATATTCCGGGAAGGAAAGCAGCATCACATTGCCAAAGGCAAAACCTGCGACCCCCAACTTGTAGATGAGCGAGCGGTCCACCCTATGGCTTTTCTTGTTGTATTCTTCCAAAGAGATATAGGGCTCGTACCCTATGCTCCCCAACAAGAGCACCAAGGTCTTCAGGGAAAAATCGGCTGTCCTGTAGGTGACACGGATGGTCTTTTTGGGAAAATCCACTTGGGACGCTGTGATGGACTTGTGCAAACGGTTCAGGTTTTCCAATACCCAGATGCAAGAGCTACAGTGAATGGTGGGAATGCCCAGGTTCACCACCTGCACGCCTTCTTCATTGAACTCCACCAACTGTCCCACGATTTCCTGATTGTCCAGAAAATCATATTTCTTGGTGATCTCATTGGGCGTGGTCCCGGCCTTGGCCTCTATCTCATAATAGGCGGATAGGCCGTTGGAAGTGAAAATTTCGTACACGGTCTTGCAGCCATTGCAACAAAAATCCTTTTCATCATAGTGCACCGTGCCATTTCCACACTCATCCCCACAATGGTAACAGGTCGTGTTTGCCATCATTGAACATTTGCTTTATACCTGGGCACAAAGTTGTAATACGATTCCTCATAAAAATATGATATTTATCAGTTTATACCCAATTACCAACCCTTAAATTTGTCCTCTCAGGTAAACTAATCCACATGGAAAGCAGATGTGAAAATTGTATCATAAGACAGTTCAATTCGCTCCGGGCCATGAGCAAGGAAGAATTGAAGACGGTATCCGACTCCAAGACCACAAAGATCATTAAAAAAGGCCAGCCCCTTTTTGAGGAGGGCGACAAGCTCAATGGGGTCTATTGTGTTCGCAACGGGGTCTCCAAACTTTCCAAACTAAGCGCAAACGGCAAAGACCAGATCGTAAAATTGGCCACCAAAGGTGAAGTTCTTGGCCAGCGCTCGGTAATAGCCGAGGAGAGCACCAATCTTTCCGCGATTGCCGTAAGTGATATGGAAGTCTGTTTTATTCCAAAGGAAAGCATTACCCACACCCTTCAAAGGAACCCCAATTTCACCTTGGAAGTGTTGAGGCACATGGCACACGACCTGAAGGAAGCGGACGATGTGATTGTGAACATCTCCCAAAAAACCGTGAAACAGCGGGTAGCCGAGGCCTTTCTATATCTAAGGAACAACTTTGGGGAGGACAAGGACGGCTTTTTGGCCCTTACCCTGTCCCGGGAGGACATCTCCAATGTAGTGGGCACGGCAACGGAATCTGCCATCAGGATCATTTCGGAATTCAAGAAAAAAGGGCTTATCCATACCTCTGGCAAAAAAATAGGCATTAAAGATGAGCGCAAACTCATCGAAATGGTGGAAGGCTTCTAAGGGACTTCCAAAACCTGACAATTGTCATAGTATCCCCATCGCCGCAAGGCTAATTTTATCGCATCTAAAAATTTCGTCAGATGCAAAGGATTCTCATACCCACGGATTTTTCGGAAAATGCCTGGAACGCCATTGATTATGCGATGCAGCTTTTCCGCAACAAGCGTTGTACTTTTTATCTGCTGAACACCTATACGCCCGTGATTCCGAGCAGTCGTTTCATGGCCAAAATGATCGATGGCGTTCGCATAGTGGATGCCGTGAGGGACACTTCTGAGAGGGGACTGCAAAAAACGGTGGCACGAATCAAGGACAAGTACAGGAATCCCAACCACAGTTTTGAAACGATTTCTTCCTTCAATCTTTTGGCGGAAGAGGTCAAGGACATTGTGGCCTCTTTCGGCATCCATTTGGTGATTACGGGAACCAAGGGAGCTTCCGGAGCGGATGAGGTTTTTATGGGGAGCAACACGGTCCGCATGATAAAAAGTGCCAAAAAATGCCCCATCTTGGCCATTCCCCATCATTTTGAGTTCGTTACGCCCACCGAAATCGCTTTTGCAACGGATTTTACCCGGTTCTATACTACCTCGGAACTATCGCCCCTCATCGAAATTGCAAAAATGTTCCGGGCCACCGTTCGGATCGTGCATGTTCAGTACAGTATCAAGGCTTTGACGGAACTCCAACAGTTCAACCTGAACATGTTGCGGAGGTATTTGGGTGGTGTGGAACACTATGTGCACACGGTCTCTGAGCTCAACTCGATTTCACAGACACTGGAAATGTTCTCCCAAGAACTGGACATCCACTTGCTGGCCATGCTGAACTACCAGCACAGTTATATGGAAAAAATGACCCGTGAGCCCATTGTGAAACGAACTGCTTTCCATACGCAGATCCCCCTGTTGGTCATTCCTGAATTGAGCATGGAGGGAATCTCTTCCGAGAAGGAGGAAGAGGAAGAAGAACAGAGTATACAGGCACATAATTGATCATCTTGTCCTTATCTTTATGTTTTCCCCGATACCATCGGGCCCAATAAGACTATGGACAAACAACAACTTATTGACTGTCACGAGCGGATAAAGCCTTTTATCCACAATACACCAGTGCTAACTTCCCATTTGATGGATGAGATGGCAGGGGCCCAATTGTTCTTCAAATGTGAAAATTTTCAAAGGATGGGTGCCTTTAAGATGCGGGGAGCGGCCAATGCCATCATGCAATTGACCGAAGGACAAAAACGGAACGGGGTGGTCACCCACTCCTCCGGAAACTTTGCACAGGCACTTTCCCTAGCGGCCCAAAGCCTTGGCGTAAAGGCCCATATTGTGATGCCCAAAAATGCGCCACAGGTGAAGAAAGATGCAGTTCGGGGCTATGGGGGCATCATTGTGGAATGCGAACCTACCCTACAGGCCCGGGAACACGAATCCAAACAAATTGAAGAAAAATACGGGGCCACCTTTATCCACCCTTCCAATGACGATGCGGTCATTTTGGGACAAGGGACCGCAGGCAAGGAGTTATTGGAACTACATCCAGACCTCGATTACGTAATCACCCCTGTTGGTGGTGGCGGGTTGATTGCGGGTACCGCCCTTGCTGTTGCCTATTTTGGGAAAAATTGCAAAACGATCGGTGGGGAACCTTTTGAAGTGGATGACGCCTACAGGTCGCTCCTGAGTGGGACCATTGAGGGGAACACGACCATCAACACTACTGCCGATGGACTTAAGACCCAATTGGGGGACCGAAATTTTCCCATCATCCAAAAGCATGTGGAGCGAATCATCCGGGTAACGGAAGAGGAAATTGTATCTGCCATGCGATTGATCTGGGAACGGTTGAAAATAGTCTGTGAACCATCAAGTGCCGTCGCCCTGGCCGCCATCCTCAGGGAAAAAGAAGCGTTTAAGAACCAAAAACTCGGGGTTATCATTTCCGGCGGAAATGTGGATCTGGACCATTTGCCCTTCCAAAAGAATTTTTAGTGGTGCTTCTCGAAGTGAACAATAAAAGTGGTACCGACCTCCTTCTCGCTCAACACCCCAATTTTTCCGTTCATGGCTTCTACTTGTGTCTTTACCAGATAAAGTCCCAGGCCCTTTCCTTCGGTAGCTCCACTGAGCCTTCCATACATGTTGAAGATTTTGCGTTCCTTCTCGGGGGTGAGCTCCATACCGATCCCGTTGTCCGACACCCTTAGGATGATGTAACCACTGTTCTCTTCAGTGACCAATTGGATGATGGGCGGCACGCCTTCCTTGGCATAGTGGATGGCGTTCAGGATCAGGTTATAGAAAATGTTCACCATATAGCTCTTAAGGCCGAATATGGTTTCTGCTTCGGAAAAATCGGTATTGACGGTTGCCTTTGCACGAATGATCTCCTCGGAGAGCAGACCATCCACATCTTTCATCACATCGGTCAATTTAATCTCCCTGAACCGCTCCCTGTCGGCATTTTTAAGGGATAAGGAAAGATTGAGGTCCTTTATGGTCTGGTCCAATGCCTCAGTGGTATTTTCTATCTTTCTTACAATGTCATCGTTCATTGGGTCCTTGCCCCAATCGTATATTTTGGACAACATCAACAGATTGGATATGGGTCCCCGCAAATTGTGCGATATGATCCTTACAAAGTTTTGGAGCTCATTGTTTTGTTGCACTACCTGTTGCTTGGTCATTACTTCCAAGGTGACATCCTGGGTAGTGCCCGCCATTCGCACGGGATTGCCAAGCTCATCATAAAATGTTCGCCCTTTTTGGTGTACATATCTTATTTCGCCATCACCAACAATGACCCTGTGCACAATATCGTGTATGGCGTTTTTCTGTATGCTCGTATCCACATCCTTTTGAAAAGCCTCCCTATCCTCTGGATGGATAATTTCCATCAGCGAGGCAAAGCTGGCCTTGAATTCCTTCGGGTTCTGATGAAAAATGTGGTACAGTTGATTGGACCAAATAATTTCGTCCTTGATCATGTCCCATTCCCAGTGCCCCACATTTGCGATGCGCTGTGCTTCCCTATACTTCCGCTCGCTGTCCCATAACTTATGGATATTGCTCACCTCATCCGTAATATCCTTCTGCCAAATGCAACATCCGGCCACTTCTCCAGATACATCGATAAAAGGCTGGAACGAAAATTCGTGCACATAGGTATGGCCCTCTTCCTCAAAAGTGTGCTTGGCAGTGGTGGCGTAACGGTTGAGTGCTTTCTCGCACCCCTTATTGCAGGGATTGAAAAAGACCCCGTTTTGGTATATGGACCTAAGGTCCATTCCTTTTATGGGTTTCCCCAATTGCTCTTTTTTGAACTTTTCCTCAAAAGAGGCATTATAGGCTGTTAGCTTATAGTCTTGGTCCATCGCCCAGACGACATCACCTCGATCTTCCACATTTTCGGCCTTGTTGTGTATGAGAACCTGTTTCCGCTTCACTGCTAAAATTTTGACCAAGTAAACTTGTCCCGGCAGATTGGGGGTGGGTCGCCAAGATGGATTGAATGTTCAGGGAATGATTTGTTTAAGGATTTTACTTGTATGAGCTTTGAAGATAGTCCTCCAAATGCTCTATACGCAAAGGCTTGGTTATAAATTCCTTGACGTACTTATTGAACTTCTTGGCCTCCAGCCTATCTTCATCGGATTCAGAGGAAGTCACGAGCAACACCTCATTGGTCCTTGGAAAATTTTCGAGTGTCATAAATTCCAAAAACTCGAAACCACTCATCTCGGGCATGTTGATGTCCAATAGGATCAATGTTTTCACATTAGGGTTATCCCTATATCGTAGATCATCGAGGGCCAATTCAGGATTGGTAAAAGTTTTTACCCGATCCTCCATTCCCATTCTCCTGAAGTGTATGGTGTTTACAGTGTTCACCAAATCTTCATCATCGACTAGATAAATTTCCTTGTACATAATCTGTGTAATACTCCTTTAGTTGATTTTTGGTTTGTTTCACGCAAGGTCGAAATAAATTAAACATTTTTTGGCATACAGCATCCTTTTCTTTCAAAAAATATTGTTTATCCCCTTCATGAAACATGTATAAAAACAAAAGAGCTTCCATTGGGGGAAGCTCTTTTTGTCTTTTGAAGTGCGGATGACAGGAATCGAACCTGCACACCTTGCGGCACTAGATCCTAAGTCTAGCGTGTCTACCAGTTCCACCACATCCGCGGAAAGGAGTGCAAATATAAATCAATTTTCCGATTTGCAAATCCGATACCTTGAAAAACTTGTTTTTTGTACTTTTAGTGTCCTTTTTAAAATCTATATGGAAGAAATCAACGATTACATCAACACCCACAAAGACAGATTTATCAGCGAACTTATCGAGCTACTCAAACTCCCCTCCATCAGTGCAGACCCTGCCTATTCACAAGATGTGCTGGAAACCGCAAAGGTCGTCCAAAAGTCACTCATCGATGCAGGTTGCGAGAACACGGAAATTTGTGAGACCACAGGTTACCCAGTGGTGTACGGCGAAAAGATCATCGCCCCGAACCTACCCACGGTCCTAGTCTATGGCCACTACGATGTGCAGCCACCGGATCCCATGAACCTATGGGACTCCCCTCCTTTTGAACCCGTCATCAAAAAAACCGACAGGCACCCTGATGGGGCTATTTTTGCACGTGGTGCCTGCGATGATAAAGGCCAGTTTTTCATGCACGTCAAGGCCGTGGAGTTCATGATCAAGAACAATGTCCTGCCCTGCAATGTGAAGTTCATGATAGAGGGAGAAGAGGAAGTAGGCAGCGACAGTCTTCCCAATTTTCTTAGGGAAAACAGTGAAAAATTCAAGAACGACATCATTTTGATTTCGGATACGGGCATGATTTCCAACGACACACCTTCCATAACCACTGGCCTGCGTGGACTGAGCTATGTGGAAGTGGAAGTGACCGGGGCCAACAGGGACCTTCATTCCGGGATTTATGGCGGCGCGGCACCCAATCCCATCAATGTGCTGGCCAAAATGATCGCTGCCCTGCACGATGAAAACAACCACATCACCATTCCCGGGTTTTACGATAAGGTACAGGTCATCTCCGATGCCGAGCGTGCCGAAATGGCCAAAGCACCGTTCAATCTGGAAAAATACAAGGAAGCCTTGGATATCGGCGATGTCCATGGTGAAAAAGGATATACCACTACGGAACGATTTGGAATACGGCCCACTTTGGATGTCAATGGTATTTGGGGTGGTTATACTGGCGAAGGTGCCAAAACCGTAATTGCAAGTAAGGCCTATGCGAAAATATCCATGCGATTGGTCCCTGATCAAGATTGGCATGAGATCACCGACCTTTTCACCAAATATTTTACCTCATTGGCCCCCAAAAGCGTGAAGGTAAAGGTAAAGCCACATCATGGTGGGCAAGCCTACGTGACCCCGATCGACGGTATTGGCTATCAAGCCGCCGCAAAGGCCATCGAGAAGACGTTTGGAAAAAGCCCCGTTCCGCAGCGCACTGGTGGAAGTATTCCCATTGTGGCCCTTTTTGAAGAGGTTTTTGACAGTAAGACCATTCTGTTGGGATTTGGTCTGGACAGCGATGCCATCCACTCACCCAATGAGCATTTTGGGGTCTTTAACTTCTTGAAAGGAATTGAGACCATTCCGTATTTCTACAAATATTATGCGGAGATGAAGGCCTAGAGCTTCTTCACGTATTTGGTTAGGATGACGATCTGTTGACCGTCCACCTTGCCTTCAATATATTCGGCATTTTCGCGATCCAGGGAAATCCGTCGCACGGCGGTTCCCTGTTTTGCGACCATGCTGGAACCCTTCACCTTCAAATCCTTGACGAGCACCACGCTGTCGCCGTTTTCCAATACAACCCCGTTGGAATCACGATGAACCACCATATCCGTGGCATCCTGACCTTCCCCGGTCGCCTTGGCCCAGGCCAAGACCTCATCATCCAAGTACATCATGTCCAACAGATCTTGGGGCCATCCTTCGGATTTTAGACGATTCAACATTCGCCAAGCCACTACCTTGACGGCATCGTGCTCGCTCCACATGCTATCGTTCAAACAACGCCAATGGTTGGAATCCATGGTTTCAGGATTCTCTATTTGGTTTTTACAAGTGGCACTTATCAAAATACTGCCATCCAATCCTCCTGTAGAAACAGGTGGAACCTCATAAATAACCAAGTCGTCGGCAGCCCCGCTTAGTTCGCATTGGTTTCCGCTCCTGTTCTGTAAATCTTCCAATAATCCCATGTTGTTGTATTTGTCGGCAAACTTAACATTTTTGGAAAGTAAAACATCCCATTATCAATTTTAACAAACTCTACATTTGTAGAATTAAAATATTTGTTCTATGTTTGTAGAGCAAAGTTAAAAATACCACAGATGCAATTGTCAAAAGCAGAAGAAGAATTGATGAACATTGTTTGGATGTTAAAGAAGGCCTACATGAAAGACCTGCTGGATGCCTACCCGGAACCCAAACCGGCCACCACCACCGTGGCGACCCTTTTAAAACGGATGGCAGACAAAGGTTTTGTGGCTTATAAGACCATTGGCAGAAGTAGGGAATACTATCCTTTGGTGAAAAAACAGGATTATTTTTCCAAGCACGTGAACGGGCTCATCAAAAACTTTTTTAACGATAGCGCCAGCCAATTTGCTTCCTTCTTTGCCAAAGAAACGAACCTGAGCAAAGCTGAATTGGAAGAATTGAGAAAATTGATTGACAACGAAATCAAAAAGAAGTAACTATGTTGGTCTTCCTATTAAAATCCACCGCATGCCTAGTCATTTTCTTGGCCTTTTATAAACTGGTACTGGAAAAGGAAAGCATCCACCAGTTCAAGCGATTCTTTCTGTTGGGCGCATTGATTGCTTCCTTTTTGATCCCTGCCGTGGTCTTTACCGAATATGTGGACGTGCCGGAGCAAATAGTTCTTTCAGCATCCCCTATTGCCGGGGAGATACCGAACACCACAACTGAACAAGTAGTTGCAGAAGAGTCCTATTTTGATTGGGAAATTGGATTGTGGACAGTTTACATTATTGGTGTTATCGGATTTGGATTTCGATTTTTAAGGAACCTGGCGCAAATCACGCTACGCATCCGTAAGAATCCCAAATTCAAGGAAAATTTTATCACTCGGGTCCTTTTAAGACAATCCCTACCTCCACATACCTTCTTCAACTATGTCTTTTTGAACCAAAGGCAGTTTGAGGAAAAACATATTCCCCAAGAAGTGCTTTTACATGAGGAGACCCATGCGAAGCAACGACATAGTTTGGATATCCTGCTCATTGAACTGGCACAGGTTTTTTTGTGGTTCAACCCTATCATTTATTTGTTCAAATCGTCCATAAAGCTGAACCACGAATTTTTGGCGGACAGGGCCGTGATCAGCAAGAATTGTGACCATTCGCATTATCAGAATACCATCTTATCGTACTTATCACACGATAGTTTTGAAAAATATCAGTCGACCGGCATTGCCAATGCCATTAATTATTCATCAATCAAAAAACGTTTTACAGTCATGAAAACAAACACATCAAGAAAATCATTTGTATTGAGGAGCCTGCTCGTGCTTCCGCTTACAGCCCTGTTATTGTTCGGGTTTAGCGAAAAACGACAAATTGAAAAAGAGACTTCCATTGACAAAGTCATTAGATTAGATCTTTTGGAAAATGGAAGCGTTCAATTGGGAAATGAAATCGTGCAATTGAATGAACTCTCAAAAATTTTAAAACAAGATTACTTACAAACATTTGATGCCAAAAAAACCAAGGTTGAAATGAATGTTGTGCAGCCGATACATTACAACGTCATAAGCGCTGTGGCAGAAGAAATAAGAACAACAGGAGTAGACCAAATTAATGTGTTTGCAAATGAGGTGATTATGGATAAAGGCCAATTCAAGGAAAATATTCCCATTACTCCCACCACAACTATGTTGAATGCCAACATGATGACGGTGGTCGGTAATAGCACAGAAAAAGGCGTCTCCCAATCCGACCTTAAGGTCTATAATGAATTGGCGAAAAAATACAACGCCATCCCGATTGAAAAAAGGACAATCCCTTTGGAAGATTTGAAAGAATTGGAGCGCATCTATCGAGAAATGGACGAAACACAAAAGGAGCATGCACTACCTTTCCCAGAATGTTTGCCAAAACAGGATAGTCAAAAAGCCATCGATTTCATTGAAATCCACATCAATAATAACGGTAAATTGTTATTTCAAGGCAAGATAGTTCCCTTGGAAGATTTAAAGGAAATGCTTTCCAAAGTCAACGAACATCTTTCCTATGATCAACGTAAAAAAACGGTCCGTTCGGTCATATACGTAGAGGCCAAGACTCCAAAAGATGTCATCCAAAAGGTGGATAAAATCATTGCGGAATACGGTTCTGCCACCATCAACATTGTGGGTCCAGAAACTTCCATGCAATCCAGTGCCTCCCGTGAGGAAATGAAGGAATACAATGCCTTGGCCAAAAAGTACAATGCCATGGACCAGAACCATATGATCATCAAAAAACAAGAGGTAAAACGATTGAAGGAAATCTATGGCAAAATGTCCAAAAAGCAACAGGAAGATGCCGAACCCTTCCCCAATTTTCCACCGCCACCACCGGCTCCCGATGCACCTGAACCTCCTAAAAATGTTCCAGCAATAGAGGCGGCTGTTCCTTCTCCTCCCAGTGTTGCGCCAGTTGAGGAACCAACTTCCGCACTACCTGCACCTCCTGCCCCACCAGAACCAAAGTCTCCATTGGAGCATATCAAGGAAATGGCTGCCAAGGGGGCAACTTTTACCTTTAACGGAAAAGAAATATCCAGCAAGAAAGCCATTGAGGTGGTTAAAGAGAACAAATTCATATATATCTTATCAATGACATCCGAAGGAGACCACCCTGTGGTGAAACTAGGTGCCAAGCCCATTGAAATAGAAAGCTAGTGGTCCAAGAAGTCTAATTATGTTAAAAGCCCCTTAATTGGGGCTTTTCATGTAACAATAGTTCCAAAATCACGTTCTAATACCCTATCAATCAAAGAGAACACGAACATGCTACAACGTTTTTTTATTTTTTGCTCTGGAGCCGACACTGAAATCTTAAAAACCTGCTCCAATGGCGAACAGAACAAATATGCCGGAATTGGTGCTACGGTATTCTTCACCGCCGTTATGGCGTTCATTGCCAGCGGTTATGCCCTTTACACGGTTTTTGACAATATTTACACGTCCATCTTTTTTGGATTGATCTGGGGGCTTTTGATCTTCAATCTGGACCGATATATCGTTTCCACCATTAAAAAGAGGGACAATTTTAAAAATGAGCTGCTCCAAGCTGCTCCACGTATCGTTTTGGCTTTGATCATTGCCGTGGTCATCTCCAAACCCTTGGAAATGAAAATCTTTGAGAAGGAAATCAACCAAGTACTTCTGGAAGAAAAAAATGCCATGACCTTGGACAACAAGGAGCAGTTGGCGCTTCAATACACCCCAAAAATGGCGAGCCTTAACCAAGACATTGCCAACCTGAAAGGGGAAATTGCCGCCAAAGAAGCAGAGACCAATGCATTGTACGACACCTATATTTCCGAGGCTGAAGGCACTGCGGGAACAGGTCTTTTGGGTAAAGGACCCGTCTATAAGGAAAAACGTGATAAACACGATGCCGCCTTGGCGGAACTCAACACCTTGAAAGAAACCAACGCAACCAAAATTACAGGCCTAGAAGCCCAAATTGCGGCCTTGGAAACGGATTACAATACGGCGGTGACCAATTCCCAACCCATCATCGATGGTTTTGACGGACTCATGGCGCGCATCAACGCCTTGGGCAAATTGCCTTGGTTCCCTTCCTTTTTTATCTTTTTGTTGTTCTTGGCCATTGAAACGGCACCTATCATTGCCAAACTGTTGGCCCCCAAAGGGGAATACGACTTCAAGTTTGAAGAGCAGGAAAGTGTGGTGTCCACTTGGGTGACCCAAAAAGTGGAGCAACGCAAACTGCTGTTGACCACCGATGGGGAAATCAATCAGCAAATCTATACCGACATCAAGAACGAGGAGGAATTGTACCAATACAAAAAGAAGAAAGCCGAGGAGCTGCTACGCTTGCAGGCCGACTCTTTCCACAACGTCCAAGTGAAGGGGCTTTAGTCCACAATCCCCATTTTTTTCAGGAGGAAAGAGGCATTCATGTTCTGGCAGATGCCTTCCTTAAAACGGTAGTCAAAATAGAGTTCCCCGTTTACGATCTGGGCATCAAAATAATGGTTTTCCACTTGGGGGAGTTCATTGGCCAAGGTGCATAGGCTCAAATCGTGGGTGGCGACCAAACCTGTGGCTCCCGAGCGCACCAATCGTTCCACAAACTTTTTGGAACCCTCGGCCTTGTCCACGCTATTGGTACCTTTGAGGATTTCATCCAAGACCACAAAACATTCTCCCTTTTCCAGTTCGTCCACAATGTATTTCAATCGCTTCAGCTCCGCATAGAAATACGAGGTCTCATCGGTCAAGGAATCCGAGGAACGCATACTGGTCAGCAGTCGAACAGGTTTGTATTTTACTTCTTTTCCATTGACGGGCAGTCCCATATTGGCCATTACAATTTGAAGGGAAACGGCCCGAAGGAAGGTACTCTTCCCGGCCATATTGGCCCCGGTCACAATACAAAATCGACCTTTACCTATGGTAAAATCATTTAAGACGTTCTTTTTTGAATCGACCAAAGGGTGTCCCATTTCCTTTCCGCTCAAAACAACTTCACCTTGCACCAGCGTTGGGTAGGTGTGCGTCGGATGGTTAAAAGCATAAGTACCCAGACTGTTGTAGGCATCGAACTGGGCCATGGCGAAAAACCACTCTTCCACCTCCTTTCCGTATTTTGTGATCCAAGATTCCACTCGATGGGCAAAATATAAGCTCCAGAGCAGTAAACCCTGTCCGAACATCAACACCAAAAGGTTGTTCTGCTGATCAAAAAGATCCAATCGTTGACCAAAGCTTTTCAATATTTGGGAAGTCCTTTTCCCCTCTGTCTCCAATTTTTTCTGAAGATCTTGCAAGAGCTCCGAGGTAAAGGTCTGCTCCTCCAGTTCAGAGATGAGTCGTTGGTGTTGCTGGATGGTTTCCTGCGCTTGGGACACATGGGAGGCAAACTTGAGAATGTTTTTGGAGAAACGTCCAACAACCCCAATTCCCAAAAAGTACCACATCAAAACCAAAATTTCGGGCACTATGCCCAAAATGGCCAGAACGATCCACAGCATGGAACCCAGCGCAAAAAGGGGCGCCACTATGCCGACCCATTTTGGGGTGAAGGGTTTGTGGTTTTTCATCCAGTTCGCTACCACCGCAGGAGCTATTTTGGGCTTGGTTTCCCCTGCCAGGGAAGAAAAATGTTGGCACCATTCCGGCAATCGTGCCAATTCTTGGATGGCTTTCTGCTTTTGGGCAATATCCTTTGGATATCCGTCCAACAAAAGCCCCGCAAAAACTTCACGCCCTTGCGGCAAGGTGGTCCGGTTTGCGTATTGATAAAAAGAGCCTCTTCCAAAAAGATCGAGATCCTGTGCATAGGGATGGTCCGGTTGTAAAAACTCCTTTCCATCCGGCAAATGATAGTAGCGCCGGTCCAAGACCTCCAATTCGTTCGTATTGATGTCGATGAGTCTTTGCAGATAGGCTTTATGGCGTTTAACGTCACTAAAACTGGTCACCAAATACAGAAACAGCACCATGCCCAAAGGCAACACCACGAAAACCATCTGGGTGTCCCACAGGAAATATCCCGCAACTGCCATGCCCACGAAAACGGACAAACGCAAAGTGGCCAAAAGGGACAATCGCTTTTTTGTCCTTTGAAGTGACTGTCTATGCTTTTCCCTTTGGGAAGTATAAAATTCTTTTAAATCTTGCATTAAATTCAACCTAAGTCTTTCAGCTCCTGTTGCAATTTCTTGGTCAATCCGGATACGACCAAATCATAGGAATGGTTAGTCAACTCCACTATCAATTGGAGCGGTAATTGTTCCAGGAACAGTGTGTTCCAATGGGTTTTGCTCATATGGTAACCGGGGACGATGCTTCCATCATAGGTTTCACGAAGCTCTTCGGACCGTTCAGGATCACATTTCAGGTTGCATTGGGAAGGAATGCGCTCCAAGGGCACCAAAGCGAACATTTTCCCCATTACTTTGAAAACCAAGGTATCGGGACCAAAGGGAAGTTCCTCGGTCACTCCTTTTTTGGCCAAGCAAAGTTCACGGAACGCTTCAATGTCCATGGTCAGATGCCTTCAGAATCGTAAACGATGACCTTTTCCCAAAGGTCCTTACACTCCCCGATGAACACCAAATGCGGCGGCTCTGTCTGATAGGCCGCTTGATCTTCGGCAGATTCGAACGAAAGGATCAAGGAGTAGGTAAATGAATCGTCCACCACATCACGGATCGCTTTGGGCGGTTTGCCGATAAATTTGGTCTTGGCGTACTGGGAATTGTCCAGAAACTTCTTCAACGATGCTTCAAAAGTGGCCCTGTCGGCCTGACTGTCGGGGTTCTTGAACCAGAAATAGACCACGTGGGCAAAGGTGTGGTCAAAAGTTGCTTTGTCGGATTCCTGTGCGTTGCTCATAACAGATATCATCCCTACCAAGAGCAGGGTCAAAATTTTGGTTTTCATTGTTTACTGTTCTATAAATTGTTTTTCCCTATTTGAAATCTCCAAGGCGGAATAGTCCAGCTTCCAACCGATGGTCTCCACGATCTTTTCCACCAAAAGTACGGCTTGGAGCGCTTCTTTCCTAGCTGTTTCCATCAGTCCACTTTCCGGTATCTTTTCTTTGATATGGTGTATGGCCTCTTGGTTGAGTTGGGTAAGGTCTGTGGGTGAAAAACTGTTAAATATCCCGTTCTTGATGTCGTAAAATTGCAGGTCGGGCTCAATGGACAAGACTTCGGGCTGTGGAAAATGGCTTAGGATGATCCGTTTGGTCTCGGTGTCCGCCTTCAGGTCCAACTTGCTCAAATCATATCCGATATGCGCCTTGGCCTTGATCACGATCAGTGCCTTCTTCTTGCTCCGGAACAGGCTCATAAAACTGTCCTTGGTATTCTCGTAGTGGTAAATCTCTGCAAAATCGCCTTCCACGGAGACCAGTTTGCACACGCTCCTGATCTTGTCCAGAAGTACGGTGGACTGGTGCTCGGTAATTTCCTTGCTCCGTTTTTTTCGGAACAGGGAAAAAAGCCAATACATCAATATGGCTCCCAAGATCAGTCCCAGAACGGAATCGAATACTTCACCCATTGTCTTTGCCTATTTCCCCCAAGTGGGTAAACTTAAATCCTTTGTCATATTTTAATCCATAGCCCAAGGCCCTGTCCAAAGCGGAGTGCGAGAACAGGATCACCCCGGCCAACTGGCATAAAGGTATTGAAAAGTAGCTCCCCAAGAGGTATATAATGATCGCCATTCCCTTGTGGTGGAATAAATTGTAGGTAAAGGCCCCTGCCCTGTTCCCAAAAAGATAGCCCAGCATCCCTATATCCGGCGCCAAGATCAGCACCAGAAACCACCACCACGCATAGTCCAATTGGTTGAACAGGTATATGCCCAACACAAGCATGAGGATTTCCTCCAATTTTAGAACGGTCTTCATTTTTCTTCAATTTTATACAGCACGGGGCGACTGGGGCTGGCATCATTTTCAAAAGGGGCCACTTGAAGGTTCAAAAAATACGTGCCGTCCTTCACTTTGTTCGGCACATAGATCAGTTCGGTGATGGTTGCCTTTTCCCGAGGTTTTCCTTTGATGTTCCAAAAGGCATTATGGCACAAAAGTGCCCCACCGTCCCGTTCCTTGTCCACCGAAGGCAGGTCGATCAGCAAGTGCTCCACCCCTTTTTTTACCAAAAAGTTCACGGCCTCTTCCAACAGATAGGGCGGATTGGTATCGGAATAGTTTCGGGAGCGTTTCTCCTTGGTGTTGGGCAGGGTGCGGATGACCACGGCTTCCCTTTTTTTATTGCCCAAAGCATATTTCAACTGTTTTTCGGAAATGACAAAGTCATCGCCCTCTTGCTCGGGGGCCACGGTGACCACTTCGGCCAAAAAGAAGAACTTTTTTAGTTTTTGGTTGATGGAATGGAACCCTTCGGTGATGTGGCCCAAGCATTCCGTGTGGGTCACATGCGAATGCGGATTGAACCACACATCATTGAAATTGGTGGATGCCCCTTCCGTGACCTTGCCCACAAATCCATCCTCGGTATGGGGCTCAATCTTGGGTGGAGGCAAATACCAAGCGTTCACATTTTTGTCGCCACCGTGCAGGGCAATGGAAATGTCAAGAGGTTTGGACAGGTCTATGGTATAGTTTCTGGAGTTATGTTTTAGGGTCACGATCATGTAATTGGTCTTGTTGCAGTAATAAACTCAATTCCGTTGAGAAATGCAATACTAGGCAACCAGAACTTTTGATTAAAATCCCGTATCTTCACTATTAGGTTAGTGTATTTCATTAAAAAATGAAATCATTGTGATCAATGGCCTCCCATTTATTTCAGAACTCTTTATCAGAAAATAATGTACATTTGGTTATGTGACTGTTATGTGACTATGTACTAAAACCACAAAAACAAAAGCCTATAAATCAATATATTAATAAATATATTAATGTGACAAATGATGATTTAAAAATACTGCTAAGTGAGTTACGTTCACTTCCAAATGAGACTGAATGGTTAGAATTTAAAAGTAACAATGCCCAGGAAATTGGCGAGTATATTTCTGCTTTATCCAATTCTGCATGTATTCATGAAAAGGAATTTGGTTATATCGTTTATGGCATAGATGATAGTACTCACAGAATTGTTGGCACCAATTTTTCTCCATTTCAAAAAGGCAAAGGAAATGAAGATTTAATCCCTTGGATTACTCGATTATTGAATCCACGAGTACATTTTGATCATTTTGAATTCGAGGTTGAAGGAGAACAAATTGTACTCTTCAGAATAAGAGCAGCTAATGGAATACCCGTCAAATTCTCAGGTGAAGCCTATATAAGAATTGGGTCTTATAAAAAGAAACTTTCTGAGCATCCAGAAAAAGAAAGACTAATTTGGACTAAGGAACCATCAAATACATTTGAAAAAGGATTAGCCTATTTTGGTGCAACTGCTGATGAAGTTTTAAAATTAATAGATTATCCATCTTATTTTGATTTGATGGGAATCCCACTTCCTGACAATCGGGCTGCAATTTTTGAAAAATTAAAACAGGAAAAAATAATTTTTAGTAAGGGCCAAAATTATGATATAACTAACTTGGGAGCTATTCTATTTGCCAGAGAGTTAGATGCATTTGAAACAATAAGCAGAAAAGCTATTCGTGTAATTATTTACCAAGGAAAAACTAAATTAAAAACCAAGAAAGAGCAAGAAGGAAAGAAAGGATATGCAACAGGCTTTAAAGGTTTAATCGGATATATTAACGACCAACTTCCTGTCAACGAAGAAATTGGAAAAGCATTTAGGAAAGAGGTCCGTATGTTTCCCGAACTTGCAATTCGTGAACTTGTTGCAAACGCAATCATTCATCAAGATTTTTCAGAAAAAGGAACAGGACCAATGATAGAAATATTTGATGATAGAATCGATATTTCAAACCCTGGCAAGCCTTTAATAAGCACTATGCGCTTTGTTGATCATAATCCACAGTCTAGAAATGAAAAATTAGCTCACTTTATGAGACGTCTTAATATTTGCGAAGAACGAGGTAGCGGAATTGATAAAGTAATTTTTGAGTGTGAATATTATCAGCTCCCAGCTCCTAAAATAATTGAAGGAGACAACTATACCCGAGTTACACTATTCGCACATAAATCACTTAGAAAAATGGATAAAGAAGATAAAATTAGAGCATGTTATCTTCATGCATGTCTTAAATATGTTTCAGGAGAATATATGACGAATGCATCATTGCGGGATAGATTCGGTATTGAAGAAAAAAATTACTCAATTGCTTCTAGAATCATTGCGGAGGGAATTAAGTCAGGTCTAATCAAAGATCAAGACCCTGAGAGTAACTCAAAAAAACACGCCAAATACATTCCATTTTGGGCTTAATCCTATGTGATCTAACTTCATAAATATCTCAAAGATTCAGAAAATACTGGTGGTTTCATAATGCCTTTATGTGACTGAATGAGATTAACACAATCTACTCTTCAAAAAAGATAAGCCCAGCACATCTATTTAGGAACTTACTTTAAACTATTCCAAAAAAAACAAATCTGCCGCAATCCCATCCGCCAAAAACTTGCCTTGCTGGGTGGTGCGCAAAATGGCATCTTCCCAAAACAGCAATTGCCGATCAATGAATTTTTCCGATTGGTGCTCCAAATAGTTCGCGTAGTCCTGTCCAAATTCCTTGGCAATCTTATCCTTGGAAACTCCCCAAATGGTCCGGAGGCCCGTCATCACATATTCGTTGTAACGGTCCGTCACGGTCAAGGTTTCCTTTTCACTGGGCAGGAC
Organism: Flagellimonas hadalis; assembly: GCF_007785775.2. GTDB lineage: Bacteria > Bacteroidota > Bacteroidia > Flavobacteriales > Flavobacteriaceae > Flagellimonas > Flagellimonas hadalis. The sequence continues at coordinate 313,810 of NZ_VNIK02000003.1, forward strand.
CCCTTGCTGGATCTGTTTGATATAGATGGAATTGTTCCGGATGTTCCAAGCGCGAGAAAGTCCATCATAGGAATGTGCAGATGGACCAATGCCCAAATAGGTTTTGCCTTGCCAATAAGCCGTATTGTTTTGGGAAAAATAGCCCGGTTTCCCAAAGTTGGAGATTTCATAATTCACAAACCCTTGTTCCTCCAATAGTTCCACCAAAATATGGAACTGCTCCTGTGCCTGATCGTCATCCACCTGGGGCACGGTTCCTTTCTGGATCAGTTTTTCCAGTGCGGTTTTGGGTTCCACCGTTAAGGCATAGCTGGAGATATGGGGCAACCCGAAATCCAAGGCTTTTTGGATGTTCGCCTTCCATCGGTCATGATCCATCCCCGGGATACCATAGATCAGGTCGATGGTGATGTTATCAAAATGCTTCACGGCTTCCTCAATACAATGTTCAGACTCTTGGGCATTGTGGGCACGGTTCATCAACTTCAAATCTTCCTCAAAAAAAGATTGGATGCCGATGCTGAGACGGTTCACCCCAATTTTCCTAAAATCCTTGAAAATATCTCTCGACTGCGCTCGAGATGACACCAAATCATCGGGGTTGGCCTCCAGCGTGATTTCTGGATTATCCATTACTTTGTAATGGTCATATACGGCTTGGATCAAACGCTCCAATTCATGTAACTCCAAAACCGAAGGGGTGCCTCCGCCAAAATATATGGTCTCGACAACCTCATCGCCCAACTCATTTTTACGGAGTTCCATTTCCCTCACCAAGGCATCCACCATGGCGCCCTTCTTCTTCATTTGGGTAGAAAAATGAAAATCGCAGTAATGGCAAGCTTGTTTGCAAAACGGCACGTGAATGTAAACGCCAGCCATATTTTAACGAAGTTTGTCCGGATTCTGTTTGATGAACGCCTCCCAACCGGTGTAGCTCTTGCCCAATTCCACTTTCCCATCATTATAAAAATGACAAACGGCCGCAGCCAGTCCATCGGTGCTGTCTAGGTTTTTGGGCAGGGTCTTCAGTTTCAGCACGCTTTGCAGCATTTTGGCCACTTGTTCCTTGCTGGCATTGCCATTGCCGGTGATGGACATCTTGATCTTCTTGGGCATGTACTCGGTAATGGGCACCTGTCTGGAGAGTCCGGCCGCCATGGCCACGCCCTGCGCACGGCCCAGTTTCAGCATGGATTGCACGTTCTTCCCATAAAAAGGGGCCTCAATGGCAATTTCATCGGGGTGGTAGGTATCGATGAGTTCCAAGGTCCGCTCAAAAATCAGCTTAAGTTTGATGTAGGGATCATCATACTTTTTCAGCATGAGTTCGTTCATCTGCACAAAGTGCATCTGCTTGTTCACCACCTTGATAATGCCAAAACCCATAACGGTCGTTCCGGGGTCTATTCCCAATATGATCTTTTCTGTAGCCAAATTCTAATGGGTGTTTAGTACCAATGGCAGCCTGAACCGAAGACCTACCGGATTCCCTCTTTTCAACGCGGGCGCCACCGTGGTCAGGTCGTTCAACCGCTCGGATATCTTGGTGTTGAAATCCGAGATCTCATTGAGCACGGCGGTTTTTTCCTCCACGTTGATCACGGATATGAAACCATGCTCGTCAATCATGAAATCGATGTACACGGTGTCGTTCAGGTCGCTGTCCACTTGGAACTGGAGGCCCGACAAGGCTTCGGAAAAATAGTCGGCCATCACGTTCTGGAAACATTCCCTTTGCGCTGCCTTGGTCGCTGTTTCATCACAGCTATCAAAAAGGGGGTATTGGTCCACATCGTTCCAATCGATGGCCATAAGTTCCTCATTGACCAGTTTTTGGGTCTTGTCCTCCTTGGACTCGAACAGTTCGCAGGAAACGAACAATCCCATAAAAATGATCCACAAAACATACTTTTGCATGGCAGCCCCTATAATTTGGCTGAAATTACAATATTTTGAAGAAATCAGTTGCCCGCGTAGTGTATTTCCTCCTTGATCTCCGATATGCGCTTTTGGACACGCTCGGCTATGAAAGGAGCCAGATCGGGATACATTTCCAATAACCTTTCATAATATCCCAACTTTGTGTTGGCGTCTTTGTAGTACTCGTCCGCCAGGATACAGACCTGATAATAGTTGTACGGATTATCCTTGTTCTCTTCCCAGGCCTTGGTGTAGAGATCCAGCGCTGTTTTGGTCTTTCCCTGTATGCGCGCTATGCGGCCAAGGTCGGCATATTCCTTATCAAAGGTTACGGTGCGCTCTTTTATGGATTTTTGGATGTAGTATTGGGCACTGTCCAATTGTTGTTCCTTTAGGAACACCTCACCAAGGCCAGAGTAGGCATCCGCCAAATACTCTGGAAATTTCATGAGTTGATGATAGGTTTTTTGGGCCTTTTCCAACTCCAAGTCCCTGAAGTAACTATGGGCAAGCCTGTTATATACAAAAGGTACTTCCTCCCCAAGTTCCAACAATCTTTCAAAGTGTGGAATGGCCATCCCAAACTGTCCGTTGTTGAAAAAGGCCAGCGCTTTCAGGTTGATCATGGAAACATCGTCTTCATAAAACCGAAGGCCCATATCCACATACTTGAGCACGGAATCCTTTTCTTTTTTCGATACAAAAGATCTGGCCAACGAATATAAACTCCGCAAATGGGTGCTGTCTTTTTGAACAGCATTTCTAAAGGCTTCATCTGCCCTTTTTTGGTTGTTCAAGGATTCCCATACCCTGCCCAAGTAATAGTAGTATTCAGGATTTTCCTGTTCTTTGGAGACCAACACATCGATAGTTGCCAGTGCTAGGTCATATTTTTTGGTCTTGAGGAGCAATTTGCCCAATTCGAAACGGGCAATGTCCAGGTTGGGGTCCATGCCCAGCGTTTCCTGGTATTGGACAATGGCCTTATCGTAATTCCCAATGGCATTGTAGGCCCGGGCTATCTGTAGGGATGACGCTGTGTTGTTCTGCTTCGCATAGGCATTGATGGCCGCAGCATAGTTGCCCAAGGCATACAGACTGTCGGCAACGGGCAAAGCCGATGACTGTGCACCGGCTTGGAATGAAAACAAAATCAAACAGCTATACCAAATGGATTTTATTCCCATCATCTACTCTATTTCCAATGACATTGCTATCGGGTTACTTCGATTGTTTTTGTTGGCAGTCCCTTGTATTGAAAACTCAAGACCTGTCCTTCTTCGACCGCAATGGCAAAATTGCCATCAAAATCGGTGACCGCGCCTTTTTCAGTGCCTTGGATGGATATGTTCACTCCGGGAAGACCGAGTGGTTCACTGTCCGTGACCTTGCCTTTATAATGACTGGACCCGTTCCCATGCTGTAGCCCTCCGGCCACTTGTATATAATCTTTGGCTTGGCGCGTTGCATCCGATGTTCCACTCGTTTTTCCAGCCAATTTAAAGGTAATGGGTATGGAGAAAGGAACTTCCACCACCTTCCCTTTTTGTTTTCCAGGTTGCATTTGGGGCAAACGTTCTATGATGCGAACTGCCTCATTTTCCAACAATTCATGTGGTCCCCGTTTGCGAATGTCCGCAATGGTCCCATCCTCCCCGATAGTGAAAATCACACTTACCCTACCTTGGATACCCTGCTCTTGGGCCACTTGGGGATACCTGAAATGTTTGCGAATGTGCTCCTGCACTTTTTCTGTAAAACAGGCTTTTTTGTCAGCGGCATCCTCACAGCCCGGAAAAACGGGCACTTCCTCCACAACTGCGAAGGGCACACCAATACCTCCCCTTTGTGGACTGATCACATTTTCCACATTCCCTTGAAGTCGGAAGGTGATAGGGATGGAAAAGGGAACCTTCACCATCTCTCCGTCCTGCTTTCCAGGTTGCATTTGGGGCAAGCGTTCTATGATCCGTACCGCTTCATTTTCCAATAATTCGTGTGGCCCACGTTTCCTGATACCTGTAATGGTCCCATCTGTATCGATGGTGAAAATTAGGCTCACCCTCCCTTGGATGCCCTGCGCTTGGGCTTCTTCTGGATATCTAAAGTGTTTGCGGATATGTTCCTGTATCTTTTCTTGAAAACAGGTCCTCTTATCCATTGCATCCTCGCACCCTGGAAAAACGGGCACTTCATCTATCTCTCCAAATGGCACCGAAACGCCATTCTGATTTTGCTTATCCACACTTATACTTTTAATAGCCCCGCTTTCGACTTGCATTTTTATGGATCTTTGTTGTTGGTCCATCATATGGACAATAACACCTGTTTCGCTGTTTTCTGCCAGTTTTTCCATTAACTCATCCCGTGCGCTTTCTTCTTCTGCGGTAAGTGCATCCAAATCCTTCACGTTCAATGTGTAGGTTTTAAAATCCCCATTATACCCTACAATCACAATTTCATCCAAAAGAACAGCTTCCAATTCTTCATTTTTCTTTTCGCTTTCACTCTCGCAGGAAGTATACACCAACATCCCCAAGACCAAGGGCAGCAACAATACATACTTCAACTGCCAAATGGCTTTTGATCGTTTCTTTTGTAACATGACTATTCGTTTTTTGATTAATGATTTATTGAAAAATTGGTTCACAAAACTGATGTGCTGCGTCTTGAACGCTTCGGACAACAGCATTTCAAAGTGTTCCCTTTTGTTGTCCTTCACCGCATGCGCATCGGCAATGAACTCGTGCAGTTCCGCCACCCGGGCTTGATACACATAGACCAAGGGATTGAACCAGAACACGATCCGGGCCAACTCAAAAAAGAGCAGGTCCAAGGTGTGTTTTTGTTTTACATGCACCAGTTCGTGTGCAATGATCTTGGCCTCTTTTTCCTTTTGGATCTCGGCCCCCATGAAAATGTTCCGGAAGAAGGAAAAGGCCAAACTGCTCCTTTGTACGGTGACCTTGACAAAATCCGGGTACCTGACCACTTTTCCTTGTCGTTTCAGTTTCAGGATCTGCAACAGCTTGTAGCCAAACCAAAGAGCGGACATGATGCTTCCCACGCCCAATACCCAATAGTACCATGGCAATGTGGTCCAAAAATTCGTTTCGGGGCCATGCGGGGTCAAGACCACCCCATCCAATTGCGTCAAAAAGACGGTGACACCGCCCAATTCCTGCGGCATGCTGATCCGCAACATTTCCAGCTTGACCCAGGGCAACACCAACGAGAGTAAAAAAGTGACCAAGAGATAAAACCTGTTCCATTGGAAAAAGGTCTCTTTCTTTAGAAAGAGGTCGTAGGTCAACAAAAAGACCAACTGAAAGACGAGTGTTTCCAAGATATAGACAATCATTTTTCCTCGTTTTTGATGTTCTTCATGATCTCTTCCAATTCTTTCAGGCTGATGTCGTTCTTCTTCATAAAAAAGGACACCATGCTGGTGAAGGAGCCTTGGAAATACCCATCGACCAAGGTGTTCAAACGTTGGTTGCTGTACTCCTCCCTTTTCACCAAAGGAAAGTACACATGGCCCTTCCCTACCTTCTCATGGGACACAAAACCTTTGTCTTCCAATATCCTGACAATGGTGGAAACCGTATTATAGGCTGGTTTGGGTTCGGGCAATTCCTCCAGAATTGCGGCCACATTGGCCTTTTTCAATTCCCAGAGCAATTGCATTACCTCTTCTTCTGCTTTGGTGAGCTGTTTCATTTTCAACTAACTTTTTAGTTCAATACGAAACAAATATAACTAAATATTTAGTTTAAACTAATTTTTTAGTTGAAAAATGGATAAAAAATCCGCCAGCGTAGTTTACTGGCGGATAATTGTTTGACTTGAATACTACTTTTCACTAAAAATCAGAATGTTATATAAATGAAGTCAGGTCGAGCTGTCATATCGAGCGCAGTCGAGATGCGAGACCTCATTCAAAAACAGAACACCAAAGCATCTCGACTGCGCTCGATATGACAATTGCCAAAATCAACATCTTAAATTCATTTATACATCCAACTCTGTTATTTAAAAAGTAACCGTAACCTTTCCTCTTAAATAGAATGGCGTTCCCGGTGTAAAATGGATTTCCTCAAAAGAAGTCGGCTCATTGAACAAACGGCTTTCGGTTGCAAATTGGGTCTCGTTCCATTCCGTATCGAACAGGTTCTCCACAATCAACCCAAACGTCCAATTCTTCACACTATAATTAAGGGTGGCGTCGGTAACAAAATAGCCTTCCGCCACGATGGAATTGTCTTCATTGGCCGGCCTATCATCAATATACCTGTAGTTCAATCCTCCCGAAAAGCCTTGATTGCTATTGCCCAACGTAACTCCGCCCACCATGGTAAAATCGGGTGCCAGAGGAATATAATCTTCGCCATCGGCCTCTTCGGTGCTTCGGGCATGGGTGTAATTGGCATCGGTGTAGAGATAAAGCCAATCCAAGGGTTGGTACCTCACCCCTACCTCAAGGCCCATTCTTCGGGTCTTTCCACTAGGTTCCACAATTCCGGCATCACCCACGTATACAAACTCCTGGTCCAGAAACAAGGTCCACAAAGTGGCGTTCAGCACCAATTTGTCCACAGGTTTGATGATCGTTCCCAAATCCACGCCATAAGCCGCGGGCAGGATGTCCTCCCCATTGTTGGCCACCACGACCCGAGTGTCGTTGGAGTGAAAGCCGATGCCCGTTTTCAAGAAGAATTGTGTGTTTTCCGTGGGGCTGTAAATGGTATTGAACTTGGGGCTGAAAGCCACCTTTTCCTCACTGCCGCTATCGTACAACTCGCTCATCTTGTTGATGTAATCGAACCGGAAATAATCCAGACGAACAGCAGGTTCAAAGGTAAATTTTCCTGATTTGAAAGCCGCTCCCGCAAACGCGTAGCCGTTCATCTCATCCACGTCACCATAGGCCAAACGCTCCAGCAATTCCTGGCGGTTCAAGGTGTGCGATAACTGGTTGTCGTCCACATTATCGTACCGAAAACCAATTCCCGCATTGTATTTGAACTCCATTCCGCCCAAATTGGCCGAATTGTCCTGATAAACCGTCTTGACACCTGCCATCAATCGGTCTTCAAACTGTTTGATCTGATCTCCGTTCACCGGGTCATCCAAGAAAAAGGTAAAATTGGAATAGAGCTCAAAATCGTAATGGGACACAAACGCCATGGTATTGAGGGATTTTCCCGTCCCCAGATTTTTGCTGTGGTCCAAAACAAAGTTGGTTCGGCTGGTCTGCCCACCCTCGGTGTCATCAATCGCCCCGAAACGACCAATAAATCCTTGGTCCACAGCCCTTTGGGGAATCTGCCCCGAAGCATCCCATTTGCTGGAAAAGTGTGAAGCGGTCAACACCAATTCCTGTTCCCCGGGCAGCGCGTATCGGTATCTTCCCAAAACGTTGATGCGATTGAAGTTCTGCGGTGAATCAAAAGGACCATCCGTCAAATACAGTTCGGAGGCCAGATAAGCATTGCTGTTCTCGCTGTCGATCACATTGAGCATGCCCATAAACCTTCTGGTGCCAAATTGGCCCACTTCTGTGGACAGCATGCTCTTGTCCAAACTTTTTCTCAGCTTCAGGTCCACATAACCGGCTGTATTGAAGTTGCCCTGTTCCGCATAGTAAGGCCCCTTTCCAAAGTTGACATTCTCGATGGTCTCCGGAATCACAAAGTGAAGGTCGGCATATCCCTGCCCGTGGGCATGGGAAACCATGTTCACCGGCATTCCGTCCACACTGATGGCCACGTCGGTACCGTGGTCCACATCAAATCCACGCAAGAAAATCTGTTCGGCCTTTCCTCCACCCGCGTGTTGACCAATGATCAGGCCCGGTACCTTTCTCAAAATCTCTTGGGAAGATTTCACGGGATTGGTTTTCACGTCCACATCCACTACCCTGCTCAGGGCATTCACTTCCGACACCAAAACCACTTGGTCCAAAGAAATGGAGCTCTCTTGAAGAACAATGGTCAGTGGATTTTGAAAGTCGGATGCACTCACCACCCGCGTCTGGGTGGCATATCCCAATCGTGAAAAGTAAATCGTGTCGTTTACCGAAGTCCTGTCCAGCACAAAATGTCCTGTCCCGTCGGTGTGGCTGTGTTGGCCGCTGGTTTTGTTAAAAATTCCAGCGTCTTCCAATGGGGAACCCGATTCGTCAACCAGTTTTCCCTTGATGTTTTGTGCGGCAGCAATGCCCATGAACAGCATGCACAATGCCGCCATAAAATATTTCATGTCGTTGTCTTTTAATTTGATTTGTGTAAATAAGTCTGAACAATACGTAAGCTAGACCTTGCTTCATTGAAGTATTGATGAAGCCTGTTCGTTAAAATTTTGGTCTGGCCGATTTCAGCTATGCCGTGGAGGAGGTGTAGTCACACTTTGTGACCAAAAAGAAGTTATGCATTGATAAACCCAATTGCTATCACTAATTGGCAAGGTTTTCACTTCGGATGTACTACGGGCTTTTTGAACAAAATGTTTGTCCAACTTTAGACTGATCCCGCCCTTGGACCCTTGTTCATCAGGCTGATTGGCCTCAAGCAAATCCTTTAAAGCTTCCAACGCTTCGTGGGAGTGGCCCGCCATGGCCTCCAAAGAAGAATAATCAATGGCTTCATGGTCAGAGGCAAAACTATGGTGGTGCGTTTCTGGGGACATTATGTGGGAGACCTCGTGCAGCATTTCCAACACCAATCCGTTAAAAAGTCCGAGCAAATAAAACAGGCATAGGGAAACACATCCCATTTGGATGAGCCCTTTTTTCACCTGTGGTTTGCTTCTTTTCACCTTTGGAAATTGTCCTCAAATCTACTTATGAAATTTTAAAAGTCAGGGATTTATTTCATTTGTTTGTAACATTTCTCAGCTACATTTGTCTAACTGTAAAACAAGACCATGGATATTGTTTTGCTCATTTTAGGGTTTCTGTTGATGTTGGTCGGGATATTGGGCAGTTTTTTGCCCGTGCTTCCCGGTCCTCCCTTGAGTTGGGTCGGACTGCTGTTGCTCTATTTGACCAAAGCAGTACCCGATAATTGGTGGGTACTTGGCATCACCTTGGCCATTGCCTTGACCATCACCGTTTTGGACTATGTAATTCCTGCCATGGGCACCAAACGGTTCGGGGGTAGCAAAGCAGGCATGTGGGGTACGATTGTGGGCCTGCTCGTCGCCATTTTTGTTCCCATTTTTGGCCCATTCGGAATCATCATTTGGCCATTTATCGGAGCTTTGGTGGGCGAATTGCTGAACAAGGCCAATAAAGAAACTGCCTTGAAGGCGGCTTTTGGTTCTTTTTTGGGATTTTTGACAGGCACCTTTATGAAATTGGTGCTGACCATCGTCTATGCCATTTTCTACGTGTACATTGCCGTGAAATATGCGGGCGACCTGTTCACGTTTAGTTAGTCGAACCACTCCACTTTTTCATCGATGGGCGTTCTTTCGGATGGGATTACCTCTCCATCAAAATAACCCATATAGAAAAAGCCCAAACATCGTTCGCCCTCCTTCAAATCGAAAAACTCACCCATAAACTTGATGAGTCCGGGCGAAGACCAATAACTCCCAATCCCCAGCTCGGTACAGCACAACCACATATTTTGTACCGCCATGGCTGTTGAAGCAATTTCTTCCCATTCGGGCAAACTTTCTTTGGGATCTCGCTGCATGCAGATGGCAATCACTGCAGCGGAACGTGCAGGGTTCTCCTGTAATTTATTGATGGTGACCTGTTTCGGTTTGGGGTCCACCTCCTGATACTTTTCGGAAAGGAACACGCCCATTTCATCCTTTTTTTTGCCCGTCAACACCTTAAAACGCCAGGGCTCCGTTTTCTTATGGGTCGGGGCCCAATTGGCCGCTTCCAAAATTTTTTCCAAATCTTCCTTGGCAATGGGTTTATCGTTGTATTGAACGGGAAAAATACTTCTCCGTTCCTTGATGAGATTAAAAATCATACTGCTTCTTTACGTTGAATTCCAAAGTTACGCCCCAAAACCTTGCCGTCATAATTTTTGAAGCAAGTCCATACATTTTTGAAGCGCAGGATTCCGATTATCGGTCTTCCAGACCATGCTCAAGATGGCTCGTTGCTTTATGTTTTTCATTTCGATGAACTTCACCTTCATCTGAAACCCATACTGAAGTGTGGTGGGTACAATGGCAATGCCCAATTTATTCTCCACCAGTTTAAAAATGGTCTGCGCATGTACCGACTTGTGTGACACTTTCGGAACAAACCCACTATCCTCACAAATACTAAGCACCGTATCGTAGTACATGGGACTATAATCTTGGGAAAACAGGATAAAATCCTCATCCGCCACTTGCTTGATGCCCTTAAAATTCACTTCATCCAAAGGATGGTTCTCCGGCAGCACCAAGGAAAAGGTGTCCTCAAAAACGGGTTTTACCTCCAGCCCTGTGGGCACGCGTGACAATCGGACAAAACCCAAATCCAATCGATCCGCCAAGATGGCATTGATTTGTGCCCGGTTGGAAAGTTCCTCCAAAGTCGTATGAACCGTTGGAAACTTTTTCTTCAATTCCAGCAATAAATTGGGCACCACATTTTGCATGGCCGAACCCAAAAAACCGATACGCACCTCTCCCAATTGTCCCTCTCCGATAAGTTTCACCTGCTTTTTGGTCTGTTCCAGATGGTTCAATATAAATTCCACCTCTTTCTTTAAAAACTCACCCGCTGGAGTTAGGCTAACCTTTTTCTTGTCCCTCACAAACAGTTGTGTCTCCAAAATCTCCTCCATCTGTTTGATCTGTGTGCTCAAACCCGGTTGGGAAATAAAAAGTTTTTCAGCCGCCTTTCTATAGTGAAGCTCTTCAGCGACGGCCAAAAAATAGATGAAGTGTCGAAGTTCTATTTGATAATTCATACTTATTGATTATTACAAAAATAAGTATTGGTAATTATTAAACCTAATTGATACTTTTGAATAACCGTGATTAATCATCTAAGCGAAAAGCTGTCAGGTCGAGCGCAGTCGAGACCCATTTTGAAACTTTGAGTCCATTAACTTCTCGACTCCGCTCGAAGTGACAATTTACCGTGATTGATTGCGAACAATCAATTAAGAAACTAATCTAAAAACATGGCTACAGACCGAACATTTCACTTTGGCGAAGACCATTTGACCGCAAGCATAGCTTTGGGCATGGCCCATCGCACCATCAAAGGTATGTTTTCCGATGAATGCCTCAAAAATGTAAATGCCAGTCACCAACGCGTTCAGCGTATCGTGGAAAGAGGAGATACAGTATACGGCATCAACACTGGATTTGGTCCTTTGTGCAATACCAAGATTTCCAAAGCCGACACCAAAATTTTGCAATCCAACATATTAAAAAGCCATAGCGTAGGGGTGGGCGAACCTATTTCCACCGAATTGGCCAAAATCATGCTGATCCTGAAAATCCATGCCTTGGCAAAAGGCTACTCGGGTATTGCCGAAACCACTTTGCAGCGCATGCTATGGCATTTGGAAAACGATGCCATTCCTGTGGTTCCTTCGCAAGGCTCGGTTGGAGCATCAGGGGATTTGGCCCCGCTGTCCCATTTGTTTTTGCCTTTGATAGGTTTGGGGAAAGTAAAATATCAAGGAAAAACCATCACCACCCAAGAATTATTTCAAAAAATGGGATTGAACCCATTGGAATTGGGGCCCAAGGAAGGTCTCGCTTTGATCAACGGAACCCAATTTATCGCTGCACACGGCGTGATGGTCGTCCACAAATTACAGCATTGCCTTCGACAGGCAGACATTATCGGTGCCATGATGCTCGAAGGACTGCAAGGTTCCATGAAGCCTTTTTTTGAGGAATTGCACCAACTTCGTCCGTTCAAAGGGAACCAACATGTCGCGGGAAGAATTCGAACCCTACTGCAAGGTTCCGAGATTTTGGAAGACCATATCGATTGCGAACGGGTGCAAGATCCCTACTCTTTGCGCTGTATGCCACAAGTGCACGGTGCATCCCGAAATGCTTGGCTCCATCTAAAAGAATTGTTGGAAATCGAACTCAACTCTGTGACCGATAACCCCGTGATCATTGATGACGAACTCACCATCAGTGGCGGAAATTTCCACGGGCAACCCTTGGCCATGGCCTTGGATTATGCTGCTTTGGCCGCTTCGGAAATTGGAAACATATCAGACCGGCGTATCTATCTGGCCCTCGAAGGCAATAGCCCTGGTGTTCCCAAGTTGTTGATGAACGATACCGGAATCAATTCGGGCTATATGATCTTACAATACACCTCCGCAGCATTGGCCAGTGAAAACAAAAGTTTGTGTTTTCCAGCTAGCGCCGATAGCATTCCCACCTCATTGGGACAGGAAGACCATGTGAGCATGGGTTCCATCAGCGGTAGAAAGGCATTACAGATCATCGAAAATGTGGAAAAGATATTGGCCATCGAATTGTTGACGGCAGCCCAGGCCTTCGAGTACAGAAAACCCTTAAAATCGGGGATTCTGTTGGATGAAATCCATACCTTCCTGAGAACCAAGGTTGCTTTTGCCGAAAACGACCGTGTCTTTGCCGATGACATTGAAACAGGAATTGAAATCATCCAAAATGGGGAAATCATCAATTTGGTAGACCGGATTATGGAGGAGAAACAACTGAAGTGGAACACCCCACATCTTGATGAATTTGAAACATACTAGCATGAACAGACCACTATTGATAGGACCCTTTGCCCAATTACTCCCCATGACGGGACTCCCATTAAAAGGAGCGCTCAAAGATGAGCAACTGCCCATCATTGAACGTGGGGGCATTTTGGTTTCCGAAGGAAAAATTCTCAAACTCGGTGTTTTTGACGAGTTGAAATCCGATGATGTCGACATCCACCCAATCGAAAGAGCACAGGTTTGCCTGCCCGGATTTGTAGACTCGCACACCCATATCTGTTTTGGGGGCACACGCGCTCGGGATTACGCCTATCGGAATGCTGGAAAAACCTATTTGGAGATTGCCAAAGCCGGTGGCGGTATCTGGGACACCGTTACCCAGACCCGAAAAGCATCACAAGATGAATTGGTTGAAGGGATTGTTTCCAGAAGTAAAAAGCATCTGAAAAATGGTGTCACCACCATCGAGGTAAAAAGTGGTTACGGTCTTTCTGTGGATGAAGAATTGAAAATGCTACGCGCTATCCAACACGCCAATGCAATTATTAACGCCTCTTTGATACCGACCTGTTTAGCTGCCCACATGAAACCCAAAGATTGGAATAAGGACAAAAGTTATTTGGACGTAATCATCAATGAATTGTTTCCCATCATCAAGGCTGAAAACTTGGCCCGCCGTGTGGATGCCTTTGTGGAGGAAAGTGCTTTTTCCCCAGAGGAAATCAAACCCTATTTCCAAAAAGCCAAAGAAATGGGCTTCGACATTACCGTGCACGCAGACCAATTTACCACGGGCGGCAGTCAGGTTGCAGTAGATTTTGGAGCAGTAAGCGCCGACCATTTGGAAGCCAGTACCGAAAAAGAGATTCAATTGCTAGCCAAGAGCAATACCATTGCCACAGCTTTGCCCGGGGCATCCATTGGTTTGGGATGCGCCTACACGCCAGCACGGAAAATTTTGGATGCCGGTGGCGCATTGTCCATCGCCAGCGACCATAATCCAGGTTCTGCCCCCATGGGTGACCTATTGACCCAAGCCAGTATTTTGGGCACTTTTGAAAAATTGTCCAACACCGAGGTTTTGGCTGGCATCACTTATAGGGCCGCAGCAGCTTTGCGTTTGACAGACAGAGGAAAACTAGAAACCGGCGCACAGGCCGACTTTGCTATTTTCCCAACGGATAACTACCAAGAAATCACCTATCATCAGGGGCAAATGAAACCCAGTGAAGTCTGGAAAAAAGGAACGCCCATCCATTAAAACATTGCATCATGACTGAATTTCAGCAACAAATACGACAAGGCATCCCCCAACAACTTCCACCTAAAAAGCCATATCCGAAAAACGGCAACCCTGCCCCAAAACGGAAAGACATCCTTTCCAAAGACGAGAAAAAATTGGCCGTTCAGAATGCACTGCGCTATTTTCCTGAAGCTTGGCATAAAGAGCTTGCCCCAGAATTTGCGGAGGAGCTGAAAACTTACGGTCGCATCTACATGCATCGGTTCAAGCCCGATTATGAAATGTACGCACGGCCCATTTCGGAATATCCTGCCAAAACACATCAGGCAGCGGCCATTATGCTCATGATCCAGAACAATTTGGATCCTGCCGTGGCACAACATCCCGAGGAACTTATTACCTACGGCGGCAATGGGGCGGTTTTCCAAAACTGGGCGCAATACCTGCTCACGATGAAATATTTGGCAGAAATGAGCGAAGAACAGACGCTCCATATGTATTCTGGACACCCGATGGGCCTTTTCCCATCGTCCAAGGAAGCGCCACGAGTGGTGGTCACCAACGGCATGATGATTCCCAACTACTCCAAACCCGATGATTGGGAAAAATACAACGCACTTGGCGTAACACAATACGGGCAGATGACGGCTGGTTCCTATATGTACATTGGTCCACAAGGCATTGTCCACGGAACGGCGATTACGGTCATGAATGCATTCCGTAAAGTATTGAAGCCAAACGAATCGCCCGAAGGCAAGATCTTTTTGACCGCTGGATTGGGAGGCATGAGCGGTGCACAACCCAAAGCGGGAAATATTGCCGGAGGCATCACCATTTGTGCCGAAGTCAATCCCGAAGCTGCCAAAAAACGCCACGACCAAGGTTGGGTTGATGAATTGTTGGTGGATTTAGATCTGTTGGTGGTTCGCACCAAAGAAGCCGTGGCAAACAAAGAAGTGGTTTCCTTGGCCTATATCGGCAACGTAGTGGATGTTTGGGAACGTTTTTATGAGGAAGATATTTTCATTCATTTAGGTTCCGACCAAACCTCCTTGCACAATCCTTGGGCGGGTGGATATTATCCTGTTGGACTTTCGTTTGAGGAGTCCAATGCTTTGATGGTAGAAAATCCAGAAGCTTTTAAGGAAAAAGTGCAGGAATCGCTTCGGAGACAAATTAATACCATCAACAAACACACGGCAAAGGGCACCTACTTTTTTGATTATGGCAATGCCTTTTTATTGGAAGTTTCCCGAGCGGGAGGCGATGTGATGGCCGAAAACAACATCGACTTCAGGTATCCGTCCTACGTCCAAGATATTTTGGGCCCGATGTGTTTCGATTATGGTTTTGGTCCGTTCCGATGGGTCTGTACCTCGGGCGACCCGAAAGACCTTCAAAAAACGGATGACATTGCCCTTGAAGTGATGAAAAAGATAAAATCCGAAGCACCGGAAGAAATCCAACAGCAGATGCAGGACAATATCAAATGGATATCCGAAGCGGAACAGAACAAATTGGTGGTAGGTTCACAGGCCCGTATTCTTTACGCCGATGCCGAGGGTCGAAGCAAGATTGCCGATGCCTTCAACACGGCCATTGCCAAGGGGGAAATCAGTGCTCCTGTGGTATTGGGACGCGACCATCACGATGTAAGCGGTACGGACTCTCCCTTTAGGGAGACCAGCAATATTTATGACGGTAGCAAGTTCACCGCAGATATGGCCATTCAAAATGTGATAGGCGATAGTTTTCGAGGGGCCACTTGGGTTTCCATTCATAACGGTGGAGGCGTTGGCTGGGGAGAAGTGATCAATGGTGGATTTGGAATGGTACTCGACGGTTCCGAGGAAGCCTCCAATCGACTGAAAAAGATGCTGTTCTTTGATGTGAACAATGGCATTTCACGAAGAAGTTGGGCTAGAAACAAAGAAGCCCGCTTTGCCATTGAACGAGAAATGAAGCGTACCCCAGATTTAAAAGTAACTTTGCCGTATCTTGTAGCATCCGATATTTTGGACCATCTTTTTTGATGTGATGAAACATTATGACCCCCCGAAAAAAGACCTTTGGACAGGCAGAATCTCCAATAAATGGCTGTACCTGCACGAAAAAGTGCATTGCACCCCTTTGGAAGAAATTCCCGAAGCACAGAAAAAATCCATTGCCCTTTTGGGCTATGCCTGCGACGAGGGTGTTCGCCGAAACCAAGGTCGGGTCGGTGCAGCAGATGGGCCAGATGCCATAAAAAGTAGTTTCGGAAAAATGCCCAACCATTTGGGCAGCAATGTGTTGTTGCACGATGTAGGCTCGGTCGTTTGTAGCAATGGCGATATGGAATCGGCCCAGGAACAACTTGCCGAAGCCGTGGCCACGCTGTTGGAGAGAAAACAATTCCCCATTGTTTTGGGTGGTGGACACGATATGGCCTATGGCCATTATAACGGCATCAAAAAGTATCTGGACGCCAAAAAAGAAGGACAAACCATCGGCATCATTAATTTTGATGCCCATTTCGACCTTCGGAAAAATACAGAACAGAGCAATTCCGGCACCCCATTTTATCAGATTGTCCAAGATTGCCAGAAAGAAGGCATCGATTTCAATTACCTCTGCCTCGGCATCCGAAAAGATGCCAACGACCGCCATCTTTTTGAAACGGCGAAGGACCTCAACGTTATTTATGTGATGTGCGAAACGTTTCAGCCTGCTTTTTTGCAAGAGATCACTACCTTCATCAATGCCTTTACCAAAAATGTGGACCAGGTGTACGTCACCATCGATTTGGATGGATTTTCATCAGCCTTTGCTCCCGGAGTCAGTGCCGCCTCACCCATGGGCTTTACACCCCACATGGTTTTGGAATGCCTGAAGACCATTATTACTTCGGGCAAACTGATAAGTCTGGATATCGCCGAAATGAACCCCAAATATGACATTGATGGGCAAACGGCCAAGCTGGCCGCTTCTTTGGTGCACCATGTGGCGCATGCCGTTTCGGGGAGTTGATTTACTTATCAGGTCGAGCGCAGTCGAGACCGTAGACCGTAAGACCTCTCGACTGCGCTCGAGGTGACACTATTCCCAATTCATAAAGGTAAGATTCCGCCCTGCAGCGGAATTTGTTCAACCATCAATTTTGAATTATGTTCAAATTTGGGTTTCGCAAACAAAAAAAGCCTTCCAAAAGGAAAGCCTTTCATTGGCGAGCATCGGTTTGATGCTTCAACCTGATTCCAATCATCGCGACTGGAATCCAACACAACGTTGCAAAGATAACAAAGGTTTTGGATTTATATGTTTCTAAAGCTCCTTTTTGAAATCACGTCTTTTAAATTCGCTGTTTATTGTCAGGTCGAGCGCAGTCGAGACCTCTTAAAATTGCCACTCCCTAAACTATCTCTCGACTGCGCTCAGGATGACAGCTCGAGATGACATTGACACATTTTTGAAAAATCAAAGTGCCTTGATGACATAAGTGACCACCCCCCAAATCAACAGATCACTGTCCTTGGATACTTTGATGGGTTTGTAGTTCTCATTTTCAGGCATCAATGTGATGGTATTTTTTCCCATATGCAGTCGTTTCACCGTGAATTCCCCGTCCAAAAAACAAACGGCTATTTTGCCATGTTCTGCCTCCAAGCTGCGGTCAATGACCAAAAGATCCCCATCATCAAGTCCGGCCCCGATCATCGATTTTCCGCTTACCCTTGCATAGAAGGTCGCCTCCTTGTTCTTGATCAACGTTCGGTCAAGACTGATCCGTTTTTCCTTAAAATCATCCGCAGGGGAGGGAAATCCTGCAGAAACGGTGTTGTTGGATATGGGAACGCCTTTTTTCTTTTCCTCATCTGGTGTAAAAAAAGTGAGCGGTTCGGTATGCATCGGTTTTTTAGGGGTCATTTTACCGTAATGATTTCATTGATGTTTGTGGTATATCTTGGGGAAAGGTGTTCTTGTCGCATCTTCCAGGTCCTTTCCAGATCCTGATTGGCAATCTTCATCTTATGGCCCCCGTACTTGTCATTGATGCCATCCATCACCTGCATGAGCTTTTGATGTTTTGGGTTCTCGGACAGAAACAGATCCAATTGCCTTGTGTTGGTGGGCACCAGTCCTGACACAATCACCCCGGCTTTCTTGTATTTGATCGCAGGCTTGAAAAGTGCAATTGCCGCCTTGACGGCATAGTTGCTTATGGTAAGGCTGGAATCCGTGGTGTAGGGTAAGGTAACGATAAGGCTGCCCCTATCCTGTGGTTCATCCTTCTTATGTCTGTCGCTTCGCAAAAACACCACAATGTGGTTGCAACTACTGCCCTGGCTTCTTAATTTTTCGGCACAACTGCTGGCAAAGGTGGAGATGCGTTCCTTTATATTTTCGATATCGGAATAGGTACTTTCAAAGCTTCTTGTGGTGGCTATGGCCTTTTTATCGCGGGTATCATCATCCAAGTCCAATGTGGGGATTCCCTGCAGGTCTTTTTTCAATCGCAGCCCAATGACCGCCATTTGTTTCCGCACCCATTCATCTGACAATTGGGTAAAATCGTAGGCCGTTTTTACATTTTGGGTCTGAACACGTTTCAAGTTTCCATGCCCAATGCCCCAAACACTCTCAATTTTGGTCCATTTCAATGCTTTTATACGCCTTTCCTCGGACTGGATGACATATACGCCTCCCGTCCTTGACTTCAACTTTTTGGCAATCTTGTTGGCAACCTTGGCCAAGGCCTTTGTGGGAGCAATGCCTATGCTGATGGGAATGCCGGTACATTTTTGTACAGTTCGTTGAATTTCTCTTCCATAAGCTTCAAAATCGCAGTTATTAAATCCTTCAAACTTTAAAAAGGCCTCGTCCACACTGTACACCTCCAAATCGGGCGTAAATGTGCCCAAAATGTTCATCACCCGGGTGCTCATATCACCATATAGGGGATAATTGGAGGAAAAGACCTTGATTCCCTTCTCCTTACAAAAATGTCTATATTTAAATTCTGGGGCGGCCATCGGCAATCCAAGTGCTTTTGCCTCATCGCTACGCGAAATGAAACAACCATCGTTATTGGACAAAATGGCCACGGGAACGTTATTGAACTGGGGCTGAAAGGCCCGTTCACACGAAGCATAGAAGTTATTGCAATCCACCAAGGCAAACATGCCTAAAAGTAGTGAAATAGCAGGTTACTTAAAAGCAGGAATACCGGTAATATCAGCCCCTGTTATCAACAAATGGATGTCGTGTGTCCCTTCATATGTGATCACACTTTCGAGGTTCATCATGTGGCGCATAATGCTGTATTCGCCAGTGATGCCCATACCTCCCAACATCTGTCGCGCTTCCCGGGCAATCTTGATGGCCATTTCCACGTTGTTTCGTTTCGCCATGGAAATTTGGGCCGTAGTTGCCCTTCCTTCATTCTTCAATTGCCCCAAACGAAACGCCAACAATTGTGCTTTGGTAATTTCCGTGATCATTTCGGCCAATTTTTTCTGCTGAAGTTGAAACGCCGCAATGGGTTTCCCAAACTGGATGCGTTCCTTGGCATAGCGCAAAGCGGTATCATAGCAATCCATGGCAGCGCCAATGGCTCCCCAAGCGATACCGTAGCGAGCAGAATCGAGACAACCCAATGGGGCACCCAATCCGCTTTTGTTGGGCAAGAGGTTTTCCTTGGGCACTTTTACGTTGTCGAAAATCAGTTCTCCCGTGGCGGATGCGCGCAACGACCATTTGTTGTGGGTTTCCGGAGTTGAAAATCCTTCCATACCTCGTTCCACGATCAGACCGTGGATCCTACCTTCTTCATTCTTGGCCCAAACTACCGCTACATCAGCAAAGGGCGAATTGGAAATCCAGAGTTTGGCCCCGTTCAAAAGGTAATGATTGCCCATATCCTTGAACTTGGTTTCCATGCCGCCAGGATTGGACCCGTGATTGGGTTCGGTCAAACCGAAACAGCCCATCCATTCACCAGAGGCCAATTTGGGCAAATATTTTTTCCGTTGCTCCTCGTTGCCATACGCAAAAATGGGGTACATCACCAAAGAAGATTGAACGGATGCCGTGGATCGGACCCCACTGTCACCACGTTCAATTTCTTGCATGATCAGTCCGTAACTGATCTGATCCAATCCGGCACCTCCATATTGTTCGGGAATATACGGCCCGAAGGCTCCGATCTCTGCCAAGCCACCAATAATCTGTTTGGGGAATTCCGCCTTTTGGGCAAATTCCTCAATGATGGGGGATATGTCCCGCTTTACCCACTGACGGGCCGCATCACGGACCAGTTTATGTTCTTCGGAAAGCAGGTCATCCAAATTGTAGTAATCCGGGGCTTCAAATAAATCGGGCTTCATTCGGTTTATTTTTAATCAAATATACTGACGAAATATAACATTTCATTGGGACATTGTTACATTTTCAAATAAAATGCTTCGGTCAATCTGATGTATTCTTTGGTGTATTGGTGTCTTCCTTCCTCGATGACCAATTCATCAATGTACGTTTCAACTTCTTGGAAACCCAATTCCATGAGGCTCCTTTTGAATTCGACCTTGGGATTTCCCTTGACCCGAGTGATACGGATTGGGTGCAAACCTGAAGTTGCCGCCAGTTCCAAGAACCTCTGCTCTTCTTTGTAAGGTATGATAACGGAAAATAGGCCTCTTTCGGACAACAGTTTCGAAACGCCTTTCAACAGTTCATCAAACGGAAGGGAGCTGCTTTGCCTTGCCTGATCGCGTAGGCTGTCGCCACTAGCCATTTCCTCGGAATAAAAGGGTGGGTTGGAAACGATCAAATCGTATCGATCCTCGATTTCATCAACAAACTCATCAAAACCGGCATGGTAACAAAACAAACGGTCCGCCCAAGGCGAGCCCTCAAAATTGGCGACACATTGTTCATAGGCGTTTTCATCCAACTCAATGGCATCAATGGTTTCCGCCGTTGACCGCTGTGCCAACTGGAGTGCGATGAGTCCAGTTCCTGCGCCAATGTCCAAAATGGAATTGGGTTGATGGACCAAAGAGGCCCAGGCACCCAAAAGCACCCCATCGGTGCCCACTTTCATGGCGCATTGATCTTGGCGGACAGTAAACTGTTTAAAGTGAAAAGTGTTTTTCACAAATTTCAATAATTAAATTCCAAATTCCATTGAACTATTGGGCCTTATAAATAATCGCTGACAAAATTTTTCGCAACTCATCCGCCTCAACGATTAGCTTTTCAAAGTCTCCTTCAAAGTGTTTATTTTGATCTTTTAGAAGTCTGAGCCAATATTTGGCTTCCTTAGCTTCTTTTCTAGCAATTTTCAATCGAAAGATAAGATCCTTGTCTCCTAATTTTTCGTTCGCCTCTATATAATTTGCTCCGACAGAACCAGAAGAACGAACCAATTGTTTTCCATCCTGGATATTTGAAATAGTTTTAGGAAGTTCTTTTACAGTTAAACGACAGGACTTAGCAAACAAAAAGGTCCTTTCTTCCAAATCATACACTTTCTCCATTAATTTTTTGGAATTTGGTATTTGGAGGTTGCTGATTTGCTCAAATATAAATTAACAAAACCACTTCAACTAACAAAATGAGCTTACTCATTTAATCGTCCTGGTTCCCGGTTTTCACTTCCTTCGATTTCCAGCAGTGAATCTCCCAATCGCTGCCGCATACGATTGGCCAAAACTTTTATCTCTGCTACGATTTCTGGATTTTCTTCCGCAACATTATGGGTCTCACCCACATCGTTCACTACATCATAGAGTTCCATCTCCTCCATATCGACCATTCTATACTCGCCCGGCATGCCATCTTTTCCGGGTTTTTGCCCATCCATGGTTCGATATCGGTGTGGGAAATATAATTTCCACTTTCCATAGCGTACCCCAAATAGTTCGTTCACTCTATAATAAAAGAAATAAGCATCTTGAACGGGAACCGTCCGCTCCCCGCTGAGAATGTCCCACACACTTTTTCCATCAATAGTGGTTTGTGGCAATTCCGCCTCTGTAAGCTCCGCAATCGTAGGCAGCAGGTCAATGGCCATCATCGGCACATCAATGACCTTTCCTCCTTTGAGTTTTTTTGGATATTTGATGATACAGGGTTCTCGTTGTCCTCCCTCCCAAGCAGTACCTTTCCCCTCGCGAAGGGGCAACGCACTCCCAGCATGGTTTCCATAAGAAAGCCAAGGACCGTTGTCCGAAGTAAAGATGACCATGGTGTCGTCCTCCAACCCATTATCCTTGAGTGCTTTGATGATTTGTCCCACGGACCAGTCAATCTCCATGATGACATCACCGTACAACCCCCTTTCCGACTTGCCCTTGAACTTATCTGACACGAACAATGGCACATGGGGCTGTGGATGTGGCACATATAGAAAAAACGGACGGTCTTTGTTCCTTTTGATAAAATCGACGCTTCTTTCGGTAATTTGTGTCGTCAGTTGGGATTGGTCGATCAAGGTATCGATTACCGTTTCATTTTCATAGAGCGGTAGGTCTGGAAAATTGAAAATGGTTCCCTGTTGGGGGTGGTAAGGCCACATATCATTCGAGTATGGAATCCCAAACCATTCGTCGAAACCGTGTCGGGTGGGTAAAAACTCTTTATGGTGCCCCAAATGCCATTTACCGTAAATGGCAGTGGCATACCCTTTTTTCTTCAACATTTCGGCAATGGTGGTTTCCGAAGCGTTGATTCCATGTGTATTATCGGGGCCCAAAGCATTGTGGATGCCAATTCGATTGGGATAACACCCTGTCAGGATCCCTGCCCTTGATGCCGAGCAGACTGCCTGGGCGGCATAGTAATGGGTCAATTGCAGTCCATCTGCTGCCATTTGGTCCAAATTAGGGGTCTTTATGTCCGGAGAGCCAAAAACCCCCACATCCTGATAGCCCTGATCATCCGTGAAAATCAGTATAATGTTTGGGGTACGTTCTGTTACAGTGGGCTGTGTTTTCTTATCACCACATGAGGTTAAGCCAATGGCTATAAGAAGAAGATATATACGCATAGTGCAATCTAAAATAATCCTCTTAAATATAGGCTTAAATCTACTATCTACGAATTCAGGTAAAGGTCGACCAAACCTTCGGGGGTATTCACATGGATGGTCTTGGTTTTCCGATCCACCTTGGTGATGATCTCGTCACTGATGGGCACCAAAAGCTCCTTCCCGTTTTTGTCCACCTCAAAAAGTTCTTGCGAAGCACTGTCATTGATGGCCTTTATTACCCCAATATCGCCATGGACCTCATCCATCATCGTGAACCCTATGACCTCATGGAAGTAAAACTTGTTGCCCGAAAGTGGTGGCAACAGGGTCAAGGGCAAATAAAGTTCCGCGCCTATAAGTTTGTCCGCCGTTGGCTCGTCCTTTACCTCTTCGAAATCGATTCGAAGCAGATTGGATTTGTGGAGGCGGCAACGGTCAATAAAAAATGGAACCAGATTGTTTCCCAACGAAACAAATACTGATTCCATATTTTCGTATATCTCAGGTTCATCGGTATCGAGCTTGACCAATACCTCCCCCTTGAAACTATATTTTGAAACGACTTTGCCCAGGTAGAAGCAATCTTCCTTGCGCATCGTCCGATTCTTATTCTTCTTCTTTGGCAGCTTCTTCAGCAGCAGGAGCCTCGGCAGTTTCCTCAACTGGAGCTTCTTCTGCAGCAACTTCCGCTGTTTCCTCGGCAACTTCTTCCACTACTTCCTCAACAGGGGCAGCGGCAGCGATCCTTTTTTCATTGGCTTCCTTCTCGGCTTCCAATGCTTTGGCCTTCGCTTCGGCATCAGCTTTGCTCAAACCATCTTTCTTGGCCTGGATCGTATTGGTCTTTTCATCCAACCAAGCGTTGAATTTCTCCTCTACTTGCTCTTCGGTAAGTGCACCTTTGCGTACACCGCCCAACAAGTGGTGCTTCAACAATACTCCTTTGTAAGATAGGATGGCCCTGGCAGTATCGGTAGGCTGCGCACCGTTCTGCAACCATTTTACGGAAGTGTCCACATCCAATTCGATGGTAGCAGGATTGGTATTGGGGTTGTAGATACCCAATTTTTCCAAAAATTTACCGTCTCTTTTTGATCTGGAATCTGCGGCAACCACCCAATAAAATGGTTTACCTTTTTTACCGTGTCTCTGAAGTCTGATTCTAACTGGCATATCACATTAATTTGTAGGGTGCCCGACCCTGGTTATTAATTCTTTCAATAATCGCTTTTCGTATAAGCGGGTGCAAATATACACTTATTTGTTTATAGCACAGCGATAAATCAAAAAAAGTTAAATGGCTTAACAATTGGCCCACATCCCGTTAAACCCATCATAAACCATGGCGGAAATTTTGGAAAGGGACTGACATTCTTTACATTATATATACAAGTTGTCGAAAGTCGACAATCAGAACCTAAAAAATGAAATGATGAAGTACACCGTAGAAATGTCGAACAAACTGAATGAACTTTTGGAACGAACCTATGACGCAGAAAAAGGGTTTAAGCAAGTCGCCGAAAAGGTAGATAACAAAACACTCAAGGAATTTTTCTTGGACAGAGCCAAGCAGCGGTTCAATTTTGGACAGGAACTGAAGTCCGAAATATTGTCATTTGGGCAAGCTCCCGACAAAGGGGGAAGTACCAAGGGAACCCTGCACCGTTCATGGATAGACTTTAAATCCCTGTTCACTTCCAACAATGAGGAGGCCGTGCTAAAAGAGGTACACCGAGGTGAAAAGGAGGCCATAGCCACTTACAATGATATCTTACAAGACAAGGACTTTGTATTGCCCCCATCCACAGAAGGCCTATTGATGCGCCACCGAAACGCCATCAGGGAGACCTTGGAAACAGCCGAAATTTTTGAATCAGCAGTTTCATAGGCAAAATGCAGACATCAAAATCAAGGAAAGTCGGGAAACCCCCGACTTTTTTTGGTTGATAAATCATGAAAACTCGATTTTCCCGTGACTGTCTTCTTCCGTATTTTTATCCATTGCTTTTTTTCACCGAGAACCATAGCTTATGTACCTGATCTTTGATACGGAGACCACTGGATTACCCAAACGTTGGGACGCACCCATCACCGACACCGACAACTGGCCAAGGTGCGTGCAGATTGCATGGCAATTGCATGATGAAATGGGTAGATTGGTGGAGCACCAAGACTTCTTGGTCAAACCCGAAGGGTTCAACATCCCCTACGAATCGGAACAGATCCATGGTATCTCCACAGCCTTGGCGGAAGAAAAAGGCACCCCTTTCCATGAAGTGTTGCAAGCGTTCAACAAAGCTTTGGAGCAGACCAAATTTGTGGTGGGCCAGAACGTGGGGTTCGATATCAACGTGATGGGATGCGAGTTCCATCGAGGGAGCGTCGGGAGTCCTTTGACCCAGCTTCCCGTTTTGGACACCTGTACCGAATATACCGCAGAGCTTTGCAAGATTCCTGGTGGACGTGGGGGCAAGTTCAAGCTACCCACCTTGACCGAGCTGCATGAGTTCCTGTTCGGCGAACCCTTTGCCGAAGCACACAATGCCACCGCGGATGTGGAAGCCACTACGCGATGCTTTTTGGAACTGGTCCGGAAGAAGCATTTCACTTCCGAGGAACTGGACGTGCAACCCGATTATTTTGAGCGTTTTTCCGAGGCCAATCCGCAGGAAATACAACTCATCGGGCTCAAACACATCAACCTAAAGGCCGCCTCCAAAAAAATTGCCGATGCACTTTGGGCCAAGGACACCGGTGAAATTTCGGCAGAAGAAATCCAGGAAAACATCGAGACCCTGGAAGATGCGCCCTTTGCCCATCTGCACAACCACTCCCAATTTTCCGTGCTCCAGTCCACCATTGACATCAAGGATTTGGTAAAGGCCACTGCGGAAAATGGCATGCCAGCCGTTGCCTTGACCGACCACGCCAACATGATGGGGGCCTTTCACTTTGTGAAAGAGGTCATGGCGCACAACAAAAGTGTCAAGGAAAAGAACAAGGAACTCGAGGAAAAGGGCGAGCAGCCCACCGAAAAAGAAATTACCCCCATAGTCGGCTGTGAATTCTTCGTGTGTGAGGACCATACCAATAAAAATGTGAAGGACTACGGTTATCAGATCGTACTATTGGCCAAGAACAAGAAAGGCTACCACAATCTGGCCAAAATGTCCTCCATCGCCTACACCAATGGTTTCTATTACGTCCCCCGAATAGACAGAAAGGTCGTGGAGCAATACAAAGAGGATGTCATCGCCCTCACCGGAAACCTCTACGGGGAAGTCCCCCACAAAATCCTGAACGTGGGCGAAAAACAGGCCGAAGAAGCCCTTTTATGGTGGAAAGAACTGTTCGGTGACGATTTGTACATCGAAATCATGCGCCACGGACAGGAAGATGAGGATCGTGTGAACCAAGTGTTGATGCAAATGGCCAAGGACCATAATGTCAAATTGGTGGCCACCAACAACACCTATTACTGCGCTAAAGAAGACGCCGAGGCCCATGACATTCTCCTGTGCGTGAAGGATGGCGAAAAACGCTCCACTCCCATTGGAAGGGGGCGTGGGTATCGTTATGGTCTTCCCAACCAGGAATACTACTTCAAGTCCTCGGATGAAATGAAGGAACTCTTCAAGGATATTCCAGAAGCCATTTTGAACATCCATGAGATCATTGACAAAGTGGAGCCTTACGATCTGGCCAGTGACATCCTGCTGCCCAAATTTGGCATTCCCGAGGAGTTCAAGGTAAAGGAAGATGACGAAGATGGGGGCAAACGTGGGGAAAATGCCTATTTAAGACACATCACCTACAAAGGAGCGGAAAAACGGTACAAAGAAATCACTCCCGAAATCAGTGAGCGTATCGATTTTGAGTTGGAGACCATCAAAAACTCCGGTTATCCAGGCTATTTTTTGATTGTGGAGGATTTTATCCGCGAAGCCCGGAACATGGATGTTTCGGTCGGTCCAGGACGGGGTTCCGCAGCGGGATCTGTGGTGGCCTATTGTTTGGGCATTACCAACATCGATCCCCTCAAATACGACCTTCTTTTTGAGCGTTTCCTGAATCCGGACAGGGTGTCCATGCCCGATATCGATATTGATTTTGATGATGAGGGCCGTGGCAGGGTCATGGAATACGTGATCAATAAATATGGGGCCAATCAAGTGGCACAGATCATCACCTACGGCACCATGGCCGCCAAATCCTCCATTCGGGACACGGCAAGGGTATTGGACCTACCTCTGGGCGATGCGGATCGCATTGCCAAGCTGATTCCCAACATGTCCAAACTGAACAAGATCTTTGGGATTGAAGAAGCGGAACTCAAGAAAAAATTCCGGTCGGACGAACTGGACAAGGTCAACGAACTGCTGAACATTTCCGAAGGAGATGACCTGGAAGGCCAAACGGTGAACATGGCCCGCGTATTGGAAGGATCGCTTCGAAATACAGGGATCCATGCCTGCGGGGTCATCATCACCCCGGACGACATCACCAACTTTGTCCCTGTTTCCACCGCCAAGGACTCCGACCTTTATGTTACCCAATTCGACAACTCCGTAGTGGAAAGTGCCGGTCTGCTGAAGATGGATTTCTTGGGACTGAAGACATTGACGTTGATCAAGGATACGGTAAAGATTGTGAAGGCCCGCACCGGCATAGAACTGGTGCCCGATGATTTTCCGTTGGATGACGAGAAGACCTACGAGCTTTTCCAACGTGGTGACACGGTAGGGATATTCCAATACGAATCGCCCGGGATGCAAAAGCACATGAAAAACCTGAAACCCACGGTTTTTGATGACCTTATCGCCATGAATGCCCTGTACCGACCTGGACCCATGGAATATATCCCCAGTTTTATCGCCAGAAAGCATGGTGAGGAAGAAATTACTTATGATCTTCCCGAGATGGAGGAATATTTGAAGGAAACCTATGGAATCACGGTCTATCAAGAGCAGGTGATGCTGCTTTCCCAAAAATTGGCCGGTTTCTCTAAAGGTGATGCCGATGTTCTGCGAAAGGCCATGGGTAAAAAAATATTCGCACTACTTCAAAAATTGAAGCCACAGTTCTTGGATGGTGGGGAGAAAAATGGGCATCCGCGTGATATTTTGGAGAAAATCTGGAAAGATTGGGAAGCCTTTGCCTCCTATGCCTTCAACAAGAGCCACTCCACTTGCTACGCCTATATCGCCTACCAAACGGCCTACCTGAAGGCCCACTACCCCGCCGAATATATGGCCGCGGTACTGTCCAACAACATGAACGACATCAAACAGGTAACCTTCTTTATGGAGGAATGTAAGCGCATGGGCTTGGAAGTTTTGGGGCCGGACGTGAACGAATCCTACTATAAGTTTGCCGTGAACAAGGACAATGCGGTCCGCTTCGGGATGGGTGCCATCAAGGGGGTGGGTCGTTCCGCCGTGGAGACCATTGTGGAACACCGAAAAAAGGACGGCCCTTTCAAATCCGTATTTGATCTTGCCAAACGTGTGGACCTGAGGGCCGCCAACAAAAAAGCTTTCGAGAACCTGGCCCTTGCCGGTGGTTTCGATTCGTTTGCCAACACGCACAGGGCTCAATATTTCCATCATGATGGTGATGGGATTACCTTCCTGGAAAAGGCCGTGAAGTATGGGGCCAAATTCCAAGAGAACGAAAATTCATCACAGGTGAGCCTGTTCGGCGATGCTAGTGAGGTCCAGATACCAGAACCCATCGTCCCGCCTTGCGAGGATTGGGGCACTATGGAAAAATTGAGACGGGAAAAGGAAGTCGTGGGCATTTATATCTCCGGGCATCCTTTGGATGATTTCAAAAAAGAAATCACCGCGTTCTGCAACACCAGTGTTTCCGCTTTCCAAAATCTGGAAGAGTATGTGAACCGAGAGCTGTCCGTTGCCGGGGTGATCACCGATGTGCAGCACAGGGTTTCCAAGAACGGTAAAGGCTGGGCCCTTTTCACTTTGGAGGATTATACAGATTCGCACGAGTTCCGCATTTTCGGGGAAGAATACCTCAAGTTCCGCCATTTTTTCATGATCAATTCCTTTGTCTATGTGAAGACATTTGTTCGTGAAGGCTGGGTGAACCGGGACACGGGCAAAAAGGGAGAACCCCGATTGCAGTTCAACGATTTCAAACAGCTCCAGGACGTGATGGATGCCTATGCCAAGAAACTCACCATCAAACTGGACCTGGACCGTCTTCAAGAAAACCGTATCCAGACCTTGAAGGACACTTTGCGACTGCACAAGGGGGAACATCCGCTCAGTTTTGAAATCTATGAGATGAAGGACGAGATCAAGCTGAAGCTTTCGAGCCGAAAACAAAAGGTGAAGATCAACAGTGAACTGCTTTCCGAACTGGAGGCCCATGAGATCCATTACAAGTTGAACTAGCCCCATAACTATTGCCAATAGTGCGATAATCAAAACGAATGCGGTGGGCGTAAGTTAGATGGACAATAATTGACTAACTTTGCATAACGATAAAACAAATAAGATGGCACTAGAAATAACAGATGCGACTTTTGACGAAGTAGTTTTGAAAAGCGACAAACCTGTCCTTGTTGATTTTTGGGCAGCTTGGTGCGGACCTTGTAGAATGGTAGGCCCGATCATTGAAGAAGTGAGCCAGGAATACGACGGCAAAGCTGTGGTAGGCAAAGTTGACGTTGACGCCAACCAGCAGTTCGCTGCCAAATATGGTGTGCGTAACATCCCCACTGTATTGGTCTTCAAAAATGGTGAGGTTGTCAATCGTCAAGTAGGGGTATCTCCCAAAAAGGTATATACCGAGGCCATTGATGCGGCCCTATAAATAGGTATTGAACGTCGATTTTAAAAAAGGTTTGGCAAATGCCAAGCCTTTTTTGTTTTATATTTCCAACACCTATGGATATTAGATCGGAACTTCACAAAGCACAACTTTTCCAAAATCTGGAGCTTTTGGCCCATCAGATCGTGGAAGGTTTCATCAGCGGCATCCACAAGAGTCCTTTTCATGGATTTTCGGCCGAATTTGCCGAACATAAGATCTATAACCCGGGAGAGAGCACCAAACACATCGACTGGAAACTGTTCGCCAAAACGGACCGTCTCTACACCAAACGGTATGAGGACGAGACCAACCTGAGATGCCATATGATCTTGGACAATTCGTCCTCGATGTACTACCCCGAGGTGAAAAACCTTTCACTGGACAACCTCAACAAGATTGGTTTCGGCGTATTGGCCATTGCCGCCCTTATGGAGCTATTGAAAAAACAGCGGGATGCTGTTGGCCTGAGCATCTATTCGGACACATATGACTTCCACGCCCCGGAGAAAAGTAGTGAGCGACACTTCCAAATGCTCTATTCCAAGTTGAACGAGGTTGCTGCACCGGAAGGAACAAAGGACACGAAGACATACACCTTTCTCCATCAAATTGCTGAAAAGATGCATCGCAGGAGCTTGATCTTTCTCTTTTCGGATATGTTCCAGACGGAGACTGAAGAAGCGAGGCTCTTCGAGGCCCTTCGCCATTTAAAATACAACAAGCACTCCGTGGTGCTATTTCACTTGCTGGACCATACCCATGAAATCGATTTTGAGTTCGGCAATGCACCCAAACGTTTTGTGGATGTGGAGACCGGGGCACATATTGATTTATATGCAGAATCCATAAAAAAGGCCTATTCGGAAAGAGTGACCCAATATCAGGAGGACCTCAAACTTCGGTGTGCCCAGTACCAGATCAAATATGTGGATGTTGACATTCGGTCCAACTTCTCAAAGGTGTTGAATTCCTTTATGATCGAACGGCAAAAATTTGCTTGATCATATTTTTGAAAAATGTTTTGCCGAATCGGAATTGGCAATGTATATTTGCACTCGCTTTAAAAAAGCAAATGAACAAGATTTGAATCTGGCTGTTGTCAGAGTCCCTAAAGATAAAATCATTGGTCTGGTAGTTCAGTTGGTTAGAATACCTGCCTGTCACGCAGGGGGTCGCGGGTTCGAGTCCCGTCCAGACCGCAAAAAGCTCCGATTTCTCGGAGCTTTTTTGGTTTTAAGACTATCAGTCAAATTCCCTTGGAAAAAGGGAATCGATTTCTTTCATCAAACTTCATTCTTTAAGAAACAATGAAAAGACTGGCGATGGCAACGGCATCATCCCCGGACAATGCTTCATCATATGCCTCTGTGGAAGCCTCCATGCTAAAAGGAGCGGTATTGCCCAGCGTGGTCACATCCACACCTCCTTGGGTCACATTTTCTTCCCCGTTGTACACTGCTTGTGTAGCTTCCGGCATTCCTGCTCCACGCTCATTGTTCGTGATCCATCCCTTAAGACCTCTCAATCTTCTTATTTCGGAGGCGTGCATGGCCTCAACGGCATGTATTTGCAGGGCCGGCGTCAAAAAGGCTGATCCCAACAGATTTCCGGCTTGTCCTTTATAGGCTCGTACACCGGTATCTTCAAAAGCCTGGGCCAATGCCAACAACTGGGCATAGGCAGTTTCTTGACCTACGCCATTTTCGTTGAAGGGATCAAAGGCACCTCCAGCGGTAAAATCAAACGTTGGTTTCTCCACCGGGGTCACACCCGCACCTTCTAATCCAGTGATCAAAAAATCGACATGGGCCTGTTCATGTTTCGATATCTGCATATAAACAGTTTCCGGTCTGCCACTGGGCAATACTCCGGATTGGAGCGCCAAATCGTAAAACTCATCCTCCAAATATTCCAAGGTCAAAGCCAATTGCAATGCACTCACTGGGTCGTTGCCTACATCTTGGGCATACGTTTTATTGGGCATTGTGGCCAGGCCAAAAGGAATTGCACTCAGTACCGCTTTTTTACCCAAGGAGCCCAAGGTACCGAACATATCGCGACGCGAAGGCTTTGCGTGAAGCAATGATTCATTCGTAAATCCATCCAAAAATTTTATAATATCCATATCTTATATCTTTTTAATGTTTAAGGTAAATTGTTTGCCGTGAAAGGAGTCGTGATAAATCCTGTGTCCCCCACTGCGGAAAGAACCACTGATGGATCCAAAGCTGCGGCCAGACCGGTGTCCGTGGTCACATAATCATCCCCGGCAAAATCTGCCGACCCAGGGTTTAGGAGCGTTCGGATGGCCGAAGCATGCCTTGCCTCCACAGATACGATTTTCCCTGCCAAGAGCAGATACCCGGGATTGGAGATCAACCGTCCTGCCCCATTGTATGCGGCCACCCCGGTATCTTCCAAAACACTTGCTGTGGTGAGCACCTGTTCCCTATTTCCGAAATCCAGGTTCCCATAATCAAATTCCAGTGTGGGAAGCACTAGATCGGTATTTCCATCGACGGCCGCTGTAATGGCCGCTTTAAAAAAGTCCCTGTGGTTTACCTCATGATAATAAAGGTCGGTCAACACTTGCATTTCCTCATCGGAGATGTTCCCGTAGAAGGAATTCACGACCTTGGTGTAGAAATCAGCTTCCAACTGTTCCAGGGCATAGGCATAATTGAGAACTCCCAAATCGCCTTCGCCCAGATCAAATATGTCGGGGTTATCAGGATCGGGCATCATTCCCATGCCGTTGTCATCATTGCTGCAGGCCACCAAAAGGCTTGCCCCAACAACTCCCATACCTCCCAATTTCAGAAACTGTCGGCGGTTGGTTGCCTTTTTTACCGGTTTTACTTTGACTATACTTTTTTTCATAAGGCGACTTGTTTTTAAAGGGTTAATACAACCATACCTACGAAGTATTTCAAATGGGGTTTGGTCTCAAATGTTAAAAAAACGTCAAAACATTTCCATCAAATCCTAACATCACATGAAAATAAAGTGTCCTCAACATGATTTGTTGGAAGTGTGATCGATTGAAAAAGATATAGGGAGAAACTCTGGTAATACTGCCCAAAAGCCATTGACACGGAAAAAAACACCCTGGATTTGTAGGAACATCTCCAATCCAATATGTGGGACATGTACCCTTTCGTGAACGTTACAAAAAACATAAAACCCAGTAAAATTGGCACTTGCGGTTTATTTTACTATCTTTGCAGTGATGAAAATCAAACTCCACGAGAGAAAAAACTGTAGGATACTTAGTTTTAATTATCTGGTATTTCGAAACCAACCGGATAAATTCATTCCACCTACCCTATAATCGACCGCCCTTAGTTGGGTAATTCAGTGATGCATTGTTTTGGACAGATTGTCCATGGTTTTGCATCCCCATTCCTTATTATCTCTATTAACCTAAAAAAACAAAAAAAGCATCATCGTCCAAGACAAAACCATGGTCATCAAAACCTACGACGCCTTTACACGGCTCTCCACCATGGAAGCCGAAAGGTTTGCCAATTTCCTCTTCCATCACCAGGAAGGAAAAAGGGCCGAAAAGCAGGCCATAAGGAAAGCTATCCAGTATTGCACAAAAGACATCCCTGGACTTGGGGGCTATGTGTTCTCGATGGAAGAAAAGGATGAGATCTTGGGTCTGGCCGTAGTGAACAAAACCGGAATGGGGGACTATATCCCCGAAAATTTCCTAGTGTTCTTTGTGGTGCACAAGGACCATCGGGACAAAGGTATTGAACAAAAACTGCTGGATTACACACTCCAGTATTGCAAAGGGGACGTTGCCGTCCACATCACCAGTGGGAACCAATGCCCCAACAAACATTTTTTTGAAGAGAACGGGTTCAACGAAACCCATATGGAAATGAGATTAAACAGATAAATCAATATATGCTCAAAATCGAAGTAAAACCTGGCGAAAGTATCGAACGTGCCCTTAAGCGCTACAAGAGAAAATATAGAAACACCAAGCGCTTGGATGAAATCAGGGACCGGCAGGAATACACCAAAAAATCAGTGGAACGAAGAAAAACAGTAAAAAAGGCCGCATACCGGCAAAAATACCTGTTAGATCAGGAGAACATATAGTCATAAACACCATTACAATACAATGAAACTTTCAAAGATCAAAAGGGAAACAAAGTATGAAAAGCGTTACAGCGTCAAAATGGGAGAGCTGACCACCCAAGTGACCTACATCAAAAGGTACATCATGGGGCTTCCCATACGCACATTGCACAAATACAGGGAAACCTATTACGGCGAAGTAAAGGACTGTAAGGACTGCAACATTTCCGCATAAAAATCACTAACCCTTTTAATAAAAAACAATGAAAGTATTGGTCATTGGCGCAGGTAACATGGGGCTTACCTATGCCACAGGTATGTCCAGATCCAAGTTGCTGAAGAAACGCAACATCATGGTGCTGGACAAGTCAAAGGAAAAAATGGAAGAAGTGGGCAAAATTGCCCATTTTGATGCCATGGAACGTTTGGAGGACTGTGTCCCCAAAGCAGATATCATCTTTTTGGCCGTGAAGCCGTACCATGCCGAAGAGCTCTTGGGACGCATGAAAGAATTGGTAAACCCCGAACAATTGTTCATTTCCATTATGGCAGGGGTCACCATCAAGTACATCCAAGATGCCTTGGGCATCAAAAAAGTGGTCAGGGCCATGCCCAACCTGCCCGCCCAGGTCGGCAAAGGACTCACTAGCTATGTTTCCGCAGAGGAAGTGTCCCGTTTGGAACTGTTCATGACGGAGGGCCTTTTGGACACTACGGGAAAATCACTTCGCGTGAAGAGCGAAAAATATATCGATGCCTCCACGGGAATATCCGGGAGCGGACCAGCCTACGTGTTCTATTTTATGCAAAGCATGATGGAGGCCGCACTGCAGATGGGTTTTTCCGAAAATGTGTCCAAAGTACTGGTCAGTCAGACTTTTACCGGGGCCGTGGAACTGTTCAACCAGTCCAACCTGACGCCCGATTCCTGGATGGAAAGGGTCGCCTCCAAAGGAGGGACCACACGTGCAGCCCTCGACTCCATGCAAGACAACAATGTTAACGAATTAATCAAGGAAGCCGCCTTTGCTGCATTCAACAGGGCAGTGGAACTCGGCGAAGAATACTAATTATGTACAAAGAACTCGTGGTCATCAAGGTAGGAACCAATGTAATGACCAACAAGGACAACAGAATTGTAAGACCCGTGCTCAACAATCTGGTCCAGCAGATCGCAGAACTGTATGAACGGGACATCATGACCATTTTGGTCTCCTCTGGTTCGGTCATCGCCGGAAAAGAGGTACTTGGAAAGGCCAAAATAAAGGACAAGACCCAACGCAGGCAGGTATATTCTGCCATAGGACAGCCCAGAATGATGCGCCATTACTATAACATTTTTAGCGACTACGGCATGAAATGTGCCCAAGTGCTGCCCACAAAACGGGATTTTAACCCGGGTGTGCACCGCGACAATATGATCAATTGTCTGGAAGGGCTCCTGTCCGAGGGTGTAGTGCCCATTGCCAATGAGGACGATGCCGTTTCGGTGGCCATGTCCATGTTTTCGGATAATGATGAGTTGGCCACATTGCTCGCACAATTGATGAAGGCGGACCGATTGATCTTGATGACGGACATTGATGGGCTGTACAACGGCCATCCCGAAAAGGAAGAATCCGAAGTCATTGAAAAAGTGGCACCAGGGGAAGATTTGGACAAATATATAGAGGAAGGCAACAAGGCCGAGGGCGAAGGACGTGGCGGCATGGGTTCCAAACTGAACTATGCACAAATTGCCGCAGCGGCCAACATCCCATCCTACATCGTGAATGGAAAAAGGGACAATGTCATCCTCGATATTATCGAAGGAAAAACAGTGGGAACCGAGGTTTCCCGATAAAATCACAACAATGAAATTATTGAACACAACGATAAAGAACAAGGTATTGAGCGATATGGAACGGATCCTGGACAAGGACCGAAGCCTATTGCTGGAAGCCAACAAAAAAGATCTGGATGCTTTTGATCGGGACGACCAAGCCCTTTATGACCGCTTGGTGGTGGACCAAAAAAAAGTGGACCAGATGATTCAAGCCGTCAAGGAAGTCCGCTTGCAGGAAGACCCTGTGAACAAGGAAATCTCTACCAGAACATTGGACAACGGACTGAAGATCGTCAACAAAACAGCCCCTTTCGGCACCATTATGATCATTTATGAATCCAGGCCCGATGTGACCGTTGAGGCCGCCGTACTTGCGTTTAAGGCCAATAACAAAATCTTGTTGAAGGGCGGAAAGGAAGCCTATCACAGCAACAAGGCCTTGGTCCAATTTTGGCATCAGGCCCTAGCGGAAAATGATCTCCCTTCCGATTTCATCCAATTTTTGGAGATGGACAGGACCCAGACCCAAGATTTTCTAAGAAATCCCGATCAAGACCTGGACCTCATTGTCCCCAGGGGCGGTGAACGTCTGATCGCCTTCGTGAAGGAACATGCCAAATGTGCCGTTCTGGTCAGTGGGCGTGGAAACAATTTCCTTTATGTGCACAAAGATGCCGATTGGAAGAAAAGTTTGGAGGTGATCATCAATGCGAAGACCCATAAAATATCGGCCTGTAACGCCTTGGACAAAATTTTGGTGGACACCCGTATCCAAGGGTATGAAGAAAAACTAAAGGAGCTCCAGCAAGTATTAAAGGAAAAGGGAGTCTCCATCTTGGTGGACAAAAATGTCCAACCCATACTATCAGATGAAGAGCCCATTCCTGATGCATCCGTTTGGGAAGAGGAATTTTTGGCCATGAAATGTGTCATCGGGGCTGTGGACAGCCTTGATGGGGCCATAGAAAAAATCAACAGGCATTCAGGAGGGCACTCCGCCTCCATAATGACCCAGGATAACAGCATTGCCCAGACCTTTATGGAAAATGTGGATTGTGCCGCCGTGTACCAAAACGCTTCCACCCGGTTCACGGATGGGGGCCAAATGGGCGTGGGTGCGGAATTGGCCATCAGCACCGACAAGCTGCACCACCGGGGACCTCTTGGGCTGAAACAATTGGTGACCAACAAATACTATGTATTTGGGGACGGACAGGTAAGGATATAGACCTTTATATCAAAAAAGTGGACAAAAGGGAGCTTGGTGTTTTCATCATGTTCCCTTTTTTGATGTGCAAAACCATCCCAATATTACTTTATTGTCAATTTTCCTTTCAATTATTGGTCATTTTTTAAGAAAATCTCTAGATTTAGTATATCAAAACATATAAAGTATGGGAAAATTTGAGATCAAAACGGATAAATCTGGCCAGTTCAGGTTCAATTTGAAGGCTGGAAACGGTCAGGTTATTCTAAGTAGCGAGGCATATACGACAAAAGCTGCTTGTGAAAACGGCATAGAGTCGGTAAAAAAGAACTCGCAGGATGACAGCAAGTTCGAAAGAAAGACCGCCAAAGATGGAAGTCCCTATTTCAACCTAAAGGCCTCCAACGGACAGGTCATTGGAGCGAGCGAAATGTACTCCAGTACGGCCGCCATGGAAAATGGTATCGCTTCTGTGAAAAAAAATGCCCCAGGGGCCGCAACAGAGGACATATCCTAATTCGATTTGCACATTTAAAGTATAGAACAGCCCAAAGGGCTGTTTTTTTTGTCCTGAAATAACCTTGAAAACATATCGTTTTAACCATTTTGGGCATACCCTATATTTACATCCACCAATTCAAAACGGTCATCCGTTGGTTGAAAACGGCCATCCGTTAATTCATCCCCTTCCGAACCATTTTTTGATAGTATGTTTGTCTTGCAATTAAGCGTTAAAGCCAATTGAAAGAGCAAGATCAATTTTTAACGCGTGCACATATAGCAATGCACTTTTTTAAGACTGTTGTTGTCATAAAAGTGTTTAGTTTAGTTGAGGTTTCCGTTACGCCAAGGAATTTTTACAATTCCTTGGTTGTAATGGTTTTTTTGTTCCTCACGGTCCCATCCCACTTTAGCCTAATTTTCTACCTTAATTGAAGAGGAAGATTGTAACCTTCCAATACCATCTTTACAATTCTCCCTAGCATTTCCTTTGCAAAAAACTATAGGAATATTCCTTCATTTTAAAAACCATATAAACTCAAATCCCCCATCCGTCAATTCAAAAGGCACATCCGTTCATTCCTCATTTTTGATATCACATTTTATGTTCTCTTTGGGGTCGATTAACCAAAAAACTTAAAAAATAACCCAGCCCGCCTTAGGGCAAAAAAAATTAGATATGTTTTCAAAAAATACATTTTTGGGCATGGTGTGCCTTTTATCGGCCTCTATGCTCAGTGCACAATCCTACCAAGGTTTATTAACGGACAATTACAGCGGCGTGCACGGGGTTCTTTCCAACCCGGCGAATATAGCTGATTCAAGGCTCAAGCTAGATGTCAACCTGATAGGGGTCAGCGCTTTGTATGGCAACAACTACATCGGTTTCAATTTTTCCGATGTTTTCAGTGAGTATAGCTCAACATTTGACGATGCCAATACATACCCCAAGACGGACAATTTCCTTTCCTTCAATATTGACGTATTGGGACCATCTGTCATGCTGAGCATAAATGAGAAGAGTTCATTGGCCATTTTTACGAGGGGAAGAGGCCTTTTCAATGTAGACCATGTGAATGGCAACACCTTGGAAAAGGAAGGCGGTTTTGACGAAACCGAGGATTTTAGCGTGGTGGAAGGAAACATCTCCGGCTCGTTCAGCGTTTGGGGGGAAATTGGTGCGACCTATGCACGTGTACTATTGGACAACGGACAACATTTCCTTAAGGGAGGGGTCTCAGCAAAAATGTTGCAGGGACTGGGGAACGTGTATCTGTATGGCTCCGACATTACCTTAGACTATGATTCCAACACTAGGGAAATCACCACTACAGGTCAATTGCACCATGGCTCCACAGGCGAAGTAAATGATGAAGGGAATATCGGTGATGCCTTTGGCGATTTCAAAAATGGCTTGGGTTTTGGCAGTGACATTGGGTTTGTATATGAGTGGAGACCCGATCATGCCGAGTACACCAAACTGAAGGGTGATGGAAGTACCATCATGAACAGGGGTGTGAACAAATACAAGTTAAAAGTGGGGGTTTCCGTCACGGATTTTGGCAAGATAACGGATATAGACGGTAGAGACCGGCTATACAACCTGAACAGGACACAGAGCATCGACAATTTTGACGGTGATGTCCTTGAAGAAGCCCTTTTGGACAATTTTGAACTGATATCCGATACCAAATCCAAAGACTATACTTTGCCCACTGCGTTGCATACCAACTTGGATTGGAGCATTATTTCAAAATTCTATTTGAACGTCAATGCCGATATTTCCATAGCATCCAAAAATTCCAGAAATATTGGACATATCCTGGACCAATATAGCATCACCCCAAGATACGAAAGTGCATGGCTATCTGTCTATTCGCCTATTGGAATCATGGATGGAGTTGGCTTTCAATGGGGTGCTGGTCTTAGGCTCGGTCCATTGTATATGGGTTCAGGGTCCATTCTATCTTCCCTTATAGGTGAGGATACCAAAGGACTTGACCTATACGCTGGATTAAAGATACCCGTCTATCAAAACAAGTTGAAGGACAAGGACAAAGATGGTATTGTGAACAAGGAAGACTCATGCCCAGAAGTGGCCGGTCCTGTGGAAAACAAAGGCTGTCCATGGCCCGATACCGACGAAGACGGCCTACTGGACAAGGACGACAATTGCCCCAATGAGGCAGGACCTGAAGAAAACAATGGTTGTCCATGGCCGGATACAGATGGTGATGGCGTTCTGGACAAAGATGACGACTGCCCGAATACACCAGGACCAGTGGCACATAGAGGTTGCCCTGATACAGATGGTGATGGTATTATAGACCAAGATGATCGTTGTCCTGAAACCCCAGGAAGCATAGAGCACAAAGGTTGTCCTGATACGGATGGGGATACCTTGGCGGATATAGATGACGAATGTCCCACTATCGCTGGACCCGTAAGCAACAAAGGCTGCCCGGAAGTGACCCAAGAAGTACAAAAACAATTGAACGACTATGCTAGGACCATTCTTTTTGATACAGGAAAAGCGACCATCAAAACCGAATCCGTGGCTGTGATGGTGGACATCATCCAAATCCTGAATGAATACCCCAATGCCAAGTTCACCGTGGAAGGACATACGGACAGCGTGGGATCCAACGATAGCAATCAAAAACTATCTGAGGCCAGGGCCAATTCAGTAAGGGATTTCCTGATCGATAAAGGAATAGCAGGCAACAGGCTCACCGCCATTGGTTATGGTGAAGAAAAGCCAATAGCCTCAAATGCCACAAGTGCAGGAAAAAAACAAAATAGACGAGTGGAAATAAATCTCATAAAATAACCATCCTACCCATATTTTATAATCAATGTAAGAACTAGGTTTGGTGTAACTCTTTAGTTCTTCGGTAACAGAGATGGTTAGGCCGCCAAGATTATCTTGGCGGCCTTTTTTTAAAGTATGTTGACTTCATTGAAAAAATAAGATAAAACTTACAAAATACATCATTTTTAGAATAGGCGGATTTTTCATCCGTTGATCCATTCCCATCATCCATCAATTGTAACCCACCACAGGTGAATTGGGGCACTGAACATCCACAGATAGTCCCTTATTTTATATTACCAAATCTATTTTCTCGTCCTGCCCCAACAAGAAAATACCATTAAAACCTACAATTATGATAAAACTTCTACTTTGCTATTTTTCTATGGGCACAGAAAAAAACCTTTCCTGTGTGCCTTCACCTAATGCTTTTAAAAAACTCTTGCAACAGTTGGCCATGCTACTGATCATGCTCATAGGAGCTCAAACGTATGGGCAAATCGAAGTGGATACATGGTACAGTGCGGACAGGGCCGTCAATATTCCATCTCCTGTCGGACAATTGGAATTATATACCCCATTCCCCCCTGCCGACGGAACACCTGTAACAACCTGGTATGACCTTGTCGATTATGCTGGAGTGGACACCAAGCAAGATGCGGTCCCCCATCCTGCCGATCCCGCACATTATCCCAATCCTTGGGACGCAGCACTCAATCCCGGTTTTGCACATTCATTTGGTTTACCAGCCTTTCTCAGCCCAACAGGTTCTGTCCCTGGGATACCAACGCTGCGAAGAAACGACATGAACTTCAATCCTTCTGTGGAATTTGATGGTAGTGGAAATGGTCAGGCTTTGCACACCCGGAGCATATCCAGGGCGAACATTACCGTTTTTATAGTATTTAGGGCGCCTGGCGCCGGGAATACGGCAAGGACCCAACGACTTTTGTATGGTGGGGATATAGATAACTATCACAATTCCACCACAAATCTCTCGCTGGGGGTTTCCGATGGGAACCGCTTCTCTGTCGGCAGGACGCGGATTGGAGCAACCTATTTTCAAAGTGGCGGAATAGACCTTTTGGAACGGCCTACGATAGGGGTGTTTTCTAGGGAAACAGCACCTCTAGGGGACTTTCAAGAAACCTTGACCACAAAAGTGAATGGCATCCAAGACATCAACACCACAAGAAACGATGTTATTGCAGAAGATGACCTTTACCTATTTGTTAGACTGGGCAAGCACTTTAACAGTAACGACCCCAACACCAACCTAACGGGAAACATCGCTGAAGTCTTAGTGGCTGATGGTGCTTTGTCAGCAACCCATATACAACGTGTAGAAAGCTATTTGGCCATTAAATATGGGATAACCCTCAATAGTGCAGGTCAATTGGGAAGCATCGTTGGAAACCAAGGATACCAATATCTATCTGCGAATGGAGCCGTTATTTGGAACCCCGCAATCAATCCTGCCTATAGATTTGACATTGCCGGATTGGCAAGGGATAGGTACAGGGACAACTTTGGTGGATTTCCAGATCTTCGGTACAACGTACACCAACGAATAGGTAAAAGCGAAAATGCTGAGGCTATAGTGACCATGTCCACTGACTCCAACTTTGCAGGAGACAATTTGGATCAAACTAGACCTGAAATAGACAATACAACAACACTGGGCACTTCGCTGTTTTCATACCTTCATAATTATCTCTTATGGGGCAGCGATCGCGGAGGTCTCAATGAAGTAAATGTGGAGCTTCCAGCCAACATCACCAGCAGGATTGAAAGGGAATGGCAGGTTCAAGCTACCCGTTCACATCCTAGCATTGCTGCCATCAGCAACGTCAGTGTCCGAATAGATCTTTCCGGTTCCAATATATTGAACAATGGAGATTGTGGCCTAAAACTATTGATAGACACTGACGGGGACGGGGATTTTACTACAGGCCCCATCACCATGATAGACGTTACAAACGTGGACATGGCTGGTAATGCCTACTTTGACAATGTCAATTTTGAACATCTGGATGTTTTCACGGTAGGTTTTGGGGACACCGAGCCACCTACAGCATCAAACCCTACAGACATCACTGTATGCGATACACCACCTGCAGCAGACCCATTGGTCGTAACGGACGAAGCGGATAACTGTGCCATAGCATCTGTTGTCTTACTCTCGGAATCATCCGATGGCAATACAAATCCAGAAACGATAACCCGAACCTACAGGGTTACCGATACAACAGGGAATTTTGTGGATGTCACCCAGACCATCTACGTATATCTCTCCCCAGATATAGACGATATAGCAGATCAGGTAGTCTGTGATTCATATACTTTGCCTGCCATCACCGGGACCAACCTTACCGGCAGTGAGGCGTATTACGATCTCCCTGGAGGGCCATCCGGAGGAGGAAATGCTTACGCCCAAGGAGATGTTATCAATAGTGACATTACTCTCTACATTTATGATGAGACAGGCTCCACTCCCAATTGCTTTGATGAAGAAAGTTTCACTATCACCATAAACCCTACCCCTGTTGCACCAGTCGCCAACAATCTGACATTTTGTAATACCGACAATCCCACTGGAGCTGACCTTGTGCCTGCCATCTCTGCCACGATTACATGGTACAGCGACGCAGGGTTGACCTCTACTGTGGCAAACGCTGACCCGCTCTCATCACAAGATTATTACGTCACTCA
This sequence comes from Flagellimonas hadalis, assembly GCF_007785775.2. GTDB lineage: Bacteria > Bacteroidota > Bacteroidia > Flavobacteriales > Flavobacteriaceae > Flagellimonas > Flagellimonas hadalis. The sequence goes on from NZ_VNIK02000003.1 coordinate 356,657, forward strand.
GACCATCAACGGTTGCGAAGGACCAGCAACTACAATTACCGTCAACATCGACGCCACCAACGAGGCCGGGACACCCACCGACATCGACCTCTGTGAGGGGGACAACACACCCCACGACCTGAACGCACAGCTCGCCGGGGAGGACGGCGGCGGGACATGGACCGACGTGGACGACGCCTTCGGCAACGGGGCCAACTCCGTGGTCCCCGACCCCGCCAACATGGACTTCTCCACCCTCTCCGCAGGGGCATACCGTTTCACATACACCATACCCGCAACAGGGCCGTGCGCCCCCGACAACGCCACCGTAACCGTCACCGTAAACACAGTGCCCCAAATTGCTGTAAATACCTTTTCCGATCCCGTGGCCTGTGGTGGAAACGGTACCATAGAGCTAACATTCTCCAACGTCCCCGACGGGAATTATGATATCACCTACGATGCTGGAGTCTTCCCAAGTGTTCCTGTATTTGGAGGAAGTGCAACTATAAATACACCCCAAGGGACATACAATAACCTCAGGATAACCGTCAATGGATGTACATCTACGGACAATCCTGATGTGACCCTTACCGATCCGGGCGCTCCAACACCAAATGCAGGGATTGATGGCAATGTATGTGATATCGCCAACCCATTCGCTACCAACGCCAATCCTGCTGTGGGAACCGGAACCTGGACCAACCAAACCCCAGGCGTGGGAACGGCAACATTCGTTGATCCCAATGATGAGACCACCAACGTGACCGTGGACAGTTATGGCACTTACATCTTCAGATGGACCGATACCAACGGGAGCTGCAGCGACTTCGACGAGGTGA
>NZ_VNIK02000030.1 GCF_007785775.2 Flagellimonas hadalis
AGGTAATCAAATTCCCGTTCTCGTCCCATTCGGCCACGATGTTGCGCTTGCCCTGGTCCACGCACTTGGCCAACCATTCCGGGTCGTAGGACACCCCGTGCTGCTCCAATACGTCGTCAGGCACTCCGTCCCACACATTGGGCATGTTCCCCTTGTAGCCCAGCTCCTCGATCCCGATCTTCGAGGTATAGAACCCCGTCATGGTCAGGTTCCTCACCATCGAGAAGAAGTTCACCTCGAAGGGCCGCTCGTTGCCCGGCAACTCGGGGTCGTAGTACGCGATCGTGTCCAATATCGCCTTCTGCCGATCTTCCGTGGCCGCCTTGAACTCAACGCCATGGTCCAGGTTGCTCCTGTGGTCCAGCCACATCACACCGCCCCTGAGGTCCGTCTGGATGCCAGGGGTGTCCTTGGACATGAACTCTATGAAAGAGACCACATCGGCGTCAGAGGCACTTTTATATTCCTCGCTGCCGGGCAATATCAGGTCGCACAGCACCGTCAGGGTCTCCGCCTCATGGGCCGTCAGGAAACGTTCCGCCTCCAGTTCGGCCAGTTGCTCGTTCTCCTTCGGCGTCCGCCATTTCAGCATGGGCACCTCTTGTGCCCCAACTTCTGGAACCGTGGGTTCCGGCCTGCAGCCATGTATGGCCAGTCCCCCGGCCACGGAGCCCAACACTATCGATTTCAAACTCTTCCTTCTGTCCATTTCCTTACAGATTTTGTTGTTTCAATTGCTCCACTATGTATTCCGAGGCCCTCCACGAGAGTGCCAATATGGTCCAGGTACAGTTCTTGTCCGCCTGCGAGGTGAACACCCCGGCATCCACCACGAAGACATTGTCCACGTCGTGCAGCTGCTGGTACCTGTTGGTCACAGAGGTCTTCGGGTCATCGCCCATCCTGGTGGTGCCCACCTCGTGGATGATCCGCCCGGGAGCGTGCAGTCCATAGTCCCGTTCCTTGCCGGCCTTGCCGCCGATCACCTCGCCGCCCATGTTGGTCAGGATCTCCTCGAAGGAGTCCTGCATGTGCTTGGCCTGGTTGCGCTCGTTGTCCGACCATTTGTAGTGGAAACGGAGCACCGGGATGCCCCATTCGTCAACCGTGGTCGGGTCTATCTCGCAGTAGTTGCTCTTCAGGGCGATGGATTCCCCGCGACCGCTGAGGCCCACCACCGCTCCGTAATATTTCTTGGCATCGCTCCTGAGAATGTCCCCATAGCCGCCCACTTTTGTCCCGAAGAACTTGTTGAACTCGTTCACGTTGAAACCGAAACCGTAGCTGGGCATCCCCATCCCGCCCCATATCTCGATATGATAGCCGCGGGGGAAATCCAACTTGGAGTTGTCGCCCCACCATGGGGAATAGACGTGCATGCCGCCCACCCCGTCCTCGTTGTAGGACACCTTGCGGTCCATCAGGTCGGGCACGAAGGCCATCAGGTCACCGCCCGTGGAGTCGTGCAAATACTTGCCCACATGGTCGCTGCTGTTGCCCAGCCCATTGGGATGTTGAGGGCTCTTGGAGTTCAAGAGGATACGGGCCGTGCTACAGGCCGAGGCCCCAAGCACCACTACCCTGCCCCTGAGCTTATATTCCTTACGGTCTTCCTTGTTGATATAGGAAACACCGGTGGCGCGCCCTTCGTTGTCCACGGTGACCTCCCTGACCATACAGTTGACGAAGAGATCCACCTGTCCGCGGCTTTTTTGCGCAGGGAAGATGAGGCAGGTGCCTGCCGAGAAGTCCGCATACACTTGGCAGGCCCTGGAGCACTGCCCACAGTAGAAGCACACACCGCGATCGTTGTTGATACGCTTGGTGAGCATCGACATCCGCGAGGGATATACGGGAACTCCCGACTTCTTCGCCCCCTTGATGTAGAACAGCTCGTGCAGCCTTGGTTTGGGTGGGGGGAGGAAGAATCCGTCAGGGTCGTTGCGAAGGCCCTCGTTGGTGCCGAAAACCCCGATCATCTTGTCCACCTTGTCGTAGTAGGGCTTTACATCGTCATAGCCGATCGGCCAGTCCTCCCCGTGCCCATCGATGCTCTTGTGCTTGAAATCGTCAGGGCCGAAACGGAGCGAGATACGCCCCCAGTGGTTCGTCCGCCCGCCCAGCATGTGCGAACGGAACCAGTCGAACTTGGTGCCGTCCTTGTGCGTGTAGGGCTC
>NZ_VNIK02000031.1 GCF_007785775.2 Flagellimonas hadalis
TATGGGCGTGCATATTTTTGACACCCCTTACAATGCCTTGCAATTGGACGTGCCGACCACCATAACCACAGAGTGTAGGCCCTCCAATGGATTCAGTTACCCGGAAAACAATGTGGTTACCTACGAATTTCCAAGTACTCCTTATACCTCACAATCCTTCAAGTGGATTTGGTATGATGGCCCTGGTGTTCCTGGTCTGCATGAAGATTTGGTTTTGCCCGGTGCTAAGAAGACAGTGGACACAAAACCGAAAAAAGAGGAGAGTATAGCCGATAAGATGTCGCTCGACGCCAAAGTGGCCGGAGAGGGAGAATTGCCTGAACAGGGTGCCATGTTCGTTGGGGAAAAAGGCAGGTTGTTGCTTCCCCACTTCATGCAGTTGCCCAAAAAGATCGTGAAGGGCAAATATGTGGACATCTCCAAGGAGATCGCCAAGGTATCGGTGGCCAACAACATGGGCGAGCCCATCCGGAACTACGACACCGAAGGTCCGAAGCACTACCACCAGTTTGTGGATGCCTGCTTGGGCAAGGCCACCACTACGGCACCTTTCGATTATGGGGCACGGTTGACCGAGACCATTTTGCTGGGCACCATTGCTGGCCGTTTCCCCGGGGAGACCTTGCATTGGGATGCGGAAGCGGCACGGTTCAAGGAAGAAAAGGCCAACCAATACTTGTCAGGGGATTATCGGGATTTTTAAAGATATCCCCGATCGACACAGACAATGAACGTGCGACGGGAACGCCATTATTTTTTAAACAACAAAATATATTCGATATGAAATTGATACGATACGGGAAGGTGGGAATGGAGAAGCCAGGAGTATTGAGAAATGATAAACGATACAGCCTATCGGCCTACTTTAAGGATTTTGATAGGGATTTTTTTGCGGCCGATGGCCCTGCCCAGGTGAAGGAATTGCTCTCCAGAGGGGAAGATTTACCATTGGTAAGGGAAGAAGAACGATGGGGAGCCCCAATGGCAAGGCCGGGAAAGGTGATGTGCATAGGATTGAATTACTCGGACCACGCCAAAGAGGCAGGGATGCCGATTCCTACGGAGCCAATCATCTTTCAAAAAGGGAGCAATACCGTGGTCGGGCCCTACGACCCCATTTTGATCCCCAGGGGAAGTGAAAAGACCGACTGGGAGGTGGAACTGGGAGTGGTCATTGGTAAAAAGGCCAGATATCTGGATTCGATAGAGGCATCCAAGGAGTGTATTGCAGGCTATTGTTTGGCCAACGATGTTTCTGAAAGGGCTTTCCAATTGGAAAGAGGTGGCCAATGGACAAAAGGCAAATCATCAGACAATTTTACGCCCATAGGACCCTTTTTGTTGGACGCGGACCGCATTGAAAATCCCCAAGATCTGGACATGAAACTATGGGTAAATGGTCAGCTTATGCAATCGGGCAATACCGACAACATGATTTTTTCTGTCCATTTCATTGTTCATTACCTATCCCAGTTCATGACTTTGGAAGAGGGGGACCTGATTCTTACGGGGACTCCCCCAGGTGTTGGCATGGGCCAGAAGCCGCAGGTGTACCTAAAGGTGAATGATATTGTCGAGCTTGAAGTTGAACATTTGGGTAGACAGAAGCAAATTTGCCAAAACGCATAGGAACGGATTGCTTGGTTTTGATGTCAATGGACACAGAGGAGCATCCGAGCCTAGTTTTGAATAGTTAGTTTTTAGTTGTTGAGTTAGTTGATGAAGGCGGGCAGGGGCTGCTCCCTGCCCATTCTTTTGCAATACGGAAAACAGCTATTTCCTTTTTCCAACCTTTCCATACCACAATCATGATTACATTACAACTACTGGATTATGCCATCATAATCATGTTTTTTACCATTACGTTGGGCATAGGCCTCTATGTCTCCAAAAGTTCGGGGAAGAGTAGTTCGGAATTCTTTCTTTCGGGAAGG
>NZ_VNIK02000032.1 GCF_007785775.2 Flagellimonas hadalis
TTCAAGGGAGTGGTCTACACGGATTTCGTTCTTTTCTTCGTGGCCATGGGAGGTGCCATAGGCGCGGCCTACTATTTGGTCAATATCCCAGAGGTAGGAGGCATCGATGCATTGCTTTCCCATGAAACCGTAAAGGAAAAACTGAACATCTTGCCCGATCTGGACAACAAGAGCGCATTGATCACCCTGTTGATCATTCCATTGGCGGTGCAATGGTGGAGTTCATGGTACCCTGGGGCTGAACCGGGAGGTGGGGGCTATATTGCCCAACGGATGCTGTCCGCCAAAAATGAAAAGCACGCCATAGGCGCCACATTTTTCTTCAATATCATGCACTATGCCCTGCGGCCCTGGCCCTGGATATTGGTGGCCTTGGCCTCTTTGGTCGTTTTTCCCGATTTGGAGAGCCTCCAGGCCGCATTTCCCATAGTTGCGGATGACAAACTGGGACACGATCTTGCCTATTCGGCCATGCTCACCAAACTCCCAACAGGTCTTTTGGGATTGGTACTGGCCTCATTGGTCGCGGCATATATGTCCACGATATCTACCCAGTTGAACTGGGGCTCATCTTATATTGTGTATGATTTTTACAAGGAGCGGGTCAATCCACAGGCATCTGAAAAAAGATTGGTCGCTGTGGGAAGGATATCCACCGTTGGCTTGATGGTGTTGAGTGCCCTTTTGGCCCTTTTGCTCCAGAATGCCCTTCAACTTTTTGAAATATTGTTGGTGTTCGGGGCAGGCACCGGATTGATCTTCATTTTGAGATGGTTCTGGTGGCGTATCAATGCCTGGAGCGAGATCACGGCCATGTTCATTTCAGGGATCCTGTCCCTCGTGCTCAAGCTTACTCCCCTTGGGGACTATCTGTTTGCAACAGACACTGGCCTTATGCCAGATTGGGCCGAATACCCCATGGTGGTGTTGGTCACAACAATCGCTTGGCTCATTGCCACCTATGCCACATCGCCCGAGAGCAAGGAGGTCCTCTACAATTTTTGTAGGAAGATAGAGCCAGGAGGTCCAGGATGGAAAAAAGTGGAGCAGCAGGGCAGGGCAGATGGTGTGGAATTGAACAGTACCGGAAAAAAATGGAGTGTCCCTAGTGGCATATTGGCGATGATCGTCGGTACCGTGCTGATCTATAGCATTCTTTTTGCCACTGGGTACTGGATCTATGGCCGTTTGATGGGAGCGTCCATACTCACGGTCGTGGCGATTGTATCGGGCACTGTTTTGATCATGACCTGGAAAAAGATAAAAATATCCCTAACATAAAATACTATAACTGAGTGAAAATGGAAACAAAAGCGTTACCTAAATCAATAGCATACAGACCTGCGGGACAGTTTGAAGAGACCCGGTTCGAAAAAATACACAATGTCATCTTTGATGACTCCAAGATAGGGTCCATACAAGTGGCAACGGAAATTGCGACATTGATACGGGAAAAATCGGAGAAGGGGCAGACCTGTGTGCTTGGCCTTGCCACTGGTTCATCGCCTATACGGGTCTATGAGGAACTGGTGCGCATGCACAGGGAAGAAGGGCTCAGTTTCAAGAACGTGGTCACGTTCAATCTGGATGAGTATTATCCGATGGAACGGAACAATATCCAGAGTTACCATTATTTCATGCACCAGCATCTGTTCGACCATGTGGACATTCCCGAAGCGAATGTCAATGTTCCGGATGGAACTGTTTCCCCGGATGACCTGCAGGACTACTGCAAGGAGTATGAACGACAGATAGAAGCTGCGGGAGGACTTGATTTTCAGTTATTGGGGATAGGCCGTACGGGTCACATCGGGTTCAATGAGCCAGGTTCACACTTCAATTCGGCCACTAGGGACATCACCTTGGACCATATTACC
>NZ_VNIK02000033.1 GCF_007785775.2 Flagellimonas hadalis
GTATCCTATGAAAAGCCCTAGTCCAGTTCTTTAAAGTTACTATTTAATTTTTACTTACCTCATAATGTTGATTTTGGGGTGTTGAATAGTTGATAATTCCGATAGGATTATCAATCATTCAATACCTATATAACTTGCTCGGCATCCTATATGTGATCACTTTACGATTCAGTGTCACCAGCATCTGTATGATTATAAGCTATAATAAGTTTGGTCACTTGCTAACCGATGTGATTCGGCCAGGGGCCGATCACCTACATTGTTTTGTGATCCAAACTTTTCTACTTCTTTAAGTGAGCTTAGCTATTGGTTTATTATTCCACTACCCCTATCTGGTAGGGTATTCCTGTTTTTATAACGGCCAGCGTACGACTTAAAAGCTTACGGGCCACTTTAACTATTACCGATTTTACGTTCTTGCCCTGATGCTTTCGGTAATATCCTTGCATCACCGGATCTGTCCGTATAGCCTGCCATGAGGCTTCTATGAAATAGCTGCGTATCAAACGATGTGCGCGCATACTTACACCTGTATGACGAACCGTATCACCGCTCTGGTAAATCCCAGGGGCCAAACCTACATAGCCTGCAAGATGCTTGATATTCGTAAACCGGCGCAGATTGCCCAGCTCGCTTAAAATACCACTGGCCACAATGGGACCTATTCCCGGTATGCTGCGCAAAAGCATATAATCTTCCTTGAAATAAGTCTTTGTGTGCCTTCGTAGCAAAGTAGAGACATCCCTGAATTCCTGATCTATAAACCTAAAAGTACGCATACGACTGCGTAATACTTCGTCACCGGTATCATACTCGAATTTTAGATCATCAAGCCAGTGCCTGAAGTTGTGGCTCCAATGATCGTTATCATATTGCTCGGGGATCTCGATGCCGTAATAAAGCAATTGCATTTTGATATAACTCTTGATCTGACGCATATCCTTAACAAGATCGTTACGTCGCCGAAAAAGACTGCGTAATTGCTCTCTACAGGTATCGGGAACACAAATCCCTTCAAGCCGGTTATCCTTGAGCTCACGGGCAATCAACTGTGCATCTATACGGTCTGTCTTAGTATGGCGCTCCTTGCCCCTTCTAAAAATATCTGCAGGATTAACTACCAGAGAGCGCCAGCCATACCGCTCGAAACTACGATGGGCAGCATAGCCGCAACAACCAGCCTCGTAGGCGGTGGATACTTCATAGCCCGGATAATGCTTGAACACATAATCGCGTAAGAGTTCGGCACGGGGAGGCATACTGAAAGTCTTACCTGAACAAAGGTCTGTCGCACAATGTATTTTCCAGCTACGCTTGTGGATATCAATACCAATGAATAACTTAGATCCTGCAGTTTGTTGAGTTTTCATATCTTATGATTTTTGTGAATCTTAAAGATACTTGACAAGCTGCTTTTTCATAGATGCTATA
>NZ_VNIK02000034.1 GCF_007785775.2 Flagellimonas hadalis
CTATGGAAGAACTCTACAAAATAGCCGATGACCCTGGTCAGACCAAAAATTTGGCATATGACCCAGAATACCGATCCTCTAAAAATGCTATGTGGAATCAACTCAAAACACACCTAGAAAATACTGGGGACCCCAGAATACTCGGCCTTGATCCTTGGCAGGGATATATCTACCACCAAACAGATGGTTTTGGGGCCAGCTATAACCTAAGCCTCCCAGAAGATGTAAGAAACAGGCACGCTTTAAGACCAGGCAACTAAACAGAATATTTTTTAGGGATGCTCCAATTTTCCACTCTCTTAAACAAAACAAAAAAATGATTCAAAGAAAAGCCGCTTTCTTTTTTCGTTGCCTAAAAGGCACTTTCAGATTACCACACTTTGTAATTCCACTGTTGCTTTGCTCTTTCCCAACGTGGTCCCAAAAAGTAAAAAATGTTCCCGAAGCATTCAGCGCCATCGACCCCAGTCCAACCACAATCCATATAAGGAACACTCTTGATGTCCCTACGGAAAATGGGCATTTTCAAGGGATTCAGGTAATGGAAACCCAAGGAAGAAAGAAACTTTTGGTTTCCGGGAGTTCGCTACACCGATCTTATATCCTACAAGTGGATATGGAACGCCAAGAGACCGACACGCTGATCACACTTATGAAAGATCCTTTCCGTCATGCGGGAGGAATCCAAGTGAGCAATGGGTATCTTGCGGTAGGGATCGAGGACAATTTCAAAAAGACCAGTGCCAAGGCCTGCCTCTACAATTACAGGAATGGCAATCTTTATAAATCAATACCCGATGTCATTATCGATAGGACCGGGGAAGTTAAAAGGCCAACAACCGGCGCCACGGGACTATTGGCACGTGAAAAGGGTTACTTGATGGTGGTGGCCAACTGGGATTCCAGAATATGGGATTTTTATTCGGTCGAACCGGAAAATGGAAAGTACAGATTGCTTAAAAGTTTTGAGGCACCCGACGATTGGGCAAGTTACCAATCCATCAATCTCATCATGGACGAAAAGGACATCTACGCCATTGGGTTCCATCAGGAAATGAAAACCGGACGTGCCGACCTTATCCATGTAAGCAGTGTGGATCATTTCGAGCCACAAATGAAAAAAATCGGAACAAAGTTTTTCAACTGCACAAATGGAGTGGATTTTATCGGTGCTGCAGGACTGGAAGTGGAGGATGATGAAATGCACATTTGGGCCACACAAAAAAATGCATCTGACCATATTGCAGTTAACCAATTTTCACAAAAGTAAGAGCAAACCTTCTTTCATATAGGGAAAGTTTAAAATTTATTCCAAGCCAAAATTATGCACAAAATAATCACAGACGGGCATCGCCAAAACCAACATGAACGGCCACTAAAAGTAATCCGCCCTTGTAATTTATACTCCCAATACC
>NZ_VNIK02000035.1 GCF_007785775.2 Flagellimonas hadalis
CACTTTAATCTCCTCGGCCCTGATCTTGCCTTTGACCGCTAGTTTGTATGCCCCTGGATTTGTAGTTCCGATACCCACATTGCCACTTGGCAATAGAGTCATAACTTCTTTATCATTTGCTGTCCCGTTCCAATAATTATAGTAGAACCGGAACCTATCATTTTCATCATCGCCCCAAATTATTTCAGAATGGGATTCAGCATTGATGCTCCTTAGGGTCACATTATCATTTCCATCCGAACTCCTTATCCCCCCTTCAACATCAAATTCTGCTGTTGGGTCAGTTTTACCTATTGCTACTCGGCCATATTTATCAATGACTACATCGGCATCATGGTTATTAACCCTAAAGAACATCCTATCAAGAGTATGGTCATATTGAATACCGCCAACAAAATCATCCTCTGTATCTGCAAAGGCATAATAGGCACTCTTAGTATTGTTCGTCAATAATGAAATCATGACATGGTCATCGTCCTCAACTGAAAGATCAGAAAAGCCGTGTGGTGTATGGTTTGATCCTCCATTAAACACATGAAGCTTGGAAAGGGGGTTACTGGTTCCCATTCCAATGTCTCCTTGGGATGTCAAACTGAGAATATTGGTCCAAGTCGCGCTGTTGTTCCTGCCTTGAAAGTTCAGCAAAGTGTACAATCCTGGGTCCGAATTCACAATACGGTGACCAAAACCATTGCCATAATTGGAAGACACCCATGTAATAGCTTTATTGGTCAATGGGTTGGCGTTCAGGTTATCAAAAGTGGATGTCTGTGCTAAACATGTGGTGGAAACCAACACAAAGAATAGATAGGCAACTGTCTTTTTCATTTCATGGCCGGTTTTAGTTTTAGCTCTGAAATAAGGGCTTTCATTGCCCTCATTTCTTTTTTTATCATTTTTATTTCGTCATTGCTCTCTTTTAGCTTTTTGATTATTTTTTCTTGTGCTAAAACATATAGTGTCAACTCCTCGATCTTCTCCAACAACAACTTGTTCATCTCCCCC
>NZ_VNIK02000036.1 GCF_007785775.2 Flagellimonas hadalis
ATTTTCCCTGGAAGAGGTCTCGATACATTCCAAACCCATTTGGAACACTCGGCCTGACAACCTATCGGAAATTGTTTATTGATCATTGGAAAATGTCCCCCGTCTGGGTTGCATCAATTTGCCCAAATAGAAAAGGGCGGCCATGACCAGCACCATCAAGGCACATACCACCGCAATGTTGAGCAAGGTCCTTGCCAGCCCCAATGCTCCCACGTTCAGGAACGGATACGGGTAAAAACCGGAGAAATGCCCACGCACCATCACGAACAGCACATACCCTAAAGGGTATAGCAGCCATCGGAAAAACGGTTTCCACCCAACGGGCGTCCGCGCATGGAACATGACCCAGTAGATGTACACCAATACAGGGATGATGGTATGGAGCAGTTCGTCCACCACCATTTGCAGTCCCGTGGGGTTCCAGAGTTTTCGCAGCACCACTTGGTACACCAGCCCCACCACAATGATAAAGGCCGCTAGGGCCATCGGGGTTGACTTTCCGTGGAGCAGGGCCAATCGTTTTTGGTCTGCCCCGAATATTTTGATGGTAAAGAAAAGGGCCACCAAAGCGTTTGTCAAAATGGTAAAATAGCTAAAAAAGCGCACCAGGCTCTCGGCAACGCCCACTTCACGGTTTTGGAGCATCAGGTAGAGTTGGGCCATCACGGCGAACCAGCCCAAACAGAGCCCCAAGATCTCAAAATTTCTTCGCAAGGTCGGTTTTTGGAAGTGAAGTTACGGTTTTTTTACTGTCAGACTGAGCGCAGTCGAAGGACGAAGAACAAAGTACAACATACGAAGGTGGAAGTACGAATCAATAATTACCCCGTCAAGAGGTCTCGATACATTCAAAATGACAGAAGGCTTTTGCTGTCAGACTGAGCGAAGTCCAAGCAAAAGAGGTACCCAAAAGCATTCGTGAAAATTCGTGGAATTCG
>NZ_VNIK02000037.1 GCF_007785775.2 Flagellimonas hadalis
ATCCTGTCCCGATTTCTGAGGCGTTTTAGCGGTGAACGGACGGCAAAACCATGATGGAGCTGTTGAGCGTTGAGAGCGTGAAATCTGGCAAAAATCACGGCTGGCGAGGCTTGTAGCGGAATAAGCCAGTATACACTCCGCTATCGCTACGTGACTGGGTCAGGGCTTCGCCCCGACACCCCAAAAGGGCGTTGCGTTGCGCGCTACACCCTTGCCTAGAATAGATCTTTTACGCCGATTTGTAAGTTGTTGTTTTTTTAGTGTGTTTTTTGTTTACCTGTCGCATCCAGGGTGACACAACGTTGTCGCATCCTGGATGCGACAACACGCAACAAGGTGTTGCACAGATGTGTCATGATGGCTTAGATTTGAACCAACGTTAGTGCATGGGATTTTCAGAGGGAAAAAATCATGTTTATTGATTCAGAAAAACGACTGAAACAACTTTCAGATGAGGCAAAGAAAAACACCGAGGATCTCGAAGAAGCAAAGAAGAATTCAAGGTTTACACAGGTATCCCCAAAAGGTTGGGAACGCGTTCGAGAGCTGCTGAAGGATAGTCAAGGCATATCAGCACTGAAGCTGTACTCATTTTTAGCGGAGCATATCGATCCTACGTGTGGCGCTGTCGTTGCGGATCAGCAATTCCTAGCTGAAAAACTTGGAGTTAGCAGAAGCACAATTATTCGGTGGCTCAATTACTTAGAATCAAAAAATGCATTAGTTAGAATCCCCGTTGCTGGTAAGGTTTGTGCGTATGCCCTCGATCCACATGAAGTCTGGAAGGGATACAACACTACGAAAAACCATGCAGCGTTTGTCACTAAAACACTGGTCAACAAAGACGGTGATATTCAGCGCCGAATCATGGCCATGTTTTCAAATTGAGCCAGCGGCAGGCGGACAATCAGGGGCTACGTGTTAACG
>NZ_VNIK02000038.1 GCF_007785775.2 Flagellimonas hadalis
CATGAAGCTTTTGGAGAAGATTGAGGAGTTGACCTTATATATTCTTGAACAAGATAAAAGAATGAACAGGAAGAATGAAGAATTGAGAAAAGTCAATTCCAGGTTAGAAAAATTGGAGAACGAATGGATAAAATTGAAAATAAAAAAGGATAAATAAAAAAATATGCAAAAATATATCATACACGCAATAGCCCTGTTATTGTTCGGATATGGACATGCTCAAGTGTCAACTTCACCGTCTGGTCAAGTAAGTAATATTACCACAGATTTTTCTTTTTCTGTCAATGATGGGAACTATAATAGGCCTATGTTAAGATCTGGGTGGTTGTCAGGTATTGGAGATTATTTTTATATAAAACATGGTGGCGCCAATACCGAGTCCTATACGTATGGATTACGGATCAGTGATGGAATTGGTTTTGACTTTGGGAAAGACGATTTCACAACTACATTCTTGAAAATAAAAACAGACGGCAATATAGGTATCGGGACGACCGACCCAGCTTCAAAATTAGAGGTACAGTCTGAAGTTTTGATCAATAACCCATCCGCTAGAGGAAGCTCAATATTAAAACTAGATAGGGGAAGTGAAGGTAAGGACATGGCAATCATTAGCTTCGGCCAAGCTAACCAGTATTTATGGAATGCCGGGTTATTGTATAATGGAGGATCTAATTCTCCTGACTTCTATATTAGTCAGAATAATACAATAACGGATGGAAGCGGTGCAATCCAGCATATTCCCGAATTGACCATCAGAACTACAGGAGAAGTGGGCATTGGAACAAAATCCCCAGACTCCAAACTGACTGTAAAAGGCAACATCCACGCCGAAGAGGTGAAGGTTGACCTTTCCGTGCCCGGACCCGATTATGTCTTCAAGGAGGGATACAATCTC
>NZ_VNIK02000039.1 GCF_007785775.2 Flagellimonas hadalis
AATGTTCGAGGGCAAATTGGGTTGACCGGCCCATCCGACCAAGGTAGCACCGTAGTTGGCCATACTCATCCCAGAATTATTCAACATAAAATCCATATATTCGATACTGGAAAGGTTCCAACCACCCAAGTATTGGTCAAAAGCGGAAGCTCCAGAGAACATACCAGCCATTGTGGTCACACTCGAGGTGTTCCAACCACTGATGTCCTGATTAAAAGCAGAGGCCTCCGCAAACATACCAGTCATCACAGTAACGCCAGATGTATTCCAGCCACTGATGTCCCCATTGAAAGCAATGGCTCCTGAAAACATCTCTTCCATTGTGGTCACGTTGGAAGTGTTCCAGCCACTGATGTCCCCGTTAAAGGAAGTAGCCCCATTGAACATATTGGCCATGATGGTCACACTGGAAGTGTCCCAATCACTGATATCCCCATTAAAGGAAGTAGCACCTCTAAACATTCCGTTCATAACTATTACACTGGAAGTGTCCCAACCATTGAGATTCCCATCAAAGGAGGTGGCACCAATGAACATATTGGCCATATCAGTAACTTTTGATAGGTCGGGCACATCCGCGGCATTATAGACCATGTTTCCGCATGCATTAAATGCGTTCCTCATGCTTTCCCATTCAATAGTTCCCCACTGCTCTATGGACATGAGCTTGAAGGCATTATCCTCGTCAAACGATGTAGCATCAAATCTGGGGAACTGTCCCTTGATGGCCACGGTATAGGTGCCTGCCGAGGCATACACGTGGCTGTCATTATCACCGCTGTTGATCTGCTCCACAGTCCCATCACCCCAGTCGATCATATAATCATAAGTGTAGTCAGAATTCTTTCCAATGATGATCTCCTCATTGGCCATAGTGGTCTTC
>NZ_VNIK02000004.1 GCF_007785775.2 Flagellimonas hadalis
GATGACCAATCCACCCCAATCGCCTGGAGCAGGAGTCTCGCTGGAAGAAGTCATGACAACGGGAGCTTCAGCAGTACCATTGATAAAGATCTGGGCACCTCTTTCAACACCGATGAAAGCGGCAGTACCCCCAGAGGCCTTGATCACGGTCCCGGCAGGAATGGTCAATGATGCACCAGCTTTCACAATATAAGCTGCGGTAAGACTATATTCTTTTGAAGCATCCAAGTCAGTATCTTCAGTAACATCGCCAGAAAGTTCCACGACCGCATCGGCACAGGGGGTACATGAGCCTCCACAATCAACTCCGGTCTCATCGCCATTCTGGATACCATCCGAACAGGTGCTGCCACCGCCGCCATTGTCGTCACCGCTACACGATACCACAAAGGCCGTTACAGCGAAACTTAACATAATTTTGAAAAATGATTTTTTCATAAGTATAGTTTTAGATTAAAGAAATTCAGATTAAACATTTATTGTTTGACAGTTTTTAAAACTTATAGGTTAGGGAGAGGCTCAAATCAACCCCTTTTTTATAGGATAATGCGGTCACAGGTCCATCTTCCAAGAAACCGGGGATTGCCGGGTTGGTGGTGTCCAAATCACCTTCTGCATTTTCGTTGACACGTTCCACCAACGGATTGAGCAGGTTCCTGACGTTCAGCCCTAGACCAAAATGGTCGCCAAGTTGGGCTGCCGTAATAAAATCAAGGGAGACAAAGCCTTTGTCCACCAAATGTCCCCTACCGGTACTGCCCAAGGCAAAAATGCGGTCGGAAAAATAGTTCCCGGCAAGTGTGGTCCTCAGGTTTTTGTTGTTGGCAAACTCGGTATAGTAACTGATGTCGGCATTGAAAATGAAGTCCGAGGCTCCTTGCAGGGGTGCTTCCGTATTGGTAAAAGCAGCTGCAAAATTGGTTTCTTCGGATACTTTTAGATAATCCAGCTCCTGATTGGTGTTCAGGTAAGAAATATTCCCTCCAACGGACAAGCGTTCAACCAACATGCTTTCTGCACTTTCTTTTTCATTTTCAAGTACATCCACTTTTACCTCAAGTTCGGCCCCAAAGGCAGTGGCGCTATCACCTGTGTTGGCATAACTTAAGTTGTTGGCCGCGGATACGATCAAGAAGGTGTTTATCGGGTTTTCGATATATTTCCCAAATACAGCAAGGGAAACCAGTTCACTTGATGATGGGAAAAGCTCCCATCTCAAATCAAAGTTGTAGTTCGT
Source organism: Flagellimonas hadalis (assembly GCF_007785775.2). GTDB lineage: Bacteria > Bacteroidota > Bacteroidia > Flavobacteriales > Flavobacteriaceae > Flagellimonas > Flagellimonas hadalis. The sequence continues at coordinate 1,238 of NZ_VNIK02000004.1, forward strand.
TGAATTTTCCAATGCCGGATTGCCCTGTGTATCCTGATTGATCTCTTCTTGGAACAGGAAGGGGGCACGCTCCTTGAATTGGGGCAATGTGTAGGTCTTGCTGGCAGCAAACCTTAGGTTTTGCTTTTCATTGAGCTCATATTTAAGGGCCAGGGACGGTAGGAATTCAAAGGTTTCCAACTCGTTGTTGCCTATACCTTGGATCACTGTGCTCCAATCGATCCGTTGAACTATTTGTTCCCCCCTTACACCTGCAAACAGGGTGAACTTTGGGGTAAACTTGTATTCCAAGGTCAAGAATCCCGCATTGATCTGTTGTTCGCCGCCATAGGTCTGTGGATCCAATGAACCTGCGGTAGAGGCGGTTCCCCTAAAGGTTCGGATCTGCCAATATCCAGTGCCAGGACCATATTCATCGAAATAGGCATCGATATTGTATGGGTCCACGTTGGGTTGGTTGGCAATATTCAATATTTGATAATTAAATTGGGTTGCTTCAAAGGAAACGTCCTTGAACCTGCCATTGTACCCAAGGGTCAATTTGCCATCAAAAGCATCGTCATCATTTTTCTTGAACTTGAAGGAAGTGGAAATGTTGGCGGCAAGCTCATCTTCTGTGAGCTCTTGAAAAAATCTGTGGTTGGCTGATGCATCCGATACCAATCGGAAAGATTTTGGACCTTGTGGATCATTGTTGGTATAGGGCAACAGTGTGTTCTGTCTTCTATCTGGGACTAGATTCTGCACATTGTTGTACCCTACACCCCAGTTCAATTCAAGATTTTCGTTCAAATCGTGGTTTCCCAACAATTGATTGATCATCAGTGTGGTTCTCTCAAAAGTGTTCCTTTGGATGAAACCCCCTCCGTTGGGAGCATCGTCTTCCCTGTCCAGGATACCATCAAATTCCTCATGCTTTTGCTCCGAATTGTTGAGCATCACGAAGTTGTACTTGATATCATTGGCCGAGCCCAATCGAAGTCCAACGTTCCCCATAAGGGTAGTAGCGGTTTCGTAGCTATACCTTTGATAGTCAAAATCAGAGTTTGGCAGTCCCGTTCCCAAGTTGGGAGCACCCCTGTTGACCCCTTCCCGGTATGAATTTTTATTGCTAAAGGACCCAACGGCAAAAAAGTTCAATGTGGAATTTTCACCGATATTGAATGAATCCCCGCCTTTAAGGGAAAGGCTTGAATTGATGGGAGTACTTCTTGTTTCGCGGTCCCAACTGGTATCAAAGGTATTGTTGAAAGGATTGTCGGGGATTTCCTTATTATAAAATCCAGAAAAGTCAGGTCCTTCATAAAGGTAGAAATCCTCAACACCAATGGCCTCAGAGTTGGCTCCTGAACTTACACCTAGCTCCAAAAAGCCAGCCCCCGTATAGTTGCGCGAAACTATATTGATGTTGGCTCCGGCAAAGTCGCCATAGTTTTTGGCATTGTACGTCTTGTCAATTCCGATGGATTCAATAATAGATGTACCGAAAAGACCCAAATCGATGTTCTTCTTCGCGGTATTGTTCGAAGGTAGAGGAAGTCCGTTCAAGGTTGTAATGTTGTAACGGTCCCCCAGACCACGCACATACACGTTCCCCGTACCTTCTTCCCTAGCGATTCCGGTCACTTTGGTCACTGCGGTGGCGGCATCACTGGCCCCTTTTCTGGCCAGTTCCTGTGCGCCAATGGAGGTTTCCAGCGTAATGGTTCTTTTTTGGTCCAATAGCAAGGCAACTTCAGAATCTTTTCTGGCAACCGTGGTGACAACGACCTCGTCCAGAGCAACACCTTGCGAAGCGCTCATAGGTACGTCAATACTGGTCACTTTGCCTGCAACCACTTCAATATTGGGAATTTCGACAGTTTCGTAACCCAAGAAACTAAATGATAAAGTGTAGGTTCCGGGCTCCACATTGGGAATTTCGTAGAGACCATCAAAATCTGATGTCGTACCCAAAGTGGTCCCTTTAATAAGGATGTTGGCAAATGCTAGAGGCTCATCGTTCTGCTCTCTGTCCGTGAGTTTACCAACGATGCCCCCGGTGGTTTGCTGTGCATAAGTATAGGTTGCAAAGGCAAACACAAAAATCAATAAAAAGTATTTCATTCTCAGCTAAGTATTTGGCGCAAAGAACGCCACATGCTGTAAAAGCGATGTTAGCTCGCTGTTAAGTGTTCTTTTGCTTATCGTTACAATAAGGTTACCAGATTAAATCAACGTTAAGCATTTATGCCGTTATAGTATTATCTTTACATTTGGGCGTTTAACATAGAAATACCATCCCATGAAAACGAAGGACATTAAGATTCTACTTGTTGACGATGAACCTGATATTCTGGAAATTGTAAGCTACAACCTGGCCTCTGAAGGTTATGAAGTCTTTACCGCCAAAAATGGTGTGGAAGGTGTGGCCAAGGCCAAGAAAAAGGCTCCCCATTTGATCATCATGGACGTGATGATGCCCGAAATGGACGGTATCGAAGCCTGTGAGGTGATACGCAATACGCCCGGGCTTGAAAATACCATCATAACTTTCCTTACAGCACGTGGTGAGGACTATTCCCAAGTGGCCGGTTTTGACGCCGGGGCCGATGACTACATTACCAAGCCTATAAAACCAAAGGTTTTGGTGAGCAAGGTGAAGGCACTGCTCAGGAGGTTGAAAGAGGACAAGAAGGAAGTGGAGGACATTGTAAAGGTAGGCGACATTGTCATCAACAGGGAAGAATACAAAATTATCAACAATGGGGAGGAAATCGTTCTGCCCAGAAAAGAATTTGAACTATTGTCCCTATTGACCTCCAAACCCAACAAGGTTTTCAAGCGTGAAGTGATCCTGGACAAGGTCTGGGGCAACGAGGTCGTGGTTGGCGGGCGCACCATCGATGTGCACATCAGAAAACTTCGGGAGAAAATAGGTGATGACCACTTCAAAACCGTCAAAGGGGTAGGGTATAAGTTTGTTCTTTAATGGCCATCAAGCTAAAGAAGTCATATAAATTTGCTTTAAGGTCGTCCCTACTGGTAACCATTTTTGTTTCTGCTCTTTTTGTGGCCTTCCTTTTGCAAATAGGCCGATTCGACGACTGGCCGTATGCCATTTTGTTTGCCATCATCTGTTTCCTCGTCTGCTTTGTCGTCATCCAGATCAGGGTGGAGCGTTTCATCTACAGGCGCATCAAAAAAATATATGACGATGTGTCCCTCCTCGAATCCACATCATTTTCTTCAAAACCCGTCACCACGGATATGAAGACCCTTACCGAAGAGATCGAAAAGTTTGCCGAAGGCAAGAAGATAGAGATCGACACCTTGAAGATACGCGAGGAGTACCGAAGGGATTTTTTGGGGAACGTGTCCCATGAGCTCAAGACTCCACTCTTCACCGTACAGGGCTACATACTCACGTTGCTGGATGGTGCCATGAACGACAAAAAACTACGCCAAAAATATCTGCAAAGGGCCAGTAAAGGGGTGGAGCGTCTTATCTATATTGTCAAGGATTTGGACCTCATCACCAAATTGGAAGTTGGTGATCTGAAATTGACACGGGAGGATTTTGATGTCATCGAACTCATACAGAACACGTTTGACCTGCTAGAGATGAAGGCGGCCCAAAAACAGATAGCCCTCGTTTTTGATATGGAATACCCAAACCCTGTATATGTGAATGCGGATCGGGAGAAAGTCCAACAGGTGATCAGTAACCTTTTGGTCAACTCCATCAAATACGGCCATGCGAACGGAACCACTGAGGTCAGTGTGGAAAACCTGATCAAGAACAAGGTCATTATCAGAGTGACGGACAATGGTTCTGGGATTCCCAAGCAGCACATTCCGCGGCTTTTTGAACGCTTTTATCGTGTGGACCAGAGCGGTAGCCGGAGTGAGGGAGGGTCTGGCCTGGGCCTTTCCATCGTGAAGCACATCATTGAGGCCCACGGCGAAAAAATCTATGTGGAAAGCGAAGTGGGCGTAGGTTCCGAGTTTTCGTTCACCTTGGAAAAGACCGCAAAAAGGGCCGAATAATCTATATCGGACTCAAATTGGGCAAGCCCCTTGAAATCCTCCATCCGTGACAGTTCCGAAAGTTTGAATGCATCTTGCTCACAGTAGGGCACCAATTCCTGTTTTTCCAATCGCTTGGCCAAATATTCCTGTTCGTACTGCCCCGGAGTAGGGATGAAAAATGCCTTTTTTTCCAGTTTGGCCAGATCCATGACCGTGGTGTAGCCCGATCGGCACAACACTTTGGCGCTTTGGTTCAATGCTTCTTGGAGGGCATCGGATTTCATGAAATTGTATAGGTGGAGGCTTCCCTTGGCCAATTTTTGCTCCTCGAAGGTCTGTTCCTCTTCAATTTTTCCACGCACAAAAACGATGTTTCCCTCAAATCCTTGGAGTTCCTTCAACAATTTTTCCTCCAAAAAGGTGCGCTGGGGCTCCGGGCCGGAAAGCAACACCATAAGGTCATGGGTAATAGGGACATCCAATTTTTCAAAACGGCTCAGCGGCCCCAAGTAGGCAATCTTCAACTTGGATTTCTTCAAGTGTCCCAATTTGCCTGTCAGGTTGGGTTTTCCCTCAACATCGGGTACCCAGCAGGCACCGAATTTCTGTATAATTTTCTGGTGCGCCTTGGAACTCATCCAAGTGGTATTTCCCGAGAGTACGTTCAACTGGTGGGTGATGAACACACAGGGCACTTTTTTATAAAATGCCCCCAAACGGTTATCAGAAATGATCCCGTCCAGCCCATGTTCCTTCACCAATCGCTTCACTTCCTTTTTTTCCTTGGCCATGGCCTTTATCACCTTCGGGGAGTCCCAGATCATCTTGATCTTGAAGTTTTTTCCCTTTTCGGCATAGGTGATCTTGTATGAGGGCAGTTCAAAAGAGGGCAGTTCCGGAAATTCCTTCTGCAGCAATGACAGGGCGACCCCGTCCGAAGCAAGGTATGGCTGGTGGCCGTGCTCCAGCAAAGCCCGAACTATGGGGATGCACCTTGTGGCATGCCCAAGGCCCCAATTCAACGGGGCGACCAAAATCCGCTTGGAATTGAACATGAGCGCAAAAAAACAAAATGTAAATTGCTTGTGGATTTCCTTAGTTTTGCGAAATCATTAAATTTTTGGTCAATTCAGGACAGAAGTGGGAAGCAAGAACAAACTTAAGCGGTTCAGGGAGAACGAGACATTTTCAAACGTGGTACAGCCTACGAGGGATGAGGTCCTGCAAGGATTCAAGTTTAAGGGCGATTGGGCCTCGTTTTTTGGGAACACCAATCCCATTGTCCTGGAACTTGGCTGCGGCAAGGGCGAATACACCATTGGTCTGGCCGAAAGGAACCCGGACAAGAACTATATCGGTGTGGACATCAAGGGAGCACGGTTTTGGCGTGGGGCCAAGGTCGCTGTGGAGAAGCAATTGTCCAACGTGGCATTCCTTCGCACCCAAATCGAATTGGTGGACCACCTTTTTACTGAAAATGAAGTGGAAGAGATCTGGATCACTTTCCCAGACCCGCAGATCAAGTACAAGCGGACCAAACACAGGCTCACCAACCCCGTTTTTTTGGAAAAATACAGACATATTCTGAAAAAGGGGGGCACAGTGAACCTAAAGACGGACAGCGAGTTCATGCACGGCTATACGCTTGGCCTATTGCAGGGGCTGGGACATGAAATTTTATACGCCAACCACGATGTCTATAAAAACAGTGGAAGCCCCGCAGAAGTTTTGGAAATCCAGACTTTCTATGAAAATCAGTATCTTGAGAAAGGAAAACCGATTACATATATCCAGTTTAAGTTAGGATCCACTGACCAATGACCCATATCCTCATCCTTTTTTTTGCCACATTTTCGGCAGCCTTCATGGCCACTGTGCCGCCGGGATTGCTCAACATGAATGCGGCCAAGATCAGTGTGGAAAAGGGAAAGGTCAACGGAGTCATCTTCAGTCTTGGGGTGTCTTCCATGATCATGGTGCAGGCCTATATCGCAGTCTTCATCTCCAAATTTTTATATCGAAACCCTGAGGTCATCGACATCCTCCTCAAAATTGCCATTGCCATATTTGCCTTTTTTGCGTTGTATTTTTTTATAGCGGCAAAGCGGAAGAAAACACAAAAAATCAAAAAGGTGAACCTGAGCAAGAAGAACAGTTTTTTCAAGGGGATACTTTTGGCGGCCGTCAACCTGCTCACCATTCCCTATTACAGTGGACTCAATGCCATGTGGAACGAAGCCGGATGGATCAAGTTTGAGGCCAAGGACATTACCACCTTTGTGGTGGCGGCCGGTGCCGGAACGTTCTCCGTGCTCTACCTCTACACCTTCTATTTTGATAAATTGGAGACCAAGACCAACCGCTTCTCCAAAAATTCCAATTATATCCTGAGCGCGCTCATGCTTTTGCTGTTGGTGATCACCCTTATTCGGATTTTTTACCGTTGATATGGAAGAGGAAAATTTCTTTGACAAAGTATATGCGGTGGCAAGGGAAATCCCCTATGGGAAGGTCACTTCGTATGGAGCCATTGCCAAATACCTCGGTGCCGCCCGCAGCGCCCGAATGGTGGGTTGGGCGATGAACAATTCGTCTGCGAAGGATGTACCCGCACACAGGGTGGTGAACCGCGTTGGGGTACTTACAGGGAAACACCATTTTGGGGGCACCAATCTGATGCAACAACTCTTGGAAAATGAGGGCATCAAGGTGAAGGACAACCAGATTGTGGATTTCCCAAAACATTTTTGGGACCCAGGAAAAGAGCTTTAAAGCCCAGGAGGATGCATTTCATCAAACTCCGTTTTCTCTTGAAAGGCCTTGGCCAACAGTAAAATACTGGCTTCGTCGTACAAGTTTCCCACAAAGGTCATGCTGGTGGGATGGGTTTTCTTGTCCAGGCCAGTGGGAATGGCGATTACGGGATGTCCCGTCAAGTTGGTGGCCAGCAATTGGTCGTTCCCGAACGAAGGCGATATCAGCACGTCATAGTCCTTCATCAATGTGTTCATTTCTTGCATCAACACCTGACGTTGGCGATTGGCCTGTAGGTATTCCACAGCAGGGATGAATCGGCTTTGCCTCAAGGAATTGGCCCTGGAACGCTTGTCCTGTTCCACCATCACATCCACTTTTCCCGAACGCACAAGTTCATCAAAAAAGGCCCCGGCCTCGGCCCTGAGGATAATGTCAAATCCTCTATAGGGAATGGCTTCGGGCAATTCCACGGCCGTAGGCTCTATTCCCATTTCCCTTAGAGTTTCAAGGGCCCTCCGCAAGTTGTCGCCGCTTTCCGTGGTATCTTTTTCGATATTCGCTTTGAGATAGGCCACCTTCAAGCTGGTAATATCTTTTTTCCAATCGACACCAAAGGGGAGGTCGATCGTGGTCAGGTCTTTTTCGTCCTTCCCTTGAATGGCCGCAAAAACAATGGCGCAATCCTCCGCATTCCGCCCCAATGGCCCCACCTTGTCCATGGACCAGCTCAGGCTCATCACCCCGTGTCGGCTCACCCTTCCATAGGTAGGGCGCAGCCCGGTGACCCCATTTCTGGTGCTCGGCGATGTGATGGAACCCAAGGTTTCGGTCCCAAGGGCAAAAGGCACCAGTCCCGCCGAAGTGGCCGATCCCGATCCAGCCGATGATCCACTGGCACCTTGAGTGGTGTCCCACGGATTTTTGGTCTTGCCGCCAAACCACACATCGCCCCGGGCCAAGGCCCCCGAAACGAGTTTCGCGACCAGAATGGCCCCTGCTTCTTCAAGGCGTTCGATCACGGTGGCAGTTTCATCGATTTCTTGGTCTTTGTAGGGAGCGGCTCCCCAAGTGGTCGGGTATCCGGCAACAGACATCAGATCTTTGGCGCCATAGGGGATGCCGTGCAAAATGCCTCGGTATTTGCTATTTTTTATCTCATCGTCGGCACGTTTGGCCTGTGCCAAGGCCAGACTATCGGTAATGGTGATGCTGCATTGCAGCATGGGTTGGTATTTTTTCAAACGGGCCAAAAAGAACTGGGTAAGCTCGGTGGAGGTGATTTTTTGATGTTTGATGAGGGATGCCAATTGCGGTATGGTATAGAAAGCCAACAGGTCATAAGGTTCTGGAATTTCTACATGGTCGGGAATTTCCCAAGTCTGATTTGCCAATTGTTCTGGCATCTCAAAGCCAAATGGAATGGGATCAAAACGAACTGCAGGAAAAACAGCATTGTCCAATGGATATTTTCGGAGCGAGTCGAACCCTTCCCGGTTCCTAAGCAAATAAGGATACAAAGTATCGCGTGCCTCTTTCGAAAAATGGATGCCGATCAAACGTTCGGACCTCTTGACATCCCTTTTGGTGAATTCTTGTTTTGAGGCACAGGAAATCACGAATATCAAGCTCAATAAGCAAAGGAAGGGAGAAATTCTGAGGTGGGTTGGCATGTGCGGTCGGTTATGGAGGTATTCAATGACCTAAGCTACATTTTTTTCAAAAATAAGCGATGGATTGCAGCGTATTTCTATCGATAGAGAAGTATTATTTTCAGGTTTGGAGCCACGGAAAATGCCCAAAAGCACACTAAAACGGGACGAATCCTCACAATATAGAGGCAAGTTGTTCTACCATATTGAAATTCAATGGGCCAACTTCTAAATCTAAGTACAACACCGTATCTTTGTAATTTAGAATCAGTACAAACGACTGCATATAAAATTCGGACAATGAAGTTGAAAAAAGCAGATATTCTCAAGGCATTGGAAAAAATTTCTGCGCCTGGAGATGGTCAAAATATAGTGGAGAGCGGAGCCATCACGAACATTCAAGTGTTCGGGGATGAAGTGGAGGTGGATGTTACCATAAAAAATCCAAGTCTTCAGGCCAAGAAGAAGACCGAGGTGGAAATTTTGAAATGCATCCACAGAGAAGTCTATGAAAAGGCCAAGATCAAGGTCAACCTAAAGGTTGATGCGCCCGCCACACCCAAGGTCAACCAGATCAAGGGGAATCCCATTCCGGGCATACAGAACATCGTGGCCGTGGCTTCGGGCAAAGGAGGTGTGGGTAAATCGACCATTACCGCCAATTTGGCCGTCACCTTGGCGAAGATGGGGTTTAAGGTGGGGCTGTTGGATACGGATATCTACGGACCTTCCATGCCCATTATGTTCGATGTGGCCAATGAGAAACCCTTGTCCATCAATGTGGATGGGAAGGCAAAGATGAAACCCATTGAAAATTATGGGGTAAAACTGTTGTCCATCGGATTTTTCACCCAGCCCAACCAGGCCGTGATCTGGCGTGGGCCCATGGCTGCCAAGGCCCTCAACCAAATGATCTTTGATGCCCATTGGGGCGAATTGGACTTTTTGTTGCTGGACCTGCCCCCAGGGACAGGGGACATCCATTTGAGCATTATGCAGTCCTTGCCCGTAACAGGTGCCGTTGTGGTGAGCACACCCCAGGAAATTGCCTTGGCCGACGCCCGAAAAGGCGTTGCCATGTTCCAGCAGGAAGCCATAAGCGTGCCGGTTTTGGGTATCGTGGAAAATATGGCCTACTTTACCCCGGCCGAACTTCCTGACCATAAATACCATATCTTTGGACAAAACGGTGCCAAAAATCTGGCGGAAGACCTCGATGTACCCTTTTTGGGAGAGATTCCGTTGGTGCAGGGCATCAGGGAAGCAGGTGATGTGGGAAGACCGGCGGCATTGCAGACGGCCACCCCGACCGAGGAAGCTTTTGAGGAACTGACAAGAAACGTGGTGCAGGAATTGGTGCGACGAAACACCGACCTCCCTCCCACCGAAGCAATAAAGATTACAACAATGGCCGGTTGTGCCGCCGTTAAAAAGAAATGAGCATGACATCAGAAGAAATAAAAAGCAATGTTGAAAAGGCCTTGGAGGAAATACGACCCTTCCTACAGAGTGATGGGGGCGATATTACCTTGGTCTCGATAGACAATGACAACTCCGTAAAAGTTAGACTGGAGGGCAATTGCATAGGCTGTAGCGTCAACCAGATGACCCTGAAGAGCGGTGTGGAGATGACCATTAAGAAATATGCGCCCCAAATTGAGGAAGTCATCAATTTGAGCTAACTGATAAAAGTCATTCGTCTTTCCTTTGGTACGCAGTAAGTTGCATGCCATAAAATCCATTGCACATGATCAAGACCGACATATTGATAATCGGAGCGGGACCTACGGGTCTTTTTGCCGTTTTTGAAGCAGGCCTGCTCCAATTGAAATGCCATTTGATAGACGCATTGCCCCAAGCCGGCGGACAATGTTCCGAGATCTATCCCAAAAAACCCATTTACGATATTCCTGGATTCCCCGAAGTATTGGCGGGGGAGCTGGTGGACAATCTTATGGAGCAGATAAGACCCTTTCAGCCCGGTTTTACCTTGGGGGAGCGGGCGGAGACCATTGAAAAATTGGACGATGGCACTTTTGTGGTCACCACCAACAAGGGGACCAAGCACCATGCACCCGTAGTTGCCATCGCTGGCGGTCTGGGCAGTTTTGAACCCAGAAAACCTTTGTTGGACAACCTTGCCCAATATGAGGACAACGGTGTGGCCTATATGATCAAGGAACCTGAGGTGTATCGCGACAAAAAAGTGCTGATTGCCGGTGGAGGAGATTCGGCCTTGGACTGGTCCATTTTCTTGACCGATGTGGCCCAAGAGGTTACACTGGTCCACCGAAGGAATGAATTCAGGGGAGCTTTGGACTCTGTGGAAAAAGTTCAGCACCTCAAGAATCAAGGAAAAATCAAACTGATGACCCCTGCTGAGGTAGTGTCCCTGCATGGGGATGGTAAATTGGAGAAGGTCATGGTGAGGAACACCGATACGGATGAAGATACGGAGGTCGCGGTGGACCATTTTATCCCCTTGTTCGGCCTTTCGCCCAAGCTGGGGCCTATCGGCAATTGGGGATTGGAAATCGAAAAAAACGCCATCAAGGTGGACAATACATTGGATTACCAGACCAATATTCCCGGCATCTATGCCATTGGGGACGTGAATACCTATCCCGGAAAGTTGAAACTGATCCTTTGTGGATTCCACGAAGCAACATTGATGTGCCAAAGTGCATATCAGCGCATCCATCCCGATAAAAAGTATGTGATGAAATATACCACGGTCGGGGGCGTTACAGGTTTTGATGGCAGTAAAAAAGAAGCGCCGAAGGCAGTGGTCAAGGCAATAGATTAAATATTACGTAAAAGTGTCCCCTAGACGGATTATGAGCGACATAAGATTAAAAATAATCGACCGTGATGGCGTTCTGCACGAGGTAGATGCCCCAACAGATATGAACATGAACCTCATGGAAGTGGTTCGATCCTACGAACTGGCCCCAGAGGGCACCATAGGAATCTGTGGGGGAATGGCCATGTGCGCCTCTTGCCAATGCTATGTGCTTTCGGACCATCAGCTCCCTGAAAAATCAGACGATGAGGACGCCATGTTGGCCGAAGCCTTTTTTGTAAAGGACAACAGCCGACTGGGCTGCCAACTGCACATTACCGAAGACCTCGACGGTCTGGAAGTGGAGCTGGCCCCTGCCGAGGATTGATTCAAAGAGGGCATTGGTCAAATCCAAGAGCGGACAAAGCAACAAAATCCTATCTTTAGTCTTTCTTGCTGAACAAGTTTATGGGGAGGACATTGTTTTTCTATGTTTTGCTGTGGTTCTCGGGATTCTGTTGGGGACAGGACCAGTACCCACAATTGACCGAGATTGTCACGGACAATGCCAATATTTTCACTCCGCAAGAACTACAAGGTCTTAGGTCAAAATTGACCCAATTTGAGACTGAAAGCACCAATCAATTGGTGGTATTGACCATTGATGATTTGGGCTATGAGACCATTGAGCAATATGCCAACGGGGTCTTTAACCAGAATAAGCTGGGACAGGCTGGCAAGGACAACGGCATTCTTATCCTTTTTTCAAAGAATGATAGGGAAGTGCGCATTGAGGTCGGCTACGGACTGGAATCTTACATCACGGATGCCGTGGCCTCACGCATCATCCGCAATACCATGATTCCCAATTTTAAGGAAGAAGCCTATTTTGCCGGAATAGATGGTGCCACGGACCAGATCATCGAGTTTCTCAACAATCCCGAAGCCTTGGCGGAATTCAACAGGGAAATTGAGGCGGAAGGCGAAATGCCTTGGTGGGGCTACCTGTTGTTCACTCTTTTCCTATCCATTTTTATTGCTGCCGGGGTATTCGTTTTCTACAAGGGTTATTCGGGTCTGGTGGAAATGTTTCGGGGGATCATGGTCGGGAAATTGGGCCTAGTTCCCGGTTTGTTCATGATTTTCTCCGCACTGTTCATGGTCGGGTTTGGGTTGGTCTTTATTTTGATGCCACTGTTCTTTCTGAGCATGATCTACGGTTTCAATTTGGATTTTGAAGCCTTGGTCGAGGACATTGGTTGGGTTTATTATGTTTTTGGCGGATTCTTTTTGCTGACAATCGTTTTGGCCGTGGTGAAGATTTTGATCAAGGGCAAGGAAGATTTCAAGCTTTCTTGGTTCAAATCGGACAAAACGTATATGGGCAAGACCTTTTCATCTTCAGGGAGCCATTCGTTCGGGTCAAGCAGTTCCGGGGGAAGTTCCAGTAGTTTTTCCGGCGGTGGTGGCAGTTCTGGTGGAGGTGGTGCCAGTGGAAGTTGGTAGGCAAAGGGAATTCCCGTATTTTCATGGAGATAAAACCAAACCACACCCCACATGAGGACATTACTTCTTGCGATTCTTTTCGTCTTTCTTTCCTGTTCGGAAAAACAGCGGACCGAAGTTGAAAACTGGAAAGCCCAAGCAGCGAACATCACCATCATCCGAGACGATTTTGGAGTGCCCCACATTTATGGAAAAACCGATGCAGATGCCGTTTTTGGGTTGTTGTATGCCCAATGTGAGGATGATTTCAATCGTGTGGAGCAAAATTATATCTGGGCCACGGGCCGATTGGCGGAGGTTGAGGGAGAGGAGGCCCTGTACAGCGATCTGAGGGCCAAACTCTTCATGACAGAGGAGGAGGCCAAGGCCAATTATGAAAAAAGTCCCGAATGGCTGAAGAAACTCTGCGATGCCTTTGCTGACGGGGTCAACTATTATCTGCACACCCATCCGGATGTGAAACCCAAACTTTTTACGCGTTTTGAGCCGTGGATGCCCATGTATTTCAGTGAGGGATCTATTGGCGGTGACATTGAACGCATCTCCATCCGAAAAATCCAAAACTTTTATGAAAGTGGGATGGAAATCCCTGAGATGGAATTGCTCCAACAGAAAAAAGAAGCCGAAATGGTCGAGCCCCAAGGTTCCAATGGCATTGCCATTTCTGGGAATCTGACCCAATCCGGGAATGCCATGTTGCTCATCAACCCACATACCTCTTTCTATTTTCGGGGCGAAGTGCACGTGATCAGTGCGGAAGGATTGAATGCCTACGGTGCCGTCACCTGGGGACAGTTTTTTGTATATCAGGGATTCAATGAGAAAACGGGCTGGATGCATACATCGACCTATACTGATGTGATGGACGAGTTCAAGGAGACCATTCTAAAGAATGATGGCAAGCTTTTCTACCGATATGGAGAGGAACTGCGGCCAGTGGATTCGAGCACAGTAACATTGAAATATAGGGATGGTGAAACCCTGAAAGAGAGGACTTTTCCCGTGTACCGCACCCATCACGGCCCGATCACCCATATTGCGGACGACCAATGGACCGCTTCGGCCATGATGTGGGAGCCGGTAAAGGCATTGGAACAATCCTATATCCGTACCAAACAGGATGGGTATGATGGTTTTCGAAAAATGATGGACATCCGAACCAATTCTTCGAACAATACCGTCTATGCCGATGCAGGGGGCAACATCGCTTATTTCCATGGAAACTTCATCCCGAAGCGCGATACCATTTATGATTATACCCAGCCCGTGGACGGCAGTGATCCCAAAACCGATTGGCAGGGACTGCACACGGTGGACGAGAACATTCTGGTGTTGAACCCCGAAAATGGATGGATACAGAACTGCAATTCGACCCCGTACACCTCGGCCTTGGAATACAGTCCCAAAAAGGAGGATTATCCCAACTATATGTCCAAAGATGAAGAAAATTTTAGGGGGGTCCATGCCATTGAATTGTTGACAGGGCGTAGCGGTTATACCTTGGACAGCCTTATCCAATTGGCCCACGACCCTTATTTACCTGCTTTTGAAGCATTGATTCCTGGTCTGGTACGTGCGTATGATGCCCAACCAAGGCCAGAACTGAAAGAGGCTATAGAGGTTATGCGGAATTGGGATTTTACCACTTCAAAGGAATCTGTGGCGATGACATTGGCCCATTATTATGGAACAATGAGCTATTCCAAAGCAGTGAGGCCCGAAGGTCTTTCAGGTATGGAACTTGTGGAATATTGGGGCGCAGCTTCCCCAAATTCAGAAAAACTCGACCTGTTCCAAGAAACCTTAGATCGGTTGACCGATGATTTCGGCACTTGGAAAATGCCTTGGGGTGAAGTGAACCGCTACCAACGCTTGAACGGGGATATCCGCCAACCTTTTGACGATGCCAAGCCCAGTATTCCCATTGGTTTTGCAAGCGGCAATTGGGGGGCATTGGCGGCCTATGGCGCACGGTACGACAACGGTACCAAAAAGATGTATGGAACCCGCGGCAACAGTTTTGTGGCCGTGGTGGAATTCGGGGACAAAGTAAGGGCCAAGACGATACTTGCCGGGGGGCAGAGTGGAAATCCCGATTCACCTCATTTCAATGACCAAGCACAGCGCTATGCGGACATGGAATTCAAGGATGCGGCGTATTATAAGGAAGATGTATTGGAGCGGGCCCAACGGACATACAGGCCCGGACAGTGATCATTCATCTTCTTTGACGATGATCAAACTTGCTTTGGAACCGGTGGAAAGGTTCCATCGGTTGTTGTGGATGACCTCACCTTTGTCATCGGTCACCACCACTTGGGCCGTGTTGGGTCCGGACGAACCTTGGTTCAAGGCTTCGAACTCGACGCGGTTGAAACCTGGGACCAAATCAAGATTTATGCCCCTGAAGGTTCCCGATAGCAGAAGGTTATGCTCCACCACCTCTCCGTTCACGTAGATTTTGATGCGGTCGCCATCCACATATTCGTGGTCCCTTGCCACAATGCCCACAAACTTGGCATTGGTCTTGAAATCGCCCAGATATTGATCGCCAAAGTGTTCGTTGCTCCCTTTTTCCTTCTTTTCCCCGACCTTAGGGTCGATGACCAAATCGTGGCCTGCCTGCAACAATTCCCGATCGGGCAACATTTGGATGCCAGGTTTCTCATTTTTGGAAGTAAGGTTCTCGTCCAATACGGAAGGCATTCGGAGCGATGTACCTTGATTGCTGGCCTTGATGTCGAGGTCGTTCTTCTCGCCGATCTTTAACGGACGGGTAGTGGGCAGATCGCCCTGCGCGAACAAGGGAGCCGTAGAGAGGAACATACCCAGTAGAACAAAAAATAGCTTCTTCATGGCAAGATGGAACAATTTGGCACAAATAAAAGTAACAAATACCTTGCCATGAAGATGATAAATTGAAGTTAAATCGTTAACCTGCAATCTTTTTGCCCTTTTCTTTTTTTAACCCGAACAAGGGATGCAGCCATGGAATCCTCAGAATGACAATATCGTAGATCAACCAACTGATGCCAAAGGTGCCCACGATCAATAGAAATGCCTTTGGCAAAAGGCCCCAATCCAGATCCATGAGATAGTAAGCAATGCCCACGGTCACGGTTTGGTGCAGGATGTAGAAGGGATAAACTGCCCGGTTGGCATAGGCAAGACCTTTGCTGGGTCTGTTCAGACATTGTGCGGCGTAGGCGAACAACACCAATATCCAGGACCAAATGTTCACTACTTTCAACAGGGCTTCGGTAAAATGGATCACATAGCCGTCCTCAAAAAGCAACCAGATAATCACTTGGCCCGAAAAAGCCACTATGCCGATCACAAGCGCTTTGTGCTTCAATTGGGGCAGACTTTCCCAGAATATGTTTCCGGTCGCGATCAGGACAAATCCATAGAAAAATAGAATGATATTGAAAATGATGGTGAACCAATCATCGACCAGGGCATGGGTCACTGGAAAAAAAGGCTCCACCAAGGCTTCTACAAAGTAGAGTGGGATTACAAAAAGATAGATTCTCAGGGGTTTTTGGAGCATTCTTTTGACCCCATCGATAAACTTGGTGCCATGATTTCTCAAGTAAATGAATAGCGGCGAAAGCACCCAGGAGAACAGCAACAGATAAGGTAAGAACCAGAGGTGGTGCCAACTCAGGTTCCCTTCGGGGTACACCCCATCGAAAGCCACGGACGTGTAATATTGAAGGTATGAACCTGAATAAGTACCTTCCGCCAAACGTTCAAAATAGACTTGGGGTGGGACAATGAGCAACATCCCCGCAACCAGTGGGATGCCCAGTCGGAGGAAACGTTCCCAGGCAAATTTCCCCAAGGTCCTTTTGCCGAGGGCATAGTAAGTGCCCATTCCGGAAATGGTAAAGAGTATGGGTAGTCGCCATTGGTTCAGGAACCACATGGGCCAACGCAGCCAATCGTAGATCACATTGTTCTTCACATGCCAGCCCCAAGGGACAAAGAACATGCCCACGTGATAAAAAATAAGCAACCCAAATACAATGACCCGCAACCAGTCGAGATCATAACGTCTTATCGTTTTTTCCATTTTGATGAATTTTGGCCAAAGATGGGAAGTGTGTTTGTAAATCGCTTGATTTTAGGTCCGTGCAAATGTCCTGAATTACAATTTGGGAGAAATTAGACCGTTTTTTGCCCGTTTTTCTGCTTCACAAAGGCAGATGGCGATTGGCCCACATGTTTGCTGAAGGCACTGTAAAAGGCAGATTTGGACCTGAAGCCCACTGTTTGGCCAATGGCCTCTACCGTAAGATGGGAAAAGTCAGGGTCCACCAACCTACTTTTGGAAAGCACAATCCTTTTTTGGTTGATGTAGTCGTTAAAGTTCATCCCTGTTTGTGAATTGATCAATTTGGATACGGTATTGGCATTGGTGCCCAGTTTTTCTGCCAGATTTTTCAGGGACGCACCCTGATCTGAATAATAAGTAGTCTCGTTCAGGAACTGCTCAATGGTTTCAAATTCGATGGAACTGCCTGCGAGGGTCTCGTATTTGTCAGCAATCCATGATTTTTCGAAAAAGCGGGATTCCGAAAGAATGAAGAAAGAAGTGACAAATATGGTTAAGGTGTGGATCATGCCAATATAATGGTCCCCACCATCGTCATCAAAATTGAAAAAGATGAAAAACAGGGTCAGCGACAGGATAAAGGATATGATCACGGTATTCTGCGAAAAAAGATACTTGTCCAGTTTGATGTTCTTGGCGGACACCCAACCATTTGTTTTCGCTTTCAAGACCAGACGAAAAGTCAAGACCAAGTATAACGAGCAACTGAACAGGATCAACCACCGGAACTTATCTTTTATGATGTGATAGGAGTGGTTCACCCCATCAGGAATGTCCAAAAAACCAAGATTTTGATAATAGGCGCCCAAATAGGCATTGATTTTCACTTCGATGGGACTCACATAATAATAGATCTGTGACAGGGCATAGGCCACGGGCAGCAAAAAATGGAACCAGTGTTTTTTCAGGGTTATGGGCTTACGCTCAAGTAGGGCATAGAGGAAAAAATACAGTGTAGGAAAAATGAGTAGCACTAAGGGTTCTGTGGAATCGTTGAACCCCATCACATATTTTATGAGTCCTGTATAGCATAGGTACACATCCAGAAATACAAAACATTGTACCAGTAACATCCAACCAAAGAACAAAATGGCGGACCTTCTTTTGGCCCTGATAAAAATGACCAATGTCAGAAAAAACCCCTGGACAATTCCAAGCAGCATGATGTGGGACGCAAGGTTGTGGCGTATCGGGATCTGGTCAAGTAGGGCCTCGAGGCTGTTCATGTCAAGGAGCTATATAGTCCGATAAATTTTCGGGTCCTTCCAGCAAGACCCGTACAATTTGTAGCGTACCGTCCGCCTTGGTGGCAATGTGCCATTTGATGAGCGAAATCTGGCCGTTTTCAATCTCCAATCCTGTGATGCTCCGTGGGTGCACGCAACTCCCGTCGTTGAAAAAGGGAATCTGTCCCGGTTCGGGGAACCGGGGCCTGTGGGTATGCCCAGCAATGGTGAGCAGCATGTTTTTCCTCAAGATCCAGCGTTTGATGCGTTTTTCAATGCGGATGAGCTCTTTGTAGTTCTTTGCAGGGCTAGTGGGGTCCGCAATGCCCACTACCTGTAGCGGTTTCCAGAGTATTCTTACCAAGAACCTTCCGATGCGCCAGCACACATAGTTCCACCAATCGGCTTGGTGGCCATGGGTGCAGAATATCTCCTGTCCAGTTTCCTCGTGCTTCAAGATAAGGGCCTCATGATAGGTGATCCCTTCAAAAAGGGCCTTATCGGAACCGTCAATGGGCTCAAAATAATGGGAAAGGTGTTTTTTTACGTAATTCTCATCCCGATAGACCATGTCGTGGTTGCCCCAAAGCATGTGCAACCGTTTTTCCAAATGGAACTGGCGCAGCAATTGGTATACATTTTTATGGGCCTCGATCAAGGCCTCGAAACTGATGTTTTCCCAAAGTTCATCCCCATCGCCAAGTTCACAATAGTGGAAACCTTCCCTGTAATAATGGTTCAGGGCGTGGAAATAGATGTTCCTGTTGTTCGCAAAATCATCCGCAAAACTATTGTCCCCCCTGTGGCAATCACTGAAGAAGATAAACTTGGAAGTGTCGTCAAAAGAGATGGCCTTGGCATTCTCGTAGGCCCGGTCCAATCTTGTGGTGGATGACATGGGTTAAATTTTACCAAATATCCTCAAAAATGGCAATTAATCCATAAAGATGAGCATGGAATGAAATGCATTTTTTCTTTTTGTAACTTTACGGACTCAATCTCGACTAACGCTTGTATGAAGCAGGATAAAGGTATGGAAAGCCCTGTGGTTCAGTTGGTAAGTTTCAATAAACTCTTGGAGCATTACGATGAACAGCTTAAAAGTCCTAATAGACATTTGGCGGAGCGTGCCAAATATGTGTTGGACGCACAGGCCCCTTACCCCATACTGAGGGAAGGGTTCAGTGATCTTTCGCTTTTGGAAGAACACAAGTATGTGATCAAGATCATTCTGGAGGATACCTTTGCCCCCATGCTCACCAATAATGAGATCAAGACGGCCACCACGGCTTTTGAGGATTTGGTGTTCAACTCTTCGGAGCGTTTTCAAAAACTGTTGAAAGAAGCGGGGGAAGGTTTTCAACCGCAAATCCACAACTTGCCCATGGAGT
Source organism: Flagellimonas hadalis (assembly GCF_007785775.2). Classification (GTDB taxonomy): domain Bacteria; phylum Bacteroidota; class Bacteroidia; order Flavobacteriales; family Flavobacteriaceae; genus Flagellimonas; species Flagellimonas hadalis. The sequence goes on from NZ_VNIK02000004.1 coordinate 20,677, forward strand.
ACAACTACATCATGAAATGTAGTGTGATCCTAAAGTTCCATTACGGGTACAATCTCGATTTTAAGCGTCCCCTTTTCTATGATATTCCGGATGCCAATGGGGTAATGAACCGCTATCGCATCATGTACAATGCGGATTTTATGGAGGTGCTTCCCACCGAAAAGGCAAAGGAACTCACGAAGGACGATGTGGATGAACTCTTGGCAAGTTTTGACAACCTTGACCTGTGGAAGGAAAAAATCCCACCTAATAGTTTTATTGCCAAGGGGTTCATCATTTCCAATATGTTCGATGTGACCGCGGAGCATTCCATATCGGAGATAAAATCAACCTTGATCGGAGGCAAGAAAAAGGAGAACGAATCTTTTATGGAGAGTTTTCAGAACACGTTCCGATCGTTGTTCCGATTAAAGGATATCAATGTTGGTTTTGCGGGATATGATTCCAATGCCAACAACTTTTTCAAGATCTATGGCAAGGGAATGGAAAGCTATGTCCTGAACGGTAAGGATCTTGAATCCTGTGACGTCATGCTATGCGATCATTCACACGGGAAGTTGTTCAAGGAAGGAAAATATTTTGCCATTTCCAACGTGGAGAAATATTTCAAAAAATCGGAAGGCAATGTCCAGCCCTATAAAAACCTCATGGAACAAGGCATACAGAGTGCCATATTGGCCCCTATCTCCGTGAATGGGAATCTCTTGGGGGTATTGGAACTTGTTTCCAAAAAGGCCAATGAGCTGAACAGCGTGAATGCCAACAAACTGGACGATGTGATGCCCTATATCATCTCTGCCGTGATGCGGACCATTGAGGAAGAGGAAAACCTGATAGATGCCGTGATCCAGCATGAGTGTACCACGGTACACCCATCAGTATATTGGAAGTTCCAGGAAGAGGCCAAGCGTTTCATGGCCGATGAACTGGCCGGCAACCAGCCCATTTTTAGGGAAATTGTGTTCAAGGATGTTTATCCACTCTATGGTCAGATCGATATCAAGGATTCTTCCAAGGAAAGGAACCTGTCCATCCAAAGAGATCTGATGATCCAACTTTCGGAAATCAATGAGATACTGAAAGAAGCGGTCAAATCGTACGGACTTCCCATATATGAAGAGCTCATGTTCCGGGTCAACAGTTATCTGGAAGAAGTGCGGGAGTCCCTTTTTACCCATACCGAGCAGGCGGTGTTCGATTTTGTGAAGGAAGAGATTGACCCTGTCTTCAAACACTTCAAGAAAGAGGACAAGCACCTCAAGGCACTCATTGGGGAATATGAGAAAAAGATAGATAGTACCACGGAGTCCTATTACGACCACCGCCGCAATTACGACGAAAGCGTAATGGAAGCCAACATGCAGTTGGCCGCAATTCTGGACAAAAAACAGGAAGAAGCCCAAGCCATGTTCCCACACTATTTTGAGCGGTACAAGACCGATGGGGTAGAGCACAACATGTACATTGGCAGTTCCATTGCAAGGGACCGGGTTTTTGACAATCTGTATCTGAGCAACCTCAGGCTTTGGCAACTTCAGGTGATGTGCGAAATGGAGAACAAATACTATGCGCTCAAATCCAAATTGCCCGTAAAACTGGATGTGGCCTCCCTTATTTTGGTGTACAGCACTTCCTTGGCCATACGTTTCCGCATGGATGAAAAGCGTTTTGATGTGGACGGGACCTACAATGCCAGGTATGAGGTCATCAAAAAGCGGATAGACAAGTCGTACATCAAAGGCACCAATGAGCGATTGACCCAAAAAGGGAAACTTTCCATAGTATATTCCCAACGTAAGGACGAAAGGGAGTATATGCGTTACCTACGGTTCCTAAAAGCGAAGGGCTACTTTACCAACAACATTGAGATCGTAGAACTGGAGGGACTCCAAGGGGTGACGGGACTCAAGGCCATTCGGGCAGAAATACTCTACAAAAAGGATAAAAAATCCGAGCGTACCTATACGTACGATGACCTTATGGAGGAGTTAAGGTCGTAATCGTCAAAAAGTTATTTGGTCTGGACCAAAAAAGCGAAAGGCAACGCCAAAAGCAATCACGGAGATGATCATTCCCAACATGAAAATGGTATACGTGATTCGGAGTATCTTGTATTTACGGTTCAGCACAAGCCCCAAATAATAAAGGTCTTTCGTTAGCGAGGAATACACGTATTCCTTGTCCTTGATCAGTTCCTGAAGAGCCCATTCATATTCCTCGAGCTTCATTTTATGGAAATTCCCGAAGAACAGTAGATTGACCCTTTTTTGCTCCACATCCTCTTTAGTGAACCTTCCACTAGTGATGTTGGGCCTAGTGGCCAAAACGGACAATACCATGGAGGCAACACTGAACAGGATGAGAACAAACGTTGGGTAGATGAGATAGGCATTGGAGGGATTGTCAAGTTTGGTGAGCAAGTTGGCCAGTACCAAAGAAATGATGATGGCATTAACGGACAACAGGATGTTTGACTTGGTGTCCGCAATGTCACTGAGTTTCAGATGGTTTTTGAGGGTCACACGGTAAAGTGTCTGTATGCTCCGGTCTGGGCTTTCATTTTTGTACTTCGCCTTCAATGCCTCCTTTTTGGCTATGTTTTTTTCGGTTTTCTTTTCTTTGAGCAGTTGTTTTAAATTCCGTTCCTTGCCCTCCTCCCAATTTTCTTTGGCATAGTCGGTGTAAAAACTGTGGAGGTTTCGGAACATTTGGATGTTCTTGTCCCTCCAGTCCTTCGAGGAAAAATCGGCAATGCCGAGCAGTTTGAGTTCCTCCTTCAAATAATCCGTGGTTTCCCAGTAACTGCTTTGTGCAAAGTGGGACGTGTCGGCATCCTTGATGATTTCTTCCGATAAATTTTGTGGTTCATGCCCCATTTTCGTGGCCATGATAAGCTTACATATCTGAGTGATGCCCTTGGAATCATATCCATTTTCCCCAAGAAACGAAGTCGCCATTTTACAGCTCGCCTCTTCATGGTTTTCCCGGTCTTCAACATAACCGATATCATGGAGCCAAGCGGCCAATAGCAATTGCTCATTTTCATCATCGCCCAGACTATAGAAGTTGAGCAATTCTTTAGTACTTTTAACAACACGTTGGGTATGTCGAAGGTTGTGGTATAAAAACCTGGGATCCAGTTTTTCCGTTAGCAATTTTGATGCAAAGCATTCAGTTTTTTCAACAATTTCCGACATAATCATATGTTTCAATAATCCAAATTACAAAATTTTGGAATCAACCTCATGTGGATATGGTTAAACATTACTTACTCTTCCTTCTGATTGCCTTGGTCTGCGGTTGCGCCACCTATGAAACCAAATATGCAGCACCTTTTTCCGGCAAGGAAACGTCCGATAATAAGGAATTGGAGCACACTTTTTATTTGATCGGTGATGCCGGACAATCCCCCATGGGAGAACTTAACCCTACCTTGAAAAGGTTCAAGTCTGTTCTGGAAAGTGCCAACAAAAATAGTACCGTGATTTTCTTGGGGGACAATATTTACCCGGCAGGATTTGTGGACGAAAAAGATGATGCCGAAGGGAACGAACGATCCAAGCACTATTTGGACGCCCAGTTGAGTACGCTGGAATCGTTCAAAGGGAAGGCCATTTTCATACCGGGAAACCACGATTGGTACAGCGATGGATTGGATGGTTTGGAAAGGGAAGAGGATTACATTAAAGAAGCATTGGGCGATAAGGATGCATTCCAGCCCAAAAATGGTTGCCCTGTGGAATTCATGGATATTAGTGACAAGGTCATGGTCATTGCCATTGACACGGAATGGTACCTGACGGATTGGGACAAACATCCCACCATGAACGACAAGTGCGAGATCAAGGACAGGGGCCGGTTTTTTGAGGAACTGGAAAGCGAGATCAAGAAAAATTTGGACAAGACCGTGATCATTGCCCTGCACCACCCCATGTTCACCTATGGCTCCCATGGTGGGCAGTTTTCGTTCGAACAGCATCTCTATCCCAGTGGAGGCAAGGTACCCCTTCCCGTTTTGGGAACAGTGGCCAATTTTCTGCGGAAAACCTCCGGAGCCACAGTGGAAGATCTTTCCAATAAAAAATACAACGAGCTGAAAAAGAGGATACTGACACTTTCCCAATTTTCCGAAAAGGTCATTTTTGTGTCTGGGCATGAGCATACCCTCCAATACATAGAGGAATACGGGAAACCACAGATAGTGAGTGGTTCGGGGGCCAAGACGGGTGCCACAAGATTGTTGAACGGAAGTAAGTTTTCAACAGGGAAAAATGGGTATGCCATCCTAAAAGTCTTCAAAGATGGTTCGTCCGTTGTGGATTTTTATGGAGCGGATGATGCTTCGGAGGAATTGCTCTTCCACACCCAGGTGCTTCCCAAAGACAAGTCCACGGCAATGACCGGACTTTCCAAAGAATTTCCTCCCTATGTGGAAGCATCGGTCTATACCGAGGAAGAAGTGGACAAAAGTGGGTTCCACAAATGGCTTTGGGGTGAACGTTACAGAAAATACTATGCCACAAAGGTCAAGGCACCCACTGTGGACCTGGATACCCTTTTCGGAGGATTGAAGGTGGTGCGCAAAGGGGGGGGCAACCAGTCCAGTTCCCTTCGTTTGGAAGATGAAAAAGGAAAGCAATATGTGATGCGGGACCTCAGAAAGAGTGCAGAGCGGTACCTGCAGGCCATGGCTTTCCAAGATCAGTACATCATAGGTCAGTTTGAGGACACCTTCACCGAAGAATTGCTATTGGATCTTTATACGGGGGCCCACCCTTATGCGCCCTTCGCCATGGGCAAACTCTCCGATGCCGTCGGTCTCTATCACACCAATCCCACCTTATATTATGTGCCCAAACAATCTGTTTTGGGCGATTTCAATTCGGAATTTGGGGATGGTCTCTATATGATCGAGGAACACGTTTCCGATGAGCACGACGACCTTGAAAGTTTTGGACGGACGAAGAAAATTGAAAGCACTTACGACCTTATCGATAAATTAAGGGAAGATGAAAAATACAGCATCGACCAAAAGGAATATGCCAAGGCGCGTTTGTTCGATATCCTTATCGGGGATTGGGACCGCCATGTGGACCAATGGCGATGGGCCGAGTTCGAGACCGAAGATGGAAACAAGGTGTTCAAGCCAATTCCCAGGGACAGGGACCAAGTTTTTTCCCGATGGGGCGATGGGCTGATCATGAATTTTGGTTCAAGGGCGGTACCGGCACTCCGTATTTTTGAAGGCTTCCATAAAGAGATTAGGAGCGTGAAGGGCTTCACATCATCACCCAGGACCTTTGCCCTCGATATGGCCCTCTTGTCGGAAACATCGATGGACGTCTGGGTCGAGCAGGCCAAGTTCATCCAAGAGCATATTGACGAAGCGGTGATCGATCGGGCCTTTTTGGATTTTCCAGAGGAAGTAAGGGATGAAACCCTTGCCGAGATCAAGGATATCCTATTGGCAAGAAAAGAGAACCTCGTGGAGACCGCAAAGGAATATTTTTCCGTGCTGAACAAATACAGCGTGGTGACCGGGACGGACAAGGACGACCATTTCAAAGTGGTTTCACTGCCGGATGGAAAAGTGGAAGTATGGGGACATCGCATCAAAGGAGGCGAGATCAAGGACCCGTTTTTCCATAAAGTGTACGACCCTTCATACACCAAGGAGATTTGGCTCTACGGGTTGGATGATGATGACGTTTTTGAAGTGGCCACGGAATCTTCCAAAATAAAGGTGCGCATAATCGGCGGGCAGAACAATGATGTGTACCAGATTTCTGAAAAGTCAAAAAAAACGTTTGTGTATGATTCCAAGGCAAAGGATAACACCTATGATGAAGCGTATGGAGGGAAAATAAACCGTCTGGACGATTACGACACCAACACATACGATTTCCTAAAGATAAAGGCCAGCAACAACCAAATACTGCCGACCATTGGCTTCAATCCGGATGATGGCTTGCGTATCGGGCTGACGGATACTTACACGTTCAATGGGTTCAGGAAGAACCCGTTCACCCAGCAACATACCTTCAATGCCGCCTATTATTTCGCCACCAAGGGGTATGATCTGGGGTACAAGGGAGAATTTGCGCATGTTTTTGAAAATGTCAACATGGAATTGAACGCAAGGTTCACCAGTCCCAACTTCACGCTCAACTTTTTTGGTTTTGGAAATGAGACCGTGAACAATGATGACGACGACCCTTTGGGCCTGGATTATAACCGGGTGCGTTTGCGTACGTTGAGGTTCATGCCATCCTTGGTTTGGAGAGGATATCTGGGATCTAAGGTACGTGCCGGTATTTCTTATGAAAGTATCGAGGTGGAAGAGACGGAGAACAGGTTCATCAACGAGTTCTATGTGGAAAACGGTGAGGAGAACCACAAGAGCTTTTTGGGAGTGGAAGGCGAATACAGCTACTCCAACACGGACAATGAAGCCTTCCCGACCCTTGGAATGGCATTCACGCTGCTCGGGGGCTACAAGACCAATGTGGAAGAGCAAGGCAGGTCCTTTGGTTTCATTGTGCCCAGCCTGTCCATAGATCATAGGTTAATCCCGAGCGGAAGACTCGTCCTAGCCACCAAATTGAAAGGACATTTCAACATTGGCGATGATTTTGAATTTTACCAAGGGGCAAGCATTGGGGGCAACGATGGATTACGGGGCTACAGGTTCCAACGCTTTACGGGCAAAACCGCATTTTACCAAAGCTCGGACCTGCGGTATAGTTTTAGGTCCAGACCCACAGGAATCCTACCTATCACCCCTGGAATATACGGGGGTTTCGATTATGGTCGGATTTGGTTTCCAGGCGATACGTCCCAAAAATGGCACAATTCCTACGGAGGTGGCTTTTTCCTGAACGGCGCGGATATTTTGACTGCAAATGCAGGATTGTTCCAAAGTGCGGATGGGCTCAGGTTTGCTTTCGGGCTTGGATTCGGGTTTTAATCCAGATGGAATCGATAAAGATTCCCACCACCATTTTTGTTTCGTTCGTCAGCAATCAAGAGGGTCTTGTTGTCCAAAAAACAGATGGACTCAATCTGGGTTTGGCAGTTCAAGTCGATGGTTTGAATGGATGCCTTGGAAAAATCGGAAAGCTCAAAATCCGTCAATAGGAACACAAGGCCATAGCTGAGTAGTGCAATCGTCTTCCCATCGAGGGAAATGTCCGCTCCGGTCACCGAACATCGGTCTTGGTCTCCACATAGGAACAGGGAACCTAAAGGTTCCGCGGTATGTTCACCCTCTGTGTCCGGAACCCGATATATCAATGTTTTTCCGGAATAGGGGCGTGTCCTGTTTTTGGTAAAGATGTACAGATGGCCGTCCAAGTGAAAAAAACCTTCCGTATCAAAATAGAGACTGTCCTTTTCGGGAGGAAAGTTTTTCTGATCGGGATAGTAGAACGCAATCTTTTTAGCGTTCGGTTTTTTCTTGCCCAATTCGGATTGGGGCACCTTGTATATGGTCAGATTTTTGCGTTCATTGGCATTGTTCCCGAAATCGCCGATGTATAAATTGCCATTGTTGTCCAATGCCAAATCTTCCCAATCTTGGTTTTTGGCGTGATCGATTTTGAGGGATTGGAACAGTTTTGCCTTCCTATCGAGCTGATAAATTTCGTCTTCATTCCCGCTGTCCTGTATGACCCAAACTGTACCTGAAGATGAAACCTCGATGCCCGATACTTCCTTGAGCTTGGAAGGAAACTTGCCCAACGGCTCCAACTTTCCGTAGGGAGCTTTCTGTGCACAGGCCTGTACAATGATCAAAACGAAAAGGAATGCAATTTTCTTCACTTGGATTCTTTTAGGGGCAGATAGACCTCGGTTTTCCAATTCAGCTCGTTACCACCCATGTTTGGGTTGTTGTAAAACACTTCAATGGGTTTGTTCTCAACGGGGATATTGTTTCTTTTGGCATAATCCAGCAATGCATACCAGGCCCTGTCCGAAGTGATGTAGTTACCGTTGTAAATGGCTTTCAAAGATCTCTTGCTAAAAATGCGCTTGTATGAAATGTCGGGATGGTTGGGCAGTTTTTCGGACCGCACAATGGGATAGCAGAAATTATAGGTCAGCATATTGGCCTTGATGTCCCAATTTTCCACTTCCACAAAGGGGAGACCGTTCAGCGTAACCCCGTTGTCCACCAAAAAGGAATTGAGCAGGGAATAATTGGCCATCATGCCCCTTGCCTTATTTTCTGGGGTGGTGTTGAGGGCCACACAGGCACAAAAAGAGGAAAAAAGCTCTGCTTCGCCCACAATCGATACCTTAAAATCTTTCAAATGGTCATTCAAAAACCCATTGAAATCCAAAAGTGTCTTTCGAGACCCTTTTTCAAAATCCGTATCCGAAAAAGGAACGGAAACCTTGTTTTTTAAGGTGTTTTCAGGGTCTTTGATGTTGACCTTTACCTGGCTCAAGGAATCGTGGATAGGGGTGATGTTCCACTCATAGATGTGAACGGAATCGTTCATGACGATGGTCTGTTCAAAATGGGTAGGGCTTTCAAATCGGAGGGGGACCACACTGTCCAAACCCATATTCCAAGCCTTTACAGTTTCATAGATAGTGCCCGGGATGGCCTTTGCCTTAAAATTGACCTGATAATCTTGGGGTTTGATGAACAGATACCACAAGAGCACAACCAATAGGAGTATTGGAATGGATATAAAAACCTTCTTCATAATTCATCCGTAAAAATAGGAAATTAACCCTTGGTCATGTCGAGTTTGTCCACAATAAATTTTCCTAGGTCACGTCCCTGTTTGATACCCACTTCAATGGCAGCGCGGTAGTGTATGCCGCCGTACATCCGGCTAATAGCGGCCTCATCCGCTGCTTGGTTGAACGAGGTGAACGAACGGACAGGAAGCCCATACGGGGTCTCCGTATCGTCGTCAAAGGAGAAGCCGTCCCCAAAAATACTCGTAAGAACGGTGGATGCGGCACCTGAGACCACACTGTGCCCACTCGTATATTCAGGGAATGGGGGTGTTTGAAGAACGGGCGTCCAGCTATCGTCAATATACTCGTTGATCACGGTCTCGGGACGTATGAGGTTGCTTCGATACTTTTCGTCCCAGCAGCTGATAAACCCATCCGCAACGGCAATGGAAGTTTTGGTATAGGCAAAAACGGTCCTTGCAAAATCCGTATCGGCCTTCCTGCAGGCAATTTTGGTAATGCCGATCCAGTGCGCTCCTGGAGTGATTTTTTTGGTGGCGAACATCAAATGCCCTCGGGTCACCGAAACATAGGGGTTACAGTCCCAAAATTTGGCAATGGCCACCTCTTCCGAAGCATCGCCTTTGGCGGTCATCTCATTTCGGACTTCATAGACCTCCATCAATTCTTTGTAGAAATCAGAGTCTTTTTCCATGGAAAAAGCTGGAGGTGGAATGGGTTTGAACTGTGCTGCTGAGTCGATGGCAAAAGGCCTGATCTTCGCCCAGTGCGGTTCAAGACCGTTCATGTAGGCAGGAGGGGTGGGTTGCCACCGCGAAGGATCGTCGGAATTGACCGAGAACTTGGGCATGGTACGTGTTTCCTTGTAGTTGTCCTTGCCCATCCATGAAGCGATATAATCCGCCACTTCCATTCCGTAGTCCTTGGAAGCGTTGAACATGGTCTCGTTCTTTGCTGACCAAAGGGTATAAAGACTGTCCCTGAAATTGGAGACTCTTTCTTCGGAAAAAATAAGTCTTCGGCTCAAATCGATATGGGCAACCAACGCGGCCATCTCAAAATTGATGTTTTCCGTATCCTTGGGGGCCGGAATGTCGCCCAATTCGGTCAATTGACCCGAAAGCGATTTGTATTTGTCGTCCTTCTTCGCAATGATCTCATAAGCTGCGATGTTGGGATAGGCAAAGATCCTACTGGCCACCGGCGGGGAAAAGATATCGTGTATCATGACCTCGACCACCTTGTCCACAGATTTGTGGAAATCCTCCGAAGTGACCACAATGGGTTCTTCCTTTTTTTGGCAGGCTGATAGCGCCAAAAACACTAACGCAATTAAACTCAATCTTAATTTCATGACCTTTTGGTTATTTTTTGAATGTATAGACTTGTGCTTTATCATCGTTGAACACTGCCAACAGATATTTTTGATTGTTCAGTTCCAAGGTTTGTAAGTGTCTCAACGATTTTTTGGTGAAATCGAGACCCAGTTCGGCCCCCAAGATAACCGTTTCCCCATTTTTGATCAAGGCCCCGGAAAAGGAGTCCAAACGGCCATGGTACGGTTTCACCCCAAAGAAATTGCCTCCGCAAAGTACTTCTTGGGACCCGTCGCCATCAAAATCATCCACCAAAAATGCTGTAATGGGCGAAACTTGGAGCTCGTTTTGGAACGGGACAAAAACAAAACTGCCGCCATCGTTCCTCAAGTAACCCGATTTTAGGGTGTTCACTTCCAAAACCGTGGATTTTTTCAGGACATCCTTTCCGAAGATTTCTTCCATGGTCTTTCCGGCAAAGGATTTATAGCTGGTGTATTTTTTCCGGAGATAGACCAATTGTGCCGTGAGGCCGTCCATGGACTCCAAGGGATAATATTTGCCATTTTTTTCCATGGCGGTCACGGTCTCGGTCTGACCATTATCATCAAAATCATCAAAATAGAGCTTCATGGGAAACTCCTTGGAAGCCTTGAATTTGGAATTGGTGCCCCAATTTCCCAACAGATAGTCCAAATCCCCATCCCGATCCATATCAAAAGCAGCAATGCCCTGCCATAGGCCCTTGAGGTCCAACGCAGCTGTTTCCGTGAAGGTGCCATTTTCATTTTTCAAGAACTTGGGCGACATCCATTCCCCGACCACTATGAGGTCCGTTGAGCCATCGCCATCAAAATCGCTCCAAATGGCATCGGTGACCATTCCTTTGGAATGTTTGGCAAAACTATCGACCAATTGAAACTGGCCTTGGTTGTTTTCCAGCAGATAGGATGTAGCGGGTGCCCCAAATTGAGCCGTCAATGTATGTCCGCCCACAAAGACATCCATATCCCCGTCCCCGTCATAATCGAAAGGTCTTACAACCGAAGAATTTTGAAAGATTTCAGGTAGTTGGACGCTGGAAAATGATGAATCCGTCTGAAGGTAACAGGCGTCCAAAAGGGCATCGGACTCCCCAAAAAAATCACCGCCCCCGGAAGTGATAAAAAGGTCGTTCTTGCCATCGTTGTTGAAATCTGCAATAGTGGCAGAAACATTTTCCCTGATGGAATCTTTTTGGATGCCATCGAAACGTTGGGCCACGAATATGCTGTCCTGTTGCACATAGATTTGGGCAGGGAAAAATTTGGATCCACCAAAGAAGACATCGGTTTTGCCATCATTGTTCAGATCACCCTGTGCCAAGGCGGGCCCCCGGTCCGAAACTTGATAGGGGATGAGTTTTTCACGGTTGAAGTCGGTATAATTGTCCTCAACATGGGTATAGTCCAAGCCCAGATTGCCCTCTACAGGTGTGAATATGGATTTTGTGGGCTTGTGTAATGTCTTGTAATCGAACGGCTTGGTATTTTCCGGTTTCAGGGTCAAGGTCTGGTTCACCGAAACATCTTTCAGGATTTGATAGGTCCTATCTGGCCAAATGACCTTAAGTGAATCTACTTTCTGGGCATTTCCGTACCCAAAATGGACCATGGGTTCCGACGAAGCCTGAAAACCACGGGTGGGAAAAAGCTCCTTGAACTGAAGGTTCCCATTGTGATAGGAATATACCTTGGTGCCAATGCCAAACCTGTTTTTTGGGGCGTAGTTGAACTTGATTTTCAAATAATTGGACTTCTTGCCCACTTTATTAATGTACAGGGAGGCGGGCTGGTCTATGTTATTGGTCACAAGGTCCATATCCCCATCCCCATCCAGATCGCCCATGGCCGTTGCGCCAGAAATCAAGGTGTCCTTGGTGATCCAATCCCCGGAAGTGTCCTGGAACATGAGATTCTTGCCTCCTTTAAAGGTGTAGTTGTGCACATTTCCCGAGGGCATAAGGTCCAATGCCTTTTCATCCACCAGTTTGGTATTGTCCAATTTCTTCTGAATCTCATTGTTGGAGGCGAACTTTATAAAATCAAGGTCGTTCGGCCTTTTGGGAATACCATTGGAGATGAACACATCTTGGCGGCCGTCTTGGTCATAATCCCCAAAAAGGGCGCTCCAGCTCCAATCGGTGGCGGCAATGCCGCTCATAAGGGCCGTTTCTGTAAAATTGCCGTCCGGTTGGTTCACATAGAGCATGTTCCGGGTAAACTGATAGTGATAGCCAAAACGGTCCACCCTCATTTTTTGGGTCTGGATGTTATCGTCCCCTTCCGAAGATTTTAGGGCAACTTCATCTTCTGGCAGCATGTCCAGGGACAGGAAATCGGGTCTGCCGTCGTTGTTGATGTCGGCCACATCGTTCCCCATGGAGAACCTGCTGGTATGCCCGAAATATTTCCGGAGGCTTTCCGTAAAAGTGCCATCGCCATTGTTCAAATAATAATAATCGTCCTCATGGAAATCGTTGCCCACGTAGATGTCGGGAAAACCGTCCTGGTTGAAATCGGCTATGGCCAAGCCAAGACCGTACCCGTTCACCCCTCCATAGATACCAGCTTCCTCACTTACATCCTTGAATTTTCCATTGTCGTTGCGCAATAATTTGTCGCCGGTCTCGTACCGTCTTTCAAAACGCAGGTCGAACTTTCCAAAGGAATTTTGGGTATGTACGGCATGGTTCAGGAGGTAAAGGTCAAGGTCCCCATCGAGGTCATAATCAAAAAAAGCGGCATTGGAGCTGTAGGAGTCAAAATCCAGACCATATTGTGCAGCGCTTTCTGTAAAGGTATTGTCCCCATTGTTGATGTATAGCTCGTTGAATCCATTGAACCCATTGATGCCCACCACAGCGCATACATAAATGTCCAAAAGCCCGTCCCCGTTCACATCGGCCATGGTGACGCCTGTGTTCCACGTGCTGTTTCCTTCAATCCCGGCTGTGCCCGAAATATCTTCGAACTCTAAATTGCCCTTGTTCAGGTACAGTTTGTTCTTGACCTGGTTCCCGGTAAAGAAAATATCGGGAAGGCCATCGTTGTTGATGTCACCTATGGAAACACCGCCCCCATTGTAGAAATAGAGGTAGTCCAAGATGCTGAGTTCATCCGTTGGGGTGAGCGTATTGGTAAAATTGACCCCAGTTTCCCCCGGGGTGGGAGTTTTGAAAAGGCTCCCTTCCTTTTTGCAGGACACAAAAAGGACAACAATTACAAGTACGATGCAAAATCTATTCATTGAGGGCAAAAATCTTGGGTGTGTTGTTGTTGATGGCGGTTATGACGAAAACCTTTCCATTTTTATCCTTGAACTGTTTGATGTACTTGACTTCGTCCCGAATCTTGAAGCCACTGGTGTCGAAATCCTGCCATTCAAAGCCTGATTTGCCATCGCCCAACAAGAGGTTTCCGTAACCGGCATCCAATCTGGAAAACTGTGGCTTGAACTCGAAGTTGTTTCCGGCCATGATCAAGTCCAGATTGCCATCCTTGTTCACGTCCATGCAGGTGATGTCGCAAATACAGGAGAGCTGTACCCTCGGCGGAAGGTTTTTGATGGTGAACTTCCCATCTCCTTCATTGATGGCGATGACCGATGCAGAGGTCTCCACCTTTTTCACAATGGATTTGTCCAAAACTTCCTTTGGAAAAAGCTCGTGTATGGTCCGTCCTGCGTAATCAGATGCCTTAAGGTTCTGTTTCTTGAGTGCGGGCAGTTGTTCTGTAAGCTCCCTCTTTTGGTGGATGGGATAGTCTTTGCCATCCTTTTGTAGGGTGGTGACCTGTTCTATGGTGCCATTGTTGTCGTAATCATTGATCCACATTTTCATGGGGGTCTCGTGGGTGGGCTTGTAGTGGAGATTGAGCCCTTGGTTGCCCAAGATGAGGTCCATATCTCCGTCATTGTCCAGATCGGCGACTTCCACAGTGTTCCACCATCCGTAAAGACTGTCCAAGGAACTGGGCATTCTCACCAGTCTTCTGCCCGTGTTCTTATAAACTTTGGGCGTGTCCCATTCGGCAGTGACAATGAGGTCTTTTTTGGAATCCCCATCAACGTCCGCCCACTTGGAATCGGTGACCATCCCTGCATCCTTGAGGTCATAGCCCAATCGTTCCGTAACATTGGTGAACGTTCCATCTCCCATATTTTCAAGCAACAGGTGGTCTGGCGAGATGCCATATACGCCCACTACGCTCCGCGAACCAATGAAGAGGTCCATATCCCCATCGTTGTCAAAGTCATAGGGGGAAATGGTAGAGATATTCTTGAAAGTGGAAGGCAGTTCGCTTGGGGATTTTGAGAAGTTTCCTTTCCCATCATTGAGGTAAAGTCTTGCCCTATAACTGCGCTGCATGCCCACATTGTTGCCACCGGAGCCCACTACAAGATCTAGGTCACCGTCGCCATCGGCATCGAAAAAGGCCGCTGCCACATCTTCAAATTCCCTGTCGTTTTCAAATACTGATGATTTTTTCTGGGAGACTTTTCCATTGCCCAAGTGCAGGTATAGGATCCCTGGCTGACCTTGCGCCCCACCGATAAAGAAATCTTCATGACCATCACCATTGATATCGCCTACGGCAAGCGAAGGGCCTTCTTGCGAAAGTTTCTGGTAGATCAGACCCTCGTAGTCAAAATCATTGTAGGCATCTTCTTTGTGGTTGGCCATCATTTTGTTGTCCAACTCGCTCAAAAAGGATTTTTTCAATTCTTTTTTAGGCACTTTGTAGGTCTCCGTAGCATCGGCATGATTGAAGGTCAACACTTGGTTGGCCTTTACACTTTCCAGTTTTTGGGTGCGATCATCAGGCCAAACGATGCGGATGGAGTCCAAGGCTTCGGATTTACCCAAACCAATGGTCATACCGTATTCCATTGAGGATTGGAACCCACGTGAAGGAATCAGTTCTTGGTTGATGATGTGCCCATCAAAATAGAATTTGGCCAAGGTCCCGACAGCAAAAGGGTTTTTTTCAGATCCTTTGAACCTCAATTGGATATAGTTGTTGTCCAACTGCGCATCTGAATTGTTTCGGTATATGTAGGCCTCCGTATTCACATTGTTGATGACCAAATCCAGGTCGCCATCGTTGTCCAAATCGCCATAAGCGGCACCGTTGGAGCGGGAGGGAAGGTCAAATCCCCATTCCTTATTGGTATTTTTGAAGGTGATGTCGCCGTTGTTCCTGTATGCATAATTGGGCTGTGGCTTGATGGGCATTTTGCTGATGATGGAATCGATGGATTCCTTTTTTCCCGTGAGGGCCATTTTCTGCACGATTTCGTTGGCAAAAAAATCAACAAAATCCAGATCGGTAAGGTCATGGTTGATGCCATTGGTCACAAAAATATCTTTAAGGCCGTCATTGTCCATATCGAACATGAGGCCTGCCCAACTCCAGTCCGTGGCATCAATACCACTGTAGTAGGCGACTTCGGAAAAAGTGCCATTGCCATTGTTCAATTGCAAGGTGTTCTGGATATACTGTTGGTAAAAATCCTTACTCTGTTTAAGGTCAAAGACATTGTACCCTTCAAATTCCATGACGGATTTCACCCGTTGTTCTTCCTCGGGCAACATATCGGTGATGAAGATATCGTTGTGCCCGTCGTTGTTGATATCGGCAATGTCGATACCCATCGCTGAAAGGCTTAGGTGTGAGGTCCACTCCTTGATTTCTTCCTTGAAAGTGCCGTTTTTTTGGTTGATGTAGAGGTAATCCCTTTCGTAAAAATCATTGGAAACGTAGATGTCCGGGTACAGGTCTCCATTGAAATCGGTGACCAAGACCCCAAGTCCAAACCCGATGAGGCTACCATAAATCCCGGCCTTTTCGCTGACATCCACAAATTTTCCATTATCATTGCGCAAGAGCATGTCGCCCACGCCTTTGAAAATGTCCGGGACCCCCTCCCAATCCTGGGCGCGGACCTGACGTTGCTCGGCATAGCCTAGGCTACTTACCGGTATGTTACTGTTGTTTAGGATGTAAACGTCCAAATCTCCATCCTTGTCATAATCGAAAAAAGAGGCGTGGGTGGTGAACCCTGTTTTGGCAAGGTTGTATTCGTTTGCTTTTTCAGTGAAGGTCAAATCCCCATTGTTGATGTATAGGTCATTGTCGTGGTTATTGCCTTCCATGTTTCCAGCATTACAGACGTAGATGTCCAGCAGACCATCTTGGTTCACATCTACCATCACCACACCTGTGGACCAAGGTTTGTTACCGCCTACGCCCGCGCTTTCGGAAATATCTTCAAATTGGAAATTTCCCTTGTTCAGGTAGAGCTTGTTCGGAACCATGTTCCCCGTCAGGTAGATATCTTGAAGGCCATCATTGTTGATATCACCAATGGCCACACCGCCTCCGTTGTAGAAATTCCTGTATTTGAAAATGTTGAAGTTCTTCTGGTTTTCAACTGTATTGACAAAGGTTATGCCTGTTTCTTCGGAAGGCAGCAATGTGAAAAGGGTTTCTCCTTTTTCCTCTACCTCCATTTTGTCGGCCTCTTTGTTCTTGCATGCTGTTGCAAGTAGCAAAAGGCAGGATACAGTGATGTATTTTAGTTTCATTCGTTGTTTCGTTTTTTTGATAAAAAAATAGGGGCATCATTGTTCAAAGTAATCATAAGTTCCTCATTTCCCCCTACATTGATTCTCCCAATGGTCCTGGCAGCACCTGAAATACCAAGGCTCTGTTTCCAACTTATGGCACCTTGTTCATCATTTTCCAGTAAAAAACCATGAGAGGCATCTAATCTACCAAGTTGGGTATTTATCTCAAAATTATTGCCGACCATTAATATTTCATTAATTCTTTCTTTGCTGTTTCTTTTCAAATAAATGTCATTTACCGTTGATGACTGAACTATGTGTGGGAGTTCCTTTTTGGAGAAATTTCCTTTTCCATCGTTCTCAAAATAGGATGTTTCCAGGAGATGGACCTTCCGTTGTTCCGCCCTGTCCAATCTTTCCCTTCCAAAAAGATCTTCCAAGGAAGCTTTTGCAAAATCCTTGTAGAATAGGAATTTTTTGTTTAGAAAGGGCATTTGCTTTACAATTTCATCCTTGGAAGCAAAGGCAGTTTCTTTGTCGCCATGATAGTGGGTGAGGACGGTTTCTATGGATCCATTCCCATCAAAATCACTGATATACAGAGTCATCGGTTTTTCGACTGATGCCTGGAATTTGGTGTTCAGTCCCCAATTGCCGGCCAGGATGTCCATGTCGCCATCATTGTCCAAATCTGCGACCTCAATACAGTTCCACCAGCCGTTGGTTTGGTCAAGCCCGTTCCCTGTTTGCTTTATCAACTGTTTGCCATTGTTCATAAAAA
Source organism: Flagellimonas hadalis (assembly GCF_007785775.2). Classification (GTDB taxonomy): domain Bacteria; phylum Bacteroidota; class Bacteroidia; order Flavobacteriales; family Flavobacteriaceae; genus Flagellimonas; species Flagellimonas hadalis. The sequence continues at coordinate 38,099 of NZ_VNIK02000004.1, forward strand.
TGGTAATGGGAATCCAATGCCCGGCCACGATAAGGTCGGGAAATCCATTCTGGTCCAGATCTGACCACGTGAGGTCCTTGACATTGCCTATGTTTTCAAAATCGGGGGCAAAGGTCGTGGTGACCTCGGTAAAGTTTCCAATACCATCGTTTGCAAAGAGATATTGCTTTGTGCGTTTCCCAAATTGTGTCGATGGGGTGTTCGAGGAAATGCTGATATCCATGTCCCCATCATTGTCAAAGTCAACAGCGCTCACTTTGGAGGCATTGACCTCTATTTTTGATAAACTCTTTTCTTCCTTGACAAATTGGTTGCCCTGATTGTTATAAAATCTTGGGCGCAAAGGGGCACCTTGCGTAAATTCGTTGCCGCCACTGACTACGAGCAGGTCAAGGTCCCCATCGCTGTCGGCATCAAAAAAGACTTGGTCCACATCCTCGTTGATCTCGTCCTCTTCGAACAATTCCGGTTGGTGTTTCGAAAAAGCACCTTCAGTGTTCTGGATAAATAGTACGGATGCTTGTTTTTTTGCACCCCCGATGAAGAAATCTTCCAATCCGTCGTCGTTTATATCCACAACCGAAACCGAAGGGCCTTCATTGGAATAGGAAAAAGGGACCAATGGGTTTCTGTCAAAATCAAGGGAGGGATATTCTTTATGCTCAAAATCCAAATCCCTTGTGATAATGGAATAACTGGAATAGGGCTTTCCTGAATTTTGGGTGTAGTAATTGCCCGCGGCATTTTGGTAGGAAACCTGGATGTTCTTGTTAGTTTTTATTTTTTCAAGGGTCTGGTACTTTCCTCCAGGCCATATGATCTGAATGGAGTCCACAATGGTATCATTTCCAGTCCCAAACACCAAAGTGTTGTCTTTTGCAGAAAGGAATCCCCTTGTGGCAAAGTTTTCTTGGACCAATTTGTTGTTTTTTGTAAAAACCAACACTTTTGTCCCTATCCCAAACGTGTTCTTGGAACTTCCTTCAAAGCTGATTTGGATGGAATTACCTTGATTTAGGGTATTTTCCATGATGAAGGCTTCTTGGTTTACGTTGTTCACCACCAAGTCGAGGTCACCATCATTGTCCAAATCCGAATATGCGCAGCCATTGCTGAACGATTCCATTTTTGGAGTCCATGATGTTGTCATGTTTGTGAATGTTGTTCCTCCATCATTTCTAAAAAAATAGTTCTGGACCTTCTTGCTCGGCAGGCGTTCTATCAGTTCCATGTCTTTGTCTGATAGGCCCTTTTCTATGGTTTTTTGGATCTGTTCGTTGGAGATGTAGTTGATATAGTCCATGTCATTGGTGACGCCTTGGATTCCATTTGAAATAAAAAGGTCTTTATATCCATCATTGTCGAAGTCCGCAAACAATCCTCCCCAAGACCATTCCGTTGCATCAATGCCACTTAAGTTGGCAATTTCGCCGAAGTTTTCACCATCAAGGTTCAAATGGAGCGCATTCTGCATGTATTGTGGAGCAAATCCATTCTTAAGATATTGCTGGTAAACAGGGTAGGGATGTTCCAAGCCCGAGGTCTTATAGGTTTCCAGGTCCTCGGGGAGCATATCCAAGGATAGAATGTCGGAAAGCCCATCGTTGTTGATGTCGGCAATGTCGTTGCCCATGGAAAAATGGGTAGTATGCCCCATCTTCCTATCATCTTTGGAAATGGTTTCCCTAAAAGTCCCATCTTTTTGGTTGACATAGAGGTAATCATTCTCAAAGAAGTCATTGCCTACATAAATGTCGGGATAACCATCATTGTTGATGTCGCTTATAGCAAGCCCCAGGCCATAGCCTATACTTCCTTGAAACAGTCCTGCCTCTTTGGAAACGTTGGTGAACATTCCGTCGTCGTTCCTAAAAAGAATGTCACCGGACATCGAATCCGCTATTTCCCTTTTTATGCCCTTTCCATACGATCGGTTTGGGTTTACGGAATGGTTCAAAAGATACATGTCCAAATCACCATCGAGGTCATAATCAAAAAATGCAGCTTGGGTGGAATATCCGATAAAGTCCAGACCATATTTGCTGCCTTCCTCTATGAACGATGGAATGCCTTTGCTGTCAATACCTTGGTTTATATAGAGTAGGTTCTGTCCCCTGATCTGCCCATGGTCGCCCACTTTGCATACGTAGATATCCAAAAGGCCGTCATTGTTCACATCTGCATGGGTAACACCCGTGGTCCATCCGGTATCATTTTTAATGTTGGCTTTTGTTGTGATGTCCTCAAATTTAAAATCACCTTTGTTCAAGTACAGTTTGTCCGCTCCTTGATTTGATGTGAAATAAAGATCGGCCAATCCATCGCCATTAAAATCACCTGCTGCGACACCACCTCCATTGTAGAAGTAGAGGTAATTGAGGATATTGAGGTCTGGGGTCTGTACAAGTTGATTTTTGAAAGCTATCCCTGTTTCTGTGGGGTCCTTATGTTTGAAGAGTGTTTCCGGCCCTTTTTTGGAGCAACCAGAAACAATTAAAAACAACAATGGAATAAGCCGGTACAGTCCTTTCATTTCATTCATCAAAACTTGGATTAATATAGTTATTTCCATACGAAACCGGAAAGCACCAAAGATTAATATTGGGCTAATGACAAATTAATTATTGGCTAAATAAAAGGGGTCGGAGTTCTTTTGTCCTTTTCTGGGCAAATAAAAAAGGCCACCGATAATCGGTGGCCTTTTTGTATGTATAAAACAGCTTAAACTTGATAGAATTAGTATCCTGGATTCTGAACCAAATTTGGGTTTGAAATGATTGCAGTGGCAGGAATCGGGAAAAGGTTCTTGGTGTCATCACCAGAAACTTCCTTGTAGGACCAAGGAGCTGTGAACTGACCAAAACGAATAAGGTCGTTCCTTCTCCATTGCTCACCGTAAAGTTCCCTTCCTCTTTCATCCAAGATATCTTGTTCTGTTACACTACCGATAGGAGTGGCCCCTCTTAGGGTCCTTAGCTCATTGATCAAGGCAGTGGCATCTCCACCGCTTCTCATAAGTGCTTCGGCTTTCATCAAGTGTGCGTCAGCATATCTCAAAACAATCTTGTGGTTTGCAAACGCACCATTTGCAGGGTTGTACTTGATTACCCTTATACCTGTCCTTTCGTTATTGCCCAACAATCCTGGCAATTCTTTGGTAAAGACCAAAGGAGCTCCTGTCCTGTCAGTATAGGGATCACCATTGGCATCATATTGTTGTCCGATCAAGAATCCGTTTCCAATACCGAAGTTTGTACCGTCTGTTGGAACAAATCCCCTTCTCTCTTCTTGTCCAGAACCTGGTGTGTTGATGTTTGGATCTCCTTCAAATAGGTCATAGAACTCTGCAATAGTGGTAAACCCGTTCCATCCACCTGCTTGATCGGGAACAATTTGCTTATAGTGCAATCCGTTCCAGATGTTGTTGCCCACGCTGGACGTGGTGAAGAAAATGGTCTCACTGTCCACATCGTCGGTAAACAATTCAAAGAATCCAGCTTGTAGATCAAAACCTTCGGCTTTGATGTCGTCCACTAAACTGATCACTTGGTTCATGTCAGCTGCTGCTGCAGTTCCAGTACCAGTAAAGATGTGCTTGTTCAAATAGAACTTGGCCAAAAGTAACATACCAGCCGCTTTTGATGCTCCTACCAAATCTGCACTAGGTCCTGTGGAAGGAAGATTTGGGATTGCCTCAGTAAGATCGGTCACTGCAAAGTCAAAAGCCTCTGACCTTGTCATTACGTTCGGGTTCACATCTGGGCCTTCATCCGGGGTCCTGAATGGAACTTGTCCGAACAGGTCGATCAACCAAAACATGCTGTAAGCGCGCAAAAATTTGGCTTCGGCAGCTTGCTGAGGGGTTGGATTACTTCTTGAGTCGATAATCGTGGTTGCATTGTACACATTGGAATTCATATCGTTCCAAGTGTTCTTCACCCTTTGGTGGGTGGCACTCCAAGTATGGGAGTGCAAAGTCCTCCAGACACCATTGTCTCCCCAGTCAGTACCACGGGTGGGTACCACGAATTCGTCGGTACTTACCTCGGTAAGGGCGTAAAGGTTCTCTTGGTTCTCAATCTGGCCCCTAACAGAATTGTAGAGGGCCGATAAGCTCGGTCCAGCCTCAACTCCACTGAATTCACCACTTAAATCAGCGAATACGGAGTCTGTCTGTTCAATTTCCAAATCTGTACAACCGGCCATTATCAGTGCGATTGCCCAGATATAAACTTTGTTTAGTTTAATAGCTTTCATAGAATTTTTTTAAAAAGTTGCGCTAATACCTAATGTGACGGTTCTTGCTCTTGGGAATGCCGTATAGTCGATTCCCAATGATGGGATATTGTTCAATGATTTTGGCACGTTTACCTCTGGATCCAGTCCAGAATAATCAGTGATGACGAAAAGATTTTGGCCTATTACGGATAAGCGTAGGCTCTTTAGGCCTCCGTCACCGCTCAAAGGAACGTTGTAGCTCAAAGAGGCATTTTGAAGTCTCATGAAATCACCTTTTTCCAAGAATCTGGTTGAAACATCTGCCGCATTGGCATTGGATTCCCCATTGGTGAGTACGTCTTCAGTAATGTTTTTCCCTACACCGATGATACCTGCAGTAAAGTAGGCATTTTGGGTATTGTTATAGATGTAAAAACCATACTGGCCGGTCAAGAAGGCATTGAAATCCCAGTTTTTGTATGAAACACTGGTATTGATACCCATGGTTACCTTTGGCAATGCACTTTTTCCAACAAATTCCTGAACATCCCCATTCGGATAAACAGAAATACCATTTTCATCAAATCCTCCAAATTCCCTTAGGTAATAGGAGAAGAGAGGCTGTCCGCCGGCCAAAAGCTGGGCATAGGCGCCGGTTAGACCGTTGCCGTTTATTTCACCCGTCTGGATGAGGCCATCAAAATCCTCTACCATGTTGTCATTGTAGGCCACATTGAATCCAAGGTTCCAACTGGCGTCTGCTGCTTGGATGATGTCATAGTTCATGGCCAATTCCACCCCTTTATTGATTACTTTGGCATCCAAATTTCCAAAGTAGAATGGTTGTGGGGATGGCTGTGCTGCTTCTTGCTGTAACAAAAGGTCGTTTGTGGTTTTGTGGTAAAAATCCACACTACCGTTGAACCTATTGTTGGCAAAACCAAAATCGATACCAATGTTGGCTTGGGCGGTTTCTTCCCATTTCAGGTCGTCATTGGTGAATGATTGTATCGCAAGACCGGGAGGGTTGATGTTTTGGTTTTGGTCGATACCGATTCCGGCAAAACGTTGTCTTACGGTAAAGTTACCATATCCCAAACCTTCTTGGTTACCCACTATACCATAACCTAAGCGCAGTTTCAAGGTGGAAAAGGTGTCCCCTATAAAATCCTCTTCGTTCAATTTCCAGGCAAAAGCACCGGAAGGGAAATAACCGTACTGGTTGTTCGGTCCGAAACGAGAGGATCCGTCCACCCTTAAAGTACCTGTTACGATATATTTGTTGGCAATGGAATATTCAGCCCTTCCAAAGAACGATTGTAGTTCATCGGTATAGTCAAAATAATCTCCGGCAACTGCGCTGATGGGAACTCCTGTTGGTGAAGTCACAGATTCGTTTTGGGATACTTCAGGGAACAAGCGGTTGACGAAAGTTCCATTGTTATTGTATCCGAACTGCTGGTAAGAACCTGGTAACTGCCTCTCAATTGCAGAAGTAGCTCTCTCCAAATCAGAGATCATTTGGTTCAGATCGGTTGAGCCAAATCCGAGGGCCCTGATATTCTTACCATACCTTTGATAGCTTTGGAAGGAATAGCCCACCAATGCTGTCAAGTGGGAGTTTTCAAACTCTTTGTCATAGGTAAGGGTGACATCAAGAAGCTTTCCTGTGGTCTCCACTACGCTAAATGCACCTTGACCTTGGCCTGGAGCGTTGCCAATACCAGTGGAAAGTGCAGATTGAACTTGATATTTTTCTGAATCAGAATCGTCATATCCAACGGCAACTTTAGCTTTAAGTTCATCTGTGATACTATATTCTGCGGATACGTTTCCAAGAAATCTATTCGTATTGGTCACGTCATCATAATAGTTCAACAATTGAAGCGGGTTTATCTCACTTCCACCAGTTGTAAAGGTAGTACTGGCTGGCCAAGTTGGGTTCGCAAAATAAGCGGCACCTATCAAATCCCCTGTTGAGCCCGAATTGTTACTGATGGCCCCCCCATCATCATTTATTCTTGAAAGGGTAAGGTTGGCATCGATTTTCAGTTTATCATCAAAGAAACGTTGAGAAGCGTTTATCCTTCCTGTAATACGCTCCTGTGCATATCCTTCCACAATCCCGAATTGCTTTCCGTAACCAAATGAGGCGCGTACATTACCGCTTCCATAATTTTTGGAATAGGAAAGGTTTTGGTTTTGGGAGGCAGTGCTTCTCAAAATGATTTCTTGCCAATCGGTGTCAGAACCAAAATCCAAGGCATTTGGGTCACCACCATAGTCGGGTAGTGCGGTCAAGAACTGCTCCCTGTTCAACAAATCGAATTTTTTGGCAGGAGTGGAGTAGCTGAGATTTGAAGTGAACTCGAACAATCCTTTCCCTGTCTTTCCACTTTTGGTCGTGATAATGACCACACCATTGGCCCCACGTGAACCATAAATTGCGGTGGCAGATGCGTCCTTCAAGATACTGATGCTCTCAATATCGTTGGGGTTTAGGAAGTTCAAAGGGTTTTTTGCTGAACTGGTACCTGTACCAACGTCTGCACCACCTGCTGATATGTCCTCTCCGGAAAGTGGCATCCCATCAACAACAAATAGCGGGTTGTTGTTGGAACGAACAGAGCTTGTACCCCTGATCCTCACATTGATACCGGCTCCTGGCTCACCACTGCTTTGGGTGATTTGCACACCCGCAGTCTTACCTTGGATCAATTGCTCAGGAGATGAAATCACCCCTTGGTTGAAATCCTCTGCAGTAACCACGGCTACAGCTCCCGTTGCATCCTCAATGGTTGTTTGGCCATAACCAATGATCACCACCTCGTCCAAAGCCTGTGCATCTTCTTCCAAGGTCACGTTGATGGTAGATTGGCCATTGACCGCTCTTTCCACCGTCTTGTAGCCAATGTAGCTGAATACCAAGGTAGCCGCACCATCGATGTTGTTGAGGGTATAATTACCATCGAAATCGGTCTGGGTACCATTGGTCGTGCCTTTGACCAATACGCTAGCCCCTGGCAAAGGTCCGTTTGCATCCGAAACGGTACCTGATACTGTCTGAGCTTTTACCATGCCAAAGCATAAAAATGCCCCAAGCAACAAAAAGCTTTTTAGTAGCGTAATCTTCATAAATGATTAATTTTAAGTTTAGTTAATTTTAATTCAAGTGTTAAACATATATAAAAAAAATGTTAATCGAAATTTAACTATTTCGTAATCTGCCACGAAAACGGTTTCGTGTTGATAACTTTGGGTGGGTGCGAGGTTGGCAAAACTTAAAGAGTCGATTTGTTCATATCACAAAATAACCAAGTCTATTTAAAGAATTTCGTAATTGCAATGCTAATATAGTGTTTTTTGGCTTTGGTTCGATTAACATTCTTTTTGGGGTTTTTGTAAAGCCGTCTTGGGTTTTTGTTAAAAAGCTTGTTTTCTCCGATGGCTTGTCCCTTTATTGAGTAATTTCCAACGTCAAACCAAAAAGATTAAAATTTACTATATTGAAAACCAAGATTACCTTAAAGGATATTGCCAGGGAACTTGAAGTATCTATATCCACGGTATCAAAAGCACTCAAGAATAGCGAGGAGATCAGCAGGGATACCAAGGAAAAGGTGCAGGCCTTTGCCAAACTCTACAACTACAAGCCCAATAATATTGCCATAAGCCTCAAGAACAAGAGGACAAAGAACATTGGGGTGGTGATCCCCGACATCGTGCACCATTTCTTTACCACCGTGATCCGGGGGATCGAGAAATATGCAAATGCCAGGGGGTATAACGTAATTGTCTGTCTTTCGGAAGAATCTTTTGATAAGGAGGTCATCAATATGGAAATGCTGGCCAATGGAAGTATTGACGGCTTTATCATGTCACTTTCTTCAGAAACACAGCAAAAAGGGGACTACAATCACCTGAAAGAAGTCACTGAACAGGGAATCCCGGTCGTGTTGTTCGATAGGATCACCAATGAAATAGATTGCGACAAGGTGGTCATCGATGATGAATTGGGGGGATACATAGCCACCAAAAAGTTCATAGAACAGGGAAAGAGAAAAATAGCCATGATCACCACGGGCGATTATTTGAGTGTGAGCAAGGCCAGGACCATGGGGTACCAAAAGGCCCTTTCCGAAAGCAGCTTGGGGGTAAACGATGATCTAGTGCTGAAGATGCCATCCATGGAGATGGACGAAAACCGCATCAAGGAATTCCTAGAGACCCAAAAACCGGATGCTGTTCTCTGCGTCAACGAAATATTTGCCGTTTACAGCATGCGTTTGGTGCAAAAAAGCGGACTGAAAATCCCGGATGACATCTCCTTTATCGGTTTCACGGACGGGGTCCTTTCCAAATATGCCAACCCAAGCCTTACCGTGGTTGCGCAACATGGGGAAAAAATGGGCGAAGTCTCCGCCAAAATGCTCATCGACAAAATTGAAAGCGAGGAAGAGGAGGAAACCTATCAGACTAAAATTTTAGAGCCCACATTGGTGATCAGGGAATCCATAAATCAGTAATTTTGTGCAACTTGTCCGTTAGGCGGGCGCAGTTGTTCACCAAGTTAGTATTTATGAATCAAGACTATATCCAAGCAGACCCTTGGTCCATTATCGAGGAAGGATTTGACCGCGAACAGGTAAAATCTTCCGAAAGCCTCTTCAGTATAGGTAACGGGGCCATGGGCCAGCGTGCCAATTTTGAAGAGCAATATTCAGGGGAAACCTTTCAGGGCAGCTACATTGCCGGGGTCTATTATCCAGACAAGACCCGCGTGGGTTGGTGGAAGAACGGCTATCCCGAATACTTTGCCAAGGTCCTCAATGCGCCCAACTGGATCGGGGTGGATATCATCATAAATGATGAAGCCTTGGATCTGAACACTTGCAAAAAAGTGGAACATTTCCGTCGAGAGCTCCATATGAAGGAAGGTTGGTACAAACGCAGCTTTGTGGCCACCCTGCCCAACGATGTGGAAGTGGCCGTTGAAGTGGTCAGGTTCCTGAGCTTGGATTTGGACGAGACCGGTGCCATACAATATAATGTACAACTGCTGAACTCGGATGCCGAGGTCGTTGTGGTCCCCTATTTGGATGGGGGCATCAAAAATATGGACAGCAATTGGGCCGATAAGTTTTGGAACATCACCGATATTGCTTCGTATGGGAACCGGGCCTTTGTGGCATCACATACCATGAAGACCGATTTTGCCGTCTGCACCTTTATGCAGGGCGAACTTTATGTCGATGGGGATACATTGGACATGGAACCCGCAGTTGAAGAAACCGGCACGTCGGTGAGGCATGCCTATAAAGTTGATCTCAGCAAGGACGAAACCCTGACCTTGGTAAAATTTGGAGGTTACACGGTGGACAGGAACCACCCGAAGGATAAATTGCAGGAAGCCGCCAATAAGGTGCTGGAGAAGGCCTCTGCTTTGGGGTTCGATGATTTGCTCCAAAAACAGAAAGATGCTTGGGCAAAGATCTGGGAGATGAGCGACATCAACATTGAAGGCGATGTGAAAGCGCAACAAGGCATCCGGTTCAATATTTTCCAGCTCAACCAGACCTATTTGGGCAAAGATTCCCGATTGAACATAGGTCCAAAAGGGTTCACAGGAGAAAAATACGGCGGAAGCACCTATTGGGACACCGAAGCCTATTGTTTGCCCTTCTACATGGCCACAAAAAACCAAGAAGTCGCTTGGAACCTGCTTCAATATCGATACAACCATCTCCAGAAGGCCATTGAGAATGCCGAAAAATTGGGCTTTTCCAATGGAGCTGCACTCTATCCCATGGTCACTATGAACGGGGAGGAATGCCACAACGAATGGGAGATTACCTTTGAGGAAATCCACAGAAACGGCGCCATTGCCTTCGCCATTTATAATTACCATCGATTTACGGGCGATTACGACTATATCCCCAAAATGGGCCTTGAAGTCTTGATCGGAATAGCCCGATTCTGGCACCAGCGCGTCAATTTTTCAGAGGAAAAGCAGCAATATGTCATGCTTGGCGTAACGGGCCCCAATGAATATGAGAACAACGTGAACAACAACTGGTACACCAACTATCTGGCCAAGTGGTGTATCGATTATACCATCGAACAGATCAGTAAGGTTCGCGAATCCTATCCCAAGGACCATGAAAGGATCATGGCCAAAACAAAACTAGCTCCGGCTGAAATTGAGGATTGGGCCAAGGTTTCGGGCAATATGTACTTTCCCTATTCCGAAAAGCACCAAGTGTTCCTCCAGCAAGACGGGTTTCTGGACAAAAGAATGGTCAAGGTGCAGGATTTGGACAGGTCTGAACGACCCATCAACCAAAAGTGGAGTTGGGACCGGATCTTGCGTTCGCCCTACATCAAACAGGCTGATGTGCTCCAAGGGTTTTACTTTTTTGAGGATCATTTCAGCCAAGAAGAACTGGAAAGGCATTTCGATTTCTACGAACCCTTCACCGTGCACGAATCTTCTCTTTCGCCCTGTGTGCATAGCATTCAGGCTGCCAAATTGGGACGGATGGAGCAGGCCTATACCTTTTATTTAAGGACCTCCCGATTGGACCTGGACGATTATAACAAAGAAGTGGAAGAGGGCCTTCACATCACTTCCATGGCAGGAACATGGATGAGCATTGTGGAAGGTTTTGGCGGAATGAGGGTGCTGGACGGCACCTTGCATTTTGAACCAAGGATCCCCAAACAATGGAAATCCTATTCCTTTAAGGTCAATTTCAGGCACCAGATCATTACAGTCACTGTTTCTGCGGACGGCTGCTCTTTTGGGATTACAGGGAAAGGACCACTCACCATACAAGTGCACGGCAAATCGGTCCAATTGATTCCCGGGAAAACGGTCCAGGCATGAAAACCATTCGACTCATCACTGTTTTGATGGTGCTGGGAGCGTTATATTCATGCAAGGAAAGAACAGGGCATAGGCCCACTGAACCATCTATGAAGAAAAAAATAGTAGTTTACCAAGTGTTCACCAGACTTTTTGGGAACACCAAAACCATCAACAAGCCTTGGGGGACTTTGGAGGAAAACGGAGTGGGCAAGTTTGCCGACTTTACCGATGAAGCTCTCAAAGAGATCAAGGATTTGGGCATTACCCACATCTGGTACACCGGGGTGCCGCACCATGCGCTGATCAATGATTATACTGCCTACGGAATTTCGAATGACGACCCTGATGTGGTCAAGGGTCGAGCAGGTTCTCCCTATGCGGTCAAGGATTATTACAATGTAAATCCCGACCTCGCCACCGATCCCTCCAACCGATTGGAAGAGTTCAAGGCCCTTATCCAAAGGACCCATGACGCGGAGATGAAGGTCATCATCGATATTGTGCCCAACCATGTGGCCAGGAACTATGAAGGGAAGACCAACCCCAAAGGGGTAGGGGATTTCGGGGCAAATGATGATACCTCCAAGGAATATGACATCAACAACAATTTTTACTATATCCCCGGTGAAGCGTTCAAGGTTCCCGAATGGCAAGATGGTTACCTGCCATTGGGAGGAGATAAAAGTGTGTTGGCCGACTTCAAGTTCGAAGAGAACCCGGCAAAATGGACAGGCAATGGCTCGCGCTTGGCACAGCCCCATTTCAATGATTGGTACGAAACAGTAAAGATCAATTATGGGGTGCGTCCTGATGGGACAAAAGATTTTGAGGAACTTCCTGATGACTTTGGCGGTAAGGACCATCAGGCCCATGTTGAATTTTGGAAGGACAAGATCCTGCCCGATTCTTGGTATAAGTTCAAGGACATCGCCCTCTACTGGTTGGATTTTGGGGTAGATGGATTCCGTTTCGATATGGCCGAAATGATTCCCGTGGAATTTTGGAGCTACCTCAATTCCACGATCAAAATGAAGAACCCCGATGCCTTTTTATTGGCTGAAGTATATAACCCCGACCTATATAGGGACTACATCCACAAAGGTAAAATGGACTATCTCTACGACAAGGTCGATCTTTATGATAGCATCAAGCACATCATGAAAGGGTATGGTTGGACGGACCATATTCCCGTAGTTCAGCAAAAAGTGGCCGATATTGAACACCACATGCTCCATTTCTTGGAAAACCATGATGAGCAGCGTATCGCCAGTCCAGAATTTGTGGGGGATGCAAAATTGGCCAAACCGGCCATGGTCGTTTCGGCAACCATCAGCACCTCGCCCACCATGATCTATTTCGGGCAGGAAGTTGGCGAACCCGGTGCGGAGGATGCCGGGTTTGGAAAACCGTCCCGCACATCCATTTTTGATTATATCGGAGTGCCACATCACCAGGGATGGATGAACAATAAAAAGTTTGATGGCGGACAGCTTTCCGAAGAAGAAAAAAGCCTTCGGGATTTTTACAAGCATCTATTGAATTTCACGATACAAAGTGATGCCCTGATGGGTAAATACCAGGACATCCACTTCTACAATAAGGAACGGACCGAAGGGTATGACCACAGAGTGTTGTCCTATGTGCGTTGGTCCGAAAATGAAAAACTCATCATCGTCACCAATTTTGATGCAGGAAAAAACTATGCATTTGAGTTGAAACTGCCGGAAGATGTGATTGCCCAATGGCAATTGAAGGATGGGGGATACCTTTTGCAGGATAAACTGTTTGGGGATTTCAATACTACGCTATCAGTGGGGAACGGGCAAGGAAAAATCCAAGTGGAATTGCAACCCCTTCAATCCTATATCCTCGGTTTTGTAAAATAAAAAGCTGTCTAAAAAGTGATAGAATTGTCATTTTGAGCTGTCACCCTGAGCGTAGTCGAAGGGACAGGCGAAAAATCTTTATCGTCTTATTTTCAAATTTTTAAATCTCGAAAAGATTCTTCATTTTATTCAGAATGGCACTTTTTAGACAGCTCCATCAAGTCAAGACCAGATACTATTCCTTGACTGCCGTTTTTTGGTAAACTAAGGCAATCACTGCGCCTATGATTCCATAAAACACGATGTCCAGAACGGCTTCCACGGCATGTCCGGTCAAATCCATCCAGATCATAGTGCCATACTGCAACAGTCCCATTCCAACACCCATGAAGACCCCGATCCATGCCCCATAAGTGAAACCTTGGCTAAGGGAGTGGTGGCCCCTGGCCCATTTACTGTACAAAGTGCTTAGGGCAAAGACAGCTATTAGGTTCCCAACGGCGATCAATCCCAAATTGGGAGGATCTTTCATGGCATCCACTAACGAATGTTGGGAAAAAAAGTCAACAGTGGCAATACCCCAAACAAGGTAACCCAAAAAGAACATGACGACGGTGCCAACCAATGTGGCCAGTAAATTGGATTTTGAAAACATAATCGTTAAATTATTGGTTAGTAATATGATAAATTTATTAATAAAATTTTACCATATCATTAATTATAATTAACATTTATTGACATATTCTGTTTTTTTATTTCAGGAACAAGCCTTGTTTTAATCCTCAAGACTGCACCCGTTTCGTTTTCATATTGTATTTTTAGCATGCTAAAAAACCATGAATGAAGACCTACCTACTTTGGGCATGTATGTCCATGCTTCTTTTTAATAGTTGTGGTATGATGAGATCAGAACCTTTGGTCATTGGCCATAGAGGAGCCATGGGCCACGAAACGGAGAACACCTTGGTTTCCATACAGAAGGCCATGGACCTAGGTGTGGATATGATTGAAATTGACGTGTTCAAAATACGTAGCGGTGAAATCGTGGTATTCCATGATGATAAAGTGGACAGGTTGGCTGATGGTACCGGAGATATTGAGGAATACAATATGGTGGATCTGAAGCAACTTACTTTGGAGGGTGGCCACAAAATCCCGGAACTCCAAAACGTATTGGAAGTGATCAACAACCAAGTGGCGCTGAATATAGAACTGAAGGGAGCTGGAACAGCCGATAGGGTGAATTTCATCATCAATGATCATATCAACAACAAGGGATGGTTCTCGGAGAATTTCATCATCTCCAGTTTTAAATGGAACGAACTCAGGGCCATGCGCAACCTCAATGAGGACATTCAAATAGCCGTACTTACCGAAGAAGATCCATTGGAGGCCATCCAAGTGGCCAAAGAACTGGATGCTGTGGCCATCAACCCCAATTTCAAGACACTCACCCAAGAAAATGTGGATAAGATGCATGCCGAAGGGCTGAAAGTCTACACATGGACCGTGAACGAGTCCCAAGACATCCAGCAGATGAAAGCGTTTGGGGTGGACGGGATCATTACCAACTATCCTGAACGGGCCCATTGATGTTCGATGTCATAGTCATAGGAGGAGGAGCCGCTGGCTTCTATGCTGCAATCCATATTGCAGAGCAAGCGCCGGAGTTGAAAATTGCCATTTTTGAAAGGGGAAAGACGGTACTCTCCAAGGTAAAAGTATCTGGAGGAGGACGTTGCAATGTGACACATGGCGAATTCTCACCCAAGGAACTCGCTACCAATTACCCCAGGGGTGAAAAGGAACTCCTGGGGCCTTTCCACAAGTATGCTCCTATGGATGTCATGTCTTTTTTCGAGGAACGTGGAGTTTCTTTAAAAATAGAGGAGGACGGACGTGTGTTTCCCAAAAGTGATTCCTCACAGAGCATCATCGATTGCTTTCTCAACGAAGCAGAAAGACTGGGTGTTAAGGTATTGAGGAACAGTTCGGTAAAACGGTTTGAACGAAAGGATGAAGGTTGGCAGGTCACCACGATGAACAAACACTACCAGACCAAAAAATTGTTGTTGGCAACGGGGAGCAACCCCAAAATATGGCAACAATTGGAACAAATGGGCCATCACATCGTTCCTCCGGTCCCATCACTGTTCACTTTTAATATCACGGATGAGCGGATAAACGGAATCCAGGGAATCAGTGTCGATGCGGCCGTGGAAGTACTCCCCAAAAAGGTTTTTGCGACCGAAAGAACAGGGCTTGGCCTCAAAAGTACAAGCCATACAGAGCCCGTCCTGCAATCGGAAGGGCCCGTTTTGGTGACGCATTGGGGATTGAGCGGCCCTGCCATCCTTAAACTTTCCGCATGGGGCGCCAACCTATTGCACGATTACCATTATTCCTTCCGATTGAACGTCAACTGGACCCCGGAATACACCACGGGTTCCATGGAGGCTTTCTTAAGAAAGGTGAAGGAAGTGGAGGCCAAAAAAACAGTCTTGCGCACCTCGGCCGTCGATATCCCCAAACGACTTTGGGCAAAACTGGTACATGCGGCCCACATTCAACCCGATGAAAAATGGGCGGATGTTACCAAGGAGAAATTGCAGGAACTCTCCAAACAACTTACTGCATGTTCCTTCAGGGTGGAGGGGAAGAGCACCTTCAAGGAAGAATTTGTGACCGCTGGCGGAATCGATTTGAAAGAAATCAATTTTAAGACCTTCGAGAGCAAATTGCTTCCCGACCTTTATTTTGCTGGGGAAATCATCAATGTGGACGCCATAACCGGAGGGTTCAATTTCCAGAATGCCTGGACTGGGGCCTATTTGGCCGCTCAGGGTATTGTTGCTTCATTCTGATCTACTGCAAAAATAGGGCGATGCCTGCTGCGAGTACAGCACCCAAAATCGGTCCCACAACGGGAATCCAGGAATAGCCCCATCCATTGGAACCTTTGTTCTTGATAGGGACCAGTGCATGCACGATCCTCGGGCCCATATCCCGCGCCGGGTTGATGGCATATCCCGTGGTGCCCCCCAACGAGAGACCTATCCCCCAAACAATCAAGGCCACGGGCAACGCACCCAAAGAACCGAGACCTATGATGGCATTGTCAGTGGACAGTGTCGCATCCGTAAAATATAACACGGCAAACACCAAAACAAAAGTACCTAGAATCTCCGTCAACAAATTCAAAGGGATGTTGGGGATGGCAGGTGCATTGCAGAACACGCCTCTTTTGGTATTTCCGTCCTCGGTGGCATCAAAATGGTCCTTGTTCATGAGCCAAACGGCAAATGCGCCAAGCATGGCACCAATAAATTGGGCAAGGATGTAACTGGCAATGGATTCAACGGGAAATTCCCCTGCAACGGCCAACCCAATGGTCACCGCAGGGTTGAGGTGGGCCCCACTGTGGGGACCGGCCACCACCACCCCGGTATAAACCGCAAAGGCCCAGCCAGTGGTGATCACGATCCATCCGGAACCATTTCCGTAGGTTTTTTGGAGGGAAACATTGGCATTCACGCCACAACCCATGAGCATCAACAAAAAAGTGCCCGCAATTTCAGCAATAAAAGGAGTCATATTCGTTTGGAAGTTAGTTTTTGTACGGTATTATTTTTCGGTCCAGTGTTCCAGTGCTTTTATGGCCCTGTACCATCCCTGGATGCCTTTTTCAATGGCCTCGCGGTCCTGGGTAGGTTCAAAATGTACATCGGTCTGCCAAATATCTTGGATTTCCTCGGGATTTTTCCAATAGCCCACGGCCAATCCGGCCAAATAGGCAGCACCCATAACGGTGGTCTCCACAATCTTCGGGCGCACCGTCACCGTGTTCAGCACATCGGCCTGAAACTGCATCAGCATATCGTTCACCGTTGCACCACCATCCACGCGCAATTCCTTGATGGAAATCCCGGAATCGGCTTCCATGGCCTTTAGGATATCCATGGTCTGGTAGGCAATGGACTCCAATGCGGCACGTGCAATATGGGCATCGGTGCTGCCCCGTGTCAACCCAAAAATGGTACCTTGGGCATGTTGGTTCCAGTGGGGCGCGCCCAATCCCGCAAAGGCGGGGACAAAGAACACGCCTTCGGAACTATCGACCGAAGTTGCCAATTTTTCCACTTCTGCCGAATTTTTGATGATGCCAAGACCGTCCCTGAGCCATTGCACCACCGCTCCGGCAATAAAGATGCTTCCTTCGAGTGCATATTGTGTCTTTCCATTGATTTTCCAGGCCACGGTGGTCAGCAGGTTGTTTTGGGAAACGATGGGTTTTTCGCCAATGTTCATCAGCATGAAACAACCCGTGCCGTAAGTGTTCTTTACCATGCCCTGTTTGGTGCACATCTGCCCGAACAAGGCCGCTTGTTGGTCGCCCGCAATGCCTGCGATGGGAATTTTGGAAGCAAAAAAGTTGGGACAGGTATGCCCATACACTTCGCTGGATTGTTTCACTTCGGGCAGCATGCTCTTTGGAATGGTCAAGAGGTCCAATAGTTCATTGTCCCAATCCATCGTATTGATATTGAAGAGCATGGTGCGTGATGCGTTCGTCACATCGGTGATGTGGAGTTGGCCATCGGTCATTTTCCAGATCAGCCAAGAGTCGATGGTGCCCAGTGCCAGTTCACCCGCCTCTGCCTTTTCACGGGCACCGGCCACATGGTCCAAGATCCATTTCACCTTGGTGCCGGAGAAATAGGAATCGATCACGAGGCCCGTTTTTTTACGGATGAGGTCCGATTTTCCGGCCTTTTTCAGTTCATCGCAATAATCTGCGGTGCGTTTGTCCTGCCACACAATGGCATTATAGACGGGTCGGCCGGTTTTTTTGTCCCAAACCACCACGGTCTCCCGCTGATTGGTGATGCCGATGGCGGCCATCTGTTCCGCTTTGAGGCCTTTTTTACTGACCGCTTCGGCAGCCATACCTGCTTGGGTGGACCAAATTTCATCAGGGTCGTGCTCTACCCATCCGGGTTTGGGAAATATTTGGGTGAATTCTTTTTGTGCTACGGAGATAATTGTTCCCTTTTCATCAAAGACCACGGCACGGGAACTGGTAGTGCCTTGATCTAGGGCAAGGATATATTGGCTCATTTTAGTGATTTATGTGCGCTTGAATTTACTAAAATATTATCTGAGTGGCTACACAAAAACCGAGAAGCGGTATTTTTGTTTGGGTTTGAACTCTCCACTTGCTCTTGATTTTTCACTTTAGGGATTGAGGGCCCATATCCGATAGTTCAGCACGGCGGCAAATCCAACCCAGAGCATATAGGGTACCAATAGATAGGCAGCAGGTCTGCTTATGATCCGGAACCATTTGATGGTGAGAATGATAAGTGTCAAAAGTATCAAAATGACCACAAGACCCAAAAGTGGGTTTTTCAGACCGAAGAATACAATGCTCCACAAAGCGTTGAACAACAACTGGAACACAAAATGGTACAGGGCGGTCTTCACCCAAATGTGGTGATAACCCTTGGACCAGACCATACCGGCCGAAATGCCCATCATAATATAAAGGGCAGTCCAAACAGGGGCAAAAAGCTCGTTCGGGGGAGTGAACGAAGGTTTGTTGAGTGTTGTGTACCAATCATTTACCGAGCTCTGCGTGGCGATACTGGACAGAAATCCGATCAGCAGGCAGACAAGGACACCTATGGTGATATAGAGAATTCTTTTTTTCATGGTCGGTGCAACAGCAACTAAAATAAGAATTTATTTGCATCCAATTTCTTGCTAGGTGCTGGCAAGTGTATATTTGTCCAAATTTCCTTTCAATGACGGAGAACGATTTTCTGCCCAATGTCTATCAGGAATTTCCCTTGTCGGGCAAGGTGACTTGGAGGGCGCCCAGCAATATTGCCCTTGTGAAATATTGGGGAAAGAAACCGGTCCAGATTCCGGCCAACCCGTCCATCAGTTTTACGTTGGATACCTGCGCCACGACCACTTCGGTGACTTTTACAAAAAAAGAGGGAGATGCAGATTTTTCCTTTGACCTGTTGTTCGAAGGGAAACCCAAAGAGGAATTCAAACCCAAGATCCTGACTTTTTTCGAGAGGATAGTTTCTTACCTGCCTTTTCTGAAGGCATACCATTTTGACATAGATACTTCCAATTCCTTTCCGCACAGCAGTGGCATTGCGTCATCTGCCAGTGGAATGGCCGCCCTGTCCCTTTGCTTGATGGACATTGAAAAACAATTGGACCCGACCATGGACCGCACGACCTTCAATAGGAAGGCGTCCTATTTGGCCCGATTGGGTTCCGGAAGTGCCTGTAGGAGCATTCACGGAAGTTTGGTGGAATGGGGAATTCATGAAAACATACCCCAAAGTTCGGATTTGTACGGGACCGAGTACCCGTTTGCGATAGATTCCGTTTTCAAGACCTACCAAGATACCATTTTGCTGGTGCACAAAGGGGAAAAACAAGTGAGCAGCACGGTGGGCCACCAGCTCATGAAGGGCCACCCCTATGCCGAGAACCGCTTTCAACAGGCGGTACAGAACCTGGACAGCCTAAAACCTATTTTGGCCAGTGGCGATTTGGAAGGATTCATCCAACTGGTGGAGAGCGAAGCACTCACCCTACATGCCATGATGATGACCAGTATGCCCTATTTTATACTGATGAAGCCCGATACCCTGGAAATCATCAATAAAATCTGGAAATATCGGCAAGAGAGCAAGGTCCCCGTCTGTTTCACCTTGGATGCAGGGGCCAATGTGCACATGCTCTATCCGGAAAACGTCAAGGAGAATGTGCAGCGTTTCATTGATGATGAATTGGCCATGCACTGCGAAAACGGCCAGTACATACATGATCGGGTCGGGAAAGGTGCGGTCAAAATAAACGACTAAAAATGAATAGTTAAGCTGTTTTTTTACGTTATTTGCCCAAATTTTCGGCACGGGACAAGATTTGGTAGATCAAACAGTTTTGTTCATCGTAATTTTTTAAAAATTAAACAGTATAGTTTGTATCTTAGTACCAGCATATGAAAGGTCCACTCTTCTATTCAAAGATTTTACTGTTCGGGGAATATGGTATCATCAAAGATTCCAAAGGACTTTCCATTCCCTATAATTTTTTCAAAGGTGCGCTGAAAAGGGACAAGAACCCTTCGGAAATGGCGCGCAAGTCCAACGAAAGCCTAAAGGCTTTTGCTGCTTACTTGAAAAATCTGGACAAAAAACTCGTATCCTTTGATATGGAGACCTTGGAAACGGACATTGCCAATGGGATGTACTTTGACAGTTCCATTCCCCAAGGGTATGGCATTGGCAGTAGTGGGGCCTTGGTCGCAGCCATTTACGACCGTTATGCCATGGACAAGATCACTGTATTGGAAAACCTGACGAGGGACAAACTCTTGCAGCTCAAGAAGATTTTTGGCAAAATGGAATCCTTTTTCCACGGGAAGTCTTCAGGTCTGGATCCTTTGAACAGCTATCTCAGCCTGCCCATTTTGATCAATTCCCAAGACAATATTGAATCCACCAGCATTCCTTCCCAGAATACCAACGGCAAGGGTGCCGTCTTTTTATTGGATAGTGGAATGACGGGTGAGACTGCTCCCATGGTCCAGATTTTCATGGAGAAGATGAAGCAGGAAGGTTTCAGGAACATGGTCAAGAACCAATTCATCAAACATACCGATGCCTGTGTGGAAGATTTCCTGAACGGCAACGTGAAGTCCCTTTTTGGCAACCTGAAGCAACTTTCGCATGTGGTCTTCGATCACTTCAAACCCATGATCCCAGCCAAGTTCCACCAACTCTGGAAACAGGGCATCGAAACCAATGATTACTACCTCAAACTCTGCGGATCTGGAGGCGGAGGGTACATCTTGGGCTTTACCGAAGATCTGGAAAAGGCCAAAAAAGCACTCAAGGACTACAATCTGGAGGTAGTGTACAACTTCTAAAAGCAAACCCATGCTTAATAGAAAAAACAAACTCTTGCTTTTTAAGCTATTGAGTCTGTTTTCCGTGGTGAGGGGATATAATATTTTGGTAATCACCTTGGCGCAATATTTGGCGTCCATCTATATCTTGTCGCCGGACATTCCCCTTCGGGAAGTGGTGTTTGACCTCAATTTATTCCTCATTGTGACTGCTTCGGCCCTGGTCATTGCCAGTGGATACATCATCAACAATTTCTATGATGCGGAAAAGGATTTGATCAACAAGCCCACCAAAAGTATGTTGGACCGTTTGGTGAGCCAACGTTTTAAACTCACCACCTACTTCATCCTCAACTTTTTGGCGGTGTTCGTGGCCAGTTACATCTCCTTTAAGGCGGTGCTGTTCTTTTCGGCCTATATTTTTGGCATTTGGTTCTATTCACACAAGCTCAAACGGATTCCTTTTGTGGGCAACCTGGTTTCGTCCACCTTGGCCATTGCCCCATTTTTTGTGGTGTTCGTGTACTACCAGAATTTTAAAACAGTAATCTTTGTGCATGCACTGTTCCTGTTTTTGTTGATTTTGGCCCGTGAGATGATCAAGGATCTGGAGAACATGGCTGGCGATATGGCGCAGAATTACAGGACCATCCCCATTATGTATGGCCCCAAAGTGTCCAAATCCCTCATCACTTTTTTGATTGCCCTGACCCTTGTACCGGCCCTATTGCTCATCAAAACCTTCGATGTGGGGTACATGTACCTCTACTTCATGGCCTGCATAGGTCTTTTGGTGCTGTTCCTTGTGCTCTTGTGGATATCGGGAAGCAAAATACATTACGTGTGGCTGCACAACATATTGAAATTCATTATCGTGGCAGGGGTATTCAGTATCCTTCTGATCGATTTAGATTTGGTATTGAACCGAATTTTGTAATTCTTTGACACTGTGATTTTTTGGAGTGTAAAAAGACTACATTTGCAAAAAATTGATGACTGATGGCGAAATCAGACAATAACCGTAGCAACAGGCCTTCCGGTAACCGAAGGGACCAAGGACAAAGTCAGCGAAAGCCTTTTTCCAAGAAACCCATCAACAAGCAAAAACCTGCCCCACCACAGAAAAAATCCAATCCCGATGAAATTCGATTGAACAGGTACATTGCCAATGCGGGCATCTGTTCCCGAAGGGAAGCCGATACTTTTATCGCGGCAGGAAATGTTACGGTAAACGGGAAGCCCGTCACCGAAATGGGCTACAAGGTAAAGCGTTCCGATGATGTCCGTTTTGATGGCAAGCGCCTTAATCCGGAACAGAAAGAATACATCCTCCTGAACAAACCCAAGAACTTTATCACCACCACCAGTGACGAAAAAGGAAGACGGACCGTAATGGAATTGATTTCCAGTGCCTCAAAAGCCCGCCTGCTGCCCGTTGGTCGGTTGGACCGGAACACGACGGGGCTTCTGCTCTTTACCAACGATGGTGACCTGACCAAAAAATTGACCCACCCCAAACATGGTGTCCGAAAGATCTATCACGTACATTTGGACCAGAGCCTAAGCTTGGCAGATCTGCACAAGATCGAGGCAGGTCTGGAACTGGAGGATGGTCCCATTGAGGTGGACAGTATCAGTTTCATCCAAGGTGCCCCAAAAAAGGAAATCGGGGTGGAGATCCACAGCGGACGGAACAGGATTGTGCGCCGCATCTTTGAGCATTTGGGCTATGAGGTCACCAAACTGGATCGCGTCATTTTTGCGGGACTTACCAAAAAAGACCTTCCCCGCGGCCATTGGCGACACCTGACCGAGCAGGAAGTGATCAATCTAAAAATGATTAAATAAAGGATTGAAGGGCTTAGGTTACCATATTCGATTTTACATGTTGTCCTTGGTATTTTTTGCCTTGGCACTCTATTTCTATTTTTTTTCGGGCCAGAGCCTGATAGATCTCAACGTCGGTGACACCTATTATGTGGTGGCCTACTTCGATTTTTTCCTGCTGTTCGGTATTTGGTTTGCCCTTTGCGGTTTGGGATATTGGATAGTTGCAAAAAAAGGGGTCAAGCTCTACACATGGGCCCATTGGGTGCATGTAATCCTCAGTATTTTGCCTTTTGTGCTTTTACCCCTGATGACCTATTTTCAAGAAAGTTATGGCCCCGATCAATTTGATGGTCTGGCAGCAGCACAAGGATTGTTTGTCTTGAGCCTTGGTGGATTTGTATTGGGTCAGTTGGCCTATTTTTTGAACATTTTGGTTTCTACACTATCCCTAAAGAGAGGAGTCTAAGGGCATCAATTTAAAAGGATAATACCATTCCCCCTGGGCCTTCTATTGACGGATGTTTATGTATTATCGGTTGAACCAATACGTAAACTTGAGCGTCAACGACCACAGATTACCTTCCAGCGGGGAAAGCTGTTCATTGTTGTTGAACACCAAAAAAAGGTCGGAAGCAGGAGCATAACGCCACTGCAATCGCGAATTGATGCCAAAGTTGTTGTTCTGCTCGTTGTACTGCAGTAGGGTGGACCAGAACAATTTGTTGGTAAAGGTGATGTCCGTCTCCGTACCCACCAACCAAAAATCGGTAGTATACCAAGGGGCCGGCAAATCTAAATTGTTATAGCTCAATACAGCACCCAAACTTACATACGGCTGGAATCGATACCCCAGTTCAGCATTCAAGTTGGTACGGTACCCGCTCGCAAAATAGCGACCCAGTCGGGTGGTCAAATTGTAGGTAAACAAACTTTTCGGGCGTGAATTGTATTGCAGGTACATACCGTTCCAGTGGTGCTGCGTTCCACTGGCCAGTTGCTCCTGTCCCGTGTTGGTGGGGTCAAAGGGGGCCAACAATCTCACATATTCGTTAAATACATCCACACTCAGGGAACTGCGGTCCATAAAATCGACACCATAGCCTACAATGGATACATAATCCGTAGCATTCATGTTGGGGTTGAAATAATAGTAACCGGTGTACTTCGGGCCGTGACTCACTACTTTTTCACTAGCGGGCAGGAATTGATACCCAACGGAACCCTCAAATTTGAGATAGTTGTTCCGGGGCACAAAACCCACCTCCGAGGTGAAATCATCCGAAATATATTCCTGTTGTACCCGCCAGTTCCAGTTACGGCTGCTATATTCCAAATGGGCACCCTGGGCAATACCGCTATAGGTTTCATCGGGGCCGAACGATTTCAACATAAACACCTTTCCGTTGTATTTGTTGTCGGCAGAGGCCAGATTGTATTCCAGACCTAAGTTTCGGTTGAATTTGGTGTATTGCGTCTGTAGGCTATCGGCCAAGGCATTATAGTCCAATGATTCCTTGTTCACGAACATCAACCCGATGTTGGAACGGGAAAATACCTTTTGTTGCAAGGAGAGCACGGCAAAATTCTGACTGGGGAGCCCCGTTTCGTCCAGTTTGTCGGTTTGCATGTTCAAGGCGCCCAAACGGAGGTTGCGATTCAGGTTTCCACTGACCCTTGCCCCAGCGATGATGGGCACACCCAACCCGATCCTTCGCGAAAAGAACGGACGGATTTCATCATAACCAAAACTGGCAAAGAGGTCGGCATTTTCAAGGAAAAACTGCCGTCTTTCTGGAAAAAAGAGTTCAAAACGGGTCAAGTTGGCCACTTGACGGTCGACTTCCACTTGGGAAAAATCAGGATTGATGGTCAGGTCGAGATTCAAGGAAGAGGTCAGCCCTAATTTGATGTCACCACCCACCTTAAACTCGTTATCGTACGACAGATTTTCGATACTCGAATTGCCCACTGTGCCCAATACATAGGGAATAATGGAATAGTTGAGTCCCTGTTTGGGCGGTGGCTTGTCCCAGACCATCGTGCCCGTGTAGGCCAGCGAAGCCGTTGGAAACTGTCGTGGTATGGGCGTCCAGCTCGATTTTTCGTTGGTGCTAAGGTCCAATCGGGAAAAGTTTACGCCCCATTCGCTCACGTCCTTTTCATATCGTATTGATTTAAAGGGAATGGCCATTTCCACCACCCATTTGTCCTCATGGCTCTGCACTTCCGATACCCATTTGCTGTCCCAGTTCAGGTCGATGCTGCCACCGTTGGACATGGTGCCGTCCCATTGTGCGCCGTAGGCATTGGCGCCAAAACTGAACCCTGTGGTCTGGTTGTTGAACGGGTCCATGAACAGCAAAAAATTATCGTTGCCCCCAAAGGTGAAGTCCCTGCGGAGCGATTCCACCACATAGGTGTTTCCGGGCGTTTTGTAAAAGGTGGCCAAGAGGTAGAGCTGTCGGTCGTCGTAGGCCATTTTCACCTCGGAAGGCTGGGTGGCCTTGCGGTCGTCCATCGGCAATACCATAAAAAAGTCCTGTGCGGCCTCTGCTTTTTGCCAAGTGGCCTCGTT
Organism: Flagellimonas hadalis; assembly: GCF_007785775.2. Taxonomy (GTDB): domain Bacteria; phylum Bacteroidota; class Bacteroidia; order Flavobacteriales; family Flavobacteriaceae; genus Flagellimonas; species Flagellimonas hadalis. Next base: position 63,352 of record NZ_VNIK02000004.1, read on the forward strand.
GCCGATACCGTCAATGGTGAAGGTTTCGTCGGTTTGGTACAGATGGATTTTGAAATCGGCATTTTTCTTTTGCGCAAAGGTCAGCGCATAAAAAAACATAGCAAACGCTATGGAAACGGGAGTGGTTAGGCGGAGGTTATTCATGGTTTGTTCAGTGCCGTAAATGTAATGATTTACTTTGTTTTTTAACAATGAACCCCCATTTCCGCTTTCAAATTATGAAATAGCTATTTTTAGAATGAAAGATGTCTGTTTTACACTGACCCAGGTTACATTTTCCCCATATCCTCGAACAAGGCCCATTGATTGGGGTCCAATACCACGGAATCGGGACGGTCTTTGGCCTTGATCTCAAAACTTTTGGAACGCTCGTCCAGTTGGATGGTTTCAATGATGGTTTGCCCATCTTTGACCAATCCGATTTCCAAAGGAAATTGGAACACATGGTGGTCCTGCATTTGCTCCAAATGCACAATGACCTTTCCTTTTTTGTATTCCCAGTTCCATTTGAGTTGTGGATGTCCTTTGATGAACAGCCACTGCTGGAAAAAGGCATCCAAGTCTTGCCCCGACACCTCTTCCATCACATGGCGGAAATCGTCGGTGAGGGCATTGCTGTTTTGGTAAGAGGCATAGTATTTTCGGATGCCTTCCCAAAAAGTGTCGTCACTCAACTTATGGCGGAGCATGTTCAACACCCATCCTCCTTTTTGGTAGGTGTTGGTGCTCAAGACCTTCATGGGGTCCTGGATGGTAAGGTCCACGATCGGGGATGGATTTTTGCGGTAATAATCAAAGATTTCTTTTTTGTCAGTGGCCAAATCCTCTTTTCTTCGCTCATCGCCATACACGCTTTCCAGATAAAGAATGCAGAAATAGGTGGCAAATCCTTCACTGAGCCATACATGGTTCCAACTTTTCTCAGTGGCGGAATTCCCGAACCATTGGTGGGCAATCTCATGGGCGATCAGGGGCTCCACGGTCTTGTTCCCTGTCACGGAATTCTCAAAATAGGCGATGGTGCCCGCATTTTCCAGTCCGCCCCACTGGGTCTTGGCCTGCATGTTGGCCAATTTGGCATACGAATAGGGCCCAATATGGTTGATAAAGTAGTCCAGCACGTTTGTGGCGACCGAATAATCGCCGAAACCTTCCAAACGGTTTTGAGGGTACACCCAGGCGGAAACCTCAATATCGTGTACTTCACCAACGACCCTGAAGGCAAATTCGGTCACCCCGATGGTCATCACCTTGGTGGCCACTGGAGCGGGTTCTTGGTAGATGGTAAGTTTGTAACCATTTTCCAGATGGCTCTCTTCCAGTTTTTTTCCTGTGGCTACCACATCGTAGTGATCGGGAGCGGTAATCCGGAACTCCACACTGGCTTTATCGTACGGATGGTCCACGGACGGAAGCCAGTGCCGCGCCAAATTGGGCCAGTTGTCCCCAAAAAAGGAACGATTTCCAAATTTGGTGCTCGAAATGACCAGACCACGCTCGGGAACGCCGTGGTATTTTATGGTATAGGCTTGGGTGTTGCCTTCGGAAGTGGTCGGAACAATGTTGATTTTGTTATCCGCATAGGAATAATTGGCGGGTGCGGTTCCTTCCAAAACCTCAGTGATTTCCATGCCAAATTCCCCCGATTTTTGAATGAGGTCCAAGGCAAAAGGAACTGCTGCGGATGTAAAGGAAACAGAGATCTCAGCCTCTCCTTTTATCTCGTTGTTTTCATCGTTCAGGCTGAGTCCGAAAACATAGTTTTGGATATCTACCTGTTCATTTTTGGGATATTGATCTTGGGCATTTCCTAAAAGAGAAACCAAGGCAAACGCCAGAAGGGAGGTCAAAATTTTTTGTTGCATCACGAAACCACTTGAGTTGATGGTTCAAGATACAATTTTGGACAAGAGCTTTGGTGATTTTTTGTGGGGTTTACGTATTTACTCCATACGCATTATTTCCCCTAAACAGTTTTTTTACAAAGGTAGATCAGCTCTGTGGTATCAAACCCAAATTTAAACTGGTCTTCTTTCGAGAACGAATCCACAAAATGATCTTCCGTTACTTCAAAACCGACCTTTTTCAATCGTTCTTTGTAATCTTTGCCATACCATCTTACATGGTCACGTCTTCCAAATGCCTTTAACCTTGCTTTTGGAGAGGTTATGGAAAAATCTTCATAAGTCGTATCACGATTGTAATCAATGGGAACTTGGAATATGCCCATACCATTTGGTTTCATTACCCGGTACAATTCCGACATGGCCAGAGCGTCTTCCGGAATATGCTCCAACACATGGTTACACAGAATAAAATCAAAATGGTCGTTGGGGAATGGAATGTTGGTGATATCGGCCTTCCTTACTTTGGTCTTACCGCCGTAGTCGTAAATGTTTGGATGAAGATCACATGGGAAGTAATCAATCCCGGGCATTTCTGAAAAAATACCATAAAAAACTTTTTCAGGAGCAAAGTGTAGCAAACGCATTGGTTTGTTGATCAATTTTCTATCCTGAATATACTCCCAAACCAATCGGTGCCTTTCCAATGAACCGCAATTATGGCATTTTGCATTCTTCCTTTTCTTTTTGCCAAAGGGCCCAAATTCCCTGTATTCGGAATTGCAAATGGTGCAGTGGACAATGTTTCCTTTAAATATTCTTTCCTTGCTTTTTTTCCGGTATTCCCTATGTTTTTGTTTAATATAAGATTTAAGTAGGTTACTCATAATTTTTCAATGCATTGGTAAGATTTGAAAAACAAAGATGTGTTAAACCGACCAATGCGGATGCCACCAATTGATGGATACCCCTTTTGAGTTTATGGATGAGACTTTTGGGGGGCTTTTCGTCAAATTCAAGGGAACGATTTACAAGTTTTGGGATATAGATCTTGGGCGTTTGCGATAAAGCAAACCACGACAAAAGCCAGAAGGGAAGTCAGGATTCTTTGTTGTATAACGAAACCACTAGAATTGATGGTTCAAGATACAATTTTGGGTAAGAGCTTTGGTGATTTTTTGTAGGGAACTGAAAGAGGAGGGGTTTGACAATGTCACTTATCGGTATCGTTGGACTTATTGTCGTTTTGGTTATAAATGTTCCGTAATTGCGGTTACATTGTTAGCTACAGGGCTTTCTTTTTCCACCCATTGCATATCCAGTTTCTTGTCTTGGCCCATATTCAATTCTTACTATTTTACAACAATTTACCTCGATAACATATTGGAAGTCTTCTAACATCGCTCCTCGATTTCCATAGCAATCTTCAAATTCAAATTCGCCTGGTAGTGCTTTTTGTAATTCCGATAATTCATCTCCAACTTTGAATTTTTGGATGGTATTTTTTAATATATCGTGTCTTACATATTGAGGAACAGTATTGTATGCAATTGAAGGTAGTAATTTTGGGAAAGCATATAAATAAAGGAATAGAAACAGAATCGGCAAAGTCAGAATTGGAATCAGATGAATTTGTTTTAATTCATTCCGTTTTCTGTTCCAAATCAGATGAAAAGTCAGACCGAAAATTAGTCCACAAATAAACGCATCTAAAAAAACGCCCAAAAAGTTGTTTGAAATCAAAAACCCCCAGCCAATCAGAATTGTAAAACCTATTACCGCATAAAGTCCAGATAATAATGTAAAGTTTAGAACTCCGATTTTTTCAGAAAGATTGATAATTCTTTTACTTGGTATTAGGATAAACAGTCCGTAATATATTAGAAGAAAAAAGGACGACCAAAATATCACAACTCCAGTATCTCCTCCAGAAGCACTTTCGTGTCGCAAATTCGACCAAACAATGTGTGTTATTATTTGTCCAATCCAACCCAAGACGAGTGCTAAAAATGATATTTTCTTAAAGTTTTTCATTGGCCTTGTAGCTAACGTTATTAGATATGAATCGTTATTAATGATTTATATCGACCGATAGCTTAGGTAAGTAAAGCTAATACTTTTTAAAAACCCAGCGCCTTCTCCATTTTCACCCGGATCTCCTCCAAGCACAGATTGCCCAAACTGCCCTCATGGGTATGCTCAATGTCCTTTTTGGGCTTGAAGTTGCCATTTTCAATGGCCTTGCCCATGGTCTTATAAGCATCCCGGAAAGGCATTCCACTTTTAACGAGTTCGTTCAAGGTGTCCACGCTAAAAAGGTAATCGTATTTCGGGTCGTCCAAAATCTTGGGATTCACCTTGATTTCCTTCAAACTAAAGGTCATCAGTTCCAAACAGGCCTGCATGTCCTGCAAGGCTGGTACGATTACTTCCTTCACCAATTGCAAATCGCGATGGTAGCCGCTGGGCAAATTGTTGGTAATCAAGGTCAGTTGGTTGGGCACGGCTTGGATCCTGTTGCACTTCGCACGGATCAACTCAAACACATCGGGATTCTTTTTGTGCGGCATGATGCTACTGCCCGTGGTGAGTTCGTTGGGAAAGGAAATAAAATCAAAGTTCTGGCTCATGTAGAGGCAGATATCCATCGCCATTTTGGATAGGGTAGCGGCCACGCTGGAAATGCCAAAAGCAGCGGCTTTTTCCACTTTTCCACGACCCATTTGGGCGGCCACCACGTTGTATTTTAAGGTTTCAAAGCCCATTTCGGCAGTGGTGAACGTTCGGTCTATTGGGAAGGAACTTCCATACCCAGCGGCACTTCCCAACGGGTTTTGGTCCGCAATCTTATGGGCGGCCTGTACAAAGTACAGATCATCGATCAAGCTTTCGGCATAGGCAGAAAACCAAAGTCCAAAAGAGGAGGGCATCGCAATCTGAAGGTGGGTGTAGCCTGGCAACAACACTTTTTGATGCTTTTCGGCCAAATCCATCAACAGGTCGAACAGGGATTTCACCTGCTCCCTGATTTCGGAAAGTTCTTCTTTCAGGTACAATTGCATGGCCACCAAAACTTGGTCGTTCCTGGATCGGGCCGAATGGATTTTTTTGCCGGTATCGCCCAATTTTTCGGTCAGGATGAATTCGATTTTGGAATGCATGTCCTCAAAATCGTTCTCAATGGTGAAATTACCCTTTTCGATATCCTTGCCGATTTCACCCAACGCCTTTACCAAATCCTTGGCTTCTTCCTCGGTGATCAACCCAACCTTGCCCAGCATTTTGGCATGTGATGTGGAGGCGATCACATCGTATTTGGCGAGTACCAAATCTAGTTCGCGGTCATTGCCCACGGTAAAATGGTCTATTTTTTTATCGGTGCTAAAACCTTTGTCCCAGAGTTTCATAGTGAATAATTCAAGTTCAATTGTCAAGTTCAAGCACAGTTTTTTTGTGTTTGAAGCTTATACTTGTGTTTTATTTTTTTAGAAAACCTTCTAATATTTTTATATATAAAGCGATTCCTTCCTCAATCTCATCCACAAAAATAAATTCGTTGGCGGAGTGGGAGCGGGTACTATCGCCAGGTCCCAGTTTTACCGATTGGCAGGTCAATGCCGCTTGATCGGACAAGGTAGGGGAACCATAGGTTTTTCTGCCCAAGGCCAGACCACTTTTTACCAAGTCGTGATTAGGGTCAATGCAGGACGAATTCAATCGCAATGATCGAGGCGTCATTTTGCAGGGCGCTTCCCGTTGCAGCATGTCTGCAATTTCTAGGTTGGTATAGCAGTCGTTCACCCGAACATCCACCACCAAATCCACTTGTGCAGGCACCACGTTATGTTGTTTTCCGCCATTGATCTGGGTCACGGTGAGTTTTACTTCGCCCAGTGCCTCTGAAACCTTCGGAAAAGAATAGTCCTTGAACCACTTCAAGACTTCGATGGTGTTGTAAATGGCATTGTTGTCGTTGGGATGTGCGGCATGCGAAGGAGTGCCTTCCACCACGGCATCAAAAACGACGAGGCCTTTTTCGGCAATGGCAAGATCCATCAAAGTGGGTTCGCCCACCACGGCCACATCAATTTTTGGGAGGATGGGCAGCAAAGCACGGATACTTTTCTCCCCGGCATCCTCTTCTTCCGCAGTGGCGGCCATGATGATATTGTGGCTCAATCCTTCCTTGTCATAAAAATGGACAAAGGTGGCGAGCAGGGAAACCAGACATCCACCTGCATCGTTGCTGCCCAAACCATACAACTTACCATCTTCAACATGCGGATGGAAAGGATCTTTGGTATAAGCAGTGTTCGGTTTTACGGTATCGTGGTGCGAGTTGAGCAAGAGTGTGGGTTTGCTTTCATCAAAATACTTGTTGAAAGCGTAGATGTTGTGGTATTGACGATGGGTCTTTACACCAAAACCTTGCAAAAATGCTTCGATGGCATCCCCTGTTTTGTCCTCTTCCCCTGAAAAGGAAGGAATGGAAATGAGCTCCTTGAGTAACGCAATGGCCTTTTCGGTCAATATTTCTTGGGTCAATTTCATAAAGTCAATGTTGTGTATTCAGGGTTTCCGACTTCGAGCATGCCACTGTTCCCCACGCACACTTTGGAAACGTTGTTCTTCAAGGCATGAAAACAATTGTGCATTTTGGGGAGCATTCCATCGGAAATGATGCCATAGGCCAAAAGTTCATCGTAGCCTTTGGAATCGATATGGGGAATCACCGAGTTTTCATCTTCCACATCCTGGAGAACACCTTTCTTTTCAAAACAATAGTAGAGGGTGGTGTCGAACTGGTCGGACATGGCAATGGCAAGTTCGGCGGCAATGGTATCGGCATTGGTGTTCAGCAATTGTCCTTGGCCATCGTGCGTGAGGGCACAAAAAATAGGGGTGAACCCTGCTTGTAGCAGTTTGAAGATGCCATAGGCATTGACGGAGTCCACATCGCCCACGAGTCCAAAATCCACTTTTAGAACAGGTCGTTTGTGGGCCCTGATGGCGTTGGCATCCGCACCGCTCATCCCGATGGCATCAGTACCCAAGGCCTGGAGTTTGGCCACGATTTTTTTGCTGACAAGCCCTCCATAGATCATGATGGCAATGTCCAAGGTATCGGCATCAGTGATTCGTCTCCCGTTGACCATTTTGGATTCAATGCCCAACTTTTCACTCATTTCGGTGGTTTTGTTGCCACCGCCATGGACCAAGATCTTGTTTCCGTGCATTTTGGAAAACAGGTCCAGGACATGTTCAAATCCCTTGGAATCCTCAATCAGGTTGCCGCCTATTTTTACTACGGATAACTTTTGTTTCATTTGTTTATTTCTATTTTATAATGTGTCCTTCCCGTCAATATTGGCCACTGGGAGTGATTCACATATAAGGTTTGGTCGGTTTGGATCAATTATAATCAATTCATAGGTTTTCCAATATCTTTTTCAGGACGACTTGTGCCGAATAAATTCGGTTTTTGGCTTGTTGGGCCACCAAGGATTGTGTTCCGTCCAATACGGCATCTTCCACGACCACATTCCGCCGTACGGGCAAGCAATGCATGAATTTGGCCTTCCCCAATTTTTGTTCGGTCATGGTCCAGTTGGGGTCCTTGCTCACGATTTTTCCATAATCCATATAACTGCTCCAGTTCTTCACATACACAAAATCTGCATTTTCCAAAGCCTTGTCCTGATCATGTTCTATCCGGCACCCTTGGGTAATCTCCGGGTTCAGTTCATATCCTTCGGGGTGGGTGATCACAAATTCCGCATCTTGGCGTTTCATCATTTCCACAAACGAATTGGCCACGGCATGGGGCAATGCCCTTGGGTGTGGTGCCCAGGACAACACGACCTTGGGCCTGGCCTTGGTCTTGTTCTCGGCCATGGTGATGGCATCTGCCAACGCTTGGAGTGGATGTCCTACGGAACTTTCCATGTTCACCACGGGAATGGATGCATATGTGGCAAATCCGTTGATGACCTCCTCTGCCTCGTCCTTTTTTCTGTCCTCCAGACCGGCAAAAGCCCTGATCGCCACAATGTCACAATATTGGGAGACCACTTGCGCGGCTTCCTTGATGTGTTCCGAAGTGCCTTGGTCCATAATGGTCCCATCTCCGTATTCCAGGGCCCAACCTTCGCTGCCAAAATTCATGACCATGACCTCCATACCGAGGTTCATGGCCGCTTTTTGGGTACTCAAACGGGTTCTAAGGCTGTTGTTGAAAAACAGCAGGCACAAGGTTTTACGTTTGCCCAAACCTTCAAATTGATATGGGTCTTTTTTGAGATTTATCGCTTCTTCCACCCAATCGGGGAGGGAATCAATATCGTTTATGGACAAGTAATGTTTCATTTCAATGCTTTTTGAAGGGCTTCAAAAAATAGGTCGATGTGTTCCTTGGTGATGTTGAGTGCAGGCAAAAACCGTAGCAGTTTTTTGTTGTTAGCGCTCCCGGTGAACATGTAATGGTCATAGATCAGTTTTTTGCGCAGGTCGGCCACTTCAAAATCAAACTCCAGTCCGATCATGAGTCCCCGGCCCTTTACTCTGATGATTTCGGGAACGGCTGCCGCCTTTGTTCTGAAATAGAGGCCAAGTGCTGCGGCGTTGTCCACTAAATTTTCATCTTCCAAAACCTCCAAAACGGCCAAACTGGCGGCACAGGCCAAATGGTTTCCACCAAAGGTGGTGCCCAAAAGGCCATAGGATGCTTGAAAAGATTCATGGATCAAAATACCGCCCACTGGAAAGCCATTCCCCATACCTTTGGCGATGGAAATGATATCGGGTTGGATGCCATGGTGCTGGAACGCAAAGAATTTTCCGCTTCGCCCATAACCGGACTGTACCTCGTCCGCGATGAGGACCACGCCATTCTCCTTGCATTTTTCGGCGATGAACTGGTAGAACTCGGTGGTGGGTTCGTCAAGACCGCCCACGCCTTGGATCGCTTCCAAGATCACCGCACAATATCCTTCCGATGAAATGGCTTTTTCAAACGCATCAAAATCGTTCAACGGCAGAAAGGTCACTTCCTGTTGCAGGTTGATGGGGGCATTGATCTTCGGATTGTCCGTGGTGGCAACGGCAGCGGACGTCCTACCATGGAAACTGTTCCTAAAGGCAATGACCTTTGCCTTTCCGGTGTGGAACGAAGCCATTTTCAAGGCATTTTCATTGGCTTCCGCCCCCGAATTGCACATGAATAGGGTATAGTTTTCGCAACCTGATGCCTTTCCCAGTTTTTCGGCCAATGCTTCTTGAACCGGATTTTGCACGGAATTGCTGTAAAAAGCGATTTTTTCCAATTGATCCTCGATGCGCTTTACGTAATGGGGATGGGTATGCCCAATGGAAATCACGGCATGGCCACCATAGAAATCCAGGTATTTTTGTCCTTTGTCGTCCCAGACTTCAATGCCCTTTGCCGATACCGGGGTCACATCATATAGGGGGTAAACGTCGAATAGTTTCATGGTCTTTTTGTTTGTCGTCTCGATCATGGTCGAAAGTTTTTATCCTTTTTTGATCTGGCTGATTTTTTCGTAGGAGGCCACGATGCCCCTGATGAGGGAAGAGCTGAGCCCTTGATGCTCCATTTCGTTCAGTCCTTCTATGGTGCAGCCCCTTGGGGTGGTCACCCTATCTATTTCCTCTTCGGGATGGCTACCCGATTCGATCAACAGGCTCGCGGCCCCGTTACAGGTGTGCATGGCGAGCTCTTGGGCTTCCTTGGCATCGAACCCCAACTGGATGGCCCCTTGGGTCGTGGCGCGGATCAGGCGCATCCAAAAGGCAATTCCACTTGCACAGATCACCGTGGCGGCCTGCATTTGCTCTTCGGGGATTTCCATGGTGTGTCCCATCCGGTTGAAAATGGCCTTGGCCAGATCTACCCGTTTTTTGCCCAGTTCGTTACTGCAGATACAGGTCATGGACTTGCCCACGGAAATGGCCGTGTTGGGCATACTGCGGATGATGAACTTATCGGCACCGATGATACTTTCGATCCTGGCGATGCCAAAACCGGTAATGGTGCTGATGATCACGTGTTTTTCGGTAAGTAGCTCCTTGCTCTGTTCCAAAATGGCGGCAAAGTGGCCCGGCTGTACGGCAAAGATGAGGATGTCGGAATTTTTTACGGCCTCCAAGTTGTCCGAGGTGACCGTGACGTTTCCATATTTCTCAAAATCCTTGATGCCCTTGGTGTTCCTTTTGGTCAGGTACATGGTGGTGGCCCCGTTGGTGTGCAAAATCCCTTTGGCAATGGCCAAGCCCAAGTTTCCTGCTCCTATGATCGCTATTTTCATGGTTTGTTTATTTTGTCATCTCGAGCGCAGTCGAGAGATGTATATTTTCATCAAATTAGGTCTCGCATCTCGACTGCGCTCGATGTGACAGTTCGATCTAAGGTTTTTAAAAAACCCCCGCTTTTAACAATAGACCTTCGGTTTCTGGAAAACCGAACATCAGGTTCATGTTCTGTACCGCTTGTCCAGAGGCACCTTTCAACAAATTGTCAATGGCAGAGGTCACCAATAAGAGGTCATCGTGCTTGTGCAAATGGATGTGACACTGGTTGGTGTTCACCACCTGTTTCAAGTGGATTTCCGCTTCGGACATATGGGTGAAGACGGCATCGGCATAAAAATCCGAGTACAGTTTTTTGGCTTCGTCCAAAGAACCTTCAAAATGGGTATAGGATGTGGCCAGAATACCCCTGGTGAAATTTCCCCGGTTCGGCAAAAACAGCAGCTTGCCCACATTGTTGCCGAAGGACTTGAGACTTTCGCCGATTTCCCCCAAATGTTGGTGGGTAAAGGGTTTGTACCACGAAACGTTGTTGTTCCTCCAGCTGAAATGGGAGGTGTCGGACAGGCCTACACCGGCTCCTGTACTTCCCGTCACGGCATTGATGTGGACTTCATTTGCCAATAGGCCAGCCTTCGCCAAGGGCAACAGACCCAGCTGGATCGTGGTGGCAAAACATCCAGGATTGGCAATGGCCTCGGCAGATGCAATGGCAGACCTGTTCAACTCGGGAAGCCCATAAATGAATCGTTTGCCGTTGAAAGTGGAGTCGGCCTGTAGCCTGAAATCGTTGCTGAGGTCAATGATCTTGGTACTTACCGAGAATGCGTGTTCGTTCAAAAATGAGGTAGAATTGCCATGGCCCAAACATAAAAAGACTACATCCACAGCCGGATTGATCTCTCCGGAAAATGTAAGGTCGGTCAGCCCCAAAAGATCTTGGTGTGCCGAAGCGATGGGTTTTCCGGCCCTCGTGGTGCTATATACAAAATCGATTTTGGCGTTAGGATGGTTGAGCAATATTCGGATCAGTTCCCCGCCCGTATATCCAGAACCTCCTATGATTCCCGCTTTAATCATGGTCTTGGTTTACATGGTTCGCAATTTTTCCCGAATTGGACAAGATCTTAATGAACCCTTTGGCATCATCTGCGGTCCATCCTTTGTTCATTTCCCCATAACTTCCAAAGGAAGCGTTCATAAGGTCATGCTCGGATGAGATTCCGTTCAGTTCAAATCGGTAGGGGTGGAGCGTAAGGTACACATCCCCGGAAACGTGCTTTTGGGTATCGGTCAAAAAGGCCTCGATGTTCCGCATCACTTCGTCCAGATAGTTGCCTTCATGGAGCAACATGCCGTAGAAATTGCCCAATTGTTCTTTTTGGAACTGTTGCCATTTGCTCAGGGTGTGCTTTTCCAATAAATGGTGCGCTTTGATGATGATCAATGGGGCCGCGGCCTCAAAACCGACCCTTCCCTTGATCCCGATGATGGTGTCGCCCACGTGGATGTCCCTTCCGATGGCGTATTTGGAAGCGATTTCCGCAAGTTTTTCAATATTGGACACAGGAGTATCCTTTTCCCCATCAACGGCCACCAATTCCCCTTTGCTGAACGTCAGCTTCAGTTCTTTGGGAAGTTCTTTCTCCAATTGGCTCGGAAATGCATTTTCCGGTAGGGACAGATTGGAGGTCAAGGTCTCGGAACCGCCCACCGAGGTACCCCAAAGCCCCCTGTTGATGGAATATTTGGCCTTTTCCCATGAATAATCGATACCGTTTTTCTGTAGGTACTCGATTTCCACTTCCCTGGCCAGTTTTTTATCGCGTATGGGGGTGATGATCTCGATGTCCGGGGCCAAGATTTGGAAAATCATATCGAACCGTACTTGGTCGTTTCCAGCACCGGTGCTGCCGTGGGCAATATATTTGGCACCCACTTTCTTGGCATGGTTCACGATCTCGATGGCCTGAACGATCCGTTCGGCACTCACGGAAAGGGGGTAGGTGTTGTTCCTCAACACATTTCCGAAGATGAGGTACTTTACCACCTTGTCATAGAAGGTGTTGATGGCGTTGATGGAGGTATAGGTGGTGGCGCCCAATGCCAGGGCCTTTTTTTCGATTTCTTCGATTTCAGCTTTGCTGAACCCACCGGTGTTCACACTCACGGCATGGACTTCAAAGCCCTCGTCCTGGGATAGGTATTTTGCACAATAGGAAGTGTCCAATCCGCCGCTATAGGCCAATACTAATTTTTTCATGTCTTTTTTGTTCAATTTATGTATCACATGGAGCGGAGTCGAAGTGTGGTGTTGTTCTCGACTGCGCTCGAACTGACACTTACTTTTGTTTCTTTTTAAGAAAAAGGGTTTCCTTGATCTGCTTCAGTCTTTGGAATGCCTTGCTGTTCAATTTTTTGGGTTCTTCCGCTTTTTTGGCGTTGGGGTCGTACAGCATTCCGGTACAGAGGCACATTTTCTGTTCCGTCCGGGTCAGGATGTCAAAGTTCTTGCAGGTCTGACAGCCCTTCCAGAATTCGGGATCGTCCGTAAGCTCGGAAAAGGTAACGGGTTTGTATCCCAGTTCGTAGTTCATTTTCATGACGGCCAAACCTGTGGTGATCCCAAAGATCTTGGCATCGGGGAATTTTTTCCGGGACAGGTCAAAAACGGCCTTTTTTATCTGCTTGGCCAGTCCTTGGTTCCTATAATCGGGGTGTACGATCAATCCGGAGTTGGCGACAAAATCCTTGTTGCCCCAGACCTCGATGTAGCAGAACCCGGCAAATTTATCACCGTCCAAGGCAATGATGGCATTCCCGTTCTGCAACCGTTTCATGATGTATTCAGGGGTGCGTTTGGCAATACCGGTCCCTCGGACCTTGGCCGATTCCGCGATGGTGTCACAGATGATCTGTGCGTATTTAAAATGTGATTCGTTGGCAATTACAATTTCCATTGCAAGCGTATAGACTGATAAAAATTATTAAAAAAAGTTGTTGGTTTTTGCGGAAATGGACTCACCTATTTCCATAAATAATTTTGCACCCTTACGGGCGGCGACGGGGAGAAAATGGACTGATGGGCGCAGGAACGCTCAGTGTAAACGATATGTACTCTTGTCCTTTCATTATGAATCAAAAGTACAAATTAATCCGAATAGACCTATAAAACAGGGTCATTTTTTGAAGAAATATAACTTTTTTGGCCCATTGGCCATCATTTCATAAAGAAAGAAGCCTATCACCAAAATGTATTCAATGGCCAATAGCCAAAGATTTTCTTTGTAATCGGGATTGGTGTAGGCATAATAGCTCAGGATGACCGCAAACGACCAGACCAAAACAAATTTATATTCCGTGAATATGGCGATTCCCAACAGGAACACCACATACCAGGGATGGACCGTGCTGGATAGAAAATAGTAGCACGCCAAGGCGAGCATCATCGAGGTGATGACCGTTTGCAATTTTTGGTTTTTCCGGAGAAGGGCAATCAACAAAACGATGGCTATCATTGCTTTGATGATCATGGAACCGTAGGCTTCGATGAGTTCCCACGGTTTCGCCTCGTAATGTTCAACAGCGATTTTTTTGACCACATTGTACACACTTGCATTGAACTCAAAATTGGAAAACCAGAGCCCGACCGTTTCCGAATAATGGTCAATGAAAAAAGAGGAATAAAAAGGGTACAGAATTAGTACGCAGGAAACACTTGCCAAACTATAGAAAGCGATACTTTTTTTGATTCCCAGATATTTGAGGAACATGGGCAGGAGCAAAAGGGGCACCAGTTTCACCATGATGGAAAGAGCATAGACGGGTGCGGCCCAGAGCATTTGGTTTTTGGAGATGAGGTAGAGCGACCACACAAAAAAGAACAGCATGATGCCTTCAAAATGCAGGTTCCCTGTCAGTTCTATGATCACCAAGGGGTTCAAAAAGTACCAAAAGGCCATGTGGTTGGCCAGGTTGAGGTTTTGCAGCAGTTTTCGGCCAAAGTAGAGTATGCCCAAGTCTGCGAGGATAATGCTCAGCCGCATTACGATGATGGAACCGAGGATGCTCCCACCTCCCAATAGTGCAGCCAGTGCAAAGAACAATTGGTTGACCGGAGGGTAGTTGCTATAATGCTTTGCATTGAGTTCGCTCATGCCGGCATAGAGCTCGTCCGCATTGGCTATGGGCACATTGCCCTGCTCCATGAGTTGGTCCGGGGTGTGCAGATAGGGGTTGATGCCATTTTTAATGAGTTCCCCATCCCATATAAAGCGAAAAAAATCTTGGGAGAGATTGGGTTCGGCCATCAGGAACACCAACCGGAACAAAATACCGATGACCAACAGGAAATTGAAGTTCCATTTTTCAAACTGCATGATCTTGTAACAAAGAAAGAACGTTGCCGCAAAGAGCATGAAAAGTTTTACGAAATCGGTACGAACAAGGTCATAGGCAAAACTGGCGTAGAACAACACGGAGCCGATAGCAAAAAGTATCGGGTATCTATGCAGTCGCCAGTAAGATAGCATGTTTTAAGCCTTGGATGTCAAGGATTTAAAGAACACAAATCCGAAGCCTAGGAACAACATCAAGTGGAAAGGGAACAATCCGTAGTCGTTCAAGGGAACCGCGCTGTACATTCCGAATAGGAAATAGACCATCAGGGCAAATTCCAAGATCATGTTGGGCGACAACTTTTTGGTCAAGTATTTGTTGCCCTTCCAAGAGTCGGTCAGGTTATTGATGTTGAACTTCGGGGTACGTACAAACTCGCTTCGCTTACCCAAGTGTCCTTCCAAAACGGCCACGGTGTTGTGCAAAGAGAAGCCCAATGCCACGGAGAAGAAGGTAAAGAAGAGTTTGATATAATCCACAAAATTGTCAAAACTACTGCCTTGGATACTCTTGTAGGTGAACCAATAGCAGATGAACAGGATAATGGTGCTGACGATGAAGAAGCTGGTCACTTCGAACACCCAACCCAAATGCCCGTAGGTATTTTTGATGTAGAGCATGGGAATGCTCAACAGAGCCACGATGAACACACAAAGGAACATGGAGCTGTTCAAAAGGTGCATCACGCCATGGAACTTGGTCTTGAACGGAATGTTCTTCGCCTTGATGACGCTCCAAACGGTCTTTCTAAAGTTTTCGGCCCCTCCTTTGTTCCAACGGAACTGTTGGGAACGGGCGGCACTGATCACAACGGGAAGCTCAGCGGGGGTCTCCACATCTTCCAGATACTTGAATTTCCAGTTTTTCAACTGTGCACGGTAGCTCAGATCCAAATCTTCCGTAAGTGTATCGCCCTCCCAGTTGCCTGCATCGAGGATACATTCCTTCCTCCAGATGCCAGCGGTACCGTTAAAGTTGATAAAATGCCCTTTGGAGTTTCTTCCCACCTGTTCCAAAGTAAAGTGGGCGTCCAATGCAAAGGCTTGGATTCGGGTCAAGGTGGAGTAGTCGCGGTTGATGTGTCCCCAACGGGTCTGCACCACACCGATCTCGCTGTCCTTGAAATAGGGCACGGTCTTTTTCAACCAATCGCTTTCGGGAAGGAAGTCGGCATCGAATATGGCGATGAATTCCCCTTTGGCAATGGCCAGCCCTTCTTTGAGTGCCCCGGCCTTATAGCCTTTTCTGTTTTCCCTACGGATATGTTGTATGTCTAGCCCTGTTTTTTGGAGTTCTTCCACCCTTCTTGCGGTCTCGATGACGGAGTCGTCGGTGGAATCGTCCAGCACCTGGATCTCCAATTTGCTTTTGGGGTATTCTATTTTGGCAATATTGTCCAACAAACGCTCCATCACATACTCTTCGTTGTAGATGGGCAATTGGATGGTGACAAAGGGAATTTCCTTTGGATCTAATAGGTTGAATTTTGGGGCTTCCTCGTTTCGTCTCTTGTAACCCAAATAGTTGACCAAAAGATTCAATTGGGCAAGACTGTAGAAGAAAATCAGGATCAAGGCTGTACTGTAAATAGCAACAATGATAAGAGCGATAGTTAGTCCCATTTTATTTTAAACTGTATTTAAAGATCCAACCCAAAATTTTTATGCCTGCAAATATAGTACCTTTTACCGTACCAGACACTTTTGAGACGCCAATTCTTTTTTTGTAACGCACTGGTACTTCGGTATATGTCATTTTTTTTCTTAAAATTTTTAACTGCATTTCCACAGTCCACCCATAAGTGGTGTCCTGCATGTCCAATTCTTTGAGTTTTTCATATTTAATTGCCCTAAATGGCCCTAAATCCGTAAATCTTGACCTAAAGAACAATTTCATCAAAAAAGTGGCCAATTGGTTGCCAAAAACCTGTTGCGGTGTCATCGAACCAGGTTCACGAAGCGATTTTTTTCGTGCACCGACCACAAAATCCACATCATTTTCCAAAATCGGGCCGACCACCTTATCCAACTCTTCGGGATAATCGGAATAATCTCCGTCGATAAATACGATGATGTCGGGTGTTTTGGATTGTTCGGAAATATAATTCAATCCTTTGAGGCAGGCAGAGCCATATCCCTTGCGGTCTTCGGTGATGACGGTGGCCCCTGCTTTCCGTGCATTTGCCACGGTATCGTCCTTGGAACCGTTGTCAACCACTACGATTTCGGATACGTGTTTGGGAAGTTCGGAAACCACTTTTCCGATGGAATCTCCTTCGTTGATCGCAGGAATAATGACCTTGATGTCCGCCACTGAAGAGCTAGTTTTTGCTTGAAATGGCCAAAACTAAACTTTTCCAAGGAACTTTTTGGACCATCCACATAAAATGAAGGTAAAGGAAATGTCTTGTCCGTTATTTTTGGTTGACCAAGGCCATAAGATCCACATCATTCCCCAAAAGCACTTGGTTGCTGTCAATCCGTCCCTTCAAAGGGCCATTTTCCAGTTTGAGCACACCCCGCGGACAGACGGAAGAGCAGATACCACAACCCACACAACTGGCACGGACAATATTCTCGCCCTTTTGGGCATAGGCCCGCACATCGATACCCATTTCGCAATAGGTGGAGCAATTGCCGCAGGAAATGCACTGACCGCCATTGGTGGTGATCCTGAAACGGGAGAACAACCGTTGCTGGAAGCCCAAAATGGCCGCCATGGGGCATCCGAACCTGCACCAGACCCGGCTCCCGAAAATGGGGTAGAACCCTGTGCCGATGACACCGGAGAAAATACTGCCTATCAAAAAGGAATAGGATTTCCGAAGGGTCTCGGACTTGAAGAGAAACACCTGCCCATCGCCACTGAAAAAATGGAACCCGATCAAGGCCATGATGATCACAAAGTAGCCGATGGCCCCATATTGGGCATCTTTTTGGAGTTGGTCCCTTTTAAAAAGCATTACCCAACCGAAAACGAGGGTAAGCAACACGGCCACCCCGATTAAAAAAGTGCTCTTGGTGAGCCAATATTTGCTGGTGTCCGTGCCCAAATAGGAATAGATGACCGCCGTGGTCATCAAGGTGACAAAGACGACCACACTGTGCACCACCCAACGTTCCACTTTCCAGGCAAAAGTGGATTTGTCACTGAGTTGCCTAAAGGAATCCCCGGCGGTTTCCGCAAGTGCACCGCAGCCACAGACCCAGGAGCAGTACCATCGTTTTCCATATTTGTAGGTCAATATCGGGGTGATCACAAAAATGGAAAGAATGCCAAAGATCAGCAGGGCAAGGCCAATATCCCCCGAACTTAAAAACCCTTTGATGCGGTAACTTTCAAAATTATAGTAGTTAAGGGGCCAGACGTTTTTAAGGTCGTAGTAGGGCAGGCTTCCCCCGTCCAGGATCTTATGGCCGTTCAGCCGGGCCATCAATTCGGGAATGGTAAAGGCAAAGGCCAATTGAAAGAACATGACACTAAAAGTGCGCAATCGTTGGTAACGGCTATGTCGGTATTTCCAAAGGAACTTTGCCCCAAAAATCAAAATGGCGACGGTATATAAAGTGCCATAGACAAACCACTGACTGGCGGGATTGCCGCTCAGCAATTTGCTCAAAGGATCAAAAAGCGCCATGACGCCCCGATTTTCCCCGCCGCTGACCAATCCGAGGTATTCGGGATAAAAATAAAGCACGATGTAAAAACCGGTGAGTGCCAAGCCGACGACCCAGGCCCAAAAACCCCGACTGGAAATGGATTTGAACCACACGCCGTCATTTTTGATGCCCGGCAATTTTTGGGAATAGGCATCCCAAGAAAACCAAAGGGTCCCGATGCTGATGGCGGAGAGCGAAACGATCAACCACAAGGTCTGGTTCGGGAAATTGACATTGAACATGGCCAACAGCAGGATTCCGAGTCCTGCCATTCCCAAAAGGGTTGCCATTTTTTGGCCGGTACTCAGGCTTTTTGGAGGTTCCCCGGTCAGGGCCATGCTTGGGTTGTGTGTTTGGCTGTTCATGGGTGTTGTTTCCTATTGAAATATTCTGATGAGACTTTTCTTTTTCAGGGTGATGGATTTTCCAAAATCGGCATTGTATTTTGAAACGATCTCAGATTCAAATCCTTTGTAGAATTCAGGGTCGAAGTTGGCATCCGCCAAATGGGCCATCACATGGTCCATGTTCCTTTTTTCAGTAAGCCAACGGTCCAGAACCTCATGTCGAATCCGGATACCAAAGGTATTGATGCCCAAAAAGGTTTCGGAATCCCTGTCGAAAGCCACGGTAATGCAGATTTTTTCCTTGGGATGTCGCCAGTGAAAATGGATTTCCGAGTCCTTTTTCTTTCGTTCGGGGAACACCCAACCATAGGTTTGGTACTCAATGTCCAGAAACTTGGCCGAATTGAACCAATGGCCCGGACGGTATTCCGTTCGATTGCCGCAAAGGGTCTGGGCCAGTACTTCGCCCATCATCCTGCCCGTGTACCAAACGGCTTCCACAGGTTTCCGGTTGCCAATGGCCTCCTGCTGTTCCGCGCAATCGCCAATGGCGTACACATCGGCTATGTTGGTTTCCAAAAAGCGGTTCACCTTCACGCCACGGCCCAGTTCAATCCCAGAACCTTTCAAAAAATCGATATTTGGCGTCACGCCTGCCGTCAATCCCACTAGATTGCATGGGATTTCCTCCCCGGTTTCTTCCAAGATTACGGATTTGACCTTTCCGTTCCCATCGGAAACAATTTCTTTCAAAGAAGCATTCAACCGAAGGTCGATGTGGTGCTCCCGAATATGCTCATTGATCATTTGGGAATCGCCATTCGGCAACACACCGTTCCAAAAACTACTTTCCCGTACCAAAAAAGTGACGGGAATGTCACGTGTCCGAAGCATTTCGGCCAGCTCGATGCCGATGAGCCCACCACCTACGATCACCGCCCTTTTGCAACGGTCATTGTTCGGGGCATTTTTTTCCAAAAGATCAAGGTCCTGTTTGGAATACAATCCTTGGACACCCTCCAAATCTTGGCCCGGCCACCCAAATTTGTTGGGTTTGGATCCCGTGGCAATGACGAGCTTGTCGTACGAGATCCATTCCCCATCCACTGTTGGGACATGGATATTTTTGTTGTAAAATTTAGTGGGACGACCTTTAACATGGATCTTCTTGTTTTGGGTATCAACGGTTTCGGCCTTCGCACGGACAAGGTTGATGTTGTTTTTTCTCCAAAATGCGTTTTCGTAGGGTTGCGTATGCTCAAACTTCATGTGGCCCATGTACACGTACATCAGGGCGGTTCGGGAGAAAAAATAATCCGTCTCGGCGGAAACGATGGTGATTTTTTTGTTGGAAAGCTTTCGGATGTGCCGGGCCGCGGTCACTCCCGCTATTCCATTTCCAATGATGACAATGTGCTCCATGAAAGAGGGATTATGGGTCTTGTGTCGTACCTAAAGATAGGAACTTAACCCCGACCCCCAATTTAGAAAGGATTTAATTTGATTTTGAAACGTTCTTTAAGGATTTAGCAGGTTGAAGAAATGTCAGTTCGAGTGATTTTTCTTTAGAAAAATTGCCTGCCTGCCGGCAAAGGCAGGTATCGAGAACATATTTATTGGGTATAGTGTTTTGATTATCATTAATTTCACCTAATCGGTCGATATAAATCATTAAAACAGATTCATATCTTAAACATTGTGCGTAAGCTGAAAATAAGAAAACTTGATGCAATATTTAATAATTAAGTTTAGAAAAGCCAAAGAAAAGTATGGATTATTCGGAATATCACTTCTAATAATATCAATATTAAGTATTGTCATTGGAATCTACATTTCCTATGTTTTCTTTAACAAAATTTCAACATCAGTTAGGTTGATAGAAAATGGAGAGAAAATAAATGAGCAATTAACTGGAGTGATTGGGGACTTTGTTGGCGGTATTGTTGGAACAATATGGTCATTTGCTGGAGTAATCTTATTTTTTCTTGCTTTAAGATTACAGAGTAGAGAATTAAGTTTACAACTAGAAGAATTAAAAGATACTAGAGAAGTATTCAAATCACAACAATTCGAAAATACCTTCTTTAATTTATTGAAAAACCAAAATGAAATTAGACTAAATACAGAAATTAAACATAAAACCTTCAATTCAAACACACAATCTAACGAAGCAACTTACACTAGAGGAAATGCAGCTTTTGAAGAAATAAAGGAATTTTTAATTAAAGAGAAAGATAATTTAGAAAGCAATTTAAAAAAGTCTGAAAAAGCAAGAGCATCAATAATTGCAACGTCTGGAGATAAATATTGGACTAGAGAAAGAGGTGAGAAATATCTCGACAAATTTAAAACACATTACACAATATCTTATGACAATATTAAAAGTAATCCTAAATTAAATTCTAAAGTAATTTTTAAATTAACGTATAACAATTTTAGTAGTCAATTAAGTCATTATTTTAGAAATATTTATCACATTTTGCTTTATATAAAAGAAAGTGAAGAGTTGGAATTAAATTCTATTTTAATAAATGAAATGCGTGGAGACAAAATTGGTATTTATAATGATAAAGAAAATTTTGAATTATCAAGAATAAAAAACAAATACAAAAAGTATTCACAATTTTTACAAGCGCAAATGAGTAGTACGGAGCTATTGTTATTATTTTATAATGCTTTATTTTTCCCAAAAGCAAAAAAACTTGTTCAGTACTATGACCTAATTGAAAATCTAGATATTGATGATTTACTTTATCCAGAAAAAGACGTCGAATATTATGCTGAATATCAAGAAAATTCTGAAATAATTCCAAAATCTAGTCTAAAAAGTAGAGATGAGATTATGGAAATATAAAAGCTGGGGCGCAACAATGGCAATAAGTAAGTGCTTTCTATCGCCTACTTCTGAAGATCAGCTAAGGTTTTCCTGAAGCAAATCATACATTAAGCGCCAAGCCCAACGTCTATTAATCCACTGTAAAGACTTTCCCCAAAAAGCACTATTTTAGAGGTACTTGATGACCCAACATGAAAAAACTGGTTTTGATATGCGGTCTGGTCCTGCTCTCCTGTACGGGGCACAAACCGGAAAAGATCAACGGAGTGAGCTTTGTGGCGTCCCGGGAAGAAGTCGCCCAATCCCATGTGGACCCCGTGCTGGACATCCACGCCAATTTTGCGGCCATCATGCCCTTTGGCTTTATGCAGGACCCCCACGCGCCCAACCTTGTTTTTGATTCGGACAGGCAATGGTTCGGGGAAACCCGAAAAGGCGCCAAGCAATACATCGAAATGCTCCATAAAAATGGGGTAAAGGTGATGCTGAAACCCCAGATCTGGATCTGGAAAGGGGAGTTTACGGGGAACATGGCCATGCAGTCCGAAGCGGATTGGAAAGCATTGGAGGACTCCTATGCCCGGTTCATTATGCACTACGCAGGATTGGCGGAGGAGACCCATGCCGATATCTATTGTATCGGGACCGAACTCGCCACTTTTGTGAAAAACCGCCCCACATTCTGGACCGAACTTGTGGGCAAGGTCAGGGAGGTGTACAAGGGAAAACTCACCTATGCGGCCAATTGGGACGAATATGCCAACACTCCTTTTTGGGGCGAGCTGGACTATATCGGGGTGAACGCCTACTTTCCCCTCTGCGAAAGACGAAACCCCACCACCGAAACCTTGCGCAAAGGATGGCAGCCTTGGAAAACGAAGATGATGGCCCTTGCCGAACAAATGGACAGACCCATACTCTTCACTGAGTTTGGGTACAGGAGCATGGACTACACGGGCAAAAAACCATGGCTGGTGGACAGGAACGAGGAAAAAGTGAACCTCCAGGCCCAGGCCGACGCCACGCAGGTCCTTTTTGATGAATTTTGGGACGAAGACTGGTTTGCCGGAGGCTTTGTCTGGAAGTGGTTCACCCATCACGACAGGGCCGGAGGACTCGCCGACAACAGGTTTACCCCACAGAACAAGCCCGCCGAATCCGTCATCAGACAACGTTACGCACCGATTAAAAAGTCAAGTCTCTAAGGCTGAGCGAAAAATGTCGGATTTTTCCCGTCATTGAAGGACTTGGTTGGCAATTTTTTCCCATCTTTGCAGTGCACCCTCCCAATTAAAATGCGATAATGAAATCAGTATCATTCCTTATGTTATGGGTATGTGCCTGTACCATGCTGTTTGCCCAAGAGGCATCCTATTACATGGTGAAGGCGGAACAGGGTGACGGGATTTTTTCCCTACTACGGAAACAGGGGCTGGACCCGGCCAGGCACTATGAAGCGTTCGTGAAGCTCAATTCCGAAAACATCAAGGACGGCAGTTTCCTGAAAGTGGGAACGGACTACAAAATTCCACAGGCAGCGGATGCCCTCAAGAAAACAGGCGTGGTGGTCCGTACGGGCGAAGGTGCCGAAGAACCCATCTTTGATGGGGAACTCGCCCAAATGTCGCTCAAGAGCGATAAGCTGAAAGATGCGGTATATTACATCATCACCGAAGACCCGCAGAATGCCGAAAACGATTACGTGAAGGATGTCGCGGAAAGCCTGGCCGCCGATCTGATGGTCCATGGGGCCAAAGTCTATATCATGGGCGATGGGGTTTCCGAACCGCCGAATGGGGAAATCGTGACGGCAAACCAAAAAATGGGAAGTTACGTTGAGGTCATCAACAAGCGCTACATACAGAACAGTGGAAAGTACCAACGGGTTTTGGTGATACGTGCCGATGGAGTATCGGGCAAGGAGGATATGGACGTTGCCGTTTACCACGACAAAAAGAGTGAAGAAGGCCAGCGATTGGCGGAAAATATCCAAAACATGTTCAAGCGGACCAGTGTTTCGAGCAGGTCATACAAGGATGTCGATATGATTTTTGAGGATAGGAACAGCCTGTACCTGGCCCGGAACATTCTTCCGGCCATCAGCTTGCTCACCTTGGAGAACGCTTCCAAAACATCGAACCAAAAAATAGCAGTGCGTCCGGACAAGAAGCAGTTTGCCAGCTTGATCAGTGACGGCATCATGAACGATTTTGTTGATTTGCAGATTGAGAATTAAATGAAGTTTTTAAGAATATCCATTTTATTTGTTTTTGTTCATTTTCAAGGAATTGGACTGGCCCAAGAGGCCAATCTGAAGGCGGTGGCCAAGGAAGGGGACGGGATCTATTCGCTCCTCCGAAGGCATGGCATCAGCCCGACAAAATTCTACAACAAGTTCGTGGCACTGAACGCTGAACATTTGGGGGAAGATGAATCCTTGCTGATGGGACGTTCCTATGTTCTGCCGGACACGTTGGACACCAAAAAGGTCGAAGAAATGGGAAAGAGTGTCGAATACCCCATTTTTGGGGAGCAATTCGCCAAGGTGGATGTGGCGAGCAATCGTTTGGACGATACGGTCTATTACCTGATCTCAGGGCATGGGGGTCCCGATCCCGGGGCAGTGGAAAAATACAATGACAAGCTTATCGCGGAAGATGAATATGCCTATGATGTCACGCTCAGGCTGGCCCGGGAATTGATTTCGCATGGGGCAGAAGTGCACATCATTGTGCAGGACGATAATGACGGCATCAGGGACCAAAGGGTGCTGGAACTGGATACGGACGAAACCGTGCTCTCCAAACCTCTTCCCTTGGGGCAGTTGGCGCGTCTGAAGCAGCGTACCGAAGCTGTGAACGGGCTCTATCGAAAAAATGTGGGCAAGCACCAGCGGTTATTGGTGATCCATGTGGACAGCAGGGGCGAAGGTACCAACATCGATGTGTTCTTCTACCATCACGAAAAAAGCAAGAACGGCAAGAAATTGGCCGAGAGCATCCACCAGACTTTTTTGAGGAAATACAAAAAATTCCAACCCAACCGATTGTACAACGGCACGTTTATGGACCGCAACCTCTACGTTGTGAAAAATACGCTTCCGGCCATGGCCTATATCGAAATAGGCAACATCAGGAGCAAAAAGGACCAACGCCGGATCTTGGACCCGGACAATAGACAGGCTCTGGCCAAATGGATATCCGAAGGAATCCTATTGGACTATGAGTCTTCCAAAACATTCATCGCCAAATAACCCAGATGATTTAGCAGCAGCCCCCGCCGTTGTAATGCCAAGTGCTCTCGCTCACATGGATTTCTTTTGATGCCCTTGCAAGCGCCGAAGCTGTTTTGTCGCAAACCGCCAACGGCTGGTTTTGGAGCAGCACATGCCCTTTGTTGTCATCAAAATAGGGTTCGTTGCCATAATAGATTGCGGTTTTCCCGGTAAACATGCAAGGGCCGTCCTCGGGCATTGGGTCTTTGATAGCGGCAATCTCGATGGATTCGATATGGATGAGCTCGTCCGTTGGGTAGTGGTTGGGGGACAATACCCTGTATGATCTTCGCCCCCTGATTTCTATGGTGCCAAATCCGGCATCCGTCAATACTTTTACATAGTCTTTTAAGGGAATGCTGCCGCTAAGGCACTGCGCCCTCAATCGGTCATCGTTGCGCAACTCCTCGTTCATGGGCTGTTCGCAAATGGGGTCGCTCATCACCAATCTGCCGTGGGGTTTCAACACGCGGTACATTTCGGCGACGGCCTTTTGCAGGTCTTCCATCTTGAAAATATTGAAGAGGCAGTTCTGTGCGGCCACATCCATGCTCTCATCGGGGATGGGGAGGTTAAGGGCATCTCCCTTGACCAGGTTCACGTACTCGCTTTTGAACCAATCGTTCTCCTGTTCGGCGAGCTTGAAATTTTTTCGCGAAGCCTCCAACATTTCATCCACGGAATCCACTCCGGTGACCCCTCCCTTTTGTCGGGAAAAATAGGAGAACTGGAGCAGTTCCATGCCCCCACCTACACCCACGTAGAGGATCTTGGGGTCGTTCACCAGATCCTGTGCGGAGACGGTGCTCCCACATCCGTAGTTCATTTCCTGCATGATCTTGGGGATGGACAGTCCGGGAAACTGCCAGATGGGTGTGGTGGTGCAGCAAAGTCCCACGTTGGGGGAAATGGCCGCTTCTTTGTAAAGGTCTTGTGTGGCGTCTAGGTAGCTCATAGTTGCTTTATCAATTCGGTGAACAATTGGATCATTTTGGGCTCTGCTTTTCCGGCGATGGCGATGATTTCCTGCACATTGACAGGTTGGAGGTTGTCCGGATCGCATTCGTCGGTCAAAACGGATACCGCTACAATGGGTAGTCGTAAATGATTGGCCACGATTACTTCGGGGACGGTGCTCATTCCCACAGCGTCCGCACCGACCATTTTCAGCATGCGGTATTCGGCCTTCGTTTCCAGTTGGGGACCCACCACGGAGGCATATACCCCTTTTCTGATGGAAATGCCCTCTTTTTGGGCAATGCCCTCGATTTTTTTGCGCATGTCCAGGTCATACGGTTCGCTCATGTCCACAAAGCGGTCCCCGAATGCGGATACATTTTTGAAGGCCAACGGCGACCCTCCCTGAAGGTTGATATGATCCTCGATGAGCATGATTTCGCCTTTCTTGAAGTCGAGGTTGATGGCCCCTGCCGCATTGGACACAAACAGTTTTTGGATCCCCAATTGGTGCATTACCCGAATGGGATAGGTGATGTCCACGAAGTCATAGCCTTCGTACAGATGGAAACGCCCCTGCATCACTGCCACCTTTTTTCCGGCAATGGTGCCATAGATCAATTTTCCTGAATGGAACTCCACGGTGGCCAAGGGAAAATGGGGGATGTGGTTGTAATGGGCCTCGATGGGGTTTTCTATGCCATCGACCAATTGCCCCAATCCCGTTCCTAGTACGATGCCAATTTCAGGGGATTCAAACCCCTTCTTTTTTAAATATTCTACAGATTCGTCAAGTTGTGTCTGTGTCATTGTTTTATATGTTTGATGAAAGGCGCGAAGGCCTTGATATCTTTGATGTCCTCGTAATAATCTATATCGTTTCTTTCGGGCAGAAGTCCCACACGGGCAGTTTTCAGATCCTGTAATGTGTCGGCCAGAACGGTGTCTGTACCCCACTCTTTGTCCCGGAACAACGCTTCGTTCAAGGATTTCATGCCCAAAAGGTAGTAGCCGCCGTCTTCCGCGGGGCCCACCACGTAGTCATGTGTCTCCAATTTTGAGAAAGCTTCTTCAAGATCGGTCTGGGCAAGATTGTACATATCACTGCCGATGACAATGATTTTTTCAAACCCTGCCTGGAATCCCTCCTTGAAGGCATTTTGCATGCGCTCCCCTAAATCCTTGCCTATCTGGAGTTTTTTTTGATAATGGGCATTGTCCCACATATCATCTTCCCAGATCTCTTCCGAATAGTACACCCATTTCTCCACCTTCAAGTGTTTTGTAAGCGAAACGGTATGCTGCAGGAGAAACTGATAGATTTCCAATGCTGCCCTGTCGCCCACCGTCGCGGCCAGACGGGTCTTGCACTTGCCGAGTTCAGGGTTTCGGGTGAGTATCAAAAGTAGGCTGTTGCTCAATTGATCTTGTTTAGTGGGAGGTCATTAATGCACTCTAAATATAGTCAGATTTAGGATAGTGGTCCGTGCCGGGACATATTTATTTAGGTGGAAATAGATTGGAAGAGGGATTGGTGAAGGGCAAAAAGGGATGCCATTGTGGGCACCCCTTTGCGAGAGACATTAGTAGTTATGGGAAGTTCTTGATTGATGATGGGTGTCCAGTATAGCTTAAAAAATGTAATGGTACAGGTTGTTGATGAGGGAAAGTATGGAAATGGCAATCACGGAATACCAAAAGAAATACCCCAACTTTACTTCTACAGTGTTCATTTTTCAAAAGTGTTTTAGTTGATTGTTCCCTCGAAATTAGTCAAAAACCTGTGCCTGCAATCCACAATTTTATTCGTTGCAGGAAAAAGGATATAACTGGTCAAAAATACTTTGTGGATGGAAAAAGTGGCGGGGAAATACTGTGTAAGGGAATAACTACAATTGACTTAATGACTGAAAATCAATGTATTATGGAAAAGGAACAGGAAGGACATTTGTGGCGAAGCATCTATTCCTTCCTGTACGATGTTATGGTATTCCCTAGACCAAGGGAGTGCCTTTAAGGCGTTTTTCGATCTTACGTTTCTTTTCGGTAAGACTTTTCATGATGTCCATCAGTTTGGAATCCTTCGTCTTTTTATAGATCTCGTTGATGGATAGGATCAACCGTTTTGCTTCCCTTGAGGCCTCTACCCTGTCGCTGGTGGACATGTGGCTCATGGGTCTGCTCTCAAACTCTTCTGCCTTTGCTAGTAACTCGTGGGTCATTTTTGTTTAAAGTTATGCTGTGTGCCTTAAATATAAGTCTTAGTTCCATACTTTATGACTATGGAACTATTTGATTTTCATATTTATGAAAACATTAAGAAGTCTTTCTTTTTTGGAAAAATCGGGGACCTTTCGTTGGCCGTGGTATGGACAAAGAACGACCGGTTTACAGCGATAAAATTTTAACTTTTCATTAAATGATCATAACAAGGGTTTGAAAAATTTGAAGAGGCCTTCAAGGAATTTTAGCCATGTGGATCTGTTCCTGAACCTTTCCAAGGTGATAGGTTCGGCCCTTTCACAAATGGCGAGGAACTCCCCGGTCATTTCGGCATTGATCTTTTCATCATAGATAAGGATATTTGCCTCGTAGTTGAGCTCAAAACTGCGCATATCGAAGTTTCCCGAACCAATGGAGACCAGGTCATCGTCCACGATCAGTATCTTGCTGTGCGAAAAGTCGTCCCGCATATAGATCTTCACCCCCACCTCTAGCAGTTCCTCAAACTGGGAGAACATGGCGAACTTTGCGGCGATGGAGTCCGATCTCTTGGGAATCAAAAGAGAGATCTCCACGCCTTCGAGGGCCACGATCTTTAAGGCCTCCAAAAGGGCCTCGCCGGGAAGAAAGTAGGGGTTGGCGATACAGATGGATTTTTTGGCCCGGTTCATCATGCCTATATATTGGTACATGATGGTGGGGTGTGCGGAATCTGGTCCCCCGGCCACTACCTGTGCGGCGACCTCCCCGGTTTTGGGCTGTTCGGTCAGGTGCTCCTCTACCTTGAAATCCCCTTGTTTGCTGGCAAAATAATAATCCTTCAGGAACACCAGGTGGATATCGTTCACAATGGGGCCTTCCAACTTCAAATGGGTGTCCTTCCATTTGCCCAGTTCACCGCCATGTTTGATGTATTTGTCGGATACGTTGACCCCGCCCGTGAATGCAATCTTGTTGTCGATCACCAAGATTTTTCGGTGGTTCCTAAAATTGAGGGAGAACAGTAGGTTGGTGAGCCGAATGGGCATTATGGGGTAGATCTTAACACCGATATCCCTGAATTTTTTCTTGGGCCTGCCCCTGAGCCGGTAACTGCCAAAGGAGTCATAGATGATCCTGACCACCACGCCCTCTGCTATCTTCCTTTGGAAGAGTTCCAACATCTTGTCCAGGAGGTCGCCCCTTTCCAGGATATAATATTGCACATGGATGGACTCTTTGGCCTCTTCCATGGCCTTGAAGAGTGCGTTGAAGGTTTCCCCTCCATCCTGTAGCACCGTGATGGAGTTGCCAGTGGCCGGACGGGTTTCGGAGCAGGTGCCCACAAGGCGGCTGAGCCTTTGTTTTCGGGTGTCCGAACCAAAGTCGGGAGCGGTGCCCTCCATTTTGGTGTCGCCCTCGTAGTGGTATCGCTTTCGCCGTTTAAACTCTTTGTTGTTGAAGAATTTGAACTTCCTGCGGTTCATGCCAAAAAGATAGTAGAACAACGCGCCCAAAAACGGAAGTGCAAGGATGGCGATCACCCAACTGATGGAACGCGAAGGGCGCCTGCCATGGTAGATGATGGCGCCGATGGCCCAAAGGGACACTAGGATGTAGGCAATGAGGATGACAGTTTTCATATGGTGGGAGGCATATAGCGTACAATCTACCTTCAAAAATTAGGATTGGCAACCATTTTATGATGCAGGGCCATTTTTTAACAGGATGTAGATAGGTCACTATAATAAAAAACTCTGACATCTATTGCCAGAGTTTTTAAAAAGGAGTTTTTCTTTTTTATCTATTAAGGATTGTCATCCGTGGCATCCTCGATTTCGTCACCGACCTCGTCAGCGGCATCTTCTACTTCGTCACCGACATCCTCGGCGGCGTCCTTTACGTCTTCCACGGCTTCTTCAGCTTTATCTTCCTTGGTTTCCCTGCAGCTGTTCATGCTCATGGTAAAGGCCATTGCAATGAACAACATAAATAGACTTATTGACTTTCTCATGATATTAATTTTTAGGGTTAATGATTGTATTTAAGGTTTATATGATGATCTGTTCAATCTTAAATCTTTTTTCTTCCCGTAATCAAGGAAATAATGAACAGTACAATGAAAATGAAGAAAAGTATCTTGGCAATACCGGCCGCACCTGCGGCAATTCCTCCAAATCCAAAAATGGCGGCCACAATGGCCAAAATTATAAAGGTGACGGTCCAACGTAACATATCTATAGTTTTTAAATTATTGTCCGCTTATCTCTTAAGTGGTACACTACAAAGTTGCGAATGTTGGGGCGGGAAGCTTGTCTTTAACGGGTTATCTTTTGACTCAAAAGCTAAAAAAATACATCATATTGTCATTTTTACTGATAAAAACACAATAAAATGGCTTTTTATTGGAAATAATTTCAATTTTTTATGTTAATAGTCCTGAGGTCGGAAGTAAAGGAAAGGTTTTTGGCAAAGACACCATTGCTGATCAGTTCGGCTTTGAGGTTGACCTTGGGCGGTCTTTCAACATATTCCTTTACCTGATCAAGGGAGGTGTCCTGGGAAAGCCATAACCCCACATCCTCTTTGCGGATCACCACCGGGACCATGTTGCTGAGGTCGTGGTAGGATGATATGGAGGTGTCTGCGCTGCTCGTGATCAATGCGCTGCAATAGAAGCCATCTTCCAATACATTATAGACGCCGGCCAGCATGAACGGTTTTTGTGAAGGCTTGTACAAATGGTAGGTGGATGTGCCCCCGTTGTGGAGCAGATGGGTATAGAAGCCCGAAACAATGATGAGGCACCTTCGCTCTTCCAGGGATTCCCTCATCCATTGGATGTTTTCCAGCTCGCGTAGGCCAACGTTGAGGGTGTTCGCATTGTTCTGGAAAATATGCCAGTCTTCCTTGAAGTTTTGTGGCATAAGCCCCCAAATGGCATAGTTGATCTCATACGGTGACTCCATGGTCACCACGCTCAGGTTAGTTTCATTAAAGCCGTTGATGATGAGGCTCGGGGAATATATGTGCGGATATTTGAAAGGTATTCCAAACTCTGTCTCTATCACTTTTCTCTCGACCGCATTGGAAAGTTTGTAGATCATAATCTTCAATTCTTCATGTTCAACATCAACACAAATGAACCCATTTTTGACCAGAGAACTTAACTCATAACATATTAATCGTGATCGGAATGGAATGTGAAAGTTTTGTGAAAGGACGTCTTTTTGTCCACCATTTACCGTAAATAATTAAACAGGTCAATTTTCTATATCAACCTTAAAAACTGCACAACCTATGATCACAATACATGTAAACACCAAGGATACGTCTGGAACCATAGAACAGATCAAGAATGTTATAGGAGGGGAAATCATTGAAAAATGGGGGCAGCACGTACTTTCCGTGGACAATGAAAAGGCCAAGGGAGAAATAAGGGTCCTCAATTTTGAATGGGGGGCCAGCCTGTTGGAATATGACATCACTTTTTTTGATGAAGTGACGCTCATCGCGGACACTTCCACATACAACCCCATCAGTTTTGTCTACTGTTTGGAAGGCTATTGTGGCCACAGGTTCGGGCACCAGGAAATGTCCGAACTGAAGATCATGGAACAGTACCAATCGGTGATCATTTCCAGCAGGGCCAATGGGTTCAACCATGGGTATCTTCCAGCCGGAATACCTTTGAAAATCAACGTGATACGCGTTCGAAGGAACCAGTTCATGAGCAGACGGATGAACAAGGGTGAAGCGCTCAATGAACAATTATGCAAAGTGTTTTTGGACACCGACCACAAAAATGTATTTTCCTATTATGGGTCCTACAATTTGAGAATGGCGGACTTGGTTTCCTCCATCAAAAAGGTCACCGCCGAGGGCATGATCCGCGTGTTGCAGATAGAGGGGCTGGTGTACCAGATTCTTTCCATGCACATAGTGCAGCACAATGATGAAATGCAGAACAAGGGCCCTGAGACTTCCTTGCTGAAAAGGGAGCTGAACACGATCAGGGAATATGCCGAAAAAATCGGGAAGAACATTGCCAAGGAGTTCACGTTGGAAGAAATATCCAACGAAACGGGGCTGACTCAGGCCAAGCTCCAGGAAGGCTTTAAACTGCTATATGGCATGACCGTGACCGAATATATCCGCAACACCCGCCTTGAGGTGGCCCGTGACTATATCGAGACCACCGAAATGAACATCTCGGAAGTGGTGTACTCCATCGGGTTTACGAGCCGAAGCTACTTTTCAAAGATCTTTAAGGAGAAATATGGGATAAGCCCCAGCGAGTTCAAGAACGGCAGAATGGATATGGCCATCGCCGGCTGATCCTGACCCGTTTTACAGTTGGTGCCCGCAAAGCGTTGGCTGCCGGTGTTCCAAGTGAAGGATGCCGCGGTACACCTGCGTGACCTGCACCCGAAGGGAAGGGTCCGGGGCATCTATCCGAAAAGAAAGCTGCAATTTTTCGTCATCCAAATACAACCTGCCCTGGTCCAAGGGGCGGGGCAGGCAGCGCATGTCCACTTCATGGAGGGTGGGGGCGCTGGGTAGCTGGAACCGGAAGGAAAAGCTAAAGACCAGATTGTCCAGCACGGTGATCTCCGCCAGCCCTTTTTGTGGGGTTTGCTGGAGGAGGATGCGGCTGTGCTTCCGTTGCACGCGGTGGCGCAATGCCCCGTTTTGATGGCTACAGATTTCCAAAGAGGCAAAGGTGATCTGCAACGGGGCAGGGGAACTTTGGTGGAGAAAGTTGGTGATGGTGGATGAAATGGATGGTGGCATGGTAGATTGTTAGATTTTGGGATTTTCTATTCAAAATTAACAAAAAAGGTTGTAAGTAACCTATTGTTTACAATTCGTTGTATAAAACTTCTTGTATGCACTTTTGATATATGTCGAAACGTGACCGAAAAAAAGAAATCCCAGCTTTTTGTGTTGAATTGGGAAAACACCTCAGGGCATTAAGGGCTGAAAATGGGTTGAGTATTGAAGAAATTGCTTTCAAAGCAGGGATTGATGCTCAGAACCTACGTAAGTATGAGTTGGGAAAGCAGGAAATGAAGGTTTCCATGCTAAAGAGAATAGCTGATGCTTTTGGAATAACTACTTCAGAGTTGCTGTCTTTTGATAACTAATTTCCAAAACCGTAAAAGATTTCAATTGATAATTAACTTTATCCAAATTAGGAAGACTTTACTTCATCATCATTGATTTTATCTGAGTTGTAACCCTTTATTTTCATAGTTTCTTCTAATTTTTTAATCTGAGACTTTAAACTTTTTACTTCGTAATCCATTTTAAGATCAATCTTACTTTGCACCTTAATATACCAATGACGA
Organism: Flagellimonas hadalis; assembly: GCF_007785775.2. Taxonomy (GTDB): domain Bacteria; phylum Bacteroidota; class Bacteroidia; order Flavobacteriales; family Flavobacteriaceae; genus Flagellimonas; species Flagellimonas hadalis. Next base: position 96,545 of record NZ_VNIK02000004.1, read on the forward strand.
AAACCTCTAATAGCAAGTATAGTACCCAAAATCATAAGTATACAACAAACAAGGATTAGTAATTTTAAAATTTTCCCCCTCTGATTTATTTTTAATTCATAAAAATTAAGGTCTATGTTGCTTATGGAAAGCTTACGCAAGGTTTTCTCGTTCTCTTTTGTTAGTTCAGCTAATTCTTTGAAAGTTTTAAGGTTGGGAAATATATCCTCACGATACTTGTATCTGAACTCCATATAATCTCTATAATTTGGATCTTTCGAAAGATCAAGGCGTTTATGAAGCTTTTCATGAGCATTTAAGTTTATGAAATCATTATCACCATCTAAACCATCGTATTTCATGAAACTATCAAGTTCTTTTACTTGACTCTTAAGTAAATCAATTTCTTTACTGAGCCATTCTTGATCCTGTAATAAATGTCTCATTTGTAAAATTTCTATTGATTCCTTTTTTTCCAAATCATTGATATCATCCAAATATTCAACTCCCTGTAGGGATAAAAACACTACGGCAAATAAAAAGATAAACACACCTGAGATAGCTTCGAATTTATAAAGGTTATCGGTAGGAAGGTTTGGAATTGAAATTGGACTCATTTACTAAATTTTATCTTTTAAAAGTAAAAAACCTTTATGATTAAAATGTCTTAGTTGTCAAAAGATGCAGTTTTAATTACTATGGAGTTTTATTTAGCTTTTGGAAAGAGATATAGTCTACGGCCTCAAATAAAAGAAACGCCAAATTTGCCAGGTTTTTTGATACATCTATTACTTACCTTCCTTGTGTTCTAACCTCAAACTTCCCACCCCCTATCAAATCAAAGAGATTGTTTTTGATTTTTGAAAATCCACAGTTTTAAATAATTTCATTGCAAACAATGATTTTTGATGCATAAAAAACCTTCAAAAAAAAGAGATGTTAAGTATCCAGTGGCATTTGATTTACTTAATGAAGAACTGGTTGATATAGGATGCTTAAGTGAAAAGAATAAGTCTAATATAATTTGTCCTGAATGTAGTGGAAGATTTATTGCCGTGATTAACCATGCGACACCACACTTTAAACATTATGGGGATTTTGAGTGTTTGGGGACTGTCGAATCCTATATTCATAAGATTGTTAAGGAGCTACTAAAAAAGGTATCTGATTTTGAACTTCCAGAACTACTAATAGAAGACTTGCCAGAAGAGTATTTACGGAATTTTTGGCAAATGCGAAGCAAGCTTCTTGACGCAAATATACCCTTAAATCAACAAAGGGAATTTATCAATGGATTAAAGAAAAACTTGACTGAGGTTAAAAAAGTCATAATTGATAATGTTGAAATTGAAAAGACAATAAAAACCTCTAAAGGGGATATAAGAGTTGATGTTGTTGCTCATATAGGGAACAAAATCCTTTTTATTGAACCATATTACTCAAATAGGATAAATGAGGACAAGAAGGAAAAAATTAGGTTGACAAATATTCCAACCTTGTCCATAAGCCTTAAAGAATTTATTATGCTCGTAGGTTTCAACTTTCGATTGTCGGATTTGAAAAAATGGCTATTTATTGATAATAGTAAAAATTGGATTTATTTAAACGATGAACTTTATCAGAAACACATAAATAGTTATAAGGAATACCTTTGGAGTGAAATACAGAAGCAAAAGCGTAGGATAATTTTAAATGAAATTTTCCTTTTAAAAAAGGAAAATGTTGAAAAAGAGAAGTATTTAAAAGATTTGAAAACGAAATTCAAAGCCGTAAAATCAGAAATTTCAGATGCATTAAAACAAATTGATAGGCTGAGCAAGGATTTGGAAGACTTCAAGTAATGTTCAGGAATTACATTAATAAGACACCCTGCGTAGTATCCATAAAAACAAAAAACCCACAAACTATGTTTGCGGGTTTTTTTGTGGTACCTCCAGGGTATTACCTCGGCAAAAAACTATGTTTTTTGCAAAGCATGTAGCCCTCGACTATCAGTAAAATCAAAAAAACTACTCTAAATACGCCTTTAAATATTCAATTTTAGTCGAGCTCCTCAATCGGGCCAAAGCCTTTATTTTTAATTGCCTGACCCTTTCGGTGGTTAGATCAAGGTCATATGCGATCTGTTCCAGTCCCTGCGAATCTTCCTCCCCTATTCCGAAAAACCTTTTTATCACGTATGCTTCCCGGTAGGACAGGACATCCAAAACACCATTGATCTCATTTTTCAATGATCCGTGAATCAAGTTTTGCTCGGGGCTGTCAAAACTATTCGACTTCATTATATCGTGCAGGTTCTGTTCATTTTCCCCAGGCTGAAATGATTCATCCATCGAAATGGGCCAAGAAGAATGGTTCAAACAGATTTGGATTTCCTTTAGTGAAAAATCGACCATTTCAGAAACCTCTTCTGCCGTGGGTGGTCTTTCGTTCGTTTGTTCAAACTGTGATGTTGCCGTGTTGATTTTATTGATGACATTTATCTTGTTCAAGGGCAACCGCACCATTCTGGATTTTTCCGTCAATGCTTGAATGATTCCTTGACGAATCCACCAAACCGCATAGGAAATAAACTTAAAACCTCTGGTTTCATCAAACTTTGATGCAGCCTTTACCAATCCAAGATTGCCCTCATTGATCAAATCATGGAGATTGAGACCACGTGATTGGTACTGCTTGGCCACAGATATAACGAACCTCAGGTTGGCTTTTACCAATTTTTCCAATGCTAGGGTGTCACCATTTCTTATTCGGACAGCAAGGTCAACTTCTTCTTGCTCGGTAATCATGGGGATGCGACTTATATCATTTAGATATTTTGTTAAAGAGGGGCTATCTCTTTTGGTGATCTGTTTGGATATTGTGAGTGATCGCATAGGCTTGGTTTTTAGGATGTTGCCCTAATGTAGATTAGGTTTCCATTTCCCTTTGGATTTTTTCTTGAACCTATTTCGATTTGGTCCAGGGATTTGACCAAGGGGGTCAACTTCCGGAATCCGTAGTTCCTTGGATCAAAATTGGGCTGTTTCTTTTGCAACAACGTCCCTACCTCACCCAAGAAGGCCCAGCCTTCATCATCTTCCACATCTGCAATAGTGGAAAGAATAAGATTGACAACTTTTGGGGTGATTTTGTCAACACTGCTGTTTTTGTCCTTTTTGATCGCCGTTGATTCTTCTGAAGTGTTTTTGTGAAGAATTTCAAGGTATATGAATTTGTCACAGGAAACGATGAACGGGTCTGGTGTCTTTCGTTCACCAATTCCGAATACGGTCATGCCTGCTTCTCTTAACCGTATGGCCAATCTGGTAAAATCACTGTCGCTGGATACCAATGAAAAACCGTTGACCTTCCCGGAATAGAGGATGTCCATTGCATCAATGATCATGGCACTGTCCGTAGCATTCTTTCCCGTGGTGTAGCCATACTGCTGCACTGGTGTAATGGCGTTTTTAAGCAGTACATCCTTCCATTTTGCAAGACTTGGTTTTGTCCAGTCGCCATAAATTCTTTTAATGCTCGGATTTCCATACTTTGCGATCTCTTCCAACATTTCCTTTACATATTTGGAAGGAATATTGTCGCCATCTATGAGGACTGCCAGGTTTAGATCTTTTTCCATTGATTATTCCTCCATCTTTTTGAAATATTCACTTCTATAAACAGCTTTTGCCAATTGCACCCGTTTTACTATGGACTTTTTGGTGAACTCTTCATTATTGCGAATGCGTTTCAATTGTTGAGTGTTTCTCACTTTATTTCGATACCTTTTCAAGGCCCTTTCAATATTCTCACCTGGAACTATCTTCACTATAAGCATTACCGATCATTTTTAGTTATTGAGATGTTTGGACACTAAAAATGGAGTTGACAACAAAATAAAGGACCATTTGAGCAGGGCACTGTGTTCTGGATAACAACTGTAATTTCGCATGAAAGCCCAAGGGCTTTTGAAATTCGAATATTTGTACAAGCGAAAAATAATTAAGAAGTGCCCTATGGATAAAGAGGGGTAGTGATGGGCTGTCTTTTTTATTTAAGGACAGGTATAATTTTCGTCCATTAATTTAATGTGAAGTAAAGGAACGGATTTAAATTGGATTTGAAGTATTTAAAATGAAATAAATGCGCTGGTCGATTTTTAAAAGAAATAGAACAATTGAATTTCATCATAGTAAAGGTTGAAGGTTTTCTTGCCTTGCAAATATCTTTTCAATGGCCCTATTTGCCTGGGAAAGGGGATAATAATTTGCTGGCAACACTGAAAGATTGTCGACCAGAATGTAGACAACAAACAAAAACCCTCGAAAACACTGAGTTATCGAGGGTTTCATGTGGTACCTCCAGGAATCGAACCAGGGACACACGGATTTTCAGTCCGTTGCTCTACCAACTGAGCTAAGGTACCATGCCCTAAAGCGGGTGCAAATATAATTTCAAAAATAGGATATACAAACAAAAACTGGAAAAAAGGCATTGATTTTTTTCCATTTCCCGACCTTTGCCCTATGAATCTGGTCATAGACATTGGCAACACCTTGGTTAAGTATGCAGTTTTTGACAACGGCACGCTCATTTATGACGAAAGCTCGGAGTCGGGACTTTTTTTGTCCAAGGTAAAAGGGCTGTTTGGGAAATTCCCCGAAATCAACCGCTCGCTCATCTCCTCGGTGGGCCGCTTGGAAGGGAAAGAGCGAGACATTGTGGCCCTGTTCTGCAAGGTGCACGTGCTCTCCAACACCTCCAAGGTCCCTTTCAAGAACAGCTATGCCACACCACAGACGCTCGGGGTGGATCGGCTGGCCCTGGCCACGGCGGCCTTTTACCAGAACCCACGTGGAAATACTTTGGTAATCGATGCCGGTACTTGCATCACCTACGACATGGTCAACAATTCTGGGGAATACATCGGCGGGGCCATTTCCCCGGGCGTGCAGATGAGGTACAGGGCCATGCACCAGCAAACGGCAGGTTTGCCATTGCTGCAACCCGAGGACATTTTGGACTTTATCGGCAATTCTACCCAGGCGTGCATGCACAGTGGGGTGGTCAATGGAGTTGCCCAGGAAGTGGATGGCGTTATAGGCCAGTATAGTTCCCGCTTTCAAGATTTAACAGTTATTTTAACAGGGGGTGATGCCCATTTTTTTGCCAAAAGGCTAAAAAACACCATATTTGCGAACCCCAAATTTCTCTTGGTGGGTCTAAATTACTTGCTGGAATACAACAAAAGCTAGATGGTTAAAAAAATATTGATCGCTTTTTTTTGCATGGGCGCCCATGGGCTCTTTGCGCAAAATGCCACCATATCCCCATATTCATATTTTGGAATCGGTGACCTTCGGGACAATGGTTCGGTTGAAAATCAAATGATGGGGGGCGTCAGTATGTACGGCGACAGTATCCATATCAACCTGTCCAACCCCGCTGCCTATTCCAAGTTGAAGCTTACCGCTTACACGGCAGGAATTTCACGAACGGAATATAGATTGAAGGACTGGTCCACCCAGCAGAATACCTCGGTGACGAATTTGGACTATCTCGCCATTGGGTTCCCTGTGGCCAAGAACATGGGAATGGGTTTTGGAATCATGCCGCTGTCATCTGTAGGCTACAACCTTAGGGACGAGACCACCAATGAACAAGGAACGAACGTGATCAATGTCTACAATGGGGAAGGAGGGCTCAACCGGATTTTTGCATCCATTGGTTATGAGCCGATAAAAAACCTTAGTTTGGGGATCACCGCCAATTTCAATTTTGGAACATTGGAGTACCAAAGGGTCCAAAGCGTGGAGGGCGTTCAGTTTGGCACATTGGACAACAGGGAGTCCAGGGTGAACGGTTACGACTTCAATTATGCCCTGAACTACACCCCTACCATCAAGGACAAATACACCCTATATGCCTCCGTGTTGGTGAACACCCAGGGGAATCTGGTTTCTACAAACTCACAGACGCTGGGGTCGTTCTCACTGTCAACGGGGAGCAACATAGAGGTGATCGATGTTGATCTCGATGCCACCAATCTAAGGAACACGGAGCTAAAAATTCCTACTCGCACAACGGTGGGCCTCGGATTGGGCGAGGACAGAAAATGGTTTTTGGGCGGAGAGTACAGCTTTCAGCAGTTCAGTGATTTTGAGAACAGGTTCCTGGGGCTGAGCAATGTCTCTTACAACAATGCAAGTACTATGGCATTTGGAGGCTATTGGATACCCAACTACGGAGCCTTGACCGGCTATTTTAAAAGGGTCACTTATCGTGCTGGTCTGCGTTACGATAGGACCGGCCTAGAGGTGAACAATAAGGAGATAAACAACTTTGGCATAACTTTTGGTCTTGGATTACCGTTGAGCGGCGCGACGCTCGATACCTTCTTCTCCAACCTCAACCTTGGTTTTGAATTGGGAAGAAGGGGGACAACGGACGCAAACCTCATCGAGGAAAGTTATTTGAAGATCAACGTGGGCATATCCCTAAATGATAGATGGTTTAGGAAAACAAAAATAAATTGATAGGCCCTTTTTTTGAAAAAATGATAAATAACCACCCATAAAAAATCTGGTAAGCGGATTTTTTAATGAAAATTTGTACTTTAACCACTTTAAAATTAGTAAGATGAAAAAGAGACACTACTTAACAATGATAACGGTCGTTATGTTGACGGGATTAAGTATGGCCCAGGCACAGAACCCCGAGTGCATGACGAATCTTTCCATTTACGCTGAGCACGCTAAAGTGAAGAACTACGATGCGGCCTACGAACCATGGAAAATGGTGTATGAAACTTGCCCCGATATCAATAGGGCTAACTTTACCTATGGGGAAAAGATACTTGCCCACAAAATCGATAACTCTACCGGTTCGGACAAAGATGGGTACGTACAGGAATTGATGACGTTGCATGACAACAGTCTAAAATATTTCCCCACCAAGTTCACCAAAGCCGGAGTGGCCATAGACAAGGCACTTTTGTTGTACGATAACAAAATGGCCTCCGATGAGCAGATTTTTAATATGTTGGATGCGGCCTATAAAGAGGACAGGGCCAATTTCAAGAACCCTAAGGCACTTTATCTATACTTCTCAAGTTTGGTAGATCTTCATGCGGCAGGAAAAAAGGACCTTCAAGATGTCTTTGATACTTACGATGATGTTACAGAAAAAATCGAGGAAGAAAACAAAGAGTGGACCGATATCGTCACAAAATTGCTTCCTAAGGACTCTTTGGGGACATTGACATCCAAAGAAAAGAGCCAACTAAGAGTGGCCAACACCAACTCAGAGTCCTTTGGTAAAATTGCCAGCAGTATAGACTCCAAATTGGGAAGCCTTGCTGATTGTGATAACCTCATTCCCCTATACGAGAAGAGCTACGAAGCCAAAAAAGGTGACGTAAACTGGGTGAAACGTGCCGTGGGAAGAATGTTCTCCAAAGACTGTATCGATGACCCCATGTTCCAAAAACTGTTCGAGGCCCAATTGGCTTTGGACCCCTCTGCTAGCGCTTACGTTTATGGAGGAACATTGAAACAAAAGGCCGGGGACAACAAAGGAGCCATTGAGGACTTCAACAAAGCTGTGGAATTGGAAACGGATTCCTATAAAAAATCAAACATCCTGTACAAAATTGCTACCACGGTCAGGAGGAGCAGCAAGTCACAGGCAAGGAACTATGCCCTTAAGGCCATAGATGCTGACCCCGCCAACGGAAAAGCATATTTGTTGATCGCCAACCTTTATGCCAGCAGTGCCAACGATTGTGGAAACGATGCCTTTGAAAAAAGGGCCATTTACTGGAAAGCCGCCGAAATGGCCAGAAAAGCAGGAAGGGTAGACCCCGCTCTAAGTGGAACGGCCAGCCAAACAGCGGCCAGCTACGATGCCAAGGCACCTACCAAGGAAATGATCTTTAGTTCTGGCAAGGCCGGACAGACAATCACTTTCAGCTGTTGGGTGGGAGGTAGCGTTAAGGTACCAAGCCTATAGTGTGAAACGAAAATCAAAAAATAGTTTAAGGTGTTTTGCCACGGTATGTACCGTGGCAATCCTTTTTATGTCCTGTGGTGACGACTATGAAAGGGTCGGGGAGGAAGCAGTAAAACCCATTTTTCCACAGGGTGTGGCACAGAATTTCACACTTACCTATACCGAGACCGTTGAGGCCATGAACTCCCAGGATTCAGCACAATCCAGGGTAGTGGCCGTGCTCAGCAGTCCAATTTCAGAGGATTTTGACAACCAAGCCTTTAAATTCCGTACCTTTCCCGAAGGACTCAAAGTGGATTTTTTTGACGATAAAAACCAAAAAAGCGTCATTACGGCGAACTATGGCATTGTCTATTCACAGACCAATTTGATAGATTTGCAAGGAAATGTGGTGATGGAAAGCCATGATGGAAAAAAATTGGAGGCCGATCAATTGTTTTTTGACAGGAAGAACAACTGGATTTTTACAGAGGCATCTTTCCGATATACCAATCCTGAGGATGGGACCATTATGGACGGTGTTGGAATGGATTTCAACAAGGATTTCACCTTTTTAAAGGCCCACAAGACAGATGGTCTTATGATAATTAAAGAAGAAGACGAATGATCAATATTTTAAAGTACACCGAATACCTTTACTTGGCCGTGGCGGTCGTTTCCATCTACAAGATAGTCACGCTCTGGAGCATCGACCCCAAGGAAACCTATATTTTCATCTTCTTCGCAGTAGTTTCCATGGCCATGTTCATCTTTAGGAGAAGATATCGGAAACGTTTTGAACAACGACAAAAGGAAAACCAGAAATAGCCTTGGACACCTCGGTCATCATCATACTCCTTTCCCTATTGTTCTCGGCATTCTTTTCAGGAATGGAGATTGCCTTCATTTCCGCGAACAGGATCCACATCGAAATTGAAAAAAAACAGGAGGGTATCTTGGCAAAGATGCTCACTTGGCTCACGGAAAAGCCATCCAAGTTCATAGCCACCATGCTCATCGGCAACAATATTGCCCTGGTCATCTACGGGATGTTCATGGGAGAACTGCTCATGGACTGGTTCCAAAATTTGGTGCCCACGGGAATTGCTTTTCTGGATGCCCTGTTGACGGATTTCAGCCTGGTTTCCCAGACCGTGATCTCAACATTGATCATCCTGTTCACCGCAGAGTTTTTGCCCAAGGTACTTTTTCAAGTCTATTCCAATACCTTGTTGAAGATTTTGGCGATACCCGCCTATTTCTTCTATGTGCTGTTCTCCATCATATCTTGGTTCGTCATCAAGGTCTCCGATTTTATCCTGCGCGTGTTTTTCAAGACGGAAGGCGATGAGGTACAGCTTTCCTTTACCAAATTGGAACTGGGGGATTACATCACTGAGCATATGGAGACCGTGGAAGAGGAGGACGAGGTGGATTCAGAGATACAGATATTCCAGAACGCGCTCCAGTTTTCCACCGTAAAGGCACGTGAGGTGATGGTGCCAAGGACCGAGATCACCGCTGTGGAGTTGAACGATACTCCAAAAAACCTGACTAAGCTCTTCATCGAGACCGGCTATTCAAAAATTTTGGTCTATAAGGACAGCATAGACGAGATCATAGGGTATGTGCACTCCTACGAACTCTTCAAAAAACCCAAGACCATCAAGAGCATTTTGATGCCTGTGGAATTTGTGCCGGAGACCATGATGATCCAGGACATCCTCAATGTGCTCACCAAAAAGCGGAAGAGCATGGCCGTGGTTTTGGACGAATATGGAGGAACGGCCGGTATCATGACCGTGGAGGACATTATCGAGGAACTTTTCGGTGAGATAGAGGACGAGCACGACACCATTGACTTCCATGAAGAACGCGTCGATGAAAACCTCTATAAGTTCTCTGCCCGGTTGGAAGTGGACTATATCAACGAGAACTACAAACTGGAACTGCCCGAAGGAGAAGAATATGAAACCTTGGGAGGACTCATCGTGAACAAGACGGGGCATATCCCCGAACAGGACACGGAGGTCACCATAGATAATTTCACCTTTCAGATCCTAGAGGTGTCCAATACCAAAATAGACTTGGTGAGCGTGCGGGTCCATACTGAGGATTAATGGTTTCCGCATCTTTTTGCGCTTTCCTATTTGAAAAGAAAGTGGTATTTTCGCCCACTGAATTTAAAGAAAACTAGCAGTATAATGGCAATATTAGAGAATATTAGAAAACGGACCACCGTTCTGATCCTTATCATCGGTTTGGCGTTGTTCGCATTTGTAATATCAGGCGTCTTCAGTAGCAACAACGATTTTACTGGCGGCAAAGTAGGTTCCTCGATCGCCGAGGTAAATGGGGAGGGTATTTCCATTGACGAATTTAGGAACAAAGTGGAGACCGCTTCCAGGAGCTATGGCCCCAACTTCTCTTCCACGCAATTGGTGAACATGGTGTACGATCAAGAAGTGCGCAAAGCCCTTTTGAACCAACAGTTCGAAGATCTGGGCATCGATGTGGAGAGTGATCAGATCATCGAATTTGTACGAACTTCAGGATACGCTCAGATACCCGATTTTCAGGATGATAACGGGATCTTCAATGAAGCAGTTTTCAAAAGTGCCATTGCCGATTGGAGGGCCAACGATCCCCTTCGTTACGATGCTTGGTTGCAGGACGAAAAAGCCATTATAGAGGCGGCCAAGGAGCGTTTGTACTTCAACTTGATCAAAGGAGGCGTTGGCGCCACACTTTCAGAAGGAAAATTTGATTACAAATTGGCCAACGATAAGGTAGATATCCAATATGTACGTGTTCCTTATTCGTCCATAGCGGACAGTACCATAGAAGTTTCCAAGAGCGAAATCGAAAAATACATCAACGACCACAAGAAAAGGTTTGAACAGGACAAAGCGCGCGACATCCGTTTTGTGTATTTCGAGGAAAAGCCATCCGCTGAGGATGTGAACGGTGTAAAAGAGGCCATTACCGCACTTCTTGACGATACCGTGGAGTACTCAAAGGAAACCGATTCCAATGATACCATTGCCGGCTTCAGGAACACTACCGACATGATCGCGTTCTTGGACAGGCATTCAGATGCCAAGTTCGATACCATATACAAAGCAAAAAATGACCTTCCCTCCGTTGCCGCAGATACGTTGATGGCCATGGGAGTGGGAGAGATCTATGGTCCCTACAAAGACGGGGACTTCTTTAAGATATCCAAGGTGATGGACAGGAAGGCCAACGGAACCGTTAAGGCCAGCCATATCTTGATCACTTGGGAAGGTGCGGAACGTGCCAATCCCGCCATTACAAGGACCAAGGAAGAAGCGGAGACCAGGGCCAAGGAACTTTTGGCCGAGGCCAAGAAAGAGGGCACTGCGTTCACGGCTTTGGCCAGGGACAATTCAGACGGCCCTTCAGCGCCACGTGGAGGCGATTTGGGGTACTTTCAAGAAGGAATAATGGCAGATGAGTTCAACGATTTTTGCTTTGGAAACCCAACAGGTACCATAGGATTGGTGGAGACCCAATTCGGATACCACATCATCAAAGTGGATGACAAGCAGGATGTGATCCAGGTAGCGACATTGACAAGGGAAATTGAGCCTTCCGAAGAGACCATCAACACACTCTTTACCGATGCCACCAAGTTTGAGATGGCCGCTTTGGACGCAAAAGCGGAGAACTTTGGGGACATTGCAAGGGAAAGCAACTACACCGTAAGGCCAGTGAACAAGATCAAGGAAATGGACGAGAACCTTCCAGGTCTTGGTTCCCAAAGAAGTATAGTGCAGTGGACATTCAACAAAGACACCAAGGTAGGGGATATCAGACGTTTCAACGTGAACAATGGCTATGCCGTGGTGCAGTTGACCAAAAAGTACGATAAAGGCCTTATGGCCCCTGAGGATGCTTCTGCAACAGCTTTGCCAGAAATACGAAAAGAGCGCAAGGCCGAGCAGATCATGGCGGCCAATAAAGGAAAGGCCATGGATGCCATCGCGTCAAGCAACAATGTGACAACGAGCAATGCATCGGCACTTACCGTAAAGTCCCCCACCTTGCCAGGAGCAGGTAGGGAGCCCATGGTGGTCGGTACCGCATTTGCCTTGGGTGAAGGACAGACTTCCGGATTGATCAAAGGCGAGACCGGTGTCTACATGTTGAAAGTGACCAAAAAAGAACAAGCCCCCAATGTGGAGAACTACAGTACCTATGCCAACAGTTTGCGGGCCAGCACCGCAGCTAAGGTGAGCGGCTCGGTATACAATGCCCTTAAGGACAAGGCAGAGATAGAGGACAACCGCGCAACCTTCTACTAGGATTGTGACAAACAAAATAAAAAGCCCTATTTTTAATAGGGCTTTTTTATGTCGAAGAATTAGCTGTTACCTGCTCTCAGGGTCGTCCCATTTCATTTTATAGCAAATGGAAAGGACTTTTCCATCAGCATCAACAGTGACTTCAAAGCCTTGCTTGGTCCGGAAATAGGCATCCCGAAGAAAATACCACTTGCCGTTGGTAAAAAAGAATTCCCTTTTGTCCGGTTTCCAGGAAGGTAAGGGGTAGGTCAGGTCCAGCATTCCTTGAAAAAAAGGGGCCGTTTGGTCCGTTAGTTTAAAATCTTCCCGGATGTAACTTTGGAATTTTGGCAGGTCGGTGTTTCCGTTGATGCGCTCAAAGCAACTTACCTTTTCTCCATTGTCGATCACAATGAACTTATGTACATCGGATTCTTTTGTCCCATATAGGTTTTTGATTTCTTGGGTGATGTGATACACCTTGTATTTCAGGATTTGTGCAATGGAATCGGCCGGGATTTCCCTGTAGGCCATTTCACAGCTTTCATTCATAAAGGTATCAAGGCGATGGGTGGATGGCACATCCTGTTGGGCAAGGGAAACGAAGGATGATAGAAAAAGCATCCCTAAAAGGGATCTGCACACCAATGATTTATGGATTTGGGTCATATCGATCAATTGGATTGATGGAACGATCAAACATAATATCAATAATCCAGATGATCGGCTCCCAATTGACGGATGCCCCTTTTGGGTTAACGGATAGATGAAAAACGGGGGTAAATGTTAAAGGATTACTTTGTAAAAAGAGCTATGGTGTAATCCAAAAGCTCGCTGTTCCCACTTTCGCCATGTCCGGGAACAACGATTGCGGTGTTGGGGTATTTTGATTTGATATCGGAAACGGTTCGGGACCATTCCGCTACGTTGGCATCCCCCAAGAATCCTTTGCTGGCCCCAACTGATTTTACCAAACAACCCCCGAACATGACATCTTCATAGGGGAAATAGGCAATGATATTGTCCGGCGTGTGCCCTTCACCTATAAAGTCGAGGAGTACTTTTTTATTCCCCACACCAATTTCGGTAAGGCCCGTAAATCCGTTCCGTGGACGTTCCCCTTCTTTTTCGGGGAGCAATCCAATCGTCTTTTGGTGGGCATACGAAGCAATCCCCTTTTTATGAAAGCTGCGCAACCCACCAAGGCAATCCTCGTGAAAATGCGTGGCCACAACCGCTTTTACCGAAACATGCTGTGTCTCCAACCAACCCAAGAGTTCTTTGGAAACCGCATCGTCCACTGGGGTATCCAGCACAATAGCCTCCCCGTCATCCAGCACAATCATCCCATTACAAGCCACCTTTCCGAAGCTTTCGGTCTCCAGATAGGAGATGTGGACATAAGTGTGTTCCGAGAGCTGTACAATCTCCAACGTGTCTGTTTTAAGTGTTATATGCCCTTCCTTCTTGCCACAAGAAAATAGCATAAGGACAATCAATAAGGGGAGTGCCCACTTGTTCATCGAAGGATCATTTTTGAATAGGGAACAATGGTTTCATAGCCTTTTGCCCTGAAATAGTCCAAGGATTTTTCATCGCCCGTTGCCAACACAAAATCCCCGCCCCAGGCTCCAAGACTTTTGACCACGCCAAAATAATCTGGAAAAAGGAGTTGTTTCACGGGGGGGATTCCCAAAACTTCGGACAGTAGAATCTCGTGCTCCTCTAGCAATAGTTCAAAATCGCCTAAGGTGGGGGCCAAAATCATCCTTTGGGTGATGTGGGTGATTTTTTGGAGCAAAGTTTCCTTGTCAAATGCTTGTCCCCTATATGCCGCAATGGCCTTTTTACTGCTCTGTTTTTGGTTGAGGTGCACAAAGAAAAGAGAATCCTTGAAAATAGGATCAAAATCAACTTCCTTCACATCCGGAGTTCCATTTTTCAATCGGTAGGTAATGGGCGAATGGTGCTGGGCACAAGCAATGTCATACCCGCTGCCGCCAAAGGCGTTCCAAAGAAGTTGGTAGGCATCTACCCTTGCCCACTGGGCCAAATTGTTGATGAGTGTGGATGAAGTGCCCAGTCCCCAAGAACGTGGAAAACCAAGATGGGTCTCCACCGAGAAACCATCACTGTCCGTCAACAAAAGAGGGTTTTGTGCATTGGCCTCCAAAAGTAAGGTGGTCAATGTTTGGGAGGTTGCCTCATCGGAAGTGGAAAGTATGGCAAAATTATCCAGATCAAATTTTGTTGTGAACCATACCTTGCCTTGCTCATCAAAACTGGTCCATTCCAAAATTCCCGTAGCATTGGGCGTTACCTCGAGGGATTGCCCATAACTCGTGGGAATGGCCAGGCCCAGGGCACCATCCAAAATGGCATATTCTCCAGAGATCAATAGTTTTCCGTTGCTGTAAAAGGCTTTTTTCATTTTTGTGATTGGATTTTCTCCAGTGCCTCCTTGACCGAGGCATTCGTTACCGTATGGTTCTTGAAGTGTTCCACAAGTTGCTGCTTTTCATTTTCCGAAGCCCCCATTTGGTTGAGCATGTTGAGCAAGTGCATCTTCATGTGTCCTTTTTGGATGCCCGTGGTCACCAAAGAACGTACCGCTGCAAAATTCTGGGCCAGTCCCGCCACGGCCACGATCCGCATCAATTCCTTGGCCGAAGGTTTTTGAAGGATATCCAGGGCCAATTTGACCAAAGGATGCAGTGAGGTCAAACCACCGACCGTGCCAAGGGCGAGGGGTACCTCGATCCAAAACGTAAAAATCCCATCTTCGATTTTGGCATACGTCAAACTGGAATAGTGGCCCTCCTTCGCAGCATAGGCATGCACCCCGGCTTCCACGGCCCTAAAATCGTTCCCCGTTGCCAGCACCACGGCATCAATACCGTTCATGATGCCCTTGTTGTGCGTAACGGCGCGATAGGGTTCCACTTTGGCAATGTTCACGGCACGGAGGAACTTTTGTGCAAACTCTTCGGCCGGCATGTCCTTTGTTTCCAATTGGGCAATGGGGCAACTCACCTCTGCCTTTACCAAACAATGGGGCACATAATTGGAAAGGATGCTCATCACCACCTCGATGTTCTTTTCTTCTTCCGAAAAAGCCGCATGCAACTTGGCCTTTTCCTTCAGGGTTTGGGCAAATTGTTCCAAACAGGAATTGATGAAGTTGGCCCCCATGGCATCCAAGGTCTCAAAAGTGCAGTGCAGTTGATGGTATCCCTCTATTTTATCGCTGAGATCACGAAGTTCAATATGGTTGATGCCTCCGCCCCGTTTTTCCATGTTCTGGGTGATGGCGGAAACGCTTTGTAGCAGTTCTGGTTTCAGTGTTGCAAAAAAAACAGTCAGCTTTTTGGGGTCACCTTTATAGATGAAATGGACCTGTCCCACTTTTTCCGTGCCCAAGATCTCCGTTTTGAAACCACCTTTGTCCAACCAAAATTTGGCAGCTTTGCTCGCGGCGGCCACGACCGAACTTTCCTCAATGGTCATCGGAATGGCGTAAAGCTCCCCATCGATCAAAAAATTGGGGGCCACGGCAAAGGGCAGGTAGTAATTGGAAAGCGTGTTCTCTATGAATTCATCATGCAGTTTTTGCACTTGGTGATCCGTGTTCCAATAACGTTCCAACAGTTGTTTGGAGGTCTTGGGGTCTTCCGTGCAATTTTGGGCGATCCAATCTATTTTTTCCGCTTTGGAAAGTTTAGAAAATCCTTCAACGGGAGTTTTCATACGTGTTCGGTTAAAGGAACCAAATATAAGCATACAATCTTTGATTGTGCCTGATCGGATACTTGTGTTCGTTTTCCACGGTGTTTTGTGTGTTCCAAAAACAATTGCGTTGTTGCATTTGCAACAGTAAAGTTTATTATTCCGATAAATATTAGTAAACTTGGGAGTTTTTAATCAATTTTTTCACTTCATGAACAAACAGTCTCTCCTAGTCCTGCTCCTTTTGGGATGTTTGACTTTTTCCGCAGCACAAAAGAAAAAAATAACCCTCGAGGAAATTTGGGGCGGGGCCTTTAGGACCGAATACATGGACGTGCTCCGTTCCATGGACAACGGGACACAATACACCATTTTGAACACCGAACGTTCCCCACGTTCCAGCAGTCTGGACAAGTATGATTACGAGACCTTGCAGAAGGTGGAGACCATCGTGGCCTCTTCGGAAAGCGTGCCCTATTTTTCGTCCTACTCCTTCAGTGATGATGAATCCAAGGTGCTTTTGGCCACCGAGGTAGAACCCATTTTCAGAAGATCACGGCTGGGGATCTATTATGTTTATGATATTGCCACCAAAGGTTTGGTGAAGATATCGGACACCAAGATCCAAGAGCCGACCCTTTCACCCGATGGCAGTCAAGTGGCCTATGTGCTGGACAATAACCTGTACATCATGGACCTGAAGGCAAAGACCACCAAGCAGGCGACCAAAGACGGTAGCAGGGGAACCATCATCAACGGGGTAACCGATTGGGTTTATGAGGAGGAATTCGGATTTGTCCGTGCCTTTGAATGGAACAGTAATGGGACCAAAATCGCTTTCCTAAGGTTCGATGAGACCGAAGTGCCCCATTTTTCCATGGATATGTATGGAAAGGAACTTTACCCCTATCAGCATGAGTTCAAGTACCCCAAAGCGGGCGAGAACAATTCCTTGGTCACGCTGCACATGTATGATGTGGCCTCTGGTAAGATTTCCAATGTGGATTTGGACAATGCCTATTACATCCCAAGGATCAAATGGATGAACAATCCGGATCACTTGAGCGTGCAGACCTTGAACAGGCACCAAGACGATTTGAAGATGTTCGATGTCAAGGCAACCGATAATTCCGTTTCTCTTCTGTTGGAGGAAAAGGATAGTGCTTATGTGGATATTGATGACGATCTAACTTTTTTGGCCGATGATAGTTTTATCTGGACCAGCGAGACTGATGGATACAACCATCTATACCTCTATGGAAAGGATGGAAAATTGAAGAACCAGATCACGCAAGGCCCTTGGGAAGTGACCCGATACTATGGATACGATCAAAAAAACGACCGTATTTTTTACCAATCCGTGGAGAACGGTTCCATCAACAGGGATGTGTACAGTATTTCCACCAAAGGGAAGAAAAAGAAACGCCTTTCCGCGAAAGAGGGCACCAATTCCGCCGCTTTCAGTGCAGACTACACGTATTACATCAATACCTTTTCCAATGCTGCAACGCCTTACGAGTTCACCCTGCACAAGGCATCCGATGGCAAATTGGTGAAAGCCATCAAGGACAATTCAGCTTTGCTGGCCAAATTGGAGGGTTATGAAACCTCACCAAAGGAATTTTCCACCATCAACATCAATGGCAATGACCTGAACATGTGGATGATGAAGCCCGCCGATTTTGATCCCAATAAAGAATATCCCCTTTTTATGTTCCAATATAGCGGCCCAGGTTCCCAATCCGTATCCAACAGTTGGATCAACACCAACGATTATTGGCACCAACTTCTCGTTTCCGAGGGTTACATTGTGGCCTGTGTGGATGGTAGGGGCACCGGACTGAAGGGGCGTGATTTCAAGAAGGTGACCCAAAAGGAATTGGGGAAATATGAAGTGGAAGACCAGATTGCGGTCGCTAAGAAACTGAGCGAGCTTCCTTATATTGACGAGAGCAGAACCGGCATTTGGGGCTGGAGCTATGGTGGTTTTATGTCCACCAACTGCATTTTGAAGGGCAACGATGTTTTTGAGATGGCCATTGCAGTTGCTCCTGTTACTTCATGGAGATTTTACGATTCCATTTATACCGAAAGATACATGCAGACCCCACAGGAAAACCCAAGTGGGTATGATGACAATTCCCCGTTCAACTATCCAGAATTGTTGAAGGGAAAATACCTGTTGGTGCACGGTTCGGGTGACGACAACGTGCACGTCCAGAACAGCATGCGCATGATAGAGGCCCTCGTGCAGGACAACAAGCCATTTGATTGGGCCATCTATCCCGATAAAAACCACGGGATATCTGGTGGCAATACCCGATTGCACCTCTTCAACAAACTGACCAACTTCGTCAAGGAAAATCTATAATCAAACCAATTTAATAACTATGTCAGATGTTTTAAAATCTACTGGAGGCAAACCTAAGTTCAGACATCCAAGAGGATTGTATGTGCTGTTTTCCGCCGAAATGTGGGAGCGCTTTTCATACTACGGTATGCGAGCCATCCTCATTTTGTTCATGACCACTGATGCCGCTCAAGAGGGTCTTGGCCTGACCACCGAAACCGCTGGTGCCGTTTATGGACTTTACACTGCCTCGGTTTATTTGATGACTTTGCCAGGAGGCTGGTTGGCAGATAATATTTTTGGCCAGCGAAAAGCAGTTTTTTATGGAGGTGTCCTGATTATGATAGGCCATTTGATTTTGGCCATTCCTGGCTCCCCGATGATATTTTTCACTGGACTTGCTTTTGTGGCCTTAGGTACCGGGTTATTGAAAGGAAACATCAGCACCTTGGTCGGTGAACTTTATGAAAATGAAGATGGTGCCAAACGAGATGCCGGATTCTCTATTTTTTATATGGGAATCAACTTAGGGTCTTTTGTGGGGCAGATACTGGTTCCCCTTTTGGCGGAATACAACTGGCATTTAGGTTTTGGATTGGCCGCTGTGGGAATGTTGTTGGGACTTATTTCCTATAAATTTTTTGCTCCAAAATATTTGGGGGATATAGGGATGGTTCCTAAGGTCAAACAATTGGAAAAAACTGGAAAAACCAATAAAAAGGGTACCTATGCGATAGTTGCCTTTGTTCTGGTTCTTTTGGTAGTTCTTCAATTCACAGGAAGTATAGATGTAACCACGGCAACTGGTATTGCCCAAGCTTTGGGGCTTATCATTGTGGTGATCACCATGGGATATTTTCTCAACATCCTTTTCAATGGAGGGCTCTCCGTTCCTGAAAAGAAAAAGGTGTCCGTAATATTCATTCTTTTTGTGGGAATTGCCATTTTTTGGTCGGGCTTTGAACAGGCAGCATCATCTTTGAATCTGTTTGCACGCGATTTTACCGATCGATTTATAGGAGGCTGGGAAATGCCTGCAGGGATGTTGCAATCCTTCAATTCCGGTTTCATCATCATTTTTGCTCCCATTGTAGGGGCCATTTGGGTGAAATTGGCAGCTAGGAACATTAATATCAGGACCCCGTTTAAATTTGCAGTCGGACTAATTTTACTTGGATTGGGATTTTGGGTAATGGTTGAAGCTGCCCATGTTGCTGCCAGCGGTGCCAAGGCAGGTATGTTTGCTTTGATACTTACCTATTTCTTGCATTCCATTGGAGAATTGACCATTAGTCCCGTGGGGCTCAGTGCAACCAGTAAATTATCCCCCCGAAAATATTTGGGCCAAATGATGGGTATATGGTTTGTTGGGGCTGCTTTGGGCAATCTGATTGCTGGACTTATCGGAGGCAACTTTGACCCCGAAAATGTGCTTGAAATGCCAAATATTTTCCTCAACGTAGTTTGGGTTTCGGTTGGGGCCGGATTGATATTCTTTGCAGCCAGTCCGTTCATCAAAAAATGGATGGGAGACGTTACCTAGTAGCTTTTGGTATATCAGCATTAAAATCAAAATATCCCTTTTCACCCGTGTAGTGGAAAGGGATTCCTTTTTGGGCACAGGTCTTTTTCCAGCGTAGCACCACATTTTTGTAATTGCTGCCATCAGCCAAGATCATTTTGGGCCCAATGGAATCCAACAACCGCCCCAGATTGATTTTTGGCGACTGGGTGAGCAACACATAATCGGGCTGCTTTTCCAAAGGAAATAGCCCAAGGCTGTCCATGATGTAGAGCCTTTTTTGGCCCATCAGATAACTGTTTTTGAGTGGTGACAGGGTCGTGTTTTGGATGCGCTCCGCAACAGCATAGTCCAAGGCCAGACTTCCCAGATTGGTAGTGTCGGTGGACAAGATCTTGAGGTTTCTACCCGTTTGGTGAAGCAAAACCGTGTTTCGTGATTTGTGCGCAAGGACCAATGCTTCTTTTTGCTGCAGTTGGGTCTCGTTCCAAATGTTCCAAACTTGAAAGACCATGATTCCGCCAAAGAATACCAAGCCCATTTTCCATTTGGGTCTGGACAGAAAAGTGACCAAGGCTATCGCAATGAAATAGCCCAGCACCAGTTGCACAGCATCGAACGGAATGTCCTTGATAATAAAACTTTCTTGGCGTGCCACCCACCCCACAATCGAATTCATCATCCTGATGGTCCAGTTGAATCCATCGACCAAAAAAGCGGGGAGCAGATCGGCCAATGCCAATGCAATGACCAAAACTCCCAGGCCCAATATCAATCCCAAAAAAGGGATGATAAGCAGGTTGGAAACAAAGAATAGGGCGGGAAACTGGTGAAAATAGAACAAACTGATGGGCAACACGCCCAATTGGGCCGCAACGCTCACCGAAAGTAACTGCCACGTTTTTCGGATGACGATATTTTCCGGAAACCAGAACCGTTGCAGTTTTGGATAGATCCAAACAATGGCGAAAACCGCCGCATAGCTCATCTGGAACCCCACTTGGAACAGGAACAATGGTTTCACCAGCAATATGGTCAATATGGAAAGTGCAATGATATTGAACGAGTTGGTGGGACGGTTGAGGGACATGGAGTAGGCCAGAAAGGAAAACATGGTCACCGCACGCACAATGGAAGGGGACAGGCCCGCAACAAAGGCGTACGTCCAAAGTAACAAAACGATCACGACCAGTTTCAAGGTTTTGCCTTTAGGCAAACGTTCCAATGGGGTCAAAAGAAATTGAAGCAACAGCAGGAGAATGCCCACATGGAGTCCGGAAACCGCCAAGATATGGACCGCACCCGCATTTTTATAGTTGTCATAGGTGCTTTCGGAAATATCGTCCCGTTGGCCCAGCAAGAGGGCTTGGATCACTGCGAGCTCATCGCCCCCGAAATTTTCTTTCTTCAATTTTGAAATGATGTGCTCCCTGAATCCTTGGGCTTTGCCCAAAAGTGTAGGGGATGGATTTTTTTCAATGACAATGGATTCAAGATTGGACCTGATCTGATGATAGACCCCTTGCTTTTCCAGATAGTCCTTGTAATTGAACTGATATGGGTTCAAGGGCGGTTGGATGGTCTCTGGCCTCGAAAGCACGAACACTTCATCATCTACCCTGAGCTTGGTCCTTCCCGAATCCGAAGGAAGCACCAAGAGTATGCTCCCCTGTTTTTCTTCTTCCCCCACTAAATTCACTTGGGCAATATAGCGCTGGGTATAGGGATTGGGTTTGAGTACCTCCCTCACCTTTAGGTGCCAGAGGTTTTTCTTGACCAGATCTTGGTCGGAATAATGGCGCGGCATACCATTCGATGTTGCCATTCCAACAACGAAGATTCCCAGACACAATGAAGTTGCCATGGTCTCCAGCTCAAAATACGGGAACCCTTCCCTAGGTTGTCTTTTGCCCGTCCAAAAAAGAACGGATAGCAAGAGCACCAAACAGGTCAAGGGCACGAGCGGTACGACATCGGCATAAAAACCGATCACAATGCCCAAAATGACCCACAGTGTGAGTTTAATGGACACAAAATTGAGTTGCTGCACTATAGGATACGCATCGCCTTCACAAAAGCGTGGTTCCAGTACCCTTCCCGTAATGAGGATACCAGAACGCCCCGAGAGGTCGTGGCGTGGATGAACTGTATGTCATCGCCGTCCACTTCCACCACAAGGCCCACGTGGTTGATGCGTTTTCCTGTTTTTGAGGTCTGAAAATAGAGCAGATCGCCTTTTTGCACGTCTTCCACCCTTATTTTTTGGCCTTCTAGGGCCATCTGATGAGAAGCTCGCGGAAAAGGGATGTCGTTTTCCTTTAAGGAAACATAAACCAAACCAGAGCAGTCCATGCCCTTATTGGTGGTGCCCCCATACTTGTACCGGGTTCCTGAAAAAGTCATCGCAGTGGAGATGATGGCCTCGGCCTTATCATTTTTTCGTTCATCCTTTTTCCGCTCTTCCTTTTTGGGTCTGGGTACGGAGATGGTGTTTTCGGTGGACCCCTCTACCGAAACGGTTCGGGTCTTGCTGTAGGTTCGTTTCTTTTTACCGGGACCACAGGCCGTAACGGTAAAAATCAATAGTAAGATTATGGTTTTTCGTAACATCCAAGAATAGATTTACTTTCTTGGATGATAAAACTACGCATTTTCAACGATTAATCGGGCGGCCAATTCACTAGCCCCCTCTCCGCCCAATTTTTCTTTAAGCAGTTTGTAATCGAAAAGGATGCGCTCACGCTGGGGACCTTCAATGATCTTGGAAAGTTCTTTTTGAAGATTTTTTGTTGTCAATTCACTCTGAATCAATTCCTTGACAACCTCTCGACCCATGATGAGGTTGACCAGGGATATATAGTCCAAAGTGATGATGCGCTTTGCAATTTGGTAGGAAATCCAGTTGCCTTTGTAGCAGACCACCTGGGGAATGCCAAAAAGAGCGGTCTCCAAGGTCGCTGTTCCGCTGGTGACCAATGCGGCATGGGAATGCTTGAGCAGGGTATAGGTCTTATTGGAAACATAGTTCACAGTGTCCCCTTTCAGGAATGGAACATAGAAATCATCGGAAAGGCTCGGTGCCCCTGCAATGACAAATTGGTGGTCGGGAAAATCTTTTTTGACCGATAGCATCACGTCCAACATCTTCTGGACTTCCTGTTTTCTGCTGCCGGGAAGCAGGGCTATGATGGGTTTGTCGGGGTCCAGATTGTTTTCCTTTCTAAAAGTTTCATTATCCTGAAGCGGGGTGCTCGCTATGGCATCGATCAAAGGGTGGCCTACAAAGTGGACGGGATAGTTGTGCTTTTTCCCATAAAAATCCTTTTCAAAGGGAAGGATCACATACATGGCATCAATGTCCCGCTTGATTTTTTTGATCCGGCCCTCCCTTGAGGCCCAGATTTGGGGCGAAATGTAATAATTGGTCTTGAATCCATTTTCCTTGGCCCATTTGGCTATCCGAAGGTTGAACCCTGAAAAATCGATAAAAATAACCACATCCGGGCTGAACTTCTTGATGTCCTCCTTGCAGTAGGCAATGTTTTTAAAGATGGTGGGAATGTTCTTGATCACCTCCAGAAAACCCATAAAGGCCATGTCCTTGTAATGTTTGGCCAATTCGCCTCCGGCCTTTTGCATCAGATCACCGCCCCAGCAACGGATTTCGGCCGATGGGTCTTCCTTCTTCAAGGCCTTGATGAGGTTGGACCCATGCAGGTCCCCAGATGCTTCGCCGGCTATGATGTAATATTTCATGGGTAAGTGTCAAATTCAAATTGAAACATCAAGTTCAAAATTAAATTCCGGTAAGGCCTATTAACGTTGAACTTGTTCTTGGACTTTTTGGTCAAGACATCACTTTATACAATAGGATAATCAGGGCAGTGACCAAGGTGGCCAACATGACTCCTCTTGCCCTAAGGTCCCGTTTGATGCGCAGAAAGCCAAAAAAGGCAATCAGGTTCAAGATGGCTCCCAGTGCCAAGAGACTGCCAATGTGTCCTTGGCTTACGGCCGCATTGAAGGTGTCCACGATGCCCAGGTCCGAAAATATCAGTATGTAAAGCAATGTGCCAAAGGTGTTTGCAATGATGCCTACGATAAAACCGATCAAAATCTCTTTATTCTTGCCCATTTAAGTTCCAGTTGTTGATTTGTGGTATGGCATGATGTGCCGTTAGGTCAAATTGTGTGGGAACAATCGATATATAGCCCTGGGCCAAGGCCCATTCGTCCGTGTCCTCTCCTTTGTCCAATAGTTCAAACTCCCCGGTGAGCCAATAATAGTCCTTCCCAGAGGGGCTAGTGCGCTTATCAAACTGCTCTTTCCAATTGCCCCTGGCCTGTCTGCAGATCTTGATGCCCTTGGGAGCTGTCTTGGTCTTGGGAATGTTCACATTGAGCACGGTTCCCTTGGGAATCCCGTTGGTCAACGCCTCCGAAACTATTTTTTTGATGGCCCCCAGCGATGGTTCAAAGTCGGCTTCCCAAGAATAGTCGCACAGGGAAAAACCTATGGCGGGAATTCCCTCGATGCCTGCCTCGATGGCAGCGCTCATGGTGCCTGAATAAATCACATTTATGGATGAATTGGACCCATGGTTGATGCCGCTCACACAGATGTCCGGCGTTCTGTCCAAAATGACCCGAAGGGCCAGTTTTACACAATCGGCGGGAGTGCCGCTACAACTGTATTCAATGGGGGCACCTTCCTTTTGGTCCACCACTACTTTTTTGGAAAAAAGGGTGCTGTCCACCGAGATGGCGTGCCCCATGCCCGATTGGGGGCTGTCCGGGGCAACCACGACCACATCGCCCAGTTCCTTCATGGTACGTATCAAGGCCCTGAGCCCTGGGGCGGTTATTCCATCATCATTGGTGACCAGTATGAGCGGTTTTTCCATTTCATATAATTATTGGCATAAAAATACGTTTTTCAAAAGGATATGAAGCCCTGGTCGTTTAACAAAAAATTAAAACCTCCATACAGAACTGGCATGGTTTTTTCTGTATCTTAGGGAATTCGTACAAGTAGAAACGACGGATGACGTAATGAAGATTTGACGGTATGAGGTCAGATAATTTCGCTCCCGAATAAAACCATATTTATGAAAAAGAACTTCATCTTGGCACTTTTGGTAATTCTTGTGGCAGTAGCCTCTTGTAGTTTTACCAATAAGTCCTTCGAAAATGATGACAAGGACAAGTTATTACTGGAATTGATTACTTATGTTTTGGAGAGGGGACACTATGAGCCCAAGGATTTGAACGATAGTTTCAGCTCCAATGTATTTGATGATTTCATCGATATCATGGACCCCACAAAAAGATATTTCCTTGAAAGTGATGTCAAGGAATTTGAAAAGTACCGCTTCATGATCGATGACGAGATCAAGAACACCGACATCACTTTTTTCAATGTAGTGTACCAACGTTTGATGGTCCGTATGGAAGAGGCCAAGGTAATTTACAAAGAAGTACTTTCCGAGCCTTTTGACTATACCGCGAATGAAACCATCAATATCGATTATGCCGACCAAGAGTTTGCCTCCAACAAAAAGGAACTTAAGGAACGTTGGAGAAAGCAGCTCAAGTACAACACCTTGACCGTTTTTCAGGACAAGATAGAGAACAGGATTTCCGATGCAGCTGACAATGCAGATGCCGCAAGCGATTTTTCTTTGGCATTCAGCGATATCCCTGGAACAGTGGATAAGGCCCTTACCGAGGAAGAGGCCAGAGAGGTGACAGAGACCACTTTGGACGAGTACTTCGATTTTGTTGATGACCTCGAGAGAAAGGATTGGTTTGTGCAGTACCTCAATACCATAGTGGAGGAATTTGATCCCCACACCTTCTATTTTGCACCCGATGAAAAGGAGAAGTTTGATATTGGGATGTCAGGTAAGTTTGAAGGGATAGGTGCCAGGTTGCAGAAAAAGCCCGAAGGCGCCAAAATTGTCGAAATCATATCAGGTGGTCCTGTCTGGAGAGATCAGACCCTAGAAGTGGGCGATGAGATATTGAAAGTGGGACAAGAAGGTGAAGAGCCCATCAACATTGTGGGAATGCGCCTGGACGACGCCATAAAACTGATCAAGGGACCTAAGGGCTCCGTGGTGGACCTTACCGTCAGAAGAGTGGACGGGACCATTGAGACCGTTTCCATCACCAGGGATGTCGTGGAGCTTGAGGAGTCTTATGCAAAATCAGCCACCATAGATAGTGATGACATTAGATACGGTTTGATCAATCTTCCAAAATTCTATGTGGATTTTGAGGATTACACCGAACGCAATGCTGCCACCGATGTGGCCATGGAAGTCGAGCGTTTGAAAGAAGCAGGTGCGGAAGGCATCATTTTGGACCTTAGGGACAATGGAGGGGGTTCCTTGAAGACTGTAGTGGAAATGGCGGGACTGTTCATCAAGGATGGCCCAATTGTGCAGGTCCGCTCTTCTGGACAGCGCAAAGAAATCCATGAGGATAAGGACGAACGTATCCAATGGGATGGCCCGTTGGTGATATTGGTGAACGAATTGTCCGCATCCGCCTCAGAGATTTTGGCAGCCGCCATGCAGGACTACAAAAGAGCGGTCATTATCGGAAGCAAACAGACCTTTGGTAAAGGAACCGTGCAAAATGTGATTCCATTGGACAATATCGTTCGAAGCAATGAGCATGGAGATCTTGGGGCCATTAAGTTGACTACGCAAAAATTCTATAGGATCAATGGGGGCTCTACCCAGTTGGAAGGTGTCAAAAGTGATATCGTTGTCCCGGACCGATACAGTTATATCGACCTAGGCGAAAGGGACCAACAGAACCCATTGGGCTGGGATAAGATCACCCCTGCAGATTATAAGGTGTGGGATGGTTATATCGATTTTGAGACTGCCGTGGAAAACAGCAAGAAACGAATGGCCAACAATGAACAGATCAAATTGATAGAGGAAAACGCAAAATGGATCAAGGAGCAACAGGATGAAAATGTGATTCCTTTGAGTTATGATGCCTATGTGAAAAAGGCGGATGAAGCCAAAAAGCGTTCAGATAAGTTCAAGAGCCTAAGGGATTACGATTCCAAACTGTCCTTCGGTTCACTCAGGTATGAAACCGAACTCTTTGTTCAGGACTCCGTACTTAGGGAGAAAAGGGACAGATGGCACAAGGAACTGGCCAAGGACATTTATGTGGAAGAGGCCGTGAATGTGCTGAAGGATCTTCATATGAACAACATTAAAAATGGAGAAAGAAAACTGGCCAGCGTAAAAGGATGATCAGTTTGTAAAGAATGGAAAGGACCGACCCTTTAGGGTCGGTTTTGTTTTTCTATAAACCCGACCAAGATTGAGAGCGAAGACCCTATACAGTATATTGATCGTTGTCTGCATCATTGGCTTTTGGCTGTTTGAGAATTTTTACACCCCAGACACTTACCCAAACCCGCAGAGTACTGGAACTCCAGAAGTAGAAATGGATTATTTGCCCAGTTCCACTACAGGGGAAGTGATCAACCATGAATTCTATACCCTTTCCTATAGTGAACCCCACGAACAAGCGGAGTGGGTGGTCTATGAACTCAAAAAAAGCCATTTGACCAATGATGACCGGAAACGGCCCTATTTTATTGAAGACCCCAAAGTGTCAACCAAATCAGCGGATTGGCGGAACTATAGGGGCTCAGGCTACGATAGGGGACACCTTTGTCCGGCGGGTGACAGGCGGTTTTCGGAACAGGCGTATAACGAGACCTTCTACACCAGCAACATCAGCCCGCAGGACAGGGAGTTCAATGCTGGGGTATGGAACCGGTTGGAACAGCAGGTCCGCAATTGGTGCAGAACATATGGGGACCTGATCGTCATCACTGGTGGAGTGCTGGAAGAAGGATTGGAAGAGATCGGGGATGAGGATGTGGATGTGCCCAGAGCGTTTTATAAAATAGTCCTTCGGAAAGAGGGGGAGCAGGTGAAGGCCTTGGCCTTTTTGATGGACGCAAGGGAAAGTCAAGCTCCTCTGGATACTTTTTTGGTGCCCATAGCCACTTTGGAAGTGCGGACAAGGGTGGATTTTTTTCAGAAACAGCCCCAATCTTGGCAAGACCGGGTCGAGAAAACAATCGATGCTTCGGGTTGGGACTTTTAGATACCGTCCTTTAATCGGTTGGAATCCAGTTTTAGGAAGATGAAGAGCAGCATCGAGAAAAAGATGAGTCCAGAACCCCCATAACTGAAAAAAGGAAGGGGAACACCTATGGTGGGGAGCAGCCCGATCACCATTCCAATGTTGATGAAATAGTGGAACACCAAAATGGAGATGACCCCGTAACCATACATCCGGCTGAAATCACTTTTTTGACGCTCCGCGAGATGGATAAGCCTTAAAAAGAAAATGGAGAACAGTAAAATAACGGTCATGGTTCCCAAAAACCCCCATTCCTCGCCCACGGAACTGAAAATGTAATCCGTGTGCTGTTCCGGTACAAAATCGCCCTTGGTCCGGGTGCCTTCCAGAAAACCCTTTCCAAAAAAACCGCCCGATTCGATGGCCTTTTCAGACTGATAGGTGTTGTATCCGATGGTCTTACGGATTTCCTCCAACTTCTTTTCGTCCTTTTCCAAGCTCAACCAAAGGGCAAAGCGATCTCTATGGCGTTGTTCAAAAACATGCTCGTACACCAAGTTTACCGAAAGTGAGAAGAGAATGGAAACAATGATGACCCCCACCACAGGTAGAACGGGAATCTTTACGGAAGCTTTTTTGAAGGTATAGATCAATAACGCGAGTATGACCAACCCTATGGTGACCCAGACCGTTCCGAACATGAGCGTGGTCGCGAACAGTACTACCGCGACCAATAGAATTCCTAAATAATAGAGCGGAAATCCTTCCCTGAAGAGCACAAAGAACAGGGAGAAATAAATGAGAGAGCTACCGGGGTCGGGTTGCGGCAATATGAGCAGTGCGGGCAATAGAATGATCACCAAGGCGTACATTTGGTGCTTTCGGGTCCGAATGTCTGTCTGAATATCACTGAGGAACTTGGCCAATGCAAGTGCCGTTGTCATTTTGGCCAATTCGGAGGGTTGTAGGTTGAAAAAACCCAAATTGTACCATGAAGTGGCACCAGCTATCGTCTTTCCAAACACGAAGAGTCCCAAAAGCAGGACAATGGAGACCAGATAAAAAATGGAAGCAAACCGTTCAAAGAAACTGGACTCCACAAAGAGCACCAAGATAATTCCCAATACGGCAATGCCGAAAAAGAAAAGTTGCTTTCCGTAAAGTGTGGAGAAATCAAAAATGGAACTGTCCGTGTCGGTCAAGGAAGTGGAGTAGATGTTGATCCACCCAATGAAGACCAAAAGCAAATACAAAATAACCGATATCCAATCAATTCTTCCAAAGGGACCCTTACCACTCACGCTGATTTATTTTGAAAGGTTCCCCACTGTAGGGTTTGGCATATTCATGCTCCAAGGTTTTTTCCAGCATCTTTTTTTCCAGATCGGTCCGCGAAATCTCACCCTTGATGTATTTTTCAATCAGAAGAGAGGCAATGTGCCCTGCATATCGTGCACCGAAATATCCATTTTCAATATAAACCGCTATGGCAATTTGTGGATTTTCCACCGGAGCGAAGCAAACAAATACCGAGTGGTCCGTGAGCTGCATGCGTTCGCCATCTATACGAACAAAGTTTTCCACGGTACCTGTCTTGCCCGCAATATCCACTCCGGGAATCTTGAGCCATCTTGCAGTACCATATTCATATACATTGGCCATTCCCTCGATGACGGGATCAAAATGCTTTCGGTCTATGGTGGTATAGTTGGGTTCGGTGTATTTGGGGTCAATGGCCCCTGAACCTCCAATTTTTTTGATGATATGGGGTGTGTAAAAATAACCACGGTTGGCAATGGCTGCCGTCATATTGGCCAACTGCAAAGGGGTCGCAGCAACTTCTCCCTGACCGATGGAATTGGAAATGATGGTTGATGCGGCCCATCTGCCATCACCATACCATTTGTCATAATAGGTTTTGTCCGGAATCCTGCCCGGAGCCCCCGTAGGGAGGTCGGTACCCAAATAACCTCCAAGGCCAAAACTTTTCATGTGTTTTTCCCAAGCATCCATCCCTTGGTCCGTCGTAGGGTATTTGTCATATATTTTTCGGAACACTCCGGCAAAATAGGCATTGCAGGATTGGTAGATACCAGAGTTCATATCCCTTACCCCACCACCACAGTGGCAGCCCCTCAAGGTGTTCCCGACATAAAAACCATGGTAGCACCTAAAGGTGGTTTCCGGGGTCACCACCCCTTCCTGAAGGGCGATGAGCGCATTCAGCGTCTTAAAGGGCGATCCAGGCGAAGGTTGTGCCAAAATGGAACGGTCCCAAGTTGGCTTCGCGATGGAATCATAATGCAGTTTGCTGTAATTTTTGGAGCGTTCCCTGCCCACCAATAGCGCGGGGTCATAGGTGGGGCCTGAAATCATGGCCAAGATCTCGCCCGTTTTGGGTTCTATGGCGACAACGCCACCCCGTTTGCCATGCATGAGCTTCTCACCATATTCTTGGAGCTCTTTGTCCAAAGTGATCTGTATCTCATTTCCTGGCTTGGGCAAGGTGTCCAATTTCCCTTCTTTGTATGGGCCGATATCGCGATTAAAACGGTCTTTTTGGATGTGCTTTACGCCTTTTCTACCCCTTAGCTCCTCTTCATATTGCTTTTCAATGCCCGTATGTCCCTTGAGTTCACCGGCCACATAGTAGGGATTGTTCTTGAGTTCCCATTCGTTCACCTCGCTGATATAGCCCAGCACATTGGCCGCACTGTGGGTGTTGTAGTAGCGCAAGGATCTTTTTTGGATGTAGAAGCCCGTGAAATGGCGCATTTTTTCCTGGAGTTTGGCATAGTCTTCCTTGGAAAGTTGGGGCACCAGTACAGAGGGCAGCCGGGGCGAATAGTGGCGTGCAACATTCATCTTGGAGACAAAAGTGGCCTTGTCTATGCCCAAGAGTGTACAGAATTCGAGGGTGTCCAGAGGCTTGACCTCCCTAGGGATGACCATGACGTCATAGGCAGGCTGGTTGCCCACCATGAGTTTCCCGTCCCGATCATAGATGTACCCACGTTCCGGATAATCGTAGATTTTTTTGATGGCAGGATCATCCAATATCTGATCGGGGGAAAAACGAAATAGCTGCAAATAGGAGAGCCTCCCAATGAAGGTGAACCCTATAATGACGATAATGGATGACAATAACAGCTTTTTCATAATCAACCGACCGGATTTGAGCTCCCAGTCCTTTGTATTTCAACGAAGCAACTTCAATTTTATTCGCTTTTGGGACTAAAAAGTGAGCTGAACAGCGTACAAAGTATTAAAGTTACGATACCTGTGGCAAAAACCTTCTTCAAAATTAAAAGGAAGTGGGCAATACTTAAAATTTCCAAAGAAAAGAATATCAGATGATGGATCAAGACCAACAATGCCAAAAAGGTCAACCGTTGGATCTTGGTGGTGTTCTTGAAACTAAAATTCTGGAATTCATAGTTCACCCCAAAACAGAACCTCATGATCACGGGCCTTGCATAGGCCACCGTCAAAGATGCAATGGCGTTCAGGGCCAAGGTGTCTGAAAAAATATCGATGATGAACCCGAGCAGGAAAGAAACGACCATAAAAAGGGCCCTGTTACTTTTGAGAGGATACCAATAAAAGAAGATCACATAGACCATCGGGTTGATGAAGTCCATGAAATTCAAGGTGTTGAAAATCAGTACCTGGGCGAGGACCAATAGCACAAAACGGAATATGTTCAATACAATGGTGCTATTCATTGGCGGTCTTTGCTTCGAGTTCTTTGATTTCTTTCCGGTTTTTGTTCTCGATCAGGTACACATTCTTGATGTTCGCCATATCGTTGAAGAGTTCCACATCGATGTTGTAGAAACTCCTTGATTCGTTCAGGTCATATTTTTTGATGGTCCCAATGGGAATGTTCTCGGGAAAGATGCTGGACATTCCCCCGGTCACGATAGTATCGCCCACCACCAAAGGCACCAATCGAGGGATGTCGATCAGTTGGGCCACGGTGTAGTCTTGGCTAGTCCAGATCAGGGATCCAAAATAATTGGTGTCCTTGATCTTGGCGTTGATGTTGGATTTCGAGTTGAGGATGCTCTGCACGGTGGCGAAATTGTTGGAAACATTTTCCACAATGCCCAAGATGCCTTGGGAAGTGATGACGCCCATGTCCTGCTTCACGCCTTGGTTTCTTCCCTTGTCTATGGTAAGATAGTTTCTGGGAGAAACAAAACTGTTCTTGATGAGCTTGGCGCTGATCACCTCATAACTTACCATGGTGGAATCCAATGGCTGAATGCTGTCATCCTCCAAATTGAAGAGCAACTTTCGGAGGTACTCATTTTCCCCCACCAATCTCCTGTTCTCTTCACGAAGGCCAAAATAGGACGAAACATCAGCTCCAGAGGCATAGATGCTCCCCGAAATCCATTTGGAAGAATTGAAAAATCTAGACTGATGGTAGGAGTGTGACCTAACCGTCATCACCAACGAAATGAGCGCAAGAAAGCAGTAGAGAAATGCATTTCTATGGCTTAAGATGAAGTTGATGATGCGTTGCATGCAATCGTATCGTTAAGAAAATTTTGAACGCCTTCAAGGTAATGGAACCGTCCTGAAGACAGAACTATTTGATCAAAATACTTTTATAGCGTTCCAAGTTTTTAAGGGCAATCCCCGTACCACGCACCACAGCTCTCAACGGATCTTCCGCTATGTACACCGGCAGATCAGTCTTTTGTGAAAGCCTTCTGTCCAATCCCCGGAGCATAGATCCACCACCGGCCAAATAAATTCCGGTGTTGTAAATATCGGCGGCCAGTTCAGGAGGGGTTTGCGACAAGGTTTCCATAACGGCGTCCTCAACTCTCAGGATACTTTTGTCAAGTGCCTTGGCAATCTCGCGGTAGGAAACTTGTACTTGTTTGGGTTTCCCGGTCAAGAGGTCACGCCCTTGGATGGACTTGTCGTCTGGTGGGGATTTTAAATCCTCGGTAGCGGAACCGATCTCAATTTTTATGGCCTCAGCAGTGCTTTCACCCACATACAGGTTGTGCTGGGTTCGCATATAATAAATGATATCATTGGTGAACACGTCACCCGCAATTTTCACTGATTTGTCACAAACAATACCGCCCAAAGCGATCACTGCAATCTCGGTGGTACCCCCACCGATGTCCACGATCATGTTGCCCTTTGGCTGCATAATGTCCAGTCCGATACCGATGGCAGCGGCCATAGGTTCATGAATCAAGTAAACTTCTTTACCGTTCACCCTTTCTGCTGATTCACGCACTGCACGCATCTCCACTTCCGTGATGCCCGAAGGGATACAAATGACCATTCGCAAGGCTGGTGGGAACCATTTTTTCTTGAGCGCAGGGATGTTTTTGATGAACATGTTGATCATCTTTTCCGAAGCATCAAAGTCCGCAATGACCCCATCTTTCAAAGGCCGGATGGTCTTGATGTTTTCATGGGTCTTGCCCTGCATCATACTGGCTTCGCGTCCCACCGCGATTATTTTTCCCGATACACGGTCCCTGGCCACAATGGAAGGACTGTCAACCACCACTTTGTCCAGATGGATGATCAGGGTATTTGCGGTACCAAGGTCAATGGCAATCTCCTCGGTCATGAAATCAAAAAATCCCATAAAAAGCGTTTATTTCGGATTAAGGGTAAAAATTAACGGCTAATGTACTAAAATTAATGTTTAAAATGCCGTGTCCCGGTCATCACCATCGCCATTCCATTTTCATTGCAATAATCAATGCTCAATTGGTCCTTGATGGAGCCTCCAGGTTGGATCACACTTTTAATTCCAGCTTTGTCCGCAATTTCCACACAATCGGGGAACGGAAAAAAGGCATCACTGGCCATAACGGCACCGTTCAAATCAAAATTGAAGGATTGTGCCTTGTGGATGGCTTGGTTCAAAGCATCAACACGTGAAGTTTGTCCCGTTCCACTCGCACATAATTGTTTGTTTTTGGCCAGAACAATGGTATTGCTCTTGGTGTGCTTGCACAGTTTGGAAGCGAAAATCAAGTCCTCGATTTCTTCTGCGGTTGGTTTTTTGTCCGTTACTGGATTCAAATCTTCTTTGGAATCGGTTTTGGAGTCCTTGTCCTGGACCAATACCCCGTTCAAACACGTGCGGACCAAGGTTTCAGGGAGTTCTATTTCGTTTTGGACCAAGATGATCCTGTTCTTTTTGCCTTGTAGGATTCCCAAAGCTTCATCGGAATAGCTCGGAGCGATGACCACTTCGCAGAACAACTCATGGATTTCTTCGGCAGTGGCTTTGTCAATTTCAACATTGGAAATCAAAATACCGCCAAATGCGGAAACCGGGTCGCCCGCCAACGCATCCACATAAGCCTGTTTAATGGTGCTGCGTGTGGCCAATCCACAGGCATTGTTGTGCTTGAGAATGGCAAAAGTGGGGTCGTCATTCTTGAATTCCTGCATCAAGTTGACCGCGGCATCCACGTCCAAAAGATTGTTGTAGGACAGTTCCTTACCATGTAATTTGGTGAACATGGCCTCAAAATCGCCAAAGAAATAGCCTTTTTGGTGGGGATTCTCTCCGTAACGCAAAACCTGACCTTTGGTCTCACTGATCTTTAGTACCGTTTCTTCCTGGTCCTTGTTGAAGTAGTTGAAAATGGCCGTATCATAATGGGATGAAACATTGAAAGCCTTTGTTGCAAAACGTTTACGGTCTTCCAAGGTTGTGGTGCCGTTTCCTTCGGAAATGACCTTCAAAAAGTCGGCATAATCTTCCATGGAGGAAACACAGAGCACATCCTTGAAATTTTTGGCCGCCGCCCTGATCAGGGAAATGCCGCCAATATCGATTTTTTCGATAATGTCTTGTTCCGAAGCGCCGCTGGCGACGGTTTTTTCAAAAGGATACAAATCCACAATGACAATATCCAACTGCGGAATGTCAAATTCCTTCATTTGGGCCACATCGCTCTCATTGTCTTGGCGATTCAGAATACCTCCAAAAACTTTGGGATGCAATGTTTTTACACGTCCGCCCAAAATGGAGGGATAGCTGGTCACATCCTCAACGGGCACCACATCGATGCCAAGGTCACGGATAAATGTTTCGGTTCCCCCTGTGGAATAAAGGGTTACGCCAAGTTCGTTCAGTTTTTTTACGATGGGTTCCAGACCATCTTTGTGGAATACGGAAATCAGTGCAGCGGAGGCTTTTTTGGCAGTCATCTTCTGTGTCTTGAAATCAATTTATTGAGCGCACAAAATTACCCCTTTTGTCACAAAAAGAAGAGCGGGTTATCAACAAAATAGCAATAGTTTTACAGAATTTTGGCGACTTCTTGGTTGATGAATTCCAAAAACCGTTCATCGACTTCGGAAAAGGGGTCCGGGGTATTGGAATCGATATCGATTTGCCCCACATTTTCACCGTTCACAAAAAGGGGAACCACAATTTCGGCCTTCACGGTGATGCTGCAAGCAATGTAATTGTCCTGGGCAGAGACATCGGGCACCACAAAATTTTGATTGCTCAGGGCCACCTGTCCGCAAATACCTTTCCCAAAGGGAATGATGGTGTGGTCTGTGGGCGCACCGGCATAAGGTCCCAATTTTAATTCATGTTTGTCGCCATTTTTAAAATAGAACCCCACCCAATCGTAATAGGGAACATTGCTTTTCAACAGTTCACAGATTTCACCCAAACGGGTATCCACTGATTTGGATTTCTCATTGAGGATGGAAAGTACTTGGGGTCTTAGGGAGTCCAGCATGGGATTTATTTTTTGCAAAAATATAGAATAGAACATTTGTACGGAATAGGCGATCCAACTTACGCCGCATGTTTTAAACTTCTGTTAATTGAACCAATGAACGTTGATATTTTGTAGTTTTGCAGCATAATGAAGCAGATTCTTCATCGGTTCATATCATCCCTATTGGCCCTTTTGGTCTTGGTTTCCACGGTTTCATGGACGGTGGATAAGCACCTTTGTATGGGTCGCGTCATGGATATTTCCCTTTTTGCCCATGCGGATGATTGTGGTATGGAGGAGGCCATGGCGGCTATGGATGACCAAAGCATTCAGAATTCGTGTTGTGATGATGAATCGTTTACGGTTCAAGGCCAAGATGACTTAAAGCTATCTTGGAATGATTTTGACTTGGAGCACCAGCATTTTTTGGAGGCTTTCGCCCAGTCCTATCTGAATCTGTTCGTTCCGGTCGAGGAAATTCCTGCCCCTCACGAAAAATATCCGCCCCCCATTTTGGTCAAGGACATCCATATCCTGGACCAAGTCTTCTTGATTTGATGTATTGAATTCATATCGGTAACCCGTCTCAATTTTGATTCGGGCCTAGTGTTTTACACCCAATTTTTATTCAATTCAATACATACATGAAAAATAATTTATTCCTTTTTTTATTGGTTCCCATGTTCATCAATGCCCAAGATACCATTCAGGGTATGGTGATGGAGGCCAATGCGGAAAACAAGCATATTGGACTTGCCGGAGCAAATGTGTACTGGCAAGATTCCCCTATTGGCACCATGACCTTGGAGGATGGTACCTTCAGTATTCCCTATTCCAAGGACTACAACAAGCTCATTATCAGTTTTGTGGGCTTCAAAACGGACACATTGACCCTTGATGGGCCCAAAATGGTACATCATTGGCTGCAACCGTCCAACCAATTGGACGAAGTGGTCGTGGAGCAAAAACGTGATGCAGTTCAGAAGACCATTTTTTCCGCCCAGAACATGGTCACCATCAATAGTGCGGAGCTTTTAAAAGCGGCCTGTTGCAATCTTTCGGAAAGTTTTGAGACCAATCCCGCCATCGATGTCAATTTTAACGACGCCTTGACAGGGACCAAACAGATTGAAATGTTGGGGTTGACCAGTCCTTATTTATTGATCACCCAAGAGAACATTCCCATGGTTCGAGGTGCTTCACAAGCGTATGGACTCACTTTTACCCCGGGCACTTGGGTGGAGAGCATCCAGATTACCAAAGGAGCCGGGAGTGTGGTGAACGGGTACGAGAGTATTTCGGGCCAAATCAATACGGAATTGCAAAAACCGCTTACCGACCACCCCATTTTTGTGAACGGCTATGCAAATATGAATGGACGATTGGAACTGAATACCCATCTCAATACCAAATTGTCGGACAAATGGAGCACGGGACTGTACCTTCACGGCAACCGAAGGGATGCTGAAGTGGACAACAATGACGATGGTTTTTTGGACAACCCTTTGTCCAACCAAATCAATGTAATGAACCGTTGGCAATACCAAGATCTGGAAAAAGGCTGGGTCAGTTTTTTCAATGTTAGGTTTCTGGACGATGAAAAGCAGGTGGGGCAGACCGATTTTGATCCCGGAACGGACAAGTTCACCACCAATGCCTGGGGCAGCGAAATAGGTACCCAAAGGTTTGACGGTTCCTTGAAATTGGGCTACGTATTTCCAGAAATGCCGTTCCAGAGCTTTGGATTCCAGATGTCCTACAGCCACCATGCGCAGGACTCTTACTATGGGTTCAATACCTACGACATTGACCACGAGAGCATTTATTCCAACTTCTTGTTCAATTCCATCATTGGAAATACAAAGCACAAGTTCACAACTGGACTCTCCTTTGCCTATGATGGGTATGATGAGTTGGTGAACGGAGATACTTTTGCAAGGTCCGATAGGTCGGCAGGAGCGTTTTTTGAATACAGCTACACCAATCTGGAAAAATTCAGCCTTACCGCGGGAGCAAGAGTGGACACCCACAACCGATTGGGGACCTTCTTCACACCTAGGATTCATTTGCGCTATACCCCCTGGGAAAATGGAAGTTTCCGTGGTTCTTTTGGAATGGGCCGAAGGGCAGCCAATATTTTTGCGGAGAACCAAAAGATGTTTGCCTCGTCCAGGGTCATCCAACTTAATGGAAATGGAGGGGATATTTATGGCTTCGATGGCGAAAAAGCGGTGAACTATGGGTTTGGTTTCATTCAAAAGTTCAATTTATTTGAACGCCCCGGTGACTTTTCGGTGGATTTTTACCGCACGGATTTTGAAAACCAGGTTGTGGTGGACTGGGAGAACCCAAGCGAGATCAGTTTCTCCAATTTGGATGGGAAAAGCTATGCCAACAGTCTTCAGGTGGAGTTGAACCACGAAGTATTGCCAAATCTGGAAGTGCGCACGGCCTACAAATTCTATGATGTGAAAACGGAGTATCAAACGGGTTTGCTCCAAAAACCTTTGCAGGCCAAGCACCGATTTTTTACCAATGTGGGTTATAATACGCAGCCCAAGGAGAACGGATCCCAATGGCGGTTCGACTATACCTTCAACCTGCTGGGAGAGCAGCGCTTGCCAAGCACTTCTTCCAACCCTGTTGAATACCGATTGCAGGATTTTGCTGGTGGGTACAGTTTGATGAATGCCCAGATCACCAAGGTGTTTTCCAATGCATTCGAGGTCTATGTTGGAGGAGAGAATTTGACTAACTTTAGACAATACAATGCCATTTTGGGAGCAGATGACCCTTTCGGTCCCTATTTTGATACCTCTATCGTATATGCGCCAATTTTTGGAAGAATGCTCTATACCGGCTTTAGATTAAAACTATAATTAATTAAAACAAGTAACATGAAAAAAGGAATATTGATTTTGGCCTGCCTGTTGGTTTCCGTGGTGGGATTTGGACAAGATAAGAACAAAAAAATGACCTTCGAGGTCAACGGAAAGTGCGAAATGTGCAAAATGCGCATCGAAAAAGCCGCTTTAGGAGTTCCCGGCGTAAAATATGCGAGTTGGGACATCCCTACCCATCAATTGTCCTTAGTGGTGGATGAGCGCAAGACCAATTCCATGAAGGTCAAAAGTGCCATAGCGGAGGTAGGCCATGACACCAAAGAACTCAAAGCCACCCAGAAAGCGTATGATGCCGTCCACCCTTGTTGCAAATACAGGGAGGACAACACCGATGATGGTGCCTCGCACCAAAAAGAAAACGATTAAATGAAACATAGATATACCATAAATGGAATGACCTGTGGTGGTTGCGCTTCCGCTGTTCAGGAGCAGCTCTCCAAAGTGGAAGGGGTACAGCAGGTTGAGGTTAGTCTGGAAAAGGCGGAAGCAGTTATTTCAATGGGACATCATGTACCACTTCGGGAATTGAGGAATGCATTGTCCGATAAGTACTCTATCAGTGCAAAAACGGAAGAAGTCGCACAGATGGATTTGCCCGTTCAGCAATCCAAATGGAAACAATTGAAGCCTTTGTTCCTGATATTTGGTTATTTATTTGTCGCAGCATTTTTGTTGAACTATAAAAACTGGAGCTATTCCAGCGCCATGCTCGATTTTATGGGGCTCTTTTATGTGGTATTCAGTTTTTTCAAGTTTTTGGATTTAAAAGGGTTTCCAGAAAGTTTTAGGATGTATGACCCATTGGCCAAGGTGGTTCCTCTTTATGGTTGGATCTACCCGTTTTTGGAATTGGCATTGGGCTTACTTTTTTTGATGAGGTTCCAAATCGAATTGGCTTTGATCGTAACCGTTGTGATTTTGGGCATCACCACTTTTGGGGTGACCAAGTCTTTACTGGATAAGAAAAGCATTCGTTGTGCCTGCTTGGGAACGGCATTGAATCTACCCATGACCGAAGCAACATTCATCGAGAATGCCATTATGTTGGTCATGGCACTGATCATGCTTTTTTAGGATCGGAGCATATGGATAGGGAGCAATACCAATACTCTGGAGCTGTCCGAAAATGCTATTGATTGAGTGTGTATAATTTATTGTAAATCAATTGATTAAAATAATACAAGAAGAAATTTTAGTTAATTTTTAGCCAATAAAATATTTCGGATTTAAAACTGAAATACATTTACTATAGTTTTTAATTTACTGACTGATGAAAAACGCAAAGTCAACTGGAAAGTCATCTCCTGCAAAAGCTGCTGCCAAGCCTGCTGCAAAGAAGACTACCCAAGCTACTGGTAAGAAGAAGTAACTTGGTATTTTTTGGTTCGAGCGAACCATTTACTGGATACAAAAAAAAAGAAACGCCCTGATGAAAGTCAGGGCGTCCTATTTTTAGATGTTTGGAATCTTACATCATTCCGGGCATTCCGCCACCCATTGGAGGTCCGGCTGGGGAATCCTCTTTGATGTCGGTCAACGCACACTCTGTGGTCAAGATCATACCTGCAACAGAAGCGGCATTTTCCAAGGCGATACGGGTCACTTTCTTGGGGTCGATGATACCCGCTTGAAGCATATCGACATATTTGTCAGATTTGGCATCATAACCAAAATCTTTTTTGCCCTCAAGTACTTTGGCGATTACCACGGAACCTTCGCCCCCGGCATTTTCCACGATGGTACGCAAAGGCGCTTCAATGGCCTTGGCAACGATCTGTACACCTGTGGTCTCGTCCAAAGATTCGGTGGCCAGCTTTTCAAGCACTTTTTTGGCCCTTACCAAAGCAACACCACCACCGGCTACGATACCTTCTTCCACAGCGGCACGCGTGGCGTGAAGGGCATCATCAACACGGTCTTTTTTCTCTTTCATTTCCACTTCGGAAGCGGCACCTACATAAAGTACGGCAACACCGCCGGCCAATTTGGCCAAACGCTCTTGGAGTTTTTCCTTGTCATAATCGGAAGTTGTGGTCTCGATCTGGGCCTTGATCTGGTTTACCCTGGCCTTGATATCGGAAGCCTTGCCAGAACCGTTTACGATAGTGGTATTGTCTTTGTCGATGGTCACGGTCTCGGCAGTACCCAACATATCCAA
Organism: Flagellimonas hadalis; assembly: GCF_007785775.2. Classification (GTDB taxonomy): domain Bacteria; phylum Bacteroidota; class Bacteroidia; order Flavobacteriales; family Flavobacteriaceae; genus Flagellimonas; species Flagellimonas hadalis. Next base: position 137,324 of record NZ_VNIK02000004.1, read on the forward strand.
AGAAGCATTTTCCAAAGAGAAACCTCTTTCTTCGGAAATCACGGTACCTCCGGTCAGTATGGCGATATCTTCCAACATCGCTTTTCTTCTATCCCCAAAACCTGGAGCTTTTACAGCGGCAATTTTAAGCCCACCACGCAATTTGTTCACTACCAAAGTGGCCAAGGCTTGACCCTCAACATCTTCGGCGATGATCAAAAGGGGTCTTCCGGATTGTGCCACTGGCTCAAGAATCGGAAGGATTTCCTGCAGGTTGGAGATTTTCTTGTCAAAAAGGAGTATATATGGATTGTCCAGATCGGCAATCATCTTATCCGTATCGGTCACGAAGTAAGGAGAAAGGTATCCCCTGTCAAACTGCATACCTTCAACAACATCCACATAGGTGTCAGTTCCTTTGGCTTCCTCAACGGTGATGACACCTTCTTTGCCCACCTTGCCAAAAGCTTTGGCGATAAGGTCACCGATAGTATCGTCATTGTTTGAAGAAATTGAGGCAACTTGTTTGATTTTGTCTGAGTCGTTGCCTACTTTTTTGGCTTGTTTTTCCAAATCGGCAACCAAAGCCTCAACCGCTTTGTCGATACCTCTTTTCAAATCCATTGGGTTGGCGCCCGCAGCAACGTTTTTAAGGCCTTCTTTCACGATGGCTTGTGCCAAAACGGTAGCGGTAGTGGTACCATCACCGGCTTGATCGTTGGTCTTGGAAGCGACTTCCTTTACCATTTGGGCACCCATGTTCTCCAGTGGGTCTTCCAGTTCGATCTCTTTTGCAACGGATACACCATCCTTGGTCACTTGGGGTGCTCCAAAGGATTTGCTTATGATCACGTTCCTTCCCTTGGGTCCCAAGGTTACCTTTACGGCCTCGGCCAATTTGTCAACACCGCGTTTCAGGCCGTCGCGTGCGTCAATATCGAATTTAATGTCTTTTGCCATTTTACTATTTTTTTGTTTGAAAATTTAGATTGCCCAAAACCCACTTTTGCGTTCCAGAGGGGTCAGGGGTCATTGTTTCTACTTTTCGGAAGATTCAGTTATATGATTGCCAAAATATCACTCTCGCGCATCATCAAATAATCGGTGCCGTCCAGTTTGAGCTCGGTACCGGCATATTTTCCATAGAGTACGGTATCGCCCACTTTTACGGTTATTTTTTCATCCTTTGTGCCAGGGCCAACCGCCACAACGTTTCCTTTTTGGGGTTTTTCCTTTGCGTTGTCAGGGATGATGATACCGGAAGCAGTCTTGGTCTCGGCCTGTAGAGGCTCAATCAATACCCTGTCTGCCAATGGTTTGATGTTTACTTTAGCCATATTTTAAATTTTTAGGTGTTTGTTTTATAAATTCTCGAATCATTTGGGCAGAAATTATGCCATTGCCCAAAAACTGACATTATGGAAAACAAAAATGCCAGCTTGTCATTCAAGCTGGCATTTTTGTATGCTTTGTCACTATCTACTAGTTAAGGGTGTCCGTAGGATCGACATCCGTGGCAGGAACTTGTTCCGGAACTTCCTCGGGAACAGTTTCAGGGATCGTGGTCTCCGTGTCGTCTCCTTGCAACAACTTGGAATCCGCTTGGCCATAGCTTCCCTTTAGGGAAACATTGGAAAGCAGGATCAACACGATCAATAAAGTGGCAAGGGTCCAGGTACTCTTGTCCAAAAAGTCCCCCGTCTTCTTCACACCTCCCACAACTTGGTTGCCACCTCCACCGAAGGATGAGGACAGCCCACCACCTTTAGGGTTTTGGACCATGATGACCAACACCAACAAAAGGCACACGATAATGATCAATATCAAAAAAATTGTAAACGTGCTCATTTCTTATTCTTCTTTTTCTTTCTGGAGGTTCTTCACCGCCTGAATTTGGTCTGCAAAGAAACCACTTTTTTCTGGATATTTCAAACTCAATATTTTATAGGCCTGAATGGCCTTTTTGTACTTTTTCTGCTCCAGATATACCTTGGCCAAAGTCTCTGTCATCAACTCGTTTTTGTCAAACTTTGTGGATTCTTTGATGTTGACCTTTGGCTTTATGTTTTCTTGGGGCACTATTTTGGGATTCTTCTGGATGAACCTGTCCAGCAACTCAAATTTTTTCTTCCGTTCCAGTTCTTCCATCACATTTTCCTCCGTTTCCACTTCTTCTGTTTTGGAAGTAAGTTGGAGCCATTCGGTAAAGGAATGTTTTTCTTTTTTGGTAAAAGGGATGGGCTTGCCCAATTGGAGCTCGGTTTCTGCTTTGGGTTTTTCTTGTGCTGAAAGTGTTGGTTCTTCGGGTATTTTGGATTTGAAGAGTTCCGGGTTCAGGATCTGTTCCGCATCCTTGATGTTTTGGGGCAAGGCGAGCTCTTCCGCTTCGCCCATCATGCTCTCGGCATTTGGGTTGGGTTCTATTTCCTCGGAAATGGCCTTTTGGTCCTCCAGTTTGGAGCCCCTTCCTGCAATGGTGTCCGCAATGTTGTTCTGGATGAATTCCTTGGAAGTGATATAATCGAACAGCACATCCCTGTCCGTGGTGTAGGCCGCCGTGGTCTTCAGGGCATTGTTGTATTTGTAACTGTCCAGATTTTTAAGTCCCTTCAAGTGCAGGGCCCTTGCCGCTTGAAAATAGGGATATTCCTCAATGATGTCCTCCAGTTCCCGGGTCTGTTTGGGGGACAGGATGGTATTAGAGTTTTGAAGAATATGTATAAAATCCGTTACGTTCATACGCGGTTACCAATTGCCCAAGGAAGCATTGAAAATGTCCTGTGTGAGGCGTTCAAATATTTCTTCATGCGCTGCTGCCTGAACCGATGTCAGGGAAGCGGTTGCATCAAAATCATAAAAGAAGGAGAAACGGCGTTCAAAATCCGCATCTTCCTTGGTCCTGTTGAAGAACCGTACGTTCACGCTCATGGTGAGGCGGTTCTGGGCGGTACGTTGATCGGAGGTGGCCGTCATCGGAATCACTTTGTACTCGATGATTTCCCCTTCGAACAACAAATCGCCATTGCTTCCGGTTAGGGAAAGACTGGTAAGGTTGTTGATCATGTTCTGTAAGGCCTGGGTAAAATCCCGATCCAGTCCGGGCACAATGATGGAGCCGGGCGTTTGGTCGGCATAGTTCTGGAAAAAATTCACCTGAAAACTTTTGGCAGTCCCAATGTCCGCCCCAGAAAAATTGTAGGCCCCACAACCGGAGAGAAAGAAGACCAATCCCAACAATCCAACCTTTAAGCTAATTTTTTTCTTCATACTGTGTTCAAATAACATCGCCATCAAATTAGAGATCGTACTGTTTGATCTTTCGGTACAAGGTCCGCTCCGAAATGCCCAGCTCGGAAGCGGCCGCCTTGCGCTTGCCCCTGTTCCGCTCCAACGATTTTTTGATGAGCTCTATTTCTTTTTCCTGTAAAGATAGGGTTTCTTCCTCTTGGATCTCTTCGGCAAAGTGATATCGGTCCTCCAGCGGCTGTTGCATGGGAGGGTGCACTTTACCTTCTACAATGGGTTCGGGCAAATGGAGCACTTCGGCCATGGTCTCCTCTTCCTGTTCAATGTCCTCTTCGGGTTTCCCGTAGATCTTACGGATGAGGTTTTCATTTTCCTTCTGCACCTTTTTGGAATCGTTTTCCTTGAGGAGTTCCAGCGTGAGTTTTTTGAGGTCGTTCAAATCTCCTTTCATATCGAAGAGCACCTTGTAGAGGATTTCACGCTCATTGCTGAAATCACTTTCTTTTTTGGTCTGGCCTACCACTGCGGGTAGATTGGAACCAATGGCATCGGGCAGATAACTTTTTAGGGTGGTGGCGGAAATGGTCCTGTTTTCCTCCAATACGGATATCTGTTCGGCGATGTTCCGCAATTGCCTGATGTTCCCCGGCCAACGGTATTTCAATAGTAGATGGACGGCATCGTCCTCCAGGCGTATGGTGGGCATTTTGTATTTCTGACCAAAATCCGAAGCAAATTTCCGGAACAGCAAATGGATGTCCTCCTGTCGTTCACGGAGTGGAGGGATGTTGATCTCCACCGTGCTCAACCTATAATAAAGGTCTTCCCTGAACTTTTCCTTTTCGATGGCCTCGAACATGTTCACGTTGGTGGCCGCCACAATGCGGACATTGGTCTTTTGTACTTGGGAGGATCCCACTTTCAGGAATTCCCCGTTTTCCAGCACACGGAGCAAACGCACCTGGGTAGTAAGCGGGAGTTCGCCCACTTCATCCAAGAAGATGGTTCCGCCATCGGCCACTTCAAAATACCCGCTTCGGGTTTGTGTGGCCCCGGTGAAGGCACCTTTTTCGTGACCAAAGAGCTCACTGTCGATGGTTCCTTCGGGAATGGCCCCACAGTTCACGGCAATGTATTTGGCGTGCTTGCGGTGCGATAGGGAATGGATGATCTTGGGAATGGCTTCCTTTCCGACCCCACTTTCCCCCGTGACCAACACGGAAATGTCGGTCGGGGCCACTTGGATGGCCTTTTCTATGGCTCGGTTGAGCTTCACATCGTTGCCGATGAGCTCGAACCGTTGTTTTATCGATTGGATGCTCTCCATTAATATGAATTGTTCTTTGAATATTCAATGGCCTCGCCGATCAAGGTGGCAGAGGTACATTCATTGATCTTTACGTTTACAAAGTCGCCCACTTTGTAGTGTTCCTTTGGAAATACCACCACGGTGTTCTGAGAGTTTCGTCCCATCCAATGGTCGTCGGATTTTTTGGAGGTTCCCTCGATGAGTACTTCCTCGGTCTTGCCCACATGCTCTTGCGTGCGATAATGGCTGTGCCTTTGTTGCGCGTCAATGATTTCCGTTAGACGTCTTTTCTTGGTCTCTTCGGGAACGTCATCTTCCATTTTACGCTCGGCCAAGGTTCCGGGTCTTTCGGAATAGGCGAACATGAACCCAAAATCGTATTTGACGTATTCCATCAAACTCAAGGTGTCCTGATGGTCTTCTTCTGTTTCGGTTGGGAAACCGGTGATCATATCTTGACTGATGGCGCAATCGGGAATGATTTTTTTGATGTTGTCGATCAGTTCAAAATATTCCTCACGAGTATGCAGGCGGTTCATGGCCTTCAAGATCCTGTTGCTACCGCTCTGTACGGGCAAGTGGATGTATTTACAGATATTTTCATATTTGGCCATGGTCTCGATCACGTCCAAGGTCATGTCCTGCGGATTGGAAGTGGAGAAACGGATACGCATTTTGGGCTGGGCCTGGGCCACGAGTTCCAAAAGTTTGGAAAAGTTCACAGATATGGCCTTTTGCATTTCCGAGGCCTTTTCAAAATCCTTCTTCAAACCACCACCATACCAAAGGTAACTGTCCACATTTTGACCCAAAAGGGTGATTTCCCTAAACCCTCTTTCCCAAAGATCGTTCACTTCTTCCAAAATGGATTGGGGGTCACGGCTACGCTCCCTACCACGGGTAAACGGTACTACACAGAAAGTGCACATGTTGTCACAGCCCCGGGTGATGGACACAAAAGCGGTCACCCCGTTGGAGTTGAGCCGTACAGGGGCCACATCGCCATAAGTTTCGTCCTTGGAAAGAATGACGTTCACGGCATTACGGCCCTCATCGATTTCTTGGATGAGGTTGGGCAGGTCCTTGTAGGCATCAGGGCCCACGACCATGTCCACGATCTTCTCCTCTTCCAGGAACTTGCTCTTCAAGCGTTCCGCCATACAGCCCAAAACGCCGACCTTCATGCCGGGATTCGTCTTTTTGACGGCGTTGAATTTTTCCAGACGCTTGCGCACGGTCTGTTCCGCTTTTTCGCGGATGGAGCAGGTGTTCACCAGGACCAGGTCGGCCTCCTCCAATATCTGTGTGGTGTTGAACCCCTCGTTGGCCAGAATGGACGCCACGATCTCACTATCGGAAAAGTTCATCTGGCAGCCATAGCTCTCAATATAGAGCTTTCGGGTGTTCTTTTCGTGCTTCTCCATAGCCAAGGTGCTTCCCTGTTGGCTTTCGTCTATTATTTTCGTTACACTTTCGTCCTTAATCATATTGCTGCAATGGGGTGCAAAGATAGTGCTTATTCCATTTTAGTGACAATATGGCAGTATTTTTTAGGATTATATTGTGGATTCGGGAGTTAATAGTACCTTGAACAAAATAACATAACCATTACCGATATGGATTTTACCCATGTATCCCAACGCATTGACGAAAGTGGCCCAACAGCGTTTGGGAGTGTGTTCAACCGATCTGTGGAGCTCTTCAAAAAAGTTTGGTTGCAGGGCTTCCTTACCTTGCTGTTGACCGTTGTGGCCATGATTCCTTTTTATATTTTGATCTATGCGCCCATGCTGGCCATGGGAATTTCGGACCCCGAAGCCTTTGAGCATAACGAGATGCCCCCGGCATTTGCGGGCATCATGATTTTGGTAATGCCCATTTTTTCCGTTGGGGTGATGGTCATTGGTCTTTGTTTGAACGCCGCTTTCTTGCGCATATGCCGAAAGTACGACATGGACGAAATGGGCAGGGACGATTACTTTTTCTATTTCAAAAAGCCCTATTTGATCAAGGCGCTTGTCCTTTCCTTGCTGATGTTCGGATTGTCCTTGTTGGGATTGCTGGCCTGCGGACTTGGCATCATCTATTTGGTGGTACCCATGTCCCTTTTTCCCGCCTTTTTTTCTTTTGATCGCGAGCTGACGGCCATGGAAATCGTGAAATCCGGGTTTGCGTTGGGCAATAAGAACTGGCTCATCATATTTGCTTTGGTCTTTGTGGCAGGATTGGTGGCCCAGTTGGGGGTCATCCTCTGTTTGGTGGGTGTTTTCTTTACGGCGATGTTTTCCAAGATTCCCATTTACTACATATATAAGGATGCCATTGGTCTGTCCATGGATGCCTAAATTTTCACCAACAGTTGACGCAACTTTTTGGAAGATTTTCATCCATAAGGTTAAAATACCGACTATTATGAAAAAGAAAATCCTTTTGTTGCCATTTATGGCCCTACTTTTTTTGGTGTCCTGTACCGATGACGATTCCAGTGATAAATATGCTGACTACATCGTGGCCCGTCCCTTGGTGATGAGCAAGGCCGAATTTGCCAACAGTGTTGACATCATTGCACCTAGACCCATTGAAGAATCGGGAAAGGTCTATACCTATAAAGATTACATTTTTGTGAATGACAAATACCAGGGCATCCATGTGATTGACAACCGAAATCCGCAGCAACCCGTAAAAATTGGATTCATCAATATTCCCGGCAATGTGGACATTTCGGTGAAGGACGATTATCTTTTTGCGGATAGTTTGGCGGATCTAGTGGTCATCGATATTTCCGACATCGAAAACATTGCGTTGGTGAATCGCTTGGAAAACGTATTGCAAGGTGGCATGATGTTTCCTTTTGAGGCCAACATCATTGAGGATGTGGAATATGATTACCAAAATGATATCATTGTCGGGTGGACGACCACTACGGAAAGAAGGCTGATCTCCGAAGTGGAAAAAAGTGGTTGGGGCTTTTTTACGAATGACATGGTCGCCATGGAATCCGCCAGTGGAGGAACAACGGGCCAAGGAGGGTCGCTCGCGAGGTTCAAGATCGTGGAGGATTACCTCTACGCCGTGGACAGCCATAACATCAACGTGTTCAATATATCCGACATGGATAACCCACAGGCATTGGAAGATGTGTATGCAGGTTTTGATATAGAGACCATTTTTTACAATGGCAATTACCTTTTCTTGGGCAGTATGCGGGGAATGTATATATATGACATCACCGATCCTGCAGCACCTTCCAAGGTTTCCGAGTTTGAGCATGGCACCGCCTGCGACCCGGTGGTGGTGGATGGCGATTATGCCTATGTGACCTTGCGTGGCGGAAACATGTGCGGTGCCACCGAGAGCGGATTGTTCATTGTGGACATTTCGGACATTGCGAACCCAGAACTGGCGGTGCAGTACCCCATGGACGAACCCTATGGTTTGGGCATCAGGGAAGAAAAACTTTTCGTTTGTGATGGATCTTCAGGTCTGAAGGTCTATGACAAGACCGATATCAATGACCTCAAAGAACTGAACCATTTTGAGGACATCATCACTTTCGATGTCATTCCTTTGGAAAACCATCTGATCATGGTAGGGGACGGAATCCTATATCAATATGAGTATCTGGATAGTGGAATCAAGCTCATCAGCCAGATAGGGCTCAACTAAAAAAAGTATAAATACCATGTCAAATATCCCGTTTTCAGCGGGATATTTTTTTGATATAGGTTCCATAAAAACCCAAAATCGAAAAATTGATATACTTTTGTTAGGACAAAAACCAGTGCATGCCAAAGAATTTAGTTATTGTAGAGTCCCCCGCTAAGGCAAAGACCATAGAGAAATTTTTAGGAAAAGAATACCAAGTCGAATCAAGTTTCGGCCACATAGTGGACCTCCCCTCAAAAGAACTTGGGGTGGATGTGGAAAACGATTTCAAGCCAAAATATACTGTTGACAAGGATAAAAAAGCCTTGGTGAAAAAACTTAAGGACCTAGCCCAAAAGGCCGATACCATTTGGCTCGCCAGTGATGAGGACCGCGAGGGAGAGGCCATTTCGTGGCACTTGGCGGAAGAACTGAAACTGGACAAGAGCAAGACCAAACGGATCGTGTTCAACTCCATCACCAAATCGGCTATCCAAAAGGCCATAGAGAACCCAAGGGACATCAACTACAACCTGGTGAATGCACAACAAGCCCGAAGGGTCCTCGACCGATTGGTGGGCTATGAGCTTTCGCCCGTACTCTGGAAAAAGATAAAACCGGGACTTTCCGCAGGTAGGGTACAGTCCGTTGCGGTGAGGCTCATCGTGGAAAGGGAGCGGGAAATCGAGGGCTTTGCCCCCGAGGCATCGTTCAGGATAAAGGCTGAATTCAAGACCGATAGTGGCAATGTCTTTTCGGCAAGGATGAACAAAGCTTTCCCTACCAAGGCAGAGGCCGAAAACTTCCTCAAGCAGAATATTGGTTCGGATTTTTCAGTGGCCGATCTGGACAAAAAACCGGCAAAAAAGTCTCCGGCAGCACCGTTCACCACTTCGACCTTACAACAGGAAGCCTCACGAAAACTTTATTTTTCTGTTAGTCGCACCATGCAGGTGGCGCAACGGCTCTACGAAGCAGGTCTGATCACCTACATGAGAACGGACAGCGTGAACCTTTCCAATGAGGCATTGAGCGCCGCCAAGGAAGCCATTGTCCAAAACTATGGGGAGAAGTATAGCCAAACAAGAAACTTTACGGGCAAGACCAAAGGGGCACAAGAAGCCCACGAGGCCATTCGCCCAACCGATATGAAATTGCAGTCCCCTTCCCTCGAAAGGGACCAATCCAAACTCTACGAACTGATCTGGAAACGGACCCTGGCCTCCCAAATGAGCGATGCACAGTTGGAACGCACCAATGTGAAGATCAAGGCCAGCACCCACCAAGAGGAATTTACCGCCAATGGTGAAGTGGTCAAGTTCGATGGGTTCCTTAAAGTATATCTGGAAGGTACCGATGATGAAGAGGGGGTGGAAGAGCAGGAAGGAATGTTGCCGGCCATGAACGTGGGCGAGGCACTACAGAATGTTTTTATCTCCGCTACAGAACGCTTTACCAGACCTCCCTATCGCTATACGGAGGCCTCCTTGGTGAAAAAGCTGGAAGAACTGGGCATTGGTAGACCATCTACCTATGCGCCTACAATCTCTACCATCCAGAATAGGGGCTATGTGGAAAAAGGAAGTGTTGAGGGCACGGAGCGGAAATACTTCCAATTGGTTTTGGAAAAAGGAAAAGTCGCAGAGGAACAACTTACCGAGATGGTGGGTTCGGACAAGGGAAAACTGGTCCCCACTGATATAGGTATGATCGTGAACGACTTTTTGGTGAGCAATTTCACCAAGATATTGGATTACAATTTCACGGCACAAGTGGAGGAGGATTTTGATGAGATTGCTACTGGCGAAGAGGACTGGCAGCAAATGATGAAAAATTTCTATAAGGACTTCCATCCCAATGTATTGGAGGTCGAGGAAAATGCCGAAAGGGCGAGTGGGGAACGCATCTTGGGCGTAGACCCCAAGTCGGGCAGACAGGTTGCTGCCAGATTGGGCCGTTTTGGACCCATGGTGCAGATAGGCACTGTGGAAGAGGAGGAAAAGCCGCTGTTTGCCAGCTTGCTTCCCGATCAGTCCATTGGGACCATCACTTTTGAGGAGGCGATGGAACTCTTCCAGTTGCCCAGGCAATTGGGGGAATACAAAGGAGAGGAGGTCGAGGCGAACGTGGGCCGGTACGGTCCATATGTCAGGTTCGGGAAAAAGTTCATTTCCTTGGATGCGGGCGAAAGCGCCTTCGATGTGGATCTGGACCGTGCCATAGAGCTCATCAAGGAGAAGGAAAAAGCGGATGCGCCCATCGCTACGTATGAAGGCAAGGAAGTCACCAAGGGAAAGGGCAGGTTCGGCCCCTTTATCAAATGGGACGGCATGTTTATCAATGTGAACAAGAAATACGATTTTGACCATCTTTCCCAATCCGATGTGGAGGAACTCATCGAGGACAAGAAGAAAAAGGAGGCTGAAAAAGTGGTCCAGGAGTGGCCCGAGGAAAAGATCAGGATAGAAAAGGCGAGATGGGGAAGGCACAACATCTTGAAAGGCAAGCTCAAAGTAGAGCTTTCCAAGGACGTGGATGCCACAAAGATCACTTTGGAAGAGGCAAAGGCCCTTTTGGAAAAGAAATCACCTAAGAAAAAAGCCAAGGCAAAGAAATAATATGGCGTTCGATTTTTTGGTTCCCGTAAAGGACAGGGTGTTGGCACACATGGAGTTGCTGCCCCAACAGGCCATCGGCAAGAACATCCACATGCATACGGAAAAGGACGGACTTCCCGTGTTCGCCCATGCCGATGTGGCCATCTTTGGCGTATTGGAATCCAGGAACGCATTTGAAAAAAAACCCGAAAAATTGGATGTGGACGAAGTGCGCATCCAACTCTATCGCCTCATGATGGGCAACTGGAACTCCACCATCATAGATATCGGGGACGTGGAAGAGGGCGACACCGTCGAAGACACCTATTTTGTTGTAAAGGAAATTGTGGCGGGCCTGTTGGAGGAAAACATCATACCTATTATAATAGGATGTACCCAGGATATCACCTACCCAACCTATCGTGCCTTTGACAAGATCAAGGATATGGTGAACCTTGTGGCCATAGACAGCCGTTTTGATTTTGGTGAGGATGAGGAACTCATTTCCTCGCACTCCTACATGAGCAAGATCATTACGGACAAGCCCAACAACCTTTTTAATTTCTCCAATATAGGGTACCAGAGCTATTTCAATGCGCAGGAAGAGATCGACCTGATGGAACGTCTTTTCTTTGATGCCTATAGGTTGGGCGAGATTGCCGCGGATATAGAACTGGCAGAACCCATACTGCGCAGTAGCGATATCGTAAGCTTGGACCTCAGGGCCATACGCGCCAGCGAAATGGGAATGACCCGTAACTTTTCCCCCAACGGGTTCACCGGTAGGGAAATATGTGCCATAGCCAGGTATGCCGGGATAAGCGATAGGGTCTCCCTGTTCGGGATCTACGAAGGGGAGAACTCCAACCAAGCCTTTCAGATGATTGCCCAGATCATCTGGTATTTTATAGAAGGGTTGTCCTTTAGGATAAAGGAACAGCCCAGCTCAAAGAGCGAAGACTTCACCAAATTCACCGTACCCACCGACACGGAAGAGCTTATCTTCTACAAAAGCCACGTGACCGAACGCTGGTGGGTGGAGGTGCCATCAATTTTGGGCGAGCATACTAAAACAAATTCGGTGGCGTTATTACCATGCACCGAAGGGGACTATTTGGATGCTTGCAACCAGAACATTCCCGAAAGGTGGTTCAAAGCCTATAGAAAGGGCTTTCACTAAACAAATTAAATTTTACGCATTAATTGTTCTTGCACAATAATTTATTCAAAAATTAGTTTTGAGAGTAATGAATTTGTGTATCACAGTTTATAATCTTGAATCGAAAGTAATTTAACCTAAAGTATGAGAAAGCTATTCTTTTCATCCATGGCGCTTGTTTTTTTGCTCACCAGTTGTGGGTCCAAATCGAGCTCGAAAGGTGAACTAGTTGGGGTCAGTGGAAAAAAATGGCATCCAGAGAAGCCCTATGGCATGGAACTGATCCCGCGCGGCGCCTTTGTTATGGGGAAGGCCGAAGAGGACCAGGCAAAAGTGTTGAACGCCCCCACAAGAACGGTCACCGTACGGTCCTTTTATATGGATGATACGGAAATCACCAATAGTGAGTACCGACAGTTTGTGGAGTGGGTAAAGGATTCCATAGTCAGGACCAGATTGGCCATTTTGGCCGATGAACTTGGAATCGGACCAGAAGATGAAGGTATTGGAGAGTACGCCTTTAAGGATACCGATACCACCGAACTTTCCGTTTATGACAAGTACATGCTCGACAATTATGCCGGGCTTGGTGACACTGGTTATGAAGGAAGGGCACTGAACAAGGATGTGGACTTGGTATGGGACACTTCCGAATATCCAGATGAGTATTATGCAGAAGTAATGGACTCCCTTTATATTCCAGAAGAGGAAAGTTATAATGGATTGAGGACCATCGATGTGACCAAATTGAAATATAAGTATAGTTGGATGGACATTGAGGCTGCTGCCAGGGCAAAGACAGGGAGCAGAAAGGACTTCATCAGACATGAAGAATTTGAAATATACCCAGACACCACGGTTTGGATCAGGGATTTTGAATACTCCTACAACGAACCCATGCACAACGACTATTTCTGGCACGATGCCTATAGCGACTACCCTGTTGTGGGTGTGAACTGGATGCAGGCCAAGGCCTTCTGCAACTGGAGGACCAAGTTCAAGAACGATGACCAAAAGTCCCGTGGCAAGCAGTTCGTGAACCAATTCCGACTGCCGACCGAAGCTGAGTGGGAATATGCCGCAAGGGGCGGAATCGAAGGAGGAACCTATCCTTGGGGTGGGCCATATGTGATCAGTGATACAGGTTGCTTTATGGCCAACTTCAAGCCACAACGAGGGGATTATGCAGCAGATGCGGCTCTATATACCGTGGAGGCCAAATCCTTCGAGCCAAACGAGTACAACCTTTATAATATGGCAGGAAATGTATCCGAGTGGACCAACTCCAGCTTTGATCAGAACGCCTACGAATATGTGTCCACCATGAACCCCAATATCGGTTCAGGGCAAAATCAAAGAAAAGTGATCCGCGGAGGATCTTGGAAAGATGTCGCCTACTTCCTTCAGGTAAGTACCAGGGACTATGAGTACCAAGATTCCGCAAGGAGCTATATCGGGTTCAGGACGGTCCAGGATTATATGGGCGAAGAGGACTCCACTAGGGGCCAAGGATTGCCGGATTAATTAGAAGAATAAAAAAAGAAAGCAGAGAACATTATATAAATAAGCTTAGTTAGTAACCAAATACTTATTATTTATATAACTTAATTAAAACTAGAATTATGGCACAGTCAAAATCAACAAAAAAATTGTTTAACATGGCCTACGGGCTTGGAGCATCGGTTGTAATTATCGGTGCATTGTTCAAGATCCTTCACTGGGAGTTCGGACCACTTACCGGTGGACTTCTTCTTGCAGTTGGACTTATTACCGAAGCATTGATCTTCGCCATCAGTGCATTTGAACCAGTGGACGACGAATACGATTGGTCTTTGGTATACCCAGAATTGGCAGGTGGCCAACAGAGCGTTTCCAAAAAACAGGATGCCAAGGATGCCAAAGAGGCTGAAGGAATCCTTTCCAGAAAATTGGACGAGCTTTTGAAAGAAGCCAATATCGATGCCAACCTATTCTCTAGCTTGGGTGAAAGCATCAAGAGTTTTGAAGGTGCCGCTAAAAATATAGCTCCTACAACAGATGCCATCCAGCACACCAAAAAATATTCTGAGGAATTGTCTCATGCCGCCGCCCAAATGGAATCTTTGAACAGCTTGTACAAAGTACAATTGGAAAGCGCCAGCCGTCAAGCCTCCATCAATGAGGAAGTGGTTCAGAATGCAGGTGCATTGAAAGACCAAATGGAATCTTTGGCAACCAACCTTTCTTCCTTGAACGGAGTTTACGGAGGTATGCTATCCGCCATGGGAAGCAGAAACTAATTAGATACAAATTAGTCGAAACCAAACCCAGATCAAATTAATTTTTAAAATCTAATTAGAAAAACATGGCAGGAGGAAAACAAACACCACGTCAGAAGATGATCAACCTAATGTACTTGATCTTCATCGCGATGTTGGCCCTTAACATGAGCAAGGAAGTACTTGCGGCTTTCGGTCTAATGAACGAAAAGCTGGAGACTTCCAATGCAAAAACAACAGAAAACAACTTGGCATTCTTGGGCAGCCTGGAAACAAAGGCTTCCGAAAACGAAGCGGAATATGGAGCGCTGTACCAGAATGCACAACAAGTAAAGCAGCTTTCAGATTCGTACTACACCTATCTGGAAGAATTGAAAAAAGGAATGACCGCCGATTTGGAAAACCCAAAGGATTATGTGGTCATGGACAAGTCCGATTATCTAGATCAGAAATTTTTCCAAGGGGACAATTTGGGCCCAGAAGGGAAAGAGTTCATGAAACAGATCAACGATTATCGTGAAGGAGTGATCAACGCTTTGCCAGAAGGCAAGTTCACCTCTGTGAAAGAAGCTGTAAAAGTTCGTTTTGCAACAGGTGACGCTGATGGTAAAGTAGAAAAAAGGGACGGTACCCGCCAAGACTGGATCAACTACCATTTCGAAGGGTTCCCATTAGTGGCCTCTTTGACCAAGTTGACCCAATTGCAGGCAGATATCAAGACCACCGAACAAGAGGTGTTGAAAAACCTTTTGGAAGGTAACTTGACCGCCGCTGTTTCCTTGACCAACTTTGCAAGTTCATTGTCCGCTCCAAAGACTGCTTACTATGCAGGTGAAAAGTACGATGGTAAGATCATCGTGAGCAAAACGGACAAGACATCCACTCCGGTGAAAGCCGAATTGACCTTGGACGGAAGACCAATGACCGAAGGCAAGGACTACGAGCTTGAGGCAGGAGGAATCAAAATGTTGATCAGTGCAGGAACCCCAGGTGACCATACCATTAAAGGGACCATGTACTTCATGCAGGATGGAAAAGAAGTGCCAGTGGAAGTGGACAACACTTTCGCGACCATCTCCATGCCCAATGCTGCTGTGATCTCTGCAGATAAGATGAACGTGGTATACCGTGGTGTGGCCAACCCAATGACCATCTCCATCCCCGGTATTCCTGACAATAAGGTAACAGCTTCAGCTCCTGGACTTACCAGAAGAAGCGGTAGCAACTACATCATGAACCCTGGAACTGGAAGGGAAGTGACCATTACAGCTTCCGGTACCTTGCCTGATGGTAAAGGAATCCGAACCTCCTCTGAGTTCCGTATCAAGGACATTCCAAGACCTAGCGGCACCGTTCGTGGAGAGGCTGGAAGCGTGAAAATGCCAAGGAAGAATTTGGAAATTTCTACGGTAAGTGCCATGTTGGAAGACTTTGACTTTGACCTGAACCTTGCTGTTAGCCAGTTCAGTTTCAAAGTGCCAGGTCAGCCAACTGTGGTTGTCAATGGAAACAAATTGGATGATAGGGCCAAATCTGTTCTAAGCAGGGCAGGTAGGGGAGAAAGCATCCAGATATTTGATATCCAAGCTTATATTACCAACAACAAGAGCTACAAGTTGAAGAAAGTATCTCCTGTAGTGGTGGAGCTTACAAACTAAAAAAAGTATACAAGTTATCATGAATTGGAAAAATGCATTACTAATCGGATTGTTGGGCGTATTGCCCGTATCAATGATGGCACAGGCAAACATCTTGAATGCCAAACTGCCCAGTGATATTGGTAAAAAGACCCAGGCTCAAATTGAGCAGGACGCCGATGCCCCATTGAAATACGGATATGTGGATGACAGGGATATCCTCTGGTCCAAGACCGTTTGGGAAATCGTTGACCTGGACGAACGTGTCAACTTTCCATTGTACTACCCAACCGATACCATAGGTATTGGGGCAGATAGAAGGTCGCTGTACGACGTTTTGATGAAGAACATCAGGAACGGCAAGCTGACAGAAGTCTATACGGATTCCTATTTTACCGAAAAGAGGAAGTTGGAAGACCTGTCTGCGACCTTGAGCAAAGTGGATACCACTGACCTCGGATACGAGCAAATGAATGCCGGAGAGCGTATTTCCCCTGAGTTCATCAACCAAAGGGACTTGACCGCCGCCGACATTGAAGAATACCGTATCAAAGGAATCTGGTATTTCGACAAACGCCAGGGAGAACTGAAGTACCGTTTATTGGGGATTGCACCCGTTGCACCCGACGTTAACTTTATAGATGACGAATCCATGGACCCAG
The DNA here is from genome assembly GCF_007785775.2 of Flagellimonas hadalis. GTDB lineage: Bacteria > Bacteroidota > Bacteroidia > Flavobacteriales > Flavobacteriaceae > Flagellimonas > Flagellimonas hadalis. The sequence continues at coordinate 153,816 of NZ_VNIK02000004.1, forward strand.
GGGAGAACAAAGTGGAGCTGTTCTGGGTGTGGTATCCTGCTGCAAGGCAGATCCTGCACGAAGCGAAGGTGTACAACCAACGCAACTCGGCAAGGCCCATCTCCTTCGATATGCTTTTGAACGCAAGACGTTTCAATGGTGTGATCTATAAAGAGGAGAACGTCCATGAAGACCGTAAGATAGACGAGTATATCTTCGACAATGCATTGTTCCAGCTTTTGGAAGCCCAGAGGATCAAAGAGACCATCAGGGACAGGGAGCAGGATATGTGGGCTTACTAGGCCTGAAAAATTTTCCAATTCAATATCAAATTACGCCGCAATGACCATTGCGGCGTTTTTTTTGTGCCATTGTGGATGGAAGTTTGGTCACAATACGGCCCATATGGTTAATTTTGCCCCATGTTGGACTATATAGTTGTCGGTGTTGGGTTGGCAGGAATCTCCTTCTGCGAGACCCTTGAAAAACAGGAAAAGACCTTCAAGGTCATAGCGGATGGGTCCCAAAGGGCATCCCAAGTGGCCGGGGGACTCTACAATCCAGTCATCTTAAAGCGCTTTACCATGGCCTGGAGGGCCAAGTTCCTTATGGAACAGGCCATGCCCTTCTATAAAGATCTGGAGAAGAAGCTAAACGTCACACTGGACCATAAGCTCCCCGTACTGCGCAGGTTCGCATCCATTGAGGAGCAGAATCTGTGGTTTGAGGCCTTGGACCGACCAGGATTGGACCATTTTCTATCCACCGAGATCCTTCAGAACAATAACCCAAATTTGGATGCACCCTTCGGGTTGGGAGAGGTCAAACACACCGGAAGGGTGGACACCGCCACCTTGGTGGAATCCTATAAAACATATTTGGAAAGCAAGGGAATACTGGAAGCAGAATCCTTTGACTTTTCCAATTTCGAGCATCGGGAAGACCATGTCCAGTATAAATCAATGACCGCCAAGCACATTGTTTTCGCATGTGGCTATGGCCTTAAGAACGACCCTTTTTTTGGGTATTTGCCGCTGAATGGCACAAAAGGGGAACTGTTGATCATCAAAGCTCCCGATTATAAGGAGAGCAGTGTCATCAAATCATCCGTTTTCACCATTCCGTTGGGAAACGACCATTACATGCTCGGGGCCACCTACAAATGGAAGGACAAGACCAATGAGCCCACGGAAGAATCCAAAAATGAGTTGCTGGACAAGCTGGGGACATTTCTGAAATGCGATTTTGAAATAGTGGACCATGTAGCCGGAATCCGGCCCACGGTGGTCGACAGGAGGCCATTGGTAGGCCAACATCCAGCCCACAAAAATCTGTATGTGCTGAACGGTTTCGGTTCCAGGGGAGTGCTCATAGCCCCTTACGCATCAAGCCAATTGTTCAATGCCATAGAAAAGGGGATTCCATTGGATCCAGAGATGGATATCCAAAGGTTTACCAAGAAATATTATTCCACCTGACCCTCCACTGCATGATGATGTTCGCTTGCCGAAGCATCATATTTGATGAAGAAATTGATCCAGATATTTCGGGACAAACGGATGATTACGGGCATAAAAACAATCAAAGTGCCCACGATCGCAATAAAGGTGTTGACCAAGTTGGCACCGATAAACAGGAAAGCAATGACAAATGCCGCCACGGCAAAAGCTATACCCACACCATAGCTCACATACATGGAACCGTAAAAGAAAGAAGGCTCAATCTTATACTTGGTGCCACAATGGGAACAACGCTCATGCATCTTGAAAATTTGGGACAGCGCATACGGATTGGGGTTCACATACATGCTTTCCTCATGGCACTTAGGACAACTTCCTGTTAAAATGCTGTACAGTTTGGTTCCTTTTTTTAACATTTGCACCGATTTTTAGGCAAAAATACGGATAATGCTGCTTTTGCTGTGTAATACAAATCACATAAAATGATAAATGTCCATAATCTTTCCGTAGCCTTTGGAGGCGAATATCTTTTTGAAGAAATCTCATTTCGCCTGAATGGCGGTGACAGGGTAGGCCTCATTGGAAAGAACGGTGCGGGAAAATCCACATTGCTCAAATTGCTCGCCAAGGAAATGCCCTTGGATGGGGGCACCATGGCCACGGAAAAGGAAATAAAAGTCGGGTTTTTGAAACAGGACATCGACTTTGATCTTGGAAGGACCGTTTTGGAAGAATCCTATCAGGCATTTTCGGAGATAAAGGCACTGGAACAGAAATTGGACCTTATCAATACTGGTCTGGCAGAGCGAACGGATTATGAAAGTGAGGGCTATCACCAACTGATGGTGGACCTGAACGATGTGACCCACCATTATGAAATTCTTGGTGGTTATAATTACCAGGGCGATACCGAGAAAGTTTTGCTCGGACTCGGTTTCAAAAGGGAGGATTTCAACAAGTTGACCGATACTTTTTCGGGTGGGTGGCGTATGCGTATCGAACTGGCGAAGCTCCTGTTGCAAAACAACGATGTGTTGCTGCTGGATGAGCCCACCAACCACTTGGACATCGAATCCATAATTTGGTTGGAACAGTTCCTGAACAATTATTCCGGGGCAGTGGTGATTGTTTCCCACGATAAGATGTTCCTCGATAATGTCACCAACCGTACCATAGAGATTTCTTTGGGAAGGATCTATGACTACAACAAACCCTACACCAAGTTCCTCGAGCTCAGAAAAGAGATCAAGGAGCAGCAGCTCAGCGCCCAAAAAAACCAAGAAAAACAGATACAACAGACCGAAAGGCTGATAGAGAAGTTCCGGGCCAAGGCCAGCAAGGCGTCCATGGCCCAATCACTGATCAAGAAACTGGACAAGATAGAACGGATAGAGGTGGACGAAGAGGACAACGGAGTGATGAACCTGAGGTTCCCAGTATCCGTGACCCCCGGTAAAGTAGTGGCCGAGCTGGAAAGCCTTTCCAAGAGCTATGGAAAAAAGCAGGTGCTGCAAAACATAGACCTATTGGTGGAGCGCGGCAGCAAGACCGCATTTGTTGGGCAGAACGGACAGGGCAAGACCACCTTGGCAAAGATCATGGTGGGCGAACTGGAGCATGAAGGGAGCATCAAGATGGGCCACAATGTGCAATTGGGCTATTTTGCCCAGAACCAGGCCGAGTATCTGGATGGCAGCAAGACCATTTTGGACACCATGACCGATGCCGCCAATGAAAGCAACCGCAGCAAGGTCCGGGATATATTGGGCTCATTTTTGTTTAGGGGCGATGATGTGGACAAATATGTGAAAGTACTCTCCGGAGGGGAGCGAAACCGATTGGCCCTGGCCAAAATGCTCCTTCAGCCCTTTAATGTGTTGGTGATGGACGAACCTACCAACCACTTGGACATCAAATCCAAAAATGTCCTGAAACAGGCCCTACAGAACTTTGAGGGGACCTTGGTACTCGTTTCCCACGACCGGGATTTTCTCCAAGGACTCACGGACAGGGTGTATGAGTTCAAGGATGGGGGCATCAAAGAGTATCTCGGGGATATCGATTTTTACTTGGAGCAGCGTAAGGTGGACGACTTTAGGAAAATCGAAAAGAAAGAGGTAAGGGTAGAGAAAAAAGCTCCTATCGAAACCAAGGAAATGGATTACCATACCCAAAAGAAGGAAAAATCCTTGAAGAACAGATTGAGCGGAGTGGAAAAGAAGATTTCCCAACTGGAACAGGAGATTGCTGATATCGACCACGAACTTTTGATGGATTATGATACTACCATAGCCAAACCCAACTTTTTTGATGGCTATCAGGGTAAGAAAAAACAACTGGAAGAACTCATGGGAGAGTGGGAAAGTATTTCCCACGACCTCGAATCATTGGATTGATTTACGGACATCTGCGTTTACACCACTCATTTAAGCAGATTCGCAACAATCGAAGACCCATTTACCGATTATATTTGTAGGGTTTTTCATCTTTTCCTTACTTTGTAGGTAAATTCTGTGTACTAAATAAGTAATTCATGATTCGATTGGCCATTTTCTTCGTGTTCATGACGTCCTTTGTAGGAATGTCATTTGCAAAGGGTCAAGTTCCCCAAAATGAAAAAGATGCTCTCGTTGCCTTATATAATGGCACGAACGGGAGTAAATGGAAGGTCTCTTGGGACCTAAATGCCCCGGTGGACACCTGGAAAGGTGTTGAGGTCAAGGAAGGCCATGTTGTGGGAATAAACCTCTTCATGAACAATTTGAACGGAGTATTGCCCGAAGGAATGGGCAAACTGAAACACTTGACGCATTTGAACTTGGCTTTCAACAATATTACAGGCGTTTTGCCAAAGGATATCGTAAAGCTGGAAAAACTCAAGGTATTCCGGTTGGAGATGAACAGGATAAAAGGCACCCTTCCCGAAGGTGTCGGGAACATGCAACAATTGGAGGTATTTTCCATGTTCAATAATTTCTTGACAGGAACCATTCCCAATAGCTTTGGTACGCTCACAAATCTAAAGGAACTCAACCTGTCCAGTAACAATCTTGAAGGAAGTATCCCAAAATCAATTGGAAACCTTACGAAGTTGGAAGTACTGGGCTTTTTTGAGAACAAGCTGAACGGGGGCATTCCGGCAGAGATTGGCAAATTGGGCAATTTGAAGGAGCTTGTACTGGCCAATAACCACTTGGATGGTGAAATTCCGGTGGAGTTTGGACAGCTCGCCAGCCTACAGATCTTACAACTACAGAACAACAGGTTCAATGCCTACACGGGCCTTGAACATATGAATACAGATCAATTTCTGGTCTTCGACTCTGACAACAAGCTGTTGAATCCTAAATTCAACCAGATCCAAATAGACCGTACACGAATGGCGGACACCAAGTTTGAAGACGATAACGAAAATTGAGTAGTTAGTTTTATTACTTTAGTTTGTTTGGTTTGGGGATACAAAGTATCCCCTTTTTTGTGCACTGGATTTTGGCACGTAATGGGCGTATATTTGTTGCGGACAAATATGACCAATTACTATGGATGAGCATTTTTTCCAATGTCCGTATTGCTGGGAGGAAATTTCCTTTCTTGTGGATAGTTCCGTTTCCAAACAGACGTATGTGGAAGATTGTGAGGTGTGCTGTAATCCCATCGAGGTATCCTTGACTTTTGAAAATCAAGAACTCATGGCCTTTGAGGCACGCGAACTTGGACAATAGAAAAAGCCGAAACCTGTTTCGGTTTCGGCCTTTCCGTCAGTGACACCCTATTGCCACAATTATGAAGTTGATTGAAGCAATGCCAGCAACAACTCTATTTTTGCACGATAAAGTTTACTGGTAAATCCTTACATAATCAATTTCAAGAGTATCTTCTGAAAAAGAATCGGGCACGTCCCCACCCAGGTTGCCACCCATGGCAATGTTGAGGATCAGGTAGTGTTCTTTGTTGAAAGGCTTGTTGGGAGCATTGGTAAATTCATAGACCAAATTGTCATCCACATAAGTTTTGATACTTCCGCTGTTCCATTCCATAGAATATACATGGAATTCAGATGATGCATCGGAAATGGGGACTTCACCTCCTTCATCATTGTACACTTGGGTGTTCAGATCGCCCCAATGGAAATGGGAGATGATGATGTTCTTGTCCCAACCTGTCTGTTCCATGATATCGATCTCACCACATAAAGGCCATCCAACACTTCCGTATTGATCACCAAAATAGTTTCCTGTTTCATTCGAGTCTGCACCCAAGGTCCAGATGGCGGGCCAAGTACCAGCTTGGCTGGGAAGTTTTGCCCGTACTTCAACGCGACCGTAGGTAAATGCAAGTTTGGCGTTCAACCTGGCCGAAGTATAGGACTTGGTGGAACCATTATAGGTGTATTCTTCCTTCAGGGCCTTGATCTTGAGCGTGCCATCGCTCACAAAGGAGTTTTCTGGTCTTGCGGTATAATGTTGCAACTCATTATTATGCCAACTTCCATTGTTTGGTGGAATGATCTGATAGTGCCATTTTTCCGCATCAGGTGCTCCATCATCATCAAACTCATCCGAAAAGACCAAAGCTGCAAATTCCTCATCGGACCTGTACACTTCAACGGCCACTGTCTGGTTAATGAACTCTCCCGATGCCGAGTAGGCCCAGACCACAATATTGTAGGAATGGATGCCATCTTTGGTAAAGGTATATTCCATGGTGCCTGTTTGGCTTTCCAGTTGGTCCGCACTTTCAAAGCGGAACGCATACCTGGTGGCATTCTTGGCTGTTGCGGTAACCTGGACCTTTCCCGAACCATTTCCGTTGGGATTGGCATCATTGGCGCCGACAAGCATTACGTCCACCACCAGATCGGTAGGGGCTCCACCTGTTTCAGAATCGCTGGAACTGCAGGATAATGCGAAGACCAGGGTCAATAAGGATATGTTGAATAAATTCATTTTTACTTTTTGAAGAATACGTGTTTTGTTCTTTTTTTTCATGGCAATTTGCTTAGGAGGTTGGCCCCCGTCTTTTAAAACGGGAGCCTGTCCATTAACTAAACTAACTCAAACCATCCAGTAGAATGGATGCGTCTTTATTTTTTTTGATTATTTGTGGAAATATACATTGTCCACAAACAAGGTCATAGATCCTGCAGGCATGCCTGCATAGATCAATTGTGCAATGTTGGCTTTAGTGGTCAATCCTGTAAAGTCCGAAAGCGGGATATCCAGTGAAATCCAAGTGTATTGCTCGGGATTTTCAATGGAAATCTCGTGTTCCACGTCATCACCGCCACCGTCAAAGACCCCGTTGGCCCCAAAATCGACCAGTTTGATCCTGATTTGGGTGGCGTCGGCTGTCCAGACATCGGTATGGAAATGGGTCATTTCCGTGGCATCGATTTGATTGGCCACGGTCTCGATTCCCACAAAGTTCAATCCGCTGTATTTTTTTACATCGTCACCGTCAACCAAAACATCTTCTAGCGTGGCCGCTGACCAATCCGTTCTCCAGGTGTCCACGGGTACATTGGTATAGGCATTGCTGAACAACGAGATCACATCTGCCTCGGGAACCGTTGGTACAGTGGCTGCAGCCGAAGGCTCAGTTGGGGGAGGTGTGAAGAAATAGATATTGTCCAAAAAGATGGTGCCATTACCATCAAACTTGAGTTGGATCACATCTGTCAAATCGACAACACTCGAGAATTCCGTCAGAGGAATGTCCACACTGACCCATTCACCATTGGAAATGTCAAAGGCGTAAGGGGTTTCCACAGGCCCGCTGCTTATCAGGGACAAGTTGAGGGCTGAAGAATCCGCTGTCCAATAGTCCACATGGACCATGGTCATTCCAGAAACATTGAGTGGTGCGGCAAACTGTGTTCCCTGGTAATTCAAATTTTCATATTTCAGGGTATTGTTTCCGGCTACATCCACTTGGGAAACGACAGTGGCTTGGCCCCAATTGGGGTTGAAATCCGTTCCGGCAACATTGGTGTAGGAATCGCTGAACACGGATATGACACTGGCTTCTGGAACAGTGGGTGCCGGTGCTCCTGTTATGGGCTCGGAGGAGACACCTGCTTCGTCATAGAAATACACATTGTCCACAAATACGGTGTTCTGCTTGGAAGGGGCTCCCACAAAGATCAATTGGGCAATGTTGGCCCTAGTGGTCAATCCAGCGAAATCTGAAAGGGGAATGCTCAAGCTTACCCATTCTTCCTGCGCAGGATTTTCGATAACGATCTCGTGTTCCACATCGTCACCTCCACCAAACGCGGCATCTGCACCAAAATCGACCAACTTGATCCTGAACTCGGTGGCATCGGCTGTCCATATGTCCGTATGGAAATGGGTCATGTCCGTTGCATCGATTTGGTTGGCCACCGTTTCAGCACCAACAAAACTCAGCGCACTGTATTTTTTGACGGCATTGCCTTCTATGGTGATGTCCTCCAAGGTGGCATCGGACCAATCAGTCCTCCATGTATCCACGGGAACATTGGTATAAGCATCACTGAAAAGGGATATGACCTCCAAAGGATCTACGGTGGGTGCAGGTGCCGGACTTGTCGGTTCCCCTGTTTCCCCTGGTTCTTCGGTGGAACCTCCTTCACTCATGACAATGTCATCAAAATAATGGGTGGTGGCAGCACCTTTGTCCCCATTGAAGTTGAAGAATAGGACCAATCGGTCAAATTTGTCGGTATCGCTAGGGGAGAAGGCAAAGGAGAGTTCCTCCCATTCGTTGGCCACAGTGGTGGTGGACTGTACTTCCTTGGAAATGGAACCATCTGCGCTATCCTCGAACTTCAAGAGTACGTTTTGGTCCGCCGCAGGGGAGTACACCTTGATCTTGATGGTCTGCAATTCCGAAAAATCGACCTTGCTGGCCAGATCAAAGAAGAACCCAGCCCAGGGTTCCACACCTTCGGTCTGGGTATATTCCACCACTTTTTCAGAGGTGTTGATGCCAGAGGGATCGGGATTTTCGACATATTCCACAGTGAACGAACCGTCCTTCTCGCCAAAAAAGGTGACTTCGGGACCGCCACATTCAAAATCGATGCCATCCGCAATTTCGGGCACGATGGTCGAAAATGTACAATCCCCTCCCGGTTCAGGTTCTGGCTCAGGTTCTGGTGCCACATAAGCAGAGGGTGGTGGCAAATCGTCCTCGTTTTCACAAGAAATTAGGACTGCCAAGGTTCCCAATACAACGAATAGCGATAGGAAATGCAGTCTTGGGCTTGGTCTGTTCCTGTTATTTTTATACTTGTTCATTTCTCGATGTTTTAGTTAATTCGGATTAGCTGACCGTTAGTTGTACCCATCATTTTGTGGATAATTGGGTCCCAGAAGGTCCATTTGTTGTTGGGGAATGGGCCAGTTCTGCATGTATTCCCTCAAGAGCACCTTGGGGTTCCCTTCGGGGTACGACTCGTTCATGTTGTCGTTGTTCATATGGTCCAGAAGGAATTCGTACAGTTTTCCTGTTCTTTTCAAGGTGAACCAACGCTGTCCTTCAAAGGCGAGTTCGCGGGCCTCTTCATCCAAAATGGCCTGTAGGTCGATGGTGTTCACCGGGTCCGTGTTGGCCCTTTCCCTCACCTCGTTCAGATATTCCAGTGCCTTGGGCGTATTGTTCAGCATCATGTGTGCCTCGGCCCCAACCAGATAGGTCTCGGCCAATCGGTAGATCATGATGTTCTTGAAATGGTTCCTATCGGTGGGTTCCACGGTTTCATCAAAGAACTTGAGCACGCCTGGATTCTGTCTCCTGTAATACAACATGAACTCGTTTTGGTCGGTTTCGCTGTTCTCATAAAGATCCAATGGATCACCTAACTGTTTTCCGGGAGGCAGTGCCGTTTCATCATTGTAAGCGTATTCAAAGATGTAATAGGTGTTGTTCTTCCGGTTGTCATCAGGGTCCTCATTGAGCAGATCGATCATGTATTGGTTCAAAGAGATGAACCCAGCGCCGGCCCCGCCATTTTCAACAGATTGAATGAGTCCCGGTGCATCGGCATAAGCGGATATCATGTTCCAGCTCATGATGTGTTGACTGCCCCCGCCTATGGTTTCCCTTTCAAAGTTGATGGCAAACAAGGTTTCGGAATGGTTCAGTTCGCCTGCAAACACCTCTTGCGTGGTCACTAGGCTGTGGTTGCCACTATTGATGACGGCATCCGCTTGTGCTGCAGCTTCGGCCCAATCTTCTTCCCAAAGGGCGACTTTGGCCCTAAGGTGCCTTGCGGCCCCTTGTCCCCATCTTCCAAATTGTGCTGGATTGTAGTCCAAATGCTCGATGGCAAAATCGAGGTCGGAACGTAGCAGCGCAAAAATCTCTTCTTCGGAAGATTTGTCCTGTGGCACATCAAATGCATTTTCGGGCGTGGTCGGCTCGGTCGTGATGAAGATGTTGTTGAAAAGTCTGTAGAGGGTAAAAAATGCATTGGCCCTCATACACTTGGCCTCTGCCAGGATTTGGTTTTTCCTGTCCTCGTCAATGTTTTCCAAATTTTCTGCTCCACGGATCACGGCATTGGCCCTGTCCACAATGCGGTAATTGTGCACCCAGTGGGCATTGATTCCCGAGGTGGTTCCGTAGTCGCCAAGGCTGGCACCCCATAGCAATCTGCTGTACAGGGAAACCTCCCCTGTGATTCCTACGCCCAAATCACTTTTTGCTTGGAGAATGAGGGGGTAGGTGCCGTTTAGGCTAAGGTCTTGGTAGATGTTCCTATTCAGTGTGTACAGCCCCACGACTGCGTTTTCCAATCCTTCCGGGGTGGAGTAAAGGAAATCAACTGAATCGTCGGAAAAAAGTTCATCTTTCAGAAAATCTTTTTCACAGGAAGTGAACATGGCAAGGCCAAGAAGCATTGCGAATATTCCTTTTGATGGTATGTAGTTATATATGTTTCTCATAACAATTTTTTTAGAATCCTAATTTGATGCCAAGGGTTATGTTCCGTGTTTCAGGAAATGCAGTTTCTTCGCCATTCACTGGGTTTTGTTCCGGGCTATACGACCTGAAATCCGTGAATGTGAAGAGGTTGGTGCCCGTGACATAGACCTTGGCATTTTGCAGTCCAATTTTGGAGAATGTTTCCCTTGGGATGTTGTACCCCAATGTGAGGGTCCTCAAACGCACATAGGAAGCATCCCTGACCGCAAACGAATAGAGGTGCAGGTGTGTGTCCGGTTTTGGCCTTGGGTATTCCGTGGAGGGATATTCGGGCGTATAATATTTGGTCCTAATCCCATTGATGGCCCCTTTCCACAATTCTCCATTGGCAAGTACAGGGTTTAACTTAGTGGCTCCTTGAACAATGAAAATGTCGGCAAAGAGGTCAAAATTCTTGTAAGATATGGTATTGGTTATTGAACCATACCAATCGGGATCGGCGTTGATGAACACATTGTCCCTGTCATCGATCTGTCCGTTTCCGTCCTGGTCCACGACCCTTACGTCACCAGCTTGTGCCAATGGGTTTCCAGAGCCGGCAATATCGTCACCCACTTGATAGATTCCATCATATTTCGGCCCCCAAATAGGGTTCAGGGACTGGCCCACGGACAACCTTCTTCCTGATGTGTCAGTAATGTCGATTGGAATTCCATTTTCATCAGTTTCACCTGTAAGAGAAATTACTTCATTTCTATTACTGGAAAAGATAAGACCCAAGGACCACCTAAAATTTTGTTTTCTTATCAGGTTTGAGGTCAATGTAGCTTCAACACCTCTGTTTTGAACCTCACCCACATTAAAGCGGATTACATTGAAACCGGTCGTTCCTGCAATGGTTCTATCCAGCAATAAATCGGTAGTATTAGCTTTATAATATTCCACACTGCCTTCAAAGAAATTGTTGAACAGTCTAAAATCCACACCGGTGTTTAGGGTAGTGGTGGTCTCCCATTTTAGGTTTGGATTAGGGAGTCGTGATGATGCTGTAGAACCTGCAACAGTTTCCGTGGATTGTGTGGAAGTATTATAAAAAACATAAGGGAGGTTATCCGCCACTCCCAAGGATTCCAACGGGTTGATGCCCTGATTTCCTGTGGCACCGTAGCTGACCCTTAGTTTCAATTCGTTGATGGCCTCAACATTTTGAAGGAATGGCTCGTTCTGCATCTTCCAGGCCACGGAAACTGCAGGGAAGAATCCCCATTTGTTGTTTTCCGCAAAAACCGATGCGCCATCCGCCCGGGCAGTGGCTTCCAATAGGTAGCGATCTAAGTAACCATAACGTACCCTTCCCAAAAAGGAAAGGAGCCTACGTCTGGAAACATCCCTTGGGTTGTTGAGCAGGGTAGTGGCATTGCCATTGTAGCCCAGTGCATCATAGGTGAAACCGGACTTATCGATTTGGGTGTACTCGTTGCGCTGCTCATCAAAGGCCTGCACAGCGGTAAGGTCTAGTGCATGGTTTTCATGGATCTGCGGTGCATAGCTCAATATGTTTTCCACCAATACCTGTTTGAACAGGGTGTTGGACAATACGCCAAGCCCATCCATGCCCTCATCCCCTGCCGAATGCAATGAGCTTCTGTAAATACCCCTATTGGTATTCCTGTTCCGCAGGAAAGTCTTCAGGGTATAGCTGAGGTTAGGTGTGAAGTTATAGACCAAACTCAGGTTGATATCTGTAAGATTGATCTTGGTTTCATCGGTGGATTCCCTTTGGTCCCACAAGGGGTTCACGGCGGTGTTGGATGGGCCCAAGTAGAACTTTACCAGCTCGCCTTCTTCATCGAAAGGTTTTGCCAATGGGGTGATGGTGGTGAAATTCAATCCACCGGTTTCCCTGTCTTGGTTTGCGTTTTGGTAGTTGAGGATTCCCCTGAAGACCAATTTGTCCGTAAGCTGCTGCTCAATGTTCAGTTTGAAGGTGCCCCTGTCAAAACTGGAGTTTGGGATGATACCTTCTTGGGTAAAATAGTTGACACTGGAGAAAATCTTGGTTTTCTCCGTCCCTGAAGAAAAACTAAGGGAGTGGCTCTGGATCACGGCGTCGCGAAGCACAAGGTCTTCCCAGTTTACAAAATTGCGGTTTTCTATGGCTTCCAGTTCAAAGGGCGAGAAGATGTTCTCGTCATTGAGATAGGCGCCGGTAAACCTGTTCCTGTTGGCCTCCCTTCTGAGGTCGATGAACTGTTGGCCATCGTATTGGTTAAAATTTTTGGTCAGGGTCTGAATGGTGGTATAGCCATGGTAATCTATGGTTGCCTTTCCTGTACGACCTGTTTTGGTGGTGACCAAAATAACACCATTGGATGCCCTGGATCCATAAATGGCGGTAGAAGAGGCATCTTTTAAGATTTCGATGTTTGCAATATCATCCGGGGCCACATCATTGAGGTTGTCAAAAGGCAGACCGTCCACAATGATCAAGGGGGAGTTGCCATTTGGTGCCACCGATACATTTCCACGAATCACAATGTTGGAGCCTCCACCGGGTCGTGCATCACCCAGATTGACCTGGACCCCCGCGGCCCTACCTCTCAACATTTCGGAAACGTTGGTGGTGGGAACATTGGTGGCTTCTTCTACTTCAACGCTGGTCACGGAACCGATGACGTTACTTTTCTTTTGGGTACCATACCCTACTACGATTACCTCGTCCAATGCCTGGGTATCCTCCTGCAGGACGATGTTGATGACATCCTGTGCACCCACTGGGACTTCCTGCGTCACAAAACCAATGTAGCTGAATATAAGAACATCAGTGTTGGAGACACCATCTATATTGAACATCCCATCAAAATCGGTCACAACACCATTGGTAGTGCCTTTGATGAGGACATTGACCCCGGGCATGGGGCCTGTGTTGTCAGATACTGTTCCTGTAATGGTCTTTGTTTGTGAAAATCCATAAGTAGTGCATAGGAGCACCAGCAATTTTACAATGCCATATCTCATTTTGAGTAATTTAGTTTGAGGGTAAAGTAAAAGGCTTAACGTCTTCTTAACAAAAGATACGCCTCTATATAAAACCTACATTGGCAATTAAGAGGGGTATAATTTGAGATTTCATCAGAAAAACCCTTTAAAATATGATGATTTGAAAATATTGCAACAGTTGAATTATGGTGGTGTGAATCGATGAAAATGCATCCAAAAAAGACTGTTGTAGGGTCAATGTAGAGGTGATTTGGGTGTTTGTAGAGTAATGCAAGGACAAAGTAGAGTTGCCCTAGAAGTTCAAAATATACTCTATGAGGTTATCCTCGTGCGGAAGGTCGAACTTTTTACGCAGCCTATAGCGTTTCATTTCAACACTTTTTACTGAGATATTGAGGAGCGGAGCTATTTCTTTTGACGAAAGGTTCAGCCTTAAGTAGGCGCAGAGCCGGAGGTCGTTGTTGGTCAGGCTGTCGTGTTTTGTCTTGATCCTTTTCAGAAAGTCCTTATCAGCATTGTTAAAGGCATCCTCAAAAAACTTCCAATCGTCTTCACTGTTGATGTTCCTGTCTATCTCCCTGAGTACGGATTTGATGTTGTTGTCCTTGTTGGGAATATTGTTCAACTGTGATTTCAAGGAGGAAAGAAACTTGTTCTTCTTCAGGATGCTCATGGTGGATATGGCCAGTTCCCTGCTCTTGTTGTCTATTTCGTCCTGGAGTTTTTCGTTCAGAAGTTGGGAAATCCGTTCCTTTTCTTGTAGCTTTTGTCGTTCGAGTTCTTTTTGGTTCTTTTTGATAAGGGATTCCTGTTTTTTCCGATAGTACCTTTTATAGATCCTGTGAATGAAGATGAACATAAGAGTGAGCCCTACCACATATCCAAGAATGGCCAAGTTGGAAACATACCAAGGGCGAAGCACGGAAAAACTGTAGGAGGCCACATTTTCAGTGAGGTTGTTTCCCACCATGGCCCTAACGCTGAAAGTGTATTCTCCAAAAGGAAGGTTCTTGAAAGAGGTCTCTGGGATGTCGGACCAATCGCTCCAATCGTTGTAAAGCCCTTCCAATCTGTGTTGGTATCTCACTTCGGTGTATTTGTCGAACTCAGGGACACTGTACTCAAAAATGAGGTTATTATTGGCATATTTGAATTCCCCGGCGAGTTCTAGAGCGGCTTTTGTGGATGCATCCCGGTAATCACCATAATAAACTGTGTTGATTTTGATGCTGTTCGTAATGGGTCTCACCTTCTCCAGATTGAGGGATACATAACCGTTGGAGCTTCCAATGAGGTATTCGTTCTCGTCGATCATGGAAATGTTCTCAAAACCCGATACGCCCAAGTTGCTTCTCAGTGTGCTGGGCATGGGAATATTGGTGTCGCTCAACGTTCCGCTCAAGGTGCTTTGGGTGATGTATTTGATCCCATTATCGCTAAAGAACCATAGCTTTTGGCCCAAAGTGTCAGGGATAATGATGCTGATGGGACTTTCATTTTCCTTGAAGACCAACTGTGTCATGGCGCTGTCCATGGAAATGTCCTTCAAATGGTCCTTGAGTGCGTAGATGCCCGTATAGGTTTTGTAATACAACCGATCCCTGAACCGGAATATGTTGGAACTGTGCCCAATGGGTTCCAAGTTCGTTACCTTCGTTACGCGTTGCAGTTCTGGGTCCAGTTCAATTTGGTATAGCCCCTTTTGCTCATGGTTGACCACGACTTCGAGGGAATCCATTTCAAAAAAGCGACTGGAAATGGTGAAGCCTTCGATGACATTGCGCAATGACCAGGCATCCATTTTCTTTTCCAGCACACTGAGCCCATTGTAGTTTCCTTGTAGAATGAGGTTTTGGTCATGTTTTAATGGTTTTACGGCCCAAGTGCCCCTAAAATCGGATACGAGTTCCGCCACATCTTCTTCCACCACAAAAGTACCGCTGTTATGTCCACAGAAAATGGTGGAGCCCACCAATTGAAGGCTCCAGACCTGACCTTCCGTGCCGGTTACCAATTTAAATTCATCGGAAACATCGGTCCTTCTGGAAAAAAGCCCCTGATTGGTTCCCAAATACATTCGGTTTTTGTGGCGCAGGGCAGCATAGACCAACCCGATCTTGCCGAGTTTGTCCACATATTCGTTGAAGGGGGAATATAGATTGATGACACTGACACCATTGTCCAGCCCAAGCCATAGATTGTGATCCATGTCCTCAAAAAGGGACAGTACAGTGTTGTTGTTGAGCCCTTTGGCCTGATTGATGTTCCGAATCAGTTTGCCTTCTTTGGACAAGTGATAGAAACCATTGGAAATACTCCCGAGCACAAAAGAGCCATCGTCCAGTTGGATGCTGCTATATAATTTGGCGACCAAACCATCCATGTCCGTTTGCCAAGGCGTGAGCGTTTCAAAATCGTACAGGTAGCATTTGGCATCTTCCGTTACGATCAGAAGATCATCGTTCAGTTCATACAGCCCGATAATGGCAACGTTGGCAAGTACCGGATCGTTGTCAACCAAGACGGCTTTACCGTTCGCAATGGTGAACAAGCCTTGTTTGGCCTTTTGAAAATAGATCTTGTCCTTGATCAAATGTAGTTTGGCCTTGGCCGAGCTGGCCTCGAGGATCTTGAAACTGTTCTCCACAAGGTCATAGATGTAGATCCTGTCCAGGGATTGGAACAATACCCAATGGTCAAGGGCCAATATGTCCCAAAATTCCTCGTCTTCGGACAACGGGGAATCCAGTCTGTCCGATAGTGAAGTGTAAGAAAGTTGTCCGGTATCTTCTTTGTACCAGAACCCAAATTCCCGGTAAGATCCTGTATAGATTTTATCGCCAATGGCCTTTACGGACCTAATGATGGCAGGGGACGGCAGTTGATATTTATGCCAAGTGTTCCCGTCAAATTCCAATAAGCTGAAATGGTTGGCAATATAGATGTTCCTTGTGGATGATTGGGAAATGCCCCAGTTTTGGTATTCCCCGTTGTATTCCTTCGGAGTATAGTTTTGGATGGGGGGCAGTTCCTGTGAGAACAATCCCCAACAAATGAATACCAGAAAATAGGTAAAAAAGAATCTCAATGCAATCCGTTTTTGTTGCCAGTTGATGGACCGTGAAGATAAAAAAATAGCGCAACACTTGTGTTCCCGACTTTTTTGGTGCCGGGGTCATTCGGGAACAAAATGGATTGAAAGTATTACGGACAGAATGCCTTCTCCCTTTTTCGTCTTGTGGTGGATTTCTGGAAGTAAATTATGGATGCTCCAATGCCAGCTCCCATCAGTGCAAGTAGTGCACCCACAATGCTGGAATAGGGCACCCCGAGACCAAAGACCATGGGGAGACCGCCGAGATAGGCCCCCGAGGCGTTACCCATGTTAAAGGCACTTTGGTTCATGGAAGACCCCAGCTTTTCTGCTCCTTTGGCAGCTTTGATGATGGCCGTTTGTATAGGCGCGGTCACAGAAAAAGTAATTACCCCCACCATAAAACTGATGATGAACATCGCATAGACATTCTCCGCCATGATGGCATTGGCAATGAGGACGGTGGTCATGCTGAGCAGACTGATGACCACAGATTTGACCGGACTGAAGATCTCCACCATTTTGGCCCCCAAAAAGTTACCGATGAACATTCCCAGTCCAGCAACGATCATTACGTAGCTTACGCTGGTTTCAGGAAGTCCAGTGACCGATATGACCAAAGGTGCGATATAGCTGTACCAAGCAAAGAAGCCTCCTGTGCCCACAGTGGTGAGTGCTATCAGTGCCCATAATTTTTTGTTCTTGATCCCTTTTGTGGCGGTTTGACCTTCTTGGTTTTCCAATTCACCGAAAGAATCCTGGGGCATCCAAAAGAAGAGACTTGCCAAGGTGGCCAATCCAGCTATTCCAACCAGTAAAAAGGATAAGCTCCAGTGCCACTCTTGTCCGATATAGGTTCCGAGCGGAACCCCTATCACATTGGCAATGGTGAGTCCCGAGAACATAATGGCCATGGCCTGTGCCGCCTTTCCGGGTTTGGCCAAGTAGCCGGATACCACAGCCCCTATTCCAAAGAAGGCACCATGGGGCATTCCTGATAAAAACCGAAAAAGGAGCATGACCCAATAGTTGCCCGAGAATGCGGACAAGGTATTGAAGACCGTGAACCAGAGCATCAGGAACAAAAGTGATTTTTTTGGGCTGAGGTTGTTGGTCAACCGTGCCATAAAAGGTGCACCTACCACAACGCCGAGAGCATAAATGGCAATAAAGTGGCCCGATGTGGATATGGAAATGCCCATGGAATCTGCAATGTTGGGAAGAATGCCCATGATCACAAATTCCGTTAGTCCTATACCAAACCCGCCTACGGCGAGGGATAGCAGCGCTTTTTTGTTTGTATGTCCCAGGTTGTTGTTCAAGCTCAGAATTCTTTTCAAGTAAACCAAACAGCAAAAATACGGAGGATTCGGTAAAAGGTCTGCAAGGATTTTTTCCAAAACCTGTTCGAAATTACCCTTTGGGGCAATACAAACCAATGGGAACGGAAAGTTAAAATAAATGCTTTGATTGGAACAGCCCTGAACAAAGGTGACTATTCAATAAAATTTGAAAATGAGTTAATGCTTCTCGAAGAAAAAATACGGCCAGGGCTGTTTCATGGAACTAAAATAGTCTGCAACGGGAAATTGTGGGGAAACCCTTATCCATGATTACCCTTGCCGACGTAAGAGAACCATTTTACAAACAAAAATGCCCGTTACTGGGAACGGGCATTCAGGTACATTGATATCTAAGAAAAAGGCGGGCGGTGAAGGAATATGATAGCTAATTCAAACAGACTTCCGAGAATTGTACAAAACTTAATGGATTTTGTCTTTTTAGAAGTAAGTCCTTATAGCCGCCCAGCCTTGGTTATTTAATCTATGACAAAGCAACCCAATCGCTTTGTTGCAGGGGTACTTTTAAAACGGCAAGTACTAGTTTTAACAGAACTTTTGGGCATTCAGGCCATATATACTTCTTGCTTGTAGAAAGCGTTTCGGTATCCGTTGGGGCTGATCCCCGTACTCTTTTTAAAAGCGGTGTAAAAACTGTTTTTGCTGTTGAAGCCCACTTCGTACATAATGGCCTTTACACTAAGGCTCGGATTGGACGCCAATAAACGTTTCGCTTCCTTTACCCGATACTCGCTCAAGTAGGTGTAAAAGTTTTTGGAAAAATAGGTGTTGATCACCTGGGATACTTTGTACCTGTTGTGTTTGATGTGTTCGGCAAGATCGTCAAGGCCCATATCGTTGTTCCGATAGATTTTATCCTCGTCGAAGGCCTTTGTGATCATGGCCCTGATCTTGAGGGCCTGTTCTTTTGTGAGTCCGGACTTTTCATATTTGCGCTGTCCGTGCTGTGCGATTATATTTTTGTCCTGTTCGCCCAGATACTTCATTTTGATTTGATGGAGTAATCTTTTCATTTGATTTGATGAATTTTTGATTGATGGATACTAGTTACATTCAAAAGAGGTGTTTTTAGGTGTTCCCGATAAGAATTTACTTCTTTCGGATGGTGTTCAGGTATTGGCTAGGGGTTAGATCGGTATCTTTTTTAAAGGCCTTGTTGAAGGATACCTTGTTGTTAAAGCCTACTTCATAGGCAATATCGATGATGTTGAGTTCATTCTGTTCATTGAGGAGCTTTTTGGCCTCTTTCACACGAAAGGTGTTCACAAATTCGTGGAAGTTCATTCCAAAATGTTCGTTGATCAATTGGGAGGCATTGTGACGGGTGGTGTCCATTTTTTCGGCCACCATGTCAAGGTTGATGTCATTTTTCAGGTACAATTTTTGGTTTTGGAACAGGTCATGGAGCACCTCTTTCAGTTCTAGGGAAAGACTATCCGTCAGCCCGGATTTTACATACTTCTCCGGGAACAACTGATTGGTATAGGCATAAAGGCCACTGAAAACATCGGGCTGTACGTTGGCGGCATAGCCTACATAGAGTACCATAAGGCTCATCATCACTATGGGGGCATGGTAGAAAAAACCACTGTTCTTGCCCATGATGACCAAAATGCCGAAAATGATATAAACGACCACATAGCTGGCGTGGATCCTATACATGTTTCTTTGCCAGACTCGGGTTCTATTGGATAGCCCTTCATCGCTTTTTGAAATGATGAGATGGACAAAATAGGCATAAACGGCCAATGAAATGGCTTTGAGGGACACCAATGGTAAAAGCTGTGCCGAATCGCCGGGGTTTAGACCATTTTCGAGCCTATCGAGCATGAGGTTTATTTTTTCTGGACCCGATAAGGAATATACCTCTGCCATTAAATATATGGTCAGTAGGAGTGTAGGAAAAAAATGTAAAAGGTCCTTGGGCGTAAAATCCTTGGATTGCGATACCCTCCTAAAATAAAGAAAGAGCAATGGTCCATACAAGAGCGCCGACCAAGTGGTCATCAAATAGGTATGGGGAAATTGGAACACATAATTGGTATTGTTGGCGCAGATATTCAGTATAAAAACGGAATGGATGAACACAAAAACGGCTATGAGGACCCTAGCCTGTTTGTCAATTTTCTTATTGAGCAAGACCACTGACATTACGTATAAACCAATGATGGCCACAAAAAAATAGATGATGGACCAGGTATTCATCTTGGGCAGTACCGTTCCGGATATTTTTTTGAACCTGTCCGTGGCCCTGATGTCATCAAAGCCTTCATGCATCAGAAAATTTGGCCGAAAGTCTATTTTAAAATAGTCATATATATAGGATATGGCCTTGTCTCCATTGTCCTCGGCAGCTTCGCTAAGGGCCAGTTTTTTGATGATATGTATTCGTTGTTCCGTGTCCGTTGACCCCAGATTTTTCTCATAGATGGGGATGGCCTTTTTGTAGCGGTGGATGTTGAAATAATAGTCGGCCCAATCCAATGAATCCTGAAAACTAACAGGAATGTCGTCGGGGGTTATGGTTGGAGGGGTCTTCCCCCATAGGCAGGCCATAGGGAACAACAGGGTAATCAGGACAATAAGCCTGGTGACTTGCCTCATTTTTGATTGATGATGAATTTGATTGGTCAACAATTTAAGAAAATAAGAGGTTCAAAATGTGACAGACAACCGGTTAAAGTAAGCCCCGATAATAGTTTACCTTTTAAAAATACAAAATAAGTTATTGATTTTCAATTAAATAAAGAGATTATCTTTTTGGTTCGACCTCGTGTTAAAGTTTTGCCAATGCTTTTTATTGGAGAATAAATGAGAAAAAGTCAACTTCGTAATTGACTAATTCAAAATCAAACAAATGAAGACAAGGCTGAATGCAGTCCCAGTGCTGCTATTTATGTTACTTGTGCAATTCTCGTTTGCACAAAACAAGACAATTACGGGAACGGTGACCACTGCTCCCGATGGAATGCCACTTCCAGGGGCAAATGTTATTGTAAAGGGCACCACAACGGGCGTCCAAACAGATTTTGATGGAAATTATTCCATATCTGCGAGTGCAGGACAAACGTTGGTCTTTTCGTACTTGGGTTACAAATCCATTGAACAGGCTGTTGGAAACCGTTCTGTCATCAATGTAAGCTTGGAAGAGGATGCCCAGGCCTTGGAGGAGGTGATCGTAACGGCGTACGGTACCAGTACCAAGGAAGCCTTCACGGGTTCCGCCAGTGTGATCGGTGCCGCGGACTTGGAAGTAAGGAACGTGACGTCCCCGATTGCCGCCATCGAAGGTAGGGCTACGGGTGTCCAGTTCACATCCGCTTCCGGTCAGCCCGGATCATCACCCGGCATAGTCATACGAGGGGTGGGAACGCTAAATAGTTCGCCTGATCCTTTGTTCATTGTGGATGGTGTCCAATATGAAGGAGCATTGAACACCATTAACCAAGAGGATATCAAATCATTTACCATTCTCAAGGATGCAGCTTCAACATCGCTGTATGGATCAAGGGCTGCCAATGGGGTGGTGATGATCACCACCAAGAGCGGTAAAAAAGGAGGGATAAAAGTAAATGCTTCCATGCAGTACGGTCTGGTTTCCAGAGGAATCCCTGCTTATGAAGAGGTCACTCCCGGTCAGTACTATGAGGTGATGTGGGAGGCCTTGCGAAATTCTGGTGCAGGTGGAGGAGATCCAGCTTATGCTTCTGCGAATATCTACAACAGTCTCGGATACAATCCATTTAATGTGCCCAACGACCAGGTCGTAGGAACGGACGGTAGACTTAATCCCAATGCCAATGTCATTTTTAAGAGCTTGGACTGGTACGATCTAATGGATAGGACAGGTGTCAGGCAAAACTATAATGTCAATGTTTCAGGCGGTGGTGAAGACCATACCGTTTTCTTTTCCGCATCCTATTTGGATGAGGAAGGGTTTGTGGTCACTTCAGGGTTTGACCGTTTGACGACCCGTCTCAATGCAGAGTTTGATGTCAGTGACCGTGTGAAGATCGGTGGTAGTGCCAACGTTACCATTTCGGAATCTGTTGGGCCAAGTTCTGCCGGTACGGGAAGCATCGTGAATCCTTTTGGCTTTGCCAAGAACATTGGTTCCATCTACCCAGTTTATGTGAACGACCTACAAGGAAACCTTGTGCTTGATGCCGGGGGCAACCCAATATTCGACAACGGTGAGGGATATCCAGAGTACAACACTGGATCAAGGCCCATCAGCCAAGGGCGCCATGCATTGCAAGAGCTCTTGCTGAACGACGAAAGGGATAGGGACAATACCTATGGTTTCAGGTTCTTCACCGATGTTGAGATCTTCGATGGGCTCAGGGCCAGGATCAACTATGGACGGGACATCAATGAAGGTCTGGAAAAGGAGTATGAGAACAACATTATTGGGGATGCCCAGCCCACAGGAAGGTACAGTGAAGCGAGAAATAGGAGACAAGTGGAAAATTTCAACCAGATCTTGACTTATACCAAGAGTTTCAATGACATTCACAATGTGGAGATCACAGCAGGGCATGAAAGCTATGAAAGGACTTATTCCGGCAACACTTCGTTGGCCATCAACCAAACGGCCGAAGGGATATATGAGTTTGACAACTTTGCCACGCCAGTAAGCTTGGGTGGCTCCACGACCAACAAGACGTTGGAAGGTTATTTCATGAGGGCCAACTATAATTTTGATAATAAATACTATATCAGTGCTTCTGCCAGAAAGGATGGCTCTTCTGTGTTCAGCAAGGTATCCAGATGGGGTACTTTTTATTCCGTTGGTGCCTCTTGGCGAATAGACCAAGAAGGTTTTATGGATAATGTATCCTTTGTTGATCAACTGAAGTTAAGGGGTTCTTATGGGGAATTGGGAAATGATGCCCTGGGCAGTCCAGTGGACTATTTCATATCCCAGCCTAGATATTCCCTTACCTCCAATGCAGGTAATCCGGCCATCATCTATTCAGATATAGGCAACTCAGATTTGATATGGGAAACACAGGAGAGTTTTGATGTGGCGTTGGAATTTGCCTTGTTCAACAATTTCTTGGATGGTTCGGTCGAATACTACAAGAAAAGTTCATCCAAGTTGCTCTATGACCTGCCCATTGCGTTGAGCAATGGTTTGAACACGGTCCCTACCAACATTGGCGACATGTACAATTCAGGTTTTGAGATTGGCCTTACCACACATTTGGTCAATCAGAATGACTTTAGGTGGGATCTTACCTTTCAGGCTTCGACATTTAAGAATGAGATTACCTCCCTGCCAGACCCATTTATAACCGGTTCAAAACGCTGGGATATAGGACGTTCACGATATGATTTCTATCTGTTGAGAACCGCTGGTGTAGATCCCGAAACAGGGGATCAGCTGTTCCTGATGTTCGAATTGGACGAGGATGGAAACAGTGTCCCCGTATTGGATGGGAACGGTGTCCAAGAAACCACTAACAACTGGGAGGAGACTGAAAGAGCCTATACAGGGGACAGCTCTCTTCCCGATCTTTTGGGATCTGTTGCGAACAGTCTAAGCTACAAAGGGTTTTCGCTTGACTTCCTGATTACCTATGGTATTGGCGGTAAGATCCTGGACAACGGTTATTCTGCCATGATGCACAGTGGGGATTTTGGAGACTCATACCATCCAGATATCCTAAAGGCTTGGAGACAACCCGGAGATATTACGGATGTGCCCAGATTGGAAAGTGGGAACCCTGATTTGGTACGTACACAATCTGACCGTTTCTTGACCGATGCCTCTTTTTGGGCATTGAAAAATGTCAATATCGGATATAGCTTCGGGGACAACATTGTGGAGCAACTAGGGGTGGACAATCTGAGACTGTCGGTAACCGGTGAAAACTTGTTCCTAAATAGCAAAAGAACCGGGCTGAACCCACAGTACAACTTGGCAGGAACTCCTTCTGGAAACGATTATAACCCCGCACGGATCATCTCTGTAGGTTTAAACGTAGCATTTTAATAAAAACAATAAAACATAATAGTTATGTTAAGCAAAATAAAATTCATGTTATTCGTAATACTGGCTGTTACAATAACGTCATGTGACGAAGATTTTCTGGAGACAAAGCCGACAGATGCCATTTCTGCCAATGACGCACTTGCCACCGCAGAAAATATGGCACTCATTCTGAACGGACTGCACCGTGGTCTCTACGCCCAATCCCAGACCATACTGCCCGGGGGCGATTCCAATAGGGCGGGCAATCACTATTGGATACCACTTGGCGATAATATTGCGGGAGGGGTGATCCATACAGCCAGCTCCAATAATTTGGGATGGCAGGATGAAACACGATGGACATCGCATACCCAAGAAACTTCCTTGACATCGGAACTCCTGTGGTACCATAGATACAATATCATCGCCAGTTCAAATGCCATCATCAACAAAGCGACAGATGGAAGCTTGGTGGAAGATGATAGACTACGCGAAATATTGGGACAGGCCTATACCTATAGGGTGTATGCATACCTTTCCTTGATCCAGCACTATGCCAAAGGCTATTTGATTGGGAACCCTACCTCAGATCCAGGGGTACCACTGTTGTTTTCTTCGGAGGCCCCCTTTACTAGTGCCCCACGGTCTACTGTGGAAGAAATCTATAACCAAATGGAACTGGATATTGATGCGGCCATCGGCTATTTTGAAAATGCTACGGCCAGACCAACAGGTACCGCTGATGCCAAATCCCAACTCAATATAGATGTGGCCTATGGCCTGAAGGCCAGGGTGGCCCTTTCGAAAGGAGATTGGCAAACCGCAGCGGATGCCGCTGTCATGGCACGCCAGAACTATCCATTGATGGACGAGGCCGATTGGAAATCCGGATTCAACACCACCCTATTGCCAGAAGTGATCTGGGGGAGCAATGTGATCACTACGGAAACCACTTTTTTTCGTTCCTATTTCTATTTGATCTGCAATACGTTCAACGGAAGCCATAACAGGAACAGCCCTAAAATCGTGGACAGAAGGTTGTATGACCAGATTCCCGACACAGACTATAGAAAAGATGTGTTCTTGGCCGATGCACCCAATACCAATAGCTCCGCATCCAATGGGCAAGGTGGTTTTGGCAATGACCCCAATTATGACAACGAGGATGAGTTCAATGCCAAAAGGCTGGAGTACCAAGAGCAATATGGTTGGACCAGCGCACACAATGAACATCCCTATATGCAGGTGAAGTTTTTGCAGAAGAACCCAGGTACCACCGATCCCGATGACATCATCTACATGCGCTCTGCCGAAATGTACTTGATCGAGGCCGAGGCAATGGCCATGATGAACGACATACCTGGGGCACAGGCAGCCCTTGAACCCTTGGGAACCGCAAGGGATAGCAATTATGACGTTTCCATCTACAACACCCAAGAATCCTTGATGGAGCACATCAAGTTCCAGAGGGGCGTGGAGCTGTATGGCGAAGGCTTCCTGTATACGGACAAGATCCGTTGGGATGAAGGAATAGACCATGCGGCCGATGGAGGCTCTGGCGCATCCCAAGTGTTGTACCAGAATGGCTTCCAGCAGGACAGGCCTTCAGTAAACGACGATTGGATCTTTAAGATCCCACAAAAAGAGATCGATGCCAATCCGAACCTAGGTCCCGGCGATCAAAATTAATACCAATACTGACCAAATTGGAAGATGGTAAAGGCCCTTTCTCTTAAGAGAAAGGGCCTTTATATTGATGACGATATTAGCAGGGATAGGAATGAACCAATTTCTGGAGTCCATTACGATCACTCACGGTAGGCTTGGAGGAAGTTGGATAAAAATCTCCGTCTTTACACCAAGTGACGAGTTGGTAATATCAAATTTGTACTTATCCTGATAAAGGGCCTGTAACCGTTCTTTCATATTGATGATGCCTATACCGCTGTTGGAATAAACAGGGTGTTCGGGCAATTTTTTGCCATTGTTTTCAACACTGATGATGAGTTGGTCTCCTTCTTTTTTTATGGTCAGGTCGATAAGAAGCTTCCTGTTTTGTTGCGAGAATCCATGCTTGATGGAGTTTTCAATGATGGATTGGATCAAAAGCCTTGGGATTTTGATGTGATGGGTTGATTCTTTTACATGTTGTACGATCTTAAAATCTTCTTGAAAGCGTTGTTTTAGAATATTCACGTAATGTTCCAAAATCTCCAGCTCTTCTTGAACGGAGATCAGGTTTTCATTATCTATTTCCAAAAACTTCCTGAGCAGGTAACTCACATCGGCAATCATATCCTGTGCCGTATCGGGTTCCCTTTTGACCAAACTGGAAATGCTGTTGAGCGTATTGAACAAAAAATGGGGGTTCAATTGATTTTCCAGTGTCTTCAACTTTAGCTTGATCAGATTGTTTTCCAATACTTTCTTTTCCATTTCCTGGTTTCGGATCTGACGGAGGTAGAAATAGCTGTAAACAATCAATAGCATGGAGCAATACAGCAGAATATTGGTGGTCACATTGAAAAAGAAGGTGTGGGTGACCTTTTCAAAAAAATTATAGTTGCGATTGATCAGGTCGTAATCCAGGATCAAGGGGGAAATAAACCCTACCAAATAACTTTGTATGATGGACAGGACAACATGTAGGGATATGATGGTGCGCCAAGCTATTTTTTTGGTCAATAAAAATTTGGTCAAAGTGGCCACAAATCCCATGAACAAAAGGACCACTGCCCAATCAATGACACCTACGATCACTAATCCGGACAGACTGTCCACCACTTTCCTCGGGCCTTGGTACAGAAAGTAAAAACTTCTGCAAAAATCAATTCCTGCGATAAAGGTGTAGAACAACACCAGGTATTTCAGTAAAGAAGGTTCCGCATATTTTTTAAAAAATGTAACCATTACAGTATGCCCAATTTGGTCAATGTATCTTTCCGATAGGATTTACTTATCCTAAAAAGTTTTAGGTCGTTCATTCGGATATCTATTTCATTGTAATCCGAATGCACCAGTTCCAAAATGTGATCGACATTTATGATGGTGGACCGATGGATCCGTATAAATTGATGGTCAGTGAGTTGATGGAGCAAATTTTTTAAGGAGTCCCGTACAACATATTTTTTCTCACCGATATATATTTCGGCATAATAGCTGGAGGCACACACATATTTGACCTGGTCGGTATTCAGGAATATGGTCTTGTTGTCCTGCTTTATGGGTAATTTCTTGGTGTTGGAACCATGCCCTTTTTTTAGGTTTCCATCCAGACTGTCCAAGAACCCTTTCATCCGCTCCTCATAATCGAGGTGCTGCATTCTTTCCAAAATCCGCTCCAAGGTTTCATGAAACCGCTTGTTCTTAAAGGGTTTGAGCAGAAAATCCAATGCATAATTGTTGAAGGCGTCCACAGCGTAGTAGTCATACGCAGTGGCAAAGACCACAATGGGCATTTTCTGGGAATGGATGTTTCTTAGGACATCAAAACCGGTCATTCCCTTGAGTTCAATGTCCAGAAAAATGACGTCGGGAGACAGTTCATTGATCTTGCCAATGGCATCTTCCCCATTGTGACATTCGGCAATCACATCAAACTCGTTTCTATCCGTTAAGAGTTCCATGATGCGTTTCCGAGCCAATAACTCATCATCTATAATTATTGTTTTGTGGGCCATCATTATACGGTTATCAAGTGAAATTAATGATTAAGAACCAGAATTTGTTGCCAATTGTCTCTGGTATAAATCAATATATCGACACTGGCATCCAGATTAAAGTCGTTCACTGCACATAATGGGTCGTTCGATTCATTGGAGACCCCATCCTTGGAACTGGCTTTCCCCATTTGGAATACAACCATTAGGGGACTGGTCTTTTACTGAAAAGAAAAAACAAAAAGGAATTGGTAATACCGACGGATGATTCATGTTGATGTTTGGACTGCTTCAAATGATATGGAGTTAAAAATATGATTTTGAATGAATTAACAATCAAAAAGGGGAAGCTCACGGCTTCCCCTTTTTTAGCTAATTCAAAAATAATCTTACAAATGAGAACTAATATTTTTTTAGTCCCTATGCCGAAATTAAGTCAAAGCCTGTGTCGGACCCCCAAAAAAGAAGTGAGCGGCCTCGAAAGTGAAGTGAAATGGCTTTATGGCGAATTCAATCCAATACAACATCATCAATGACCTTCGTTTTGTACTTCACGCCAAAAAAGCAAGGGAATTTAAGGGTGATGCCCAACACGGTAAGGTCCAAGGAAAGGGATTGAAAAAGTAAATCGGGGTTTGTCGTACCAATATCCGACCCGCCCAATTCATTTTAACGGTCGGTTAAATCACCATTGGACCTGCGCGATGGGGCAATCGCGGGAGGTTGGATAATTCCCAGATCAATTAACAAGTTGTTCGTTTCCAAAATCAAGGTATTCACTTCATTCATTCATGGCCAAGCAGATTAGCTCTATATGTTTATGCACAACTAACTATAATATGTATTCAATATGATGACTAAATTGAAATTTATTTTCTTGCTTCTGTTCCTTGCCTTTGCGTGGGGGGGAACTGCCCAAGAAAGAACAATTACAGGAACGGTCAGGGATAGTGAGCGTACACCCTTGCCTGGGGTGAATGTCATTGTCAAAGGGACCAGTAGGGGGACCCAAACTGATTTTGACGGCAACTATTCAATTGGCGCCATTAGAGGAGAAACTTTGGTGTTCAGTTATTTGGGACTCCAAACCCAAGAGGTGGTCGTAGGGAACGCTTCAAGTATGGATGTCACCATGCTGGAAGACGCCCAGGCCTTGGAAGAGGTTGTGGTGACAGGTGTCCTGGGGACCAAATCCCAGCCCAGGGCCCAAGGTTTTGCCTCCACCAACCTGAACAATGCGGATTTGACGGACGTGAACAACACCAACCCGTTCGAGTCACTATCGGGCAAAGTGGCCGGTGTGGACATTACCACTCCCGCACAGCCAGGAGCTTCCCCTAAGGTAATTGTCCGGGGATTCTCTTCCATCACGGGCACAAACTCACCGCTATATGTTGTGGATGGCACCCCGATCAACAGTAGTACAAATGGTTCCTTGGAATCTGTGTTCAACCGCTCATTTGATGGTGGATCAGGGATCAATGACCTTGACCCCAACAGCATAGAGTCCATGACCGTATTGAAAGGGGCAGCGGCCACGGCCGTTTATGGATCAAGAGGGGCCAATGGTGCCATTCTGATTACCACCAAAAAAGGAAGAAAAGAGTCAAGGATAGCTGTGGATCTTACCACTTCCATCGACTTTTTGGAAGTTTCCAGGGTACCGCACCTCCAAAATCAATTTGGGCAAGGATGGAACGGGTTGAGCTATTCTTCATTGCCATCGGGAGGTCTGGGGGCGAGCAACGAAAATGGATCTTGGGGACCGGCCTTCAATGGGCAGGTAAGACCATGGGGACAGATCATTGATAATGCCCAGCAAATAAAACCCTATGTGGCATTGCCGGACAATATCAAGGATTTTTATGATGTGGGCCAGGTCTTCACCAATTCTGTGAGAATAAGCGGGGGAGGCACCAATTCTGATTTTTCCCTTGGGTTCACCAATACGGATAGTGATGGGGTCATCCCCACCGAGGCAGATGCATACGATAGAAAGGTGTTCAATCTAAATGCCGGGATGAACAATGAAAAATTTACTGTCAGGACGAGCCTAAATTACGCAAAGCGGGACCAGAACGTCGTAAATACGGGCCAGGGCGATCAGGCTGGGGAAGGAAACACCTTTTCCCAGGAAATCATCCAGATACCTAGGGACATCAGTCTGGTAGATCTGGAGGATTACCAAAACAATCCATTCAACAACAACAGTAATTTCTACACCCCTTTCGCTTCCAATCCGTATTGGGTCTTGAACGAAAATGCGACCAAGATCAACAGTAACCGCATTTTCGGGAACATCAATATTACGTACAATTTTAGCCCTACGCTAAGTGCTTCCTGGCAAATCGGTGCGGATATTGAAAACACAAACCGCAAGAGTTATGGGGCAATTGTCGATTATCTGCCTGGATCTCCACAGGACTTGCTGGGAACGCTCCCAGTTGTTGGGGGTGTGACCGAATATAGGATGGAAAGAAAGCAATATGATACGTACTTCACCTTAAATCATGAATACGATATCACAAAAGACCTGAACCTGACAACTTCTGCAGGGGTCGCTTTCAACCAAAGGTCCACGGATGCCCTACAAGTTTCGGTAACAGACCTGGATATCCCGAACTATTACGAAATAAGCAATAGTGCCTCAACACCGAGTACCGGCCAATCGAATACGTTGAGACGGACCATAGGATTGTTTGCGACCAGTACCCTGGGTTATGCCAATCGTTATTTCTTGACCCTGACGGCGAGGAACGACTGGTCATCCACTTTGCCCATAGGAAGGAACTCCTATTTCTATCCTTCGGCCACGGCAAGTATAATCCTGTTGGACAGCAATGAAGCCTTTTTGAAGCTTAGGGGAGGGGTGTCCCAAGTGGGAAACGATACCAGTCCATACAATACGGAATCTGCTTTGGTACAAGGTTTGGCCGGGGCCTATTTTGGTCAGATCAATATGCCCTTGGGAGGTGTAAATTCATTTGAATTGAGCTCCCAACTGGGAAACAATGCACTAAAACCAGAAATCACGAACGAATATGAAATCGGTACGGAAGCTTCCTTTTTTAACAGGAGGATCACACTCGATGCCGCTTTTTATAAAAAGGACACCAAGGATCTATTGTTGGACCGTCTGTTGCCAAGGTCTACGGGATACCTCAATATCACTGGGAACTATGCGAGTGTGACCAACAAGGGGATAGAGCTTGTTTTGGGATTGACTCCGTTCAGGTCCGATAATTTTACCTGGGACATCAATTACACCTTCACGAAGAATGAGAACGAGGTGACCGATCTACAAGGCTTGGAAAGGTTTGAGATCAACAGTTCCTATTCCACATACTTCTATGCGGAAGAAGGGCAACCTTTGGGTGTTTTTAGGTTTCGTGGCCCGGCGGTGAACAATCAGGGGCAATATATAGTGGACAGCAATACGGGCTTCTATACCCAAGATTCCGAAGAGCAGTATCTGGGCACATCCCAAAGGGATTTTATCATGGGCCTTAAAAATTCCTTTAGGTATAAGAATTTTAGGTTGTCGTTCAGCATGGACTGGAAAGAAGGGGGCAAGATGTATTCCTATACCAATAGGCTTCTCGGCTTTACAGGGAACTCCATTGCCACGACCTATAACGAACGCAAGCCATTCATCATTCCGAATTCCGTGGTGCAGAACACCGATGGGACCTTTTCGGAAAACACCACACCGATCAGTTTTGAAGACGTGACCAATTTTTGGGGAACTGCAAGTAACCCAGCCATTGAGTACACCCATGTGATCGATAAAACCTTCGTTCGCCTAAGGGATTTGTCCTTCACCTATAGTGTTTCGAGCGATTTTGCCAAGACTATGGGCCTAACGGCCGCTTCCGTAACCTTCTATGGTAAAAATTTGGCCTTATGGACGCCCAGCGGGAATCCCTATATGGATCCTGAGGTGTCCACTTTTGGAAATGACCTGGCCAGTGAGTTTGGGGAATTTGCTGCCAACCCTGCGCAAAGGACCTATGGGGCGGCATTGAAGTTTTCATTCTAAAATCAAAAAAAAAGAAAAAATGAAAAAACTAATATTGAGTATAGTTTGTCTGGCCTTGGCACTCACTTCTTGTGAAGATCAGATGGACATCAACAGAGATCCGGACAGTTTGCCCGCAGAAGGTGTGGAACCGGCCACACAGCTCCCGATAGCCATTGCGGGCATTGCAGGGGGGCAAGGGGCAGAGCTGGCCATTATAGGTGGGATGTGGTCCCAGTTTTGGACCCAGAGCAATTCGGCAAACCAGTATAGGACCATAGATGCGTACTCCATCACTTCATCCAACTATCAAGGAGGCTGGAACAACCTTTACGATGCCTTGGGGGATGTGAGAAACATCAAAAGAAATGCCTTGGCATCTGAAAACTGGAACTACTATTTGATTGCGACAGTATTGGAAACCTATGCGTCACAGATATTGGCGGACTGGTACGACCAAATCCCATATGCGGAGGCCAATGACATGTCCAATTTTGAGCCTAGTTTCAATACAGGTGAAGAAGTATATGATCTGATGATCGCTGATCTCAACGATGCCCTTTCCAAAAATCTGGGAGCTTCAAAAGGAAACATTCCGTTGAACGATGATTTTATTTTTGGAGGAGACATGTCCAAGTGGGTGCAATTTGCCAATACCATGAAACTGAAAATCTTCCTCAGACAGGCAGATGCAAGGCCCAGTGTGGCACAAAGTGGCATTGGGGCATTGGGGAACAATTTCCTGACCGAGGATGCCGCAATGACCCAGTTCATCAATGAGGCCAATAGGAGCAATCCTCTCTTCGAGAGTGACAGGAGGCAGTTGAACGTGGGCACAAACTTGAGGGCAAGCACGACCATGTACTCTTATTTATCAAGTAACAACGACCCGAGGTTGGATCTGTACTATGGCCCTGGGAATCCATTGAACCAAGGAGATTACCAAAGCATGGCCGCGCCCAATTCCGTTTCGGTGGTAAACCTGTCTGCGACCACGCCGGTGTATTTCATCTCGGCGGAGCAAAGTCTGTTCATGCAGGCAGAGGCACGGGAAAGGTTTTCAGGCGGAGCAGGGGCCAAGGCCTTGTATGATCAAGCGGTAACCGCATCATTTGCCAAGTGGGGATTGGATGCTACCCCTTTCATCACTGTAGGAGGAGTATATGAATACCCTTCCTCAGGAACTTTTGATGAAAAATTGACCGCCATCATCACCCAAAAATGGATATCTAGTTTTCCAGGAAATGGCTTTGAGTCCTTCTTTGAACAGAACCGCACCGATATTCCGGCGGTATCGACCGTTCCACAGACAAATGAAGCTTATGTTCCGGGACAGCTTTCCTATTCAATAAACGGTTCCACGGGAGGGGTCTTCCCAAAAAGGTTGGAATGGCCAAGTGATGAGCTGTCAAGAAATGCCAATGCGCCCGATGCTCCTGTAAAGGTAACAGTGCCCGTATGGTGGGACAACTAATTTAATATTAAGATGATGAGAAAAATATCGATATACATACTTGCCCTTATGGCATTTGTTGTGGCAGTCTCCTGTCATAAAGAAACAACAGAAGGTCTTTCCCTGGTCACAAACTACGCAGTCTTTGAATACGAGGCCTTGGTTGTGGTCGAAGTGGGCGATGATTATACACCGACTGTCAATGCCACAGAGAACGGGCAGAGCATTGCAGTGGGGACTTCCAGCAATGTGGATACGAATACGGTGGGAATTTATGGGGTCACATTTTCGGCCACTAACTCGGATGGTTTTGAGGCCAGCGTGTTCCAAACGGTGGTGGTCCATGATCCGGACATAGTAGGGACCGATGTTTCAGGGGATATCTGGGACAAAGGAAACAATTCCAGAACTGGGGTCATCAGCCTAGTGGAAGGGACCACCAGTATTTTTTATGCCACTGATTTTGGGTTCGCCGGGGCATTTCCCGTGTACTTCCAGATGGATGGAGATGTCATCTCGGAGATCCCACAAACCTATGCGTTTGACGTTTCCAGCGTAGACCTCACCTATGACCCTGTGACACGGGAGTTCACAACATTGATAAACCCACAAGGTTTTGGGTACACATTTGAATATCAAAATTAAAACATCAAAAACATGAAGAATATAT
Organism: Flagellimonas hadalis; assembly: GCF_007785775.2. Lineage (GTDB taxonomy): Bacteria > Bacteroidota > Bacteroidia > Flavobacteriales > Flavobacteriaceae > Flagellimonas > Flagellimonas hadalis. Next base: position 187,397 of record NZ_VNIK02000004.1, read on the forward strand.
ATCAACTGAAATTCTTTTTGGCCATTGTGGTTGTCTTGTGCCTGACCTCTTGTGATGAGGTCGCTGACCCCGATCCAGGATTCACCACCACCGTCGACTTTGCGGGCGACTGGTTCATTGTGGGGTATTTTGAAGATGGCAGTATTGCCTATGGAGGGGATTATGTCTTGTATTCCACCTATAACACCGCCTCAAACGATGAAAATTTCTGGATAGATGACCACGGGGCTTTCTTTGAGATCAAGACAAAGGTCCAAGCCAATTTTGATGCACTGACCTTCTCAGGGGCGGCAAATTCCGAGGAACTCTACACAGAAGGCACGGTGACCGTGAGCAATGGAAAGATCATCACCGATGGTGGCAGGTCCTTCGGGACAGAAACCGTTGTGGACAGTATCTATTTTGAAGCCGAGTTTGATTGGGATCCAGGAACGATCTACAGATTTGGCGGCCATAGAAGAACCGGTTTTTTGGAAGATGATGCACCACATATCAATTGATTTAGGGGTCGATTGGTGGTTTGTCGAAAGGCGTCCGGAAGGACGCCTTTTTCATTTTTTGAATTCTTAAAATAATCTTAAAACAACCAAAGGGAACCTTTCCCACAACACTAGTATTAATCAAAAATCAAAAGACATGAAAAGCATGATTAAAAGAACGATTCGAAATTGTTACGGACTGATTCCGGTCCTTGGAATTCTAATGGGCCAATTTACGGTTGGCCAAGATGCAGCGCCCGATAAGGATTGGCACCAATTGGACAGTGATACGGGAATACATTTGGGACAGGCCTACGAACTGTTGCAGGACAGAAAATCGGAAAAGGTGGTTGTTGCCATTATAGATAGTGGAGTGGATTATTTGCATGAGGATCTGCACACGAAAATCTGGGTAAATACGGATGAGATTCCCGGCAACCTTATCGACGATGATAAAAATGGATACGTAGACGACATCCATGGGTGGAACTTCATAGGATTCCCAAACGGCGACAATGTTGAAAATGAAACCTTGATCGAGACCAGGATTGCCAGCGCCGGAAAAAACTATCCAGGAAGCAGGGAGATGTATGAAGATGCAAAAAGAGCATACCATATCCATAAAAAGGAAGCTGAGGAGAAAAAAGACCTTTATGGAGAATACCTGTCAGATATTGAGTCCATCAAATCCAAAGTAGATGCCTCAGCGCAGAGCTTGGAGCAGGTCATTGGACAAATGGGAAGTTTGTCCAGTGTGGGAAAACTGTTGCTCAATGCCAAAAAAGAGGGAAAAGATGTTGATTTTGTTGAATCCCAGATCAAAGAAGCGTATGCGTTCTATTCCAAGGCTTTGGACTATTACTACAATCCATATTATGATTCGCGTCACATTGTAGGGGACAATATCGCCAATAAAGAGCAAAGGTCCTATGGCAACAATGATGTAAAGGGGCCAGATCCATCCCACGGGACACATGTTGCCGGCATCATCGGAGCCATTAGGGGCAATGGCCTGGGGATGGATGGGATTGCGGAGCATGTGGAATTGATGATCATTAGGGCGGTTCCCGATGGGGATGAAAGGGACAAGGATATTGACAACGCCATTAGATATGCGGTGAACAATGGGGCAGATATCATCAATTTGAGTTTTGGAAAGGATTATAGCTGGAAAAAAGAATGGGTGGATGAAGCGGTGAGGTATGCGCACAGAAAAGATGTCCTTATCATCCATGCGGCTGGAAATTCGGCAAGGAAACTCAATGGGAAGAATAATTTTCCCAATAAATATTTTGAAAAAGGGACTCTTTTTGGATCTAAAGAAGCCAAAAACTGGATTGAGGTAGGTGCCACAACCCATCATTTTGACGAAGGCTTTGTCGCCAATTTTTCAAATTACGGGAAGGAGCAAGTGGATTTGGTGGCACCCGGCGCACAGATTTATTCAACGACCCCCAATGATTCCTATGCATATTTCAGCGGGACCAGCATGGCCGCTCCCATGGTAACTGGCCTTGCTGCCCTTTTGAAATCCCATTTCCCACATTTATCGTCACAAGAACTCAAGGACATCATATTGGGAAGTGTAAGAACTGTGGGGCATGAAATGTATCAACCTGGTGGAAACCGAAAAGTACCATTGAACATGCTTTCCGGGACTGGAGGGATATTGGATTGTGGACAGGCCGTGAAAACCGCTTTGCTGAGGAGCAAAACATATGACACTCGGATTAATGAGGCTAAGTGATAGTATTGGTAAAGCCTAATACGAACACATTCCATCCATATTAATTTGCACATAAAAAAAGCCATCAACTCAAGTTGATGGCTTTTTAGTAGCGGGAACTGGACTCGAACCAGTGACCTTCGGGTTATGAGCCCGACGAGCTACCTACTGCTCTATCCCGCGATATGGACGGCAAATATACAACCCTTTTTAGATCATTTCCAAATCAAAGTCAATATTCCTTGTTCAAATGGGTCTTTCCAGACTAAAATCCATAAATTCGGTTTTTTGACCTTATGAAAGCAATCAACGATTTTCTGTCTTGGGTTTTACCCTACACGGAATGGCCCATGTTCATCCTGCTCATTGGCGGGGGACTCTTCTTGGTTTTTTATTCAAAGTTTGTGCCCTACCGCTATTTTGGCCATGCCATAGCCGTGGTTTCTGGCAAATACGATGACAAAAATGCCAAAGGGGATGTGAGTTCGTTCCAGGCATTGTCGGCAGCAGTGGCGGCCACAGTGGGTCTGGGAAACATATCGGGTGTGGCCATTGCCATCCATGATGGAGGGCCAGGGGTCGTTTTTTGGATCTGGATGACGGCCCTTTTGGGCATGGGCATCAAATTTTATTCGGGGAGCTTGGCCATCATGTTCCGGGATACCGATAGCGATGGAAAATTGCAGGGCGGCCCCATGTTCTACATTACCAGGGGCATGGGCAAATGGGCGCGTCCCATGGCCGTTTTTTTCAGTATTTGTGGACTCTTCGGATTTTTGGGGGTATTTACCGCCAATCAGTTTACGGAGGCCTTTATGGGCGTGGTGAAACCACAGGAAACCCTTTTGGTGGCCAGTGAGTTCAACTGGAAACTGGGAATTGGTTTTCTTTTGGCCATTATTACCTCCATTGTCATCTTCGGAGGGCTTTCCAAAATTGCAAAAGTGGCTTCGGCCATTGTTCCTTTCATGGTAGGGGTATACCTCATAGCGGTCATTTTTGTGATGGCCAACAATGCAGGACAAGTGCTTCCTGCCCTCAAAATGATCTTTGTGGAAGCCTGGAATTTCGATACTATCGTCACCGGGGGCTTTTGGGGTCTGGTGATCGTTGGTGTGCGCCGTGCCATGTTCTCCAATGAGGCGGGTCTGGGCAGTGCGCCCATGTACCACGGGCAGTCGCGAAACGATGAGCCCACAAAGGAAGGATTGGTGGCCATGCTGGGCCCTTTCATCGATACCATCATGGTCTGTACGTTCACCGCGGTGGTCATCATTTTGAGTGGGGCCTATCTGGAGGATGGTAGTGGCATCACCATGACCATGTCCGCTTTTGAAAAGACCCTCTATGGGTTTGGGGACATCCTTTTGATGGTCATTGTCACGGCATTTGCACTTTCCACCCTGTTCACCTATTCCTATTATGGGGTAAAATGCCTTTCGTTTCTCACCACCCCAAAAATTGGAAAGTGGTACAATGTATTCTTTGTGGTGATGGTCGTTTTTGCCACGGTGGCCTCTTTGGATCTGGTAAAAAACCTTATCGATCTATCTTATGCGCTTATGGTGATACCCAATATGATCGCAGTGTTGTACCTTGCACCCAAAGTGAATGCAGCATCCAAGCAGTATTTTATAAAAAAGAAGGAAAGTGGCACATAAGGCAGGTTTTGTAAATATTATAGGCAACCCCAATGTGGGGAAATCCACGTTGATGAACGCTTTTGTGGGCGAAAAACTGTCCATTATCACTTCCAAGGCACAGACCACCCGCCACCGGATCTTGGGAATCGTCAATGGGGACGACTTCCAAATGATTCTTTCCGACACCCCGGGGATCATAAAGCCGGCCTACGAACTCCAGACCTCCATGATGGATTTTGTGAAATCCGCTTTTGAGGATGCCGATGTGCTCCTCTATATGGTCGAAATCGGGGAGAAAGCCCTAAAAGACGAAACTTTTTTCAAAAAAATAGAACACAGTCAGATCCCGGTACTGTTGCTGCTCAACAAAATTGACACCTCGGACCAACACGTGTTGGAAGAGCAGGTGCAACATTGGAAGGACCTTCTGCCCAATGCCGAGATCCATCCCATATCCGCTCTGGAAAACTTTAATGTAAAGGAAGTGTTCGATCGTATTTTGGAACTTTTGCCCGAGGCACCTCCCTATTACCCCAAGGATCAATTGACGGACAAGCCCGAGCGATTTTTTGTGAACGAGACCATCCGCGAAAAGATCTTGTTGCACTATAAAAAGGAAATCCCCTATTCCGTGGAAGTGGAGACCGAGGAATTTCTGGAAGATGAGGACATCATCCGGATACGCTCCGTGATCATGGTAGAGCGAGATACGCAAAAAGGAATCATTATCGGCCATAAGGGGAGTGCCCTAAAAAGGGTCGGGGTCGAGGCCCGGAAGGACCTTGAGAAATTCTTTGACAAACAAGTGCACATCGAACTGTATGTTAAGGTCAACAAGAATTGGCGCAGTAATGCCCAGCAGCTGCGGCGGTTCGGCTATAACGGATAATATGCTTCAGACTTTTTGAAAACCGGCTATGGTTTCCCTGAACAAGGATTTCAACTGGTCCATTTGTCCCTCACCCTTTGACTTTCCCAATCGTCCAAAGGCATAAAGGGCAAACCAGATCACAACCAAAAAGACCATGCCCATCACCAAAAAGGTAATGTCCTTGCCCAAGGAATGGTTGGAGTAGGCAAAAATGCCCAAAATGATAAATAGCGTGCCCACCCCAAAATGGAGGAACATAAAAAACGTCCAAAGTGTCGGGTTGGGACCAAATACCCCGCGGATGTTGGTCACGCCCTGTTCGTGGGAAGAAAGTTCGAGGTGCAATTGAGGAGTCCAGAAGTTGGTCTCCGCCTTCCGGAACTTGATAAAGATGTGTTCATCGAGCCTGCTGATCAAAAAACCATCCTTTTTGTGGGAGTCGTAGGCGTGCTTCAACGTTTCCATATCGGTCCTTAATGCCACATGGAATCGGGGCCTTAAAACGATCTCATTGGTCAGGTCGCTCATAACAGTTTGAAAATGATAAAAAAAGGTATCATTTTTTCTTCATAATAAATGGTACTTTTGCCAAAATTTAATGCAGATGGGAGCTATCGTAGCTATCGTAGGGAGGCCCAATGTGGGCAAGTCCACTTTTTTTAACCGATTGATCCGTCGTCGTGAGGCGATCGTGGATGCCGTGAGCGGCGTTACCCGTGACCGTCATTATGGAAAAAGTGATTGGAACGGCAAGGAATTTTCGTTAATCGATACGGGAGGATACGTATTGGGCAGTGACGATATTTTTGAAAAGGAAATCGACAAACAAGTGGAGCTGGCCATTGGCGAGGCCGATGCCATCATTTTTATGGTAGATGTGGAATCTGGCGTCACGGGCATGGATGAAGATGTGGCCAAACTGTTGCGAAAAGTCAACAAGCCTGTTTTCCTCGCCGTGAACAAAGTGGACAATGCCCAGCGTATGGCCGATGCCGTGGAATTCTATGCCTTGGGATTGGGCGAATATTACAACCTGTCCAGCATCAATGGCAGTGGAACAGGGGAATTGTTGGATGCCTTGGTGGAAGTGCTCCCAGATGTGAAGGAGGAAGAAAGCGAACTGCCCCGTTTTGCAGTGGTGGGTCGCCCGAATGCAGGAAAATCATCCTTTATCAATGCGTTGATCGGGGAGGACAGATACATCGTTACCGATATTGCCGGGACCACCAGGGACAGTATCGACACGCGGTACAACCAGTTCGGTTTTGAGTTCAACCTAGTGGACACTGCGGGTATCCGCAGAAAGTCCAAGGTGAAGGAAGATCTGGAGTTTTACTCCGTGATGCGCTCCATCCGGGCCATTGAGCATTGCGATGTTTGTATCTTGATGTTGGATGCCACCAGAGGTTTTGACGGACAGGTGGAGAACATCTTTTGGTTGGCCCAACGCAACAACAAGGGCATTGTGATCTTGGTGAACAAATGGGACTTGGTGGAAAAGGATACCAACTCCGTGAAGGAATACACGGCCATGATCAAAGAGGCCATTTCCCCATTTGAGGATGTTCCCATCCTTTTCATATCGGTGATGACCAAACAACGTATCTACAAGGCCATTGAAACGGCTGTGGATGTGTACAAAAACCGTTCAAAGAAGGTCGTGACCCGAAAATTGAACGATATCATGTTGCCCATTATCGAGAACACCCCGCCACCGGCCTACAAGGGCAAATATGTGAAGATCAAGTTCTGTACCCAACTGCCAACGCCTTATCCGCAGTTTGCGTTCTTCTGTAATTTACCGCAGTACGTGCGCGACCCGTATAAGCGGTTCTTGGAGAACAAGTTGCGTGAACACTTTGATTTTACCGGGGTTCCGATTACCATTTTTATGCGGAAAAAATAGGTCGGGAAACCCATAGAATCGAACCAAACCAAATAACCATTTTATGAAAAACCTCAATCTGAAGAAATTTCTGGTTCTATTACCTTTTTTAGTGTCGTTATCGCTTTCGGCCCAGAAAAACGAAGTTCCAAGATTTGAGTTTGCCGTTTCGGTGCCAGATCCAGGGTCACACACCTACCATGTGGCCACCAGGATCCTGAATTGGCCAACGGATACAATCACGTTGCACCTGCCAAACTGGATGCCCGGCTACTATCAGATGATGGATTATTACAAGGGGTTGAAAAATTTCAAAGTGCTTTCAGGACAGTCCTTTGACGAGTCGCGGCCAGCGACATGGGTGTTGACAGGGGTCAAAGGAAAAGCGGTCCAGTTGGAATATGATATGTACACGGACCGGACTTTTGTGGCAAACAGCTATGTGGATGAAGATAGGGCCTACATCATACCGGTCAACTCGTTTTTATATGCAGAGGGTCATTTGAAGATGCCCATAACCGTTACGGTCGAAAAGTCGAATGGATGGACCGATGTGGTCACAGGGCTCGAACTTGTGGAAGAAAATGCCCAAAAGGCTGTTTTTAGGTCGAATCATTTTGATGACTTTTTGGATTCCCCGCTTTTGATGGGCAATCTGAAGAAACTGCCAGATTTTCAAGTCGGCGGCACCAACCATCGGTTTTGGGGATACAACGCGGGGGAGTTTGATGAAAAGAAGTTGATGGATGATCTGAAGTCCGTGATTGAGGTTGCTTCAGGCATTATCGGCCATATACCTTATGAGGAATATACCTTCATCGGAATAGGTCCGGGCAGGGGCGGGATAGAACACTTGAACAGTTCCACCGTTAGCTTTGATGGGGGACAGATGGGTTCGCCACAGGCCTACCAACGAATGGTCAACTTTTTGTCCCATGAATATTTTCACCATTACAATGTAAAACGGATCAGGCCTTTTGAACTTGGACCATTTGATTACCAGAATGGAAGCAAGACCACCCAATTGTGGATCAGTGAAGGTCTTACCTCTTATTATGCCGGGATAATGGTGCGGAGGGCCGGTATCTACTCTGAAGCGGACTTTCTTCAAGAGATTGCGGCAGGGATAACCCAATTTGAGAACAATCCTGGAAAAGATTTTCAATCACTGATCGAATCCAGTTTTGAAACTTGGCATGAAGGTCCTTTTGGGACGAGCGGCAAAGATCCCAACAAGAGTATTTCATACTATGTCAAAGGGCCCATCGTCGGTCTTTTAATGGACTTTGGAATCCGACAGGCCACTAACAATGAAAAATCCCTGGATGACGTCATGCGCCATATGTACCATGAATACTACCTCAAAAAGGGAAGGGGCTTTACAGATGCCGAGTTCCGAAATGCCTGTACATTTATTGCGGGAACGCCCTTGACAGAATTGTTTCAATATGTATATACCCCAAACCCCTTGGATTATGATACATATTTGGGTTATGCTGGCCTTGAACTGGAGAAAAAGCAGGAAACCAGAACAATCAGGGGCAGGGATGGCGAATCGACCGAAAAAGTGATGGACGTGTATTCGCTTGTTCCTGTCAACAATCCCAACGCTTCCCAAAAAGCAATCTTGGATTCCTGGATGGGAAAAAATAAGGTCCAGTAAACATTCAATCTTCCGAAGCCCTTCGGACTTGCACTTCTTGTTGGATACGGTTGCCCGAATTGTCCACCGCGGTAAGGACATACTCCCCGGGCTCTATGTCCAAGAGCAGTTCATGGAAGTTTTCCGTTTTCCCAATGTAGGTGTCATCCAGATACCAATAGACAATCGCATTGTTCTGTTGATGGGCCAACTTTAGAACGATGTCTTGGGATTTGATTCCTAGGTCTTTTGGTAACAATATAGCTTCATTCGCTTTTGGATAAATGAATTCCATCAATTGATTTTCAAGGGCTGAACAATTTTCCAAAAAAGGCGGCATCTCTTTGTAATTTGGATTGGCCAAGGCATAATAATACTCAATGGTAGGTGGGAGCACAAACCAGTTTTTAGCCACCATGTTTTCCAAAGGATAACATTTCGAGTTGACCCGGTACGTTTCCGAAGCGTCCAAAAACAATTGCTGGTGGAAAGGGCATGGCCCACTTCGGGTGCCATGGGTGGGAACATATTCTTTTTTGACATCATCGCAAAAAACAGAGGCCCGAAAACCACTTTGGGCACAAATATCTACTTCCACAAGGTCGTCAAAAGGTTCTTGGAACCACCCACTGTGTGGAAGGGCATCCAACACATCGAACAACAAGGGGGCGGCTGCGGTGATTCCGGTCAGTCCAGGTCTTCCCTCGCCATCAGCATTGCCGGCCCATACTCCAATGGCATATTTTGGTGTCACTCCAACGGCCCAGGCATCTTTGAACCCAAAACTGGTACCTGTTTTCCAGGCAATGGGCTGGGAGGAATCAAAAAAATGCCAGTTTTCGTCTCCTTCGGGGCGGTTCACCTCATACATGGCCTGAAATGTGGCATAAATGGCCCCGGCCCCAAAAATGGGAGGGTCGAACTGCTGTTTTCCAAAATCGATTTCTTCTTCGACCAAATAGCTGGCTTCCATAAACTCGTTGGTGCGATAGGTGCTGGAATGAGCGGTAAAGTGGTTCAAGCTGGAGGCAAGCGAGGCATAGGATTCCGTGACTTCCCAAAGGGAACTTTCAGCACCACCCAATATCAAGGAAAGGCCATAATGGGAAGAAGGCCTGTTCAGCGATTTCATATTCATTTTGCGAAGCTTGTTGTAAAATTTTTGAAGACCATATTCCCGTAACAATCGCACTGCGGGCACATTCAAGGAGCGGGAAAGTGCCCTACTGGCTGGTACGGCACCCATATATTTTTTGTCAAAATTTTGTGGCTGGTACCCGTTGATTACAGTCGGGACATCTTCCACCAAGCTACGGGGCAGCAACTGGCCTTCATCCAGCAGGGCAGCAAACAAAAATGGTTTTAAGGTACTTCCTGTACTTCGGTTTTTGGTGATGATGTCCACGTAATTGGCATGCTCTTCTCCCGAAGGTGAGTTGCCCACATAACCCAATACGTTACGCGTTTCCACATCGAGCACCAAAATGGCCAGATTGTGGATTTCATTGCTCTTCAACTGGCGATAATGTCTTTCGGCCAAAAGGTTCAGTCGTTGCTGTAAGGGCCTGTCAATGGAAGTGGTGATGCGTTCCCCTGCATGTTCGTTTCGGATGCGTTCCGTAAGATGGGGTGCCACATCGGGCAAAGGGACCGGTTTTTGGGGCAAGGGTTCTGCAATGGCCAGATCATAGGTGGTGGCATCAATGCGCCCTTTGTTCTTCAATTTTTTCAATAACGAATTTCGTTTTTCCAATAACAATTGCTCATTTTTTCCTGGGAAAATGAGGGACGGGGCATTGGGCAATACGGCCAAGGATGCAGCTTGTCCCCAGCTCAGCTCGTGTGCAGGAATACCAAAATAACGCCAAGCGGCAGTTTCCAATCCCACTACATTTCCGCCGTAAGGGGTATGGGAGGCGTAGAAGCGCAAAATTTCCTTTTTGGAATGTTTCAATTCCAATCGGGTGGCCATAAAGATTTCCACCACTTTTTCTGCATAGGTCCGTGACTTGTTCTTTCGACTCAATCGGATGACCTGTTGGGTGATGGTGCTACCACCTCTTCGGGATTTTTTGGTCAGGTTATGGCCGATAGCTTTGATGATGGAGATGGGGTTGAAACCGGGATGTTGGTAAAAATATTCATCCTCGAACATCAGGACACATTCCTCAAAACGTTTGGGAACCGAGTCCATTTCTGGGAATCGCCATTGACCGTCATCCGCAATCCGTGCCCCGATCAAGGTGCCATTGGAACTGTTCACCACTGTTGAAGTGGGGTCTTCAAAAAGATTTTTGGGCAGACAGAACAACCACAAAACCAAGAAGGCCATGAAAATGGCCAACTTGATCTTATGTCGGTAAAAAAACTTCTTCGATCGTTCCCAAAACTCGTTCATCCCATACGCATCACTGCACCACTTTGATCCAATTGCCCTTGTTTCTAGCTTGGTAGTTGTTATCGTACATGGCCTCCACTTGTGCCCCGGGCAAATAATACTCACCAAGGAAGGAAGCATTTAGTTTGATGGTAAAGGTGGTCGACTTTTTTGCTCCCAAATCAAAATACAAATGGGTGCGGTCGTCACGGGTATCCACATAATCCGCTTTGGCAGCATTGGAATCAGCGTCGCCTGCATAAGAGGTGTCCACGATTTCCCACCCACTGGGGACAATATGGGTCAATGCCACATTCTCGATATAGTCATTGGAATTGTTGAATACAGTCACCACAGCTTGGAATTCCGTTCCTTGTCGCAGTTCAGAAACATCCAAGGCATCGCCCAAGGCATCTTTGTAGGCCACATTAAGGTTAAGGTTCTGCTGTTGGGCCAGCTCTTCACCCACAGGTAATTTCCCGGTCTGGGTCAAAGTGGCATAAACGGTGTTACCCTGTTTGTTGGTCACCTGTATTTCATTTTTGAAGGAGGTGATGACAAGTCCCCGTTGCGCAATGGCCCTATCGGTTTTGACCACCACCTCTTTTCCGTTATTGGTGTAGGCAATGTCGATGGATTTACCGCCATTTTTCATCACCATTTTGGAAAGGGACAATAAGGCAAATGCGGTTTCTTGGGTACTGTACCAACTTTGGGAAGATAGATCTTTTGCTAGGGAAACCGAAAGGTCTCGCTGCTTGGAATCCCCCAAAATCACCATCGTTTCCAACGCCATGGCCCTATTTCGGAAAACGGAACCATAGGTTCGGTAATCATAGTTGTTGGGCGTAAAGTTGATGTTGGCCTTTTGGGCAATCTCTTGGGCCACTTCTTTCTTTCCGGCCAGTGCATAAGCAGCTGCCAAACGCCATTTGGCCTCATTGCTCAAATTCTTGGTTTCGCGAAGACGGTTCATGGCGGCCAACTCGGGCTGCTGTGCCAAGGCCAAGGTGTAGAGACGATAGGCCTGGGAAACATCATCATTGTAACCCGAACTTTGGTTGCTCCATTGACGGGCGGCCATTTTTTGGTATTTCAACCAGTTGGACAAGAAGGTCAGTGGCAATTGATAGCCCTGCTGTTTGGCCTCCAGCATAAAATGCCCTGCATACGAAGTGCCCCAATCATCGGCATTTCCGTAACCGGGCCAATAGCTGAGCCCACCTTCGGGGGTTTGGAAATCGCCCAATTTTTTGATGGCCGCCTTTACATTTTTCTCGATATCCTTTTTTCGTTCAAAAGTGATGTCGAGCACATCGGCCAAGAACAATTGTGGGAAAGCTGCCGAAGTGGTCTGTTCCACACAACCATGGGGATATCTCAACAGGTAATCCATCCGCTTACTGAAATCCATTGGGGGCAAAGTCGAAAATTCGATAAAGGCCTCATTGGTGCCCGATGTGCCAAAGGTTTCAAAAGGAATTGTCATACTGCCATTGGCATCGATGGTGTAGAGTTCGCTTTTGGTGGTGATGGGATTGGGATTTTCCACATCGATCTCCGTTTTGCTGCTCGCACTTTCTCCGGCGCCACTGGCCGATACGGTAATGGTCTGGAAGGCGGAAGCAGGTTTTACTTTGAAATCAAAGTTCACGATTTGTTCCCCAACGGAATTGAACGTAATGTTCTTCGTTGTTTCCCCGATGGGTTCCAAAGCTTTGCCCGCATCGATGGAGACCTTTACGTTTTTCACTTTGGCTTCCATGGCGAAAACGGTAACCGGAATGGTCACGGTTTCTCCTGGGGACAATTTTCTGGGGATGGAGGTCAGTACCATCAAAGGTTTGCGAACGGGGGTGGTTTTTTCGGCATTTCCGTAAGCACTGTTTTTATTGCCGGCCACGACCATGGTGCGTACCGAGCCCACATAATTGGGCATTTCGATGGTATGCGATGCCTTTTCGCCAGCTTTCAGGATGAATGGACCCAAATAAGTGACCACGGGTTTGAAGCGTTGTGCCTTACGGTTTTTCGCTCCTTCCCCAATGCCGCCGCCACCGATGGCGTAGATGTTGTCCACACTCACGGAGTAGGCACCCATCACATCATCAAAAATATCGAAGGTCTTTACGCCCAAAGCCTGTCTTGCGTAAAAAGAAGCATGGATGTCAGGGGTTTTAAAACGGGTCAAATCCAAAAGACCATCATCCACAACAGCCAAAGAATAGGTCATGGGCTTTTTGTTGGCCTCTGAAACGGTCACTTTGTACGATGTCTCGGGTTCCAGCACTTCGGGCATGGAGATTTGTGGCTCCAACAAGGTAGCAGGATTCTCTACCAATAAGGGCACGACACCATACAGACGGATGGGCATATCGTTGGCCACTTGTCCATGTGGTTGCAGCAACGAGATGTTGATATAGGCGTTTGGTGCCATTTCCGCAGTGATGGGAATACTGGCCTTGGTTTCCTTGGCCGAAGTTTCCACCCATTGCTGGGATAGTACTTCGGTACCATTTTCGATACTGATCAAGGCCCTTCCGCCCCTGTCCGAAGGGAAGGTGATTATGGCCTGTTCACCCAATTTGTAATTTTCTTTATCCGCAGAGAATACCAAGATCTTGGAACTTTCGGAATCGCCGGAAGGTCTTCTCCACCAATTGCGGTAGAAATAGGCTGTGCGTCCTGTGGCATGTCCAGCATCATCGATTACACGAATAAGGAAGCGTCCACCATCATCATCGAGCACATTCAGGTTGAAGCTGCCCTTGCCATCCGATCCGGTGGTCACTGTCATTTCCTTGAAGGGACGGTGTACGGTGGCATTCTCATATCGGGAAAGATTGTCGTACCCCCGGTTCCACCACCAGCGCCATTCAATTTTGAATACCTGTACTTTTAATTTTCGGTTTCCGGATGGCCTGCCTTGGTCGTCCACGGAGACCACACCAAAGGTGTTGTTCTCATCCGTGAGGAATGAACCGTATTGTTTGGCTTCCGGTGAACGCAATCCCACAAAATGGGAGTAAGGGGCCACATTTTTGTTGAAGACGTCGATGGAAAAATCCCCCCCGCCTTCAAATACCTTGGTGGTGAAAGTGGCTTGCAACATGCCGGGAGCATTGCCGTTCACATTGATTTTTTCGTTGATGGCCAACTCTCCATTTGCATCCAGTTTGGAAGAGACCCATTGGAGCTCGGTTTCGTTGAAATCGCGTGTTGGGTCTTGGAACACATAGTCCTTGAACTTTGGGAACGGACTGTATGCTTGGTTCAAGGTGGCATTGATGTCGATTTTCAGGTTACGGGCCGGAGCTCCGTGCAACCATTGCACGATGGCCTTGCCACTGTTGTTGGTGTTGGCCTTCAGTACCTCGTTGTCAAAGGAAAAATTCACCTTCAAGCGATTGGGCTTTACGGTGGCCACTTTCAATGTTGTGTTGAACTGTGCACCGCCCACAATAATTTTGGCAGACCAATTTCCAGTTGGGGCCTCGGCTTGGGTGGGAATGGGAAAATAATAGAAGTTTTCCTCTTTTTTGGCAAACAATCCCTCGGAAACGGGAATGGTTCCCTCGGTCAACACATTGCGTTGGACGAGTTTGCCACGGGCATCACTTACCTCCAGGGTAACTGGATGTCCTTTGGGCAGGGGATTGGCCTTGTCATCCAATGCAAAGGTGAGATGGATCACGTCGCCGGGACGGTGGACACCTCTTTCGGTATAGATGAACCCTTGCAGACCACGTTGCAATTCTTCCCCAGAAACATCGAAGGTGCTGAGGGACAGAGCATTCCCGTCGGCCAATTTGGCATAGGCAAAATTGTTGTTCTTTTCGGCGACGGCAAACGCTACGTTCTTTTCCCCGTCATAAATAGTGAGCCCGGATTCGTCCGTAGTGACCTCGCCCAACAATTGCTGTTGGAAATTATACAGTTTGATCTTCGTATTGGCCTCCGGTTTGGTGGTCAATAGGTTGGTGGCCGCAAAATGGTAGGATTGGTTTTTTCCTTTTTTTACGATAAGACCAAGGTCACTGCCCAAAAGGTTGGTGGCCGCAATCCGCTCGTAATTGTAGTAGGCCCTGTGGCATGGATTGTCACGTTCCTCCCAATTGTAATCGTAGTTTCTCCAGTAATAGACCTCGTTGTCCCAATAACGTTCTTCCAAGGATTCATCGTCCATATCTTGAGAGGCATAGTCGGTATCGACTTCTTCGGTGGTTTCAGGTTCATCACAGGCATAGGTAGTATGCTCTTTTTTGAAACTGAATTCCACGCGGTACAGAGATCCAGGGTGGACTTTGATCAAATTGGATAGGTCCAAGGCGTGGGCCTTCCAATAGCTGGAATTTTCGTTGCCGTTTTCGGTCAACGAAATGACCTTGTAGGCCACTCTTCGTCCCACAGGTCTCATATCGGGATCGTAGTCTTGGGTAAGATTATAATTTTGGAGGTATTGGAGCATGTTGTTCTCAAAGACCTGGATGACACGCACTTCCACGGCGGATAGGTTCACGGTCTCGAAATAGATGGGCGTGGAGGCGGCGTTGGGCAAAATGGTTCCTTTGGAAATAAGACGGACGGCGGGTTTCAACTGTTCAAAGGAGACCAGTTCGGAAAAAGTGTTCTTGAGGGTAAACCCATATTCACTTTTGATGCCCTCAAAGGCATTCACACGCACCTCGCCCAAAATACGGTTGGAAGGATAGACCCGCAACACATTGCCATCAATTTCATAACGAAGGCTCTCGGCGTTTTCAATGGTCACCAGACCGTTCAGGTTCTGATTTTTTTTGAGAGGTTCGGAGAAATTCAGGGTCAGTACCGCGTTGGGGGACGATGAGGTCTTGGCATCGACCACCACAAATTTGTTCAGGCCGGGGATGGTATAGTTTTCGGAACCCTCATTATCGATGCCCAATGCCTTGCCTGTCCAACTGATGGTCAGTTCACTATCCTCCGTTTTTCTGGAGATACTGTCGATCTTGAAACTGAAATATTGTGCATTCTCAGAGGCATTGTCCCATTTTACAGCGACTTTTTTATCTCCCTGCTTCACGGAAAGGATGCTGCCCACTTTGGACCCTTCCAAAATGTCGGATGCATCCAGAGTTCCCGTCAGATATTGCCAGTCCTTGCTGTACGATTGCAGGTTGCCCAGGTTGATCTTGAAGTTTGGGGCAATGGTCTTAAAGCTAAAGGTGTATTTTTTGAATTCACTTTCAATATCCTCAAAAAGTTTGTTCAGGGCCAGTGTCACCACATACTCGGTGTTGGGCTTCAGGTATTCGGAGGGTTGGAAGATGATTTCCCTGCCATTTTCGATGACCAGTTTACCCTCGACGTTCGGCGAGATCTTTAGATATTCCTTTGGAAGTTCCTGGGTCAGTTCAAACTGCTCCAACTGTTGTGCCAGGGCAATTTGGATGGGAGAGGAAATACTTTGGTTGCCTTGGGTGTGGTAACTGATGTAGTCCTTGAATTTGAAAAGGTTGTCGGTTTCACTGGAAGCTCCCTTTTTTTTGCAGGAGACGGCCAAAATCAGCAAGAAAACAGAAAAGATTCTAAAATATTGGGACATGGTAAAGCTTGGAATTGATTACACTTGATTTTGCCCCACCAAGATAGCTAAAATTGGACAAGATGCCCCGCTAAGTTTACGGATGGTTGTTTTGAATTGATGTGTGGCAGAAACCTATGGCCTTTTGTTGTGAAATAATTAAGATTTGAGGCATTTATCCACAAATTTATCTCAAAGTTTCGTTAAATCGGCCCTACCTAATTTACCAAACTGATATTTTGGAGTCCAAACCGATATGAACCAAAAAAACAAACAGCCCATTGAGAAGAATCTTTACCTATCTCGCTTTTGTTTCCCTCTTTTTTTCTTTTACGTCAACTTACGGTCAGGACTTCCTGATCAAGGGAAAAATCGTTGATGCCACTAATGGAAATCCCCTTGAAGCGGCAACCATTTATGCAGAGACCGTCAAGGACAGTGTCCTGATAAGTTACACCATCACCAATTCGGATGGAAATTTTACATTGGAAGGGCGAACGTCCTACAAGAAGGCCAGATTGGGAATTTCCTATAATGGATATAAGTCGAAATCATTGGAAGTGGACCTGAAACCAAGTATGGAACTCGAGAACATTGCTTTGGAAGAACAGGCCCAGGAACTGGAAGGGGTGGACCTGATAGGGGAGCGTGTGCCCATCACCATACGGCAGGATACGCTCGAGTTCAATGCCGATTCCTTCAAGACCCGACCCGATGCCACTGTCGAGGATGTGCTGAAAAAACTACCCGGTGTAGAGGTGGCCAGCGACGGTACGATTACCGTCAATGGAAAAGAGGTGAACAAAGTTTTGGTGAACGGGCAGGTGTTTTTCAGCACAGACCCCAAAGTGGCCACCAAAAGTCTTTCCAAGGATGTGATCAGCAAGATCCAGATATCCAATAGCAAGACGAAAGAACAGGAGTTCATTGGAGAGGAGGGCGATGGGGAGAACAAGACCATCAACCTGGTGCTCAAGGAGGACAAGAAAAAGGGGTATATGGGGCGTATTTCCGGCGGATATGGCACGGACGATCGCTATCAGGCCAATGGACTTGTGAATTATTTCAACGATACACAACGGATCAGTGTTCTGGGGAGCAGTAACAACATCAACAACCCTGGTTTTTCCTTTGATGAGATCTATGAAATGGTCGGAAATTCTAGGGGAGGCGGCATCGGTTTCAACAGAAATGGTGGCTTTTCCATAGGAAACATGTCCTTTGGTTTTGGGGAGGGGATCACCACCTCGTCCACCATCGGGACCAGTTATGCGGACCAAAAAAAGGACAAATACCGCATGGACGGCAACTATTTCTATGCCTTCAGCGATTCCTATAACGATGAAAAGACGGCGCGGGAAAACATTTTGCCGGATGGGAGTTATTTTACCGATACCGAATCCAATTTTGTGGGCACCACCATTTCCAATCAAGCAGCGGCAAACCTGGAATTTGATGTGGACAAGACCACGAGGGTGACCATACAGCCCAGTTTCAGTGTGAACAATACCAACTCGACCAACTCGGAAAACACCATTTCCACGGATGAGGAGGGAAATGTCATCAACGACAATATGTCCTTGCAGACTTCGGACGGGTTCCAGCGGAATTTCAGCAATAGGTTGGAAGTAATGAAGAAGTTGGACACTCTTGGGAAGTATGTCCGGGTGTATTTTGAGAACAACAACCGGGTGAACGACTCGGAATCTTTTTTGAACTCTGAACGGAACATTTTTGGCGACGACCCCAGCCAACAGCTTTTGGACCAAAGGACCACGATTGACAATGCCAACGATTCCTACGAACTTGGGGCCTCGTTCCGCCAACCGCTGAACAAGGACCTCTATCTGGACTTTCGCTACAGCTACAACAACAACGAGCAGAAGAACGAGCGTTCCGTTTCCGATTTTGATGAAGGAACCGGAGAATACGTTTACAATTCCACCCTTAGCTCAGACTTTGACTTCAATGCGAGGAAGCATGTTCCCGAAATTGGTTTTGGTTCAAATGGAAAAAAGTTCCGGTTCAATCTTAGGGCAAGAATGGAGCAGATAGCACTTGACAATGAGGATTTTATCCAGGACACCTCTTTTTCCAAGGACTATAGTAATCTACTCTTCAATTCCTATTTCAATTATAACATAGACAATAACAAAAGGGCGAGCGTCAATTACAATTCAAGGATCAATGTGCCCTCGGTGAACCAATTGCAGCCTGTGCCCAATGTGAGCAACCCCTTGAACATTATCGTGGGTAACCCCAATCTGGGTCCAGAGATCACCCATAGCCTCTACCTCAATTACAACGACTATAATTGGAAAGATAGAACGGGACTCTTCGTCTATTCCGGAATGAACTTTGAAGAGGATAAAGTGGTCTCCATAACTACAACGGATGAGGACTTCATCCGGACCACCACCTATGAGAATGTAGGAGGCAATTACAGTATGTGGGCCGGGGTCAACTATTCCAAACAGATTAAAAGGGACAGTCTGTACACATTGAAGTTCACGGTGAATCCCTATACCAACATCAATAGACAGGTCGGATTCACGAATGGCAGTAAGTTGGAAGCCATGAACGTGGGCATAAACCCCAGGGTGGGTCTTTTGTTCAATTATAAGGAAATGATAGAGGTGGAGCCCGAATATACCCTTGGTATCAATTCCACGAGGTACAATCTGGACAATGTGGACGATATCGATTTTACCACCCACAACCTATCTTTCAAATTGACCTCCTATTGGCCCCAAAACCTGGTCTGGGGCAATGACATCACCTATAGCTACAATGGCAATTTGGGGGCAGGTTTTGACAAGGATGCCATTTTTTGGAACATGAGCCTTGGGCTTCAGATGTTCAAAAAGAAGGCAACGCTCAAAGTATTGGCCTACGATCTGCTCAACCAGAACATCAACACCCGAAGGACTACAGGACAGGATTTTGTCCAAGACTTTCAGGGAACGGTGCTCAAACGCTATTTCATGGGCAGTCTCACCATCAAGTTCGATTCTTTCGGAGGTGGTGGTGCTCCCGAGCAAGGTAGGGGAGGGCGTCGTTTTATGAGGCTTTGATTTTAACAGAATAGGATATAAGAAAAAGGTTGCTGGAGTTTTGGCGTAAGAGGGGTTTACCATCCACCTGAGGCACCGCCTCCGCCAAATCCTCCGCCGCCGAAACCACCACTGAATCCACCGCCACTGAATCCGCCCCCACTTCCAAATCCGCCCGAGGAACCCGAGCTACGGCCCATATTGCTCAGGATGATCATGTCCCAGATATCGAGGCCACTGCCCCTGCGTCCGCCGTTTCCACCGCCGTCCTTGTTCTTTCGGCTCCATAGAATGATCATGATCACAATAAAGATGATAAAGGGGAAAAGGATCTCGAACGGAAAACGTTTGTTGCCAAAGGTCCTGTCCTCGGTAAACTCGCCTGTGAGCACTTTGAAGATGGCATCGGAACCCTTGTCAAGACCGCTATAATAATCTCCCTTTTTGAACTCGGGGATAATTACGGACTCAATGATGCGTTTGGACATGAGGTCGGTGAGTGCACCCTCCACACCATATCCGGTGTTGATGGCGATCCTTCTGTCGTCCCGGGCCAAAAGAATCAATATACCATTGTCCTTGTCCGCTTGGCCAATGCCCCATTGATGCCCCCATTGGGCACCCAAATAGGTAATGTCCTCCCCTTCGGTAGTGGCAATGATGACCACAACGATTTGGGTAGAAGTACTGTCGGAATAGTGGATGAGTTTTTGCTCCAAGGCCCTGTTCTGGACATTGGACAGAAGGTTCACATAATCATAGACACTGGTCTGCTCTTGTGGTTTTTTGGGTATGGTGAATTGCCCCCATGCCAACGAGACGCACAACAAAGCCAGTAAGAGGTTACCCTTTGGATATGGCATCGCTCAGTTCATTGGTATCGTTATGGTTCCATGGAAAATGGGCCTCCAGTTCTTTGCCTGCCATCAAAACGCCTTCGACAACGCCTTGTTTGAAATTTCCTTTTTTAAAATGGGAAGCGATGACCTCTTTGGTGGTTTCCCAAAATCCCTTGGGTACGGCACGGTCAATACCACTGCCACCATAGATCACAAACTTCTTGTCGTCCACGGCAACGTAGATCAGTACGCCGTTATCCTCTTTGGTGTTGTCCATCTTCAGAAAATGGAATACCTGTTGCGCCCTGCTAAAATGGTCCATTTTGGCGGTGGCCTCAATGTGCACACGGATTTCCCCGGAAGTATTCTTTTCTGCCTCAACAATGGCGTCAATGATCTCCTGTTCCTCTTCGGCAGTCAAAAATTCCTCTACATGCGACATGCTCACTCAAATTCAAAATTCACGTCCGGCGCATTTTCAGATCCAGGATTGGAACTGAAGAGTGCCATGGGGTCAAAATTGGCGATGCTGGCAATGATGTTGGTGGGGATCTGTTGGATCTTGATGTTGTATTCCCCGGCCAGTTCGTTGAAACGGTTCCGTTCCACATTGATCCTGTTCTCGGTACCTTCCAATTGGGACTGCAACTCCAAAAAGTTTTGGTTTGCCTTGAGTTCGGGATAGCGTTCCACGGTCACCAAAAGTCGGGACAGCGCGGAGGACAACCCGGTCTGTGCCTGCTGGAATTCCGCAAGCTGTTCAGGGGTGATGTTGTTCGCGTCAATGGTGGTGGAGGTTGCCTTGGCCCTAGCCTCGATCACATCCGATAGGGTCTCGCGCTCAAAATCGGCCGCACCTTGGACGGTTTTTACCAAGTTGCCGATGAGGTCGCTCCGTCGTTGATAGGAACTTTCCACATTGGCCCATTGCTTGGTGGCCTGTCCCTTCATGTCCACCAGTTTGTTGTTCGTGCTCACGTACCATCCGACCAGCACCACGGCTAGGACGATCAGTACGATGATGGCTATGATGCCTTTTTTCATTTTCGTTAGGTTTTAGTGTTTATAGTTGTTCTTTGATCTTTAGTAGCTCCGCCCTTACCTTTTGCAGTTTTTGGATGACATCAAAGTTGGACAGTGTTTTTTCCTTTTCTTCGTTCAGATGGATCTTGGCACCTTCCAGGGTAAAACCACGTTCCTTCACCAAGTGATAGATCAGTTGTAGGTTTTTGATATCGTCCGGAGTGAATTTTCGGTTGCCCTTGGCATTCTTTTTGGGTTGTAGCACATCGAACTCCTTTTCCCAAAAACGGATCAGGGAAGTGTTCACTCCAAAGGCCTTGGCCACTTCGCCAATGCCATAATATCTTTTTTCAGGAAGGTCTATGTGCATTAATCCAAGGATTGGTTCTCTTGATTGGCATATTTGAGCATGTTCTCAAACTCTTCTGCCGTCAAACTTCCGTAGTAGAAGTTGATGGGGTTGATGCGCTCGCCGTCCTTGAAGACCTCGTAGTGCAAATGCGGTGCTTCTGAACGACCTGTGTTCCCCACAAAGCCGATAAGGTCGCCCCGCCTCACCTTTTGGCCCACCGTCACGTTGTACTTGCTCAAGTGTCCATAGAGGGTAATGTAGCCGTATCCATGATCGATCCGGATGTGCTTTCCATATCCCGAGGATTGGTTGTCGGCACGGGTTACTTTCCCGTCGCCCGTTGCATAGATGGGAGAACCTCTTGGAGCGGTAAAGTCCATTCCCCAGTGCATTTTTCGTGCCTTGGTGAACGGGTCGGACCGCCAGCCGTAGCCCGAGGCCATCCGGGTCAAATCTTCATTGCTCACCGGTTGGATGGCGGGGATGGAGGCCAAAAGCTTCTCTTTTTCCTCGGCCAACTTGGCAATCTCATCCAAGGATTTGGA
The DNA here is from genome assembly GCF_007785775.2 of Flagellimonas hadalis. GTDB lineage: Bacteria > Bacteroidota > Bacteroidia > Flavobacteriales > Flavobacteriaceae > Flagellimonas > Flagellimonas hadalis. The sequence goes on from NZ_VNIK02000004.1 coordinate 209,395, forward strand.
TTGGATCACCATCTGTTTTTGGATGATGTCCAAACGCTTGGTCGCATTGATGATGATATCGGAATTGTTGAACCCATCCAGGGATTTGTACCTATTGATTCCCCCGAAACCAGCCTTTCGTTGCTCTTCGGGAATGGGATTGGCCTCAAAATACAATCGGTATATGTTGTTGTCACGATCTTCTATATTGGCCAGCACCTGCTCCATTTGTTCCATCTTCTTGTTAAGGATCTCAAATTGAAGCTCATAGTTCCTGACCTCGCGTTCCAGGGAAAGTTCCTTGGGCGTGTTCACCCATTTGGTGTTCAGTAGGATAACGAGGCCCAAAAAACCAAATAGCGCAGAACCCAGGACGAACAGAAAGATGTTTCTGTACTTCTTGGATTTTTTCGGCTCGATCTTTCGATAGGAAAGGGTATCCGGGTCGTAATAGTACTTAACTTTAGACATGAATGGATTTTATCCTATTTTTGCTCACTCTTTTTATCAAAACAAGCAAATATAAAAATTGTTTTGCTACAAGTGTTAAATTTAAGAAAACCCTAGGAATTCAATGACATCCCAAGAAGTTAGAACCCAATTTTTAAACTTTTTCAAAGAAAAGGGCCACAAAATTGTGCCCTCTGCCCCCATGGTGATGAAGGACGACCCGACCCTCATGTTCACCAATGCCGGCATGAACCAGTTCAAGGAGTTTTTCTTGGGAAATTCCAAGCCCAAACACACAAGGGTGGCCGATACCCAAAAATGCCTTAGGGTAAGCGGCAAGCACAACGATTTGGAAGAGGTTGGGAAGGATACCTATCACCACACCATGTTCGAGATGCTGGGCAACTGGAGTTTTGGGGATTATTTCAAAAAAGAGGCCATACAGTGGGCTTGGGAACTGCTCACCGAAGTCTATAAAATAGACAAGAACAGTCTTTATGTGTCTGTTTTTGAGGGTAGTGAGGATGATGGACTGGCCATGGACCAAGAGGCCTATGACCTTTGGAAGGCCATTGTGCCCGAAGAGCGCATCATCATGGGCAACAAGAAGGACAATTTCTGGGAAATGGGCGATCAGGGACCCTGTGGCCCCTGTTCCGAGATCCATGTGGACATCCGTTCCACAGAGGAGAAGAAGAAAGTGCCGGGTGCTTCCTTGGTCAACCAGGACCATCCGCAAGTGGTGGAAATCTGGAACCTGGTCTTTATGCAATTCAACAGAAAGGCCAATGGAAGCTTGGAGAGTCTTCCTGCAAAACATATAGATACAGGAATGGGTTTTGAGCGTCTGTGCATGGTGCTGCAAGGTGTCCAGTCCAATTACGATACCGATGTCTTCACCCCGCTGATCCGGGAGATAGAGGTCATCACTGGAAAAAAATACGGAAAGGACGAAAAGACCGATATCGCCATTCGGGTGATCGCGGACCATGTGCGGGCCGTTGCCTTTTCCATTGCCGATGGACAATTGCCCAGCAACACCGGAGCAGGATATGTCATCCGAAGGATCTTGCGCCGTGCCATCCGATATGGGTTCACTTTTTTGAATACCAACAAACCGTTCATCTATAGGTTGGTCAAAGTGTTGGCCGAGCAAATGGGCAAAGCGTTCCCTGAACTGAAGGAGCAATACCAATTGATCGAGAACGTGATCAAGGAAGAGGAAAGCTCGTTCCTGAGCACTTTGGAGCAGGGATTGGTGTTGTTGGACTCCGTGATCAAATCTTCGAAGGACAAGACCATCAGTGGCGAAAAAGCCTTTGAACTTTACGATACCTTCGGTTTTCCAATCGACCTTACTTCGTTGATCTTGGAAGAGAAGGGCTATCAATTGGATGTGGCCGGTTTCAACAAGGCATTGCAGGAACAAAAGGACCGTTCCAGGGCGGCATCCGAAGTGTCAAAAGGCGATTGGACCGTTCTGAAACAGGATTCCGAGCAGGAATTCATAGGGTATGACAGCCTTGAGGCCCAAGTGAAATTGGTGAAATACCGAAAGATCAGCAGCAAAAAAGAAGGAGATCAATACCAGTTGGTGTTCAACCTGACGCCTTTTTACGCGGAAGGTGGCGGTCAGGTCGGGGACAAAGGTTATTTGGAGGCTCCCAATGGCGATGTCACCTACATTGTGGATACCAAACGGGAGAACAATGAGATCGTTCATTTTGCGGAGTCGCTTCCTGGGGACCTGAACGGCAGCTTCAAAGCGGTGGTGGACAAAAAACAGCGTTGGAGAACGGCCTGCAACCATACCGCCACACACTTGTTGCACCAAGCCCTGCGTGAGGTTTTGGGAACCCATGTGGAGCAAAAAGGTTCTGCGGTACATTCGAAATATCTACGTTTCGACTTTTCACACTTTGCCAAGCTTTCCGTGGAGGAATTACGAAAAGTGGAAAACTTTGTCAATGCCCGTATCGATGGTCATTTGCCGTTGGAGGAAAACAGGAACGTTCCCATACAAAAAGCCATGGAGGAAGGGGCGATGGCCCTTTTTGGTGAAAAATATGGCGATACCGTCCGTACCATTCGCTTTGGACAGTCCATGGAACTTTGTGGTGGAACGCACGTAAAGAACACAGCGGATATCTGGCACTTCAAGATAGTGTCCGAAGGGGCCGTTGCAGCCGGAATCCGAAGGATCGAGGCCATCACCTCGGATGCCGTGAAGGAATTCTATTTTACGAACAACCGCATGTTGTTCGAGATCAAGGACCTCTTGCACAATGCCCAAGATCCCGTGAAGGCCGTGGCAGGGCTGCAGGAAGAAAATACCGCTCTCAAAAAGCAAGTGGAACAATTGCTGAAGGACAAGGCCAAAGGATTGAAAAGTGAACTGATTTCCGAATTGGAAACAGTGGGAAATATCCAGTTTTTGGCCAAAAAGATAGATTTGGATGCTTCGGGCATCAAGGACCTGTCTTTTGAGATCGGGGGGCAGGTGGACAACCTCTTCCTTTTGCTTGCCGCTGAGAATGATGGGAAGGCGTTGCTTTCCTGCTACATTTCCAAGGATTTGGCCACGGCAAAAGGCTTGAATGCAGGGACCATAGTCCGGGAACTGGGCAAATACATCCAAGGCGGTGGCGGGGGACAACCCTTCTTTGCGACCGCTGGGGGCAAAAACCCAGAGGGTATCCCAGAAGCACTTGACAAGGCGAAGGCATATCTTAGCTGATGGATCTACAGACCAAAGTACCTATACAGCCTGCTGACAATCCCATCGATTATCAGAACAAAGTGCTGTTATTGGGGTCTTGTTTTGTGGAGAATATGGGGGTAAAGTTCAGTTACTTCCAGTTTCAGAACAGCTTGAATCCTTTTGGGATATTGTTTCATTCGTTGGCCATCGAAAATTTGGTGCAGCGTGCTGTGAATGGGCCAAGCTATTCGGCAGATGAAGTTTTTGAGCAAGACGGTATTTGGCATTGTTTCGATGCCCATTCCGAGCTGTGTTCAGGGGATTCTGGCGAGTTTCTGAAACTTCTCAACCAAAGGTTGATGGAAACCAAAAGAAGTCTGGAAACCGCTTCCCACATCATCATCACGTTGGGCACAGCATGGGTGTACCGAAATGTCGCTTCAAAAAAGATAGTGGCCAACTGCCATAAGGTGCCGCAAAAAGAGTTTCAAAAAGAATTATTGACCACAGACGAAATAAAGATCAGTTTGGAAAACTGCGTGGCATTGGTGAAAAAAGTGAACCCGAAAGCCCAGTTTATTTTCACCATTTCGCCAGTGCGCCACCTCAAGGACGGTTTTGTGGAAAACCAGAGAAGCAAGGCGCATCTCATCTCGGCGGTTCATTCTATTTTGTCATCTCGAGCGCAGTCGAGAGAACTGGCGTATTTCCCTGCATACGAGATCATGATGGACGAGCTTCGGGACTATCGTTTTTATGGAAAGGACATGCTGCACCCCAACGAACTGGCCGTGGACTATATTTGGGACAAGTTCCGGTCGGCCTGGATATCGCCTAATTGCCTTTCGGTCATGGAAGAGGTGGACAGCATCCAAAAAGGGCTGATGCACCGACCTTTTAATCCCGATTCAGATGGACATCAAAAGTTCCGGACATCGCTCCAAGCAAAAATTACGTATCTTCAAGAGAAGTATCCTTTCATGAAATTCGAATAAATGAAAAAAATACTTATCGGAGTTGTCATTGCGCTGGCCTCGGTCTTGATCTATAGATCCTGTGCCGAAGACCGTGAACAGAAGGCCATTTTGGAAGAGAATTCCATGCTCATCCAGCAAGAATTGAAGAACGTTTCCAAGTTGATCGTTACCGAAGGGCATTTTGCCGAGGTCTACAACTATAAGGATTCCAAAGAATTGTTCGGTCCGCTCATCACGGCCCATAAAAAAGCTTTGGTCGTGGTGAATGCCGATGTGACCATCGCCTATGATATGTCCCAGATCCAATATGAGGTGGACCAGGAAAGCAAAGTGTTGAAAATCACCCAGATTCCGGAACCGGAAATCAAGATCAGTCCTGATTTTGAGTACTACGATGTCACGGCGGATTATCTAAACCCCTTCAATGCTGGGGACTACAATGCCATCAAACGAAATGTGAACGCTTCGCTGATGAAAAAAATCGAGGCATCTTCTTTGCGTTCCAATGCCGAGAACCGTTTGCTGAGCGAGCTTTCCCGGATCTTGGTGCTCACGAACACCATGGGATGGACCTTGGTCCATGAAAACATGCCCGTTGAAAATATAGGCCAATTGGAACAGATTCTGGATTGATCTGTCACATTTGCTGGTTTGCTTCGTCTTTAAGTACCATCAATCAAAAATCGCATGTTGCAAAGAGCCTTCCCTATCCTGTTTTTGGTCATTTTGATAGTATCCTGTCAGCAAAGACCCAAAGCTGATGTCCGTTATGAAATCACATCCGTTCTTGTGGACAGCTTACCCCAACTTAGGGTACGAATGAGTATGCCCGCTGATTCCAGTGGGGTCACCATGTTGGACTTTCCCAATGAGGCATGGGGGCAAAAAGACCTGTATAATATCCTAGGCCAAATGCAATTGCTTAACGTGGAAGGGGCCATTGAGAAGGATTTGGATAGTGGAAGGGTCATATTGATGCATCCCAAAGAGGCAAAGCAACTGGAGTTTGAATATCACCTGAAACAGGATTTTGATGGGGATCTGTCCACAGGAAGGGTCTATCGTCCTATTATAGACAAAACATATTTCCACCTGTTTTCCCATAGTTTCTTTATGGTTCCCAAGACGGTGGGCGATACCATTGACATTGCCCTGCATTGGACCGGGTTTCCGGAAAATTATACCATCCACAACAGTTTTGGCAGTGGGGAACGGGAGCAATTTTTGGAAGATATGGACAGAGATCTTTTTGGAAGCGCCATTTTTGTAGGAGGGGATTTTAAGGTCCTGAAGGGCGACATTCATGGAAATCGAATAAGTCTGGCCACGCGGGGGGAATGGGTGCCTTTCAAGGAGGAAGATGTGTTTCAAGTGTTGGAACAAACCCTGACCTGCCAGCGTAATTTTTGGAACGACCATTCACAGGAATACTTCACGGTCACCATGCAGCCCTTCGCACAAGAGACGGGAAGTAGTTTTCAGGGTACGGGACTTACCAATTCTTTTGCAACATCCATTTCCAATAACGATTTTACGGAAATTGGTCAATTGGTCTATCTCTTCAACCACGAATTGATGCACAACTGGATCGGTCATGCCATCAAGAACGACAATGAGGAGGAGCAGTATTGGTTCAGCGAAGGGTTCACGGAGTACTACGCATTCAAAAACATTGCAAGGAACAAGATCAATGGGCTGCAGGGCGATTATTATGTCCAAGAGATCAACCGTACCATTCGTGATCTTTATGCTTCATCGGTCATGGAGGCCCCGAATTCAGAAATCAATTACGATAATTTTTGGAACGATAGGGATTATTCCAAGTTGCCTTATTTCAGAGGGGCCGTTTTCGCGTTTTATCTCGATCAGAAAATCCAAGATAGTTCCAATGGGGAAAAAAGTCTGGATGACGTGATGCATCAAATTTATAGGGATGCCTTCACCAAAAACCAAAAATTGGAGCACGATTATTTTATTGGGGTGATGAATGGATATTGGGAAGGTGACTTTGAAAACTTCTTCCACAAACATATCATCGAAGGCCAAAAAGTGGACCTTGCCGGTTTGTTTGAGGAATTGCGACTGGACTATGAACCCATGAGCGACATATACGAACTAGGCTTTGAGTTTGATGGGGAACGAAAAAAAATCGAGCGGGTAGTGGAAGGAAGCAAAGCTTGGGAAGCTGGACTCAGGGAAGGGGATGAGGTGTATGCCCGGAGTATTTGGCAGGGCAGTATCGAGCACCAAGTGGAGCTTGGACTGAAACGTAATGGTGAAAAATTCCAGGTTGCCTATTACCCGATCAAAAAAGCAGAGGTGCCCCAATTGAAACCAACGGCATCCAACATTCAAAAGCTTGGGTTCTAGCTCACATAACTGGTCTCCACCAATTGTATCCCGTCGTCTATTAAATGCCCCACTTTGGGGTTTTCCCGTTTGATGTTTTCCAAATGCTCCAAAATATCCTGTTGAAACCCATGGTCATTGCCCTGTTTGGCCAGTTCGTACAGTTCTACGGGCAATAACCAGTCCTGTGGGTGTTCGTTTTTAAGGGCTTGAAACACCTTATTACGGGAAATGGTGGTGTTCTTTCCTTCCCTAAACTCACGGACTTGTTGGTAATATTGCTCCAATTGAAGCCTTTTGGGGTTCTTTTTAGGTTTGATGGTGCTTTCGGTGATTTGATGGGTGATGAGGTCAAAACTGTGCAGATCGGCAGGGCCGTTGTAGGCCGAGACCACTTTCTGGCCCACGGCCATGTGGTACAGTCCCCATTCCGGTTGGAAGAGTGTTTCCCCATTGTAGGTCACGGTACAGTTTTCAAAAGTGATCAAGATGATCTTGCCCATCAGGTTGCGGGTGCCGGTGATGATGGTGCCCTCCACCGTGATGCCTCCTTCAAACTCCAGGGCAATCTGTTCGCCTTCATAGATTTTATAGGCTTTGAGGTCGCGGGGGCCCATGTCCTCGATGGCAATGTTGATGCCTTTCAGTTTTCCGATGGGGGAACCGAAACCATCCGCATGGTGGGCGGTGCTGTGCCCTACCAGTTCCTTTTCGCGGTAGGACAGCGCCGTTGCCCCTTTCGTTTGGATGTAGATGGGCTTGCTTTCATGCTCGATCACCTTGTGGAACTCCCCGGAAATCTGTAGGCCCGTGCTCAGTTCCACCGTGCCGAGTGCTTTGGATGCAATCAATTTTTGGATACCGGAAAGTCCGCCTGTGCGCAGGGCCATGGAATTGGCAAAATCCTCCAAGACTTGGCTCAAAAAGGCAAAATCTGGAGTGACGAACAGCTGTGGCTGGGGTTTGGTAATGTCAAATTCGGTATGGACCGCTTCCATGGAATACGGCAATTTCTTCACTTTGTCGGTCATGCACCAGGCACTTTCCCCAATGGACGATAACAGACCCGCTCCATAAATCTTGGGATTTTCCACCGTGCCGATCAGGCCATACTCCACCGTCCACCAATGCAGGTTTCGGATGAGGGCCATTTCGCTGGGTGTCCCCATATTTTCCTGCAGGTGTTCAATATGTTTTTCGGCCTTGTCAATCTCCTCTTGTGGCGTTCCATGGGCCTCTTTGATGATGGAAAGATGGCGCACGGCGTTGTAAAGTTCATAGTCCTTGGCACTTGAAATTGCCTTGCAACCAATTTCACCGAAGCGTCTCAGATATTCCGCATATTCCGGATTGGCAATGATGGGTGCATGCCCGGCCCCTTCATGGATGATATCGGGAGCAGGGGTGTATTCAATATTCTCCAATTGGCGGATGTCCGAAGCGATCACCAGCACATTGTACGCCTGGAATTCCATAAAGGCCGATGGGGGGATAAACCCGTCCACCGCGACCGCCGCCCAGCCGATTTCTTTCAAGATGCGGTTCATGCCGTACATGTTGGGGATGTGGTCAATGGAGATGCCCGTTTTCTTCAATCCATCCACATAGGAACTGTGTGCCACACGGCTCAGGTAGTCCACATTTTTTCGCATCACATAGCGCCACACGGCTTGGTCTATGGCCGTGTACTCTTCATAGTTCTGTGGTTTGATGAACTGTTTTAAGTGCTTGGGCAGTTTGTCCAGTATGGGATTGGATTCGTAGCTCATAGAGACATTTTTATGCGACTTAAAGATACGAAATAGGAAATGGTTCCCTTCATCAAGGAAAACGAAGTGCAATAAAAAACCGCCCAAAGGGCGGTCTATGTGTTAATTGGAAGCCACAGTCATGCTGGGAGGATATTCCTCGAGGATCTGCGAAACAAACTCCTTGATGCGTTGTTCCTTCTTCTCGATGTTCTTGGTATTGTTCAGTGTGCCTACGCCCCTGCCTTGCCAAACGAGTTCTTTTTTGTTGGCATCGATCACATCAATGTAAAGCGAGCCTTCGGTACTGGTGCTGACATTGTTGCCCCAGCCCCAGCCCCAACCGGGACCCCATACCCAAGGGTTGTAGAATCCACCATAGCCCCAGCCAAAGTTGTTGTTGTACACATCGACACGCTCACGTTCCTTGGTGAAGATGCTGATGAGCACATCAGGGCTGTCGGATTTTACAAAACCACGGGAGCCAAGCTCGGCCTCGATGGCGCGAAGGATGCGTTTTTTGTCCAGATCGGAAATTTGGGCCTTGTCAATGCCCGTTTTGTAAAAAGCATAGCTTTTATAGGTGTTGAAATCAGCTTTTTGATCGTAATCGGAAACCACCCGAACAGAGGTGCAGGAGGCCAATAAAACAAGGGTCAATGCGACCAGCGGAATGAGTTTGAAATTTTTCATGGCACTTTTTTTATTTCTTTGAGATTATGATGAATACGGCACAAATATTATGCCGAACACGATTTTAGTTTCTCCTTTTGATCTTTGCATTGTAGCCATACGGGCAATGGCGGCAGCCACTTTCACAACAATATCCCCGTTTGAGGAGGTATTGCTCGGTAAAGACCCGGTATCCTTCTTCCGAAAGGTAATAATCGCCCTCTTCCAAGGGAATGCGTTCTTTCATGCAGAGCATCAATTCGTCTTATAAAGTTAAGGCATTCCGTTGAAAGCCCCTAACGTTTTAAGATTTTGGAAGCAAAGGGGTTATTCACCGAAATTGTTAATGGTATTGTCGGTCGTGCCCAATTTTCTGCAATTTTTGCTGTTATATTTGTAGGGAACCCGTGAACGTTTTCAGGTGATCGTAGTCTTTAGACATTTCTTCTATAAAAATTATGTGGGCCTCTCGCTCTGGCCCTTCATTATCCTGAAAGAGGATTCCCTGAAGGACGATACCGTGCTCATCAACCACGAGCGCATCCACCTACAGCAACAACGGGAACTTTTGATATTGCCCTTTTACCTGCTCTATATTTCCGAATGGTTGTTGCGTACCGTGCTCTACATGGACAGTTACCGCGCCTATCAGAACATCAGTTTTGAACGGGAGGCCTATGCCAATGAAGCGGATATGCAGTATCTTTCCAAGCGGAAAATCTTCGGGTTTTTGAACTACCTGATGCGATAATACGTTGGATTGAACATCCCCAATCAGCATATCGACCTGCCCCTTCTCCGTGAAAAGGGCGTTGCCCTGCACATCAAACGGGAAGATACCATCCATCCGCTCATTTCGGGGAATAAGTACCGCAAGCTCAAATACAATCTGGAGGAAGCCCAAAAACAGGGCCATTCCACGCTGCTCACCTTTGGTGGGGCCTTTTCCAATCACATTGCGGCCGTGGCCTGCGCGGGAAAGGAACAGGGTTTTGAGACCATTGGTGTGATTCGGGGGGAGGAGTTGGCCCACAGTTGGCAGGACAACCCCACCTTGGCCTTGGCCCATCAGCAGGGGATGCGGCTCCATTTTGTTTCGCGGGGCGACTATCGGAACAAAAATGAGGCACCCTTTCGCCATAATTTGAAAGAACGTTTTGGAGAGTTCTACCTGCTCCCCGAGGGCGGGACAAACGAATTGGCGGTCCGGGGCTGTGAAGAGATTTTGACGGAAACGGATGCCGGTTTTGATCATATCTGCTGTGCGGTGGGCACTGGGGGCACTTTGGCGGGACTCATCAATTCGGTAAAAGAGGGGCAGAGTGTTCTGGGCTTTCCTGCGTTGAAGGGCGATTTTTTGAACGATGATATTCGTACATTTGCCCGCAATGATCGGTGGCGATTGGTGACCGATTATCATTTTGGGGGCTATGCCAAGGTGGATCGGGAACTGGTGGCATTCATCAACCGCTTTAGGGATGAAACCGGGATTCCTTTGGACCCCATCTACACGGGAAAGATGCTTTTTGGTATTTTTGACCTTGTAAAACAGGATGTTTTCCCCAAAGGCACCCGAATCTTGGCCATCCACACGGGCGGATTGCAGGGCATTTTGGGCATGAACCTTGTGTTGGAAAAAAAGAATTTACCGTTATTGGAGCTATGATCAAGCGAATTGGATATGTGATCTTGGTGGCCCTCCTGCTCACAGGTTGCGGCGCCAAAAAGAGAAGGACCACCCACCGAAAGGGAGCCCCTGTCATCAGCAGGACGGAGACCAAGGAGACCCCAAAGACCGCGGAAGACCGTGCCAAGGGATCCAACCTCTATCCCATGCCCGAAGACCCGGGTAGGTTCGAGAAGTTTCCCATTTCGGATACCCAGGAATACATCAAGACCTTTGCCGAGATCGCACAATACGAAATGCGTGCCTTTGGTATTCCTGCCAGCATCACCTTGGCGCAGGGCATTCTGGAAAGTGGTTCCGGACGGGGGGAGCTTACCCTGAAGACGAACAACCACTTTGGGATCAAGTGCCATACAGGTTGGGAGGGCGAGTTCGATTTTCATGATGATGATGCCAAGGGGGAGTGTTTCCGCAAGTACAACCATCCCATGTTTTCCTTTCGCGACCACAGTCTGTTCCTGACGACCCGATCGCGTTATGCCTTTTTGTTCGACTACCGACGGGACGATTATAAAAAATGGGCCCATGGTCTCAAACAGGCGGGCTATGCCACGGACCGTCAATATCCGCAGAAATTGATCGCGCTGATCGAGCGCTATGATCTACATAAATATGACGAGGCCGTGGTGGAAACCAGTGACGAACCTGTTCGGCAGCCCACCGCCGATGAAACGGCCCAAGCGGAAGAAATCCTGACCCATACCGTGAAAAAAGGCGATACCTTGTACGCCATATCCAGAAAATACGAGATCTCTGTGGATGAACTCAAGCGGATGAACCAATTGAAGGACAACACCATCTCCATCGGGCAAGTGCTCAACGTCGGTGTGCAGTGATAGTTTGTCACATCGAGCCTGCCTTTGTCGGCAGACAGGCGCAGTCGAGATGTGAAGCACCATGTCGTTCTCGACTGCGCTCGAACTGACAAAAACCGTTTCCTTGAAAGTAACAGGATATGTACCTTTGCACCACGGGTTGTCACCCTGAGCGAAGTCGAAGGGTATTTCAGTACAATGACGGACTTTCAATTATCTGAACAAATAAAAAATAGATTCCTGCTTTTGCAGAAATGGGAAATATGATCTACCAACGAAGCAGTGCCCTCTTTGCGGAGGCGAAAAAATACATTCCAGGAGGCGTTAATTCACCCGTTCGGGCGTTTAAAGCGGTAGGGGGCGACCCCATTTTTGTAAAGGAGGCCAAGGGTGCCTACCTCTACGATGTGGACGGCAACCAACTCATCGACTACATTGCCTCGTGGGGGCCACTGATCTTGGGTCATGCCTACGAGCCCGTGATCAACGCCGTGATCGAAAAGGCCAAAAAGGGGACTTCCTTCGGGATGCCCACCGAAATAGAGACGGAACTGGCCCAATTGGCCGTTTCCATGGTGCCGAACATTGACCAGATCCGCTTTGTGAACAGCGGCACCGAGGCCTGTATGAGTGCGGTGCGCCTCGCGCGCGGGTACACGGGCAAGGACAAAATCATCAAGTTTGCGGGTTGCTACCACGGCCATTCCGACTCGTTTTTGATACAGGCGGGGAGCGGGGCCGTTACCTTTGGAAGTCCCAACAGCCCTGGGGTGACGCAGGGCACGGCCAAGGACACCTTACTGGCGAATTTTAACGATCTGGAAGGAGTAAAGGCCCTCGTGGCAGCGAACCAAGGCGAGATTGCGGCCATCATTTTGGAGCCCGTGCCGGGCAATATGGGCTGCATTATCCCCCAGACCGGTTTTATGAAAGGCTTGCGCGAACTCTGTACCCAAGAGGGTATTTTGTTGCTCTTTGATGAGGTGATGACCGGCTTTCGTTTGGGCAAAGGAGGAGCACAGGAAGCTTTGGGCATCGATGCCGATATGGTGATGTTCGGGAAGGTGATCGGAGGCGGACTGCCCGTGGGGGCATTTGCGGCCCGTGCGGAGATCATGTCGCATTTGGCGCCCGAAGGACCCGTGTACCAAGCCGGGACCTTGAGCGGAAACCCTTTGGCCATGAGTGCCGGACTCGCCATGCTCACCGAACTGGACAACCGTCCCGAAGTGTTTGCCAGCCTTGCCGAAAAAACGGAATACCTGCATCAGGGGATTGCCGCCACCTTGACCGAAAAAGGGGTGGAACACCAAATCAACCGCTTTGGCAGTATGATTTCCGTACATTTTACGGAGGAACCCGTAGCGGATTTTGCCAGTGCGGCCAAGGGCAACAACGACACCTTTAAAAAATACTTCCACGGGATGTTGGACAACGGGGTGTACTTACCGCCCTCCGCCTTTGAAAGCTATTTTCTCAACGATGCGCTCAGCTATGCGGATTTGGATAAGACGATTGAAGCGGTGGGGAGAGTGTTTTAGTGCAGCGCCTTGGTATATGAAAAGTTGCCGATTTATTCACTGTTTTTGTTTAAGCGATTAAACCGCTATTTTTCATCTACGTTGTCGGCAGCTGCTATTTTTATAATTTCCAATTCAACACGTTATCCAAAGGATGTTGCATTTTTGAAGCCGAGAAAATTCTTGTTTCGTTAACTAGTGATTTCTCTAATCGATTCGTGATTTTAGAGATGTAATCATTTAGACTTTTCGTACCTCTTATAATATGACCAACTTGCATATAATCTGGAAGAGCTTTCTCTGATATGTCTTTCAAAGTCAAAATTGCCAATTTTAATCTATTTGGTTTTTCATCTTCTTTTAATCCATAATCTAGAATTGCTGAATGACCGTAACCAACTTCAAAGGGTACCCATTGAGATTTATATGTTTTTTCTGAAACGACTACAAGCATGTGAGTACTTTCCTTGATGCCTTTCTTGATACTTTCTGTAATTAATATAGGATTATTACTACTTGCTGCTGATTGTAAAACACTGTCTTCCTCATCTAAATAGTAATCGATTTCCGCTTGCTTTAAATATTTAGCAATTTCTCTGCATTGTGCTTTGTCTTCTCTTTTATGACTTATAAAAACGCATGGTCTTTTTTTTATTTCAGAAGACTCTAAAATCCATTTTATGTTTTCAAGTAATATAGCTTTGTTGTAGCCCTTTTTCATATTATTTGCGTCTTTGGGCAAGCCATAAAGTGTGTTCCCTTGAAATTGCATTTTCAGAATCAAGAATGAATTCTGATAGCTGTTTTTCAGAATTTATATTATATGACAATTCCTTTATGAAATTTAGTTCTTCTGATGCAGTTGTATATGCTTGCTTTTGCTCTTGATGCTGTTTTATTTGTAACCAGCTAATTGCAGAAGAAGCTATAGTTGTTAATAGTCCAACAATATTCCAATTATTATCAGGGTTATTCATAAGAATAACAACCGAAACTATAGCAAAGAATTGAGAGGCAAGTATTATCCAGAACCAGAAGTTGTACCTTCCTTTGTTCCACTCTGCTTTTTTTGAGTACCAGTTTTGTTGGTCTTCTATTCTATTTTTAATGTAATACTCTTTTCGCTCATTCATTGAGAGGTTGCGAACCTCGAGCATTTTTGATGTTATAATTTCTTGATTTAATGTTTTTGAGTCCATAGAAGATGATAAATCTTTGAATTCATTAGCAACTTCTCTGATTCTTTCTATGAACCTTTCTTTTACAGTATTCAAGTCCAAAGATTGTTCAAAATATTCGGCACAGGTTATAAATCTCCACGTTAAGGTTTTACTTGATTCGGCCAATGCTCTTCCTTGGTACCAAACATCTTCATATTTTTTACTTTTTAAAACGATAGTAAGTATCAAACCTACTAGCAAAAGCAACCCTGTAAAACAATAAATCCAAAATTTTTGGTTTACGTCTTGGAAGCTATATATGGCAAGCAATGCTGCAAAAATCATAGATATTAAGTCGAATCTTATTATGTTCAAATAAGCCTTTTGTGATTTAATTGAGATATTATCAGCAGCTTGGTAGTAATTGGGAAAATCCTTTAATTCCATCACGGTTTTACTTTTGTTTTATTCGAAATTGGTTGAGACCTTTTGTCAAACGCTTGGTCAATGTAGAATTCAGGATTAATAACGAAGTCACTCCACTTTACTAGAACACAATATCTATCATCTTCGCTCCAGGAACATTTATCAAATGCAGGGATATAATAATTATGACTAAACTCTTTTATAACCGTTGAATCATTTATTCCAACGTAATTGTGAATTCCTCCGCATGTTAGGCAATTATATGAACCTTGATAAATAGAATCGTACATGGTAGGAAGTACTATGCCAAGAATACCATTTTTTGTATTATTTGAACTATTGTAAAGAGAAGCTTGAAGCTCTTTCTTAATGTATCTTTGTTCGTGAGACCCAAGATTCTCCGAACTTCTTGAGCCTATTAGAAAAATCGTTACTGTTGAGTCAGATAAATAATCTTCTCTAATTTTTCGCATAATATAATCATCATCCCAAGAGTTGATTGGTTCATCCAATGATTTGTCAATCATGTCAATGTCCATTTCATCACGAATATGATTTTTAAATGCGATGTCTTCTGTTTTAAAACTTATGAAGCATTTGTGTGCCATAGTGTTCTTTTTGGTTGTTGCTAAAGATAAATCTATAAGAAGTTACTCGGTTTAGGGTCTGAATTTGTTGGTACACACCAAACTGGAAATCCTCGTGGATTTTTCAGAAGTAGTCAATAACAAGAAATTTGAGGACAGTATTTTATTTATCTCGAAACTCTTTAATTTTATCCAGTGTCCAGTTAATTGGTGGTCCAAAAGGCTCAAGTTTTTCTGCAATATCAATATCATCTAATCCATTTTCTATATATCGTTTAATTAGCATTTCGGCTTCATTCGGGTGAATTTCTTCTTCAACTCTTCTTATTCTGTTATTTGGTTTAGACCTCACTTCTCTTTTTAGAGAGTTTAAATCTCGTCTCAGTTCTAGTAATTCTTTCTCTTCTTCTCCAACTTTTAATCTTTTTGTTTTAGATACTTCTAAAAAAGTTGGGGGAATTGCATCTTCAGGACTTTTCAAAGTTTCCTCAAGTGCTTTTGCAATTTTATCTTTAAGAATGTCTCCCCAATCAGGTGAGTTTTTATCATAAACTATAACTCTTAAACTTCTCAAGTCAAATGGTACATCTTCCATAGATGCCGTTATTAATATGGCTGGTTTGGTTATTGCATGTGCAAGACCCAATTCGTAAAAAACATTTGGGTTTTTATTGGTTAAATCCGCCAAAATCACATTTGCATTTTTAGTGTAATTCCAAATGTCATTTACTATATTACCAGGTCTGTATAAATCATCAGCTCTTTTTGCTTCAAAACCAGCTTTTTCTATTGCTGGGACATAGATATCGGAAAAATATTTATCAAACCACCCACCAAAAGGCATAATGATAAAGCAATTCGGTCTCTCTTTATTATTTAACTCTTTTTTGGCCATTGATTTAATTTTTATTGCACACAACTTGTTTATGGATCATTGAAACACTTATATACCTCCTGAAATGGGGCAATATATATGCACGTAATCTTCGTTATGCAAAGCATAAATAAATTCGGTGGTGTAAGCATGGGGAGGGGAGGTGTGTCCAAAATACTAATTCCCAGTCAATTGACATTATGGAAAAACCACAAAAAAACTAGGGGATTTCCCTAATTTCAATCGCAAATTGACAAATATCAATACTTTAGAAGTCGGAAGTCGGGAGTCGGGTTCAATGGACAATGAACAATGAACAGGAAGGGTTAATGGGTAAAGGGTAATGATGTAGGAGAAGTTTTCAGTTGCTTTCCTAACTCCTAACTCCTAACTCCTAACTCCTAACTCCTAACCCTTATCCTTTTCCCCTTTGGACTTCTTCTTCGCGGTTTCCTGCACGTTCTCAAACTCAATGTCGTTGTCCACAATCCCTTTGAACGCCTTGATCCAGGCATTTTTAAAGATGTTGGTCACGGTGGGCCAGGTCTTCGTTTTTACATCGTTCAGGTCGCCCTCGATGGGCACTTTGGTGGCGAGGGTGTTCTGCTTGTGGTTCTTCAACACAAACTTGAAAAAGCCAACAAAACCTTCCCAAAGCGTTTCCAAAAAGGCATCTTCCTTGCCAATGAGCTTGGTGTCCTTCAAAATAGGCTTGAGGTAGCCCTTCAGGTAGCCGTCGGCAATGGCGAGTTCGCTGTAGAGGTTAAAGGTGCCCTTGTCAAAATCGATGCCCGCGTAGTGGTCCGTAAAATCATTGAGGGCCGTGGCATTTGCATTTTCCAGGGAAAGGGCGAGGTCCATATCGGGAATCTGCTTTACGAGGTCCATCTGGCCTTCCAAATGCAGGTTGCCCCCACCAATGCTGATGGCGTCGGCAGAAAGGTTGCTGGGCAGGCGGGCCTCGGTGCGCACCACGTTGCGGAGGTTGGTGGCGTAGAGTTCTATTTGGTCGAGATGGAGGTCAATGTTGGGGTCGGCAGTGAGTTGCACAAAGGCCATTTTCCCTCCGTGGATCTCCAGTTTGTTGATGTCGATGGGAACGAGGTCCGTCAACGCCTTGCTCCAATCGTCAATATCGGCATCGTCCTCGCTTTCCTTTTGCTGGTCCTCGAACACATAGATCACCGTGGGCCGGGTCATATTGATCTCACTCACCACCTTGCCCTTCAGCAGGGAGCTCCACTCGATGGAAATGTTCGTTTTTTCAAAATCCAGAAAGGGAATCTGGGAACCGGCGTTCACCTTGTTGAGGTAGAGATGATCGATGGTATAGGCCCCGGTGATCAACGACAGGTCGATGTCCTCCACTTGGCCATAATACCCCGGAATGTCCGCCAGCACCTTGTTCACATAATTTTTTACGATATAGGGCAGCGCAATCCGGAACGCGATGAGCAATACGATCAAGATCGCGGGCAGGAGGTACCGTTTCCGTTTGTATATTTTTTTGCGCTGTTTTGTCATTTCTTGTTCTTTTGTTTTTTGTCCTTGCCCGTCATGGTGTCCACCAAACCGTTCCTGACGTTCAGCCACAGGTAGTTGAAGAAGGATTTGTCCGTGCGTCGTTTTACTTTGAATTCCCCGAGTCGGTATTTATCACCATCTTCCTTGGAGGACTTTTTTGCAAAGATGTTCACCACTGCGGTGAGCAGCTTGTTCACGCCCAGCCGGTCTTTTTTCAGCACCATGAACTCAAATTGGTCGTAGGCCATTTTCATGTCGCCCTGCGATTCCACTTCGTTGCCACTGAAGGTGAAGTACATTTCGTCAATGGAGCCCTTGACCTCTGCACCCAGATTGGTTTTGAGGAAGGGGTTGATCTTTTGCGAATTGAATTGCACTAGATTGCCCGTTGCCAAGAAATCGTTGCTCTTGCTCTGTGGGTCGAAGGACCAATCGAGGGTAAGGTGCCCATCGCCCATCAACCTGGATTTCGTGGACACGGTGACCATGCCACTGCCCCGGCTGTGCAGGTTGGAGATGGTGGCGTCCAGTTGGGTGAACCTCAGACTTTCGGGATCCACTTTTTCTTCCAGGCGTTCCTCGTAGGTGATGGTCCCGTCCGAAATAGCGATGGAATCCACCTGAAGGTCAAAATCAAGGTCACGAAGGGCCTGGTTGTACAGTTTTTTATGGGTAGTGTCGTCCGGAAGCAGTTTGTCCCGGTACACCCGAAAAATGGGCTGTTCCAATTGCAGTTGGGCCAACCGGAATTTGGGGAGTCCATCACTGTGGCCAAAACTGAACTGTTTCAAACGGACGGTATCGATGGTGAGGTCGTAGTGGTCGTGCTCCACCCGAAGTTTTTTGGACAGTTCCTCTTGGCTGTACTTGCTTTTCAGTTCCAATCGGTGGATCTGCCCTTCGTCTGCATTGAGCTGAATCTGTTGCAGGCGGAGAAACTCGAAAGGCCCCAGGTCGCAATAGAGTTGTTGGGTCTTCAGTTCATATGCACCATAGGTGAAGGGGAGTTCTTGGGTCGTGGTTCCGTCCATCAAAATGTCTGCCAAGGAAAAGTCGATGCCCTCAATGTGCAGTTGGATGCTGTCAGATGCTTTGCGGAACTGTTTCAGCTCACCTTTGGTGATGGTGAATTTATCAATCTCCAGTTGGGTGGACGGGCCTGTGTCCTTCTTCTTTTTGGGAAGAGGTTTTTTATCCTTTTTCCGATAATTGAAGACGGGTTCCTCTAGGTGCAGTTCAGAAATGGCCACTTTGTCCTTGGTGAGCAGGGCCAGATACCCAAGACCGGACAGGGTGATTTCCTTGGCGGCCAGTTCCAGGGTATTGCTGCTGTCCTTGGCGCTGACACCTTGGAGTTGGATCTTGCCCAAAAGCACATTGGTGCTCAGTTTGTCGTAGTGCAGCGTGATTTCTTGGGGAATTTTGGTCTTCAGGGCCTGCTTTACCTTTTTGGTGAACAACAGTTGCGCCGTTCCCCATATGCCCAGCAAAAGCACGATAGATCCCAATAGGATCCTCCTTTGGTTGGATGTGTTGTTGTTTTTGGGCATGCTGTGTTTTTTTGGTTGAACTGATAGACTAATCTACGACATAGATGTGTGGTTTAGCTTTCCGTGTCCAGAAAAGCGGCCACATCGGAAGGGGAGGTGATCTGGATCGCTGTATGGCCGTTCACCAAAATGGGTCTTTGGAAGGCCTGTGGACAATTGCCCAACAGTTTCAGCCAATCGTGCGGATCCTCGATATCGGGGTCTTTGCCATAGGCCGCTATGAAATCGGGATGCTGGGTATCGATCAATTTGTGAAGGGGCAGGTCAAGGTGATTGGCCAGTTCGGCCCATTGTGTTCCCGTGACCTTGGTCTTGGCGATATCCACTTCCATGATCTTTTTGTCCGAAGCCTGCACATAGGCCAAGGCTTGTTTGCCAATAGAGGTGACGGAGCTGTAATAAAACTTGATTTCCCGGTCATTTGTAGCAATTACCCCCATGATGTTCTGAATTATGGTTTATGCCAAGTTGGGGATTTTTAGGGGCACTCGTTGACGCAATCCATTTATTTGGTGTCGTAAAACAGAAAAGCGGGGCAATCTCTTGCCCCGCCATTCACACAAACTAACTCAAACTACACGTCAAAAAGGCGATAATGATAACAAACAATCCGGTAACTTTGAGCAGTCCGATGAGTCCATCCATTAGTTATAATGGACGGAACAATAGGTTGTGTCCGCTTACAGACGTTCGTAGGTGAACTGGAAATGTCCTCTTTCCCCTTCGGTGCTGGTATAGGCCGTAAAGTTGAGTTTATAGTAATTGCCATCGGCATCCTTCAGTACATAGTATCGGCCCGTGTTGACGACACCTCCAAAAGTATCTCTCCAACCGCTACCCACAACGGCCCTATTGTCATACACCAAAGCGGATTCGTCCACATCGGCCATGGTAAAGTTGGCATAGGTGGGTACATCACCTTCAATGGTCACTTGATAGAGGCCCACACCGCCCAAGGTATTGTGCACCACATAGTCCGAATAGGTAAGACCAGCGGCAATAGGACCTTGATAGCCATAATAAGTGAACACCCCACTGAGGTTGATGTCCCATTCTTCCTTGGCAGGTTCCACGCTTACGGTTTCGCCGTTGGTCAGGCTAAAGGCGGTGATGTTATGGGCAGCATCTTTGGGAACGGTCACCTCGGAAAAAGCAGTGGTCTCGTTCAGGTCGGCATATTGGATGGTATAGCTGTTGCCATCACTCAATATCCTTACTTTGATAATGTCCCGAAGGTCACCCGTGGTATTGATGCTTCCAGTTTCTGCAGGTTCGGTGGGAATTTCTTTTCCTAGGCTTACCAAATACACATAGTTTTCTTCCGCGGTAGTGGATATTTCCGCAAAGGCGGTCCCTTCCAAGGTGCCTTCAGGGCTATCGGTGAACGAGATCCCTGCTTCAAGATTTCCATACTGGTTATAGCCCACAGGCAATCCGACCAATAATTCGGCTACGGTGCTTACATTGACCGTGGTGGGTTGGAACATGGCGTCCAAGGCATTCAACTCCATCGGTGCGGGAAGTTCACTGCTCTCGGTCACGGAAAGGAGGTCGGTCACTCCCGTCAGCTTCACGGCAGAAACGGAAAGTGAGGCATTGAGGAAAACACGGTTTTCCGTCCCGTTATAGAGTCCAATTTCCCATAGGTCACGTCGCACAGCGGTCTGTACCCCGGTGCTGAAATCAAAATAGACTTGGTTGGGTTGGTTGGAACCTCCGTTTTCCGTGTCGATGATGCCACTGGTGGCCGCAATGGGGGTATAGCTGACTAAGGATGATGAAGTTGTTCCTGTGGACCAATCCGCATCGCTAAAACCATCTATGGTAAAGGTGACGGACTTGGAGGTTCCCTCTATGGCATTGGTAAGCTTGTTGAAGGTGAAGCTGGCATTTGTATCGCCGGATGTTACGGGCACTGAAATGGTGCCGGAACTTCCATCAGGCGAAGTGGTGAAATCTGTTCCGTATTCGGCATTGTCCCCAGAATAGGAAACGGTAATGGTGCCATCTTCCGAAGCTGATCGGGAAAAGTTCAGGACAATCTCCTTGGAAGTTTCCTCTTCGGTGGTGCTCACTGTGGCACTGGCAAAAGTGGCCGTAAAGTCGATTAGGTTTTCGCCGTCATCATCACTACAAGAACTGAGGATGAGCATCAATGCAATTGCTTTTAAAAGGATCGTTTTTTTCATTGGTTTTAATTAAAATTTAGATTGTATAAAAGTTTTAGAAAATAAGATCTCCCATTGCCGAACAAACGGCTGGAGGATACGGAAGAGCCATGGGCCCCCGACGGTACATCCGAGGCATTTACCCGGACGATGTCGAAGATGTTCCTGGCCCCAAGGGTAATGTTGAAATTCTTGGTGATGTTGGTCCTCACCGACGCATCCATCCACGTGAAATCATCGGTCTGCCCGATCACGGGACCGTCCGTATCGTTCAGGACCACCTGTGTCCTTCCATTATATTTCAGTTGTGCCGACAAAGTGGTATTGATGGAAGGGATGGTATAGCCCACGGAGGATTGTAGGTTGAAACTCCACAGGTAATCGCTGTTGCTCACTTGCGACTCATCTATGGCCGTGGACTCACCCAAGTAGGTAGCTCCCAAGGAAAGCTGCCAGCGGTCCATCATCAGGGAATTTTCCAGCGAAAAGCCCAAGATCTTGGAATAGTCCACATTGGCAAAGGTGAAAAGGTTCCTGTCCTCTTCGTCCGTGGTGACCACTGAGGCTATTTTGTCCTTGATGTCAAAATAATAGGACTTGAAAGCGGTTTTCAGCATGCTGCTTTCGCCAAGTCGGAACTTGTCCTCCAGGTTCAGGAAAATGGAAATACCATCTTCGGGGCTTAGATCCGGATTGCCCTGCACATTGTGGTTGGAATCCACAAAGTAGAAGAAAAGCTCCTCAAAATTGGGGGCCCTGAAGGCCGACCCGAATATGGCCTTTACCTTGAAGGTATCGGTGATATCGTAAGTGGAGGAGAGGGACCAGATCAGTTTGTTGCCGAACTGGGAATTGTTCGTATATCGCGCTCCGGGGAAGATGGAAAACCTATCCGAAACATTGAAATCGGCCACCCCGAAAAAATCATAGTTCTCCAAGGTGTTTTCCACCACATCGTTGGAGTACTCACCTGTGGCGATGGCGTCAAATCCGGTCTGATGGGTGAACTCGTAGCCCAATTGCAGGTTGAAAAAATCGGACTTGGGGACCATGTTGCCCACAAAGCCCTTGGAGTACCAAATCTCAGAGGATTGGCTCAGGTTGTCCGCCGTGTAGGATTCAATGCCCCGTTGCAGGATGTTATAGACATATTGTTGATAGTACCGTTTTTGGGTCTGTTGGGAAAAGGAAAGGTTATAGATGGTCTGGCCTTTTAACGGTCCGGAAATGTTGAGATTGTTCATCACCCTTTGGGTGTCGAAGTTTTCGTCAAGGGCCGTGGGCTCCACCATGCCGGTGTCACTGTTCAACCTTCCGTTCACATTACGGTTGTACACGGCCACGGTCTCATCATAATATTGGAACTTATAGAAAATGCTGTGTTTGCCAAGGCCAGTGTTGAGGTTGGCGAAGGCGGTGAACTGCTCTTTGGGGTTCCATTCCATTCCCCGAAGCCCGTCATTCACCACGGCATTGTCCTGTATGTTCACATAATTCCTGCCTTGATAGCCATTAAAGAAACCCGCAAAATCATTCCGGGAACCGCCTATGGAAATACTGGTCTTCTCACTGAGTTGGTGGCTCAATTTTGCATTTTGGATGTGTCGGCCCTTATCGAACCATTCATATTCATCACCCACCGTTTCTTCTTGGACGGACAATTGAAGTTGCCATTTGGCATGGTCCAGACCGCGTTTGGTCACGATATTGATGACCCCGGCCACGGCATTGTCCCCATAGAGCACGCCCATGGAACCTTCCACAATCTCGATTCGTTCCACATCTTCCAGATTGATCTGCGTGATGTCTATATTGTTGCCCATACCATTGTCGCTGGCCATCGGAATGCCGTCGATGAGCACTTTTACATATTGTCCGTCCAGACCGAACATGCTGATGGTGGACCTACCTGTGGATGGGTCGGGGGTGACCGTGATATTGAGATTGTAGTTAAGGATGTCCGCAAGATTGTTCCCAGCCACTTTGGCAATGTCCCTTTGATCTAGGACACCCACGGCAAAAAGTTTTTTGCTGAGCGACATGACCTGACTTTCCCCGGTGACCACGACCTCGTTAAGGTTTTGCATGGACATGGAGTCTTTTTCCATGGTGTTGTTTTCTTGGGTGTGACCTATCGCGTAGATAAAGAGAGAAGTAATAAGAATTTTACTATATTTATTTAGACTCATTCTATATAATTGTTGGAACAAATATATATTTTATTTTTATTCAATCTAAATAAGTTTAGTATTTTTGTACTTTAACATTCTGAAAACAACTAACAGATACCCGTATGAAAAAATCGATCATTTTCTTGATGCTCTTGGTAGGAGGGGCCTCAATGACACATTCACAGGAAAAGAAGGAACTCGACCGAAAGTCCATCATGGACATGTGCGGTTGTTACGAGGTCACATTTAAATATACCGAGACCTTCGCCCCGGAAATTGACTACGAGAAAAAACTGGACTACACCTCCAAGGCTTTGGAGCTTGCCTTGCCCATCATAGATGAGGAGAACAA
Source organism: Flagellimonas hadalis (assembly GCF_007785775.2). Taxonomy (GTDB): domain Bacteria; phylum Bacteroidota; class Bacteroidia; order Flavobacteriales; family Flavobacteriaceae; genus Flagellimonas; species Flagellimonas hadalis. The sequence goes on from NZ_VNIK02000004.1 coordinate 233,105, forward strand.
AATATCCCTGCAACATTTGTTGGTGATCAATGACAGTACAGTAATCAAGCATTGGAGACAGGATTGGTTGTTCGAGAACCAGAAAGTGTTCCACTATAATGGGGACAATACCTGGAACTTTACCCAGCTGCCTGCCGATGCCGTGAAGGGGCAATGGACCCAAAAGGTATACCAAGTGGATGATAGCCCAAGGTATTCCGGTTCTTCCACATGGGTGCACTACGATGGAAAGCATTTTTGGGAAAACACGAGCGATTCCCCACTGCCCCGAAGGGAGTATTCCAAGCGAAGCGATTACAATGTGATGACAAGGGGCAACCGACAGGAAATCACTTCCTATGGATGGTTGCACGAGCAGGACAATGATAAGATCATTCGCGAAGAAGGTGCTGAAGATGTGTTGTTGGCGCAAGAGAAAGGGTTCAATATCTACAAAAAGGTAGCCGATGCAGATTGTAAGGTGGCTACGGACTGGTGGGCAGCCCACAAGGATTTTTGGGCCAAGGCACGTGCCGCTTGGGACGAGGTCTATGAAAGGGAAGGTGACCTAACGCTTCTGAAGCAAGTGGATGGGCAACCGTTGTTTGTGCAGTTCTATAGTCTGGAAGAGAAAAATGCGGACAAAGGGCAGATCTTAAATGTCATCAACAGCTTTGTTTCGGAGAAAAAAGGGGAAAATGCAGGTAAATAGATTGAGGCTTCCCGGCTTGATGGCACTTTGTGCAGCCTTTTTCTTTTTGGGCTTCAAGGCGGAAAAGATTCCCCCAAAGCTGAAGGAGAAACTGGACAATGCGTTGCTGACCACATTTGAGGTGGAGGACTTTACCTTGGAATTGATAGCCGTGGACCCCAAACTGAACCAAAAAACGCCATCGGAACTGGGTGGGGACAATCTTTTCAAGGTGATTGCCAATGGTTCCATCCTAGGCTATGCTTATTTGGGGGAGGCCCCGAGCATGAAGAACATTTTTGATTATGTGGTCCTTTTCAATCCGGACCTGAGCATCAAAAAATCGAAAATACTGATATACCGTGAAGATCATGGTCGCCAAGTGGGCAGTCAGCGATGGCTGAAACAGTTCATCGGCAGAAAATCAGGCGAAAGGCTGGCTTATGGCGAGGACATCGATGGGATTTCCGGGGCGACCATCTCTGCAAAATCCATGACCTTGGCGGTGAGCAATATCTTGGAAAGCATGAAGGTATTGCAGGACAATACAGTGTTTTGACCAAAGTAGGTTAATTTAATTCGGAAAGGCCGTTCCATTTTGGAGCGGCTTTTTTTGTCACATACTTTCCGAGAGATGGGTGTACAACATACCGGATAGGATCGCCAATCCAAAGCTCAAAAGAGTACCGATGAGGACATACTCCGTCAATTTTCGGTTTTTGCCTTTGTTCAGATCACCAAAACGGAACACGGATTTGGCTGCGATGAGCAATCCGATGGCCGCCCATTGTTGGATCAGGATGAATCCAAAGACAAAGAGTCGCTCCAACATGCCGATGTAAGTGCCGGCATTTTTCAACGAGCCGCCCTCGCCCGATTCATCTTCCTTGGCAATTTCATCGATATAGGGGGCAAGCAGCATCCGCATGATGATGCCCGACACAAAGGTGACGAACACCAGAAATGTGGCCAGCAAAAGGCTTTTCTCCTCCCAAAGACCTGAAAGATCTATTGGGAAAGGATGGGCCCAATATACAATGCTGGCAATGACCAAAAGGTGCAATACCTGGTCCAGTACAAAGAGCCACCGATAGTTTTTTTGGTTGGTGAGGTAAAGTTTTCCCAAATCGATGAGCAGATGGGTCACCACAATGCAGACCACTGCACCCAAATATCGAAATTGGAGAATGAGCAAAAGGGCCAACAGATGTACGCCGATGTGGAAATAAAGGTATTTTGACCTTCCTTTCTTTTGAAGTTTGTCGGCTACCCAATGGGCAGGTTGCAGCACAAAATCCCCGATAAAATGGGCCAAAAGGAGTTTTAGGGCGAGTAGTGTCATAAGTGGACGAGTTGGGTTTTGTAAAATTCGATCATTTTTTGCACTTCGTCAAAACCGGCCTTTTTGAGTTCCTCGCTGATGTTCCCCTGTGATTTGCCGAGCAACGATGCTAGCTCCCTTTGGTTCATTTCCGGGTTTTCGATGGCACTTTTCACCGTTTTTGAGATGGCGGGCGTCCAATTGTCCATGGTCAACAAGGCCAGTTCCAAGAACAGGTTGATGTGTCCGTCAAAGCTGGCATTGGACGTTTTTATGGCCAGGTTCTGCTTTTTTAGGTTTTCGAAGCCCTTGCCCGAATATACAAAAGCTTCCCCGTTGGATTCCGTGATCTTTTCTGCGTTGTATGTCTTTTCGCCCAACCCGATGGCTATCCGAACGTCCATGTGACGTATCTGTTTCAGGCAGGCTTTTATGTAGAGGGCGGCTTCCAATGCCTTTTTCGGCTCGGTCTGCAACTGAAAACTGTCGCCCCTATAGATTTCCCAATCCGAAGGTTCGTTTCCATAGCGGTCCAAAGCCTGTTTCAAGAGGGGGAGCCATTCGGAGGTCTTGTGTTCCGTGGAATTTTTGATGTCACCTGTGAGTACTGCAACCATTTGCTATAATTGAAATATCCGTCAAAAAGCAGATAACTTTAAATATCTGTTTATTTGCAGATAATCAAATATATCTGTTTATTTACAGATAATCAAAAATATCTGTAAAAGTTTTTGGAAGAAATCAGCATCGATGGCCCTTGATGCAAAGTGGCATAAAAAAAGAAGCCGCGACCATGGCACGGCGCGGCTCCTCAAAAATCAACAAAAAACATTATCCTCTGCTTCCTCTCTGCTGCATTCTCTTTTTGCCATGCATGGCTTTTTGTTTTTTCATCTTTTTCCAGGACTGGTATTGCTCGTCATCCAGTATTTCCTTCATTTTGGTCTGGAGGGCAATCTGGTGGTCCAACCGGGCATTCTCCATTTTAAACCTTTCTTCGGAAGTGGGTTTCTGCCATTCGCCACTATCCTTTTTCTCCTTTATTTCTTCCCATTTCTCCTTGCGAGACTTGGCCTCGTCCAACTGAAGTTTCATTATTTTTTCCTGCTGGGTCTTGGTAAGGTCCAAGGCCAATGTCATTTTTTTGGTCTGCAAAGTGGCCATCTGTTCCGCGGTCAGGTCCATTTTTGGACTTTTTCGAGATTTATGGCCATCATTTTTTTGGGCTACCACACCAAGACTGGTGAGCAACAACACCATTACTGCTAATCGTTTCATATGCTTCATTTTTAATGATTTGTTCCTTGGACGGAGATATGGTCCATAGGTTTAATCATAAAAGCATGAATTGGGACACTTTTAACAACGGTTGTTGGGAAAACTATTTGTTTTCCTCCTGAAGGTCTTGCGGATTTTCCAAATCTTTGGCATCGTGAAACTCAGCCTCTACGTAAGTTTTGGAATTGAGATTGTCTTGGAACTTATCCTGCTGCTCCACTTCGTAGTAGATGATGGAAGCAATCACAAAACAGGAAAAATAGATGAGGCTTTTAGTCTTGTAGGTCATGATGTGGTGATTTGGGATTACTAAAGTAATAAAACCATTTCACAATCAGGCCGATATGTTGCGAAAGTGAATTTTTTATATGTGAAAAGGGTAAAAAAGAAGGTGTAGCCAGCTTTTCGGCCGACTACACCTTAAAGGATAATTTCCTACAGATTAAATTACTTTGGATCCAAGATTTGATCGATGCGTTCCAATGCATCCTGCAAATGGTATCGGCTCATCGTATCCGAAGTGCGCGACAGTCCATTTCGGATGTCCCTTTTTAGGTTGTTGAGCTCTCCCCGGGCCACGGAACGGATATCTGATTGGCTTGCATGGATGGCCGTGGATTTGCGGTATCCACCAAAATCTTCCTGTTTTTCCTGGCTCTCAGCGGTCATAAGGTAACCCAAGCGATCGATGTGCGCTTTTTGAAGGTTTCTTCGGTAAGTGTCTATCGCTTTTCCGCTTCGGGTTTCGGACCAAATTCCATTACGCAGGTCCTGCATCAGTTCCAGGATCCCATAGGCATCTTTTCCGTTGATGGTCTCGTTTTCGATGACCCTGGCCAATTTGCCCATCTGTAACATGGTGTTGAGATAGGTCTCTTGCACGGAACGGATGCGCTCCAACGATCCTGAATATTGTGTCTTGTTGAAAATGTTCTGATCGATCAACCATTCAGGGGTTTCAAAAAGCTGTTCTTGCATGAATTTCATGCTGTTCTTTTGGTGGGCTTTGCTCACATGGGTATAAACAGCACCTTCCTGATCGGCCGTTTTGTGGTATTCGTAAACCCCTCCTATGTTATTGGACACGTGGCCCATATACCTTTGGAACTGTGAAACGACCTGGCCGTAAAGAATACCAAGGTTATCATAGTTCTCACCGGCTTCAGTGGTCCATTCCATAAGATTTGGAACAATACGCTTCAGATTGGCGATACCATACATGCTTGCCTTGATGGCGTCATCGCCCAAATCCTCGGTCTGTGAGCTCGGATCGTGGATGTCGCCCACTTGTTGATGGCCAAATCGATACATGGGGTCACCTGCATGTTCCAAGATCCAACTGTTCAAAATAGGTTTTTCCTCCTCTGCGGTCTTGTCCAAAATAGGTCGGTACCCCCAACTGATGGAGTATTTGTCGTAAACGCCGATATTGGGCATCAGGGCAACCCCTTCGTCCCCGGGCTGGGCCACATAATTGAACCGCGCATAATCCATAATGGAAGGAGCAGTACCATTTTTCTGGGTGAAACTTGCCGAACGAAGGGAATCCACAGGATAGGCAACACTGCTGCCCATGTTGTGTGGAAGGCCCAAGGTGTGGCCAACTTCATGGGAAGAAACAAAACGGATCAGCCTGCCCATGATGTCCTTTTTGAACTCCACTTTCCTGGCCTCTGGGTTGATGGCCGCAGTTTGGACAAAATACCAATTGCGGAGCAAGGTCATTACATTATGGTACCAATTGATGTCGGACTCCAATATCTCACCGCTTCTGGGGTCGCTCACGTGAGGACCATTGGCATTGGGAATGGGGGAGGCCAAGTAACGTACCACGGAATACCGTACATCCTCTGGAGACCACTCTGGGTCTTCCTCGGGCGATGGAGGATCTTTGGCGATGATGGCGTTCTTGAACCCTGCTGCCTCAAAGGCAACCTGCCAATCCTCTATACCTTGTTTGATGAACGGGACCCATTCTTTTGGGGTGGCGCGATCTACATAATATATAATGGGCTTTTTGGGCTCAACGAGCTCCCCGGCCTTGAATTTTTCAATGTCCTCGTCCTTGACCTCCAATCTCCAGCGGTCCAGATAGGTCACCGTTTTGCTCTCTTGGGCATCCAGGCCATAATCCACCTGTCCTCTGGCAAACCAGCCTACGCGTCGGTCAAAATAGCGACGTTTCATGGGTTCTTTGGGCAGAAGGATCATGGAGTTGTTGATCTCGATGGAAATAGATCCCAAACTGGCGTTGCTCGGCGGATCACTGGAGGCATAGGTCTTTACGTGGCGTGCCTCGATGTTCAGGGGGTAACTTTTGATGGACTCGATATAGCTCCTCTCATTGTCCAATCGGGAAATCTTATAGCGTTTGCGGTATCCATCGGGCAATCCCAGTGCGTTCACATCTTTGGTGAACAGGGGATCGACCTCGATGACCGTGGCGGGATTCAGCGAATCTTTTTTGTTGAACGCCTTGATGTCAAAAGCGTATAGCACAGGTTCAAAATTGGAATTGACCACGGCTTCGTGTACGGGAAGTGAATCGGCGGCCACATTTTCATAGGATGCAACACGAAGCAAAATCTGCTTGGGCCTTTTTTCCCAACGCAATACTTGGGTGTTGATCTTGCCCCCGCCAAAACCGATACCCGTAGCGGTCTTGGAGATACGGGTCACCATCAGCATTTCCCGGTTCAATAAGGAATCTGGAATTTCATAGTAAAATTTGTCATCGACCGTATGGACACTGAAAAGTCCTGTGTCCGTTTTGGCCTCTTTGGTGATGACCTTGTCATAAGGTTGGATTTCACCGGGCTTGGGCTTGTCGTCCTTTTTTTGTTCGGTAGCTTTCTTTTTCTTTTTGAAAAGTTGGGCCTCTGCGGTGTGGTAAGAGCCCAACAAAGCAATCAATACGAGTAGTTGAGGTAGAAATCTTTTTATCATTAGATGTTAGTTTGGATAAGTAAAAGCCTTCAAAGAACCTAAAAATGATCAAAACATACTGTTAAATAAATATTAACGCAAAATTTTTTACAGAAAAATGAAACCTTCGGGAATCCTGCATTTTATTGGTGCTCCCCGCTGAAACCCCACCTATTGCTGGGCTGATGGCAAATCGGTTTTTCGTTAAAAGATCGTAAATGCTGTAACAATTCGAAATGTACATAGTCTTATAAGCATATCATCAATCAAAAAATTCAATCAAAAATGAACAAGTTATTAATCATCTGTGGTAGTGTTCTATTGAGTAGTTCCGCCATGGCAAACGACCAGCAGAAAACCGGGGTTGTACAGGACAGAACTGAGACCGCCGGTACATTGGAGAACAATTATACGGCACTGAACATTGGTGCTGATTGGAGTGGATCAACTAAGGATATGTCCGATTGGACCTATGAGTTGAATTTAAATGAAATAGATTATATAGAGGAAGAGCCGGAAATAGACCTCGGTTTTGATACCTCGGATTATCTTCCAAAGGATTTTAATCCCTATGCAAGCTATTTTGATTTGAATTCCGTCATATACCTCGAAAACGAAGTTGAACCAAGTCTGGGATTCGATACCCGAAAATATCTTCCTGCAGATTTTGACCCTTACTCCGATGTAGTGGATGTACATTCCATCAACTATATGGAAGATGAGGATATGGACCTAGGTTTCAATACTTGGGATTACCTGCCCGAAGATTTTTCACCCTATGAGGTGTATGTAGATCTAAAATCCATCCCCTATGTGGAGGACGAGATCGAACTCGAACTGGGATTGGACAGTACTTACGAACTTCCTGCAGACTTTGATCCATACACCAGTGTGGTGGCCATAAGCGGCATCAACTACATGGAGGATGAAGATATAGAATTGGGCTTCGATACGTCAAGGTATCTCCCTGAAGGTTTTGATCCATACTCAGGGTCAATGCAGTAAAATGTTCTTCATTTTACAACTTATTTGAGTTAGCTGAAAAACCCCTCGACCGAGGGGTTTTGTTTTTTCAAAACCTCTTTTTGGAGTAAATCGAATGGGTAATCTGCTGGTTAACAAAAAAATAACACCGTTTTGTCCAAAATAATGAACTGCAACAAAAAAGACGCATCATTGCGAAATGTGCAATATTTGAAATCATTTAAAATATGTTTTTTAACATATTTCAGCTTGAGGTGAATTATATTTCGAATGTGATTTTTCTGGCCTTCGTTAACAAAAGGCTAATTATAATGATCTTTAGAATTAGAGGTCATACCTTTGTACCATCAAAGTGCTGGTTGAGTCCCAGCGCTGATAAGAGTGAGTAACATAAGGTTGAGTTAGTTTCTTACATTTTTTTGAGTTAGTTAGTTTGTGAATGGCCCCTCTGGACGGAGGGGCCATTTATTTTTTAGAACAGTAGGGGAATGACGAACTGGAATGTCAAGACCAATAGGCCTACTGCAATCAGGTTCAGGATAACCCCGACCCTTGCCATCTGTGGGATCTTCACATACCCACTGGCAAACACGATGGCGTTCGGGGGTGTGGCCATGGGAAGCATAAAGGCACAGCTACTGGCAATGGTGACGGGGACCAGCAAATAAAGGATGGGCACCTCCAAACCTATGGCAATACCCGCCACAACGGGCGCCAAGACGGCCACTAGGGCCACGTTGCTCATCAGTTCCGTCATAAAGAGCATCAACAGGATCAACAAAGTGGCCGTGAACAGAATGCTGATCTCGCTTTGCGCAATGGCATTGGCCACCATATCCACAATGCCACTGGTGGACATTCCCTCGGCAAGGGCAAGCCCCCCGCCGAACAATATCAAAATGCCCCAGGCCAGTTTGGAGGTATCCTTCCATTCAATGATGAAATCTCCCTTCTTGATGTTGTAGGGTACGGCGAACAGTGCGATTGCCGCAAAAATGCTGATCATGGTGTCGGTAAGGCCCAATTGGGGAAAAATACTGTTGATCAAGGTCCTAAAGATCCATAGGAACACGGTGATGCCAAATATGACGAGGACCATCTTTTCCTTGCCAGAGGTCGGGCCCAGTTTGTCAAGTTCGGTATGGATCACTTCTTTGGATGCATTGAACTTGAGCCCACGGCTGGGGAACATCCATTTCACCAGGACCAGATACGAAATACCGATCATGATGATGGAAAATGGCAGACCGATGGTCATCCACTTCAAAAAGGAGATCTCAATGTTGTACTCATTTTCCAAAAGGCCGATCAACACCGAGTTGGGTGGCGTCCCGATCACGGTCGCAATCCCACCCGCATTGGCGGAAAAGGCAATGCCCAACATCACGCTGAGGGCAAAGTTCTCGTCGTTCTTGGTGAAACCGTCCGCATCGTTGATCAAAAGGTTGATCACGGACAGGGCGATGGGCAGCATCACCACGGTACTGGCGGTATTGCTGATCCACATGCTCAAGGTCGCCGTCGCGATCATGAACCCCAAAATGACCTTATTGGGCGTGGTCCCCGTCAGCCGGATGATGTTCAGGGCGATTCGTTTGTGCAGGTTGACCTTTTCCAGGGCCAGGGCCATCACAAATCCACCAAAGAAGAGGAACACGATGGGACTTCCATAATTGGCACCGACCTCCGCGATGGGCAGAATTTTCAGGATGGGCAGCAAGAGCAGGGGCAAAAGGGCCGTCACCGATATGGAGACCGCCTCGGTGATCCACCAAATCAACATCCAGATGGCGACCGAAATTACGGGGTCCCCTTTTTCCGAAACCAGTTCGAAGGGCAGATTGTTCAATACCAAGAAAGCGACGGGCCCCAGAACGAGCCCTATTTTTTTGCTTAGTTCCATATGGGATCCTAAGCTATGCTTTTTTGGGAAAACTTAAAAATAAAGACACTGTCCAAAAAAGTTGCTCTCTGTCAATTCGAGCGCAGTCGAGAATTTATTGCTGACAATCAAAAGGTTTCGACTGCGCTCAACCTGACAAAGTTCAAGTTCAATTGTTCTTTTGGACATCCATACTTTGAGACAGTTAAATTAAAAACTCTCCCTATTTTATTTTGAAAGTCAACCTTCCAAATACGTAACGTCCGTTGGTTCCAAATTGAACGGACCTTCTGGAGTAGATAAACCGTCCGTCCGATCTAAAGGCAGGGTCGTTCTTATCCGGATACACATCTAGCAGGTTGTTTGCTCCGAGCGTGAATCTGGTATTGTTTGAAATATTGTAGCCTACGGAAAGGTCGGTGATCACCTTTGCACCAAATGTATAATCAATGGTAGGGTCGTCTTCATTGGTGGCTTCCCTTACTTCTCCAAAATATCCATTTCTTAAAAAGAAATTCCACTTGTCCCCCACTTTTATATTGTGCGAGAGATTTCCTTTGGTCGTGGGAACCGCTGATTCCAGATAAATTCTGCTTGTTGGGTCAAAATAGGTGTCCCTCAATCCTGCATCGGCAATGGCTTTGGGAATCTTGACCTTTTCGACACTGGTTTCAGAAAACGTGAAGGCCAGCGTATTGGTCAAGGAGACATTATCCGAAATGTTTGCCTTGTGGTCCACCACAAAGTCCAAACCTTTGGTTTGCGTATCCACAGAATTGGCAAAGAAAGCTGCCTGTGTGGCGTTGGCCTGTTGGAACAAGTTGGCCAACTCGGCATTTCCGTTATCACCGAACTGTCCGGTAAGGATTACCCTATCATCAATATTGATGAGATATCCATCCAAAGTGAATTTCAGGTTGGCACTGGGTACCCTGGCCGTGAAACCGGCCGTGGCCCCAATGGAGGTTTCTTCTTTGAGAGGTTCAATGCCCAAAAGACGGGCAACCCTAGAGGTGTTTGGGAAAACACCAACCTCATTTGGAACTCCATCCACAAAAAGGGTCGAAGTTGAGCTGTAATGGATTTGATGAAGGGAAGGAGCCCTAAAACCAGTTTGGCCTCCACCTCGTAGGTTAAAGTTCTCCGTTACTTTGATCCTTGTGGCCAATTTGTAATTGAGGGTTCCTCCAAAATCGGAGAAGTTTTCATAACGGATTGCCCCACTCAGCAAGATGGATTCAGTAATATCGGTCTCAATATCGAAATAACCTGCTATGGTATTTCTAAAGGCATCCACTTCATTATCGGGTTTGAACCCAGGGAACACTTGTATGCCCCCAGGTCTGGAATTTCCAAAAAAGTCAGTGGGAACAATTGAGTTGGGGTCGGTGGGGTCGTGTGGCTTGCCCAAGGTGTTGTATTGTGTATAGGAAGCTTCTTCCCCGGCCACAATGGCATAGTTTTCCACACGGTATTCTGCCCCAAAAGCAATGTTAAGGCCGGCCATGGTGTCCTCAAAAAAACGGTTCATGTCAAAATTGGTGGTGTTCTCACTATAGTTGAACCCTCCCGAGTCTGCTTCAAAGGGGGTGGAATTGCCCAATGAGGCATTATTGGAATTGGTAACGAAGTACGTGAACTTGTTCTTGCCGTAGGAATTGCTGAAATCCACATTCCAATCCCCAAGCATGCCTCTTATCCCAAAAGCGGCCGATTTATCCACAATGTTGGAGTTGATTTCGGGCAAAAAGCCATTCATATAGGCCGGACTGTAGGCCCTTGACTCACTGGGAAGCCTATAAAAGCCAGCTGCTTTACCATTTTTGAAGCTCAATCCACCAAAACCGTAGAGTTCCAGATTTTCGTCCAAAGGAATGGAAAGGTTGGCGAAAAACTGAGCGCCCCTTACTTGGGATTGCCCTACCTGCATATTGAAGTCACTGCGTTGAAGCCCTCTTGCAAGTAGTTCGGATTCTGTAACATCTTCGCTCAAGATTCCTTGAAGTTCTTCTTTGGTTTCATTGCCATTTAAAGCAATTCCAGCTGTGCTGGCATATTGAAAAATATCCGTGAGGTCATCATCCAAGAGAAGTGAAAGGTCATAATTGTCTTCGGCCGCAACTCTCTCTATGGAATTATAGGAATTAAAAATAGACCCTTCCCACTCCTGCATGCGGTTGGTGGATCCCCTATAATTAAAATTTCCGGTAAAGTTGATAAAGCCACCGTCCTTTCCGATCGGCAGCCCGTAGTTCAGTCCGAGGTTGACTTTTTCGCCGTCCACTTTTTTGCTTGGGCCATGTTCACTTGTGAAATTGCCCCCAGTGTTTACATCGACTTGCAATTCGTTCACGTTCTTTTTGAGGACAATGTTGATGACCCCTGCAATGGCATCGGAACCGTATTGTGCGGCCGCACCATCCCTGAGAATTTCAATTCGGGATATGGAGTTGGATGGAATGGTGGTCATGTCGGTGCCTACACTTCCCCGACCAAAGGTCCCGTTTACGTTTACGAGCCCTGTTTTGTGTCTTCTTTTACCGTTGATGAGCACCAAAACCTGATCTGGTCCAAGTCCACGCAATGAGGCTGGGGCAATGTGGTCCGTACCATCAGAAATGGATTGCGGATTGGAGGTGAAGGACGGTGCCGCATAATTCAGAATTTCCGTAACAGTGACTTGCGGGGTGGATTGCGTCAGTTCGGTGACATCCAACACATCTACCGGCACGGGGGTGTCCGTTGCCGTTCTGTTGGCATTTCGGGAGCCAACCACCACCACATTTTCCAGTTCCAACCCAGCTTGCAACGTAACATCCAGTTTGCTGCCTGTAACCGTCGCTTCCTTTGTGTTGAAGCCAACGTAGGAGAATACCAAAATGTCACCCTGATTTGCATTGATGCTGTAATTGCCATCAAAATCGGTGATGGTGCCCGTAGTAGTTCCCTTTACTTGTACCGAAGCCCCTGGCAAAGGCACGTTTTGGTCGTCATAAACGGTTCCTGTTACCTCTTGTGCCGTGCTGGCAAAAGATACCAATAGCACAAAAAGGAATGCTAATTTCATTCTTTTCATATAAGTAGATTTTAGTAAGATTATAGGGGGTAGCTGCTGGAAATTCCCTTCCAATCAAGAAGAGAATTGTGGTAATATAGGGCTTTTTTTAAAAATAAAACCCCTGCATCAGATTGAAATGCAAGGGTTTGTGTTCGGCTATGGTAGAAATTTCTTGACTTATCCGGCATATTTTGCCAAAAGGGAGTCTTCTGTTTTCACCACTTTCAAAAGCCCATGGTTGGCAAGGCCCTTGGTACTCTTATCCCATTTTTTGCCGCTGAGTGCTGCCTTTTCCTTCAGTTCGGCCAAGGGCATTTCTCCTACGGGTTTTAGAATGTCCATGATGATTTTTTCCTCTTCCGTAAGCTCCACTTTTTTCTTTTCAGGGCGCATTTGCGGGAAGAACAGCACTTCTTGGATGGAGGAGTTGTTGGTCATCAACATCACCAAACGGTCTATCCCGATGCCAATTCCAGAGGTTGGGGGCATTCCATATTCCAGAGCACGGAGGAAATCCTGATCGATGAACATGGCCTCATCATCCCCTTTTTCGGAGAGTTTGAGCTGGTCCTCAAAACGTTCCCGTTGGTCAATGGGGTCGTTCAGCTCGGAATAGGCATTGGCCAGCTCCTTGCCGTTCACCATCAGCTCAAAACGTTCCGTGAGCTTTGGGTTGTTGCGGTGCTCTTTCGTCAATGGGCTCATCTCCTTCGGATAGTCGATGATAAACGTAGGTTGGATGTAGTGATGCTCACATTTTTCACCAAAGATCTCATCGATCAATTTGCCCACGCCCATGGTATCGTCCACCTCAATGCCCAATGTTTTGGCCGTTTCGCGAAGCTCACCCTCATTCATGCCCGCCACATCGTGGCCCGTATGGATTTTGATGGCTTCCAGGATCGGGACCCTTGGGTACGGGGCCTTGAACTCGATATCGTGTGCACCAACCTTCACTTTGGTGCTGCCCGTGGCGTCGATGGCCACTTTTTCCAACAGTTTTTCGGTGGTGTCCATCATCCAGTTGTAATCCTTGTAAGCCACGTAGAGTTCCATAACGGTAAACTCTGGGTTGTGGGTGCGGTCCATGCCTTCGTTGCGGAAATCCTTGGCAAACTCATATACACCGTCAAATCCGCCCACAATCAATCGTTTCAGGTACAGTTCGTTGGCAATACGGAGGTACAAGGGAATGTTCAGCGCGTTGTGGTGCGTCAAAAACGGACGTGCCGCAGCTCCACCGGGAATAGGTTGCAAAATGGGGGTCTCCACCTCCAAATAACCTTTTGCGTTGTAAAATTCACGGATGCTGTTGGTGATCTTGGTCCTTTTGATGAAGGTGTCCTTCACTTGGGGGTTCACCACAAGGTCCACATACCGTTGGCGGTAACGGAGCTCCGGGTCGTTGAAGGCATCGTGCACGGTCCCGTCCTCATCTACCTTTGGTAGGGGAAGGGGGCGCAACGATTTGCTGAGCAGGGTGAAATTTTTCACCATCACGGTTTTTTCGCCTACTTGGGTGGTGAACAGTTCGCCTTCCACACCGATGATGTCACCAATGTCCAATAATTTTTTATAGACCTCATTGTACAGGTCTTTGTCATCGCCGGGACAAATTTCATCACGGTTAAAATAGACCTGAATGCGCCCCTCACTGTCCTGAAGCTCGGTAAAGGATGCCTTGCCCTGGATCCTGCGGGACATCAACCTACCGGAAATCACCACCTTTTTCCCTTCCTTAAAATCATTCTTGATGCCCTTGGTCGTGGCATCCACAGGATACAATGCTGCGGGATAGGGGTCTATGCCCATTTCCCTGAGTTTGGTCAATTTTTCCCTTCGAACGATCTCTTGTTCCGATAGTTGCATAGTCTGTAAAAAATTAAAGCGCAAAATTACACTTTTGCGCTTTAATTCACTGCCTTGACCGGGCTTAATATGCATAATTGGGAGTGTAGGACTTTTTTAGGAGGATCTGGGCCATGTCCTCCTCCAAGGTTTCCAACGGACTTTCCACGATACGGTTGACCTCCTTTCCGTCCTTGAAAAAGATGAGAGTTGGGACTTTGATGATGTTCAGCCCTTTTTCTTCGCCCGTGGGACTCTTCTTGTAGTGGTCTTGTCGGCGGTCGAGAGCTATGATTTCCAGTTGGTCCATCGGATACTGGGCCGTTTCCAAAATTTTGATCATTCTCGGGACTTCCCTTTTGCTATCGCCGCACCAAGTACCCAAAAAGAGTTTGATGTCGTGTTTGGCCATTTTCTTTTTGAACAGGTTTAGCATGGTCTCGTCCACAGTGTAGTCGTTATGGCCCTTGTGGAACCAATTGTTATACGGCTCGGATTGCAGGCCATCCAGATTGATTTTGCCGACCAATAATTTTTGGCCGTTTTCCAGTTCGATTTCTTGGTTGAATTCTTGTGCCGAAACAACGGCAATGCATAGCATAAGTAGTGTTGTTAAAACGTGTTTCATAATTTTCCAGATGTATGATTATGCCGGAAAATTCCATAAAAACGAGGCTTGGAAGCGTTTTGTGAAGGTGGAAATGGGTTCTAGACCGGGGGTTGAAATTTATTTTTTGAAGAGGAGGACAATCTCTTCGCGCGACGAAATGTCCAGTTTTTTATACAGGTTGTTGATGTGTGTCTTTACCGTGCTCAGGCTCACGAAAAGTTCGGTGGCTATCTCCTTATTGCTCTTGTCCATCAGGATGAGCTGTACGATCTTCTGTTCCTGTGGGGTGAGTCTTTGGAAAAGGGAGTTGCCCTTGGTCTTGGCCACTTTTTTTCGGTTCAGGAAAAAATAGACATTGCCCATAAGGGAGAGCAAAAGAAGGATGAGAACGGGCCATTTCCATTGCAGGGATTTGGGCTTGTTGAAGTTCGCCAGTTCTTGGTCCGTACTGATTTCCGCAAGATATTCCTGTGTGAAACTGGCATTGGGATAGACGGATTGCAATCTTTCGGAAAGTCGGTCGTAATAATCCGTCCTGCCTAAGTTTTGAAGATAGAAACCATAGGTTTCGTTCCTTTTGTCCGATAAAAAATCATAGATGAAGAGCTCTGCCAGTGGTTCTTGGGCCATTTTTCCAAAGTTCTGGAGGACATCGAACCATTTTTCAAGGTTCAGTTTTTTGTTGGCCTCGCTGTGATATTCCATAAAGTCATAGGCCATTTGCTCCTTCAACAATTGCACTTCCAGCAACAGGGAAGAGTTCGGGTTGGTGGACGCAATGGTACAGAGGGCCTGGTTTTCAAAAGAAGTGGGAAACTGCACGGTATCTTTATTATTGGCAATGAAAAGAACGCTCTTGCTGTTGTTGCACTGCCCCAGAAAATGCTGGGCGCCTTCTTCGGAGCAGCCATCCACATGGATGCGATAGATACGGTTGTCCGTTTTCAAATTGTTCCCTTCAAACTGAAAATGGCCCAGGGAGTCGACCGTGGTCTTCTTCACGATCTGGTCCAGATACACGCGGGACGATTTGCGGTAATCCTCCACCACTGACAAATAGATGGGACTGCCTGCATTTTCCTTGGAAACCTCCCCAGAAAAATGGTATTGGGCCATCAAGGCAGAAGTGTTCAAAAAAAGCAGGACTAGGACAAAAAAACGCATGGTTCGTTCAAAAGTGTTCCTAAAAGTAATGGTTTTATGTAACAAAAGACCCAAAATGCCTACTTATAGGTATCATCAATCAAAATCAAAAATCATGAGTTTCTGGCGTGTCTTATTGGCCATATTTTTCCCGCCCCTTTCGGTGATCGGGAAAGGTTGTGGGTCTTTCCTTATTGTATTACTTTTGACGCTTTGCGGATGGGTTCCCGGTGTAATCGGGGCATTGGTCATCCTCAACAAAGCGAACTAAATAAACCACCATGAAAAAAATCCAAATCTTGATCGGGGCCATCATCCTTGGCCTGGCCATTTCCTGTAATTTCACCGAAGAGATCCATTTGAAGGAAGATGGTTCGGGCAAACTGTCCATCAATTTTGATGGGTCGGAACTGATGCAAATGGCAGGGGAAGAAATGGCAAAGACCAACGAAAAGGCTGTGGATTCCATCATCTCCTTCAAGGAACTGTTGGAAGAACGTAAGGACAGTATTGCCCAATTGTCGCCGGAAGAGCAGGCCAAGTTGAAGCGTTTGGAGCCTTTCGACCTTCGAATGGTGATGAACCCGGACGAAAAGGTGATGACCTTTGACCTGTTCAGTGACTTTTCCGACATCAGCGAGATGAACGATGCCTTCAACACCTTTCAAGAGGCCAGCCTGATGGGTTCCAACAAGACCCAACAGCCAACGCCCGTCCCTGCATCGGAACAATCCACCGAGGTGAACTACACATTTGCCAAGAACAAGTTTACCCGCACGGCCAAAATCGTGGACCAAGCACTTTTCCAGCAGAGCATGGACAGCTTGCAGGGCGCGGAGATGTTCCTTTCGGGATCAACCTATACGCTCAAATACCATTTCCCCAAAAGGGTAAAATCCACCACCTTGGAGGAGGCTACCTTCAGTGTCGACGGGAAAACTTTGATCTATGAGGTCAGTTTCCTGGAGCTGATGAAGAACCCTTCCTTGCTAGATCTTGAGGTGGAGTTGGAGGACTAGTTTTCCTCCACAGGGCTTCGTATCTTTGTGGGATGAACAAGAAAGTTGCCCTACAGGACCTCGGCCATAAGGATTATAAGGAAACCTGGGATTACCAAGAGACCCTCTTCAAGGACATTGTGGACACCAAGATCCGAAACCGACGAGAGGCTGCCGGACTGGAGACCCCGAACCATTTTCTGTTCGTGGAGCACCCACACGTCTATACGTTGGGCAAGAGTGGGGACATGGGCAATTTGTTAGTGGACGAAAAGGCCCTGGAGGCCAAGGGTGCCACGTTTTACAAGATCAACAGGGGAGGGGACATTACCTACCACGGCCCCGGGCAGATTGTGGGCTACCCCATTCTGGACCTCGACAACTTTTTTACGGACATCCATAAATATTTGCGGTTTTTGGAGGAAATGGTGATCCTGACCCTTGCGGAATATGGCCTGAAGGCTGAACGTTCCGAAGGGGAGACTGGGGTGTGGCTGGATGTGGGCACTCCCTTTGCCCGAAAGATCTGCGCCATGGGCGTGCGTGCGAGCCGCTGGGTGACCATGCACGGTTTTGCCCTCAACGTGAACGCCGACCTGGGCTATTTTGACCTGATGATCCCCTGCGGCATCAGGGATAAGGCCGTGACCTCACTGAATGTGGAACTGGGCCAGAAAGAGGTGAATGTCGAGGAAGTAAAAGCCAAGCTGCTAAAGCACTTTTCCACTCTTTTTGAAGCGGAACTGGTCAGGGAGAAGGCGGGAGTTTAGTTTTCTTATCTACTTTTTATCCATTTGTCAATTGATGGAGACATTTTATTTTTTTCTAGCTTAACTTCACTTATCTGTCGCTAAAGTGCCATTAAAACGACGTTTGGCTTAGTAATTGGGCCGTTATATTGAAACCCCACGTTCATTGGCACACTTGGTTTTTTTTAGCACACAGATCCAACTCAAAAAAACCAATAGGATTAAACTTGCCACGTTCGAATGAAGGACATCTTTACAAAATCTTTATAACTGCATCATTAATTTTGTACAAAAAATGTGGAATTACTGAGAACAAGAAAATACAGCAAGAAAAATCAGTACATAATATGTGTTCTGCTTATTGTGTTGACTTCAATTCTATGTTTTTTTTCGATAGACATTGTTGGTTATAAAGCGGTCGCCCTTATCTTGCTCTTGGTAGTGTCCGTCAATGCCATATTATTTGATATTTTCCCAGTACTGCTTTCTTCACTATTGAGTGCATTGATTTGGAATTTTTTTTTCATTCCCCCCACATTCACATTACATATTGGAACTGCCGAAGATGCACTGTTGTTTTTGATGTACTTTGTTATTGCCATTATAAATGCAGTTCTAACCTATCAAATCCGAAAATTTGAACAAAAAGAAAGAGACCAAGAAGAAAAGGAAAAATCCATAAAACTCTATAATACCTTACTCAATTCACTTTCTCACGAATTGAGAACGCCCATTTCTACAATAATTGGTTCAATTGACACTATTAAGGAAAACCAGACCCAGCTTTCTGAAAACAATCGGAATGAATTGTATGGGAAATTGAGATTGCCAGTTTTCGATTAAATAGACAGGTCGAAAACCTTTTGGGAATGAGCAGGCTTGAAGCAGGATTTATTCAGCCAAAAATGGATTGGTGCGATTTAAATGAACTTGTGTTTTCTGCCATCAAGGATAATGAAAATGATGCACAACATCACAAGATTGTATTCCTGCAAAAAGAAAATATGCCGTTGGTGAAAATCGATAGTGGCCTAACGGAGCAAATTCTTTTTAACCTCATACACAATGCACTTCAGCATACCCCTAAAAATTCAACCATCACCATTCAATTGGACCATAATCTGACCCATTGTTTTATGGAAGTATCTGACAATGGTAAAGGGTTTCCAAAAAATGAAATTGATTTTGTTTTTGACAAATTCTATCGCCTCAACCAAACTGCCACGGGCGGAACAGGCTTAGGGCTTTCTATAGTAAAAGGATTTACAGAAGCAATGAACGGTAAAATTTTTTTAGACAATCTAAAAGAAGGTGGCGCCAAGTTTACAATCAAAATTCCATGCGAATTTTCTAAAAACACCAATTTGGAAAATGAATAAAGCAGAAATACTGATCATAGATGATGAACCGCAAATCAGAAAATTGCTTCAGATAAACTTGGAGAGCAATGATTATAAGGTAGTTCAGGCAAGTACGGGAAAAGAAGGTTTGATGTTATCGGCCAGCCATCCACCTGATTTAATTTTGCTCGATATTGGATTGCCGGATAAAAGTGGTCATGAAATTTTACAAGAACTACGGGAATGGTATAACAGACCCATCATCATACTTTCGGTTCAGGACAATGAAACTGATATTGTTTCGGCCCTGGACAATGGCGCGACCGACTATTTGACCAAGCCTTTCCGCACAGGCGAACTGTTGGCAAGAATTCGTTCAGCAGTCAAAAGAAGTCAGAATACCGAAAATAGCCCGGTCATTTCTTGTGGGAACATTGAAATTGATTTGGTCGCCCGAATTGTAAAACGAAGCAATGAAGCCATAAAACTTACCTCTACCGAATATAATTTATTGGCTTTATTCGCCAAAAATGAAGGTAAGGTCCTCACACATCAATATCTTTTGAAAGAGATCTGGGGTTACAGCTATCAAACCGAAACACAATATTTACGGGTTTTTGTTGGCACCCTGCGCAAGAAGATTGAAGAAAACCCCAATAATCCACAACACATCATCACGGAAAGCGGTGTTGGTTATCGCTTTCAATAGTCTTTATAAAATCTTTACGTAGACCTACCAATCCTTGATTTTTTGCTTATCGCTCCCGTCTGACCTTTGTATTGTAAAAAAATAAAAAGGGATGAAATGGGGTTTTTTCTGTGATGAAAACGAAAGCAGGCCTTATAAATCTGTTCAAGATTGGTATAAGGAAACCAAACATCTGATCATCCCCACAATTGTGATGATGGTTTTGGGAGTTGCCAGTTATCTCTATTTCCAATTTTTCCATTTCCAAAGTTGATAACATATGAATGGTGAATTCCCAATTACGAAGAAAATGGCAGATGTGATTGTTCAGGTTTCCTTTGATGTCGTTGAATTTTCAAGACTGTATGAGCAAGACCATCCTCGCAGCGCAAAGAATATGTTTCGGTGCAATGAAGAAGTGAAAAAAGGTCTGAAATGGTTCTTGAGTGCACAAAACCCAACGGAATTTCAAGAAAAGGTATCCAATTATATAGAAGCCGTGAAATTGACCAAACAACTCTACGAAGACATCCAAATACCCATTGAGGGCAAGGAGAAAATAATTGCTCAGCTTTCCAATCTTCAAACGCACCTGGCCAAACTTATAGAAGAAGCCTCCATCAATCATTAACTATTGCCCGAACCATTTGAACTATGTACAAAACTTTTATAAAACAGCTAGCAAGCCTTCAGATTATTTTGGGATTGGTAATGCTGGTCCCATCCATACTTGCCATCATTTACCAAGAGTGGTATTCGCTGATAGGTTTCCTTATTGCAGGAGCATTCACCGCATTATTGGGGTATTTGGTTTACAGACTTTTTGAAAATACAGAAGAGCCCAAAGAAAAACACTCGCTCGCCATAGCCGCCATAGGTTGGCTGATGATAATGGTTTTCGGAGCTATTCCTTATTACATTATCGCTCTTATCACTCCTATAGAAGTAATGCAACAGTTTGTGCCTACTGGAATGGATTATACCTCAAGTTTATTGAATTTCAGGAACCCTTTGCACTGTCTTTTTGAAAGTACCAGTGCCTTTACCACCACAGGTCTGACGATGGCCTATAATGAACCTTCGGTGGGTAAGGCAATTTTGTTCTATCGGTCTTTTTCGCAATGGGTCGGGGGCGCAGGATTTATAGTCATGGCATTGGCAATTTTTAGACACCTGCCTGGTCAAGGAGCCATGCAACTTTACGGTTCAGAAGCCAGTGGCACTAAATTGCGAACGAATGTCATTGAAACTGCACGAGCGATTTGGAAAGTATATGTGGTAGTAACTTTCTCAATGTTTGTTTACATTGCCATTGGCACCTACTTCATATTGCCCAACTACCCCTTATCCGAAAACATTTTTGATGCCATCAACCACGCTATGACAGGCCAGTCCACTGGCGGGTTCAGTACCCTTGATGATAGTATTGCTGGGTATCAATCCGCCAAAATGGATATATTGTTTATCCTGCCTATGCTCTTGGGTGGATTCTCCATTCCGTTCTTTTATAGGTTTCTGTTCCAACGAAAATTGGATGAACTATGGAAAGACATTCAAACCCGTGCCATGATCATTGCTTCCATAGTCGGTGGTGTGGTGTTATCTCTATTTTTAATGAACTCCGAATTGGTTTCAAACCCGTTCAGGGAAGGGATGTTTCAGTTTGTCAGTGCATTGACGACCACAGGTTGGCAAACCTCCAACATTGGTGGGTGGGACGATTTGTCCGTATTGTTTATCGTGGCTTGTGCAATGATTGTTGGAGGGTCCGCCGGTGGAACTGTTGGAGGGATTAAAATCATTAGGGCATTATTGCTACAAAAAGGATTAAAATGGCATATCAACAAACTGTTTTTATCCAAAAGCACCATAAAGTCAGTGCGTTTTGACAATAAAACATTGCTTCCTGAAGAAATGAGTTCGGAATTATCCAGAGCGGGAATCTTCACACTCATGTACATCTTGTTTGTCTTTGTGTCCACATTATTTACCGTGTATTTTATGCCGGGAGACTTCACCTTGGCAGATGCCATTTTTGAATCAGCTTCCGCACAAGGTACTGTTGGGTTAAGTTCAGGTATCACAGACCCGAGCATGGATCCAATTCTAGAAGGTATTTACATCATACAAATGTGGGCAGGAAGAATAGAAATCATACCCATTTTGGTTTTATTGAGAGTCCTGTTTTATGGCACGAAACCAAAAATTGTTTAACAGATAAAGATAAAAAGTAAAATTATGCACATCATCATTATTGGTTCGGGAAGAACCGGAAAACATGTCATCGAAGCAGCCGTTAAAGACAATCACGATGTTTTTGTGATTGAAAAAAACAAAGAAACAGCCGATAGGGTCGCTTCTAATTTTGACTGTGTGGTTATCCACGCAGATGCGACCAGTATTGAGGCCCTAAAAGAAGCCAATGCAGAAAAAGCGGATGCCATCATTGTCACCACTAATGATGATGCGGTAAATTCTTTGGTTATTTTGTTGGCGAAGCAATTGGGTGTCAATCGTTTGGTGTGTTCTGTCAACAATGAAGAACATTTATCAGTTTTTGAACAACTGGGGACCGATACAGTGGAGAGCCCTTATCGATTGAACGGAAGATACCTTTACAGAGCAGTTCAGGGACCCAATGTAAAAGAGTTTTTAGACCTGGGAGATGGTTATGAATTAATGGAAATGGGGGTGGAAAAAGATTCTAAAATTGCCGACAGGTTGATCAAGGAGTTGAACAAACAAAGAATTTTACCATCCGATTCACGCATTATTTTGATTAAAAGAAACAATCAAATCATCATTCCCGAAGGCGAAACCAAAATAGAAATATCGGACATTGTTGTGGTGCTATCACAACGTAAAAAAGTAACAGAAGTATCAAATCTGTTTGGGAAGCAAAATTAAAACCATGGTAGATGAAACAGATTTGGCGGTTCCATATACTTGTCGCGCTGCTATTTTATAATTCAAGCATATCGGCACAAGTTGATAGCACCTGGCAGCAAAAACCACAATTGGGCATTTCGGGTTTTGCAGATATTTTTTATGTCTATGATTCTAATGAAACACAAGGCACAGAACGGCAACCATTTTTGTTCAACCATAACCGACATAATGAGTTCAATTTGAATTTGGGACTTGTAAAATTGGAAGTAGGGCATTCAAAATACCGGGCCAACTTTGCCTTGCAAACTGGGACGTATGCCAACGACAATTATGCTGCAGAGCCAGGTGTTTTGAAAAATATCTTTGAAGCGAATATTGGCATTTCACTGAATATGAAAAATAATCTCTGGATCGATGCAGGCGTTTTGCCATCCCACATTGGTTTTGAAAGTGCCATTTCAATGGACAATATGACGTTGACCCGCTCACTTTTGGCTGAAAACTCACCTTATTTTTTAACAGGGGCAAAACTGACCTTTAACCCAAATGACAAATGGGAAATAGCAGCATTGATTGTGAATGGTTGGCAACGTATTCAACGATTGGAAGGCAATTCATTACCATCATTTGGAACACAAGTGAACTACAGCCCAACGGATAAAGTCATTTTAAATTGGAGCACATTTATTGGAACTGACGACCCAGATACCACAAGAAGAATGCGATATTTCAATAATTTTTACGGTCAATTCCAACTAACCGAAAAGTTTGGTTTAATAGCAGGTTTTGACATTGGAACTCAACAGAGAACAAAAAACAGTACCGTTTACGACTTTTGGTTGAGCCCTGTCATTATTGGACAATATACTATTGGCAACAATTGGAGAACCGCTATCAGAGCAGAATACTATCAAGATAAAACAGGAATCATAATCCCTACAGAAACTATGAACGGTTTCCAAACCACTGGAGTTTCCTTGAATATCGACTATGCGCCAAACCACAACATCGTTTGCCGCTTAGAAGGGCGATGGCTTAACAGTCAGGACGATATTTTTGAGACCAAAAGCAATATGACAAACAATAATTTCATTATCGGAACATCGATAGCCATAAAATTTGCGGAATCAGTAAACAAATAATCCAAGCTAAAGCCATCACCCCGGATTATGCTTATACTTAACCGATAAATGCTCTACCATAAAAACAAAAAAACCGAGGCTCGCACCCCGGTTTTTTTGTTTCAATAGTATCGGATGTTACCTACTGAGCTGCGTCAGTACAGAACTGCCCATCAGTTTGCCACTTTTGTTATAGGATTCCTGCTTTACCATGCCCACACCTTCGGCCAGCCATACACGCGATGGCATCGTTTGGTTGGACATCATCATCTTGGTGCGGGTTTCACTATAGATCACGTAACAGTCAAATGTGCCTGCAGGAGTGGTCACACTTTCCTGTTTTTCCACCTTTCGGTTGATGGTCTCCACGTCCATGTTCATGTTCATCACACCGCCCATTTTCATTTTTACGTTCACATTGCTGTCGGGCAGTTCTTGGCCAACGGATAGATTGTTGGGCAGTTCCACATCGGTTCCGGTGATGTCCATTTCCATTTCACCCATTTGGCTGAGCATCTGCTCGTTCATCAGGGACTTAAAATCAATACGGACCACATTTCCATCACAGGTGATATCGTAATCAGAGGAAAAAGTGTTCCCTTTTTGATCCGAAATTTCCATGACCATGGTTGCGGAAACGGTATCGCCCGATTCGTTCACATTGGTGACCTTGTAATCCATCTGGCCTTCTTCCTTTCCTTTTTTGTCATAGTTGGTGTACTGTAGGGAGGTTCCTTCCACCAAAGGGTAATATTGGCTGCAACTGGATTGCGCTACGGTCGTTCCGACCGTAAAGCATAGGGCGGCAAGCAAGAGAAAATAATGTTTCATGTTTTGGTTTTTTATTTAGATTTTAATGAATTCGACCCTTCGGTTCTGGGCTTTTCCTGCAGGGGTGCTGTTGTCCTCGACCGGGGTGCTTTCCCCTTTGCCTTCAGAGCTCAGGCGGTCGGAAGAAATGCCGTAAACCGATACCAAGGCATTTTTAACGGCTTCGGCCCGCTCTTTGGAAAGTTTGAGGTTGCTCTCATCCGAACCGTCGGAATCTGTGTGGCCCACAATGTTGAGTTTCATGGCAGTCTCTTGTTTCAATACTTGGGATATCTGAAGGATGATGCCCATGGACTGGGGCTGGATGTTGGCCGAGCCCACGTCAAAAAGAATGCCGTTGGTGGAGACCTTTCCTTCGGAAATGAGTTTTCTGCGAAGGTCCACACCGCCTTCGGCCACTTTGAGGTTGCTGATAAAGATCTGTTCCTTGCCATCTTTAATGCCGTTCACGTTGAACTTCAAAGAGGTGAGTTTGTGCTCTGGGACCATTTTGGGAATGTCCACATATTTTATCTCGTTCACCCAAAGCCTGAACCTGGCCTTGTTCACCGCAATGGAGATATGGGGCTGGTTGAGCACTGCTTCCCGGATATCTGACCTTACATCGCTGTTAATGGGGGATCCCTCTCCGCGAATGTAGTTTCTCAATCCGATGCTGAACAGGGCATATTGGCCTACGGGGATGAAAGCCTCAACGTGATGGTCTCCCTTTTCAAAGTTTTTGTCATCGCTCAAAAGTACTTCCATGCCTGCTGTTGACGAGGTTTGGCCGTCAATGCCATTGGTCAAAAGATCAAATTCAATGGTGTATTCCTCGGGCAGGTCGGGGATGTTGGGAAGATAATAGATGCTGTAGCCAGGAATGAGTTTCAACCATTTTTGGGATGACTGGTCCGTGGTGACCACCTCACCGCCGCCGTTGGTGTTCCATTTGGAAGGAAAGTCTCCGATAAAGTCATTGGCGAAATCATCGAAGAACAAAAGTTTGTCCCCGGGCACATAATCAAATTTGCTGTAAACGGTGATGGATTTGGCGGCTGGCTGTCCAGATTTTCCTGTACTAGGGTTGCCCACGTTGCCTGAATTGGTATTGGAAGGGTTGTCGTTGTCCGGTGGGTTGGTGTCCGGGGCCTTCTTATCGCCTGATCCCGGTTCCAAGATGCTGTCCAGCGCCTGGTCTGTTTTTTTGGAGGTTTCATTTTCCACGCGGCGCTCTATGGTGCGTTCCGCGGCACTTTCGGCCTTTTTGGCCAGTTTTTTAAGAAATTGAGCATTCATACTTGCCCCTGCCATCAGTGCTATGATCAAGCAGTAGAGAGGCTTGTTGGAAGTTTTCATTCAATAGTGTTTTTTAGTTCGGTTTAAAAAAAATTCCCGAGAAAAATACTAAAAAACAGTGTTTGTTCCCCTGAAAATGTATGGGTTGTATGTAGAATTGTATGGGTTGTTTTGGCTCAGTTCAATTTATAGACTATCAATGAATTGCCTTGGTCCTTGGCCACCAATTCCAGTTTTTTGTCATTGTCCATATCCGTGAGGTCCATGGCCGAGCTACCATATACGGGAAAACCGGCAATGGGTTCCGCTTGACTGTCATAGAGGTATATTTTTTGGTTCTGGATGTCGGTCACGCTCACATAGATCTTGTCATGGATATAAAAGATCTTGGGTTTGGAATAGACGCCCAGTTCCAGTTCCACTTTCTTGCCCCTGATACTAAGGACATTGTCGTCCATGAACACGAGGGTGTTGCTGGTGGCATACATACCATGGTCCTTGTTCATATTGAAATTGGTCGCGGTCAGTTGCCCCTTCGTATCTATCTGGTGCAGGACGCCATCCGTATTGGTCACCGAGAATTTGTTCTTATATAGGTATACTTCGTTGGCGGAAAAATTGATCTTCTCAGCAATCTTGATCCGTTCGCTGCCGGTACGATGCAATACCTTTAAGGTATTGTCCTCGAGTTTGAAGACCAAATAATCCTTGTTGGCCATCCGGAAATGCTTCGGTGCGCCCAAAATAGTACTCGGTGCTTCCGTAAAGGTGAAACCACTGACAATCTTCGCTTGGTTGTTGTACATGAACACCTTTTTCCCTTGGGTAATGACAAAGCGATAGTCCTTTCGACCGTCATAGTCAAAAACGGCCAAAGGATTTAGGTTGCCGCCTTCAAAATCGATTTTGAAAGGAGGTACAACTTCCCCATTGCGGTCCACGATCATAAATTGGTCATTGGTACAGAAGGCCAATTGCAACCTTCCGTTCTTGTAGATGTCCACCTGCTGGATAGATCCTTGGATGCGACCGTCCAGTTGTTTGGTCCAAAGGACCTTGCCTTCTGTTGAGATCAGGTAAAGGACATTGTTCTGGTCCTGGACCACAATTTCCTGTTTGTTGGTCCTGTGGTTCTTCACGAACTGTGGATCTAGGGCCAGGTCGGTATCCAACTCCAAGGTGAACAGCGGGGAGACCGTATTGCTTTCCTGTACCGCACCAATTTTTGAGGCCAATATGTTGAAATGCGCAAAATCGGTATCCGACACAAGTTGCGAGGCAATGGCATATTCGTCCAAGTCTACTTTTTTAATGGATTCGGACATTTCGGGTGCCAAGTCCTGTTCGGCAAAAAAATCGACACCGGAGCCATCCGATATAAATAGGATACTGGACTCATTGGCCAACGGTGCCTTTGCCGTTTTGTACACGGTGGAATTGGTGAAGGAGGCACCACTTTTGTAATTGCTGATGACCGTTTGCAAAGGTTCTATGTCCTGCGCGAAGATGAAACTATTTTCCAAGATGGTGCAGAAGTTGGATTCAAAGTCCTTGACCAATGGCGCAAATGCTCCTGTCAGAAAGTTTTTGTCCTGTACCCCCAAGATCTCGCTTCCCTGATAGGCATCGGAAGAGGTCTTGCCACTGTCCAGAAAATCATAGAGGCTTTCGGTGCCAAAGGAATTCAGCATTACCACTTTTTGGTTGTTCAGATAAACGATGCCCACTTCTTCAATGGTGTTGAAAAGGGAGTCCACGGCCTTGGTCCTGTCCAAATACGTATTCTGGTTTTTGGCGAAGACTTGGTAATCGTCAAAAGTATAGGAAATCAACGCTTGGGTGTTCATGGGAGCATACTGGGGCGTTTTGTTGGCCAATGGTGATGTCCCTTTGAACAGGTTGATGAAATTTTTGGTGGAATCCGGTGCCATGGCGATGCCGTTGAGGCTCACCCTATCAGAATTTGCACTAAAGTCCAAAGAAACCCATTCGGACAACGGTTTTTTGGTTTTGTCTTCTTTGACCGAAAGCAGGGAAGGGTTTTCGTTCAAGTTAAGGAAAAATGTGGCCGATTTGTTGGGGGATGTGGTCCCGTATAACCTTCGTAAGGTCGGGTTGATGGGATTGGCGTCTTTGGTACGGATCATATTCTCCATGAGCAACAGGGAAGAGGCCATTACAAGCTCTTTGCCTTCGGACAGGCTATAGATCTCATTTGAGCCGAGGGTATATTTGACAATGGAGGTGTTCTGGTAGGTCAAGGTCTCAACAGTCTTGTCCGTCACTTTTTCCAGATCAAAGATGTCGGGATGGTTCGGGGCGACCATGACAAAGTCATAATTGTCCTTTCCTACCTCATATAGGGCCAAAAGACAGGTCGCTTTGGTCGATACATATCCCAGATTGTCCAGTTTACCCCCAAGCCCCTCATAAGGGGAAAGCCCCTTGATGTTCGTCAAAAAGGAGTTGTTCTTCAACTCGCTTTTGAAATTGGAGAGGTTTTGGATTTTGATGACCAATGTGGGGTCAGGGGGGAGGTGTTCCAAAAGTGAATCCTTGGTCTTGACCTCCTTTGTACATGAAAGGGCCAAAACGCTGAGCAAGCAGAACCAAATCTTAAATCTCATTGCCGAAGTTTCAAACAAAGTTAGGATTTTTAAATATCCAGAGTCAATTGTTCGGCGAGTAGTCTGAAGCTTTTTCTATGATAGGGACTGATTCCGTATTCTTTTATGGCTTCCCGGTGCTCCCTGGTGGGGTAGCCCTTGTTCTTTTTCCAGTTGTACATGGGGAATTCCTCATGGATCTTGGCCATGTATTCGTCCCTATGGGTTTTGGCAAGTATGGATGCAGCGGCTATGCTCATATATTTCCCATCACCCTTCACAATGCATTCATGGTCAATGTTCGGGTAGGGTTTGAAACGGTTCCCGTCCACCAATATGAAGGAAGGGACTTTGGCCATGGAATCCAGTGCACGGTGCATGGCCAAAAAGGAGGCGTTCAAGATGTTGATCTCATCGATCTCCTCCTGAAATACGTGGCATACGGAGAAAGAAACTGCTTCGTGTTCCAGAATTTCCCTTAAAATATCACGTTTGGAATGGGATAACTGCTTGGAATCGTTGAGGGTACTGTTCGAGAATCCTTCGGGTAGAATGATGGCGGCGGCGGTGACCGGACCGGCCAAACAGCCCCTTCCGGCTTCGTCCGTTCCAGCTTCAAAAATATCTTTGTAATAAGATTTTAACATATGCCTTAAATAATTAACATAAATTCATTAATAAATGACATGTTTATAAATAATTTGTTAAAAATTTTCTTACAATACTGATAAACAGCTATGTGTGGTTGGTTAATGTGTTAATTTTAAGAAAAATAGTGATAAGACTCCTTTTTCACTAGCATCTTTTAACCTGTTAATTTTTTTGAATATTAACTTTTTATATTGATTTTTGGCTCGACTAATTCAAAAAATGAAATAAATGAGAGCTAAGTTAGCATGGATGCTAGCACCCTTCTTGGTGCTTTGCATGTCTTTCTCTTACGGACAAGAGAAAACAATTTCAGGTAGCGTGACGGACCAAGGCGGTTTGCCACTTCCTGGTGTATCTATTGTGGTCGTTGGAACCTCAAGTGGAACACAGACGGATTTTGACGGTAATTATGTTATTTCTGCAAGTGAGGGCCAAGTGTTGCGCTTTAGCTACATTGGGCAAAAGACCGTGGAAAGAACAGTTGGGACTTCTACAACTGTGAATGTGCAGATGGAAGAGGACGCACAGGCCTTGGAGGAAGTCGTCGTGACTGGTTACACCTCACAGAGGCGTTCGGACATTACTGGTTCTGTTGTAAAGGTTGATTCGGAAAAATTGGGGGAGATAATCACTCCTTCTGTGGACCAAGCCTTACAGGGGAATGTTTCTGGTCTAACGGTATCTGCTACTTCGGGTACGCCAGGATCAACGGCAAACATTCGTATTAGAGGTATTAGCTCAGTCACAGCCGGTAACGAGCCTTTGTATGTGATTGATGGTGTTCCAGTAAACAGCGGTAGCGTAGGGACAGACGGTGCTTATTCTTCGCTGTCTGCTCTAGCCGGTATTGACCAAACCAATATTGAGTCTATCACGGTACTGAAAGATGCTTCTGCTACGTCCCAATATGGTGCGAGAGATTCTAACGGTGTAATCTTGATAACCACAAAAAGTGGGCGTGCTGGAAAGACTGTATTCAGTATAAACAGCAGCTATGGGTTTCAAAACGATGCCATAACAGGTCCTGTGCCATTGACAGCCGCACAACGTTTGGAACTTGCATCTGAGGCCTATTTCAATGACGGTATTTTCGGTTCCAAGCAGGACGCCATGGATGCACTTCTGGCCGGACCTTATGCTGAGTGGGATGCGAATGGTCGTCCTGAAGCTCGTTGGGACAGGGCTGTTGCCAATCGTGATGCGATAATCCAACAGCATAGCTTTTCTGCATCAGGAGGTGGGGAAGGACATACCTTCTTCGCATCATTGGGATATATGCAGCAAGAGGCTACTGTAGTGGGGTCTGAATTTGAAAGGATCTCAGGGTCTCTTAACTTTTCAAAGGATTTGACGAAAAACATAACTTTTTCCACTAACAACCAGGCTTCCCATATGTATCAGGATGCCTATTTGGAAACCAGTGCTTATTTTGAAAGTCCAAGGACAGCGAAGTTTTTCCTTTCGCCTTTGCTTACTCCTTTCAATCCTGATGGTACGCCAAACCAGTTTGGGGGATCAACGCCAAATCCACTTTATTTGGTGGAAAATAATGTGAGCGATAACAGGTTGACACGTATTGTGACCAATAACAATGTGACTTGGGATTTCGCCAAGGGCTTCACTTTTGGTTCCACATTCAATGTGGATTTGCAATTGTACAACTTCAGGACATATTCCAATCCTGAATATGGTTATGGTGAGCCAACCAGTGGGGATGCAAGCCAATATGATAGAACCAATGTTTTCTATGTGTTCCAAAATTACTTGGATTACGCACTGGAGTTAAACGAAGATCATAGGTTTGACTTTAAGGTATTGCAGGAATATCAGGCAAACCGTCGTTATTTCGTTGGAGGCGCTGGGCAGAGCTTTGCCGATGGAGGCCTTCAGAACCTTGATAACTTGGGAACTCCTACTTCCATAAATTCGTCTTTCAACGATTGGTATGTTGGTGCATATCTGGGAATGGTGAAATACTCTGCTTTTGATAGTCGCTATGTACTGGATTTGTCCTACAGAAGGGAAGGAAATTCCCGTTTTAGCAAGAAAAATCGTTGGGGTAATTTCTGGTCCGTGGGTGCGGCCTGGAACTTGAACAAGGAGAGCTTTTTGGCTGATTCCGAATGGATCAATGCCCTTAAGTTACGTGGTTCATATGGTGTTACAGGTAATGCCCTTATCGATACCAACCAATTCCAATCCCTGATTGGTTTTTCCAATGACTACGCAGGAGAGGGAGCTGGGTACTTGTCTACTTTCGGAAATGAAGATTTGACTTGGGAGACCTCCCATACATTGGATGTAGGTGTGGACTTTGGCCTATTCAACAATGCGGTAAGTGGTAGCTTTGCCTATTTTAATAGAGATTCCAAAGATCTTTTATTGCAAGTTCCACTTTCAAGAACTACTGGTTTTACAAGTCAAATACAGAACATCGGTGAGCTGAACAACAAAGGTTTTGAAGTTGATATCAACTTTAACATCATCAATAATGATGACATGAGCCTTAGTTTGGGAGGGAACATATCCAAGGTCAAGAACGAGATCACCAAATTGCCTACCGACCCCAATGGAGTGGAAAGTACTATCACCACAGTTAGGACCAGAATCGAATCTGGGCATCCTGCCTATGCATGGTATATGCCTACTTGGGCCGGTGTAAACCCAGATACAGGCCAAGAAGAGTGGTATGTAAATGGAGTTGATGGTGCCACTACTAACAATTTCAATGATGCCGAGGCAGTATTTCAAGGAGGTAATGCAGTACCTACTACTACAGCTGGTCTTAACCTGAACTTTTCTTATAAAGGCTTTTTCTTGAATGCCACAGGTTATTATGCAGGTGGACATAAAGTATATGAGGGATGGCATCTTTACTTGCACCAAAATAATGGATATCCCCTGACGGTATATAATGGATACAACACTTTGTTGGATCGTTGGCAACAGCCTGGGGACAATGTTCGTTATGGAGCTCCAACAACAGGTGGGGAACCATGGCAGAGACATTCCAAGTTTTTGTACGATGCTGATTTTATCCGTTTACGTGCACTTACGGTTGGATATGATGTGCCTTCCAAGGCATTGGAAAATGTTGGTTTGACCAAACTTAGGTTCTTTGTAAGAGGAAATAACTTACTGACTTGGGTGAAAGATGATAACCTACTGTATGATCCAGAAGTGGACGTGGATAGTCAGAATGGAACAGTTGATCCAGGTGAGATCGGGCTTGAAACACCTCCAGCTCGTTCAATTTCCTTAGGTGTAAATATTAATTTCTAAGAAGATGAGAAAAAGAATGACAAATAAGTTCAAATATATACTGTCAGTAGTAGCAGTACTAAGTATGCTGGTGGCCTGTACTACGGATAGTTTAGATCCAACCCTTGCACAAAGTAAGAATGCTGAGGGAAGTATAACAAAAGTGGACAATCTTTACAGTATTTTGAAAGGCGCCCACAATGTACTGACTGGTGCAGGTTATTACGGACGAGATATGATCGCTACCAATGAGGTGCGTTCGGATAATTGTTTCTCCAATGGTAATTCAGGTAGGTTCACCACTCAAGGTGAATTTGAATACAATTCAAATACCGGATTTATGTGGGAAGAGGCTTACGAAGTAATAGCAAATGCCAATGTCATTATCAATACTGACGTGACAACTCTTGAAGGAGATCAAGCGTATGGTCAACATCTTCAAGGTGCTGCATTGATTTTGCGTGCCCTTGCGCATTACGATTTGCTTCGTGTATATGGTCAGCAACATGCGGAAGGCGGAAATCTTGGTGTGCCCATCGTAACTGAATTCAAAGGAGAGGACTTATATCCGTCCAGAAATACAATCGATGAAGTGAAGACAGCTATTTATAACGATCTTCAAACGGCTTTCGGTATGATGGATTCCAGTTATGACTCCTCAAAAACCATAGTGTCTAAGTTTGTGGCCAAAGCTTTGGAAGCTCGTGTGGCTGTCTATTTTGGTGACTGGGACCGTGCTGTTTCGGCTTCTGAAGAAGTTATTGGCTCTGGAATGTATTCCATTATACCTGCAGGATCTTTTGTGGATAGCTGGAAATCAGATGGAGGGGCCAATGTGCTTTTCGAATTGGCCTTTAGTGAAGCAGATAATCAAGGACCCAATGCGCTTTCATACATATACAGATATCCAGCCGATGCCCCTGGGGGTTATGGAGACTTGCAAGTGGTTGATGATGTGATTGACCTTTTTGAAGCTACTGATGTGCGTATAGACATTTTGGGATATCAAGATGGGGGAACCCGTCTCCGTAACATGGGCAAATACCCGGACACCCCTGTTGGAGCGGACAACATCCCACTTTTTAGATATGAAGAGGTAGTCCTTAATTATGCAGAGGCGTTGTTGGAAACAGGAGGTGATGCGCTTACGCAATTGAATTTGATCACAAGCAATAGAGGTGCCACACCATACGTTTCTGCGACTAAAGACAATATTCTTTTGGAGCGCCGCAAAGAGCTTATGTTCGAAGGTTTCCGTTTTGATGATATGATGAGAACAGGTATGGATGTACCATATTGGGGTACTATCCAAAACCTTTTGGGTACACAATCGTATCCAAATAATTTGTTTGCATACCCAATACCTATTGGAGAATTGAATGCAAATTCAAATATGGAGCCTAACGAAGGATATTAATCCGGTTGTGTGAAAAAGTAAAAGCCCCCAATATTTGGGGGCTTTTTTTATGGAAGAACTTTTCACATTTCTTTAAAAACAAAACTTTTACCTTTGTCGGACCAATACCATGGAATGAAATTTCTGATTTTTACCCTACTCTTTTTATTGGGGCATACTTTATCCGCACAACAAGACTCCCTCCCTCCCCAAAAAGAGGTGGATTCCATAAAAGTGGCACCAGCTGACGCATTGGGGGTAAAACAAATGGATTCTGTACGGATAGATTCCACAAGGACAACAAAGCCAAAATTGAAAAGTGGTCCGCCACAGACCTTGCAAACAGACTCTGTTTCCATAAAGGATTATAAGCTCATTTCATACCAGAGGGATACCACTTCCTTGGATACCACACTCACCATTCGTAAGGAATACAAGTACAACTACCTTCGAAAAGACGATTTTGAACTCATGCCCTTTGCCAATATGGGGCAACAGTACAATGAGCTGGGCAGGGATTTCTCGACTGTTTCATACTATCCAAGGATCGGGGCCGAGGCAAAGAACATGGGTTATTTTGAAAAGGAAGACATTACCTATTATAATGTCCCTACCCCTATGACGGAGCTCATGTTCAAGACAACAATGGAACAGGGGCAGTTTTTGGATGCGTTGCTCACATTCAATCTATCTAGAAAGTTCAACGCGTCCATAGCGTATACAGGATTTCGTTCCTTGGGAAAATATAGGTATGAGCAGGCCCAGGATGGCAAGTTCAGGGTCACGTTCAATTACGAGACCCAAAATGGAAGATATGGTCTTAGGGGGCATATTGCCGCGCAGGAACTCGAAGATGAGGAGAGTGGAGGGCTACTGGATAGAAGCCAGTTTGAAGATGGAGAGGACGATTTTCAGGATCGGGCAAGAATCGATCTTCGCTACACCAATGCCGAGAACCGTATACTGGGCAAGCGCTATTTTTTCGATCATAAGCTCAAACTGGTCAACCATAAAAAGGATTCCACCGATACGGACCCCACAACTTTGGCCCTAGGCCATGAATTTGCCTATGAGACCAAGCTCTACGATTTTGTCCAAACGACCCCGCACATTTCCCTTGGGGAAGATCCCTTCCAAGTGCCTATTGAGGATAGGGCAAGATTAAAGACCATGTACAACAAGGGGAGTGTGGAATTTTCGAACAAGACCTTGGGGAAATTGTCCGGGAATATTGCCCTATACAATTACAACTATTATTTCAACAGTTTGCTGATTACCGAAGAGGAAACCATCCAGAACAAATTGGATGGACAGGAAATATCGGTCGGTGGGGCCTACTCCAATAGGATAGGGCCTTTGTTTTTGAAAGGAAATATCAATTACACAGTTTCGGGTGAGCTTACGGGCAATAACTTTGACGGAATGGCCCGTTACAGGATAAATGATGATTATGTCATTACAGGCGCTATAAATGTATCCTCGCGCATGCCCAATTTTAACTACCTGCTGTACCAAAGTGATTACAGAAACTTCAATTGGCAGAACAATGACACTTTTGAAAACATAAGGGCCAAGACCATCAAATTCAGTTTCGAAACAAAGAACTACGGACTTTTGGAGGGACAGTACAGTACTCTGGGCAATTATACCTATTTCGCTTCAACGGCCACGCAGGAGCAAATGGACAATGCGCAGGAAACGGCATTCGTGCGACCGTTTCAAGAATCCGGTACGGTGAACCACCTAAAATTGAAATACACCAAGGAGCTCAAATGGCGTAAGTGGGCACTCATGAACACGGTCATGTACCAGAATGTTACACAAGACAACCAGGTGTTGAACCTGCCCGAATTGGTGACAAGGAACACACTATATTTTTCCAGTGATGTGTTCAAAAAGGCGATGTTCTTGCAGACAGGCATCACCTTCAAATATTTTACCGCCTACAATATGGACGCCTACAATCCATTGTTGGGGGAGTTTTACATACAGAACAATGAAGAATTTGGTGCATATCCGTTATTGGATGTTTTTATAAATGCCAAAGTGCGGCAAACAAGGATTTATTTGAAGGCGGAACATCTGAATTCCATCTTTTCCGAGCCCAATTATTATTCTGCGCCCAACTACCCCTATCGTGATTTTGTGATACGATTTGGATTGGTTTGGAATTTCTTTTCATAAAAATTTTAGTGTTCTGGATAATGTCAATGTTGAAAAACAAGCACTTACATTTTTATGGAATTTTATTTCAAAAAAATACTGTAAAACATTTTGTGGAG
>NZ_VNIK02000040.1 GCF_007785775.2 Flagellimonas hadalis
CACTAGGGACATCACCTTGGACCATATTACCCGAGTGGATGCCGCGCCAGCTTTCAAAGGCCTTGAAAATGTACCGAGAAAGGCCATCACCATGGGGATCGGGACCATCAAAAAGGCAAAGCGGATTGTGCTCATGGCCTGGGGCCAGAACAAGTCAGAAATAGTAAAGGAGACCGTGGAGGGGGAGATCAGCTCCGAGGTGCCGGCCACCTATTTGCAGGAACACGCCAATACCACTTTTGTTCTGGACAAGGAAGCGGCCCAACACCTCACCCGTATAGACACCCCATGGTTGGTGGGCAGTTGCGACTGGACCCCGGACCTTACCCATAAAGCGGTGGTCTGGCTCAGTATTGAAAAGGGCAAGCCCATTTTGCAATTGACCGACAAGGACTATAACGATATGGGCATGTCAGACCTTTTGAGCTCCGAGCAATCGTCCTATGAGATCAATATCAAGACATTCAACAGGTTGCAGCATACCATTACAGGTTGGCCCGGGGGCAAGCCCCATGCGGACGATACCAACCGACCTGAACGTGCCGAACCGGCCAAGAAAAGGGTGATCATCTTCAGCCCACACCCGGATGATGATGTGATTTCCATGGGAGGCACCTTTGATCGCTTGGTCTCTCAAGGACATGAGGTCCATATTGTGTACCAGACCTCAGGTAACATCGCTGTTGCCGACCATGAGGCACTCAAGATTGCCGAGGTGGCCAATGCCATATCACACACCGCTATTTTTGGGGAGGTCATCAAGGAAATCAAGGCAAAGACTGCTGAGGACTACGATTCTGAAATTGTCCGCAAGGTAAAAGGGACCATCCGCAGGAGCGAAAGTTATGGGGCCAC
>NZ_VNIK02000041.1 GCF_007785775.2 Flagellimonas hadalis
TAATACCGTCGCCCGCAACGTCTTACAATTACCACCTGGTCAGGGTCCACCCGACACCCGGTACTGACGGAGAACAACGGAAGGTGAACAAACAGCAACAAACTGCGCTGAATATGGCGCGATTTATCAAAAGCCAGAGCCTGACACTGCTTGAAAAACTGGATGCTCTGGATGCCGACGAACAGGCGGCCATGTGC
Source organism: Flagellimonas hadalis (assembly GCF_007785775.2). Classification (GTDB taxonomy): domain Bacteria; phylum Bacteroidota; class Bacteroidia; order Flavobacteriales; family Flavobacteriaceae; genus Flagellimonas; species Flagellimonas hadalis. The sequence goes on from NZ_VNIK02000041.1 coordinate 198, forward strand.
GAACGACTGCACGAACTCGCGGAAGAACTCCAGAACAGCATCCAGGTTCGCTTTGAGACCGAAAGTGAAACAGGAACATAACGAAGCTGACGGAGGCGCTCACGGCTTGTCCGCGAGCGTTTTCGGCAGCAGACAAGCCCGCCAGGGCGCGTCAGCGGGTGTCTGGGCGAAGCCCTGACCCAGTCACGTTGCGATAGCGGAGTGTATACTGGCTTAACTATGCGGCATCAGTGCAGATTGTATGAAAAGTGCCCCATGCCGGGTGTGAAATTCCGCACAGATGCGTAAGGAGAAAATGCGCGTCCAGGCGCTTTTCCGCTTCCTCGCTCACTGACTCGCTACGCTCGGTCGTTCGGCTGCGGCGAGCGGTACTGACTTACACAAAAACGGCAGCACGGTTATCCACAGAATCAGGGGATAAGGCCGGAAAGAACATGTGAGCAAAAGACCAAGAACAGGAAGAAGGCCGCGCCGCAGGCGTTTTTCCATAGGCTCCGCCCCCCTGACGAGCATCACAGAAATCGACGCTCAAGTCAGAGGTGGCGAAACCCGACAGGACTTAAAGATACCAGACGTTTCCCCCT
>NZ_VNIK02000042.1 GCF_007785775.2 Flagellimonas hadalis
TATAAGAGCAATTATGGGGCCGACTTTCCCAGCTTGACGGGGACCAATGTGAACGCATATTCACAAAAGAGCTTTGAACCCTCCCCGTTGAACAGGGTATTGAAACAGGCGGCCCCGGGAGAGGCCTGGAAGCTGGGCGGCGGCCATGAGGTGGAGTTCGGCCACGGTCCAAATGTGGCCAATGAGGTACGCCGGTTCTCGGTGACCCTGAGCTTTGCCAATGATACCTACACGCCCACTTTGTCCAACAACGGGTATTACGCCGCAGGCGAGCTTTACAAGAACATCACCAAGGACGAGAACCACACCTCTGGAACGGACCATACCACGGAGGAGTTTGTGGACAAGCAGGGCAGGGTGGTGCTGAAACGGACCCATAATGGTGGGGACCATGACACCTATTATGTATATGACGATTATGGCAACCTCACTTATGTGATACCGCCCAAGGTGACCACCGACAATGTGAGCGCCACGGAGCTCAACGAGCTGTGCTATCAATATGTATACGACCATCGCAACCGTTTGGTGGAGAAGAAGCTGCCGGGGAAGGGCAGGGAGCATATCGTGTACAACAAACTGGACCAACCCATAATGACACAGGACTCCAAACAGGATGCGGCCAATGAGTGGCTGTTCACCCAATACGATGCCTTTGGGCGTGTGGCCTATACGGGAATCGATACGGGCAATTCAAGCTCCAGAACTTCCTTGCAGACCTCGGCCAATGGTGCGGTGAACCAATATGTGGCCAGAACTGCATCGGCGAACAGCTATGC
>NZ_VNIK02000043.1 GCF_007785775.2 Flagellimonas hadalis
CTGACATCTGCTTGGGCAAGTGCCTGCGAATCATTGATACCATCGCCCACCATAGCGACCACCTTTCCACTTTCTTGAAGCCTTTTCACAAAATCAGCTTTCTCTGATGGGAGCACTTCGGCTTCATAGCTTTTGATACCCACCTGTTGTGATACGGCTTCGGCGGTCATCTTGTTATCACCGGTCATCATGTAAACTTCCATACCATTCCCCTGCATTTCCCGTATGGCTTCCTTTGAGGATTCCTTTATACTATCCATAATGGCCAAAATCGCCTTCACCTTGCCTCCACCGCCAAAGTATATGACCGTTTTGGCTTCCTGCTCTAACCCTTCGACCATGTGCCCCAGGTTGTCATCCATGGCGATTCCTTTTTCGACCATCAACTTATGATTGCCCACAAGGTATTGGGTTCCATCCAATGCCTCAGCGCGAACACCTTTTCCTGTAATACTATTGAAGTTCAAAATTTCGACCGGATTTACCTTTCTATTTTTTAAAAAGGAGACCACGGCTTCAGCCAAGGGATGTTCGGACTGTCCTTCCATGGCATATAAAATTTGCTCCAGGGCCCTGTGATCGGTCACATGGTCCGCAAAGACCATATCGGTCACCAC
>NZ_VNIK02000044.1 GCF_007785775.2 Flagellimonas hadalis
GGCACAAATTCCAACAGTTTTTTGCCATTGAGCCAGTGTTCCACCTTTTCGGGGGTAAATACGATTTTGGAAGAATTCCATTCCCCGACAGGGTTCAATTGTTTTTGTGATTCGTCCGCTACGTGCATGGCATAATCGGCCCCCGTTTTCTGCCAATCTTGGAGCAGTTCGGGGTGCTCGGCACCAAATTGTGAGTTGTATCCGGTCAAATCGTGGATGTTCGCATAGTTTTCATCATCGATGATCTGATATTCCGGGGCCACTACCGGAGGACCGTCATAACCTTCTTTTACATGATAAAAAATGCCGCTATTGGCCCCTTCGGGTATTTTCCATTCCAGATAGAGTTCAAAATTATCGAACTCCTCGGCACCATATATAATGTCCTTTCCTCCTTTATAATCCTGTTCAAGGCCGAGCTCGGTGTCAAAGGTCAATATGCTGTCCTTTATGGTCCATCCGGGGGGCAGGGAATCCATATTGTACCCTCTCCAACCTTCCAGACTGGTACCATCAAAAAGATGGACCCATTCGGGTTTCTTCTCTTCAGGTTGGGGGGTTGATGTTTCTTCCGTTTGTTTCGATTGGT
>NZ_VNIK02000045.1 GCF_007785775.2 Flagellimonas hadalis
CATCACCAATGACATACGGCCCGTGGCGGATGCCCATGAACCGGACGCCACCACCGACTTCCAGGTGTGCGGCCTCACACATGACGTGGACGCACTCGCCGCCATCGGAACGGGCACTTGGACACAGGTCGCAGGGCCGGGCAACCTCACCTTCGGGACCAATGCCAACGACCCCGACCAGACCCTTACCGTCGATACCTACGGAACATACACCTTTAGGTGGACCGATGTCAACGGAAGCTGCAGTGGCTTCGACGAGGTGACCGTGACCTTCTTCGAGGACCCGACCCCCGCCAATGCGGGGACCGACATCGAACAGTGCGACGACACGGACTTCACCATGGCCGCCAACATACCCATCGTGGGCACCGGNGAGGACCCGACCCCCGCCAATGCGGGGACCGACATCGAACAGTGCGACGACACGGACTTCACCATGGCCGCCAACATACCCATCGTGGGGACCGGCACATGGACACAGCAGAGCGGGCCAGCGGTGGCAATCGTATCGCCGAACGACCCCGCCACAAACGTCACGGGACTGCCCGCAGGGCAGAGCGCCACCCTGAGGTGGACCA
>NZ_VNIK02000046.1 GCF_007785775.2 Flagellimonas hadalis
AATGGTAAAGTTTCCTCCACCTTCCTTGAAGAATAGAGCACCTTCGGTCACAGGACCTACCACAGTGATGTTGCTCAAAGTGGTTGTGGTCACTGGGGTGGCATCACCGTTGTCGCCATTGTTGGACCCTTCGATACCGGCCTTGGCACCACCGGCGATGTACCAGTTGCTACCGTTGCCCGTCCAACCATCGGCAAAGTCGATGGAATCGTCACCGCTTCCTATGGAGACAAGATAGTTGCCGCTTACGGTACCTCCGAAGAACTCGATACCGTCGTCGGCACCGTTATAGGACTGCACATATTCGAAAGTGGTTCCGGAACCTACACCGAACAGGGATACTCCGTTGAACTCTTTGGTATTGGAGAAAGTTGCCCCTGTGTACTCTACACGGAGGTAAGTGATGGACCCGGAGTCGTCATTGGCCACGTCACCTCCATAGGTAAGGTCGCCCACCTCGGTGGTCACGTCCACGCCCTTGTTGGTAGGGGCATTACCGGCGATGACCAATCCACCCCAATCGCCTGGAGCAGG
>NZ_VNIK02000047.1 GCF_007785775.2 Flagellimonas hadalis
GTGGCCAGTTTGTAATCGTAGAAGGAGTGCACCTGTATGCCCATCTGGGTGACCAATCCTTTTTCGGCGGCCACTTTTTTCATTTCCCGTGATTCGGAAACGTAGTGGGTCAATGGTTTTTGACAGTACACAGGTTTGTCCATCTTCATCGCCATCAACGAAGCTGGCGCATGGGTATGGTCGGGCGTGGAAACGACCACGGCATCGATTTCGTCGCCCATTTCCTCCAACATGGCACGGTAATCAAAAAACACACGGGCACCGGGGTGCATCTTGTGTGCTGTGGACAGGTTGATGGCATCCACATCGCAGAGGGCGACCACCTCGACCGAGGCATGCGATGAAATCGCCTTGAGGTCCTCCATGCCCATATTGCCCACGCCAATGTGGGCCGTTCGTAACTTTTCCTTTGGAAAACCTGCTTTTAAAATAGAAGGTGCCAACATGATCCCTAGGGCTCCCACACTGCTTTTTTTGATGAATTCTCTTTTGTTCATGGTT
>NZ_VNIK02000048.1 GCF_007785775.2 Flagellimonas hadalis
AGACCGGGAGAGAAAATCCCTGTGGATGGAACGGTGTCCAAAGGAAGTTCCTATGTTGATGAAAGTATGATCACGGGCGAACCCGTCCCTGTAGAAAAGACAAAGGATGAAAAAGTTTTTGCCGGTACCGTAAACCAAAAAGGAAGCTTTCAGTTTGTAGCTGACCGGGTGGGAGGGGAGACCCTTTTGTCCCAGATCATCAAGATGGTGCAGGAAGCACAGGGGAGCAAAGCGCCCGTACAAAAATTGGTGGACAGGATTGCCGGTATTTTTGTTCCTGTGGTAATGACGATTTCACTGGTGACATTTATCACCTGGATGTTCCTGGGAGGTGAGGACGCTTTTACCCATGCACTGTTGACCGCAGTTGCCGTATTGGTAATAGCTTGTCCCTGTGCGCTGGGTTTGGCAACCCCCACGGCCATCATGGTGGGAATCGGCAAGGGGGCCGAACACAATAT
>NZ_VNIK02000049.1 GCF_007785775.2 Flagellimonas hadalis
TTCTTCAAGGAAGGTGGAGGAAACTTTACCATTGACAACTTTTATGTGTCCGACATTGACCTTGGTGTAATGGTGACCGATGGTGATGCTCCAGCTGGTGTTCGAATTGAAGCTGGTGACCTTGCCATAACAAACATACAGTTTGCAGATATTGCCGAAACTTTTTCTGCCACTAACTACGAAGGAGCCAACCAGAGCTTCTATACGGAAGGTATTGCTACAGGAGCCGGAAATGGAGCCAATTCCCCTGATTGGGCAGCTGGATGGACCATTGGTCTTGAGAACAGCGAAACCATAAGTGAGAATTTGGCTGGTGAAGTCACTGGAGATGTTAGCTTGAGTGCTTCTATAGAATATCTTCTAACAAGCTCTTTCATCGTTAAAGAGGGTGGATCATTGACCATTCCTGCCGGGACCGTGATCAA
>NZ_VNIK02000005.1 GCF_007785775.2 Flagellimonas hadalis
TATGGGCGTGCATATTTTTGACACCCCTTACAACGCATTGGAACTGGACGTGCCAAGGACCATTATGACACAGTGCCGACCCTCCAACGGGTTTGGCTACCCAGAAAAGAACACCGTCACCTATGAGTTTCCCGGCACCAAATACACCGGAAAATCCCTAAAATGGGTCTGGTATGATGGACCAGGTGCTCCTGAAATGCATGAAGACCTTTTGCTGCCCGGCATGGAAATGAAAAAGGACAAAAAATCGGACGATAAGAGCGTGAAGGATAAAATTTCACTGGATGCAGGCGTAGCTGCCGAAAACGAATTGCCGGAACAGGGTGCCATGTTTGTTGGGGAAAAAGGTCGATTGTTGTTGCCCCATTTTATGCAATTGCCCCGAAAGATCGTGAAGGGCAAATATGTGGACATCTCCAAGGAGATTGCCAAGGTATCGGCGGCCAACAACATGGGCGAGCCCATCCGAAACTATGAGTCCGAAGGCCCGAAACACTACCACCAGTTTGTGGACGCCTGTTTGGGCAAAGGTGAAACCACCGCTCCTTTTGATTATGCGGCCCGGTTGACCGAAACCATTCTTTTAGGAACCATTGCCGGGCGTTTCCCTGGGGAGACCTTGCACTGGGATGCCGAAACCGCACAGTTCAAAGAAGAAAAGGCGAACCAATATTTAGCTGGGGATTACCGCAATTTTTAGTTGGATTCTAAAAAATATCGTACATGAAAAAAGTGTTGTGCCTGCTCTTTGTTCTGCCCTTGTTCTGTGTTGCGCAGACGATGGCCGAGCAAGAGGATAAGGCTGCCATTCAGCAAGTACTTTCCATTCAGCAATCGGCTTGGAACAATTATGACATCGAACAGTTCATGGAAACCTATTGGAAGTCGGATGAACTTACTTTTTATGGAAGTGCTGGCGTTGTAAAGGGTTGGCAAAGCACCATGGACCGATACAAGAAAAGCTATCCGTCCAAAGACCATTTTGGCCATTTGGAATTCGTACTTAATGACATTTCCAAAATCAATGAGGATGCCTATACGGTGATGGGCGAGTACCATTTGACCCGGCCCGTGGGCAATTTACACGGTATTTTTATGTTGGTGCTGAAAAGAATCGATGGGGAATGGAAAATCATTGCGGATACTTCGTGTAAGGTGGAGTAGACACACCCATCTTTTCCTATTGTAACAAATCACTTCCATTTCACACTAACCTAACGGAAACAATCCGCTTTTTTCATAAATTAAGCATTGAAATAAACTAAAAACACGACCATGGATATTTTTGGAAAGATCAAGGAAAAACTCAGCAACGAATTCATTGATATTGTCGAGTGGCTCGACTATACCGATGACACCATTGCGCACCGCTTTGAGCGTTATCAGAACGAAATAAAGAACGGAGCCAAACTGATTGTCAGGGAAGGGCAGACCGCCGTTTTCATCAACGAGGGCCAATTGGCCGATGTGTTCGGACCGGGAACTTACGACCTTACCACACAGAACCTGCCCATTTTATCTACCCTGAAAGGTTGGAAATATGGGTTCAATTCCCCATTTAAAGCGGAGGTTTACTTTGTAAACACCCACTTGTTCACCGATGAAAAATGGGGCACCAAAAGTCCCATCACCTTGAGCGATGACCGTTTTGGTTTGGTGGAGATCAGGGCATTCGGAACCTACGCCTTTAAAATTTCCGATGCTGGAAAGTTCATCAAGGACATTGTGGGCACGGACAGCAACTTCACCAATTTTGAGATCAACGAGCACTTAAAAAGTTTGATCGCCACCCGATTCACAAATACGGTGGGCCAGGCCAATCTGCCCATCGAGCTCTACGCGGCCAATACCACCGAGCTTTCGGACACTTGCCGCGAGGTAATGTCCCCCGAATTTGAAAGTGTGGGTATTTCTTTGGTGAAATTCTATATCGAGAATGTCTCCATGCCCGAAGACCTCAAAAAGGAAATCTTCGAATACAGCCGCATCGACAAACTGGATCTGGACAAATTGACCAAATTCAAAACGGCCAAAGCCATTGAAGCCGCTGCCCAGAACGAGGGCGGAACCGCTGGGGCGGGCATGGGCATGGGGATGGGTTTTGTACTGGCCCAACAAATGGGCGGCATGATGGGCGGAAACACCCAGGCCGCTCCACAGCAAGCTGCGCAACCTTCGGCCGGGGCCGTTCCTCCACCGATGCCAGCACAAACGTTGTACTATTACGCCGTGAACGGTGCACAACAAGGACCTGCAACTTTTGAACAACTGCAGTCCCTTTTTGCCAACCGGACCATCAATCGGGACAGTTTGGTATGGAAGCAGGGCATGTCCGCATGGACGGCATTGAAAGAGGTAGAGGAATTGAAATCGTTCTTGGGTGGCAATACCCCACCGCCATTGCCAGGGCAATAATTTTTGTGCTGTCATTCTGAATCCACCTTTGGTGGGTTCAGAATCTCATGGAGTCAACCCTAATCCTTAAGATTCTTCGCTTAGCTCAGAATGATACCAGCAACCACTCCTTGAAAGGGACTCATGAATGACAAAAGGCCATTGGAAGAAACCGTAAAAAAATCTGAACTCAAAAAAGCCTGCACCAATTGTGGGGCAGAGCTCAAGTACAAACCCGGCACCACCAACATCAGTTGTGAGTACTGTGGTCATGAAGAAACCATATCCATTGCCGAGAGTGGGTTTGAGGAATTGGAGCTGTACCCTTTTTTACAGGAAATGGGTTCACAAAAACACAGTGAGGAGATTTCCATGCTGCATTGCAAAAATTGTGGGGCCGACCAACATGTGGAGGAAAACTATAAATCGCTCCATTGTGTGTATTGTGGCCAACCTTTGGTCATTGCCGATGCCTATAAGGAAAATTGGATCTTGCCCGGTGCGGTACTGCCTTTTCAAATTGATAAAAAACAATCTTTTGCCATTTTTAAGAAGTGGGTAAACAGTTTATGGTTCGCTCCGAACAATCTAAAAAAGGCTTCCTTAGACCCCCAATTCACCAAAGGGTTGTATTTGCCGTATTGGACCTTTGATGCGCAACTTTATGCCTCTTACACGGGCCAACGAGGCGAATATTACTATGAAACCAAGAGGGTCCGCAATGCCAATGGCAAAATGGTGACCCAACAGGTCCGTAAAACCAGATGGTACCCGGCATCGGGGCAAGTTTCGGGCTTTGTTGACGACACTTTGATCAAAGCTTCCCATCAAAAAGCAGGCAGGATCCCGGGAAAGATCGCCTTTTGGGACTTGAAAAAACTCCAACCGTTCAACAGTGGTTTTCTCTCTGGGTTTGTCACGGAAAAATATACCATCCCACTAAAAGATGGCCATCTCCATTCCAAGGAAGTGGCCCGTGATATTGCCACTCGCTGGTGTATGCAGGATATTGGCGGCGATACCCAAAGGGTGACCTCCATGGACATGAAGCTGTCCGAAGAAACTTTTAAGCATATTTTATTGCCCGTTTATGTAAGTGCCTATCGCTACAATGGAAAGGAGTACAACTTTTTCATCAATGGGGAAAATGGAAATATTTCGGGTACCCGGCCTTATAGCTTCTGGAAGATTTTCTTTGCGGTACTCTTGGGCTTGATGGTGATAGGCACCATCATACTGCTCTCCAAAAAGTAGTTTTAGTAGCTTTTTCCCAAGGGAATGGTACCGGCTGGCAGGTCGAGGTCCCTATACATCTCGGTACAAAATCGCCATGCGATTCCACTCGATGTGACAAATTGGGCAATTTTCAATCCTGAAACACCAAACAAACCGGGTTGGGATGTTCGGCTTCGTTCAAAAAGGTCAGTGTTCCCTTGTCCGCATCCCTTTTGAAAACAGAAATATTGCTTGATTTTTGATTGGCCACCAATAAAAATTCTCCCGTGGGATCCAGGGAAAAATTTCTGGGCCAATCCCCATGCACCGATTCCCTGCCCACCAATTCCAATTTTCCAGAAGTGGTATCCACGGAAAAGATCACGATGGTGTTTTCGCCACGGTTGGAACCGTACAAAAATTTCCCGTCTGGGGATAAATGAAGGTCCGCACAGGCATTTTTGCCTTTGTAGGCAGGATCGAGGGTTTCCACGACCTGGATTTCTTGGTAATTCCCTTCGGGATTCTTTTCAAAGACGGAAATGGTGCTGTTCAGTTCATTGATCACATACAATAGCTGGCCCTTCTTACCAAAGGTAAAATGGCGTGGGCCCGCCCCATCCTTAAAGGGCAATGAAGATTGTACGGCTGGTACGAATGCCCCATCTTCTTGCCGGTATCTTTTGATGGCGTCCAAGCCCAAATCGGTCACAAAAAGCCCGTCAGCAGTGAATTGGGTCATGTGTGCATGCGATGTTTTTACGGAATCCAAAGGTTTATGGTCGATCAGCTGTGGATCTTCGGCCAAAGAACCGTCATCATTTAGGGAGAAAACCGAAACATTGCCCCCCGTATAGTTGGCCACAGCCAAATGCCCATCCCCCGAAAGGGAAACATGACAAGGATTGGCCCCCTGGGTACCCAAGCTGTTCTGGATTTCCAATACTCCATCATTTAGGGCAAAAGCAGTTACGCCTCCTCCCAAACTATCAAAATCGGCTGTTTCCTGTACGGCATATAGGTTCGTATGGTTTTTGGAAAGGGCCAAATAGGACGGATTGGTCAGTTTTGCGGCCAGTTTTTGGTTGGACAGTTTTCCTGTGTTTGCGTCAAAAGTGTAGGTGTAGATGCCTTCACTATCACCATCGGTATAGGTGCCAACAAAAAGGGTGTACATGAGTTTTTCTTCTGGTTTTTCTTTACAGGCCGATGCGAAAAGAATCATCAGACTGGCAAAAATTATTTTTTTCATGTTTGTTCAGTTAGGCAACCAAATTACGCATTCTTGTGGCAAGAATTCCGTTATGACAAATCCTTCTTTATTTCCTTGGCCAAATAAATGCCCGTGACCACTGTGGCCAATGCATCCGCAATCGGGAATGAAATCCACACTCCGGTTTCCTCAAAAAACTCTGGGAGTAAAAGAATGAGCGGTATAAAGAAGAACCCCTGCCGGGTCAAAGTCAGCAATAAGGCCGGGATGGCTTTTCCCACCGCTTGAAAATAAGCTGCGCCGATCAATTGGAGGGCAATGATGGGTGTGGCGGCAAACACCAAACGCATGGCGAAGGGAGTATGTTCCAGTACAAATTGGTTGGTCGCCAATTCTTCAGCTGACAGCCCTGGACGATTGCTCAAGAACAAAGAGGCCAATTCGCCCGGGAAAAGCATCAAAACCACAAAAACAAGGGTCGCTACCAATGCGGCATATTTGATGGCCGTGTAAATGGACTCCTTGACCCGATCGAAATAACTCGCCCCATAGTTATAGCCCGCAATGGGCAAAAAACCCTGAGTGACGCCAAAAACAGGAAAAAGGGCAAACATCAGCATCCGCCCGATAATGGCATAGACCGCCACCATGGCCTCCCCTCCCAAACTGAACAATATATTGTTCATGAGCAGGTAGGTGATACTGGTAACCGCTTGCCTTGCCAATGTGACAAAGCCCAAAGAACTGATCTCACGAAGTATGGCCGGGTCCAACCCAAAATGGGGCAGACTGATTTTCAATTCCGAATTTTTGGACAGAAAGAAGTAAAGAATATAGCCAAAACATAATAGGTAACCCACCGTGGTGGCCCATGCGGCACCTTCCATTCCCCAATCAAAAATGTAGATGAAAACGTAATCCATCAACAGGTTGCCCACGGAAGGAATAATCATGGCGATCATGGCAAACTTGGGTTTCCCTTCGGCTCGGATAACGGTATTTCCCATCATGCAAAGGGCCAAAAAGGGCACTCCGTACAATATGATGGTATAGTAGATTTTTGCAGGCTCAAAAATGGAACCTTTTCCTCCAAAAGCAGGTATCAGATTATCCACATAAAATAACCCAAGAGCCACCATGGTCACGGTTACCAAAAGGGTAAGTGTAATCTGGTTCCCGAAGGTTTTTAGGGCCTTTTCGTGGTTGTTGGCCCCCAAGGCACGGGAAATGATACTGGACCCACCAATACCGATGGCCATTCCCAAGGCGGCAATAAAAAAGGAAACGGGCAACACTACGTTGATGGCAGCAATGGCGATGGACCCAATCCAATTGCCCACAAAAATGGAATCGACCAGTACGTTCAGTGACATCACCAATATACCGATGGATGCCGGAACGGCCTGTTTGATCAATAATTTTCCAATGGGTTCCTTCCCGAGTTCGTCTGCGGTTACTTTGGCCATGCCAAGGATGTTCTATTGTGAAAGATTCGTGTGAGCTGAATGGTTCGCTCAAATCTACAACGCATCCACTAAACTATCCTTGTTCTCGATGAGTTTTTTGGCGATGCTGTCCCAAAGTGCGATCCTGTGCTCCAAAGCTTTTTTGCTGTAATGGAAAACCTCTTCCCATTTCTGCTCATCGGAACCACAGAGGGCCTTGATCATTTTAACCGCCAGGGGTCCATGTTCGTCACCGTCAAGCTCAATATGTCTTTTGAGGTAATAGGAAAGTTTGGCGTATTTGTTTGGGCCGTTTTCTCCGGATTGCTCAATGATGCCCAAAAACATATCAGGAATCAAATCCTCCCTTCCAAAGGTAAAGGCTGCGGCTATGATATGGGGTTGTTGGGTGTTGATGGCTTCAAAGGTGAATTGAAGAAAATCCTTTTCCGCTTGGTCCAAGTCAGCGTTTTCAATTTGCTGGGATATGTACCCCAAATCGGTAAACGAAGAAATGACTTGTAACACTTTGGACGTATCGGCCTCCACTTCTTCCATGGCATCGAGGTACATTTCAAAATGGCTTTTGGCCTCCCCTAACTCATTGAAATCGCTTTCCTCTTCCAACACGATCTCATTGATGAACCGGGCCACGGATGCATCCGAAGCTGGTTTCCAAGGAAGGGCGGTACAGGTCAAATGTTGTTGTAACGCCTTCAACAAGGACATAAAATCCCAAACGGCATACACATGGCTTTCCATAAAGGTCTTGATGTCCTCCACCGATTCCAATTGGGCATATAAGGGATGGTTTTTGAGTTGGTCGCGTACCGCTTGCAGGTGATGCTCCAAGTGTTCCATTTTCATAGCACTATTTTATTGTGGTCTTATTGAATGTGATATTCGGGCAAGGCACCGTTTTTTTCCCATGTGTTGATCCATTCGGCCATCAATTCGGCCCAATCGTCACGGTCGTTCAAACAGGAAATGTGGATATAATCCCCTCCACCTGCTTCTTGGAACTGGTGCTTGCCTTCCATGGCGATTTCTTCCAACGTTTCCAGACAATCACTCACAAAAGCTGGGGTGATTACGGCCAATTTCTTGATCCCTTCTTTGGGCAATCGTTCAAATTCCTTATCGGTAAAGGGCTGTAACCATGGATCACTGCCCAATCGGGATTGGAAAGAGGAACTGACCTTTTCCTCGGGAAGTCCCAATTCTTTTTTCACCAGTTCGGTGGTGTCCAAACATTGGTGCTTGTAACAGGTATGATGGGCCACGGAGTTGGTCTGGCAGCATTTGCCGTCCAATTTGCAGTGCGACTTGGTCGGGTCCGACTTCTTGATGTGGCGTTCCGGGATACCGTGATATGAAAAAAGGATATGGTCGTAATCAAAACCCTTCAGCCCCTCGGCGATACTTTTTGATAAAATCTTGATGTAATCGGGGTTGCTGTAAAAAGCGGGCAGGGTGGTCAATTGCATCTCGGGGAAAAATTCGGCCTGGACCTCCATGGCTTTTACCACCACCGTTTCGTAGGATGACATGGCGTAGTGCGGATAGAGGGGCACCAAAAACACCTCGTCCACCCCTTTTTCCTTCAATTCTTGCAAACCTTCCTTGATGGACATGGAACCGTATCGCATTCCCAAGGCAACGGGTAGGTCTACCTTCTGCTTCACCTTGGCCATAAACCGTTTGGAAATCACGATCAAGGGCGAGCCTTCTTCCCACCAAATTTTGGAATACGCTTCCGCGGAACGCTTGGGGCGCGTGTTCAATATGATGCCCCGAACGATGATGTTCCTCAAAACGGGGTTCACATCGATGACCCGCTCATCCATCAAAAATTCATCCAAGTACGGTTTTACATCTTTAGCGGTGGGACTGTCAGGTGAACCCAAGTTGACCAATAAAACTCCTTTTTGCACGGCTTTCCATTTTGAGCAGCAAAAATACAACACGGTTGCGACTTGGACCTTGGCCTTCCAAAATAGTTTTTAATGATGGGATAACGAATCTCGATTTTGTTCAAGCCCATGGTCTGTGGACATTTCTCCTTATTTTTGTGGATATGGAGTATTTTTACGATACGGTTTCCAAAGAGTCCTTGATTTACTTGGGCACTGCCCTGCTCCTTCTGGTGCTTTTATATTGGACAGCTTCCATAGCCCTCAAAAGAATGGGCAAAAGTCCCAAATACCTATTACCTTCGGGCTCTTTCCGTAAACTGGCCATCCCCTTGCTTTTGATTTTTCTGTCCGTACTGCTAAGGATAAAGGCATTGCGCGATGTCCTCAGCTTGGAAGATGCAGGTTTTTGGTTCCGAAAGGCGAGTACACTGTTGTTCATCTTTGCGATGAGTTGGTTGATGATCGCCCTGCTAAAAATCGTTAAACAAATTGTGATCCGTAATTATGATGTTGGGGTTGCGGACAATCTGAAAGCACGAAAGGTCTATACCCAATTCACTATTTTGGAACGGATTTTCATTTTCATCATCATCCTTTTGGCCGTTGGTTTTGCGTTGATGAGTTTTCAGGAGATACGGGAAGTGGGGATCAGCATCTTTGCATCGGCCGGGGTGGCTGGCATCATTATTGGTTTTTCGGCCCAGAAATTCATTGGTACCATCTTGGCGGGCATCCAAATAGCCATTGCACAGCCCATCAAACTGGACGATGTGGTGATCGTGGAGGGCGAATGGGGCCGAATTGAGGAAATCACCCTGACTTATGTGGTCGTTGCCATTTGGGACAAACGGCGATTGATCGTGCCCACACCCTATTTTATCGATACACCTTTCCAGAATTGGACCAAGACTTCCGCCGACATCTTGGGCACCGTGTTCCTGTATGTGGATTATGATGTGCCTTTTGATAAACTTCGCGAAGAACTCACTCGCATATTGGAAAACACCGATCTTTGGGATGGAAAGGTGAACGTTTTGCAGGTGACGGATTCCAAACCTACCTGTGTGGAGGTCCGCGCCTTGATGAGTGCCAAGGACTCGCCCACAGCCTGGGACCTTCGCGTGCACGTGCGTGAGCATTTGATCAATTATGTGCAGAAAAATTATCCGGAAAGCATTGTGCGGACACGGGTGTTGCTGGACAACCAAAATGACTAAGCTCCTTCATTTTTCAACACTTTATATTACCGTTCATCAAAAAAAATGGGGGTAACCTGATTGGTTTTTTATCTTTAGTGGGGCTAAACCTTGCACATGAAATATCTCTCATCCTTTCTTTTGACCACCATCCTTGTTTTTACCTCATGTTCTGGGGACAGTTCACCCGATTCCATCGTTGATGAAGATCCGATCGTCGAAGACCCTAAGGAGGAGGAACCCCAAATGGTCACTTACTTTACTTTTGAAGTTTTAGATAGCACCGCTGATACAGATGATTGGATCATGATCCACGATGAAAATGGTAACCTATTGGATTTTAAGCAATTTGAATTCGATGACACTTTTGATTTCGAAGTTATGGAAGGAGAAATACAACCCAACAATTTCACCATAACTTTATTCAGTTACACAAATTCTATTGAAGGAGAAATGTTGCATACCATAAAATCGTATCCAAACATATCCTCAGGGTCACACTGGAAATATACCTTGGGTCCTGGAGCAAACGATTATGTTCCGAGAAACCCGTCCACAGGCAGTTTCAATGTTACCGTGGCGAATGTAGTATCTCCAAAATAC
This sequence comes from Flagellimonas hadalis, assembly GCF_007785775.2. Taxonomy (GTDB): domain Bacteria; phylum Bacteroidota; class Bacteroidia; order Flavobacteriales; family Flavobacteriaceae; genus Flagellimonas; species Flagellimonas hadalis. The sequence goes on from NZ_VNIK02000005.1 coordinate 9,983, forward strand.
CAATGGATTTCGGATAAACAAGGGATTCTTGTTGCAACCAGTGGTCCTGACCTACCAGGTTTTACCAGTACCGAATCCCATGAAAATATTCAGCTCTATGACAACCCCGACTTCTTCTATACCATATACGATTCAAGCAATGATCTAAAATACTATGTCATTGAAAATCCCACTGATGGTGAGGAAATAACCTTGGATTATTCAGACTTTAAATCTTTTGAAAGTTATTTGGAAGTTGAATTGCCCAGCACAACTTCAACCTATAGTCTATCATCCATTTCAGCTGTTTTTGATGATGACCAACCAATCAGTCTGAGTGGTGGAAAATTTACTTCCTATTTTTTTGGAGATACTAATCCCCCTGCCCCGCTCAAACTTGGATACTTAAATTCTTACTCAAAATATTTGAGCATTATAAGTTATAATACGGATGGGTTTATATACGCCTACACAAAATTTGGTGATAAGCCCAATGAAATTGTTATCCCAGAAAACAAATGGATTAATGTCCTAAACGAATCCATTTACAATCATGAATTTGAAACCAATCTGGATTTTCAATTGAAAGATGTCTTGTGGGAAATTAAGGAGGGTGAACCCTTTGTGGATTTGGTCCAAACAACTTGGAACGTATATTCTTCCCCAGATTTTTCAGGAACAATCGGTCAAATCCCCGAAGAAATACAAGAAGCCTACCCTAACTTGAGGATCGAAGACCTGGATTTGACCTCAACATCACTACATTTGGACTTTATCACCTACCCTGACTTAATACAGGTTGAGTTCATTGATCCAGAATTAAAAACATATTATAAACCCCATGAATATTTCAAGTTTAAACATTAGAGGAGCACATCACATCACTTTATGCCTACTTGTGGTTTGGGTGTTTTCACCAAATGTCATGGCCCAACAAATCACCTGTTCCCCAAAGGACAAAACCCTTTTCGAGTCGAAAATGACTGCGTTGGGGAAGACCCAATCCAGTAGTTTGGGCGATACCATCATGGTCGTGGGAAAATCTTTTTTAGGCACCCCTTACGTTGAAAAAACACTGGAGATTGGCGACGCCGAAACCTTGGTCGTGAATTTCAGCGGGTTGGATTGCACCACTTTTGTTGAAAATGTGATGGCCTTCAGCCTGATGTTGAAGAATCAGGAAACGGATTTCGACGCTTTTGTCAAAAACCTTGAAACCATTCGGTATAGAAACGGGGAACTGAATGGTTATCCTTCACGTTTACACTATTTTACGGAGTGGATTCGAAACAATCAGAAGAAGGGTTTGGTGAAGGATATCACGGCAGAATTGGGCGGTGTGGAGCTTGAAAAGCCCCTTGATTTTATGGGAACGCACCGAAATCTGTACCCGTTTTTGGCCAGTGACGAGAACTTTCAGGCCATGCAACAAGTGGAAAAGGACCTGGCCAAGGAAACATTGTGCTATCTACCCAAAGAAGACATCCAAAGCAAGGAACATCTCATCCAATCCGGGGACATTTTGGCCCTGACCACTTCCATCAAAGGGTTGGATGTGACCCATACCGGAATTGCCATCCACCAGCCCGATGGGCGGTTACATCTACTACATGCCTCCAGTAAAAATGGCGAGGTGGAAATCAGTGAACTGCCTTTGGCAGATTACCTCAAGAACATCAAAAGCAACATTGGAATCATTGTGGCAAGGCCCACCTTACTTTCGCTTTAAACACCATTCGATGGCCCCCAAAAGGTGCTGGCGGAACTCCGGTTCATCATAGGCCGCCTCGGGGTGCCCCAAACCGGTGTAAAAAACCCTGCCCCCATCGTATTCGTGATACCAGGCAATGGGATGGTTATCCCCATTCGTGCCACCTTTGTAACTGGATTCGTCCAATTTTAACAGCACATGCACATCGGGATTCAAGTCCTTGAAGTTGTACCATTCATCAAAATGGATCCAGACGTCTTGCAAATGTGCCGTGGAAGGATGGGATTTATCGACCACTTCAATTTTGGCCTTTTGTTGTTCGGGGTGGCTCACAAAATAGCCCCCCACCAATTTTCCATACCAGGGCCAATCGTATTCGGTATCTGACGCACCATGCACGCCCAGATAACTGCCTCCATTCTTGATGTAGGATTCAAAGGCCTTTTGCTGGGCATCGTTCAGCACATCCATAGTGGTGTTCAAGAAAACGACCAGCTTGTAATTTTTGAGGTTCTGCGGTGTAAAATCGTCACTGCTTTCGGTTTGCAGGGCGATAAAACCATTTTTTCGGCCCAGTTCCCTAAAGGTCTGCACCCCTTTTTCTATGGATTGATGCCGATAGCCCGCCGTTTTGGTGAAAACCAGCACCAATTCCGGCATTTTGGCTTCTTTGGTCTCTTCGGATGGGTCGTCTTGGGCCGACACTTGGGTCATCAGTGCAATGCCCAATAAGGCAAATAGGATTTGTTTCATGATACTTTTTTACACGTTTGAAGTTACATATTTTTTGGGTGTGGTGCCGAACTTCTTTTTGAACGAGGCAATAAAATGGCTTGCCGTGCTGTACCCGACCTTGAGTCCCACATCATTTACATTGTGCTTGCCGGATTCCAACATTTTTCGGGCATATTCCATCTTGTAATCGAACAAAAAGCCATACACGGAATCGCCATAGATCTGTTTGAACCCTTCCTTCAATTTTTTGAGGCCCAACCCTACTTCTTCGGATAGTTCGGCCAAGGTAGGCGGTTCAGCCATTCGCGAAATGATGATTTCCTTGGCCATTTTGATACGGCGTACATTGTCCTCATCCGCCAAATAAGGGCATTGTTCCAGATCGGCATCCTCAGTTTTGTTGAAATAGAGGGAAATCAACTCGAATACCTTGCCCTTCAGATACAATTTTTTGATGGATGGATGCAGGTTGTAGTTCATCAACTGGCTCAATACCACGGCAATGGCCGGAGAGACCATTTCCTGCGAATAGTATTTCTTTTCCTTGTTGTCCTCGCTCAAAAAGGGGATGTAGTCCGCTTCACTGGAAAACAACGAATGGAACTTTCGAATCGTCATCACTACCGATAACAACCAAGAATTGGGCGAAACCACCAGATCCAGCGGAAGGTCTTTTTGGGTGTTGTACAGCAGGAGGGAGTTTTCCTCGTTCACTTCCAAAAAATAGTTCCCCTCATTGAAATTGAAACGGGAGCGGCCCTTCAAACAAAAATGGAACTGGATGTAGGAACTGTCAATATCCCTTGCGATGATTTTTGGTTCTTTGGTGTCGTTCTGGATTTTAAGGATAAAAATCCCATCTTCCACCAAAACTTCATCATAGGAACCTTCAGCGATATTTTTCATACGGATTCTTTGTATTGATTTGCGGAAACATTAATTTAGAATGGCTCTAAATTAAATCACCATTCATCAAATTTATCAATAAAATCAATGCATTCACTGATTTTAAGCAAATTTTAATCTTTGAATATCGACACAATCCCGATAGAGTTCCGCTAGCGTTATTTTATACGAATGAACACTGTTAATTTTGTGCTGCGATTATATCCTTTATGAGGAACTACCATATTTCAAAACATAATTCTTTCTACGCCGTCGGGTTGAGTTACAAGAAGGCAGATGCAGAGGTGAGAGGAAAGTTCAGTCTGGATGTTCCTGCCATTGACCAAATATTGGTGAAGGCGAAAGAATTGGGAGTGGATGGCCTTCTGGCGATATCCACCTGTAATCGGACCGAACTGTACGGTTTTGCCCAACACCCCTACCAACTCATTAAATTGCTTTGCGACGAGACCCAAGGTACCGTGGAAGAATTCCAGGAAGTGGCCTATGTGTACAAGAACCATGATGCCATTTCCCACATGTTCAGGGTAGGAACGGGTCTGGACAGCCAGATTTTGGGTGATTTCGAAATTATCAGCCAAATCAAGCAAGGTTTTTATAGGGCCCGGAAATATGATATGGCCAACCCTTTTTTGGAGCGTTTGTGCAATGCCGTGATCCAAGCAAGCAAGCGCATCAAGAACGAGACCGAGCTCTCTTCCGGTGCCACATCGGTGGCCTTTGCCTCGGTAAAATATATTCTGGACAACGTTCCCAACATTTCCGAAAAGAACATTCTTTTGTTCGGAACAGGAAAAATCGGAAGGAACACTTGTGAAAACCTGATCAAGCATTCCAACAACTCCCACATTACCCTCATCAATAGGACCCGGGAAAAAGCGGAGGACATAGCCGGAAAGTTCCATTTGACCGTTAAGGATTATGGCGACCTACAGACCGAAATCCGAAAAGCGGATATTTTGGTGGTGGCCACGGGGGCCCAATTGCCCACAGTGTCCAAGGCCCTGATCCATCCCAAAAAACCTTTGTTGGTGTTGGACCTTTCGGTTCCCAAGAACGTTTCCGACGATGTACTTGAACTGGACAATGTTTCCTTGGTGCACCTGGACCAACTCTCACAGATCACAGACGATACGCTGGCCAAACGAAAGGCATATGTCCCCAAGGCAGAGGCCATCATCGATCATGTGAAAAAGGATTTTCTCAAATGGTTGGAAACAAGAAAATTTGCCCCGGTCATCAATGCCCTGAAGGAAAAACTTAGGACCATGAAGGCCGAAGAAATCGATTTTCATTCCAAAAAATTGACCGATTTCAACCAAGATCAAGCCGAAATGATCTCCGATCGAATCATCCAAAAGATCACCAAGCAGTTCGCCAACCACTTGAAGAGCGCCGAAGTCGATACCGAGGACAGTCTTGAACTCATTCAAAAGGTGTTCCAGTTAGAACTCGATTCGAAATGAGCAAGATCATACGAATAGGCACCCGCGACAGCGAACTGGCACTGTGGCAAGCTACCACTGTACAGGAAAAACTTGAAAAATTGGGATACGATACCACTTTGGTGCCCACCAAATCCATGGGTGATCAAGTGCTGGACAAACCCTTGTACGAACTTGGCGTGACCGGAATTTTCACCAAGGCTTTGGATGTGGCCATGTTGCAAGGTCAAATCGATATCGCCGTGCATTCCATGAAAGATGTACCCACCCAATTGCCCAAGGGCATTGTACAAGCTGCCGTTTTGGAACGCGCCATTACCTACGATGTTTTGGTGCACAAGGGTTCCTCTTTTTTGGAATCGGATGCTCCGGCGACGATTGCCACAGGAAGTTTAAGAAGGAAGGCCCAATGGCTGAACCGGTTTCCCAACCATCACGTGGTGGATTTAAGGGGAAATGTGAATACACGATTGATCAAACTCATCGAAAACGATTGGCAAGGTGCCATTTTTGCCCAAGCCGGGCTAGAACGTATCAAATTGCTGCCCAAGGACGCCATTTATCTGGATTGGATGATTCCTGCACCGGCTCAGGGCGCTATGTTGGTGGTAGCCATGGAAACCGACAAGTATTCGCATGATGCGCTTGCCAAGTTGAACGACCCCGATTCGGAACTGGCCACCAAAATAGAACGCGACTTTTTACGGACGTTGGAAGGTGGATGCACTGCCCCAATAGGTGCGTTGGCGCAGATTAAAGACCAAAAGGTATTTTTTGAGGGTGTTGTATTTTCTTTGGATGGAAAAAAGAAGGCCGAGATCAAAAAAGAGGTGAAACTGTCCGAAGCCAAAGGCTTTGGAGAAGTATGCGCCAAGGAGGTTTTGGCCAATGGCGGGGACAAATTGATGCAGGAAATCAGAAATGAAAACAGTGCTCTCCACTAAAATACTCACCCCGTCCCAAAAAGAACTGTTCCTGAATTCTGGCCTGGCTCTGGTGGAATATGATGCCCTCAAAATTGAATTTCTTGATGTGAAAATACCTTTGGATCATCAGAACTATGTCTTTACCAGCCAAAATTCGGTTAAGGTATTTCTTGATCAGAGCAAAGGGATTGACCGCTCCGGCTTCCGTATTTTTTGTGTGGGAGAAAAGACCAAATCACTTTTGGAATCCAATGGGTTGGAAGTCGTGAAAATGACAGATTATGCTTCGGACCTGGGAGATTCCATTGTAAAAAACCATCGAACCGAAAAATTTGTGCTCGTTTGTGGGCAGCAACGAAGGGACGATTTGCCGCTGATATTTTCGAAAAATAACATCCGGTATAAAGAAGTTGTCGTTTACCGTTCCATCCTCAATCCTAAAACTTTTCAAAGAGATTTTGACGGGATACTGTTCTTCAGTCCAAGGGGCATCCAAAGCTTTCTTTTGGAAAATACCGTGAAAAACAGCACCTTGTTCTGCATTGGGGAAACCACGGCATCCGAAGCCAAAAAACATTCGGAAAAAATTGTAATAGCCAACAAACCAACCGTGGAAAACGTGTTGGTCCAAGCCATAAAAGAATTGAAAGTATGATCAAAAACGATTTATTCCTTAGGGCATTGAAAGGTGAGAGTGTGGACAGACCTCCCGTTTGGATGATGCGCCAAGCCGGTCGCTATTTGCCAGAGTTCATGGAGCTCCGCAAAAAATATGACTTCTTCACGCGATGCCAGACCCCGGAATTGGCTTCCGAAATCACCGTGCAGCCCATCCGAAGATACGGTATGGATGCCGCCATTTTGTTCAGCGATATTTTGGTGATTCCGCAGGCCATGGACATCGAGGTGCAGATGAAACCCAATTTTGGGCCTTATCTGCCCAATCCCATCCGCACCAAGGAAGACCTCGAAAAGGTCGTTGTTCCCAATATCCAGGACACGTTGGGCTACGTCATGGATGCCATAACCATGACCAAGGAAAAATTGAACGATGAGATTCCGTTGATCGGCTTTGCCGGATCCCCGTGGACCATTTTGTGTTATTGTGTGGAAGGCCAAGGAAGCAAAAGCTTTGACAAGGCCCGTGGATTCTGTTTCACCCAACCCGAACTGGCACACCAACTCCTCCAAAAAATCACCGACACCACCATTGCTTATTTAAAAGCGAAGGTAAAAGCGGGAGTGAACTCCGTTCAGGTGTTCGACTCTTGGGGTGGTATGCTTTCCCCAACCGACTATCAAGAATTTTCATGGCCATACATCCAACAGATTGTGGATGCGCTGAAAGATGAAACGCCAGTCATCGTTTTCGGAAAAGGATGTTGGTTTGCCCTCAAAGAGATGGCCACATCGGGAGCTTCCGCTGTGGGCGTGGATTGGACCTGCTCTGCCAAAAATGCAAGGTATCTGTCAGGTGGCAACATTACCCTGCAAGGAAATTTTGATCCTGCCCGATTGCTGTCCCCTCCAGAGAAAATCAAAACAATGGTCCATCAAATGATCCGTGAGTTTGGAAAGGACAAATATGTAGTGAACCTGGGTCACGGCATATTGCCCAACATACCCTTGGAAAATACGAAGGCGTTCATTGATGCTGTAAAAGAATACAAGGAGTGAACCCATTTGCAATAGTAAAACGGGTCAACTTTAAGCACATACTGAAAGGTATTTTATTGGGCATGGGCAGGCCACTGTTCATTGTGCCAACGATAAAGGCCACCAAAGATTGCATCAAAATATCCACTACGCATTATGGTAAGCTGCACCATAAAAATGGCCCTGCCAATGCTTTCCGACATGCGCTTTGGAATTATTTGATTGCCAAAAGATGTCTGAAATGGAACAAAAAAGAATCCATGGTTTCTGACTGGGCCAAAAAGGTCACCGATTGGCATGAGGAAGCTTTTCCAAACAAGGCACTGGCCAAGGCGATGGATTTGCACAATAATGCAGTGGGGCGGTTCATTTTTGAAACTAATTCCGAAAAATCAGAAGAGGAAGTCATTTCCATCCTTCAAAAAATGACCTTGGAATCTGTTAAACTTGAAGAGAATACCAATTTATCACCATTAAAAGACCAATTGGTACATATTTTAGACACATGAAAGAGAAATTTTACGATTATATCCAAAAACTTCAAGATACCATCACATCCACATTGGAAGAAGTGGACGGAAAGGCCAAGTTCCAGCAAAATCTGTGGGAACGTCCGGAAGGTGGTGGCGGGAGGACTCGTGTCATAGAAAATGGTGCCGTTTTTGAAAAAGGCGGTGTGAACATCTCCAAGGTTTTTGGGGAACTGCCCAAAAGCATGCAAACGTATTTCGGGGTCGAGGATGCCGATTTCTTTGCCTGTGGCCTGAGTTTGGTCCTTCACCCCAAAAATCCTATGGTTCCAACGGTGCATGCCAACTGGCGCTATTTTGAAATGTATGACAAGGACGGAAAAATCGTGGACCAGTGGTTTGGCGGCGGACAGGACCTTACCCCTTATTATTTGTTCGGGGAGGATGCAGCACATTTTCACCAGACCTGCAAAAAGGCCTGTGATGCTCACCATCCCGAATTTTATCCAAAGTACAAAAAGAAATGTGACGACTATTTCTGGAATGCACACCGTAACGAGGCCAGGGGCGTGGGCGGGTTGTTCTTTGACTATTGCAAAGCAACCGAAACCATGGGCATGGAAGACTGGTACAACTTTGTCACCGAAGTAGGTGAAAGTTTTCTGGAAGCCTATATACCAATTGTTACAAAAAGAAAGCAACTTCTTTATTCACAGGAAAATAGGGATTGGCAAGAGATACGTCGAGGGCGCTATGTCGAGTTCAATTTGGTACACGATAAAGGAACCCTTTTTGGCCTGCGCACCAATGGTCGCATCGAGAGCATTTTGATGAGCTTACCACCGCATGTTCAATGGCGCTATGACCATCACCCAGAAAAAGGAAGTGAAGAGGAAAAATTGATCCAAGTGCTGCAAAACCCGAAAGATTGGGTTTAATACGTAGTTTTGTTCAAACGACCATAGTATTCAAAAAAACCGAAATATGTACCCACTCATACGCACCCGAAGACTCCGCGTCTCAGCATCCATCCGAAGATTGGTTCGCGAGACCATTGTGACCCCAGATGATTTTTTGGTCCCCCTTTTTGTGACCGAAGGCAAAGGCATTAGAGAAGAAATCCCCTCCATGCCCAACTATTTTCGGTTGAGCTTGGACAACCTTGAAAAAGAGGTCAAGGAACTCTGGAAAATGGGACTGTGCTCCGTATTGCTTTTTGTAAAGGTCGATGACAAACTGAAAGATAATAAGGGCACTGAGGCCCTCAACCCCAACGGATTGATGCAACGTGCCATAAAAACAGTGAAAAATGCCTGTCCACAAATGTTGGTGATGACGGATGTGGCCCTAGATCCCTTTTCCTCATATGGCCATGACGGTATTGTGGCCGAAGGACAGATTCTCAATGACGAAACCGCCGAGGTTTTGGCCGAGATGAGCGTGTCCCATGCGCAAGCTGGAGCCGATTTTGTCGCCCCCAGCGATATGATGGATGGCAGGATCCTGACCATCCGTGAGGCTTTGGAGGACGAAGGGTTTGTCAACACAGGAATCATGGCCTATTCCGCCAAATATGCCAGCGCCTTTTACGGTCCGTTCCGGGATGCCTTGGATTCCTCACCAGTGGATATGGCCCATGTCCCCAAGGACAAGAAAACATATCAAATGGATTATGCCAATCGGTATGAAGCCATTCGGGAGACCCAATTGGACATCGATGAAGGGGCCGACATCGTCATGGTAAAACCCGGACTGTGCTATCTCGATATCGTCCGTGAAATCCGTAACGAAGTGGATGTTCCTGTTGCCGTTTATCAGGTTTCAGGGGAATATGCCATGGTAAAGGCGGCCGCCGAAAAAGGGTGGTTGGACCACGATGCAGTGGTGTTGGAACAATTGACCGCCATCAAAAGGGCCGGGGCCAACATCATTGCCAGTTATTTTGCCAAAGACTTTGTTCGCACACTAGGATAGCCCATGAAGAAAATCATAGTATCGTTTCTGTTTTTTGTTCTTTGTTTCCATTTGGGAACGGCCCAATATGAACTCATCCACGCCCTTCCTTCAAAATTAGGACTCAACGAGGCCTATATCGACCAAAAAGTGGATTCCATCATGGAAATGGGCATCAAAAACGAAGCCTTTCCTGGGGCTCAGGTCCTAGTGGCCAAAAACGATACGATCATTTTTCATAAGGCTTATGGATTCCACACCTATGACAGCATCCATCCCGTGGCCCTCAACGACCTGTATGACCTGGCCTCGGTGACCAAGATCACCGGCCCGTTGCCCGCCTTGATGAAGTTGGTGGACGAGGGCAAGCTCAACTTGGATGTCCCGTTCAGCACCTATTGGAAACCCTGGAGAAAACAAAAGGACAAAAAAGACCTCACCCTCCGTGAAATATTGGCCCATCAGGCCGGATTGGAACCCTACATTGTCTTCCTTCAGAAAGTAATGCGAAAGGGAAAGCTGAAATCCCGTTTTGTGCAGCAGTCGCCCAGCAAAAAATACACTGGGCAAGTGTATGATACCCTTTACATCAACCATCGCTTCGTGCGGAAAATGGACCGCATTATCAATCGCTCCGAGGTTTCCGATGAAAAAAAATATGTGTACTCCGGACTTACTTTTCTCATCTTTCCCCGATTGATCGAACAAATCACCGGAACAGACTATCAGACCTATCTCCAAGATACTTTTTATGGGCCATTGGCCTGTCACACTTTGGGCTATTTGCCCAGTACCGAGCACTACACGAACGCCATTGTCCCCACCGAGGTCGATACCCTTTTCCGGAAAAGCTTGGTGAGAGGATGGGTCCATGATGAGAATGCGTCTTTGATGGGAGGCGTTTCGGGCAATGCGGGCCTCTTCGGAACAGCCGATGACCTCGCCAAGATCATGCTGTTCTATCAAAACTATGGTGCAGCGAATGGTCAGCAGCTCATTTCCGAAGCCACGGTCAAAGAATTCACTAGGGTCCAATATCCTGAAAATGAAAATTATAGAGGACTGGGATTCGACAAACCATTGTTGAACAATGCCGAACTTCCGTTGGAGGAAGCCTACCCTTCCCCTTTGGCATCGCCGGAGAGTTTTGGCCATTCTGGGTTTACTGGAACCTTTGTTTGGGCAGATCCCGTTAAAAAATTGACCTTTATTTTTCTGTCCAATCGCGTTTATCCCAATAGAGACCACAGAAAATTGTACAGTTTGGACATTAGGCAGGCACTCCAGGGTGTTTTTTATAAAGCGGAGGCGATCCAGTCTAAAAATTGATTCCTATTCGCTATCTTGGTACTCAAGCTATAACAATCCATGGGACTACTGCTTTTTTACGCCCTAATTTCTATCTTTTTTTCCTTTTTGTGCTCCATTTTGGAGGCGGTGCTGCTCAGTATCACCCCAACGTTCATCAATGTGAAAAAGCAGGAAGGTAAAGAGTATGCCGCCACTTTGGAATCCCTTAAAAAGGATGTGGACAAACCCTTGATCGCCATCCTCACCCTGAACACCGTCGCCCATACCGTGGGTGCCATCTTGGTAGGTGTACAGGCCAAGGCTGCCTATGCAGAGCTGTACGGGACCACCGAACGAACCATCTTGGGGTTCCGATTTACTGAAGACCTTATGGTGGGGCTTGTTTCCACCGTCATGACGATTTTGATTTTGGTCACTTCCGAGATCATTCCCAAGACCATTGGGGCCACTTTTTGGAAGCAATTGGCCAACTTTACGGCAAAATCCCTCACTATCATGGTCTTCATCATGAAATGGACCGGCCTTTTGTGGGTACTCCAGTTGTTCACCAAACTTATCGGAAAAGGCCACCATGGCAGTGTGCTGAGTCGGGAAGATTTTACGGCCATGACAGAGATTGCCCATGAAGAAGGTGTCTTTCAGGAATCGGAATCCAAGGTCATCAAAAACCTGCTCCGGTTCGAACAGATCAAGGCCAAGGATGTGATGACCCCGAGGACAGTGCTCAAAATTGCCTCGGAGGACATGACCATCAAGGAATTTTTTGAGGCGAACCGACCTTTGCGCTTCTCTAGGATCCCCCTCTACAAAGACCGTATGGACAACATCACGGGCTTTTTCCTGAAAGATGAACTCTTGGAGGCCATCATCAACAAAAAAGGCAATGAAAGCCTCTCCACCATCCGAAGGGATATTTTGGTGACCATCCGGTCCAAACCCATTCCAGAACTATTCGAGAAGCTCGTGGAGAACAGGGAACACGTTTCCCTTATTGTGGACGAATATGGTTCCGTGAGCGGTCTGGTGACCATGGAAGATGTGATCGAGACCCTGCTCGGATTGGAGATCATGGACGAAAGCGACAATGTGGAAGACCTCCAAGTGCTCGCGAGAAGGAACTGGGAGACCCGAGCGAAGCGTTTGGGAATCATTGAAGGAAAAAATAAAGTGGACTGATGGAAATCGCTTATTTACAAACTCCTGTGGGAATTGCAGAGTTTCAGGGCGATGAAGAAGGGCTTGCTTCCATATCCATTTTGGATGAAAATAAACCGATTGGAATAATTCCTGAGATCTTGGAAGATGCCGTCTACCAGCTCAAGGAATATTTTGAAGGTTCCCGCCAGCAATTCGACCTCAAACTGAACCCTTCGGGCACCGATTTTCAAAAAAAAGTGTGGGAGGCCCTGCTTGAAATTCCTTTTGGAAAAACCATTTCTTATTTGGAACTTTCCAAAAAGTTGGGAGACGTAAAAGCCATTCGTGCAGCAGCCTCGGCCAATGGCAAAAATCCACTTTGGATCGTGGTGCCCTGTCACCGCATCATCGGAACCAACGGAGACCTCATTGGCTATGCAGGTGGATTGCATAGAAAAAAATGGTTGTTGGAACACGAGAGCCCTGCCAAGCAGATTGCTCTTTTTTAAATTTTTACCATGCTTTACAAACTTAACCTGGACCATATCCTCTTTTTGGATATCGAGACCGTACCCCAAAGTCGACTCTTTAGTGATCTTGACGAGACTACACAAATCCTCTGGGAACAAAAAACGCAGTACCAGCGAAAAGAGGAAATCAGTGCCGAGGATTTCTATGAACGCGCTGGCATTTGGGCCGAATTTGGCAAAATCGTGTGTATTTCCGTTGGGTATTTCACCTTCAAAGGCGATTCCCGGAGCTTTAGGGTCACTTCCTTTCATGGGGAAGAGGTACAGATCTTAAAACAGTTCAAACAGCTTTTAAAGGACCATTTCAGCCAGACCAAGCACCTACTGTGCGCCCACAATGGCAAGGAATTCGATTTTCCCTATATCGCCCGCCGGATGGTCATCAACGGAATCCATCTGCCCTACAAACTGGACCTCTTCGGAAAAAAGCCGTGGGAAGTTCCCCATTTGGATACGCTTGAGCTATGGAAATTTGGGGACTACAAACACTATACATCGCTCAAGCTCTTGGCCCATGTGCTGGGCATTCCTTCACCCAAAGAAGACATGGACGGCAGCATGGTGAAGGATGTGTTCTATGAGGAAAATGGGTTAGATCGGATCATCACCTACTGTGAATTGGACGTGGTGACCACCGCCCAGATATTTCTGCGCATGCGAAATGAGGAACTTCTGTCCGACGATGAGATCAAAAAAATATGATGGGATTATCGTCATGCTGGACTCGTTTCAACATCTCACATATTGCATAATGTTAAGGATAAGTATGAGACCCTGAAATAAATTCAGGGTGACGGAAAGGAAACGTCTAAAAAAGAATGACCGGAAGGAAGATCAACTTCACGAGCTTTTCCAACCTTCGGGTTTCCCCATTAAAATGGGGATTGATTTTAAAGGATTCCATAACAATCAGTTTTTGTAGAATTTGGTGCTTTTGATTCCAGAGTAATCCTGTACCACCAGCACATACAGCCCAGTAGATAAGGAAGACACATTGATGGAACCCTGCGTCTTACCCTTTTTTATCGTGTTTCCAGAAGTGGTGACAATGGAGAACTCTGCATCTTGGGAAAGTTCAGCCTCCACGTTCAGATAGTCCACAGCGGGATTGGGGAACACGGAAATGTTCAGCTCTTGGGGGTAGCTCAATATCCCTTGCTCCATCACCTGGGTCTCTTCTCCCTGAAATTCAAAGGTGATGGTCTCGGAAAATTCAGAAACGGCGTTCTCGGCACAGATAGAGCGGACACGGGCCTCATAGACCTTGCCCTGTTCCAAGTTGCCAAGTCCAATCTGGTTCTCCCACACCAACCCGGTCATCCAAGAATCTTGATCTATACTTTTATATTGTACCTCGAAAAGGGTCTCTTCGGCTTCTCCCCAAGAAAGGGTCGCTCCTTCATCAGTGGATGATGCCAAAGCAAAATCTGAGGGTTGCTCAATGGAACATTTGGAAATTTGGGCCCCGGAAACGATAAGTGAAAAATCCTGAAATCCGTTCTTTAGGTTGCCTTTGTGGGTAATGGTGATGGTATATGTTCCTGAAGCATTGGCAATCTCCACCCTTTCGTAAGGATCCACTTTGTTGTCCCCTTGGGTGGCAGCATCGTTTGCTTTGGCGGGATTTAATTTCCAGGGCAAATGCGTTTCATTGCTTTTGGTGATCCTGATATCTAAATCGTTTGTCAAGGCAGCAATCGTACTGTTCAAGTCGCCCTTGTTCACATATTCGCTTTCGGGGTCTGTCCAAGAAATGGAAGCCATCAACGGTTCGTTCCCGTTTGCCGACACGGTGATGGAAAAGCTTTCACCATCGGCCAAGGTCTCTTCGTTCATCAATGTAGTATATTCTTTGTGCTGTAGTACCTCAGCGGCCGTTTTGGCATTGATGACACCCCAACCCATTTTGTAATCCGGTCCCTTGGCATCCACATCATCTGCCGTATGGAGGGCAAGACCTTTGAGCGTGGCCGCTTTCATATAGGTCCCAAAAAGTTCTTCGTGGTATTGCTGCAAGAGCAAAAGGGATCCTGTGACCCCGGGAGCGGCCATGGACGTACCCGAAGATACTTGATAGCTGCTATTGGTGGACGAGCTTGTGGAAAGGATATTGGACCCATCCCCGGCAAGATCAGGCTTCACCCGACCGTCATCCATTGGCCCAAAACTGCTATATCCTGCCACGGTGGCCTTGACCAACTCTCCTTTGCTGCCAATTTCCGTATTGGCCCCAGCAATCGTCAACCCATTTTTGGTGGTCGTAAATCCAAGCAACAGATCAAAACCATCTGCGGTCTTCTCAAAATTTGGGCTTGCATTGTCATTGGAGTTTTGAGCATTACCAGCTGCAGTGACCATAAGGTAATAGGGGGCATTGTACATGATCTTGTCCCAATCTTGGGCCACCTTGATATAGGCACCAAAATACCAATCAGGGACACTTTTGGAAAGTATGCCATAGGAATGGTTGCTCAACAGCAGTCCATTCACCGCTGCTTCGGCCACTTCAATTTTGTCACGGTTCCAATCGTGGGTGATGGCTCTGGCCCCATAGGCAACTCCCTTGGCATTGGGTTCCACGCCGGAGGATATGAGGTTTCCTGTCACCAATGTGGCGTGCAGACTGATCTCGTTGGATCCATCGGCATTGTTTGCCCTGGCATCAAACTCTTGGTGAGAGGTCAGTGCCACACCGGAGTCCCAAACACCTACTTCCATTCCGCCACCGTTCAATCCAAGGTTCAAAAGTCCTTCATTGTAGAGGGTGTGCGCCCGGGAAGTTTGCGAAGCTGGGTCGTTCAGGGTCGTATAAAAAAGAGGTGTGCCATCGGTTCCGATATCCCTTAACTCGATTTGGGAACCATCGTTTGCCTTTTCAGTCGGTCTGTATGCCTTTGAAGCAATGAGTTGACCGATCATCGTTTTCTTTGATTGATGTTCCGCTTCCCATTCAGCTATGATGGAAGCCATATTTTGTTGCTTATATGTGGCTCGAATTTGATCTTTGGCCTTTGGGGATTGACCAAAAGAGGAGATAATGCCCAAAAATGAAACCAAAATGAGTAGGAGTACTCTTATTGTTTTAGTGGGTAATCCGTAGCACATAGTTAAGTTTAGGTAAGGTTTGGACTACGAATATAGTTGACATTTGTCAATATCATCGATAAGATACGGAGTTATTCGATGAAATGCCCTGCTGTTTTCTTAAAGTTGTTGTGAAAATTGGCTTTTATGATGTGTGCTACTTTTCCTTCATTTATCGTGAGTCTGTTCCAAAACCACATAAACCGGAAAATGGTCGCTGTATCCTCCCAAATATGTCTCCCCAGCAAAGGTCCTAAATGGGTTTCCCTTGTATCTGCCCTTCCATTCCTTCAGAAATCTGGGGGAGAAAATCGCTGCTTTGACAAAGCTGTGATTGTTGGGTAGATGATCCAAGAAGGTATGGGAAAGAAGGATCTGATCAAAAAGGCTCCATGTCCTTTTATAGTTGGCACTGCCCGATGCCGGTGAGAGCAGTTTCTTCATGGGGTTGATGAAGCGGCCAGTGTTCATCAATGTCCGAATACTTTCTGAATTGGGATCGTCATTAAAGTCCCCCATGATGATGCAATTGGGGACATCCCCTTCGAGGGATTCAATTTTGGCAAGAATGGTCTCCGCAGCCTTCACCCTTTTATAGCTCGTGATCTCAGCACCTTCCCTACGCGATGGCCAATGGTTCACGAACACATGCACCTCTTCTTGGTTCAGCTTTCCAAGCACATAGAGAATGTCGCGGGTAAAATCCCGAACCCCGTTCACATTGTCCACCAGCAATGGGAGCGTCTCCGCATTCAATACCTTAAAATGTCTCTGCTGATAGATCAAGGCCGTGTCAATGCCACGCTCGTCCGGGGAGTTGAAATGCACAAAATCGTAATCGATTCCTTGGAGTTCCTTCTGCTCCAGAACGGACTTGATAACCACCTTGTTCTCCACTTCAGCAATGCCGATCAGTACGGGAGGCCTACCGCTCTCCTCCCTTCCTATTTCCGATAGGGCCATGGCAATCTTGCGGGCCTTGTTCCGAAACTTGGATTCGTTCCACTTGCGAAAACCTTCTGGCGTAAAATCATCATCAAGACTGTGCGGATCATCCTTGGTATCGAAAAAATTCTCAAGATTGTAAAATGCGATGGTGTATTTATTCTCTAGATTATACAATTTGATGTATTCTTTTTCGGATTGGGTCAATATTAGTCCAAAGTACAAAAATCAGCTTCCAAAACATTGTGTAGATTTGCACTTTAATCCCTTTTGATGCTAGAAAAGAAGTCGATAGATTATGAAAAGGCCGTGCTGGTCGGTGTCATCAACCAAGCACAGGATGAGGTCAAGGTAACGGAATATCTGGACGAACTCGAATTTTTGACCTACACCGCCGGGGGCGAGGTCGAAAAAAGGTTTGTGCAGCGCGTGGAGGTGCCCAACCCCAAGACCTACATTGGAGCTGGAAAAATGGAAGAGGTGGAGCGATATGTCACTGAAAATGAGATAGGTGCTGTCATATTTGATGACGAACTCAGCCCTGCACAGCAGAAGAACATTGAAAAGATACTTCGCTGCAAGATCTTGGACCGTACCGGTCTCATCCTCGATATTTTTGCCCAACGGGCCCAGACCAGCTATGCCCGAACGCAGGTGGAACTGGCCCAATACGAATACCTTTTACCCCGGTTGACAGGGCTTTGGACCCACTTGGAAAGGCAGCGTGGGGGTATCGGGATGCGTGGTCCGGGTGAAACGGAGATCGAAACGGATAGACGGATCGTGCGGGATCGCATTGCCCTGCTCAAAAAGAAACTGGCCAAGATAGACCGCCAGATGGAAACCCAAAGGGGCAACCGTGGGGCCTTGGTGCGTGCGGCCCTGGTGGGCTATACCAATGTGGGCAAATCCACCTTGATGAACGTCATCAGCAAGAGCGATGTGTTCGCGGAGAACAAGCTTTTCGCCACGCTGGACACCACGGTGCGCAAAGTGGTCATTGGCAACCTTCCCTTTTTGTTGAGCGATACCGTAGGTTTTATCCGAAAACTGCCCACCCAGTTGGTGGAAAGTTTCAAAAGTACTTTGGATGAGGTACGGGAAGCCGACCTCTTGTTGCACGTGGTGGATATCTCGCATCCCAATTTTGAGGAACATATTGCCTCTGTGAACCAAATTTTGGGCGAAATAGACAGTATGGACAAGGAGACCATCATGGTCTTCAACAAAATAGACCAGTACACCCCTGAGACCATTGATGAGGACGACTTGGTGACGGAACGGACTTCGGCCCACTTCACCCTGGAGGAATGGAAGAACACCTGGTTCAACAAAATTGGCGACCGGGCGCTTTTTATTTCGGCACTGAACAAGGAAAATCTGGACGAGTTCAGGAAGCGGGTATATGATGAAGTCAGGAAAATCCACGTGACCCGTTTTCCCTATAACAACTTTTTGTACCCCGAACAGTTGGACGAATACTAAAACCGTTCGGGACAAAGTGTCCCCCTTCTACGATTAAATGTTCCCTCAGGTCGTTCCCACCACAGTTTTTGGACAGTTCACAACAAAAATTTAGGGGTTAGCCATGTGCGGACTACTTTCACATTGTTTTTAAGTCATTTAGTGTCGAACCTTGATCTATATGATCTTAACCTACTTAGACCATGGTCTTAAAAACTTGAAAAATCATATTTCACCCCACAAAAAAAGCCCTCTAAAAGAGGGCTTTTTTAGTATCCGGAATTAGGTTTTAGAACTTATAGCTCAAGCCCAAGGTCCAATACGTTTGCAGTTCGTTGTCAATCGTATCAAACGTGGCGGCAGGGTCGGGGGTCGGGGCATTGTTCACAATATAGTTAAGGGTTTCTTGCTTGTTGCTCCTCAATCCAAAATCAAATCCTACCCCAATCATCTTCCAAAGGGAATAACTGAAGGAATTGGTCCACGTCCAGTTGCTCAGATTACTGCTCTTATAGCTTTGGAACAGGGAAAGGTTGCTCTTGAAGCTCACGGCACCCAATTGTTTGGTGTAGTCGGCCACGATCTTGGCACCCATGGACGATTCAAAAATGTTGTCCTCGCTGCTGAACACAAAGTTGTAGTTGAGGGGATGGATCACCACGACAAGGTCGGATATGGGTGTCCAAGTGGCACCGACACCGAGATCCAGATAACCGGGATCGTTAAAATTGCTCAAAATGGTGGTGCGGTACTCTGCCAAAGCGGAAATGGCAAATTTCTCGCTCAGTTTCCTTCCGTAGAGGGAAGAAATGTTGAAGACATCCGTGGCCTGTCTGAAGCTGTCATCATCGGTCGGGTCGTCCTTATCGTCCAATTTTACCCAAGTGAGGTTCACATTGGCCGCATTTCTCCAAAAAAACTTTTCTTCCTGAAGATTGGCAAAGGCATTCACGGTAAAACCAATGTTCCCCGATGAGTTGTTGGGAATGCCTTGGGCAAACCAATTGTTGAACTGGGAAAGGCTGCCACCTATGGTGCCAAAGGCACCTATTTTCCATCCGGGCAGGGCATCCAATTGTTTTTGAAGCGCGTTCACACGGGACTGGATAGCGGCAATGGAATCCTTTTTGGGGGTGATCTGGGCTTTCAGCTCTTCTTCGGTCTGCGCAAAGGTCACTGTCAGCACAAAGAAGGCCATAGCGGTCAAAAGCGATTTTTTCATAGTATGGAGTTTTCTGTTTAGACCGCAAAAGTAAGAAATGTCACCTTAGGGGCATAGTTACTTCCGCTTATAAAGCGGCACAGAAGAACAGGCCTCCCCATACATCACACTTTTGGCCACCTGTTGGATTTTGGTCGTGGCCATGATATAGGCATTCGCAGGGACGGGCTTGTGGGAACATCCTTTTATGATGACGGGTTTATCTATAAAATCCGAAACATCCAGGTTCTCCAAAATGGACTGGTAGAGTGCCGTTTCCAAATCTTCTAGA
Source organism: Flagellimonas hadalis (assembly GCF_007785775.2). Taxonomy (GTDB): domain Bacteria; phylum Bacteroidota; class Bacteroidia; order Flavobacteriales; family Flavobacteriaceae; genus Flagellimonas; species Flagellimonas hadalis. The sequence continues at coordinate 29,728 of NZ_VNIK02000005.1, forward strand.
CTACCAACCACCACTTTTTTGGCAAAGGGCGCTAATTTAGAGGAAACCAACATAAAGGCCCATCCGGGAACAATGGCATCGGTGGAGCATTGCAATGCGACATACGCATCTTGATAAATGGTCCAATCGTGGGCATCCACATGATCCCTGAACTCCTTTTCCCGCAATATGATGCCCTCGTACAGCCAGTCTTTGATGTCCAGTACCTTTCTTTCCCCTTTTGGATAATAGTCCTCAAGGTCAAAAGTGACCAACTTGCTCTGGGCTACCCTATTTATGATTTCGTCCATTAGATTTGAGTATTGAGATTTTAGTAGTTAGACCGTCTAGGTTCTCAATTCTAGTTTCTAACATCTGATTTACAGAAGCCCGAGTTCCAATTTGGCCTCCTCGCTCATCAACTCTTGTGTCCATGGGGGATCAAAAGTGATCTCCACTTCCACATCCTTGAGCTCATCAATGGACTTGACCTTTTCTTCTACCTCAACCGGCAAACTTTCGGCCACTGGGCAGTTCGGTGAGGTAAGTGTCATCAAGATCTTGACATCATAATCCTCGTTCACGAACACATCGTAGATCAATCCCAGTTCATAGATGTCCACTGGAATTTCAGGGTCATAAATGGTCTTAAGGACCCTTACTATTTTTTCGCCCAGGTCTTGGGTATCTATATTGGTTTCTTCGCTCATCTTGTCTAATTTAACTGTGTTTGATAGGCCACCGCATACAGTTTCAACTGTTTGATCATACTGACCAGACCGTTGGCCCTTGTGGGGGACAAATGTTCCTTCAACCCGATCTCATCTATAAATGCGGTGTCGGCATCTATGATGTCCTGCGGTTTTTGGTTGCTGAACGCCCGGATCAGTATGGCAATGATGCCCTTGGTGATGATGGCATCACTGTCTGCGGTAAATACCAGTTTGTCACCGTCCAGCTCTGCATGGACCCATACCTTGCTCTGGCATCCTTTGATCAGGTTGTCTTCCGTTTTATATTGTCCATCTATCAAGGGAAGGGATTTGCCCAGCTCTATCATGTATTCGTACCGTTGCATCCAGTCATCGAACATGGAAAACTCATCGACTATCTCTTCCTGTATTTCTTGTATGCTCATGCTGTGGTTTTATTCAAAATTACAACTCGATGGGTTGCCTTTCAAGTATTTATGACTAAAGATAACTTGTTGGTCAAAGGAGCATCTTTTTGGCCCGCTTGACACCTTCCACCAGCTTGTCCACTTCCTCTTGGGTATTGTAAAAGCTGAAACTTGCACGCACTGTTCCCGGAATCTTATAAAAATCCATGATGGGCTGCGCACAATGGTGGCCGGTCCTGACCGCTATTCCCAATTTGTCGAGAATGGTGCCGATATCATACGGATGGATTCCCTCTATATTGAAGGAAATCACCGAAGTCTTGTGTTTTGCCGTTCCGTAGATCCGCAATCCTTCTATGGTAAGCAACTGCTTCGTGGCATACTGTAGCAATTCGTCCTCATATTGGGCAATGGCATCGAACCCAATGTTCTCCATATAGTCCAAAGCAGCCCCAAAGGCAATTCCACCACAAATGTTGGGTGTTCCGGCTTCAAATTTATGGGGCAGGTCGGCATAGGTGGTCTTTTCAAAAGTGACCTCCGCAATCATTTCCCCTCCACCTTGGTAGGGTGGCAATTTTTTGAGCCATTCCTCTTTTCCGTAGAGCATTCCAACCCCCGTGGGTCCACACATTTTATGGGCCGAAACCGTATAGAAATCCACATCAAGGGCCTGCAAATCGGCTTTAATGTGTGCTGCGGCCTGTGCACCGTCTATCAAAACGGCTGCCCCGACTTTGTGTGCGGCATCAATAATTTCTTCAATCGGGTTGATAGTGCCCAGTGCATTGGACACATGATTACAGAATACCAATTTTGTCTTGTCATTCAGTAGCCTATGGTACTCTTCCATAATCAATTCCCCGTCCAAATTCATGGGAATCACCTTCAATGTGGCACCGGTGCGCTCACAGAGCATTTGCCAGGGCACAATGTTGGAATGGTGCTCCATGGCAGACACCATGATTTCGTCCCCTTTCTTTAGAAAGGAAGTAAAACCAGTAGCCACCAAGTTGATGCCATGCGTGGTCCCTGACGTAAAGATCACCTCATGGGTCTTGCCAATATTGAAATGTTTCTGGATCTTTTGGCGGGCCAACTCGTAGGCATCCGTTGCCTCTTGGGAAAGCGAGTGCACACCACGGTGGATGTTGGCATTATAGCGATGATAGTAGTCCACGATCGCATCGATGACCTGTTGAGGGGTCTGCGAGGTAGCGGCATTGTCCAAATACACCAAAGGCTGTCCATTCACCTCTCGGTTGAGGATGGGAAAGTCCTTGCGGATGGTCTGTATGTCCAAAGCGGTCTGCAACATCGTATGCCTTTGTTTTTAGTTGTTTACAGGTCAAATCCGACCCGTACACCCAGTTTATTGGCGATGATCTTGTTCACCCTTGCCTTGAGTTCAGGAATGCGGACACTCTCCAGCACGTTGTTGGCAAAAGCGTACATCAACAAAGCGGTGGCCTCTTTTTTCGGGATGCCCCTAGATCTTAGGTAGAACAGGGCCTCGTCGTCCAATTGACCAATGGTGCATCCATGGGAACACTTCACATCGTCCGCAAAGATCTCCAATTGCGGTTTTGAGTTGATGGTGGCCCTATCGCTCAACAAAATATTGTTGTTCTGCTGGAAGGCATCTGTTTTTTGGGCAATCTTGTCCACAATGATCTTTCCGTTGAAGACGCCTGTGGATTGATCCCCGAAAATCCCTTTGTAATCTTGATGGCTCTCACAATTGGGCTGCCTATGGTGCACCAAGGTATGGTGGTCCACATGCTGTTTGTCTCCCAGAATGGTCACGCCTTTCAAGGTAGAATCGATACGTTCACCGTTTTGGTAGAAGTTCAGGTTGTTGCGGATCAATTTTCCTCCAAAGGAAAAGGTATGCACCCGAACCACGCTGCTATCTTTTTGGGAAATATAGGTGTTGTCCACCAAGGAAGCTGTCGCGGCATCGTTCTGCACTTTATAATAATCCACAATGGCATCCTTGCCCGCAAAGATTTCGGTCACGGAATTGGTGAACACCTCATTGCCCGTCAAACTTTGGTGGCGCTCAATGATCTGGACCTCTGCATTGTCTTCCGCGACAACCAAGTTACGGGGTTGGAGCATCAAAGCGGCCTCGTTGCCCGTGGCCAAATGCAAGATCTGGATCGGTTTCTTGGGCATTTTGTTCTTTGGGATATAGATGTAAGCCCCTTCCTTGCAAAAAGCAGTGTTCAAAGAGGTAAGCGATTCATCTTTGTTTGCCACCTTGTTGAAATAAACCTCGATTACCTGGCGGAACATTGGCTTGCTAAAAGCGGAACTCATCAAGCAGACATCCACTCCATCGTGTGTCGTTTCCGATAGGTAGGAACTATAGACCCCATCCACGAACACAATTTTGTAAGTGTCGATCTCGTGGAGGAAATATTTTTTTACATCCTTGTATTCCAGTGTGGTCTCTTCCTTTGGAAAGATGCTGAAATCCACCTTTTGCAGGCTGTTGAGCGATGTGTATTTCCAAGCTTCCTCCTTTTTGGACGGAAACCCTTTGGCCTCAAAGTTCTTTATGGCCTCTGAGCGGACTTCGTGTACCGGATGATCGAGATCCACACTGTCCTCAAAAGCCAAAAAAGACGAGACTAATTTTTCTTTCAAATCCATGTTTTCCATTCTTAAACGGCGGCTTCTTGTTTCAACCAATCGTATCCTTTTTCTTCCAGTTCCAAGGCGAGTTCCTTGGTACCGGATTTCACGATTTTTCCATCGTACAGCACATGCACAAAATCAGGGACAATGTATTCCAACAATCGCTGGTAGTGCGTGATCACAATGATGGCGTTGTCCTTGCCACGGAGTTTGTTCACTCCATTGGCCACAATACGCAAGGCATCAATGTCCAGTCCGGAATCGGTCTCGTCCAAAATGGCCAGTTTGGGCTCCATCATCGCCATTTGGAAAATCTCGTTCCGCTTCTTCTCACCTCCGGAGAACCCTTCGTTCAGGGAACGGGACAAAAATTTGCGGTCGATTTCCAACAGTTCGGACTTTTCACGGATCTTTTTCAACATCTCATTGGCGGGCATGTCTTCCAATCCCTGTGCTTTTCTGGATTCGTTGATGGCGGTCTTCATAAAGTTGGTCACCGAAACCCCAGGGATTTCAACTGGATACTGAAATGAGAGAAAAACACCTTTGTGGGCCCTTTCTTCCGGTGAAAGTTCTTCCAAATCCTCACCATCCAAAAGGATGGTTCCTTCTCCTACTTCAAATTCTTCCTGACCTGCAATCACTTCGGCCAAGGTACTTTTCCCGGAACCGTTTGGCCCCATAATGGCATGTACCTCCCCGGCGTTCACCTTTAGGTTGATGCCCTTAAGGATTTCCTTATCTTCTACGCTTGCGTGTAAATTCTTGATTTCTAGCATGCTACTTTTCTTCAAATATAATTTATAGTGATGTTTGTTATCCTACGGAGCCTTCCAAACTGATTTCCAATAGTTTTTGGGCCTCTACGGCAAATTCCATGGGCAGTTTGTTCAACACTTCCTTACTAAAACCGTTCACGATGAGGGCAATGGCCTTTTCGGTGTCGATGCCCCGTTGGTTACAGTAGAAAATTTGGTCTTCGCCAATTTTACTTGTGGTGGCTTCATGTTCTATCTGGGCCGATTTGTTCTTCACCTCAATGTAGGGGAAGGTATGTGCCCCACATCTGTTGCCCATCAACAGGGAATCGCATTGGGAAAAGTTCCGTGCATTCTCTGCTCGGCTGCTCACCTGAACCAATCCTCGATAGCTGTTCTGTGACTGGCCAGCGGAAATTCCTTTGGAAATGATGGTGCTCTTGGTGTTCTTGCCCAAGTGGATCATCTTGGTCCCGGTATCGGCTTGCTGAAAATTATTGGTCACAGCGATGGAATAGAACTCCCCGATGGAATTGTCCCCCTTCAAAACGCAGGAAGGATATTTCCAGGTCACTGCGGAACCGGTCTCCACTTGTGTCCAAGATATTTTGGCGTTCTTTTCGCAAAGTCCACGCTTGGTCACAAAGTTGAACACACCTCCTTTTCCTTCCTTGTTTCCTGGGAACCAGTTCTGTACGGTGGAATATTTGATTTCGGCATTGTCCAATGCAATCAATTCCACCACGGCAGCATGTAATTGGTTCTCGTCACGGGAGGGTGCCGTACATCCTTCCAGGTAGCTCACGTAGCTTCCTTCATCGGCAACCACCAAAGTTCTTTCGAACTGACCTGTGCCTGCTTGATTGATACGGAAATAGGTGGAAAGCTCCATCGGACATCTGACCCCTTTTGGGATATAGCAGAAAGAACCGTCCGAGAATACGGCCGAGTTCAAGGCAGCATAAAAATTGTCCTTTTTGGGCACCACCGTTCCGATGTACTTTTTCACCAGTTCCGGGTGTTCTTTTATGGCTTCGGAAATGGAACAGAAAATAATGCCTTTTTCCGCCAATGTCTTTTTAAAGGTGGTGGCCACGGAAACGGAATCCATGACGATGTCCACCGCAACACCTGCCAATTTCTTTTGCTCATCAATGGAAATACCCAACTTTTTGAAGGTGTCCAACAGTTCTGGATCTACCTCGTCCAAACTGTCGTACTTGGGCTTCTTGTTCGGGGCGGAATAATAGGAAATATCCTGAAAGTCAGGTTTTTTATAGGTCACGTTGGCCCATTCCGGTTCCTTCATTTCCTTCCAGGCACGAAAAGCTTCCAAGCGCCATAGGGTCATCCAATCGGGTTCTTCCTTTTTCTTGGAAATGGCGATGACAATGTCCTCGTTCAATCCCTTAGGAAAGGTGTCCGATTCTATATCCGTATAGAAACCATACTCGTATTCCTTGGTCTCCAGTTCTTTTTTTAATTCTTCCTCTGTATAAGCCATATCTTATAAGTTAGCCAATTGAAGGCTTTTAGTCAATGTTTATAGTGAAAAACTTTCCCCGCACCCGCAGGTTCGCTGAGCATTGGGGTTATTGAAGACAAAACCCTTGCCATTCAATCCTCCCGAGTATTCCAATGTGGTGCCCACCAGGTACAAAAAGCTCTTTTTGTCCACGATGATGCGTACGGCATTATCTTCAAAAATCTTATCTGTGTCTTCTACGGACTTATCAAATTTAAGTTCGTAAGACAATCCGCTGCAGCCACCACTCTTCACTCCCACACGGACATAATCGGTAGTTGCATCAAAGCCTTCCTCGGCCATGAGCGACACTACTTTTAGCTTTGCTGTTTCCGATACTTTAATCATCTTACTTGAATTTAATCTAAATAGCCTACAAATATACTGTTTAAGTAGGGTTTTACCATACATACTAACATTATAATAACGAATGATTCCATAGGGGTTTTCTATGTTGGGCATTGTGTTTTTGCCATAATGCCCTTTATGGTGCCCTTGCGGGTTTTTCACCTTTCTCCGTATCGCTTTGCCAAGTTCCACCGATCCTGTTTACTTTTGCAAAATGCTAGAAGACAAGAATCCACAACGTACCTCATTGGGAGAGCTCGGCGAGTTTGGGCTCATTGACCATCTCACCCAGAACTTTGAACTAAAACAGCCTTCGTCCCTTGTCGGTATTGGTGACGATGCCGCTGTGATGGATTTCAAGGACAAAAAAGTGATCGTCTCTACCGATATGTTGGTGGAGGGGGTACATTTTGACCTCAGCTATATGCCCCTCAAGCATTTGGGCTACAAGTCGGTGATGGTGAACCTTTCCGACATCTGTGCCATGAATGCCCTACCGACCCAAGTGACGGTTTCCATTGCTGTTTCCAATAGATTTCCCCTTGAGGCCTTGGAAGAGTTTTATGAAGGGGTGGCCCTGGCCTGCAAACTGTACCATGTAGACTTGGTGGGAGGCGACACCACGTCGTCCAACAAAGGGATGATCATCAGCGTTACGGCCATCGGGGCTGCCAACGCAGATGAGATCGTTTACCGAAAAGGTAGCAAACCGAACGATCTTTTGGTGGTGACCGGGGATTTGGGCGGTGCCTATCTGGGGCTACAGGTGTTGGAACGTGAAAAAGAGGTCTTCAAGGTGAACCCGAACAGCCAGCCAGATCTGGAGGCCTATTCCTATCTTGTGGAACGACAGTTGAAACCGGAGGCCCGCAAGGATATGGTGGAACTTTTGAAAAAATTGGAAGTAAAACCTACCTCTATGATCGATATCAGTGATGGCCTCTCTTCCGAAATACTCCACCTCTGTAAGCATGGGGACGTGGGCTGCAATCTTTTTGAGGACAAGATTCCCTTAGACCCATCGGCCATTGCCACTTGTGAGGAATTCAAAATGGACAGCACCATGGTCGCCCTTGGTGGTGGTGAGGATTATGAGCTCCTGTTCACCATAGACCAGGCCGATTTTCCCAAGATCAAGGGAAATCCCAACTTAACGGTGATAGGACATATGACGGAAAAAAGTGAAGGGGCACACCTTATCACCCGAGCGGAGACCAAAATTCCCATCACAGCACAAGGATGGAACTCATTCAACGAAACAAAATAAAAAACCCCGAAAATCAAGAATTTCCAACTCCATGGTTTTGGGGCACGCAACCAATAGCAGTAGGTACTCGTTTGAGTTTCCGGGATTAAGATTTGGGCTTTTTGTAAAAAAAAGAAAGGGTTAGGCCACTTGGTGCACTACCCTGCTTCTTCTTTTTCGGTACATATCTTCCAATGCACTGTTGATTTCTTGCATCTGCGGTGTCAAGGCGGAAAGCTTTCCGCTGACATCCGTGGTTACCTCTTTGTGGCAATGGGTACATTTATACTCCTTGATGTGTTCCGTTACTTTTTTGGAAACCACATAATGGTGTCCGAACAGGTTGCAGAAAAAAGAGGAAAATTTGTTGCCTTGGTGGTGATGGTGGTGAGAAGTAGAAATTTTCATAGGCCGGTCGTTGTTTAAGTAAGCATGGATACGATTTGGGGAATCGAAAAATGCCGTAATTTGGTTACTAGTAGTTTTTTGTTATATCAATTTTTTTTGATTGAACTTTCTATAGCAACGGATGTTGATAACTTTTTATTTTATGAACGAACGCACAAAGTCTCTTTTTCGATGAAATGCATGCTATTCGACAAAAAGTCAGATAATTCCGCTGAATTACGTTTTCGAAATATACTACATTGAAAATAATTTATCAACACCCCATGAATAAAAAATCGTTAACGATCACCTCTTTTGCTCTTTTTTCCCTCTTTTTTGGCGCCGGGAATCTCATCCTACCCCCTCTTTTGGGTTTCAAGGCCGGAAATCTCTGGTTGTTGGTAGTGTTGGGATTCTGTATTTCGGGTGTCGTAGTGCCTTTGTTGGGTATTTTTGCCCATGCCAAATTGCAGGGTACCATGTTCGATTTTGCCAAAAAGGTATCTCCCCTCTTCAGTTTGGTGTATTGCTATGTGGTCTATTTCATTTGCATTGCCCTTCCGTCACCCAGAACGGCTTCGGTTACGCATGAAATGGCCATACAACCTTTTTGGGATACTCCTTACCTACTCACGAGCTTCGTTTATTTTCTTTTGGTCTTTCTGTTCGTGATCAATCGTTCCAAAGTATTGGACCTTTTGGGCAAGCTGTTAACTCCAGGAATACTTATCATTCTGCTATTGATGATTGCCACGGCCCTGTTTACCATGGATTTCGATTTCACTTCTTCAGAAATCAAACATCCCTTCAGTCATGGGGTTTTGGAAGGATACCAAACTTTTGATGCCATAGCTGCCATTGTTGTCGGTGCCGTGATCATCATTTCCATCAACCTGAAAGAAAAGGAAGCTTCCTTCGAGGAGAAAAGGAAACTGATCCGAAAAGCCGGTTTTTGGGCCGGTGTGGGATTATTTTCAGTCTATGCAGGACTTATTCTTACCGGTGCATTGTTCAGCGATCAATTTGAAGGCGGCATCTCCCGCACATCGCTTTTAAGTGAGTTGAGCATAAAGATTTTGGGAGGCACAGGTAGTATATTGTTGAGCATTTTAGTAAGCTTGGCTTGTTTCACAACAGCGGTGGGGGTCATTACAGGTACCGCGGATTTCATCAAGGGCCGATTCAATAATTCCGACCTTGCCTATAAAATCACCGCATTGGTGTCTTGTGTATTCGGTGTTTTGATGGGCCAGTTCAATGTTGACTACATCATTGCGGTGGCCATACCCTCGCTGATGTTCATTTACCCCATTACCATCATCCTGATCCTATTGAATGTACTTCCGGACAGACTTACCACTCCGACCGTGTTCAAGACCGTGGTCTGGACCACCATTTTGTTCAGCGTCCCTGATTTTTTGGGAAGCATGGGTCTGGGAGAAACCATCACGCCTTACATTTCATGGATTCCTTTTAGCGCACATCAATTGGGATGGGTATTGCCCGCACTTCTGGCCCTGGTCCTATCAAATGTTATCCAGCAAAAAACAAAAATCGCCTAGTAGAAAACGGAATCGAAGAAAGATTTCATTTCTGCGGCATAGGGCACTCCGTATTTGGCAAAAGTGGCACGGGTCTGCGCGTCTGGCTTCCAATCAAAAAAAGCATGCCCGGCACCTTCCACCACCAAATATTCGACCGTTTGTCCGTTTTGCTTCAAAAGGTCGACGTAGGGCTGTACCAGTGCATCGTTGATCAAGCCATCTTCCGAACCCCTCACAATAAAATGGGGGATGGCCCTATCCGCCACATTGGGCACATGTTGAAAAGGGGAAACGGCACCCAGATAGGCTTGGTCCTTCTGTTGGATGAAATTGCTGAAATCCTTGGCGTCAAATGGTCCATAACTGGGTGCGGCCACTTTAATGGCATCCGTGATTTCATTTTTAACGGTCTCGACCGTTTTCCCTTGAGGCATATAGGAGGGCATAAATTCGTAAATGCCATTTGTCCCCTCAAAACCTCTATCGCCTATCATCGGAGAAAGTATTGCCGCCGCTGCGGAAAGGTGCCCTCCTGCACTGTCGCCGGTAACCGCTATCTTGGTTGGGTCACCCCCATAGGCCCTCGCATGTTCCTGAATGTGGGCAATGCCCCCAAAAACATCCTCTATCAAATTATGCATGTAGTTCGGGTTTTCGTCCCCGTCCAAATTGTTCACCCAGCGGTAGTCCAAGCTGAATACCACATATTGGTCTCCTTTGGTAAGTTCTCTTGCCAGGCCTCGCATAATGTCCTCATTATTGGAGGACCACCCCCCACCATGGATAATGACCACGCACGGTAGGTCCTTTGCCCCTTTAGGGGCATACACATCATATTTCAATGGTTTTACGCCCGGTTGGGCATACACCACATCGTGGGTCACGTTCAAGTTTTCCACCAGGTTGTTCTCCACAAAAGTGGCCCCGATGGACATGTCCTTGTCCACAACAATTTTGAGGGTCGGAACAAAAGTCTCCACACTGGTAGTTCCCCACATGCCTCCTTTAAAGGTATAATAGACAGCATCCAAACTATAGCCTTCGGATGGTGTGGCAGTGACGGTCAGTTCAGTGCCCGAAGCCACTTTTCCGTCTGCAGGAATTTCCGGGGAAACCGTGTAGGATCCATTTTCCGGGGAAACCAAGGTCACCAAAAAGGTATCTTGTGCCTGTAATGTTCTTGTTGAAGTTGATGCCATGGCATTGCCAAAAATGAAAAATGAAAACAGGGGCAATATGCTCATGACCACCCTTTTATGCGTTGAGTTGAAAATCGTGTTCATTGCAGTTTGTTTAGATTCAACTACAATATATCCATTAAAATGTTCCCTTGTTGATCTTGGAAGAATTTTTTACGTACAACAACACTGTTTATCGCTATTGGCCTTTTCAAAACATTCCTTGCCCTCCTTAAACGCAAAATAGGCCAACCCCAATGTTCCCAAGCTATCCATATAAGGTATGCTGAAAAGTTGGTACACCCCACTGCTAATCAACAGGATGATGGACATGTACACACAGACCAAGGTACAATTGGCATCGGCCAAAATAGGGGTTGAATTGAGTTGGTTGCCTACTTTCCTTTTCCACCATACCAAGATCCACATGATCAAAATGGAGATCAAAGAGATGACCACGCCCCAAAACGTGGTCAATGGCCGATGCCCTATCCAGATATTATAGAGACTGGTGGCCACAAGCCCTGCCACCAAGAGGTAAAAAGCAGTTCCAGTGATGCGAAGGGCAGTACGTTCAAAATTGTCCCGATTGCTCTCTGGATTTTTCCTGATGCGCAGGATCATGTGTGCAATGCCCAAACCCGAGATTACCTCAATAAAACTATCAGTCCCGAAACCGAACAGGGCCAAACTTTCATCTTCAAACCCGAGATAGGTGGAAACGATACCTTCCACCACATTGTAAAAAATGGTGAACAGGGCCAACCCGAAAGCTGTTCTGTATAATTGTTGTTGTTTTTCCATGGGACAATGAATTTCGGGGGTTTTGGAACAAAAATCAAAATGTCCTTAATCCATTTGGTTGTTATTCAGTAGAAATTTTGCTGTCTCCCGGGTCACCTCGTAGGCGATTTACAGTCACAGTTGCTCAAATGGACTTGAACCTGAAAATGGAGCCACTACTCCTACTTGCCGAAATGTTCTATTCCTTCTCACTTCTTTTTTTGTTGTAGTGATAAATGGCATAGGCGATTCCTGCCAAGACCACGAAGGGCAGGTAGCTCCCGATTACGACCCCGATTCCATAGGAACCGTCGGGAGCTTCCTGCATTTTCTTTTCAATATCGACCTGAAAAAGTAAAAAAAAGAGGTTCATATGATGCATTTACCTTCTAAAAATCAAACTGAATGGAGTTAAACATCCAAAGCAATCAAAATGAGATACTTCGCTTCGCCCTGTATGACAGTACCAACCCTTATTTGTTCATCAACTCCTCGATCTCCCCAATCTCGATGGGGATGTTCCGCATCAAATTGAAGGGTTCGCCCTTTTCTTGGATCACCACATCATCTTCCAAACGAACGCCCATTCCTTCAGCGGGGATGTAAATGCCCGGTTCCACGGTAAAGACCATGTTGGCCTTCATGGGAGTCTTCAATTCGCCGTAATCGTGTGTATTCAGCCCGATATGGTGGCTGGTGCCGTGCATGAAATATTTTTTGTAGGCGGGCCAATCAGGGTTTTCGTTCTGTACATCGGCCTTGTCCAAAAGTCCCAAACCTATCAATTCCGAGGTCATGACCTTGCCCACTTCTTTGTGGAACTCGGCCCATATCACCCCTGGCACCAACATTTTGGTGGCTTCGTTCTTTACGCGCAACACGGCACTGTACACTTGCTTTTGTCTATCGGTAAACCGCCCGTTTGCGGGAATGGTACGGGTCATGTCACTGGAGTAGTTGGCATATTCTGCAGCCAGATCCAACAAGATCATATCGCCATCCTTCACTTGGCGGTTGTTTTCCAGGTAATGGAGCACATTCGCGTTGTTCCCCGCTGCAATGATGGGGCTATAGGCATACCCTTTGGAACGGTTGCGGACAAACTCGTGCAGAAATTCGGCTTCTATCTCATATTCCCAAACACCGGGTTTGACAAATTCCAAAATCCGTCGGAAGCCTTTCTCCGTAATATCGCAGGCGGTCTGCATCAAAGCGATCTCTTCGGGCTCCTTTATGCCACGAATCTGTTGCAAAATGGGGTTGCTCTTTGCCCATTGGTGCGCAGGAAAGTCCTTTTTGCATTTTTCGATAAAACGGTCTTCCCGGGTCTGGGTCTCCACCGCTTGGCGGTAGTGTTCATTGGTGTTGAAATAAATGGTGTCGGCCTCGGTCATGAGGTCAAAAAAGATCTTGTCGAATTCCTTCAGCCAACAGACCGTTTCTATTCCGGATACTTCTGTGGCCTGTTCCTTGGTCAATTTGGCCCCTTCCCATACCGCAATGTGGTCATTGGTCTCCCTTACAAATAGGATTTCCCTTTTCTTTGGATCCATCGCATCGGGAAAGAGCAGCAGGATGGTCTCCTCCTGATCGGCCCCGCTCAGATAGAAAATGTCACGGGACTGCTCAAAGGGCAGGGTGCTGTCCGCCCCAATGGGATAAATATCGTTGGAATTGAACACCGCAATGCTTTTTGGCTTCATCTGTGCCATGAATTTCTTGCGGTTCTTCACAAAAAGATTGCTGTCTATGGGAAAATATTTCATCTGTATAAATTGGTTTGCCCAAATGTAGGTAATTGCAATACCGAAGACAAATTGTTACCTTCCATTTCAAAACCAGAACATGCAGCTCACCCTCAGCATTCCCGCCCTCCTTTTTCCTGCCATCTCCCTGACCATGCTGGCCTATAATGCCCGATATCTGGCCATTGCCGCCTTGATCCGACAACTGCACAAACAGTTTGAGGAAACCTCGGCCCATCCGTTGAAACAACAGATCCATCAACTCAGAAAAAGATTGGGCATCATCAAGAACATGCAGGCCACGGCCATCATCAGTTTTTTGCTGGCTGCAGTGACCATGTTCCTGGTCTATGTGGAACTGAACGTCTGGGCCAACATTGTTTTTGGAGTGAGCCTGGTTTTCCTGATGGTTTCCTTATTGCTTTCCCTTGTTGAGGTGCAGGTATCCACCAAAGCCTTGGGCATCCAGCTGAAAAATATGGAAAATTGATCCCCTTTTCCATTCCCTTCGTAGGAATGTGTGCTGAAATAAAGAGGGAAAATCCTATGGCATTTTTCGCCGATCTGTCAACTATCAATTGAAAACGGGCTTGTACCAAATGAACGGTAACATCCATAAAAACAACACTTTCGAAGCCTTCCTGTTCCCCTATCTTTGTTGTCTATCATCAACAAAATCATCTTGACAGAGCATGAAAAGTGTAAAAGAGCTGGATTTTTTCAAGAACATTCGGGAAATCAGGGAATACGAGTTCGGTATTTTTTATTTCTTCGATGGGTTGATCATTTCCGAAATGAATGAAGGGGAAACCTTTGATTGGTCCATTGCTGAAAAAATCATTGATGCCGCCTATGAAATCTTGGGTGAGGAAAAGCCCATTGCCTATATCTCCAACCGTTCAACAACTATTCCGTGGTGCCTACGGATTGGTTGAAATTTTACAAGAACAGGCACAAACTCGAATTGTATTCCATCGTGGCCTACAACAAAAATGGCCTGGCCAGCATTATCTTGGAAAAAATGTTCTTTAAGGACAGTATCCGACAATTCACGGACCTGGAAAGTGCCATTTCATGGAGCTTGTCCAAAATAAGTGATAAGAACGACAGTCTATCTGCCTAGATGATACAGGGTATTCCCCTCAAATCAAGCTTTCACCTTTTTTATCGTTTTCTCTGCCCGTTCCTTTCCACAAATTGGATGATCTGTTTTGCCACGTTGATCCCTGTTGCCTCTTCAATGCCTCTGAGTCCCGGCGATGCGTTGACCTCGATCAACAATGGCCCTTTCTTGGACCGGATAAGGTCCACTCCGGCAATTCCCAGACCCAAATGCTTGGTCGCGTCCAGGGCCATGGTTTTTTCCTTGGGGGTCAGTTGGACCGCTTCGGTGTCCGCCCCCCGGTGCACATTGGACCGGAAATCATCCAACCCACTGGTCCGTTTCATGCTCGCCACGACCTTGTTCCCCACCACAATCACCCGAAGGTCTTCCCCATTGGCCTCCTCAATGTACTGTTGCAACAGGATGCTGGTATTCATATTATACAAAGTATCGATCATGGATTTTGCCGATTTTTTGCTCTCGGCCAAGATCACTCCTTTTCCTTGTGTGCCCTCTTGGAGTTTGATGATCACAGGCCCCCCTCCCAGCAGGTCTATCTGTGCCTCTACATTGTCGGGGTTGATGGAGAAAACGGTTTCTGGGATGGGGATTCCCTTTTTGGCCATGATCTGCAAGGTCCTCACTTTGTTCCTGGCCCTGATGATTCCCGTTGACCGGGCCGTGCTGAAGACCCCGTTCATTTCAAACTGCTTCACGATGGCAGCGCCATGTCGGGTGACCGTGGTGCCGATCCTGGGGATGATGGCATCAAAACCTTCGGTGATGTTGTCCTCCCCAAAATAGATCTGGGGTATGCCCTGGCCCAATTTCACCGAGCACTTGGTGTGGTCAATCAGCTCCACATAGTGTCCCGCCTTTTGCGCTTCCACAGCTATTCTTCTGGTGGAATACACATTGAGGCTCACGGATAGGATGGCGATATCCATTGTAGTGTTCAGGTTTTGCCTGTTCAAATTCGGATAAATCTTTTGGATTTCGGTGCCGTTTTGAAAATTTCTTTCAGCTTTAGTGGTTTTCCAATAGCAATCGGGGCAGGGTAACGACCACTTTTGTGCCCAATGCCTTTCCCGATGCATCCACAAGATCCTCGACCAAAAAATGGAAATCCCCTGCATATTTTTTGGAGTAGAAGTCCAACCTGTCGTTCACAATGGAGAGCCCCAGCGATTGGCTCTTCAGTGGGTTCTGACTGTTCCTTACCTGGGAGGCCCGTCTCCCTATGCCATTGTCCTCTATGGTGATCTGCAAATCGTTCGAAGGTTGCAACAGTTCCACCTTTAGGCAGAGCTTCTTTTTCCCTTTTCGGGTGGACAATCCATGCCAAATGGCATTTTCAACAAAGGGCTGCAACAAAAGGGAAGGCACAAGAAGTTCCTGGGCCTCTATGGAATCATCCAACTCAAAAGTGTACTCCATGCCGTTCTTGAAGCGATCGCTCTCTATCTCCACATACATTTTGATGATGCCCAATTCCTCTTCGAGCGTGATAAGATCCTTTCGGGAACTCTCCAATATGCCCCGGATCAGTTTGGAGAACCTTCCCAGATAATAAATGGCCTTTTCCTGGTTGTTCTCAATGAAATAGGATTTGATCGAATTCAGGGCATTGAAGATAAAATGGGGGTTCATCTGACTGCGAAGCGCATCCAAACGCAGCTGGGCAAACTTGTTCTCCACTTTGATTGCCAATTTCTCCGTGCGCTCCTTCTGCGCCTCGGAACTCAAGCCCTCTATCTCTGCCTTTGTCTGCACCAGCTCATCCGACAAGGCCCTGTTGATGCTTTCCTTGATGGTATGGTTTTCCTCGAGCTGGTCGATGTACTTTTTCTGGACATGGGCCTTTTCCTTGTAGACCATTTTTTGTTCCAACCCTATGGCGAGGGCAAACAACAGACTTTCGAACAGCACCCCCAAATAAAAGATGTACAGCGTTTCCGTGTTCGCGGTCTTGGTCTTGATGGAGTATAATGAAATGATGAGATAGGAAACAAAAAGCGAGGTCATCCCCAATAGGATGTACCATTTGATGATCCTGTTCTGCTTCAGCACGAGACAAAATCCCCAAACAAAGGCGATGAGGTTCATCGGCAACAGTACAAAAACCTCACAATAATCGATGAGGTACGATCTGGGGTTGATCAGGTACATCGCCCAAAACGTAAAATAAAAAGGGGCCAGACCCAAATAGCCCCAATGCACAAATTTCACAAACCTCGGATGGTCCTTTTTGAAGCCCATAATCTCCGAGATGAACAGGATGAACAGGATGGAGGCCATCCATTGGGAAGGATAGTGGAACCATCTCACAAAGGTCCTCCCTGCGGATGAGTGGGCAAAATCACTAAAAAACACCCCATCCACATATTTTATGAGAGTGAGCCCCGTGACCAGGGCATAAAGGGCATAAAAAAGGTAAAACCGTTTTTTATGCTGGAAAAACTGAATAAGAAAAAAGACGAAGAGGTAAAAAAGAACGGACACCACAAAGAACCCAAACCCATTTTGGTTGCTTTCCTTGAAGAAGTCCATCAAGCCTTTGAGCATAGTTGATCTTTATTGGGCCATTCGGTGTAGAAAAGCCTCTCTCTTGTTTCTGGATACCGGGATCTTTCGGTCGTTGGAAAGTACCAGATACCCATCGGTTCGTATATATTCGTCTACTTTGAGCAGGTGCACGATGAAAGAATTGTGTATCCTGAAAAATATCCGGTTGGGCAAAAGGTCCTCCAACTCTTTGAGCTTCTTGGAGACCAAGACCTGTTCGCCCGACTCCAAGAACACCTTGGAATAATTCCCGTCCGACTCGCAATACACAATATCGGCCACCCTCAAAAACAAGATCTTCCCACTTACAGGAATCTGGACCACTTGGGGGGCACTGGCCCGCGATAGGGCCTCGAAAGTCTGCTCGAACTGATGTTGAAAGCTCTGTTGTCCGTTCAGTTTCTTCAATTTTTCCACTACCCCGGCAATATCGTCCTGGTCCACAGGTTTGAGGAGATAATCCACGGCACTTTCCTTGATGGCTTGGATCGCATACTGGTTGTAGGCCGTGGTGATCACAATGGCGAAGTTCCGATATTCCAGTTTGTCCAATAAGGAGAACCCGCTCATTTCCGGCATCTCGATATCCAGGAAGACACAGTCCGGTTTCAAATAGTTGATCCCCGAGATGGCCTCCTTCGGGGAAGTGAACGTTTCAATGATGGAAATGAAATCGGGGTATTTCCGCAATTCCCATGAAAGGCTGTTTATTGCCGCAACCTCATCGTCAACTATGATTGCCCTCATAACTCTGGTGTTCTTTGTCCCAAATTAAAAATAGAAGCAAGATCCTTTCCCCCATTAGTGATACTTGGTCTAAAAAGGTGTACGTACGACAGTTATACCGTATGGATGGGAAATTTCTTAAAAATAGGAAGAAATGGTGTTCCGTACACAAAAAAGGGTTGCCGACGAATCCAATTGGGCCCACGATAATAATTGAAAGTTTCCGTGCCGCGATAGATCCTAGATTTGGCTTCATGAAACCCAAAAAATTTTGAAAATCATGAAAACAAATGTTTTATCCATCAAAACTATTTTGATTATGGCCCTGTCCATGGCATTGGTCACCTCCTGCTCTTCGGAAGATGGTGAGGATGGTGCAACCGGCCCACAAGGAGCGCAAGGTCCCGCAGGTCCCGCAGGTCCACAAGGTGACCCGGGCGCACAGGGAGAGCAAGGAGATCCCGGCACCGCCAATGTAATGTATTCCGATTGGGTAGATACCGGATTGGGGAACAGTATCGTCGCCTCATCGGCCTCTTTTGACATCGAAGCTCCTGAAATCGGTCCGGACATGTTGAACCTTGGAACCATTCTGGTATATGGTCGAAGAATAGAGCTTCCTGGGGATGGCAATGTTGTTTATCCGCTTCCCATTGTATTTGGTGCTGCCAGACAACAATCTTACTTCTTTGTGGCAACAAGCGACAATATTAGGATTACGGTCCATGCCAACGAAGAAGGCGAAAGTGTAGGGGATGGCTCCTATTTGGAACAATACAGATATGTGCTCATTCCAGGTGGGGTTTCCACTTCTGGAAAATTGGTATCCAACATGGACCTTACCAAGATGAGCTATGAAGAGGTGATTGAATTGTTCAGTATTCCTGAATAACATCCTAGATAGCCCAAGTTCCCCCAACTATCAACACTTAAAATTGAAACACATGAAAAGTCAAATCTTCTTATTGGGCTTGTTGGCAACCATCTTCCTGGCCTGCTCTGGCGATGATGGGGAGGACGGTGCCATTGGCCCCCAGGGCATTCAAGGGGAGCAAGGACCTGAAGGTCCGCAAGGGGAAACGGGGGAAACCGGAACCGCCAACGTGATCTATTCGGATTGGATTCCTTCCGGTTTTGAATCCCCAATTACGGACATCAATGCCGCCTTCAGCATTCCGAATGTGGAAGCTCTGACGGATGAAGTGAAGGCAAATGGCTTCATTGCGGTGTATGGCAGATATACTTCTATCTCTACCACTATCCATCCATTGCCCAAATCGCTTTATGGCCTACGCATGCAACATTATGATTTTTCAATCAGTGACTTGAACCAAAACATTGTCATTAGGATCTCTTCCATTGATGGTTCGGATATTGAGATTCCTCTTTATGATGATTACCGTTACATCATCATTCCCGGTGGGATCCCTGCTGCAGGTAAGATGGCTACTGATTATTCCCAAATGAGCTACGAAGAGATCGTGGCCCATTTCAACATTCCAGAATAAAACCCATTGCCCCGATAATTCCACGAAGGGGTTTTTAACACCACGATCATGAAATCGATAGTATACATCCTATTGGCTTTTTTACCATTGATGGGTATGGCCCAAGAGAAAAGCACCACCATCAAAGTAAGTGCAAAGGCCGTCCATATAGACCCGTCCCCCATTTACAAGGCCACTGTTTCCCTAAGTTCGGCCTTTGCCAGCTACGCCACCGATGGCATAGACCTGGAGCAGTTAAAATCAAACTACAAAAAGGCCTTGGAATCACATGGATTCGCTTGGAACGAGATCAAAGAGACCCCCTACGAATTTGGTTTTGAGACCATGGGATATGACAAGGAAGGTGCCGTGTATGAGTTCACCACGACCTCAGCAGAAAAAATGAGGACCTTTCTGGGGATAAAATCGTTGGGCATACAACGCTTGAACGCCATTGCCATTTTGGAAATCGACCCCGATGAGGCAAGATCTCTCAGTGAAATGGCACTAAAGGATGCCACCGCCAAGGCCACCGCCATTGCATTGGCCCTAGGGAAGCAACTTGGACCTATTGAAGTTGTGGAGGACAACCAGTTTACAGGAAAACAGATAGAGACCTCCATCTACTACGACCGTCCTGTCGGTGAATATGTGTACACCCTTCAGGTGGTCTTTGCGACCAAATAGCACTTCATTCCATATCAAAAAGTCCCATGAAACCTTTTGCAAATACGCTATTTATAACTTCGGCACTACTATTGCTTCTTTCGTGTTCTAAAGATTCCGATGGCGAATCGAATCAAAAAGCATATTTCCCCAAAACCATTTCCTTGGCTTACGGTTCCGGTGAAACTGTTCTATACCAGTTATCATACAATTCAAAAAATCAGCTGGCCCAAATGACCATAGAGCGAAATTCTTTGGATGAAACCACCCAACTTATATCCAATTTCGACTATAATGATACGGGTAAGTTGGTGAATATATCATCGGAAGATGTACAGAGCGGTTCACTGTACAACTTTACTTTTGACCATGGCGTGAACGGGACCGTTACCAATGTGGGTTTTATGATTGACGACGTGGAATACGACTTGTCCACAACTTATAACGAAAGTGATGAAATCCATTATCTAATCGAAGGAGATTTGGCGAACTTGCCAACCGAATGGAATTTGGACCCCGATGGGCAACTCATAAAAATAGCCATTTCAGAAAATAACTATACCCTTCAGTTTTCTGAGGGCGACAAGGGTGTTTTCCATTATCTGAAACCACAGAATGCCCTAGTAATTTGGCATGGATTGATGTTTTATCTGTCCCCTTTTGAGCTGTTCTTTTTTAGTCAGCACGACATCGCTTTGATACACACAGGAGATGCTGGTTATCTCTTTCAAAACAAAATATGGGACGGCAATGGAAATCTGGTCTCGTTCCAAGTAAAGCCCAATGTCCTTTTCGGGCTAACCATCAACTATGTTGTGGAGTATGAAACCAAGAACCTTTAACAACATCATGAAAAAATATTCGATTATAGGCATTTGTATGTTCATCATACTGGCTTGCAGTAATGACGATGATACAAAATCCGTTGATTTCCATTATGCATCAGAAAATTTTGAGGTAGCCTTTCGTTCACAGGGAACCATTCCCCAACCCTCCATAGAGTGGCCACAAGAAAACGGGACTTTTTCGTTAAAAGAGCCTATAGAGGGGTTGACCATTGACGAAAACACTGGTGCCCTATCCATAGAAAGAAGCTTGCAAGTGGGAGAGCACGAGGTGACGGTCATTGCCCAAAGCGGCTCCCAAAACTGGGAAACCCGTTTTTTATTGACCAGCATATTGAAATACACTTTCTGGGTCGGTGGAAGAAACAACGATCCCGATTCAGAAGAAGTGGAATATAATTCCATACTCCAACTTTACGAGGATGGGACCTTGGACATTGAACTGATCGACGAAGTGGGGTCGGAAGGTGTAGGGGTATGGTCCATCGATGGTAATGCCATTCAAATGTGGTTGTGCACCTATTGCAGTGACATGAATCCCCAGGATGTTCCCCAAACCGATGAGCATTCCTATTTTGAAGGTACTTTGGACAACGATATGCCCACTGCAGAAATAAGCGGCACGTGGTTTGTGGTCCGGTTTGATCCCGATTCCACCACCTTACGTGGCAATTTTGTCTTCGAATGGGATTGATCCAATCTTATCTCCCCAAAGCTCCTTAAGGAGTTTTATTGGTGCTAAGCAGTATCAAATATCCGGCTTTTTCTTATAACCTTTCTAAATAAGAGGTTTCGTGCAGTTTATTACTTGTTAAAAACTCGATCGTGCCGTAAATTTGTCTCAAAACCAGCACTAATGAGTGGATTGATAAAATCTTCAATTGCCCGCAAAGTGGTAATGGCACTTTCGGGTCTTTTTTTGGTTGTTTTTCTTACACAACATTTTACCATTAACATCACCTCGGTCATTGACCCTGACACTTTCAATTCTTGGTCGCACTTTATGGGGTACAACCCCTTGGTCCAATTTGTACTACAGCCCATTTTGATTGCTGGGGTGATCGTGCACTTTGCCATGGGCTTTGCCTTGGAGATCAAGAACAAAAAGGCAAGGGGCGGCAGTTATGTGAAGTACAAGGGCAGTGCCAATGCCCCTTGGGTATCCAGGAACATGATCTATTCCGGATTGGTGGTCCTTGCCTTCTTGGTTCTTCACTTCTATGATTTTTGGGTGCACGAGATGGCCTACAAGTACATCGAGGCGTCCCCCGAAGACCCCACACGCTACTACCATGAAACCGTGGAAAAGTTTGCCCCGGCCTGGAGAACGATTCTGTACATTATAGCATTTGTTTTATTGAGCCTTCACCTGTGGCACGGTTTTGCTTCTTCCTTTCAGAGTATGGGGGTGAACAACAAGTACACCCCGGCCATTAAGACATTCACAAAACTATTTTCTGTGGTCATTCCATTGGGCTTTGCTTTCATCGCCCTATATCACCACCTTAACCCAATAACACATTAAGTATGGGCATATTGGATTCAAAAGTTCCGTCTGGGCCACTGGCCGACAAATGGACCAAACATAAAAACGATATCAACCTGGTAAACCCCGCCAACAAAAGGAACATCGATATCATTGTTGTGGGTACAGGATTGGCCGGAGGTGCGGCTGCGGCCACCTTGGCCGAGTTGGGCTACAACGTAAAGACCTTCTGCTACCAGGACTCTCCCCGAAGGGCGCACTCCATTGCCGCACAGGGGGGGATCAATGCAGCAAAAAACTATCAAGGGGATGGTGACAGTAACTATCGCCTTTTCTACGATACCATAAAGGGAGGGGATTACCGTTCCCGTGAGGCCAACGTCTACCGCTTGGCCGAGGTTTCAGGAAACATCATCGACCAATGTGTGGCCCAAGGAGTCCCTTTTGCCCGTGAATATGGAGGGCTTTTGGACAACCGCTCCTTTGGAGGAGTTTTGGTTTCCAGGACTTTTTATGCCAAGGGACAGACAGGCCAGCAATTGTTGTTGGGGGCCTACTCTGCCATGAACCGACAGATCAACCGGGGCAAGATCAAATCCTATACCCGTCATGAGATGATGGATTTGGTTTTGGTGGACGGTAAGGCCAGGGGGATCATTGCCCGTGACTTGGTTAGCGGAGAAATTGAACGGCACAGTGCACACGCCGTGGTCTTGGCCACGGGAGGGTACGGAAACGTGTTCTTCCTTTCCACCAATGCCATGGGAAGCAATGTGATGGCTGCCTGGAGGGCACACCGCAAAGGGGCCTTTTTTGCCAATCCTTGCTACACCCAGATCCACCCCACCTGTATTCCGGTCTCCGGGGAACATCAATCCAAATTGACCTTGATGTCCGAATCGCTCCGTAACGATGGACGAATCTGGGTGCCCAAGAAAATGGAAGATGCCGTGGCCATCCGCGAAGGGAAATTGAAACCCACGCAGATTGCCGAGGAAGACCGTGATTATTATCTCGAAAGAAGATACCCTGCCTTTGGTAACCTAGTGCCCCGCGATGTGGCCTCAAGGGCCGCCAAGGAGCGTTGCGATGCTGGATTTGGCGTGAACAAGACCGGGGAAGCGGTATTTTTGGATTTCGCATCGGCCATCAAAAGGTACGGAAAGGAAAAGGCGTTGACTTCGGGTATCAAAGATCCTGATGAGGCCACCATCATCAAATTGGGTGAGGAAGTCGTCGAGGCCAAATACGGAAACCTCTTCCAGATGTACGAGAAAATCGTGGATGAAGATCCATATAAGACCCCAATGAAAATCTATCCCGCGGTGCACTACACCATGGGCGGACTCTGGGTAGATTACAACCTACAGACCACCATCCCCGGTTGCTATGCTGCCGGAGAGGCCAACTTTAGCGATCACGGGGCCAACCGTTTGGGAGCTTCCGCGCTGATGCAAGGTTTGGCCGACGGATATTTTGTACTGCCCTACACCATTGGGGATTATCTGTCCAAGGACATTAGGACCGGCAAAATACCGACCGACTCCAAGGAATTTGAAGAGGCTGAAAAACAAGTCCGGGACCGTATGGCGAAATTGATGGGAGGTACCGGTATCCACTCTGTGGACTATTACCACAAAAAACTCGGCAAGATCATGTGGAACAAATGTGGTATGGCCCGTAATGCCAAAGGACTGGAAGAAGCCATCAAGGAGATTGCCGAACTGCGCAAGGATTTCTGGCAAAACGTAAAGGTCACCGGAACCATCGAGAGCAAAAACCAAGAATTGGAAAAAGCCGGAAGGGTTGCCGATTTCTTGGAACTGGGCGAGCTTTTTGCCAAGGATGCCCTGCATCGGAATGAATCGTGTGGAGGCCACTTCCGCGAAGAGTACCAGACCGAAGAGGGTGAAGCGCTCCGTGATGACGAGAACTTTAAATATGTGGCTGCTTGGGAATACGTGGGCGAGCCCAAAGATGCCAAATTGCACAAAGAGGATTTGGTGTATGAAAATATTGAATTGAAGACAAGGAGTTATAAATAGCGAAGCAATGAAGCTACATTTAAAAATATGGCGTCAGAAAGACGCATCCTCAGCAGGAAAAATAGTGGATTATACCCTTGACGGTGTTGAAGGGGACATGTCTTTCCTCGAAATGCTGGACATCCTGAACGAAGAACTCGTTTCCAAAGGAGAGGAGCCCGTTGAATTTGACCATGATTGTAGAGAAGGTATCTGCGGAACTTGCTCCCTTCAAATTAATGGAGAGCCACACGGTCCCGATAGATTGGTGACCACGTGCCAGTTGCACATGCGCAAGTTCAACGATGGGGACACCATTGTGATAGAGCCGTTCCGTGCAAAGGCATTTCCAGTGATCAAGGACTTGATCGTGGACCGAAGTGCTTTTGACCGTATCCAACAGGCCGGTGGTTACATATCCGTGAACACTTCGGGGAACACGGTGGATGCAAATGCCATCCCGATCAACAAACATGCTGCGGACGAAGCCATGGATGCTGCTACCTGTATCGGTTGTGGTGCCTGTGTGGCCGCTTGCAAGAATGCCAGTGCCATGCTCTTTACCTCTGCCAAGGTTTCCCAGTTCGCCCTGTTGCCCCAAGGCCAGATAGAAGCCGTGGAACGTGTGCAGAACATGGTGCGCCAAATGGACCTCGAAGGCTTTGGAAACTGTACCAACACCGGTGCTTGCGAAGTGGAATGTCCCAAAGGCATTTCCTTGACCAACATTGCCCGTATGAACCGCGAATACCTATCCGCTTCCTTGAAGGGATAAGCGTTCAACATATCAAATTACAAAGCCCAAATTCCAGATGGAGTTTGGGTTTTTTGTTATCTTACGGTATGCCCAAAAAATATTCACAAGAACGTATCAAAGTGCCTCGGTTCAATGAAGAATCGGGCTTCTACACCACGCCGGAGCGTTCCAAGATCATGGGGAAGATACGCGGCAAGAACACGAAGCCAGAACTCGCTTTTAGAAAAGCGTTGTGGCAAGCCGGTTATCGTTATCGTATCGATTATAAAAAACTTGTTGGGAAGCCCGATATCGCCCTAAAAAAGTACAAGACCGTGATTTTTATCGATGGGGAATTCTGGCACGGCTACAATTGGGAGGAACGCAAGCATAAGATCAAGACCAATCGGGAGTTTTGGATCGCGAAAATAGAGCGTAACATCCAACGGGACGAGGAAGTGAACGATGCTCTGGATGAAAAGGGCTATAAAGTGTTCCGCTTTTGGGAAACCGAAGTGAAGAAGGACCTGGACCGTTGTTTAGAAGAAGTGCTCACCCACTTGGAGCGGGTCAAATCTGCTTTTTCATGACCCGGAACACCTGGAGCACATCATCCATGGAAACCTCAAAATCCTGATATTCGGGGGATGTGTTCAGGTTGTGGCACTGCAATGCATTCGCCTGCCTGTTGAAACCCATAAGTTGCTTGCAAATGATCCTATCCGAACAGACCACAATGTAGGACCGGTTCCATAGGTTTTCATCGTTCTTGGTCAGGGTTTCCCTTTTGATTTCCAGTGCCAGCACAAAGGCCTTATTGGGGATGGCATCTGCAGTGGAGTCGTTCATGGAATCGCCGGACACCTCAAACACCCGATGGGGTTCATCATTTAAAAAATCAACAATGAAGCCTGCCTGGAACGGGTTCTTCACACTGTCCTCCTTGAGGTTTTCGATGTATTTTTTGTGCCATTCCACGAGCACCAAGGGCGCCATGACCAAATATTTTCCGTGGCTCAAAGGGTAGAACACACTCCCATGTTTGGTAAAGGGTTGCTTTTTGGTATAGGCCTCACCCATGTCGTTCACTTCGTGGAGGTAGAGTTCGGCAATGGTAAGATCAAAAAATTCGGCAATCTTGGTGAGGTTTTTTATGGGAATATTGGCATCTTTCCTTTCGTAGAGCTGTATGGTACGCAGGCTTACGCCAATTTCTTCTGCCAATTGGGATTGGCTCATATCTTTTTTTCGCCTTAACTGCTTTATTGTGTACATATAATTATTATATTGTGCAATATTGTGACGCAATATGATATAGCTGCAGCAATTTCACTACTCTCTGTAATTGGGTTACAAGCCAAATATAGAAAATAGGATCTGACCCCGACATATTTATTGACGAACTACAAAACCTTTGGAATGGGTCCAATCAAAAATGCAGGCTTTGTCATCAAGAGTGATGACATCTTTTCACCAGAAGATTATGGAAAACCGATCAGCGAGCGGCTTTCAGAAATCCTTCGCAGGAATGTTTCCAAAAACGACTATGCCAATATCGCCATCCGCAGCAATGTGAGCTTCTCCACCATTCGCGATGTGGTATATCGCACCAACAGTTTGACCAAGACGAACGCCCAGGCCATTGCATTGCTCATCCATGCGGCGTTTGAAAATGCGATTGCCCATAAATTCCTTGCGGAAGGGGACTCCCTGTTTTTGGGCACGCTAATGAAGGTCTAAGCGGAGAAGCCAATCCGTCTGTTTATCGTTCCCAATGTAGTAGGGATGTTCGCCAAACTTCTGGAAATGGTTCCTTTGGTAGAAACGTATCGCCTTGGGATTGTGTTCCCAGACACCCAGCCAAATGTAGCTTTTGTCCAATCTCTTGGCCAGATTGATGATTTCCTGCAACATTAAGGTGCCAATACGCTTGCCTTGATGGCTTTCCAGAACATAGATGCGTTCAATTTCCATGGAATCCATATCGTGCACATCGGTTTGGGCCCGGCCAATGTTCAGTTTGAAGTATCCCAACAAAACTCCCTCCTCTTCCAAAAAATAAAAATAGGTGTCTTCATCGGAAAGTTCGGAAGCCAATTTTTGTGGGTCGAACGCTTTTTGGATATATGCCTTGAAATCATCGGGGTCATTGTCCTTTTCAAAAGCGGCGACAAAGGTTTCCTTGGATATTTTCACCAAGGCGTGCAGATCGTCCTCTGTACAGATCCTAAAAATTATCGCCATGGATTGGTTGTTTAAGGTTTAGGGCTGAAGGCTTTCATCAAAACAGCAGATCTTCCGACTTCCGACTTCTGACCAAAATTATCGCAAAAAAAAAGAGCCGTACAAATGTCGGCTCCAAAATTTTCAGGGGGATACTGAACTACAGCATAAAAAGCTTTTTGATCAAAAGCATGAATCCTGTAAAAAAATCGTTTCTGTAGACTTGGACATTCTCGTCCATTGCTCTGTGGGTAATTTTGAATGCCATGGTTGTTTGGTTTTAATGGTTTAATTTGGGTCAAATAATCGATATAACCAAATATAAATCCGATAAACGGCAATTTAAAACTATTGTTGCGTAATGGTTTTAATATGTTGTAAAAAAACAGAAGATAATTGTTAAATATTCATTTCGGGGATTTCGCCTTCCACAATAAGGTTCCCCTCGGTGGCCGCCACGATTTCTTCAACGGTTATTCCGGGAGCCCTTTCAAGCAGCTTGAAACCTTCCGGAACGACTTCCAAAACGGCCAGGTTGGTCACGATCTTCTTTACGCAGCCTACACCCGTCAGAGGCAGTGTGCACCGTTTTAGGAGTTTGGACTCTCCTTCCCTATTGGTGTGCATCATGGCCACGATGATGTTTTCGGCAGAGGCCACAAGGTCCATGGCACCACCCATGCCCTTGACCATCTTACCGGGAATCTTCCAATTGGCAATGTCCCCGTTCTCGGCCACTTCCATGGCCCCCAGAATGGTGAGATGCACATGCTTGCCACGGATCATGCCAAAGCTAAGGGCGGAATCAAAAAAGGAGGCCCCGGGAAGGGTGGTAATGGTCTGTTTTCCCGCATTGATGATATCGGCATCCTCTTCGCCCTCAAACGGGAACGGACCCATGCCCAATACCCCGTTTTCGCTCTGGAACTCCACACTGATGTCGTCCCTTACAAAATTGGCCACCAAGGTGGGAATGCCTATGCCTAAGTTCACATAATAGCCGTCCTTGACTTCTTTTGCGATTCGCTTTGCTATTCCTTTTTTATCTAGCATTTGTATTGATTAAATAATTAATCTTTCCTGATTGCGTATCTGTTGAAATTGCCAACCGCCTTATTTTCCATATTCCATAGATAAACAGGAATGCCTGAAAGCGTGCCTCCAGCTAAAGCAAAAAATTTCCAATATGCCAATGGCCTATCGAAAATGAAAGTGTAACTCCCAATTAAAATTAAAACACATAACCCGATTATAAACCCGCCAACAACAATTCGATTGTCCACAACAGCACTAATTTTATTTATGTGCTTTTTTTCCAATTTTCCACAGTTCACACAATTTACTTTTACTTCATTTCCAAATTTAATTTGTAAATCTGCCCTTGAACTCGACTTTGGCTTAAAATAATTCTGCGCTTTGCAAACTGAGCATGTATAAACCAATCTCATATTTATCTTGATCTCACCGTTCGTTGTTCAATTCGTTTCTCATAGTTTTTCCCTTGGAAAATGCGCTGTACAAATATGCCAGGGATATGGATTTGATTGGGGTCCAAACTGCCTGCCGGGAGGAGTTCCTCGACTTCGGCTACTGTGATGGTGGCCGCTCCGCACATACAGGGGTTAAAATTGCGCGCCGTGCCCTTAAAGATGAGATTGCCCGCCTCATCCCCCTTCCAAGCCTTTACGAACGAGAAATCGGCCTTAAAAGCGGGCTCCAATACATACATTTTTCCATCGAACTCCCGGGTCTCTTTTCCCTCGGCCACTTCGGTACCAAATCCTGCGGGGGTATAAAAGGCAGGAAATCCGGCTTGGGCGGCACGGCATTTCTCGGCCAGGGTGCCCTGGGGCGTAAGTTCCACCTCCAGTTCTCCGCTCAGCATCTGCCGTTCAAACTCGTCGTTCTCCCCCACATAGGAGGATATCATTTTCTTGATCTGTCGCTTCTGCAAGAGTAGTCCCAGGCCAAAATCGTCCACGCCGGCATTGTTGGAGATGCAGGTAATGTCCTTTATCCCCAAACGGACCAGCTCTGCTATGGCGTTCTCAGGGATGCCACAGAGGCCAAACCCTCCCAACATGAAGGTCATGCCGTCCGCAACCCCGTGCAAGGCTTCTTCCACATGGGCAACTGTTTTCTTGATCATTCCATTCGAATTTTGGATTGCTTGAAATTACGATATTAATAAAAAAGCCCCAAGCAAATTGCAATTTGCTTGGGGCAAAGTTTTTTGAACAGATGTCCTATTTAGAAATCAAGATCGTCCAGATCGTCGTCGGTATCCAAATCGTCCTGATTGTCCTGCGATTCTTTGCTACAATCAATATTGATGGACATTTCCTCGGGCACCTCAAAGGCATCCCTGGAAACACCGATTTCCTCGTTGGCATAGTTCTTTTTCATATAAAGAGCCCAAATGGGCAATGCCATGGAGGCTCCTTGTCCGTACGCTAAACGGCTGAAGTGGATGGAACGTTCCTCACCACCTACCCAAACCCCTGTGACCAAATTGGGCACCATGCCCATGAACCAGCCATCACTTTGGTTCTGGGTAGTTCCCGTTTTTCCTGCTATGGGGTTCGTGAGTTCATAGGGATATCCGGTAATGATTTCCTTATACATGGCCTGGTTTTTGCCATAGGTGTGCCGTAGCCTTCCCCCTGATCCGTATTGGGTGACGCCTTCCATCAAATTGACCATGGCGTAGGCCACATCCTTGCTCAACACGTCTTTGGTCTCCGGGGTATATTCGTAGAGTACTGTCCCGTTTTTGTCCTCGATTCGGGTGACCATCACAGGTTTTACATAGACCCCCTGGTTGGCAAAGGTCCCGTATGCCCCTACCATTTCATATACGTTGAACTCCGGTGTTCCCAAAGCAATGGCAGGCACTTCCAAAATATCACGGTCAAGTCCCATGTTCTTGGCCATGGACACCACCGATCCCGGCCCTACACGATCGATCAATTGGGCGGTAATGGTGTTCACCGAGTTGGCCAATGCACTTTTCAGGGTCATGTTCTCCCCCGAGTATTTGCCATCGGAGTTTTTGGGACACCATGCCTCAAGGTTTCCATGTTTTCCGGGTTCAATGCAATACTGGTTGTCCGGCAGGGTATAGCATGGCGAATAGCGCAACTGGTCTATCGCCGCAGCATATACAAAGGGCTTGAAGGTAGAACCTGCCTGTCTGGCCCCTTGGATCACATTGTCATATTGGAAGTGTTTGTAGTCGATTCCCCCTACCCATGCCTTGACGTGTCCTGTTTGAGGTTCCATGGACATCATGGCCGTCCGTAAGAATGTTTTATAATACCGGATAGAATCCATCGGTGTCATTATGGTGTCTTTTTCAAAGGAATCACTGTTCCAGTCAAAGACAGTCATCTCTGCCTTTTGTTTGAAAGAGGCCCGAATTTCTTTTTCGGATTTTCCTTCACGGCTCATGGCCCGCCATCTTGGGGAGGTCTTCATGGCCCGCTCCATAATATTGTCTATCTCGAAGGTTTCCAGATCCAAGAAAGGTGCGGTTGGGTTCCTATCGGGCGTGTTCTGGTGGAAAAACTCGGCCTGAAGGTTTTTCATATGCTCCTGCACGGCCTCTTCGGCATTGCGCTGCATTCGGGAATCCACCGTGGTATACACCTTCAGACCATCCAGATAAATGTTCCACTTTTCACCATCGGGTTTGGGGTTCTGGTCCACCCAAACGTTCAGGAACTTTTGCATGTACATCCTAAAATAGGTGGCCAACCCTTCGCGGTGCGACTCTGGGTTGAAGTTGATCTTCATCTCCAAGGCCTGAAGGGAGTCCTTCTCCGTTTCGGTGATGTACCCATATTTGGCCATCTGTCCCAAAACAGTATTCCTTCTGTTGAGGACCAGCTCTTCCCTTCTCATCGGATTATACAGTGAAGAATTTTTCAGCATCCCTACCAAAACAGCGGACTCCTCTGTTCGCAGTTCCGCTGGCTCCTTTCCAAAATAAATCCGGGCCGCAGAGCGGATACCGTCAGCATTGTACCCAAAATCATAGATGTTGAGGTACATGGCTATGATCTCTTCCTTGGTATAGTTGCGTTCCAAACGGGTGGCAATGACCCACTCTTTGATCTTTTGGGTGTACTTGGTCCAGTTTTTCGCCCTAATCCCCACGAAAAGTTGTCGGGCCAACTGCTGGGAAATGGTACTTGCCCCTCCCTTGCTCCCTAAAAAAACCAATGCCCTCAAGGTTCCCCTGGCGTCAATTCCAGAGTGGTCATAGTATCTGGCATCTTCGGTGGCCACTAGGGCGTTCACCAAATTTTCAGGAAGATTTTCATAGGCGATCGGGGTACGGTTGTCATCCAAATAGAGTTTGCCCAAGGTCTCCCCATCCGAAGAGATAAACTCGGTGGCCAAATTGGTCTCCGGGTTTTCCAATCGTTCAAAAGTGGGCATTTCCCCGAACGCTCCCCACGACGCCAATAAAAAAACCAATATGACCGCGAGAACGCCGGCCCCAAAGAGGATCCAAAACCATTTTATGTACCTAAAGTAGCCTTGCTGTTTCTTTTGACTTGTCTTTGCCATTATCAATTATTGGGTGCTTTTTCTATTTCCAAACCAATATCCGTGATGCCTTCCAGCACAGAGAGGCCTTCAACGTCGCCGTTTTTACGCATAGCATGCGAAATATTCACCTTATATACGCCAGCCCATGGAAAAACGACGTTTTCACGGTACCAAAGTCTATTTTCCATGACACCACCCATTCCTTTTCCTAGCCATTCCCCGCTCGGTTCTGCCATACGGTACTCCAATGTATCCTTAACGGTGTTTCCGCTCGGATGTTCCAGTTCGGTGATCAAAAAAAGATTGCTGAAAGGATAGGTATTGTCGTTCCTGACATTGATGAACATATTGTAAGTCTGTGTGCTGTCCAACCCGGAAACCTGAAAGTGTACGGTGTCATCCATTTCCCATTTCCCATCCTTTATGGGTGTGTATTCGGAAAAGACGAGTGCATCGTTGCATGAGGCCAGTGCAAGGACCACTGTCAGAAGAAACAAAGTGCTACTTCGCATTGGGCTTTGCTTTGGATTTGTTGTTTCTGCGTTTTTTGTTCCTGCGCTTATTGTTCCTCTTTGGCTTGTCAAAACGGGTAAGGCTGTCCTCTGCCACGACACTTTCGTATGCCGTTTTTTCCACGCTCACTGTGTTCTCTTCTGCATATTCTTCAAGAGTGGGGGCCTTTTCGTTCTTTTTGTTCAGCTCCAAGATTTCCAGCACCTGCTGTTTGGTCAACGGATGCCAGTTGGCTGGTTCGTCCTTGTACGAAAACCAAAGGGTTTCCTTGAAGATGTCCGCCTTTTGGCAGAAGGCCAGACCTTTTTTGGTCATGAGCTTGCTGTCTTGCGGGGGGAAATCCTTGAGGGCTTCCAGGTACACGTCCAACTCGTAATTGAGGCAGCATTTGAGCTTTCCACATTGTCCGGCCAGTTTTTGGGGGTTCAATGCCAGTTGCTGATACCTTGCGGATGCCGTGCTGACCGACCGGAAATCGTGTAGCCATGTGGAACAGCAAAGCTCGCGTCCACAGGAGCCGATGCCCCCCAAGCGTTGGGCCTCTTGCCTATAGCCTATCTGGCGCATCTCGATGCGAATCTGGAAGGCCTTGGCCATATCCTTGATAAGCTGCCGGAAATCGACCCGATCCTCGGCCGTGTAGTAAAAAGTCGCCTTTGAGCCATCTCCCTGAAATTCCACATCGCTGAGTTTCATTTCCAGTTTGAGGGCTATGGCTATTTCGCGCGATCGTTTTTTGATCTCTTCTTCCCGATCGCGGCATTTTTGCCAAATATCGATGTCCCTTTGGGTGGCCTTTCTATAGATCTTGGGAAGGGTCTTGTCATCAGGAGCGGTTTTTTTTCGCTTCATCTGTACCCGCACCAGTTCCCCGGTAAGGGTCACCACGCCCACATCATGACCGGATTTGGCCTGGGTGGCCACCACATCGCCAATGGATAGGGGAAGGTTTTCCTCGTTCCTGAAAAACTCCTTTCTACTGTTCTTGAAACGTACCTCAACGCAATCAAAAGGTTTTTGACCGTTGGGCAACGACATATTGGAAAGCCAGTCAAAGACCGTTAGCTTGTTACAACCATCAGTGCCGCAAGTTCCATTGTTCTTGCAACCACGCGGTTGTCCATCCTTGCCGGTTGAACAACTGCTACACGCCATACTCTGTATCTTGATCAAGGTCCTTAAAAAGATTGTTGTCTGCTCGATCACTGTCGAGAACAACTGGACTTTATGTACATCTACACTGCTCCTTCAACTCGCTCAGGATAACAGCTCAATGTGATATTTAACTGTCCTTATCTTTTTCGAACAACCTCAAAAGGGTTCATAAATAATTCCTATGGTAAAGATAGCATAATTTTGTTGCAGTGGTGAAATGCTACTTCTTGTATTTCAATACAGGGGAGCGTCCTTTTTTAAAAATCTTATTGCTGGCCCCCTTGCCCTTGCGCAGTTTTTTTTGTTCTTCATAGGGCAACCCGTGCACTTCCTGGCATTCCACCGAGCAACAATTGTCCATGGCTACTGCACATTCCTCGCACTGTATAAAGAGCAAATGGCAGGCTTCATTGGCACAGTTGACATGGGTGTCGCAGGGTTTTCCGCATTGGTGGCAATGTGCGATCACGTCTTCGGAAATGCGTTCGCCCCTTCTGTGGTCAAAAACAAAGTTTTTACCGAGAAATTTATTCTCCAGATTTTTTGCCTTCACTTGGCGGGTATATTCGATGATCCCACCCTCCAACTGGAACACATTCTTGAAGCCTTTGTGCTTATAGTAGGCACTTGCCTTTTCGCAGCGGATGCCGCCCGTGCAGTACATCACCAGTTTTTTGTCCTCCTTGTGCTCGGCCAGGTCCCTTTCGATGATGTCCAATGAATCCCGGAACGTATCCACATCGGGGGTGATGGCATTCTTGAAATGGCCTATTTCGCTTTCATAGTGGTTGCGCATGTCCACCAACACGGTGTCCGGGTCCTCGATGAGCTCGTTGAACTGCTCGGCCCCCACATGGATCCCTTTGTTGGTCACGTCAAAAGTGCTATCGTTCAGCCCATCCGCAACGATTTTTTTTCTGACCTTCACCTTCAGTTTCAAAAAAGATTTGTTGTCCTGTTCGATGGCGATGTTCAACCTCACATTTTCCAAAAAGGTGATACTGTCCAAGTGCGCTTTAAAGGTTTCAAAGTTTTCCGCGGGCACCGAAAGTTGTGCATTAATGCCCTCATGGGCCACATAGATCCGGCCCAGTACGTCCATTTCGTTCCAAGCAATGAAAAGATGGTTCCTCAAGATCTGTGGATTGCCAATGTTTGCGTATTTGTAGAAAGAGATAGTGAGCCGATCCTTGCCGGCCTCTTCAATGAGCTGTTCCCTTTCCCTTGCGCTTAACGTATTGTACAGTTGCATGCTATACCAATAATTTAAGCCTGCCTGTCGGCAGACAGGTTAAAGAATGTTTTTTCAATAAAAATGGCCACAAAGATAGGGATTCTTCCTTGTGGCAACGAAAAAGGACCCACAAATGGGCCCTTTTTTAAGCGTATTCCTTTCTTTTTCAAAGCGTAATTTTTCTCCCTCCTTGCCATTTCGGGCCCAAAACGGCCCTATTGATATGAGTTAGTACCCCATAGATTAGATAAGATCAAAAAGGTTGCGTGGCTTTTGTCGTATGAAGAAAGAAATGGTATTTTAGCCTTCCTAATTATTTTAAAACCATGAGCAACGAGAAAGAAGCAAAACTGAAAGCCCTTAAACTGACCTTGGACAAACTGGACAAGACCTATGGCAAAGGTGCCGTGATGAAAATGGGCGATAGTGTGGTGGAAGATGTGGAGGTAATCCCTTCCGGATCGTTGGGATTGGACATTGCCCTTGGGGTGGGCGGTTATCCCCGGGGACGGGTCATCGAAATCTATGGTCCCGAATCATCCGGGAAGACGACCCTGACCCTTCATGCCATTGCCGAAGCACAAAAAGCAGGGGGCATCGCAGCCTTTATTGATGCGGAACACGCCTTTGACCGTTTTTATGCCAAGAAATTGGGTGTCGATATCGACAACCTCATCATATCGCAGCCCGACCACGGGGAACAGGCACTTGAAATCGCCGAAAACCTCATCAGGTCCGGGGCCATCGACATTGTGATCGTGGATTCCGTTGCCGCGCTTACCCCAAAAAGTGAGATCGAGGGCGAAATGGGCGACTCAAAAATGGGTCTTCATGCCCGTTTGATGTCCCAGGCGCTCCGAAAATTGACCTCGACCATCAGCAAGACCAAATGTACCGTGATCTTCATCAACCAGTTGCGGGAAAAAATAGGGGTGATGTTCGGAAACCCCGAGACCACCACGGGTGGAAACGCCCTTAAGTTCTATGCCTCTGTCCGTTTGGACATTCGACGCTCCACACAGATAAAGGACACCGACGGCGAAGTACAGGGGAACAAGACCCGTGTGAAGGTGGTGAAGAACAAGGTGGCCCCTCCTTTCAAGACCGCCGAGTTCGACATCATGTACGGTGAAGGTATTTCCAAGATCGGTGAGATTTTGGATTTGGGCGTGGCCTACGAGATCATCAAGAAAAGTGGTTCCTGGTTCAGCTATGGCGACACCAAGCTCGGGCAGGGACGTGATGCCGTAAAGGCCCTGCTCATCGACAATCCCGAACTTTCCGAAGAACTTGAGAGCAAAATAAAGGAGGCCATAGCCGCCGTTAGCAAATAATCCTGCACACTTTATCCGGTTATCCGGGCAAATTAACTTTTGGTTGTGAAAATCCTACGCAACCCTTGTGTATATAGCACATCTAGGGAATAAAAAAAGGATTTGTATGAAAAAAGTGCTTGTGCCCATTTTATTGTTTGTGGCATGCTCATGGTTCAGTTCGTGTGACCTGGACGATGATTCCCCAAATTTTTACTTTGCTGCCCTTACTGCAGTGGAGGCAGATGTTCCCGAATCTTTTGAACTCGGAAAGACCTACGATATTGAAGTAACCTACGAAAGACCCAACGGTTGCACCTTCTTTGAAGGGTTTGATGTGACCAAGACCGATCAGACGGACCGTGATGTAGTAGTGATCGGCTCCGTGCTCACAGATGAGGAAAATGCCTGCCCCCAAGAAGCGACAGAGGTTGTGGCCACCCTGAAGTTCCACGTGATCTATACCGGCGAATATCATTTCAGGTTCTATGCCGGAGAAGACGAAAACGAAGAGCCCATTTATTTGGAATACACGGTCCCGGTAGATCCGGAACCCACAAACTGAGTAGCAACAATCCAAAATTGACCAACATTTGGATCTTGAAGAGCTGATACATAATTGTAAAAAAGGGAAACGTCAGGCACAGTCCGAACTATACCAGAGATATTCGGGCGTACTTTTCGGCATGTGCCTGAAATACTCAAGGAACAAGACCGAGGCGGAAGACAATCTGCACGATAGTTTCATGACCATTTTCAGCAAGATAGACCAATACGGCTTTCAAGGTTCATTTGAAGGATGGATCAAGCGAATTACGGTGAACACCGTGCTGCAGAAATACAGAAAGGAAAACCATCTCAACCTTGTTTCCGAAGAAATAGGGGACGAGGCCGAGGTGGAAACCGATCAAGCGGACATCAGCCTGTCCACCCTTTTGGGATACATACAGGAATTGCCGCACAAATATAGACTGACGTTCAACCTTTATGTCTTGGACGGATACAGTCATAAGGAAATCAGTGAGATGTTGGGGACATCCACTGGGACCTCAAAGTCCAACTTGGCGAGGGCCAAGACCATTTTGAGGGAGAAAATAGAAAAAGAGAAAATAAACATTGCTTAAAGAACTTAACAATGGGGAAAAAGAATGTAGAGCAATTGTTTAGGGACACCTTCCGGGATTATCAAGAGACCCCGGACGAAAAGGTGTGGAGGTCCATAGAGGCGTCCCTGGACAGGAAGCAAAAGAAACGCATGGTTCCGATATGGTGGCAGCTTGGGGGAGTTGCCGCAGCTTTGGTCGTACTATTCTATGTGATGGACCCTTTCGGCACGGACGTGAAACAAGATGTGGAGCAGACCGTTACCGATACGGAAAATGATACCGATCCAACAGCCGACAAGAAAGCGAATCCAGAAGATTTCAACAAGCCTTCCAGCGTTGCGGCAACAGAAAAATTGGCGGATTCTGATAAAAATGATGTTTCCAAAACCCAAGACGGACAAAATTCAAAAAGTGGAGATTTCCGTTCAATTTCTGAAGACCAAGTGGCCCGAACCGACAAAAAAACAGCTCCCAATGAACGGATAACTACTCCCAACATCCAAAACCCGGACGAAAAAGAGGCCTTGACGGTCGCGGACCATGTCCAAGAAAGAAATAACATCGAACAGGACAAGGTTTCCAAACAAGACGTGCTGTTGGACAAGACATCCAATGACAAGGACGCCATCGCGCTCAACAATGCCAAGAACCAATCCTTGGAAAAACAGACTGGGTCCGATATGCAGGCCAAAAAAGAAGGGCAGGCCATTGCCATGACCGAGGAGCAAGAGCAGCAAAAGGAAGAGTCCGGCAAAAAATCCATCTATGATGCCATCAAGGAGCAAGAGGGTGAAGAAGAGCTCATTGCTGCACGGGACAATTCCGGGAAATGGTCCGTTGGGCCATCCGTTGCCCCGGTCTATTTTGGTGCATCGGGCAATGGGTCACCGATTCATTCCGATTTCTCATCCAACTCCAAATCGGGGAACTTCAACCTGAGCTATGGCCTCACTGTGGCCTACGAAGTGGGGAAAAAGGTGAAAATCCGGTCAGGGGTACACAAAGTGAACTATGGTTATGACACCAATGATGTTGTGTTTTCCTCAACATTGCGGTCTTCCTCGAACGAGATGTTCGCCAACATTGATTACCGCCAGACTTCGGAGAGCCTTGTGGTCCAAAGTGCCAACAAATCCTATAGCAGCCCTATTACTTCGGATGGCAAAGAGGTGCTGAACGCGACGGCGGCCCTAGACGGAAAAATGGTACAGCAACTAGGGTATATCGAAGTCCCAGTGGAAATCAACTATGCCCTGGTGGACAAAAAATTTGGGGTGGACCTCATCGGAGGGGTCAGTTCCCTGTTCCTCGTGGACAATTCCGTATTGTTGGAGTCGCAGGACCTTGTCACCGAAGTGGGCGAGGCGAACAATGCAAATTCAGTGAATTTCAGTGCCAACGTGGGTATGGGCCTCAACTATGAGTTCTCCCCAAAGGTACAATTGAATATAGAACCTGTGTTCAAATACCAATTGAACACCTTTTCCAATACTGCTGGCGTGTTCCAACCCTTTTCCATTGGGGTGTATAGCGGCGTCAGCTTCAAGTTTTAGGAAACAAAAGGTTGGTTAGGACGATTGCACCTTTATGCAATCAACCAAGTGCCCTGCTTTTTTGGCGGGGCACTTTTTTTGTGCTGTAATCGTACACAAATTTTTAGTACTTTGACTACCAAATACTAACCTCCATATTGTGGAACACGATCCATTTGAAGATGTTCTCATTTATTTTTCAAAATCGCTTTTGGGCAAAAAGGGCGAAGAGGATATTCTTTGGGACATGGCCAAGAACTGTATCTCCAAGCTGGGCTTCGAAGACTGTGTCATCTACCTTGTAAACCATAACGATATTTTGGTGCCCAAAGCGGCACATGGTCCCAAGAGCACCCACAACACTGAAGACGGTCCCATCGAAATCCCTTTGGGACAGGGCATTTGCGGGCATGTGGCCAAAACTGCCAAAGCAGAGATCGTAAACGACACCTCAAAAGACCCACGGTACATCACGGATGGCGCAGCAGGGCTTTCGGAAATCTGTGTGCCGATCACTTGTGACGGTGTACTGTATGGCGTCATCGACTGTGAACATCCCGAACTAGATTTTTTTACGGACAGACATCTTAAGATGCTTTCGGCAATCGCCTCCATTTCTGCCATAAAGATCAAAAGTGCCCGTGATTGCAAGGCCCTCATGGAAGAACGGGAACGGCTCATACAGATGAAGGAAGAGATGGTGGAACTGAAATTCAGGACATTGAGCTCACAGCTCAATCCCCATTTCGTCTTCAATGCACTGAATTCCATCCAATATTTTGTCACTTCCGAGAAAAAGAAGCTGGCCATGGAATATTTGTCCATGTTCAGCAAGCTCATCCGGTTCTATTTGGGACAATTGGGACAGGAAAGCGTCAGTTTGAAGGACGAGATCGAGATGTTGCACTCCTATCTGACCCTCCAAAAACTTCGATATGATGGCCTCTTCGATTTTGACATCGCTGTCCAGGAAGACCCAAAAAAAATCGAAGAGGCCATCATTCCCTCCCTTGTAGTGCAGACCCTCTTTGAGAACATTATTGAGAGTGTCATGTCCCACCAACAAAAGGGGCAACATTTTGAGGTATTGCTAAAGGTGGGCTCCACATCAGTGACCTTGGAGGTGGTCCACAACTCACTCAACATGAAATCTGCCAACAATCTATCCGGATATAGGGAAGGTATCCTGCAATGGGAGGAACAGATCAACCTGTTGAATACCGTGAAGGGCTATAACATCACAAACTCCATCAGCACCCTATCGGACCAAAAACGATTGATCACCATAGAGCTTCCCCGACTTTTGTAGCAATCCCCTTCATCCCCCGACAAGTTCTTTCAAAATCAGATCCCTTACTTCCTCCCTCAATGTGGAAGTGTCCTCTATACTCAGGATCCCCGTTTCAAAAAAGTGGTGCACCTTTGCCCGTATCCGTCCAGGGCCACCATGGTTCAAGGTGAAAGGGAACCGTTTTTTATTGTCATGGAATGTCATGGGGACCACAGGGATTTTATGGGCAATCGCCATTTTGAAGGCCCCGTCCTTGAACTCGTCCAGCACAATCTCTTCCTCCGGCACTCCGCCTTCGGGAAATATACAGATGCTGAGCCCTTGGTCCAACCTACGCTGCGCTCGACGATACACCCCGGTACGGCTGCGTATGTCATCCCTGTCCACCATAATGCAGACCCTTTTATAGAAAAAACCGAAAATGGGAATCTTTACCAGTTCCTTCTTGCCCACAAAAACAAAGGGATTTCTGCTCACCACCAACATCAGCATAATGTCCAGCATACTGGCATGGTTGGCCACCAACATATAACTCTTGCCCCGTTCCATCTGCTGCTCCCTTGTTATTTTGGGAACACACCCCATTCCGATGAGGATTGGCCTCGCCCAGAGGTTACGTGCCATCCAGAAGAATTGCGGATAGGTCCGTTCCGATAGGGTCGCCAACAACAAAAGGGGGAAGAAGAGGAAAATGGGCACCGCCACCAGCAGATAAAACCATACCCGGTAAAGGAACTGCCCCATGTGTCTAATTGTGCTAAGCATACGCTAATGTAAAGTTTTTGGGTCTCTTTATTACACATAGATTACCTTCCTTTTCACTTAATAGGGGTTTCTGAAAAAACAATATGGCCGCACCGACCTTGATCGCTTTTTTTATACCTAGGCGATGCGTACTTTTATGGCCAAAATTAGAACATGGCCCGAATCCTCACAGGAATACAGAGCACAGGCACACCCCATTTGGGGAATATTTTGGGGGCGATAGCACCCGCCATAGAAATGGCAAGGGATCCCAAAAACGATTCCTTTCTTTTCATCGCCGATATGCACTCTCTCACCCAGATCAAAGATGGAGCGCTCTTGCGAAGCAACACCTATGCCATTGCCTCTGCTTGGTTGGCCTTTGGCCTGGATATCGAAAAGACGGTTTTTTATAGGCAGAGCGACATTCCGCAAACTGCCGAGTTGGCCTGGTACCTGAGCTGCTTTTTTCCCTATCAGAGGTTGACCTTGGCCCATTCCTTCAAGGACAAGGCCGATCGTTTGGAAGATGTGAACGCCGGACTGTTCACCTATCCCATGCTGATGGCCGCCGATATATTGCTCTACGATGCCGATATCGTTCCCGTGGGCAAGGACCAGCTCCAACACTTGGAAATGACCCGTGATGTCGCTTCGCGCTTCCACGCCCAAATGGGCGAGACCTTTGTGATGCCCGAGGCCAGGGTGCATGAACAGACCATGTATGTTCCCGGAACGGACGGCGAAAAAATGAGCAAGAGCCGTGGCAACCTCATCAACCTGTTCCAGCCGGACAAAAAGCTCCGAAAGGAAATCATGGGAATCGTGACCGACAGCACCCCCATGGAAGACCCAAAGGACCCCACGAAGGACAACGTTTTTGCCCTCTACAAGCTCTTGGCCTCCCCAGAACAAGTGGAAGAGATGAGCGCCAACTACTTGGCAGGAAATTACGGTTACGGCCATGCCAAACAGGCCCTGTACGAACTTATCCTCCAAAAGTTTGAAGAGCCCCGTGAAAAATTTGAGTACTACATGAACCACACCGAGGAAGTGGACGAAGCACTGGCCATTGGAGCCGAAAAGGCCCGAAAAGTGGCGAATAGGGTGTTGGAAAGGGTACGGGAGAAATTGGGGTACTAAAAGCTATACGTTCAGGAGTCAAGTTCAAGTGCAATCCCATCTTATGAATTCGTGGAATTTGTGTCATTCTGATACAATCCTTCCTTGTTTTGATGGTTCTATTGTACCAAATATTGAACCATTTCAAGGCATTTTGAGACATTGGTCGGATCTTTCCCATCATTTCCTTGGACAAAAACACTGGGCAAATGTTGAAAACTCTCTGGGTATTCCCCCAAAACCAAGATGAGCTGTGGTTCTTTCCCGTTCAACTACAGCCTAAAATAGATTGACTGTTCTGTGGTATCCCTCTTCG
Organism: Flagellimonas hadalis; assembly: GCF_007785775.2. Lineage (GTDB taxonomy): Bacteria > Bacteroidota > Bacteroidia > Flavobacteriales > Flavobacteriaceae > Flagellimonas > Flagellimonas hadalis. Next base: position 71,730 of record NZ_VNIK02000005.1, read on the forward strand.
ATGAACGGCAACAGGAAGTCTATATGATTGCGAAATATTCTATGCAAAACAGGGTGAATGTCCTAATTTGAACGACCAAAGGACAAGGTTTTGGCCCCTTTTCTGTACCTCATCCCTCAGTTGAAAATTGAACATATTTCGCCGTCCAAAATTGGAAAATAGCCCCCCTTAGATCGCCTCGAACAGTTTTCCGGGCAATGGTCGGATCACCCCCTTCATTTCCATGCCCAAAAGTGTGGACGAAGTTTTGAAAATGGGCAGATTGCATTCCAAGGCCACGGTATCCAGCAACTGTTTCCCGTTCAACTGCAGGTAGGAGTAGATAGACTGTTCTGTTGCATCCAACTCGATGAACAGCTGTTTTTGCACAGTTTCACCCTCCTTTTTTTCGTCCAAATCCCACCCCAAAAGATAGATCAGGTCGGCCGCAGAGGTGAGCATGTGGGCCTTTTGGCCCTTGATCAGGTCGTTACAGCCCTTGCTCAGCTTGTCCGTGCTTCTTCCGGGAACGGCAAATACCTCCCTGTTGTAACCGTTCGCCAGATCGGCCGTGACCAGACTTCCCCCTTTTTCCGCAGACTCCACGACAATCGTGGCCTCACTCATCCCGGCAATAATGCGGTTCCGTCGTAAAAAATTCTCCCGATCAGGCCTGCTGGTGCTCCAGAACTCGGTCACAAAACCGCCGTTTTCCTCCATCTTCCTTTGGTATTTCTTGTGGGCCTTCGGATAGATCTGGTTCAAGCCGTGGGCGAGACAGGCAATGGTCTGCAATCCCTTTTCCATGGCCGCCCGTTGCACCGCAATGTCCACACCATAGGCAAACCCACTGACGATGACGGGGTCCATCGGGGCAATCTCCTCAATAAAGGTTTCGCAGAAGGAAGCACCATAATTGGTCACGTTCCTAGTGCCCACCACACTGATCAATCGTTGTTTTACCAAATTGATGTTTCCCCGTTGAAAAAGTAGGATAGGGCCGTCCACACAATGTTTCAGGTAAGCGGGGTAATCCTCTTCCATGAAATAGGACACCTTAATCTTTTCTTTGGAAAGAAAGTTGTATTCGGATTCGGCTTCTTTGAGGTGTTCGGGGTCGTGAAGGGCCTTTAGGGTCAGCTTCCCAATACCGTCGATTTTTAGAAGGTGGTGCAGTTTGTCCTCAAAAACTGCGGTTGGACTTCCGCAGTGTGCAATCAGTTTCTTGGCCGTCACATCCCCGATGTTGGGAATGGCCTGCAGGCGTAGGGCCGCAATAATTTCAGGTTCAGTCATTTGATTTGGGTGTCAAAGTTGTTCACAAAATACGGTTTTTCAAATGTTGAAAAAAAGTGGGGCCGCCTGTTTTGTACTCTTTCTTTTTTTACAATATTTGTTCCCATGCGGATTGATGCCTACATAGAAAAATTATTGTTCGAGTACAATTGTGTCGTGGTTCCCGGATTCGGGGCCTTTTTGGCGCATAGCACTTCCGCAAAGATCGATGCTTCCACAAGTACGTTGATCCCTCCTTCCAAAACGCTTTCCTTTAATGCCCAACTTTCCAAAAATGATGGTCTTTTGGTCTCTTACATTGCCAAGGAAAAAAAACTGGGTTATGAGGAAATGTTGGGAGAAGTGGAAGAAGTGGCCAAAAATTGGAACTCAAAACTGGAAAAAGGGGAGAGCATCGAGGTTTTTGGCATTGGAAAACTTTGGCACAACAAGGAACGTAGAATCCAGTTCCAGCCGGAGAACACGACCAATTTCCTGACTTCGTCCTTTGGCCTGTCCACATTTGTGGCAACACCCATACAGCGAGAAGTGCTGAAGGTAGAAGTGGAGGAACTCGAAGAGCGTATCCCGTTCATCATCACTCCGGAAAAACGCGAAGCATCGCCCTTCCGTCCTTGGTTGAAATATGCCGCCATTCTATTATTGGCCGTTTCCCTGGGAGTTACCTCTTATCGCACCTATGGTGATTTCCAACAAAAGGAGGTTGCCGCACAACAGGATGCCCAACAAGAGGTTTCCCGTTTGATCCAAGAGGCCACATTCTTTGAAAGTGCCCCATTGGAACTTCCTGCCATCAACATCGAGGTCACCAAAAGGCAATTGGGCAAGCATCATGTGATTGCAGGTGCCTTCCGCGAGGCCGCAAATGCCGAAAAAAGGGTGGACGAGCTCAAGGAAAAGGGGTACAATGCCTTCTACTTGGGCGAAAACCGATATGGTCTCCATCAAGTGGCCTATGACAGTTTCGAAGACCCCAAAGAAGCTTTGACCTTTTTGAAGCAGGTAAAAGCCACGGAATCAAAGGATGCCTGGTTGCTTTCGGAGAAATAACCTTCCTTTCTTTAAAACCATTCCACACTTCAATATCTTTGCGCAAAATTTAAAGTATGCGCGCTAAAACCCCAAGTGAATCACGCACCGTGATGACCGATTTGGTATTGCCCAGTGAAACCAATCCCCTGAACAATCTTTTTGGCGGGGAACTCTTGGCCCGTATGGACAGGGCGGCCAGTATTGCTGCCCGCCGACATAGTCGTAGGATCACGGTGACCGCTTCTGTGAACCATGTGGCCTTTAACCGGGCTGTGCCATTGGGCAGTGTGGTGACGGTGGAGGCGGCGGTTTCCAGGGCCTTTACCACTTCCATGGAAATCTTTATCGATGTGTGGATCGAGGATCGTTTTACCGGCGAGCGCACCAAGGCCAATGAGGCCATTTATACCTTTGTGGCGGTCGATGATACCGGAAAACCTACCGAAGTTCCTCCTTTGGAGCCGGAGACCGCTCTGGAAAAAGAACGCTTTGCGGCTGCCTTGAGAAGAAAACAGTTGAGTCTGGTGTTAGCAGGTAAATTGAAGCCATCAGATGCCACGGAACTGAAGGCACTGTTCGTTTCCTAGAAGTCGAAATTGTCCGGATCGGGCCCAAACCGCTTGCCCCGGTCCAGTTTGTCCAAGGCTTGGATATCTTCTTCTGTCAATTCAAAGTCAAAAATGTTGGCGTTGGCGACAATGCGTTCCTTTTTGGATGATTTTGGGATGGTGACCACTCCTTTTTGAAGGTCCCACCGCAATACCACTTGGGCAATGGTCTTGTTGTATTTGGCTGCCATCTTCTTCATAATATCCAAATCAAAGATATTTCCCTGCATCAACGGGGACCATGCTTCGTATTGGATACGCTGCGCTTTGCAGAAATCGACCAGATCCTGTTGCACCAAGTAGGGATGGAACTCCATCTGGTTGACCATGGGAACGATTTCCGCCGAGGTCAACAAATCTTCCAAGTGATGCTTCAAGAAATTGCTCACACCAATGGCACGAACGTGTTTTTCTTTATACAAGCGTTCCAAAGCCTTCCAGGTTTCCTTGGACAGCTCCCCTTTGGGCCAATGGATCAAGTACAGGTCCAGATAATCGGTCCCCAAGCGCTCCAAACTGGCATCGAATGCTTTCAGCGTAGAATCGTAGCCTTGGTCAGTGTTCCAGACCTTACTGACCAGGAAAATGTCCCTACGGTCCACATTGCTTTCCTTGATGCCTGTACCAACGCCTTCTTCGTTATGGTAAATAGCGGCCGTATCGATGTGCCTGTAACCGTGGTTCAGAGCCGCTTGTACTGCATTGATGACTTCGCTCCCGTCTTTGGACTGATATACCCCCAATCCAAAATAGGGCATGTGGACCCCATTGTGCAGTTCAAAGGAGCCTTGTAAATCGGTGATTTTTTTCATGGGTTATAGTTGATAGATCCAATCTTCCGGATTGAGGCGACTGGAATCCTTATAAAGATAAAACTTCAATTTGGTAGTGCCATCAAACCGGTCGGTATTAATATCCCCCAAGACATCTTTGGCCACCACTTTGTCCCCTTTTTTCACATACAAAGTGGAGAGGTTATAGTAGGTGCTGATGTAATTCCCGTGTTTGATGGTCACGCCCTTGCTCCCTCCCGGAACGGATATGATGGCAATGACCTCCCCCTCAAAAATGGCCCTGGCCTTGCTGCCTTTGTCCGTGGTTATGGTCACCCCGTTGTTTTGGTGCTTTATGCCCGGGTAGAGCTTGTCCGCATAGACCCCATATCCTTGGCTTTTGATCCCTTTTTCTACAGGCCAGATCAGCCTTCCTTTGTTAGAGGAGAAATTGTCGGCCACCAACTTGGCCTCTGGGGTCAATGCAAAAGTGGTGGTGCTGGTGGATTTGCCCGAACTCTTGTTGGAACTTGCAATGGCACTCTTGATCAATCGTTCTATCTCACGGTCGATCCTGCGGGCCTCTTTTTGCTTTTCGGCAATGGCAGCGGTATATTTTGCCTCATTCTGTTTTACGCTTCTTAAAAGATCCCGCTGTGCTTCCACTTCTTTGGAAAGTTCGTTCTTCGCCTTCGTGTTTTCGGCCAGGAGTTGTTCCTTTTCCTTTCGCTGTACTACCAGGTCTTGATTGAGCTTGGCCAACTCCTCAGTTTTCGTGATGATGTTCTCCCCTTGCTTTTTTCGATGCTTGGCATATTGCTGCATGTATTGGAGTCGTTTGAAGGCCTGATAAAAGTTTTCTGCCGATAAAAGGAACATCAAACGGTTGCTTTGGGATTTGTTCTGATACGTCTTCTGGATGAGTTCCGCATAATCTTCCTTGAGCACATCCAGGTCTTCCCTGAGCTTACTGATACTCCTGATGTTCACATTGATTTGCCTGTTCAGTAGATTGGATTGTTGGTTGGTGACCCTGATGAGCTCTTGACGCACATTGATTTTGTTGTCCAAGGCTTCCATTTGGTCCAAAATAGTACCCTTTTCCTTGCGTTCGGCAAAGAGCAACCTATTGATTTCCTTGATTTCCTGTTGCAATCGTTCCCGTTTGGCCTCCAATGCCTTCTGCTCGCTGGTCTGGGCAAATGAGGGCAGTGATACAAAAAATATAAGTATCAGATAATAAAAACAATACGAAGTTTTAACTTTCATATTACTTTAATGTAATTTTATCAAACCCGCTGGGCACTTTATACGGAAAACTCATGGGTTTGTTCAACTCAAGGTTACGGAAACTCAAATCAATCGTGGTCAATTCCCCTTCATCCTCTGCCAATATCTTGATGTCCTCCGGTAAAGCATTTCCCAAAACATCCTGATAGGTATATTTTGCCTGCAACTGTCTGGATTTTTCGGGTTGGGCTATTTGCTGGGTCGAAATTTTAAAGTTTTTGGGCTCCAATTGGAACAAGATCTTAACTAACTGCTCGACCTTTTTAGGTTTCAGTTGATAGCCCTCTCCATAGATTTCAGAGTCGTATTTGTCCTTTCTCAAATCCAGAACGGCATTGCCCAGCAATAGGTTCTGTACTTTTTCAAAATCCAGGTCCGTGCCCAAAAGTTGGCTCAGGTAGCTGAAATCGCCATCGAAATATTCGTTCTGCAGTTTGTTATAAAAAGACACTTTCTCGGGTGTGATATGGGCCTTGACCACACCAAGTGGCGCACTGATCCAAATCACCTTGTCCTTCTCCATCCTAAGGGTCACGTTCACGCCCTGCGATTCATCTCCATTGGAATAATCAATCTTTATGCGACCGCTCAAGGTCTTGAAATTGGGTTGGTTGGAATAGTGGCTGTTGATGATGTTCCTTGCCGATAAACTTGGATCTACTTCCCCTCCTGTGACGGTCTTGGTGCCCTTACATGCCCCTATTGTGAGCACTAAAAGCATCACTCCCATTATTCTTATGCCAATATTCTTGTGTCGCATTATAATCCTGAATTGATCTTGTTCAAATATTCATTGGCTTTCTGCGTGTTGCCAATTTTTGTGTATGCTTTGGAAAGCTCCCTAAATATGCTGCTTTCCAAGGGTCCATCGTCCAAAAGGTAATCCAAACCACTCTCCAAGACCTCAATGGCCTTGTTGGAATCCCCGGTATTGTTGAGTGCCGTTCCGTAGGCGAAATAAAAATAGGGTTGCAGCGGATAGCTGTCCAGAGCTTCTTTTGAAACGGCGAGCATACCCTCGTAATCTGACCGGGAAAGCAGTTCCTCAATTTGGGTGCGCAATGCGGTCACCGGGTCGTTCCTGTCCGCAATGTGCTTCTCTTCAATCGGCGTGGTTGGCTCTTGGGTGCTTTTTTGAAGCGAATCGTTGATTTTTCGAGTTAGTTCACTGGTCAGCGGGGCATTATCTATTTCCTTCAACACCGCAAGGGCTTCCTCATATTTTTTCATCTTGAAAAAGGAAACCGCCATGTTCTCCCTCAATTTGTTGTTCCCATAAGGTATTTGTTCCTTGATGGAGGTCCATGGACTGCCCTGTTTGTCCAAAATGGTGAGCAGATTGTCCAAATACCAATAATCCGTAGGTTCGGACAACAAGGCCTCAACAGCATACTGTTGCGCTTGGATGTATTTTTTGTCCTGCAAATAGGCTTTGGCCAGTTCATAGTCCACCACGCTATTGTCGGGCTCCAATTGCTTGCATTTGAGGAACAGGTCTATGGCACGATCGTAGTTTTGGATGCCTTTTTGTTTGAGTCCTTCGAAGAAATTTTCCTGAAACTCATCGGTATATTCTTCAAGATAGACCTCGGCACTTTCTTCTTCTTGGGCATAGGTCGAATAGGACATCAGTGCAGATGCTCCCAAAACCATCCCAACAAGAAGTTTCTTTTTCATATTGACATCCTAAGTCCCCATCAAACTAAAAATCTATTTCAAGATCATTCCAAAACGGAATAGTCCCCAATGCTAATGGATTCAAAATTACCATTAAAAACAACATGGTTGCCGATCATGGCATTGTCCAGGTTGGCATTGTATATTTTGCTGTCACTTTGGATCAGGCTATTTTTTATGGTGGAGTTCTCCAAAACCGTATTTGCCCCTATCGACACATAAGGGCCGACCGTAGTGTTTTTGAGCACCACATTCTCCCCGATAAAACAGGGTTCAATGATGTTGGCATTTTCCTGCTTCACCGAACTGGCGATCATTTGTTCGCCCTCCTTTTCCAAAAAGCCCAGCATCCGTTGGTTGGTTTCCACGGTGACATCCTTGTTGCCACAATCCATCCATTCGTCCACTTTACCGGGAACAAATTTCATGCCTTTCTCCATCATTCGTTTGATTCCGTCATTGATCTGGTATTCGCCTCCATTGGTGATGTTGTTTTCCAAGACGTGCTGTAGCTCATTTTTGAGCACGCCTACATCCTTGAAATAATAAATGCCGATCACGGCAAGGTCAGAGATAAACTGTTTGGGCTTTTCCACCAGTTCCACAATATGGTTGTCGGTGTTCAACTTTACCACTCCGTAGGCTTCGGGTCGATCTACTTGTTTTACCCATATCACACTGTCCGCGGACTTATCGAGGTCAAAATCGGCCCGGATCAAGGTGTCCGCATAAGCGATCACGGCGGGTCCGCTCAACGATTCCTTGGCACTCATAATGGCATGCCCGGTACCCAATGGCTGGTCCTGTCGGTAAATGGAGCCTTTGGCACCCAATTCTTCGGCCAGTTGCATGAGACTTTCCACCACATCGTCGCCAAAAAAGGCAGGGTCGCCCAAAATGAAGGCCACTTCCTCAATGGGTTCGCCCAACACTTTGGCAATGTCGCTCACCAATCGGTGTACAATGGGTTTGCCCGCCACCGGAATGAGCGGTTTCGGAACTGTCAAGGTGTGTGGTCTCAAACGGGAACCTCTTCCCGCCATTGGAACGATTATTTTCATACTTTACCACCTGCGAAAGCAGGTGTCTCATTTTTGTTGTTAAACTTTTTCTACTCTCACCTTGATGTAGCAAGGTTTATCGCAACTTATTATAGTTCAATTTCCAGTTAAGACTAATGTCAACCCAGTTAGGATTAAAACTCTCAATTAAATTGACTTTCCAGTCTCTCTTCCACTTTTTCATTTGTCTTTCGCGCTTTACCGCCTCTCCACCAGCTATAAACTCTTCAAAATAGACCAATTTATCACAATTGTATTTGGCGGTAAATGACCTTGGATAGACTTTCAACTTATGTTCTTTCACTCTTTCTTCAAGATTATCCGTAACACCTATGTAAAGCACTTCGTTTGCTTTGTTGGTCATTATATAACATTCCAAAGTTTCATGGCTACGATGGGTGTTTAAACTACTCGCTTCGTATCAGTCCCCTATGAGATTCCTGCCTACGCAGGAATTTATTTGACACCGGTACTCCCAAATCCACCTGCGCCTCTATCGGTATCCGAAAGTGTTTTCACTTCGACCCATTCTGACCTTTCATGCTTGGCAATGACCATTTGGGCCACACGCTCGCCATTTTCCACCGTAAAATCCTCATTGGAAAGATTGACCAGGATCACCCCTACCTCTCCCCGATAATCGGCATCAATGGTACCTGGCGCATTGAGTACGGTGACCCCTTTCTTGGCCGCAAGTCCACTGCGGGGTCTTACCTGTGCCTCATAGCCTACAGGAAGTTCCATAAAAATCCCTGTGGGCACAATTGCTCGCCCCAAAGGTTTCAGGACAATAGGGGCCTCCAAATTGGCCCTAAGGTCCATTCCTGCCGATGCCAAGGTTTCGTAATGGGGCAATGCGTGCCCCGACTTGTTGATGATCTTAATCTCCACGCTTTAAAAAAATGTTTTTTAAATGATCTCCTTCCATCTTATACACTAACCCCAAAAATAGCAAAAACAGTATGCTGCCCCCTATTAAATTTCTATTAAAAACATAGAAGGAAAGGACTGAAAACACAATGGAAACCGAAAGATAGAACACGATTTTCCGCATATTGTAGGGGACTGGGTAATATTTTTTTCCGAAATAATAGGACAACAGCATCATGCTGCCGTAGGCCGCCAAGGTGGCCAGTGCCGAGGCCATGTATCCTATTTTGGGTATAAAGGCAATGTTGATGACCAAGGTGATGAGTGCCCCAATGGATGAAATATAGGCCCCGAACTTGGTCTGATCGGTCACCTTGTACCAAACGGAGAGGTTATGGTAAATGCCCAAACAAAAACTCCCCAACAGGATGATGGGCACCACGTCCAGGGCTTCCCAATATACTGGGTTGTTCAACAACAGTTTGCCCAAGGGGTCGATGAACGCAATGACCCCCAAGAGGATGATACTTCCCAACACCACAAAATAATTGGCGATCTGGGCATAGGTCCGCTGTGGTTTTTCGGTCTTGGCATGGCTGAAGAAAAAAGGTTCGACGCCCATTCGGAACGCGGTCCCGAACAAGGTCATGAACAAGGCCAATTTATAGCATGCCCCATATTTTCCCACTTCGGACTCTGCTATGCCCTGCGGTAATATTTCGGTCAGCAGAATCTTGTCCAACACCTCATTGATGGTGAAGGCGATACCGGCCACCATGACAGGCCCAGCATATTTCATCATCTGTTTCCACAGTGGTAGATCGAAGATATATTTAGTCCTAAAATACTTGGGCAGTAATATCAATAAGGTAAAACCGCTGGCAATCACGTTGGAGATCAAAACATAGTGAATCTCCCAATCCGTTTTATAGATCGATGTGAAGAGCCCTGTTTCGTCCTCCAGGACCAGTTTGGGCAGCCATAGCAAAAAGAACACATTAAATGCTAGGTTTATGGCTACGTTGACGGTCTTCAACACCGCATAGAGCATCGGTTTTTCATTGGCCCTGAGCAAAGCAAAGGGAACTATCACCAAAGCGTCCAACACCAATATATAGGTCGTGAACTCAATATAATCCGCATTGATGTTGGTCATGTCCGCCAGCCATTGTTTTACGGAGAGCGCAAAAATCAAAAACAACAAAGAGGTGGTTAATAGGGATACCAACGAAGTGGAAACGACCTTGCCCTTGTCATCACTTTTGTGATAAAAACGAAAAAAAGCGGTTTCCATGCCATAGGCCAGAAAAACATTGAAAATGGCGATCCACGCATAGATGTTGGTGTACTGCCCATAGCCCGCCGCATTTTCAAAAACAGCAGTGTACAAGGGAAGCAGAAAGAAAGAAATGACCCTCGGCATCACAGTGGCCAAGCCATAGATAAACGTCTGCTTAAAAAGCCTTTTTAGCGGGTTCAATAGGTGCGTGTTCTTTAAAAACCTTGATTAGGTGCCACAAGTTACACAAAAGCCGTTAGTCACCATGTCAAGAAAAACAAAAAGGCCACCCTTTCGGTGGCCTTTCATTATCAGTAATATAATAATCTTAGTTGTTCAATGCCTCGCTGCTGCGAGAAATTTGACCTCGCTTTGACTCGGTCTAATTGTTCAGTGCCTCTGCACCTCCCACAATCTCGAGGATTTCATTGGTGATGGCGGCCTGTCTAGCCTTGTTGTAGGTCAGCTTCAACTGGTTCCTTAGGTCCTTGGCGTTATCGGTCGCTTTGTGCATGGCGGTCATACGGGCACCGTGCTCGCTGGCAAAGGAATCCCTGATGGCCTTGTACAATTGGGTCTTGAGCGATTTTGGGATCAGTTCTTTTACGATTTCCACTTTGGATGGCTCAAAAATGTAGTCTGCCGCCTTGGATGCATCCCCTTCCATGCTTACAATGGGAAGGAACTGTTCCGTCATCACCAACTGGGTAGCGGCGTTCTTGAACTTGTTATAGACCAACTCGATCTTGTCGTAATTGCCCTTGGTGAACTGGTCCATCAAAAACTCAGCAATCTCAGCCACATTATCAAAGGTCAGATTATCATAGATGCTGCTGTGGTTGGCCACTATGGTGTTTTTCTTGCGGAGAATATCGTTTCCTTTCTTGCCGATGGTCACAAAATCGACCTGCTTGCCTGCGTATTTGCCGGAAACCAAGTTATTGCTCTGTTTGATGATGTTGGAATTGAACGCGCCACACAGTCCACGGTTGGAGGTGATTGCCACAACCAATACCTTGTTCACGGGTCTGTTGTCCGCAAATTGACTTCCTCCATCACCGTCCAAGCTGGCACTCAAACTTTGCAAAAGCTCGGTAAGCTTGTCCGAATAAGGGCGCATGGCCGTGATGGCATCCTGGGCCTTTTTCAATTTTGCAGCAGACACCATTTTCATGGCGCTGGTAATCTGCATCGTTGAGCCGATGGATGATATCCTGTTCCGTATTTCCTTTAGATTCGCCATATTATCTCAATTCTGGGTTATGAGTGATGAGTTAAGAGTTCTTGACAATTGCCACAATGATTCGCATCAACTCTTCACACTTATCCATCAAATCTATGGGAACTTCTCTGCCGGTTGCTTCTAAAATCTCAAGCCAGTACTTGGTTTCATCAGCTTCCTTCAAAGCTATCCCAAACTTATTCTTAAAGTCCTTTGTGCTAACCCCTCTCTGTGCTTCCCTGACATTGGCCCCTATGCTGGTGCCGCTCCTCAGAAGCTGAGAGGCTATCTCAAAATCCTTTTTGTTTTTCAATTCATCACAGTAATGGACAATCTTGCAAGCAAACTCGAAACTTTTGATTCTAATTGGGCTGTTTTCCAGTTTGCTCATAACCCATCACTCTGAACTCTTAACCTTTATATTTTTCAGAAAGATCTTTGCAAACAGCAGTCAAGGTATCTGTTACCTCATCGGTCAATTTACCTGCTTTAAGGGCATCCAAAACATCCCTATGCTTCGCATTCAAGAACTCCAAATACTCTTTTTCAAATTCTTTTACCTTGTCCACAGGCACATTACGCAACAAGTTCTTGGAACCTGCAAAGATAATGGCCACCTGATCTTCCACAGTAAATGGATCGTTCTGACCTTGCTTCAAGATTTCCACGTTCCTACGTCCTTTTTCGATCACATTCAAGGTAGCGGCATCCAAATCGGAACCGAACTTGGCAAAAGCTTCCAATTCACGGAACTGGGCTTGGTCCAATTTCAAGGTACCTGCTACTTTTTTCATAGACTTGATCTGTGCCGAACCACCCACACGGGATACGGAGATACCCACGTTGATCGCTGGACGTACACCTTGGTTGAACAAATCCTGCTCCAAGAATATCTGACCATCGGTGATGGAGATCACGTTGGTTGGGATATAGGCAGAAACGTCTCCTGCTTGTGTCTCGATGATGGGAAGTGCGGTCAATGAACCCCCTCCTTTTACGATGGACTTCAAGGACTCGGGAAGGTCGTTCATGTTCTTCGCGATCTCATCATCCGCGATCACTTTTGCAGCACGCTCCAACAATCTGGAGTGCAAGTAGAAAACGTCCCCAGGGTATGCTTCACGTCCTGGTGGTCTTCTCAACAACAGGGATACTTCACGGTAGGCAACCGCTTGCTTTGAAAGGTCATCATAGATGATCAAGGCAGGACGCCCAGTGTCCCTAAAATATTCCCCAATGGCCGCACCGGCGAAAGGAGCATATACCTGCATTGGCGCAGGATCCGAAGCGTTGGCGGCAACGATGGTGGTATAGGCCAAAGCACCTTTGTCCTCCAAGGTCTTGGCAATGGCGGCCACAGTGGATGCTTTCTGACCTACGGCCACATAGATACAGTAAACGGGTTTACCTGCATCGTAAAATTCTTTCTGGTTCAAGATGGTATCGATACAAACCGTGGTCTTTCCGGTCTGTTTGTCACCGATCACCAACTCCCTTTGTCCCCTTCCCACAGGAATCATGGCATCGATGGCCTTGATACCGGTCTGCAAAGGTTCGTTTACAGGTTGTCTAAAAATAACTCCAGGGGCCTTGCGCTCCAAGGGCATTTCGTAAGTTTCGCCAGAGATGGGCCCTTTTCCGTCGATAGGCTTCCCCAAAGTGTCTATAACACGGCCAACGATACCCTCCCCCACATTGATGGATGCAATACGTTCGGTCCTCTTCACGGTAGTGCCTTCCATAATTTCTTTGGATGGGCCCAACAGTACCACACCGACGTTGTCCTCTTCCAGGTTCAAAACGATTCCCTGCATGCCTCCGTCAAACTCCACCAACTCCCCGTACTGGGCATTGGAAAGTCCATACACACGGGCAATACCGTCACCTACCTGTAGTACGGTGCCCACTTCGTTCAAGGAAGCCGTAGCTTCGAAACCTGATAACTGTTTTTTCAAAATTGCTGAAACCTCAGCGGCTTTTACTCCTGCCATTTTTATAGACTATTTGTAAATTCTCTTTTTAAACCGTTCAATTTGTTGGCGATGCTGGCGTCATATTGGGTATCGCCCATCCGAAGGACAAAACCTCCTATGATGCTCTCGTCGATCTTGTTCTGGATGGTGACCTTGTTGCCTGTTGCCTTGGTGACCGCGGCAAGGATCTTTTTTTCCAGTTCCGGGGTTAAAGGAACGGCCGTTGTAACGTATGCCACTTCCTCACCTTTCCTTTTCTCGTTGAGGATGATGTATTTAAACGCCACTTCCTGCAACATTGCTATCCTTTTGTTGTCCAGCAAGGTTTGGATCAACCCTTTGGTGATCTCATTGGAATCCTTGAAGATTTCCAACAAGGCATTTTTCTTGACCTCGGATTTCACTACGGGGCTTTCCAGAACCTGCTGTAGCTCCCCGCTCTCGGATATCACGGCAGCAATGTCACGCATGTCCTTTTCCACGGCATCTGCCGCATTTTTCTCGACTGCGAAATCCAAAGTTGCCTTGGCGTAACGTATGGCTGCCCTGTTCTGGTCCATAGTCCTAGTTCAGTTTGATATCGCCCAACATGTCGTCAACCAACTTAAGTTGCTTGTCTTTGTTGGATAGTTCTTCTTTGATGACTTTTTCGGCGATTTCCAAGGAAAGATTGGCCACTTGTGCCTTGATTTCGGCAACTGCAGCTTTCTTTTCACTTTCGATGGCAGCCTGTGCCTGCTTGATGATCTTGTCACCTTCGGCATTGGCCTGCTCCTTGGCTTCGGAAATAATGCTTTCCTTGATCTCCCTGGCCTCTTTCAAAAGGACATCCCTTTCCGCTCTTGCTTCTTTCAACAGTTTTTCGCTGTCGGCGGTCACATTCTGCATTTCCTTTTTGGCGGCCTCGGCGGCGTCAAGGGCATCTTGTATGCCTTGCTCTCTTTCGTTGAGGGAATTCAAGATGGGCTTCCATGCAAATTTTACCAAGATAAAAATGAGCACAAGAAGAATAAGGGTCTGCATAAAAAACAGCCCTGGCGAAAAATCATTTAGTAATTGTTCCATAACTATAAATTTTTAAATACCGCCGACATATGACCAACCGTCATATATCGGCGGACAATGTTTTGCAATTTGATTATTTTCCTAGGAAAAGTGCACCAAACGCCAAACCTTCCAATAGTGCTGCGATAATGATCATCGCGGTCTGGATCTTTCCAGTAGCTTCTGGCTGACGTGCAATACCTTCCATTGCACTACCACCGATCTTACCTAATCCGATACCGGCACCGATCACAATCAATCCTGCACCTACTAAATTTGGAACTGTCATACAATTAAATTTATATAGTTAAAAATAAACTCAGGTTAAATATAGTTACCCCTTACATCCTCAGCATCCACCTTGTCATGGCCATGTTCGTCATGCTCATGGTGATGGTCATGTTCCGCGACCGCCATACCTATGAACAAAGCGGACAGCATAGTGAAAATATATGCCTGAAGGAAGGCAACCAATACTTCTATCAATGTAATGAACAACGAAAGCACAAAGGAAAGAAGGGACGATCCCACAACCCCCATTTCGGCTTTCATGGTTATAAGAATGGCTATCAAGCTCATTACCACAATGTGTCCTGCGGATATGTTCGCGAACAATCGGACCAAAAGGGAAAAGGGCTTGATCAAAAATGCCCCGGCCAGTTCAATAACGGCAAGAACAGGACGGATCAAAACCGGAACGCCCGGCATCCACAGCATGTGCTGCCAGTAATCCTTATTTCCTTTCACGGTATAGATGATCAACGTGAAAATGGCAAGAGCGGCGGTCACGGCCAACTGTCCTGTCACGTTGAACCCTAGCGGCGTCAATCCCAATAGATTGAGTATCCATATAAAAAAGAACACTGTCAACAAGTAACCTGTGAACTGACGGTATTTTTTATCTCCAATATTGGGTTTCGCTATCTCATCACGGACATAAATGACCAAAGGCTCCAGTACACGACCAAAACCAGTCGGTACTTTTTTGCTCTTGTACTGCTTTGCCAACGAGCCGAACAGCAAAAGCATCAACAATCCCACCAGCACGATTCCCAAAACACTTTTAGTGATTGAAAAATCCAACACTTTGGTGGCGTTGGTGGCATGGTGTTCTTCATCAAAGGTGATGCTTTCCGCTCCTGGCTGGAGTTCATATATCTTACCGTGGAGTTTTGCAAATCGTGTTCCGCTGGCTTCTACGATGTGGTGCCCAGAATCATCGTGGTGGAATTTGGACGACATGAAGGTAACAAGCCCTTCACTTGACCATACGATCACTGGAAGCGGGAACCCGATGTGTTTCCTCTCTCCTTCCGAGTTTGTATAGGAAAACAGGTGGAAGTCATGTGAGTCCTTGATGTGGTGAAGGATGTACTCCTCCACTTCTTCCTTGGTGTTCACGGCACCTTCTTTTTTGTCCTCTTGGGATTTTGCGTTTATCCCATTGGAAAACAACAAAATAAATAATGTAGTCGCTAAAACAAAAGGCGTTTTTAGTACCCGCATTGCCATGTAGAAATTATCCGTTCGTCAAATTCGGCGCAAAGGTAGTACTAAATTGCTAAAAAACGACTTTTTTTCAATTTTTCATTCCATGTGCTTCAAAGTTTTGGCCAAAAAGGTCACTTCGCATGCCAGGCCCAAAAATACGGGCACCAAAAAATTACCATGGGAAACTGTAGTTGTGGTACTCTCGCCAAAAAAATAACTGGAAAACACTACCATGAACAACGCCAGTTTGGCCGCCATCACTGCCAAATAGATAAACCCCAGTTGATCTTTTGCTTTCTTTCTGGCTGACAGCAATTGAAAGGCAATGATCACCACCAGACTGAACACTAAATGGAATGTATAAACAGAAAACAGAATGTCTTTTTTGGGGTGGAATCCATCCGCAATTGTCACTGTATGAATAACGTAGGCCAATATAAAGGCTGCCACAGTAATCATGGCGTGCCACACCACTACTTTTCCTTTCATTTATTGGATTGAATGGCCTGTCTTATCATTAAGTATATGGCCACGATTATGGCAGCAAAGGTAACAAGTTCCTCTGCTGCGGAAAAGTTATATTTTTTTTCGAGCCATGAACCCAAAAGGTTGCCCAGATAGATGGTAGCGCCCATTTGTATGGCAAGTCCGGACAAACGGGCGGCGGTATGTAAAGCTTCTCTTTTCTTGTTAGGAGGCTTTTGCTGGTTCATTGCTCTTTGCGGTCTCCAGTTTGGGCGATGCCGTGGTCACCGGTGCCCCTTTGCCCATTACACAGGACGCATTAAAAGTAGCTCCCGGTTCCACGGACAGTTTGGCCACACTCACCGTGCCCTCTATGATGGCTGATGCTTTCAGGGAAAGCAGGTCCTTTACCAAAAGTTCACCGTTGAACTTCCCTTCGATATCGGCATTCACGCATTCCACTTTTCCGTTGATATAGCCATCCTTTCCGATAACCACTTTTCCTGAGGTCTTTACGTTGCCTTCGAGTTTGCCATCGATTCGGAAATCGGCCTCGGAGGTAATATCGCCCTTGATCTTCGTGTTCTTTTCAATTCGGTTGGGCTGTCCGCCAAATTCAGTCATAGGCCTTGGTTTTTTGTTGTCAGAAAACATTGTGTTCTAGGTTTTGGGGTTTAAAATTGTGCTTTGTATGATTCTAAGTTCTTATGGACCTGTATAATTTTATAGTTGTCCGATAAAACTACGAAATTCTCATCTTTAATGCGGTAGTCCTTATTGTTTTTTATGAGTTCCGCAAAGCCCAGGGCAAAGTCCTTCGACCTAAAACCATGCACCACCACAAACTCACCTTCCAGATTATAGATGTCCTTGGAAACCACGTTCTTGTAGTTGAGTTCCTTGATAGCTTCCTCCAAACGGTTTTTTAGGGCCAGTGCCTTTTCGTTGTCCCTGATCTTGAAAGGGAACACCACTTTCCAGTTTCCTGTTCCCGTTGACCCGGTTTCGGGCGAAAACTCCTTGGTCTCCAGCTTGGGCAACTGCTCTTCCACCATTTGTTCCGCCTTTTTCCCTTCGGGATTGTTGGGATAGGTGAGTGCGACATAGTTCAATGCTTCCTTGAAGGGTTCAAAACCTTGGAGACGTCCAATGGCGTTGGCCTTCAACATTTCGAACTTGGGCACGATGGGGTCTCCCGTGAATTGGCCAATATAGCCCTCAGACTGGGTAATCACTTGAAGAAACTCTTGGTCCTCATACAGTTTGTACAAAGCGGCATAGCGGGCATCTGGGCTGTCGGTATTACCTTCAAGAACGGCTTGTGGGTTCAAAAGAATCTCGGCATAACGGGTGTCAGGATGGTTCGTGATGATGTCCTGCTTCATGTTCTGGGCCAACGGGCTCCCTGATTCCTCATAGATCTTGTAGAGGTTGTATTTTGATGGTAAAATCAACCGCTCTTCGGGATTTGAGGCCAGCACACGCTCCAGCTTGGCCGCTGCGAGCAGATTGTCCCTGAACTTTTCCTTGTAGATCAGCCCCAGTTGATAGTTGGCGAAGTTGCGCTCGGTCTTCAGGCTGTCGATCACGGTGATGTCGGTCGGGATTTGGGACAGGTAGTACTCCACAGAAAACTTTTGGTCCCCATCCATAGTATTGGCCGCACCGTTCTGAACAATCTCTTCCCCAGTGGCCTCGGAAACCAAGGTCCTGGATTTGTTGCTCCATCGCCAGTCGTCTTCCAAGGTACGTTCGCCCCAACGGGTCTTGAAGTCGTTTTTGCCATACCCCAAACTGGTGATGTTGTAGAAATAGAACTTGCCTTGGTTCTCCCTTCCTCCCTTGCTCTTCGCAAACGTGGCAAAGCCGGCCTCGGTACGCTTCAATTCTTTCTCGGCAGCTTCTTCTTCTTTTCGTTTGAGCTCGGCAATATGTTCCTCAAAATAGGTCTTGCGCTTGGCCTCGGGCATTTGATAGAGGGTTATGACACTGTCGGCATGCTGAACGATGTCCTCGTACTTGATCACATCCTCGAGGTTGTCCAATTTCTTTTTGATATTACGGTGCTGTCTGGTGTTTTCGGCCAGGTTGGTCAAGGTACTGTCATAGTATGCTCCGGAAACCTTGTACTCATCTTGGTCAAAATAATAGTCCGCCAAACTTTGATAGTTCATGGCATTCAGTTTGCGCTCGCCCTGTGTGGCCCGCAACGATTTGTTGTAATAGGCCAAGGCCAAGCTGTCGGAGCCGTTCGCCAAGTGATATTGGGCCACTTCCCGGTAGATCTTGTCCAAAAATGGTCGGTTTTCCCGGTTTTCTTCCAAATCGGTCAGGTATTCCAGCAGTGCTTCGCTATTGGTATCGGTAAGCTCCGTGTTCTGTATTTTTTTGAGGTGGGCATTGATCATATAGACCCTTGGCGATTTCCTGTTCAGGGCAATGACCTTGTCATAGGCGTAGTTGGCACTGTCCCGATATCCCAATTGGTCGTAAAGTTGTCCAATGATGAAGAGGTACCTCCCTT
Organism: Flagellimonas hadalis; assembly: GCF_007785775.2. Classification (GTDB taxonomy): domain Bacteria; phylum Bacteroidota; class Bacteroidia; order Flavobacteriales; family Flavobacteriaceae; genus Flagellimonas; species Flagellimonas hadalis. The sequence continues at coordinate 90,314 of NZ_VNIK02000005.1, forward strand.
TTTCTGGGTTCTTTTTGGTATAGGCCTGTGATATTTTCAATTTTTGGATGGCCGTGTCCGGAGCATTCAGGTTGATGTAGCATTGGGCCAGCACGGCATTGGCATCGGCATATTCCTGATCTTTCAGTTCCTCGTACTTGAACAACCGCTTCAAATTCTTGATGGCCACTTCGGGATTGTCCAGACGCATGTTGGTCTTTTCGCGCCAAATGGTGGCCTCGTTGAGCTTGTCACTCTCCGTGTATTTTCTCAAAATATAGTTGAACGCTTCCAAGGCCGGGATGTACCGCTGGTCAAAGTAGCGGGATTTGCCCAAAAGAAGGAAAGCCTCGTCGGTTTGAGGGTTCCGCTCCTCATCCTTGATGTCCATGCTATGCTTTTGGATGGCCTTGGTGGCCTTTTCCTCCGCAATGATGAAGTTGGGATTGTTGTCCTCGGAATCCAGCTTGATCTCCTCGGTCACTTGCAGGCGTTCCACGGGAAGGATCTCCCAATAATCGTCCCGGTAACTGGCATTGAGTTCCTCCCGCCCTTTTTCAAAGGCGATATTGCCATTGTACAAGGTGTTGTACTTGGTGTTCAGCGCATGCCAATTTCGGTTGACAAACTTGTCCTTTTGGGTGGAACAGGCACTAAAAGTGAGTCCCCCCGCAATTGTGGCAATGATAAGTGTGTGACGAAGATTCAAAATTATCGCTGGTCTTGTGATAACCTTAACTCAAAAAAGCGTGGATTATTATAAGGCTCATCGATAAAATGCCGGAATTCTTCTACGGGTCTTTTAGCGGCTTATTGCGGTTGGTACGATGACCCCGCAAAGAAGGCTTCCAGTTCCTTCAAGGTCTCGGCGGAGGTGTGGATGTCCTTCACCACCTCACCCTTGTTGAGCACCACAATGCGCTCGCACACTTCGGTAACATGGATCAGATCATGACTGGACACCAGCACCGTTACCCCTTCCTTGGCCGCAAGATCCTTGATGATCCCTTTCAATCGAATCTGTGTAGTGGGGTCCAAGTTGGCAAAGGGCTCGTCCAAGATCACCACCTCTGGGTTGCCGATAAAGCTGGCCACAATGCCCACTTTTTTCTGGTTTCCTTTGGAAAGGTCCCGCAAATATTTCTTTTGCCCCAAGATCTCGCCGTGGAAAAAATCCGCATAATTGGCCAGGAGGGCATCCACATCGGCCTTGTTCCGTCCGCGGAGTTCCCCGATAAAGTAAAAATATTCCTCCGGAGTTAGGTAACCGATTAAAAAGGATTCGTCGATAAAAGCGGAAGTGAACGGTTTCCATTCCTCGCTCTGGTCCACCTGCACTTCATTGTTGATGATATGTCCCGAACTGGGCTGGATCAAATCCAACAACAGGCTGAACAGTGTGGTCTTCCCTGCCCCGTTGTTCCCTACCAGACCAAAACTTTGTCCTTTTGGGATTTCCAAATGACCGATGTTCAAAACGGTGTTCGAGTTGTATGCCTTTGTCAAATTATGTACTGTGATCATGAGATTTCTTTATAGTGATTGGTTATTTCTGTTTGTATGCCAACAATGTCTTGTATTTCTCCTTTTTATAGATGCCCTCTATCATTTTGAACGCCCGTTCCTTGAACACAAATCCCATCAGTCCAAAAGCGGCCACAAAGAGATAGCCTGCCAAGGGGCTGATCAAGAAATGGCCGATGGCGTAGATCACCATGGGCAGCAAGAGTTTGGGCAAGGTCAGCAAAAGGGTCTTGGCATTGAAGGCCTGTTTGTCCCCGAATGCCTTTTTATTGGAGGTGAGCTCGATGGGTGTCTTCACATAGGCCCCGCCCCAAAGCACCAAATAGCTGTTGATCCCGATATTATAAATGGCTCCTACCAGAACCGCCGCATAGGCCTCCCATCCAAAATACACATAAAATGTGGCCAAAATGGTGGAAATGACCGTGGCTATGATGATCAGGTACCATTTGGAAGAAAGATATTCCCTGTACTTGATGTTCTGGCTCATCATCAAAGGGTAGTAGCTGCTGTCCCAACTGGGCACATATTGGCCAAAGCTGAACAGAAACCCGCCCGTGACAAAAATGCCGGCGAAGATCTTCCAGAAAGGACCGTCATAGGCCTCAATGGCCCCGGTGAAAAAGAGCAGTCCGTAAAAAATAAAGAAGAAGCCGGTAAGTACGGCCGTCCTGGACCGCTTGTTCCTTTTGATGAGCTTGATGTCGTTCTTCAAAAAAGTGCCCAGATTGCCGAATCGGTTCAGCCAATCCAGGTTTTCGGTACGGACCTCTGTATGTTTTTTGGCAAGGCCCCCATCCAAATACATGTGTTTTTTGAAATAGCCAAAGGCCAAAAAATAGAGGCCCAACAACAAGACCCAAGGAACGATCGCCGTCCACGGCATATCGTAGAAATAATCAAAAATGGGCTGGGCATACAGCGTAATGTCGAACCATTCGTAATATTGGGAAACCCCTGCCAATATGATCACTCCGGCAAAGATGTAGAATACCGTATCCTTGTTGTTCACCATCACATTGATGAAATTGTTGCAGTAGATGATTGCCATCATTGCCAAATGCCACCCCACGACCTGGGCAAATGGATAGTCCTTGGTGAGCAGCACCACGCTGAACGGGATAAAAAAGAACGCATGGGACCAGTTGAAGAACGATACCACTGTTTTTCCCAATGAAAAGTTCACCACCTGGCTTTTCTTGAAGGGCAGATAAAGCAAGGGCTTGATGTTGGTGACCGGCATTTTTTGGAGCATATACCTAAAGACGAGGTCAAAGGTGAGGTAATACACCATAAAACGGTTCACCACCCGAAGCGGATCGCCCCAGCCGGCCTCTTCGATCATAAAATAGGCACCAAAACCCAGTCCCAAAAAGACAACGATAAAATAAAGGGCTCCGAGGGCCATCAAAATCTTGAACCAGATCTCGGTCTTAAAACTTGCCGAGCGGTAAAAGGATTTCCATTGGAGACCCATAAAGTGTTTGAACATGGTCAGTCATTTTTTTAGTAAGTATCTAAATTATTGGATTTGTTACAAAACCCATCCTTTTTCTAAAATTTAAGGTCAAAAAGAGGTTGAATGCTTAATTTTGCACCAAATTTTGTGTAGATGAGCGATTTTCATGCTTTAAAATTGGCCTCGGTGGATAAGTTGACCCCAAATGCCGTGGCCCTTACTTTCGAAATTCCAGAACAACTGAAAAGTGCCTATGCCTTCAAAGCAGGGCAATACATCACCATCAAACATACGGTGGGCGGGCAGGAACTGCGCAGGGCCTATTCCATTTCGTCCTCGCCTTCTTCGGGAAAAATGACCGTGGGTATCAAAAAAATGCCGGGCGGTACATTTTCTGTGTTCGCCAATGAAAAATTGAAGGCCGGTGACACCTTGGAAGTCATGCTGCCAGATGGAAGGTTCCTTTTTGAACCGAACGGCCCCAAAAACATTGCGGCCTTTGCTGCCGGAAGTGGCATAACCCCCATCATGAGCATCGCCCAGACCTTGTTGGGCAGCGATCCGGCAAGCCTCTTTGTGCTCGTCTTTGGCAACCAGTCGCCAGAAGAGACCATGTATTTCAAAGAAATACAGGAACTTAAAAACAAATATACCAATCGATTTTTTGTGCAGTATGTCTACAGTAGATCCCATGAAGACGACGCCCTTTTTGGTCGGATAGAAAAGTCCACGGTCAATTTTGTGCTGAAAAATAAGTTCAAGGAAACCTCATTTGATGGCTTTTACCTTTGCGGACCGGAGGATATGATCCATTTGGTCTCCGATACCCTAAAAGGCAATGGCATTGCTGAGGACAAGATCCATTTTGAACTCTTCACCAGCGACGACAGCGAAGATACCCTTGCCGAAGTCCTCGAGGGCATGACCAAGGTGGAAGTGGTATTGGACGATGAGACCTTCTCCTTTATCATGGATAGGAAACACCGGGTATTGGACGTTGTGCTCAAGGAAGATATAGATGCCCCCTACTCTTGTCAGGGCGGGGTCTGTAGCAGTTGCATCGCCAGGATCAAGGAAGGCAAGGCCGAAATGGCCAAAAACCAGATCTTGACCGATAGTGAAATAGCGGAAGGGCTTATTTTGACCTGCCAGGCGCATCCCCTGACCCCCACCTTAAAGGTGGATTATGACGATGTCTGACTTTTGAGCATTTTTTCAATGGCCCTACTACCGTGCTCATACCCGATGCGGTAGGCATTCTCGATTCCTTTTTTGTCCAATACACCGATTTTTTCCAGTTCCGCTGGCTCAATGAAGAGATTGCACTCGTGCAGTTTTTCCTTGTTCGATGCATGGATCATCAAACTGGTGACCCTGCTCGCCAATTGTAAGGAGTTCTTCAGGTCCTTCTTCTGCAAGGGCACGGTGATAGACACATTGCTCCCAATGATGAACTCCATGCGGTCCTCCAGATATTCCTTTGGAAAATTGTTCATGATGCCTCCATCGGCATAAAGGATGCCCCCAATGTCCACTGGGCTAAAAACAGGTGGCAATGCTGCAGAGGCCAATAGGGGTCTGATCAACTCCCCTTCGTGAAAGACCTTCTCATATCCGCTCAACAGATCTGTGGCCACTACAAACAAGGGTTTTTTCAATCCCTCAAAGGCATCCTGTGGAAAGAACACCTTGAAAATGTTGATATAGCGCTCCGTGTCGATAAAACCCGGTTTGTTGATGGCAAAAAAACTGTACTGGAACAATGGGGTCTCCCGAAAAAAATTGAGCATGCTCTCCGCAGAGTTGCCGTTGGCGTAGAGCGCCCCCACAAGGGCCCCGATACTTGTGCCCGCAACCATTCCGGCCTCTATGCCATGCTCCCGCATGGCCTTGATGAGCCCAATGTGTGCCATGCCCCGGATACCTCCCCCGGACAGGACCAACCCTATGGTTTTGCCTTGAAGCATTTTAGGTTTTCAAAATTAATCATCAAAGTTAAGTCATTGCGCCCTTGCCGAGGTTGTCCCTCAAAGGTATTTCGATTAAATAATCATCAATCTTTCCCAATTACCAAACCCCTCCCGCAAAAACTCCGTAAGTGTTGGTATAAACTAAAAATAGAATCACATGAAATCTTTAAAAACTTTGACACTTGTATCTTCATTGATGGCCTTTATGGTTTCCGCAACGGGAATCTCACAGACCAAAATGGTCGGGGGAGCCGCAATGTACCCCAATAAGGACATTGTTTCCAATGCCGTGAACTCCAAGGACCACACCACTTTGGTCGCAGCTGTAAAAGCTGCTGATTTGGTGGAAACCCTACAGGGCGAGGGGCCTTTTACCGTGTTCGCCCCCACCAACGATGCTTTTGCCAAACTGCCCGAAGGAACAGTGGAAACGCTGTTGAAGCCAGAGAACAAAGCAATGTTGCAAGGTGTGCTCACCTATCACGTAGTGGCCGGGAAATACGGCTCCAAAGATTTGAAACGTTGGATCAAAAAAGGAAAGGGAATGACCAAACTTACCACCGTAAACGGGGACACCCTTACTGCTATGATGGATGGCAACTCCATTAAAATAAAAGATGGTGCCGGAAATGTTGCATCGGTGACCATTGCCGATGTGAACCAATCCAATGGGGTCATCCATGTGATCGATACCGTTGTGCTACCTTCTGCAAAGTAGTTTTTTTGGTTTTTGGTTAGAACGGAAAGGGTGGCAACTGCTGCCCTTTCCTTTTTCTGGGAAACCATTTACCGACCCTCGGGTCTGCTTTTTGGGGTTCCGATTATTTTTTGGGCCTGTTGCCGAAAATTTCTTCATCTCATCTGCCTTTTTCTAACCTTCTCATTTTCAAAACCGACTCGGTGGTCTGAATGTTAAATCTTGGTTTCGGTGCCCAAAACTGTAATCTGGCTTGTCCCATTTCGACCAAAATCGATAGTGATAATTGTTGTATGTTTAGGTTCATCAATAAAATATAACCGTTTAAATAGAAAAATCATGGCCGATTCTTATTACGACCCCGCCGATCTGCGAAAATTTGGGAACATTACGGAATGGAGCGAAGAGCTCGGAACAAAATTCTTTGACTACTACGGAAAGGTGTTTGAGGAAGGGGCCTTGAGTGCCCGTGAAAAATCCTTGATCGCCCTGGCTGTGGCCCACGTGGTGAAATGTCCGTATTGCATTGATGCCTATACCAAGGACGGATTGCAACGGGGCATCACCAAGGAAGAAATGATGGAGGCCGTGCATGCCGGGGCTGCCATAGAAAGTGGGGCCACTTTGGTACATGGGGTGATGATGATGAACAAGTACAATAAGCTTTCCATGTAACTTTAGACCACTTTGCTGTTAGATACTAGACCGCTGCGCTATTAGATATTGGACAGTAGATATATAAAACCATACGTTAGGTGAAAAATCAAAGCTTTCACTGCGATTATAGAGATTAAGGAATGGGACAAAGCATATTGACCGACATAAAGAACGCTGCAAAAAAATCCTTGAAGGCACGCCATAATGAATTGGCGGACACCCAAAGGCAAATGGATATCCTGAACGGGGGGCTCTTTGCCGATGGGGAACTCCCCTATTTCAAGGATAAAATTGCCCAAACAGGCCAGTTTCCGTTAAAGCCAAAGAAATTGGAGGTCCTGCAGATCAATGTCGGGTATATGTGCAACCAGGTCTGTGAGCACTGCCATGTGGATGCCGGTCCAGACCGGAAGGAGATCATGACCCGGGACACCATGGAGCTCTGTTTGGAGGTCATCCGAAATACAGGGGCACACACCTTGGACCTCACCGGTGGCGCACCCGAAATGAACCCCGACTTCAGGTGGTTCGTGGAAGAAGCTTCCAAAGCAGGGATCAAGGATTTCATCGTCCGTTCCAACCTGACCATCATCTTGGCGAACAAAAAATACCACGATTTGCCCGAGTTTTTCAAAAAACACAATGTACACGTGGTTTCCTCCATGCCACATTACACCAAGGGCAAGACCGACAAGCAACGGGGCGATGGGGTCTTTGACAAGTCCATTCAGGCATTGCAAAAGCTGAACGAGGTGGGCTATGGAATGCCGGACAGCGACCTGCGCCTGGATCTGGTCTACAACCCTTCGGGGGCGTTTTTGCCTTCGGACCAGTCGGCCATGGAACGTGATTTCAAAAAAGCGTTGAAAGCCGATTTCGGCATCGAGTTCCACAACCTTTTTGCCATCACCAACCTGCCCATTTCCCGCTTTTTGGACTATCTCATCGCGTCGGACAACTATGAGGACTATATGTATGCCCTGGTGGAGGCCTATAACCCCGCTGCGGTGGAAAAAGTGATGTGCACCAATACCATTTCCGTGAGTTGGGACGGTTGGCTGTACGATTGCGACTTCAACCAGATGCTCGACCTAAAGGTCGCCAGTAAGGTGAAGCACATCAAGGATTACAATGAGGATGTCCTCAACGACCGAAACATTGTGATTTCCCAACACTGCTATGGCTGTACGGCCGGTGCAGGGAGTAGTTGTCAGGGGACGGTGGCCTAGTTTATTTCATTGTGCTCAATAGCTGTTCCAAATTCTTCACGGTAGCCTTATATCCTTCAATGAAGCCCATTTCGATCATTTTCTCCATTCGCTCCAGCGATTCATTATATATGGCGATGCTTACCGTGGTGATCCCTTCTTCTTCACTGAAGGTATAATCCCAATCTGAGCCGGTGGGAGCAGGATTTTCATCCTTGTCCGCAAAGACATTGTACAGTTTGAAATTGGTTTTTGGGGTGATGGACCTGTACTCTTGAAGTATCCAACCCTCATGCCCCTCTGGGCTTACCATGGCATAAAACCTTTTTCCGCCTACTTCAAAATCCATGTATTTGGTCCTTGCCTTGAACGGGGCCGGCGCCACCCATTGGTCCAACAATTCGGCCTTGGTAAAGGCATCCCAGACCAAATCCAGTCCTGCGTCGAATTCCCTTGTGATATAAACCGTTTTTGCTGCTTTGTCCACGGTAAAATCAAATTTCAATTTATTGCTCATTTTTTATCTTTTTTCATGGTTAACAATACTTGGTCTAGCTGATTGAACTTGGTTTCCCAAATCTTTCTAAACTGCTCCAGCCATAGATCCACCTCCCTCATTTTTTCAATTTCAAGCGAGTAATAAATTTCCCGGCCTTGCTGTTCCTGCTTCACCAGTTCACATTCGGACAAGATGCGCAAGTGTTTGGAAACTGCTTGTCTAGTGATATTGAAATTTTCCGCCAGGGCATTGGGCGTCATGGCATGCACCGCGATCAACGTAATTATGGAGCGTCTTGTGGGGTCAGCAATAGCCTGAAAAATGTCTCTCCTCATCCTAATCTTTTAAATACGAAACTAATCGGTTGCTAATTTATGCGCAACCATTCAGTTTCGCAAATTTATTTTGAAAAAAATCAAAGGAAAATAAGTATTTAATTGATTTACAACGAACTAATAAAACGATTCTTCAACGAATCCTACCTTTCATTTGACCAACCCAGAAATCGATTTGTTTTTGGAATTGGACAATAGTTGCCAGGGAACGGTGACTTAGTCCACCTCGGAAGGGAAGACCCCTCTTGTGCCCATGTCCACGACAGTTTCGCCCAATAACGGTTCAAATTTGCCGTTGCCATTGCCATCTTCCCATTCAAAACTGTTGTTGATGGAAATGACCACTTCAATATTGATGTCCTCGGTTGCATTGGCAGGTATCACCAAAGCCGATGGAAATTGTCCCGTGACCACGCACGAACCTTCAGGGACCGGAGAGGTGTCGCTGATCGGGTTGGGCACTGTGGTTTGAGGGGCGTTTCCTTGGGTCAATTGGATAAACGCAAACCCTTGAATGTTTCCTTTGGTCTCCAATCCAAAATACCCTTGGGCCTTGTTCCCGTTCACCGAAACGGTCTGGTCCTCGATAACGTAGCTGCCGATGTAGGTATTGTACCCCAAAAAGGAGGCCACAAAACCGTCCACATCAATATTATCGTCCACCCCTTCCGGCCAATCGGGAATCTCGGTCTCCGCTCCTTCCAAATTATATACAATCTTGTACTTCTGATAGCCAACCGAAGCCCTAAAGTATTCATAGGTGCCTGCGGTAACATGGCTCAAAGGAACGCTTAGGGTATTGATCTCTTCGTTGAAAAACACCTCGCTATCAAAATCAATCGCCAGTGCTCCACCGCTTCCCGTTGTTGCTGTGGAAACAATGGTGACGCCTTCATCATAAGGTGTAAATTGATCGGCATATAAGCCAATGAAGTGCAATCCCAAAACGTTAAAATCGGGGCTTTGGGCAGCATTTCCTTCGGGAACGGAGGCTGGATTGCCCAAATTGTCCAGACGCCCTGCATCGGCGTCCATGATAAACGTGATGTTCAACCTTGGCACTTCAGTCCCTGGGTTTTCGGTTGATGGATCATCGGAACAGGAAAAAAGGGAAATGCCCATCAACACGGAAAATAGCAAGCTTGTTCTTTTCATAGTTTGTTTTTTATGTGATCTGGGTTTGTATCATCCAAAACGGATATGGGAAGTTAAGATATTTGACATAACCCGCAATGTGCAAAGTGTTTAGAATTTTATCATGCCCTCCCCTGTTGGCCTATTACCTTACCATTGTTGGTTGTGAAAATAATTTCTCTTTCGTATAAATGCATTTTGCGCATCTTTTTGACCAAGAAAACATCCCTTGAACCGACCCACAAGTCGGTTTGTTTTTGGGGTTGGGTGGTAATTGGTCGATCTTCCAACATTTTACCGATTTTTCGTGCCGCTACGTCCTTAATTCTTTGGGTTGGTCGTTTTCCTTGGAATCTTTGTTACAGATCCAACCGTCCAAACCCAAGTCTTATGGAAATGACCCTCAAACGAAGAGAAACCATGCACCGCCTCTGTGGAAAAGGCCTTGAAATCTTCCACGCCAAAGGCTATTACAACACCAGTCTGGACGATATTCTGAACGAGCTCTCCCTCTCCAAGGGCGCTTTTTACCATCACTTCAAGTCGAAGGAAGACTATTTCATCAATATTGTACAGAACCTCATCGTGCAAAAGGTATATGCCTTGCTGATAGAGCCCCTCAACACCAACGAAAACCCATTGCCGGTCATCATCGAGAGTTTGGAGAACGCCCTCGACCCTGGAAAGAAGAACGAAATGGCCTATGGGTTCATGCTGAACGATTTTTTGACCGAGTTCAACAAGCGGAACGAAGAGATCAGCAGTCAGCTTAAGGAAATCATCAATGTTTGGGAGGTCAATCTGGTCTCTTTATTGAAAAAAGGGAAATTGGACGGCCATATTGCCCGCCATGTGGACTGTGAAGGGGTCGCCACTTATATCATCGCTTCCTATCTGGGCATGCGTTCGCTGCTGATGGACAGTTCCAACAAGCAGTTGAGGTACCAGTACATCCAACAGTTGAAGCAATACTTTAACTCCATTGCCGCACATCACGTTGCGGCCTAAGCCTCTAAAATCGTCAACAGTTTGTCCACAACTTGTTGTGGCGGAATAGTTTCCATGACCGACTCGTAGCCTTTGGGCATTTTGTTCCCATATACCGAGGTGGGAATCAATGGATATTTCTCCCTGTCGGCCAACAATGCATTTTCCATGGGTTGGGCAAAGGGATAGAAACCTGCAAAAGGGTGTGTGACCCCCCAGAGCGTGACCACAGGGATGCCATAATTGGCCGCCAAATGGGCATTGCCACTGTCCATGGAGAGCATAACATCTAAATTGGATATCAATTCCAATTCCTCCGATAAATTCAGTTTGCCTGCCATGCAGAGCGCATTTTGGTAGGATTTGGAGAGACGCTCCAGCATTTCTACTTCTTTCACGCCGCCTCCAAAAAGCAATATTTTATACTTATTGGTATTGTTGAGTTCCGTGATGACCTTTTCCATCAGTGACAAAGGGTACATTTTGCCCTCATGGGCCGCAAAGGGTGCCACGCCGACCCATTTTTTGGTGTCCTGAGCGACCAACCCCAATACTTTTTCTGAAAGTGGCAATCGCGGTAAGGGTTTGATCTCGGAAAGGTGGATGGGAAAACCCAATTGGGCCAAAACATTGGCATAGCGTTCGTGGGTTGTTTTTAGTTGTTGGAAAATCTTGTTCCGGTTTCGGGTCAAGGCCTTTTTTTCCCTCCTGCCCTTGTCGATCTGCACAAAAGGGATCCCTTCCAAGGCGAAGTACTTTTTCAGTATCCTGCTCCGTAACACATTGTGAAGGTCGGCCACGGCATCGAACTGCAACGGTTTCAATTCTTGGTGCAGCCGCCAGAGTCCTATCAGCCCCTTATGGCGTTTTTTTACATCGGCCTCCAGCACATTGACCCTTTCCAAACCCTCAAAAATGGGCATGAAGGGTTTTTTGGTGAGCAAGGTGATGTGGAGGTGGGGGTATTTTTGGGTCAGACCATTGATGATTGGGGCCGTCATGGCCACGTCGCCCATGGCCGACAAGCGAATCAACAAAATCCGGGTGATGTTACCCTTTTTGTCCACGGAGCACTGGGTTGAGTTCTTCGTCGTTGTACATTTTCATCTGTTTATAGACCTTCATGTACTTGTTTCCCGTTTCGATATCGGCCAATAATTGGTCAATGGCAGCTGAAAGGTCCTTTTTCTGTTCCAACAGTATGGCCAATTTATCCGCACATTTTTGGATGTGTTCAGGTGAGGCATCGGTGCGGTTCACCTCTTCTTGCATGTGATAGATCTTCAGGGCCAAAATGGAAAGCCTATCAATGGCCCAAGCGGGGCTTTCGGTATTGATGGTGGCTGTTTCTTTGGGTTGTACCGATTGGTATTTGTTCAAAAAGTAGCTGTCGATGTATTCTACAAGATCGGTCCGGTCCTGATTGCTGGCGTCTATTTTGCGTTTCAGGTCCAATGCATCCACAGGATCGATTTCCGGGTCACGGATGATGTCCTCATAATGCCACTGTACGGTGTCTATCCAGTTTTTTCGGTACAGCAGGTGTTCTATCTTATCCTTTGGATAAGGGTTCGTGAATTCCTGGTACACGTCGTCCTTGATGTGGTAGGTGTCAATACTTTTCTGGAAGATCCCAAAGGCAAAATCACTGAACATGATGCATCATTTTGGGCAAAGATATTGCTTTATGGATTAATGATTCATCTGGAGCACAAAAAGCAAGAGTGACAAAACCGTGCAGATGATGAGTATGGCCTCTCGGTGTTTGGCCTTCTTGATTGCCTCAAAATAATTGGCCATAAAGACGGAGGCGGGAAAAAAGGTGATCAGCACGGGCGATTCGTCCGCTGGGGTAAGCAGCGTTATGAACACGCCCAAGACAAAGGCCAAAAAAATGACACGCAGTTGCAACAGCTTGCCCCCTCCCACGTTCCGCAACCTCAGGAAGACCACAAAAGCCACCGCCAAAGCAAAAAGGATATAGATCAGGGCCTTGACGTTCAGTACCTCTGAAAAGGAATCCGTTTTGAAAATCCCCAATGAAAACTTATAGTGTTCCCGGAAAAAATCCAAGGAACCGTTCACCTTCAAAATGGTGAAAGTCAGGATAAAGATGGTGGCCACCCCCACCATGGGCACTAGCCAATTCTTGAACGTTTTCCGGTCATATAAATTGATGACCACAAAGACCAAGAGCAAAAAAACAAGGGCCCAATCGTAAAAAAGGCTCGCCACGGCTATCAAAAGTGATGCATCAAAAATCTTGTGCTTTACATTCCTTATGGATTTGATGGACAACAGACGCCAAAGGGCCAACAGCAAGAAAAAATTGGTGAAAATGGCATTTTTCAACTGCAGGTTCTCCGAAAAAGCGGTCACCAAGAGTACAAAAAAGAGGATGGTGTAGGAGTTGAAATCCGTGATCTTTTCGGTCCTCACCATCTGATTGATGATGAAAATGCCCAAAAGCAGCACCACGAAAGTAAGTAGCTCAAAGGGAATTACATCGTTGATCTTTTGCTCGCGCAGCCCCAGAAAAACATTGCTGAAATAAAAAAGAAACAAAAAGATGGCAAGGACAATGTAGTTTATGGGCTTTGTTTTTCCGAAAAAGCTTGAAATCATCCTTTCTTTTGCTACTTTTGTAGCGTAAATATAGCCAAGATGAGCAAGTTTTTTTACGGTATTGAGGACTTATTTGTAAACTACCTTTTTGCCCCTTTGGATTTCTTCCGTTTCATGCATAGTTGGTGGGGCTCCAACACCATCAACTGGATTTTTTTCATCATCGGCTTTGTGGCCATGGTCTATTGGATGAAACAGTTGAAGATTTTTAACGACAACAACGAGGAGGATAAGAGCATCAGCTCACACTCTTATCTATAGGTCGAACCCTAGGTCTTTTCTGAAGTACATCCCATCAAAATGGATTTTTTCCATGTTTTGATAGGATTTCTGCAACGCCTCCTTAAAATCCTTTCCAAAGGAAGTGACCGCAATGACGCGCCCTCCGTTGGTGACCACTTTTCCATCGGATAGCTTGGTGCCCGCATGGAAAACGAGGGAGTCTTCCACGTTTTCAGTTCCCGTAATCTGTTTTCCCTTTTCGTAGGCTTCTGGATATCCGCCCGAAACGGCCATTACCGTTGTCGCGGCCCTTTCATCTATTTGTAGGTCTATCTGGTCCAACGAGCCATTGGCCATGGCCAAAAGTACCTCGACCAAGTCGCTCTTTAACCTTGGAATCACCACTTCGGTCTCAGGATCGCCCATCCGTACGTTGTATTCGATCACTTTGGGTTCGTTGCCCACCTTGATCAAACCGATGAAGATAAACCCGACATAGGGCAAATCATCCTTTTTAAGGCCCTCTACCGTCGGTTTTACGATTCTGGCCTCCACTGTGTCCATGAAAGCGGAATCGGCAAAAGGAACCGGGGAAATGGCCCCCATTCCGCCCGTGTTGAGTCCGGTGTCCCCTTCCCCAATGCGTTTATAGTCTTTCGCGGTGGGCAAGATTTTATAGTTGGAACCGTCCGTCAACACAAAACAGCTCAATTCGATACCGTCCAAGAACTCCTCAATCACCACAGTGGCACTGGCGGACCCGAATTTGGAATCCAACAGCATCGACTTCAATTCGGTCTTTGCTTCGTCCAAATCTTGAAGAATCAGCACGCCCTTACCCGCAGCCAATCCATCTGCTTTTAAAACATACGGTGGATTTAAGGTTTCCAAAAAGGCATATCCTTTCTCCAAAGATCCACTGGTAAAACTTTCATAGGCAGCCGTGGGAATCTGGTGTCGCATCATGAACTCCTTGGCAAATTCCTTACTGCCCTCCAAGGCTGCGGCTGCTTTCTGTGGTCCGATGACAGGAATATTTTTTAGTTCGACATCATTCAGGAAAAAATCGTGCACACCGTTCACCAATGGGTCTTCTGGTCCCACTACCACCAAATCGATGGCTTCTTTCAGCACTATTTGTTTGATGGCCGGAAAATCGTTCACCCCCACCTCAACATTGGTGGCGATTTCGGATGTGCCCGCATTTCCAGGGGCTACAAAAAGTTTTGCTGTTTTGGGACTCTGTGAGATTTTAAGGGCCAAGGCGTGTTCTCTTCCGCCAGATCCCAGGACCAGAATGTTCATGAATCGATGTTTTGGCAAAAATAACCCAATTCAAATTTAATTTGGGAGTAAAGTGACTTTTTAAGCCCTATCAAATCCTTTGCTGAGGCTTCAGACACCAATTGCACGAATTGGCACTAATAAATCATAAAGCTGATGGGCTGCCTTTAGGGCAAAAAATCCCTGTGTGCTTCCCACAGTTGGTCGTGTGGAAGGGATTTGAAGTAATCATATACTTTTTTAAGTCCTTCGGAGCGATGCACCTTGGGTTCCCATCCCAAAATTTCCTTCGCCCGCGTGATGTCGGGCTGTCGTTGCAAGGGGTCATCTTGGGGCAAGGGTTTGAATACTATTTTTTGGTCCGTTCCCGTAAGCTTGATGATTTCCTCAGCAAATTCGAGAATAGTGGTCTCATCCGGGTTGCCAATGTTGATGGGTTCCACATAATCACTCATCAACAAGCGATAAATCCCCTCGACCTGATCATCGATATAAGTAAAGGAACGGGTTTGAGAGCCGTCTCCAAAAACCGTCAGATCTTCGCCTCGCAAGGCCTGACCCATGAAGGCGGGCACCACACGACCATCGTTCAACCGCATCCGGGACCCGTAGGTGTTGAAAATCCGGACAATGCGGGTGTCCAGCCCATGGTGCCTGTGGTAGGCCATGGTGATGGATTCCATAAATCGTTTGGCCTCATCATACACTCCCCTGGGTCCGATCGGACTCACGTTCCCATAATAGTCCTCGTTCTGGGGATGCACCAAGGGATCACCGTACACCTCAGAAGTGGAAGCCACCAAGATACGGGCCTTATGGTCCCGTGCCAACCCCAAAAGGTTCAGGGTGCCCAAGGAACCTACCTTGAGGGTTTCAATGGGAATCTTCAAATAATCGATGGGACTTGCGGGTGAGGCAAAGTGGAGGATATAGTCCATTTTTCCGGGCACGTGCACGAACTTGGACACGTCGTGGTGGTAGAAATCGAACCGATCCATGTGGAACAAATGCTCTATGTTCCTGAGGTCGCCCGTGATGAGGTTGTCCATCCCGATGACGTGGTGGCCTTCGGCAATGAAGCGGTCACAAAGGTGCGATCCCAAAAATCCTGCTGCTCCGGTGATGAGTGTTTTTTTCATTAAATTCCTCTTGAGAAAAGAACAGTTGTCATTGTTTTAAATATAATGCGCAAGTCCAGAGTAATGGATTTGTTTTTTATGTAGTATAAGTCATATTCCAGCTTTCTTATGGAATCCTCCAAATCTTCCCCATACTTGTACTTTACTTGGGCCCAACCTGTTATCCCAGGTTTAAACAAGTGCCTAATACCGTAAAAAGGCAGCATTTTATTGAGTTGGTCCACAAAAACCTTACGTTCAGGTCTAGGTCCGATAAATGTCATTTTTCCTTGAATGACTGATATGATTTGTGGCAATTCATCTATTCTAAACGTTCGTAGTATTTTCCCAAAGGGTGTTATCCTTGTGTCATTCTTAGTGGCCATTTTTGCTCCGCTTTTTTCTGCATCAATCACCATGGACCTGAACTTGTATATCTTGAACTCCTTGCCGTATTGGCCAACTCTTTCTTGCGTATAAAACAGGGGCCCCTTATTAAAAAAGAGATTGAAAAACCACACAAAAGGACAAACCAAAAAGAAAACAATGCCAACAGAGCACGAAAGTGTGAAGTTTACAATAAAACTGAAAAGCACTTGTAAATATCTGATCTTTTTGTTTTTGAGTTGCAATAATTCATAAAAACTATGATGTTGTGATTTTATGGGCATTGCTTCATATGTGTTTTCGTAAAAAGACGTATATGAAATCACTTCTTTTTTCTTCAGTATCGAATCTAACAACAATTCTTCCAAAGGCTTGGTCAAATCATCATAATTTCTGACGTTCAAAATCCAAGTGTCAATTTTTTCAATGGCTTCCAAAAACTTCTTCTTCTGAAGGAATGGGGCCTTATTGTTAATTTCATATGTGAGCTTGACTTTATAGAACGTATTTGTTCCATCCCCATTGATATAGGCTATTTGCTCTTTAAGGTTCTCCTCTACATTCCCATCGTATATGTATAAAACCTTTTTGGTAGTGGGTATGATCTTAAAAACATTGCTGAAAAAAAGCCTCCAGAGACCTATTTCAATTGGGGTCAACAATAAAAATGAAAGAAGTGGAATTCTCCAAAAACTCACATCATATGTAAAGACAGTGAATATGAACACTAAAAAAACATATAGTGATGATATGTACACAGATTGGGATACTACATATCTTCTTCTTGCAATTTTTTCCAAGTTGTAAAAATCCAGGATATAGGATAATGAGAAATATGAAAAAACACCAAAAACAAAGACAAATGTCTTGAGTTCAATTGATATATATTCTTTGTCTATTGCGTGATTTACCAGCAGGTTAAGTGAGGTCAGTATAATCAAAAAATCCCCTAACAAAAGAATAGATTTTCTTTCAATGGAATTTAAGACAGATACCTTTGGCATAACACTACTTTTTTAAACCTTTATGTTAAGGTTGGCCCACTAATTTAACAATAACTTCATAGTATCTTTTATTAATACTTTCATAGGTACATTTTTCAATTAGGTATTTATATCCCTTTGTCCCATACTCATTAAGCTTTGCTTCTTCAAGTCCCATGAAATATTCTATTTTCTTTTCTAATTGTTTTTTGTTATTCGGTTCTATGACATACCCTGCGCCGGAATATGTAACAGGGTTCTCCAAAGAGTCCAATGCTTGTATGATAGGCTTTTTTGCGTTGAAATAATCGAAGGTTTTAAGCTGTGATGTTCCATATTGGTATACTTTTGAGGCCTTACCTCCTTTCCCCATAAAAAGGAGATCCATTTTTTTTAGGAATTGGGAGACATATCCTTTCGGGATTTTATCAATAAAAATGACATTTGGATAGGCTTCCGCCAGTTTCAGAAGTCTTTCTTTTTCGGGCCCTCCACCCAAAATATATAGCTTTAGGCATTGATTGCCATAGTTGCCGACCACGTTGATTATAGTGTCTAATGGATTGGCAACGACCAAAGTCCCTGCATAGCCAATTTTGAAATCTTCTTTCTTAAAGTCGATTTCAATTATGTCCTTGAGATTTAGGTGAGGATTGTCTTCACTCAGAGAGTAACCGTTTGTAATCCATTCATATTTGAAATCGGAATGCCCCAGTACTTCTTGGATGTACAGGTCAGCTCTTGGAATGACGGATATAATTAAATCACAGTTGGAGTACGCCCACTTTTCCAATAAACCAATGAACCTGATAAGGACGTTATCCTTTTTATATCCTCCAAACTCAATTGCCGATAAAGGCCACAAATCCCTAATTTCAAAAACCAATTTGGCCTTAGGGTATATCAATTTAAAAAAAACAAGGTTGATTACAGGTAGTATTGGAAGCGAAGACAAAACAATCACATCTGGCTTAGGAGCCTTTTTTTTGGAGAGAATGGGCAAAACAAAAAGGTTTAGCATAAAAAAAAACCAATTCATGATTCTTCCTGCACCTCCTGACTGTTTATACTTGTTTGTTTTTAATATTATTGTGGGAACACCTTTGTCCACATACTTATATAGCCCTAAAAATTTGTTATGTCTTTTTGGTGCATGTGAAAAGGACCCTGTAATCAATAACGGTCTGAAACTGGTCTCGTCGTTTAGATATTTCCCTATATAATAATGTCTATATCCTTCACCCCCAATTTCGGGAGTAGTTATGTATTGGTTTATGAACCAAACACTCTTCATCAAATCCGGCTGATTAACTTGTTGCATATTGTCTTTCCAATTTGTAATGATGATGTTGCTGCTGGCGATGGCGCATTAACAACATGAACAGCATTAGCTGAGTATTGAATGAGAAAGTCGTCGGCAAGTTTACCATTCTCATAACAGATTTGTGCCCTAATGCCAGAATTCCCAACTTTTAAATCTTCTTCCCTGATCTCTGGGACAAGTTTCTGTAAGGATTTAACAAACGCTTTTTTGGAAAACGACCTATGCATCTCATAGATTCCTACTTTCCAATATCTTAAGGCCATCCTTAAAAACCCTTTGAAAAAAACACTTTCAATCAATTCCTTAAAATTGATTTCAAATTTATGGTACCCTTCACGTCCGAGTGCCAGTACAGCATTGGGTCCTGCATCTATCTCTCCATTGATTCTGCGGGTAAAATGAACGCCAAGAAATGGAAACTTTGGGTCTGGTACTGGATAAACCAAGTTCTTGATTAAATACCTTTTGTTCTCTTTTATAAGAAAGTATTCTCCTTTGAAAGGAATAATCTTTGCTTTTAGTTTAACCCCATTCATTTTTGCTATTTTATCTGAATAAAGCCCCGCACAATTGACCATATACTTGCTTACTATTTTGTTGTTCCCAAAGCTAAGTATGAGCTTTTCCTTTCCTGAAATCTCTTTAAGTGCGTTGCCAAAGAAAAAATGAGCTCCCATTTCTTCAAGGTTCTCCTTTAACTTTTTAGCAACTTGACTATAGTCCACAATGCCTGCTTGAGGCACCAAAATGCCCTTTGTTCCCCTTACATAGGGTTCAATGGCCATAATTTCCTCGGAATTTAGTGTTTTAAGACCCTTAAGGCCATTTTCCACCCCTCTTTCATATATAGTGTCCAAAGCCTTTTCTTCATTGGCATCGGTAGCTACGATCAGTTTTCCGCATATTTCAAAATGTATCTCCTGTTCCTTACAAAACTGAACAAGTAAATCATATCCTTGTTTACAGTTCCTTGCTTTTGCACTTCCAGGTTTGTAGTATATCCCCGAGTGGATTACCCCGCTATTCCTTCCTGTTTGGTGCTTTGCAATGTCTTTTTCCTTTTCAATAAAAGCCAGTTGAAGTCCGGGCCGCTCTTTTTTTAGATGATACCCAACAGAAAGTCCTACAATTCCACAGCCAATGATGGTAACATCATACTCCATTATTTGAAATAAGATTTGATGGTCTCAACCACTTTCTGCGCATCATTCTTGGTTAAGTGCTCTCCCATTGGTAAACTTAAAAGTTCAATATCATTTTTATAAGCAGAGTAAGTTTCGCAGTTTTGTTGCAAGTAATTATAGGCTTCAAGTTTTGGAAGTGCAATGGGGTAATGTATTCCCGTTTGGATTCCTTGGTCTTTTAGGTATTTGGCCAACTGATCCCTCTCCTTGGATCTTATTACAAAAACATGATATACTTGTCTTGCCCATTTTTCTCTCTTGGGCAAAACAATTTGCTGTATTTCAGATAGTTCACGAAGATAGAAATCAGCAATCTCTATTCTTCTATTGGTCCATCTCTCCAAATGCCTCAATTTTACATTGAGCACTGCGGCCTGCAAATTATCAAGTCTACTGTTTCTGCCTTCAAAAAGGTGATTATATTTTTCAATTCTTCCGTGATTGGCTATCATTCTAGCTTTATTGGCTAGTTCCTCGTTGTTTGTAACCACTGCCCCTGCATCTCCATATGCCCCCATGTTCTTGCCTGGGTAAAAGCTAAAAGCCCCTATATTGCCAATTGCGCCAACCTTAACATTTTTGTATTCCGCCCCATGTGCCTGGGCACAATCTTCAATGATAAACAGGCCGTGGTCTTGGGCAATCTTCTTTAATCCGTCCATATCGCATGGGTGGCCGTAAAGGTGCACCGCTATTATCGCCTTTGTTTTTTGGGTCAACACACTCTTCAAACTCATTAAATCTATAGTGTAATTATTGGGGTCGCAATCACAGAAAACCACTTTATGGCCAGACCTTGTTACAGCTTCTGAACTAGCCACAAAACTGTTTGCTGGCACAATGATTTCTGAATTACTTGGAAGATTCAAGGCTTCAATGGCAATCTCAAGAGCATCCGTCCCATTGGCGACTCCAATACAATAACTGGAATCCTGATAGACCGCAAAGTCTTTCTCAAGTTGTTTTATTTGATCTCCTCCGATAAAAGCTGCTTTTTCAACAACATCCTTTATGGCGGCATCCACCTCATCTTTGATTTGGGAATATTGACTTTGAAGATCTAGAAACTTTATCATGGCTATTTAATTTTTACTGCAGGATTTCCGACATAAGTTCCACTTTCTATTATATCCTTTGTCACAACTGATCCCGCTCCAATAACTACATTATTACAAATTTCTACGGGCAAGATTGTGGAATTGGAACCAATAGAGACTTTATTGCCTATTTTGGTTGTTCTCCATTTGCTTTGATCACCATTTGCCGGACCACCATCACTAAACAAATCATTAATGAACATCACCCCATGGCCAATAAAACAATCTTTGCCAATGTCGACCAACTCACAAATAAAAGTGTGTGATTGGATTTTTGTGCGGTCTCCTATATTGACTCTTTTCTGAATCTCAACAAAAGGACCAACAAAACAGTCGTTTCCTATAAAACATCCATATAGGTTTACAGGCTCTACTATTTTTACGTTTTCTCCGAAATTGACATCTTTGATTCCGGAACTATATACATTATATGGCTTCAAAGCGTCCTTTCATTTTATTATAAATTTTATCTATGATCTCAACTGTTTTAAGTCCTTCAAAACCATTTGCGGAAATAACCCCGTCGTTGGTAAGCACCTCTACCACATTTTCGTAGACCCTGTCATGGTTGGACATGGATCCTTGATATTGTCCATAGTTGTTTGCCGTGTTCCCTTCCGGCAGGTCGCCAATTACCTCTCCATCAATATTCTGATACTCCAACTCATTTAAATACTGCCCCCCTATCTTAACAGTCCCTTTTTCACCAAAAATGGTGAGCGAGCCCTCCATGTTTTTCCCAAAGCTATTAACGGTATAATTAATCGTTCCAATGGCCCCGTTATAAAATTTCAATGCGATAACACCATTGTCGTCAAACTCGGCAATATCTTGGTGATTGAAGTTTCCACCAAAAGCTTCTACGTTCTTCACATCGCCAATCATCCAATATAATAAATCTATAAAATGACTGAACTGAGTATAGAGTGTGCCTCCGTCCAAATCCAAGCTGCCTTTCCATGAATTATGGTAATAATCTTCATTTCTGTTCCAAAAACAGCTCAACTGGACAGAAAATATTCTTCCCAATTTTCCTGAGTCGATCAATCTTTTTACTGCTTCAACAGGTGGGTTGAATCGGTTTTGCTTTACAATCATCAATCGTTTATTCGCGCTTTCCGCAGTTTTGATCATCTCACCACAGTCATATACGCTTGTAGCCATTGGTTTTTCACAAAGTACGTGTATTCCGCTCTTTAAAACCTTAATGGAATGCGCCGCATGTAATCCGTTCGGTGAACATATTGCTACCAGATCTATATCTTTTTCATTTGCGAGCATATCCTCGATGGATGGGTAGGCGGAGGCACCATACTCTTTTGCAAGCGTATCCGCTCTGCCAAAATCAACATCGCAAACAGCTTTAAGGATTCCATTATTTGCAATGTGCTTGGCATGTCTGTTTCCAATCCGGCCACACCCTACTATGGCAAATTTTAGTGGTTTCATAATTTGATTTAAGTTAGGCAAAGGTACTTTTATTTATAAAAATAAACTTACAATGTGTAAATCACATATTACTTTCAAAAATAAACTGTTACGCCACCTTTAAGAAGGCCTATAAGGGGTCAGACCTAAAAACCATTAGTCTTAAGAGAATTAGGATGTTTATGTCTGCCAAAACCCCCGTATTGGTATCTGGAGATGCTAAAATACCGGATTGGTTGCTAAAAACAGGAGCAAACATCAGTGCTAAGGACAAAAAAAAGCTTCTTTGACCGTTATGGACTATGTAAAGCAACAAAATGCCCTTTGGTTGGAAAAATGGCTAAGAGAAAATGGGGCGAAGTTGGCAAGCGAACTTGAATAATCCAATACGCCTAAGGAACTTTTGATATCACCGCCCTGAACTTGCCATTTTTGTTTCTAGGGATTTCCATTAATTGATTGAACTGTACCGATACCTCACCCACCTGACTGCGGAGTCTTTTTTTCATCTCCTCTTCTTCTTGTTTTGAAAAGCCGTTCTCCACTACAATGTTTATGGTGTAATCCTCCATGGTATTTTGTACCAACTGGGCCACCACAAGGTTGGGAATATCAACAAATAGGCCATGAAAGCGCACCATTTTTCGGCCATCCTTAGCTGTTACAACATCTTCTGTTCTACCTTCTATTTCATCAATTTTGGGCATATGGAGACCAGAGGCAGTCTCTTGGTTCTTTGATAACTTTACCCTGTCTCCAATCCTGTAGCGGATTAGAGGTTGGTCAAAATTTAATAATCCGGTTGAAATGACTTCTCCTGCTTCCCCATGGGCAACATCCTTTCCTTCATCATCTACCACTTCCATAATCCCCGTGTCTGGGCTAAAAAGCAATTCACCATGGCTGTTCTCAGATATCAACCCGCAAGACTCCACTCCGCTATAAGCATCGTATACTTTACAGTTGTAAACTCTTTCCATTGTTGACCGCATTTCCTGAGTCAGTTTTTCACTTGATGTCAAAACCGCTTTGAGTTTCGGTGCTTGAAGTCCTTTTTTTTCGATAAACTCGGCCAATAGGTAGTTGCTCATGGCATACCCCACCATGTAGTCCAATTGGTTGTCCTTGATTCCTTTCAAATAATTGGACGCAGTTTCTGGTGATAGGTGGTATGCCGAAAAATACACTTGTTTTTCCGCATAATTTTTACGGAAATACGGGGGTTTTGCATTTGCTTCTGGGAGAATTCTTCTTCCGCCTATCATCCCTCTCCTCATTTTATAATCTACTCCCGCCCAATTCCTTACACGGGCCTCATAAGCTGCACTCCATATTTGTTGGGCCTCTTTGGTAAAAAACGCTTTGATAGGTGTTCCAGTACTTCCACTGCTGGACAAAAAAGCTCCTTTTTTGCGCTTTGTGGAGAGCAATGTAGTAGTACCGTATTTCCTTAGTTCATCCTTTTCAAGGAACGGCAGTTTTTTTAAATCCTCTATTTCGAACTTTTCAAAGTCCTTGTGACCAAACCCATGCTCTGAATAATGTTTGTTGTAAAAAGGAACTGTATCGAAAGCATGAATCAAGAGCTTTCTTAATTCTTTGGTCTGGTACTCCCTCCATTGTTCTTGGGTATATTTTTCCCTTTTTTTAAACTCACTTACATGCCCTTTAAACTCTCCCCCCAGCCTTCTTCTTTTCCAATAAAGCCCATAAGCGGAAATGAGAAGGTTTTGAATAATTACTGGGGAATTTTTGTATGTGTTTAATATCTGCTTCATATAGCGCGCTCTAAACAAAAAGGGACTGTGTTTTTTTACGATTATATTTTTGAAGCATTACCTTAAACTTCTAATCGACATCAATAAAAATCGAATTTGTTGTCCTGACTATTCTTTCATGAGTTTTAAGTACATATTGGATAGTTTATAGGCTTCTTTATCCCAACTATATATTTGTTCAACAGCAAGCTTTCCGTTCTTGCCCATATTTTCAGCTTCATCTGGATTTTCAATGATGTAACGTATTGCTTTCGCAATTTCATCAGGGTTTTTGGGATCAACACAAAGACCACAGTTGTTTCCCTCAACAATTTCCTTAAACAATGGGAAATTGGATGCTATGATTGGGATGGACGCTGCCATATATTCAAACATTTTAACCGGGTAACTATGAATAAAATTCGAATGAGGTAAAAGGGTAACCAATCCAGCAACCGATTTGCTCAATTCCTCCGCGACTTTTTCCCTATCTACATACCCATGATATTTTACTTTATTCCACCCTGATAGTTGTTCCACTCCTTCTTTCAGACCCGGATCAGAGAAGCGACCACAAATACTCAACTCAACATCTATGTTCTCCACCGCACGAACCATTTCATAAACCCCTCGCTCCAATATCAAGTCACCAACGTAGGACACCTTGTTGCTTTTTTCGGACCATTTTACTTGATCGGATTCAAATTCGGATAGAACTGGGAAATTGCATAGTGTGTTAAGATTCTTGTTGACTCCTTCAAATCTTTTGTTTATAAATGGGGTCGACGTAAATACAGCACTGAATTTGCTTACTGCATATTTTTCAACACGTTCAAGTATGATTTCTAAAGGTTTCCGAAATAATACCGTTCCAAATTTTTTTACGAATCGCTGTCTTGGCAAATCTTCATGAACATCATAAACAACTTTCTTGCCTTTACGCATCAATTTAAGTCCAACAGGAATCAACTCTGGATCATGAAAATGAAAAATTTGAGCGTCGACCTCTAACGCTTTTTTATAAATATGCTTAGTTGTAAATAGTAATCTGGAGATTTTATTGTTCGGCTTGGGTACCCCAATTATATTTACACCAAACCTAACCTCGTTCGATTTTCCATCGGCAACTATTAAAGAAACATCATAACCTTCGGCGGCCAATGAAACACATTCTTTATAAAATATTCTTGTGTCATATCTTGGATGAGGTGAAGTTAAATGACAGATTTTGGATTTTGGATTCATTATTCTAGTTGGATGTTGTTTTTTAAAGGACAAAAATATAAAAGAGAAAAGTAAAAGATAATAAACAGAACTCCTCTCTGTAAACTGAACACATTCTCAAAAAGACTTAAAATAATTATCATATAAAGTAAGTTTCTTAGCAACCCATTATTTTTTGATCTTAAAAAGATCAAAAAATAAAATACTGGTAACCATAGCGCAAATATTCCATAATCAAGAAGTTCATTTAAATATTGGTTGTGTGTGCTTATAGCATTTGATTCGACACATGCATTCAAACTTTTCATAATAGTGGCTTCATCGGTTCCCAGAATTGGATTTTCAAAGAAAAGCCTCATGGAACAAGTCCAAGAATTTATTCTATTGGAAAAACTAAAGGCAATAGTGTCAAAAAGCTTATTCATATTTAAAAAAATGACCATAACAGTCATAAGAACGATAGAAGCACCAACTGCCCACAATTTTAGCTTAGACTTCCAAAAATAAGGTTTAAGGGCTGAAAGCGCAATGAAAATCAGAGCCAACATCAAGGTTAACTTGCCAGCCATAAAAATCATATGTACAAAAATTATTGCAACTAAAAATCTTGAAACTTCTTTCCTGATTTTTTTACTTGTAATACTGTTGTCAAGTAAAATCATTATTGAAAAAAGCATATAAAGCCCTTGGTAACTGTGGTGGTAGGCCCCTGGAATATTTGTATAGTTGTACTTTAAGAAATGGTCCAAGGCAAATTCAACATTTGCAACTTGATTGTAAAAATATATTAAATAGATATCGGCATATGCAATATAGATTAGAATCCCAAAAACGGTTGATAATAGGACTAAATCCCTGATTTTAGCAAGTTTATTTTTGGTCAAAAAAATTATTGGGGGCAACAATATAAAAGCTAGCCTAACCTCTTTGTAAACAAACTTTAGCCTTCCCTCAACAATGAGCATTATAACGAGATCCAAAAAGAAAACACCCGCCAATAAAATGATTAATTTGTTTTGAAAAATTTTTTGTCCATTAGTGGTTAATTCTTCCTTTGTTGACAATGTTATCAAGTTAATACAAAGTAGGACCAAACTTACGGTGCTGAATTGCAAGGGCAAGGGTAAGACAAGAATAATTGGAAACAGTAGTATGAAGAAATACTTTTGAATATTTTTGTCCATCTTGATTTATTGACTTAATAATAATTTATTTGGTTATCAAATTCACTACAAAACCTAAGCTAAAATATTCAACCGTTCAAAATATCCTTTTTGGATTCTTATTGGCTGCGGGTACAATAAAACCATTCATCAACACGTACCTTACTGACCTTGATGTTACGTTGATTGTGTTTGTGTTGGTCTTTTTTGACATGTTGCTTCAATTTGGAGGTAAATTAACCACAAAAAAACATTCACTCTTCTACATTTTGCTCTTTGTTGTTTTTCATTTGTTGATGTTTATAAGCCTGATCTACTCCAAAGGCTTCAATTTGGGTTTGAACAAAACCTTTCTGTTTTTTATTAATTATATCTTCTTGCTCTATCCTTTATTCATGCAGAAAATTAATGCTAGAATAATATTTTCCACTATTTTTTGGATTATCATTCCTTTGTCAATTTGGTTTATTTTTCAGCGGCTATTTTTATGGGCTCCCGGGAGTGATGTCTTGAAAAACCCGTTTTATGAATTAAGAATATTTTATTTAAATCTTGGTGCCCTGGTTGGCTTACTTGTATTATGGTTTTTTCATCAAAGAAAATGGGAGTTGTTTATTTTTAGCTTAATTGTCCTTCTGGGACTTTCGGCCAGAGGTCCTCTCATTTTTTCTTTATTGATAATCCTATCTATATCAGCGAAAATGTTCTTGTCAAATGTGAAAAAAGTAAAAATCAGTTCTAATAGACTCATAATCTTTGGCAGTTCATTGGTTTGTGTTTTCTCCTTAATGTTTTATTATTCCAATTTTTTCTACAATCTGTTATATGAGAACCTTATTTTAAAACTGCAGGGCTTGTTCTCCTCATTTGATGGTTCAATAATGGGGAGGTTTAAAAGACTGGATTTTGCATTTGAGAACATATTTGAGTCATTTTCTTCTTTTTTCTTTGGTCATGGAATCGGTAGTTTCGGAAAAATGTATAACCAAGAAGAAATTATGGATTATCCCCATAACTTATTTGTCGAATCATGGTTTGAGCTTGGAATTTTTGGATTACTGCTAAGTCTTATAATTT
Organism: Flagellimonas hadalis; assembly: GCF_007785775.2. Classification (GTDB taxonomy): domain Bacteria; phylum Bacteroidota; class Bacteroidia; order Flavobacteriales; family Flavobacteriaceae; genus Flagellimonas; species Flagellimonas hadalis. The sequence goes on from NZ_VNIK02000005.1 coordinate 117,636, forward strand.
TCTTTTATCCCTTTTTAATAAAAGGAAATCATGTATTCAAAATAATGGCATTGTTTTTCCTTTTGCAGGGAATGAAATCTTATTCATTGGTTTCCATATGGCCAATATTTGGGTTTTACGGGATACTGTTATTCAATAGTCGAACTATTAATTTAACCAGTAATTATCCTCGGAAAACTTAATTACCCTATCGGAAACCCATTGCCTTTCAAGAAAAAAGTTTATCCCTTATTTTAAAACCTAGTTTAAAAAGGCCCTCCACGTTGGGGTAGTCTTTATAGGATTTGTTGGGCATAGCCACAATGTCTTGAAATTCCGTTAAAGAAATCCCCAGTTTTTTTGCCACATATTCCATGTCTTCCAAATGGGAATCACTTGGATAAATCTCTTCTTGCATCTCAGCCAAAGCTTGGTCCCTATCCATCTGTCCAGAGACAATTAAACTGGACAAGTGGGCCCTTCTTTTATCATAACCAAACTTATGTGGCAAATAATATGCCTGAAAAAATTTGGTGAACCTTGATTCATGGTGCTTGCCACCATAGTATTGCCAATCCAGCTTTTCTTTCATGGTTTCCATAGCCCTTTCTTTATCGTATTCAATCATGTTCAGTAATCTCACAACCTTCATTTTCCAGATAAACGGGTAAAAAATGTAATACTTGAAAAAAGAAACAATTGGAAACCTTTTAAGCTTTCTTGTTCCAAACTTTTTATGAATCGATTTTAGGTTTTTCGAATCCATGTTATTGTACCCCCAAGCTTTGGGCAGTATGCTTTCTGTGGCAAAATTTCCTCCACTAAAAACATATTTAATGTTATTCCTAACCGCATAACTGTATAGTGCCGCAAATATGGCGTGATCCTGGGGAACATCTTGATTGGCCACATTGGCCTTAAAATAGGCCAACTGTAGATCCTTCATTTCTTGCCAGTCCACAACATGGGTATGAAGGTCAAGGTTGAGTTTTTTTACAATGTTCTCCACATTCTTAACGGCCATCTCGGAGTTCCAGCCACAATCTATGTGGACCACCAAGGGCCTCAACCCCAACTCTACGACTTTATAGGCCAGGTAAGAACTGTCCACCCCACCACTTAGCCCAATGATACAATCGTATTCTTTTTTCCTTTGGGATGTCTTTATTTGATCAACAATGGCAAGAAGTTTTCTTTCTCCCTCTTTATTTGGAAACCATGTGGTCTTTGCCCTCTCAAACGCATCTGTACAATGGTTACAAATTCCTTTTTCATCAAAGGTAATGTTGGGGTCTGTAGTGTCCATTATGCATCTATTGCATATTTGGTATGATCTTTCTGACATATTGCTTGTTTTGGCTCTATGTTAAACTTTTAATTTCAGATGGATCCAAGTATGATATAAGAACCCCTCTTTTCTTACCCTGAAAAACAAATTTGCTCCCGGCGGCAGCTGAAACACCTTCTATTTGAAGTACTTTCTTAAAATCTTGAAGGTCGTTGGCCCCTCCACAAGCAATTACTGGTATCGTTACTGCATCAGCAATCCTCTGTACCATTTCAACATCATAACCTTCCATGGTACCATCCCTTTCTATACAATTGAGAAACAGTTCTCCTGCACCTAACTCCTCCATCTGTATGGCATAAGAAACTGGGTCTATTTTGGTGCTCTTTCGTCCCCCTTCCACAAAAACCATCTGTTTGCCGAAGAGGTTCTTTTTATAATCCACGGATACTACAATTGTGGAACTACCAAAGAGGTTCGCTGCATCCGAAATTAGTTTTGGATTGTGAAAAGCTGCACTGTTGATAGCTACCTTCTCGGCCCCGGAAGCTATTAATCTCCTTATCTGTTCTACATTTTTGACCCCCCCCCCATAACAGAAGGGCATAAAGCACTCGGACGCAATATCCTGAATCAATTGATAAGAAGGTTCTTGCTTGTTCCGTGTTGCGTCTATATCCAAAAAAACCAACTCGTCCACTTCCTTCTCATTAAAAATCTTGACCGCATTGATGGGGTCTCCTATATATGTAGACTTTTTGAACTTTATCGTTTTTACAAGTCCATTGTTCCTAAGCAACAAACAGGGAATAATTCTTTTTAGTGCCATCTAATAATTTTCAATGAAGTTTTTTAGCAGCTTCATTCCAAATTTATGGCTTTTTTCAGGATGAAATTGAGTGCCCAAAATATTGTCCTTTTCCAAAACAGAATCAAACGTGACATCATAGATGGTCTTCGCAATGCTACTAGCATCATTGGCCAAGGCATAGAAAGAGTGTACAAAGTAGAATTTTGGATCAGGGTACATATCTTTGAAAAGCAGGCTGTCCGATACTGCCTTAGTGTAGTTCCAACCCATATGCGGGGTTTTAAATTTTTTTTCTGAAGGCCTAAAACGCACCACATCGGCATCAATCCAACCAAGCCCTTTTTCTTTCCCTTCCTCACTTCGATTGCATAAAAGTTGCATTCCTAGGCAAATTCCCAAAACGGGGGTTCGGTCGTTCAGCACCCTATCGTTTAACACGTCCCATAATCCATGCTCTTTTAGGCTATTAACACCGGAATCATATGCCCCTACGCCTGGGAGAATTATTTTTTGGGCAGTTTTAATTTGTTTGGGGTCCGAAGTCACCATGGATGGCACCCCAATTTTTTTCAACATATTTTGAATAGAGCCAAGATTTCCAACTTTATAATCTACGATTGTAACCATAAAAGTTATTTTCCCTTTGCAAATTGATAGGACAAATACAGATTAATCACATACAAAAAAGAATATGATCCTGTAAAACAAATTAAAGCCAATCTTATATTATCATAAGACACCCCCACCGCAAACGAAGTTACGGTTACCGTAAACAGGCCAATTTGCCATATTAAATCTATATGCTGCTTTTCTGCAATATTAAACATATAACTCAGGGGACTTGCAATAAACTTGAAGAAAAAGAGCACGGCCATTATTTGGGCAAACTCGCCTGCAATGGACCATTCATTCCCGAAGATAAAACCAAACAGAAAGGGGCCGAACAAAAACAAAACCAAACACGGCAATATGGCAAGAGCAGCCAATGTCTTAAAGGTCTTGACAAATATTTCCCTGCAATTCCCTTGCGTAATATAGTCTTCACTGGCTTTCTGTTTAAACACATCCAAAACCGACCTTCCCAACAGGCTTATCGGCGCGTTGAGTGCACGCTCCATCAAGGAATAGTTGCCAAGGATTCCTGCATTAAAATAATTGCCCAACAAAAAAACTGGTAGTTGGTTTGAAATAACATTCACAAACTCTCCAGGTAAAGTAAATATGGGAAATCTCTTATACCTGTTGGCCATTTTGCTCATGCTTTCTTTATTATAATGAAATAAAAAATTAGCATTGCCGTTTCGTACCCGTTTCATCAAATAAAATACGGAGAGAGCTCTTCCAAAGATAAACCCACTTATCAGTCCATGGGCCGTATTGGTTGTTGTCCCTATTAGAAGTTGAGTCCCGGTCATTGAGCCACTATTCACAACTTTGCTCTTGGCCATTGTCTTGTAGTCACTATTCCTATTGAGCCAAAAACTTAGTGCATTAAAAACTCCCATTAAAAAAACAGATAGTGGTGTAAAATATAACCACTTTGCCACTTCTTTCTTTTGTTCGGGTTCAGATGTTAGCATTGCTGCTATTTCAACATTTAAAAACAAAACCAATAACAGCAGAATAAAGCTTGTCAACGCTGCAATAAACAATGCTAACAGAGCTATGTTTCCGGCCTCTTTATCTTCTGTTGGCAATATAATGGCCAAATCATATTTCATGGAAACCAAAACCGTTCCAACAGCTACCACAGACATATAAATGGCAAACACAGCAAAATCATTGGGGCTATAAATTCTAGTCAAAACTGGGGAGAGCCCCAAAGGAATTGCTTGGGCGACCGCAGTGCCCGAAACCAAGGTCAATACATTTCTCGAGAATTTTGATTTAAGAAATTTAAAGTCCATTTTTGGCTTCTGATAGAAAAATTTAGTTTTCTGTCCTTTTTTAGTGTTAATTTATCTCGATGTCTTTATTGCACTGATTAATCGCATCTATTGTTCTATTCGGACTTTAATCAAAACCCAAACGTTGGCAATATCGTTGACATTATAGTTTAAGTGTTTCGTAACATATTATGATAGCTTCCTTGAATGCCTTTTGGAGTAGTTGTCCTGATTTCATGCACTATTTCAATAGCAGTCCTGGCAGCTTCCAACCCGTAACCCTTCCCATCCAAAATGTCCTTATAAACCATGGTATGCAAGTCCGTAAACCCTCCGCTGAACTCCAATTCTTCACCATTAATGGTAATTGACCTAAATGTCGTTTGCCCTTTTTCTTTCACTTCTTTTGGAAGATACTCCGAGTTTATGGACAGAAACCATCTCACCCTGGCATTGTCAAACTCCAAATAGCCTGCTGCCCTATCCTTTTCATGGACATGCACTATATTTTCTTGGACATCACCAAAAATCCATGATAGCATGTCATAAAAGTGCACGCCTATGTTGGTCGCTATCCCTCCTGATTTGCTCACATCCCCTTTCCAAGACGTCTGGTACCAGTGCCCCCTAGAGGTCAAGTAAGTGAGATCCACTTCAAATTTGGTGTCTTTTTTTGCTTGGGCCACTTTCTCGCGTAAGGCAATGATGCTAGGATGCACCCTTAGCTGAAGTATATTATAGACCTTCTTCCCCGTGTTTTCTTCAACTTTCTTGAGCTTATCTATGTTCCACGGGTTGAGCACCAACGGTTTTTCACAAATGGCATCTGCTCCACTACGGAGTGCGAAGCGTATATGCGCATCGTGCAGATAGTTCGGGGAGCAAATGCTCACATAGTCCAAGAAAACATCCTTGTCGTATTTCAGTTTCTCTATATGGCGGTCAAACCGCTCAAACTCAACAAAAAAATCGGCATCAGGGAAATAGGAGTCGATGATGCCCACACTATCCCCTTTGTCATAGGCGGCAAGCAGGTTGTTCCCTGTATCCTTTATCGCCTTCATGTGTCTGGGAGCTATATAGCCCGCCGCACCTATAAGTGCAAATTTCTTCATAGTAGTGTATTGAGTTTTGATGTTATATGGTCTATTTCTGCTTCATCCAAATATGGGTTCATGGGAAGGCTCATGACTTCTTGGGCACACAATTCTGAAATGGGAAAATCTCCTGTTTTATAACCTAAATAAACAAAGCATTTTTGGAGGTGCATCGGAATGGGGTAATGGACCGCTGTCGGAATTCCCGACTCCTTCAATTCTTTTTGTATCCTGTCCCTGTTCTTTACCCTGACCGTATATTGGGCCCATACCGATGTCCTGTCCGCTTTTATAGTTGGTTTTATGATATTGTCGGAAAGTTTGTCGGAATACTTCTTTGCGACCGCCTGTCTTCTTGAAATATCATTTTCATAGGTCTTCAACTTTACATTCAAAATTGCAGCTTGGAGATTGTCCAATCTACCTCCCATCCCAATATAATGATGTGTATATCTTTCCACTTGGCCATGTACCCGCATGGCCTTTATTTTTTGATAGTCCTCCTCATTGGATGCAAAGATCGCCCCGCCATCACCGAAGCAGCCCAAGGGTTTTGCAGGGAAAAAACTGGTACACCCAAATGTGGATACATTACAACTTCTTTTGCCCTTATAGGTTGCTCCAAAGCTTTGGGCCGCGTCTTCTATCACGGCCAGGTTGTGCTTTTTGGCTATGGCATTGATTTCATCCATGTCTGCCACTTGTCCATAAAGCGATACCGGCATGATCGCCTTGGTTTTTTTTGTGATGGCTTCTTCTATCTTGGATACATCAATATTGTACGTTTCTTCATCAATGTCAACAAAAACAGGTTTGGCCCCCAGACAAGCTATGGTCTCCGCTGTGGCAATAAAAGTAAAAGGTGTGGTTATCACCTCATCCCCCGATTTCAACCCCATGGCCATCATAGCCAAAAGAAGAGCATCGGTCCCAGAGGAACAGCCCAGTGCAAAATCATTGCCGACAAACTTTCCCAAGTTGTGCTCAAACTCATCGGTTTCCTTTCCTAAAATATAGTTTGCCGAGGACATCACCTCCAAAGAGACTTTCTGGAATTCTTCCTCATGTTCTTTATATGCCTGCGTTAAATTGGCAAAATCGATGTTCATATAGCTTTTTTGACCTCGTTGTTTTTTAGAATATATTTTTCCCTGCTTTCTGGGCAGATGGCTTCTCCGTTCTTGTCAAAATGTAGTCGGTGTCCATATTCACTCACCCAACCCATCTGTTTTGCGGGATTTCCTACCACTAGGGCATAGGGGGCCACTTCTTTTGTGATTACCGCCCCGGCCCCGATCAATGCATATTCTCCAATGTCATTGCCACACACAATGGTTGCGTTTGCTCCAATCGTTGCCCCTTTTTTGACAACCGTTCTCATATATTCCCCCCTTCTGTTGATGGCACTTCTCGGATTGATCACATTGGTGAACACCATCGATGGACCCAAGAACACATCATCTTCACATATCACCCCGGTATAAATGGACACATTGTTCTGGACCTTAACATTTTTTCCAAGAACGACATCCGGTGAAACGACAACATTCTGGCCAATATTACATGATTCTCCTATCTCACAACCTGACATGATATGGGAGAAATGCCAAATTTTTGTGCCTTTCCCAATAGTACAGCCATCATCAACTATTGCCGATTCATGGGAGAAAAAAAGGGGTTCATCCACCATTATACTTTTCGTTATATTATTGCTTCTATCTTAATTAATTACATTGTCCCTCTTGAAATCATCTAATTTAGGAGGGGCAGTTCTTTGTCTTTTTCCAAAAGAACCAGGTCTTCAAAATTCAGCTCCCATCCAATAGCTAGTGTGTTATCATCATATCTAATACCCCCTTCAGCCTCTTTTTTATAATAATTATCACACTTATAAAAAACATTCGCCGTTTCACTCAGGGTCAAAAAACCATGGGCAAAACCTCTTGGTATAAATAACTGCTTTTTGTTCTCATCGCTCAATTCAATGGACAAATGCTGACCAAATGTGGGAGAATCTTTACGCAAATCTACCACAACATCTTGGATTTTGCCCTGCAACACCGAAACCAATTTGGCTTGGGCGTGCTCTCCCTTTTGAAAATGGAGGCCGCGAAGCACTCCTTTCTTTGAAAAAGATTGGTTGTCCTGTACAAAATGTACCTCTCCTCCAATGGCTTTACAGAAATCCCTTTGGTTATAGCTTTCAAAGAAATACCCCCTTTCGTCCTCAAATATCGTGGGCTCTATGATAAAGCACCCTTTTAATTTGGTTTCAATAGCCTTCATCAGATCTCTTTGTTCAAAATGCCCAACAATCGGTTGCCATATCCACTTTTTAGCAGTGGTTGGGCCAATTCCTTAAATTGATTTTTATTGATATAGCCCATCTCATAGGCTGCTACTTCTATGGCCCCTATGACCACTCCTTGACGTTCCTCGATCACCTCAACAAACTGTGAAGCCTGCATCAGGGCCTGGAAAGTGCCCGTGTCCAACCAAGCCGTTCCCTGATCTAGAATACTCACGTTGAGCTTGCCCCTTTTCAAGTATTCCTTATTGACATCCGTTATTTCCAACTCTCCTCTTGCACTTGGTTGTATCCTTTTGGCTATGGAAACTACCTCGTTGTCATAAAAATAGATACCGGGCACCACATAATTGCTCTTGGGGCTTTCGGGCTTTTCCTCTATGCTGATGGCCTTTCCTTCACCGTCAAACTCCACCACACCATATCGCTTGGGATCATTCACCCTGTAGGCATAGATAATCCCTCCCTGGGGGTCATTGTTGGATTGTAACAACTTGGACAGTCCTGTTCCATAAAAGATATTGTCTCCCAAAATCAAGGCCACTTTGTCTTGCCCGATAAATTGCTCCCCAATGATAAAGGCCTCTGCCAATCCGTTCGGTTCTTCTTGGACCGCATAGGAAAACGAGCAGCCATATTTTTTTCCATCCCCCAACAATTCTTGGAACAACGGGAGGTCCTTCGGGGTGGAAATGATGAGTATTTCCTGGATTCCCGCATACATAAGGGTGGATAGCGGGTAATAGATCATGGGCTTGTCATAAATGGGCATCAACTGTTTGCTCACCGAAAGGGTCAATGGATGCAGTCTGCTGCCGGTCCCTCCTGCCAAAATGATTCCTTTCATACTGCTCTACGGTTGATATTGTTTTTGATAGTACAATTTGTAATCCCCAGAAGTGACATGGTCCAGCCATTCTTGGTTGTCCAAATACCAATCAATGGTACGTTCCAAGCCTTCCTCAAAGGTCACGGACGGTTTCCAGCCCAATTCCCTGTTGATCTTGGAAGCATCTATGGCATATCGCAGATCATGCCCAGGACGATCTTTTACAAAAGTGATCAGTTTTTCCGATGTTCCTTCCAATCTATTCAGCTTTTTGTCCATCAATTGGCACAATAGTTTTGTGAGGTCAATGTTCTTCCACTCATTGAACCCGCCAATGTTGTACGTTTCTCCATCCCTTCCTTCATGGAAAACCAAATCAATGGCCGCGGCATGATCTTCCACATACAACCAATCTCGGGTATAGTTTCCATCACCATATACGGGCAACGGTTTCTTCTGGATGATGTTGTTGATGAACAGTGGAATCAGCTTCTCGGGAAAATGGTTGGGTCCGTAATTGTTCGAGGAGTTGGAAATCACAAAGGGCAGACCGTACGTTTCACCATAGGCCCTTACAAAATGATCTGAACTTGCCTTGGAGGCAGAGTAAGGTGAATTTGGGCTATAAGGGGTCGTTTCCGTAAAAAGCCCTGTCTCACCAAGAGTACCATAGACTTCGTCCGTGCTGATGTGGTAAAACCTGAAATTGGGATTTTCCTTCACAGCCTCCAATGAAGCATTCAGGAGATTTACGGTGCCAAACACATTTGTCCTCACAAAGGACAAGGGGTCGGAAATGGACCGGTCCACATGGGATTCTGCGGCCAAATGGATCACGCCATCAAACTTGGCTTTGGAAAAAAGATCATTGGTAAAACCTGCATCCACAATATCCCCTTTGGCAAAGGAATAGTTTTGAGCGTTTTCAACATCTTTTAGATTTTCCAAATTGCCTGCATAGGTCAGGACATCAAGGTTATAAATATGATAATGTGGATAGCTGTTCACAAAATGCCTGACCACATGGGACCCTATGAAGCCTGCTCCACCTGTGATTAAAATATGCTTGGGGGTGTTTTTTTCCATTTGCACCTCTATGTAAAATGGCCAAAAGTGTTCCCTGTCTTATGTTTGTTCAAGAAAGGATGCTGTTCTTTGGCCTTTTTGCGAAAGTACGATAATTCGTGGCCAAAACAAGGTTCACCTTGTCCGTCAATCCCTTTTCATCCAGAATTTGCTTGGCGAAATCATACCAGGTCATAGGCTTGCCATCGGTTACATGATAGGTGCCGAAAGGTTTGTTCTCCATCAAAATGTTTTCCAGAATAAACTTGACCAGGGTTTCGGTGTTCGTGGGGCATCCCTTTTGTTCGTCGGTTATGCACAGTTCCTCCCCTTCTGAAACTTTCTTTAAAATGGTCCTGTAAAAGTTGTGTCCGTACTTTTTACTATACAGCCAAGAGGTTCTTATTATGTAATGCTTGTCCAATAACTCCCTGATATACTGTTCTCCTTTCAGTTTGGACTTTCCATATTCGTTTATGGGGTTGGTTGCATCTTCAACGGTATATGGCCCTTCTTTTGTGCCATCAAAGACATAATCGGTTGAGATGTGAATCAAAGTAACTCCATGATCCTTACACGCCTTTGCCAAATTTTTGGCCCCTTCGGCATTTACTGCAAAAGCAGGTTCCGGGGTCTTTTCCGCTTGTTCCACATTGGTGTAGGCGGCACAATTGATGCAATAATCGTAATTCCCCTGTTGAAAGATCTTTTTTAATGTTTCTTGGTCCGTAATGTTCGCATCGGATGAATCCCTAAAATCAAAAAACATCTCCTTTACAAAAGGTGTAAGCTCCTTGAGGGTCTGGCCCATTTGGCCGGCCGATCCGCTTACAAGAATCCTTTTCATATAGCAGTGATTTCGATAGTTGAACCAAACTATTCTGGTTCGAACAATTCATGGACTATTCCTTGTTGTACGTCTTCAAAAATCGATTCAACTCAAGGAGACCGAGGATTCCTATTGCCAACGCCAACAACAAAAGAGGCATTTTGAACTTATAACTTTTCCAGATTCCTTTTTGCTGTACGCCCCTTGTGGGAAAATCGCTGATTACATTGATAATCGTTGATTTGTTGGCCCGCTCTTCGTTCAATTCCACCAATTTCTCCTTCAGGATGTCCTTTTCCTGCACCAAGGCAAGCTCCCTATTGGTGTTTTTTCCACTCTCCCCCATATTGATGCTGGTTCCCTGCATGGGCTTGTCCGCTTCCTTTACCAGGACCGTTTTGTACAAACTTTGAAGGGAGTCAATTTCCTTCAATTGATTCCTGTAGATGGTGTCTTGCAGCGCAAGGTTTTCATCGTTGATCCTCTTCTGTAGCTTGAAATAATCGTTTACCGAAATGGAACCTATAATGGCGGGTTGCATTTTTTTGGCCACCCTGTTATCCGTGCTGATGACCGATATTTGATGGAACCTCGCATCCAATGAATTGAAGTTCTTCAGATAGTTTTCAAAATCTATCGTTTTCTGTGTGGTAGTGTCCAATTCACGGACAAATTCATCGAACAGTTTTATCTTTTGGTTTTCGTCCGAATAGGAATCAACAAAAATTTCCTTTATACTGGCCGCCTCATGCTCCGTAATGTTCAATGCCGTGGCCAATGCTACAGAATCCTTGGCCATGGCCAGATCGTTGTAAAACGAAATGTTGTTGTACAATTGCTGTACACTGTTGAAGTTGGGCTCGACCACCATTTTGGAAACATACCTGTCAGGAGTGATCATATCGAGCAAATATCCACCAATACCGCCTACTACAACAGCGATGCCAAGGACAATGATATTCTTTTGGATAAATAACAGGAAGAGCAGAACCACATGGAAAATACCCTTGAAAATACTCGCAATAAAATTGAAGAACTTCTGAAAGCCCCTGCCTATCATCTGAAACAATTGTCCCAAATCTATTTCGTCCGATGTGTTCTGATTTGTGGGTTGGTTTGCCATATAGCTATGAATTGAATATCTGTTTTAAAATCCTGTCCGTGATCAAATATGTGGGTTTTACCCCTGTTGTTCCCAAGCCTCCCGAGGCCAAGGTACTTCCTGTTTCCAAAGGGTTGTCCGAAGCATAATACGCATACCTAACCTTCACTCCTTCCTTGATGCTCTTGCGTATCTGCGATGCCGACTGTACTGCTTTTTGGTAGTGCACCCCTTCCATTTCCAAACCTATTACGTTCCAGGTGGATTCGTAAAAGAACCTAAGTACGTCCTTATTCTGCAACGAGGTCCCCAAAACGGTGACCATGGTCCCTTCCATCACCTTGAGGCCTTGGCCCTCAAAATCGGCGGCACTGAGCTCATTGTTGAACGGATAATTGTCCGCCGTACCTTCAAAAATATGTGCCGAAGGTATCATCAAATCCCCCTTGCCCCCTTCCAAAATGCCCGCCTTACCCATGATGGATACCGAGTCCACGTTCAAGAAATACTTTTCCTCATCTTCCTCAAGGGGTTTCAACAGTTCATCTATGGTCTCATAGGCCTGCTCCCCAAAGGCATAATCCATGACAAATATAACGGGTTTTTCTTCCTCTTGCATTCCTTTGGGCAGTTCATAACAGCAGCTTCCTTTCCCGAATTTTGCCGTGTCGAATATCTGTACATCGATGTTGGTCCCAGATTGGTCGTTCAAGAAAATCATTCCGTTTTTCTCGGCCATATCCTTCACCTTCTTGTTGAGGTTTTTGTTCTTTTCCGAACTCAGGGCCTCATAGATCTTTAATGAATCGGCATCTGGGAATTCCTTGGCCAATGTCTTTTTAGCAAAAAGGGAGTTCATCACACTGTGCATGTTCGCACTAATGATATGTAGCGGTCTGTGCAGCAGATTGTTGTCCTTCAGCGTTTGCTTTATCTTATCGGCCCAGCGTTCGCCGTGGATATGATGCCCCAATCGCTCCCGCAATAACGGACTGAACGTAATGGTCCGCTTGTTGCCCGTGGTCTCTTCTTCTATGGCCAGTTTGCCCAGCCAATAGACCACGTTCAAAAAACGATCGGGATCTTCTGGGGTCTTCAGCTTTTCTTGGATCTCGCCAACCTCATCAAAGGTCCTACCCAAAATGTTCGCCACATGGATCATGGCCACTTCCCTTTGGTCATCACCTTTTTCCTCCTTCAACACAAACTCTGTCAACTTGTCCCAGTCCCGTATGGTGGCGTTGCCGTCCTCAACCAATACCCTTCGGCATATTTTTTCGGATTCGATGAACAAAAAGGTGAGGTGGGTGAGGATGTCGTAAATATCGCTCCTGCCCCGGGTTATCTCAATGTTCATCTGCTCATTGTCGATACGGTAGCAGTTTCTTCTCCGTTTGGGCGGAACAATGGGCTTTAAATGTGATTTGGAAAAACCTTCATCCGAAGTAAGGTTGATAAAACGGCACTCCTCTATGCCCTCGGGCAAACGTTCCAATACATAGACCAACCCGTTCAGTTCGGCCTTATCCTCGGCAACAGTGCCATAAATCTCTGGTCGTAAAAGGAGCAGGGCGGTCCTCAGTGCATTTCCGGAAACCCCCGAAGGTTTGTAGAACCCACGGTTGAGCAAATGGCGCATGGTAATGTACAAGCGCTCTATGGCGTTGGTGGACTCTTGTGCCCTTGTGGTCTGTTTTACTTGTGTTGCCATCATTAGTTCTTGGCAAAAATACACGAATTCCCCTAATAGTAAGTCAATTCCTAACTATCTCATTTTAAATGGCTGTAATCCATCCGCCAGCTTACGGTCGTTGGAGAGGCGCTGCACCTTGTTCTGACCTCCCAATTTGCCCACTGCCTTCATGTATTCCTGAAAACCACCAGGCTTGATGACTGTGACCTTCAAGGGTTGGAGAATGTTTCCCGCAATAAGGTCATAATAGTAGCTGTTCTGCTTTTTCATGCTTTCCTCCATAATGCTGGAAAACTTGGAAATGTCCGAAGGTGGCCTTTCAAATTCGATAAACCATTCATGATAGGGCAGTTCGCCTTTTTCGGGATTGGTCTGCGGGGCAACAGTGAATTCGTTGACCAAGGCATCGGTCTGGTCCACGGCCAATTTCAAGGCTTCTTCCACTTCTTTGGCTATGACATGCTCCCCAAAGGCCGAAATAAAATGCTTTATCCTTCCAGAGACAATGATACGATAAGGGTCCTTAGAAACAAACCGAACGGTATCCCCGATGTCGTAGGCCCAAAGTCCCGCGTTGGTGGAAATGACCATGGCGTAGTCCACATCGAGCTCCACATCGGCAATGGTGATCCTTTTGGGGTTTTCGGAAAAAAATTCATCCGCTTTGATGAACTCATAGAAGATGCCCGAGTCCAAAAGCAGAAGCATGCCCTTTTCTTTTTGCGAATCCTGATAGGCAAAAAACCCTTCACTTGCGGGGAACAACTCTATACTGTCCACTTTTCTCCCGATCAGGTTTTCAAATTTGGCGCGGTAGGGCTCGTAGTTGACCCCTCCGTAAATGAACAACTGGAACTCTTGGAACAGTTCGCCCACCTTTTTTCCAGTCTTGGCGTGGAGTTTTTCAAAATACATCTGGACCCAAGAGGGGATACCAGCAATGACCGTCATGTTCTGCTGCTCGGTCTCTTCCACGATTTTGTCCACTTTCGTTTCCCAATCCTCTATGCAATTGGTCTCCCAGCTGGGCAATCGGTTCTTTTGCAGATAGTTGGGAACGTAATGGGCGGATATTCCGGAAAGCCTGCCCAGTTTGATACCCCCTTTTTCCTCCAATACCGGGCTGCCTTGTAGAAAGATCATCTTGCCGTCCACAAAATCAGCATTGCCCGTCTCATGGATGTAACTCAAAATGGCATTTCTGGACGCCTGCACTTGGTACTTTATGGATTCCTTGGTGATCGGGATGTACTTGGCTCCCGAAGTGGTACCCGAGGTCTTGCCAAAATAGATGGGCTTGCCTGGCCATAGCACATCATTTTTCCCGTCAATGATGTTCTGGACATACCCTTTTAATTCCTCATAGTCCCTGATGGGCACTTTTTCCACAAAATCATTGTGGGATCGGATGTGGTCAAAACCATGATCTTTTCCAAATTGGGTCTGTTTGGCCTTGGTGATCAAGTCGTAAAATACTTTCTGTTGGGCTTGGACGGGTCTATTGACCCATTTTGCGGTCCTTCGAGCCACCCTCCTGGCAAAAATCTTTGCGGCTAGAGCTTTTAATGACATTTAATCAAAGTCGATATAGTTCTGGGGATCTACTGGTTTTCCCTTTCTCCAAAGTTCAAAATGTAGGTGGGGGCCCGTAGTGAGCTCTCCCGTGTTCCCAATGGATGCAATGACCTCCCCGGCCTTGACCAGGTCTCCCTGCGATTTGGTCAAGGATCCGTTGTGCTTGTACACCGAGGTAAAACCGTCTTGGTGTTCAATGATGATGACATAGCCCGTTTCCGAGGTCCATTCGGCAAAAAGCACCGTGCCATCGGCGATGGATTTTACGGGCGTGTCCTTGGGGGCCACAATGTCCACGGCAAAGTGTTTGGACTTTATGTCAAAGCCCTGTGACATGGTGCCGGTGATCGGGGAGAACATCAGCGTGCCCAAATTCTCGATGTTCCGCTCAAAAAGGTTGTACTTGTCCTCCAGTTCCACTTCTTCGCGTAGGAGCAAATCTTGCCGTATGGGAGTAAGGTCCACAGTGGAAGGGTCGAGTTTGTATTGTTCAAAAAGAGAGTCGCGGTTCACTTGGTTGTTCTCAATATCCCCACGCAAAACCATACGGATATTATCCAAATACCTATTGGTATAGTTTAGAACGGTTACCAAGGAATCGGTTTTATAGGTAAGCTCGGTGGCCTGACGTTTCAATTTGGTGGAAGAATACCCGGGAATGTATTCCCTGAGTGGGGTAAAGGCAATGATCAAGGTGGTGAGCCCTATCAGTACGATAATGAACAGGGTTCCGGTGACAAAAACGTTGAGCCTGCTCAGCTTGAACGAGATTTTTTCCTCAAAGGTGCTCTCGTTGAGGATCACCAAGCGGTACTTGTGCAGCAGCTTGCGCTTTATTTCCTTTCTTTTCTTTTTGTCCTTTGCCATAAGAACAAAGATAATCTTAGATTTTAATATTGGTGTTAAGCTTTTTAAAAAGCCTTATATCAAACTTCTAGACAAATCCTGAATTGCTAATTTTCGTTAATCCGGTGCGCTCTTCCACTTCTTTTTAGTAATTTTACCTTTCATTTAAAGGTTTTGACGTTATGATTGCTCAAACTATGTTTTTAGGTATGCTCGGCCCATGGCAGATCGTACTCATTGTCGTTGTGGTTCTTTTGCTCTTCGGGGGCAAGAAAATCCCTGAACTGATGAGAGGTCTTGGAAGTGGCATAAAGGAATTTAAGGATGCTTCCAAGGAAGAGGAAAAATTGGAAGGCGGAAGCAAAGAATCAAAGTCCTAATTCAATTTTTGACTTATCGGGTTTTTACATCAATAAAGCCCTCATTTTTTGGGGGCTTGTCGATGAAGAACCACATTATATGGGATTACACGCCAAAATTCCATCCATTCACAACAAAAAGTTACTCTCCCCCTCTTCTTGCTCTACTTTAGTGGTCTGAAACAAACGTTAGGCCCACTTGTTTAACCTCCAAACGGCACCAATGCCGTTTGTGCAGCTGGAGCGGTAATGAAAAGACATATCTTGCTTTTTCTTTTATTGGTTTCCCTTGGGGCAATGTCCCAAGAGGTATCCCTTTTGGCCTATGGGAAAGAAGGCCCGTACATGCCAGGCGAAAAGGATATCACAGAAAAACTGATAGCACAGGGCAATGCCCATTATTCAAAAATGTGGTATGCGGAAGCGGCCAGGATATACGACCTCGTGCTAGAACAGCATGATGCCGAACATAGCAAGGAACTGCTCTCCAAGGCCGGGGATTCCCATTACTTTAGTGGCAACTTTGAAAAATCCTACAAATGGTACCACGAACTGTACAACCGATATCCCGATAAGGTGCCTGGCGACATTCAGTTCCGATATAATGAAGTGTTGAAAGGTACTGGAAGGTCCCAAAACAACAAAGCTGCCACGCCCTTGGCTTGGAAGATTGGCTCATTGCCCAAAATCGAGAACTTGTCCATAAATTCTCCATATTCGGATTTTTCCCCCATGTTCCACAAAACCTCCGAGCTCGTTTTTGCCTCGGCAAGGGACACTTCTTTTCTGACCACCAGAAGATATAAATGGAACAACCAGCCCTTTCTAGATCTCTACGTGGCACAAAAGAAGAATGGGGATGGCCAACTCTTGACCCCAAAAAAGTTTTCGCGCAAGATAAACACCAAATACCACGAAGCTTCAGTGGCCTTTGCGCCGGACCAGAAAACCATTTATTTTACCCGAAACAACTATGGCAAAAGGTTGAAGCGTGGAAAAGAGGGCGTGAATCATCTCAAGATCTATCGCTCAACATGGGTCGATGGTGAATGGGCCGAGGCCGAGGAACTTCCGCTCAACAGTGAAAATTATTCCACAGGCCACCCGGCCATCAGCCCGGACGGCAAAAAAATGTATTTCGTTTCCGATAGACCGGGCGGTTTTGGAGAAACGGACATCTATGTGGTGGACATCCTCGAAAACGGTGGCTTTTCCGAACCAAAAAACTTGGGCAGGACTGTCAACACGGATGCGAAGGAGATGTTTCCTTATGTTGTGGAAGGAGCCCTTTATTTTTCATCGAACAGGGCTATGGGCCTAGGCGGACTGGACGTGTACCGATCTGATGTTTCCAACGGGATTTTTGGCGTGGCCATAAATTTGGGAGAGCCCATCAACAGCACTAGGGACGATTTTTCCTATATCATCGATGCCTCGGGACAGAGGGGATATTTTGCTTCCAACCGAAAAGGCGGCAAAGGGGACGATGACATCTATTCCTTTGTCCAAACGGAGAACCTCAACGCCATTTCCGGTGAGGTAAAGGATGTTCAGACCGGTGAGCTTCTTGAAAATGCGACCGTACAGTTATTGGACAGCGAAGGAAAACTGCTTGCAACATACAGCAGTAATGCAGATGGCGGCTACATTTTTCCAAATCTGCTCCCCAACACCAAGTACACCATCAAAACCTCTAAGGAGGGCTATTTTGACGATAGTACGGCCACTGGCACCAAGGCCAATGAGGGGATTGTGGTCAATCCGTCCCTCAAAGAGCTGAACGAGATCATTGATGCCGAAAAACGTATCGTCTCCTTGGACCCCGAGGCCATCCATTTTGATTTTGACAGCTTCAAGGTGAGGCAAAGGGCCGCACAGGAACTGGACAAATTGGTGGCCGTATTGAAGGAGCACAAAAATCTGGTGATCAAAATTGAGGCACACACCGATGCCATTGGCGATGCTGCCTACAATAAATACCTATCGGAGAAACGGGCCAATTCCACTAAGGATTATCTCATCTCGCAGGGAGTAGATTCTTCACAGATCGAAAGTGCCATGGGTTATGGGGAAGAGCGTTTGCTGAACAACTGTTCGGATGGAAAACGGTGTGCCCCTGAAGGACACAGCCTCAACCGCCGATCGGAGTTCATCATCGTGTCCCAGTAAATGCTTTTCAAAACCAAGTTTCCTCGTTTTTCCAACCGCTTTCCCCTTTTGCGCCATTCATCGGATGCTTCTCTCGCTAAACGGCATGGTCCGATTTTGCAGTATATCGATCAATAAGCGTGCTTTGCAGGATCTAGCCCTATCCTAATCACTTTGGTCTTTCTTTTTAGGTATTTCATCCCTTAGTTTTTCATCAAAGTCGTTGAATTTGAAACTTTGCCTTGTCTTTAAATCTTAAATCTGACTTATGAAAAAACTATTACTCGTTAAAGAAATTTATTTGGAAGGGTTCCGCAACTTGGGGCACATCGTTATAGAAAAATACTTTAAGGTATTTGCTTGGTTTAGCTTCGTCATGTTTTTCATCGTGCTATATGCCTTTGTTTACAGGATGGCCACAGGCTTTGCCTTTGATTGACCAACCTTAAGCATTTAAAGAACAAAAAGCCCGTACGCTATGCGTCGGGCTTTTTTGCTTTTATATCTTGATTGTTATCTTACTTGGAAACGGGTTTGGGGTCAAAGTCAACCGTTCTCAAAATGGCTTCCAGTTCAAACATATAGTCCCTCTTTTCGGTGGATGGGGCAAAGGTGAACCCTTCCAACACCATTTTACGCTGGTTTTTCTCATCATTGATGATATAGGTGAGGAAAGGACCCGCCATCGGGTATCCGTGGATTTCCCACATTCCCTTGACCTCTACGGCTTTCTTTGCACCTATTTCCGTGGGGAAAACATAGGGCGCAAAGGCCTTCTCCGTAATCATATACGTGTTTTCGTTAGGGCCTGGGACATATTTCTGCCCCATGGAGTCCCGCATTTTTACGATGTCCTCCACAAAAGTGGAATCGTTCCTGAAGCTGTTCCAGGGCATTTCATAGGCAATGATGTTCATGGTTCCCTTGGGGATCTGTATGTCCATCCAAACAAAATTCTTTTCCCGCTTGCCAACCTTGTAAAGGGATGGAACCTTCATGCGCAGACCAAATTCTTCTTCCAATGCCTTGTCCTCGCTCAAGGAACGTCCAAACCGTTTCTGCGCCTCTGCAATCTCCACTTGCTTGAATGCCTGTATGGCCTTTGGCGCCAACGAATCCAAGTTCTCGATCATAGTTTCTTCCGTTGGCCCAGTGACCACGGCCACTTTTTGGGGCTTTGCATAGGCATCATCCTTAATATGTGCCAAGGAAGTGGAATCCTGTTCCACATAAAGCACCGATCGGGAATAGGTGGTGGTCCCTTTGAAGACCTGTGGGGGCAATTGGGTGATGGTAAATATGGGCTCTATTTGGGGCAGGCCCAACACTTGGGCCGCAAACTCATCCCTGATCTTGTCGCCCACTGGCCCTTTCCAAAGCTCAGTTTCCATGACCACCATCAAACTGTTTACGCCCCCCGTGGATGGAGGTAGAAATCTTTCTTTTGGGCCTGAATCCTTACAGGCTCCAAATGCCAATAAAGCCATGGCGAAGCATAGTGTCCCTAATTTTTTCATCTTGTGTTAAATTTACGAAGAACAATCGCACAATTTAAGTTTTGTGCCTGGTTTTAGGTTATTGCCACTAATACCGTTCCATTCTCGTAAATTTTCAACGGAAACCCCAGGATATTTTTTTGAAATGGTCCAAAGAGAGTCCCCGGACTGTACCGTATGCACTTTTGACCCACTGGCCGCAGCACTTGTGGAAGAGGGTTTGGGAGTGCTACTGGCCACATAGGGCTTTCTGGGGAAGATGGTCAATCGCTGGCCTATCCTGAGATTGTTGCTGCGAAGTCCGTTCCAGCTTTTGATCTGGCTGACCCCGACACCATAGCGCTCGGCAATTTTGCCCAGATAATCCCCGCTTTTTACCTTGTAACGGATCTGATCCTGAGCCGTGACCATTTCGGGCATGCTTTCCTTTTGGGATTCCAATTCCTCTTTCACAAAGGCATATATCTGTTCCTCATTGCTCACGAACTTACCGATTTTGGATGTTGGTAATCGCAATGCATAATTTTTGCCCTCTACCTTTGGAATGACATTGAGCTTATAGGCCGGGTTCAACATTTCCAGTTCCTCGGTGCTGATATCCACCAGTTTGGAAATCTGATCAAAGGTGATGAGGTTTTTCACGTGAACGGTATCGGTCTCAAAATAGGGCCTATCCGCTTTTTTGTATTGGAGGCCATGGTCCTCGGCGTATTCAAAAATGTACATGGTGGCCAAGAACGCTGGAAGGTAGCCCGCCGTTTCACGTGGAAGGAACGGACGAATGTTCCAATAGTTCTCATACCCTCCAGATCTTCGAATGGCCTTGTTCACATTGCCGGGTCCGGAATTGTAGGCCGCAAGTGCCAAGTCCCAATCATTGAAAATATCATATAATTTGGAAAGATACTTGCTGGCCGCCTTGGTCGCCATTATGGGATCATGGCGTTCATCCACATAACTGCTCACATCCAACCCGTACATTTTTCCAGTGGCATACATAAATTGCCAAAGCCCCTTCGCCCCGACTCGGGATTGTGCCCTGGGATTAAGTGCGGATTCTATTATGGCCAAATATTTTATCTCCAGCGGAATGTTCTGGTTGTCCAGTTCCTGCTCAAACAACGGAAAGTAGAATTGACTTGCCGTCATCATGCGCTGCATAAGGTCTCTTTTTCGGGTCAAAAAGGATTTGATGACACTCTCCAAAGATGGATTGTAAGCTATGTTGAACGGGGTCTTCTCGTTCATTCGTGCCAAGCGGGCCTTTAGGGTGTCCGTTGGTAGGTCCACCACAAAAATGGAATCCTGTCCGGGGCCATTCTGTATCTCCAACAGCATGTCGCTGAACAGGTCCGCACTGCTGTGCAGTTCTTTCAGCCAAAGGCTGTCATACCTACGGGCCTCTTCGAGATCCTGCAATTGGAACTTTCCGTTTTCTTCTTTTTCCAAGGCCACAAATTCCCCATCGATCTTTTTGAGAACGGTCATTTTCACGGCGGGCACTTCCTCATCAAGAAGCAACGTGTCTATCAGTGCTGCTGGTATGGAATCCACCTCTTGGGCAAACAGATATGGGGTCGCGGAAAGCAACGCTGCGCATACAGCAATTTTGAATTTTTGGCTCATTTGGACAGGGTTTGATTTTCTTGGGACAAACGAAAATGGGCTTTTTTTCCGAAAAAATAAAATTCCGAACCAAAAAACCTGTTTTCCTTGGTCTGTCCCAATAAACCCTAACGAAAAATTTAGTCCAATATTGCAGCAATTCCTGGCAATGTTCTGCCCTCAAGGCTTTCCAACATCGCACCGCCCCCTGTGGACACATAGCTTACCTTGTCCTCAAACCCGAATTGCTTCACGGCCGCAACGGAGTCACCGCCTCCGACCAAGGAGAATGCCCCATTTTTGGTGGCCTCGTCTATGAAATTTCCAATGGCGATGGTTCCTTTGGCAAAGCTTTCCATTTCAAAAACGCCCACGGGACCGTTCCATAATATGGTCTTGGAGTTCAGGATCACCTGTTTGAAAATTTCGAGGGTCCTTGGTCCTGCATCCAGCCCTTGCCACCCATCAGGAATTTTGTCCACATCCACAAACTGGGTTTTGGCATTGTTGTCAAAGGCATCTGCGGCCAAAACATCAACGGGTAGGTATACTTTTACATTTTTTGCCTCGGCCTTTTTCAAGATGTCGAGGGCCAAATCCATTTTATCGTCCTCACAGATGGAGTCTCCCACTTTTCCGCCTTTTGCCTTTACGAAGGTATAGGTCATTCCCCCACCAATGATGAGGTTGTCCACCTTGTCCAGAATATTTTCGATGATGGTGATCTTGGAAGAGACCTTGGATCCCCCCAAAATGGCGGTCACTGGTTTTTCCCCGGTCTCCATTACCTTGTCGATTGCCTTTATCTCTTTGGCCAACAGGTATCCGAAGCATTTATGGTCCGGAAAAAACTGGGCCACAATGGTCGTGGAGGCATGGGCACGGTGAGCGGTACCAAAAGCATCGTTCACATAAATATCCCCCAATTGGGACAGCGCTTTGGAAAAAGCCTCGTCGCCAGCTTCTTCCTCATCGTGGAAACGAAGGTTTTCCAACAGAAGTACCTCCCCATCTTTAAGGTTTGCCACAGCTTCCTCGGCCACTTGGCCCACACAGTCCTTCGCGAACTTCACTTGGACACCGATGATTTCGGAAACCGTGTCAGCAATGTGGGAAAGGGACATGTCCGGGTTCACCTTGCCATTGGGGCGCCCCAAGTGGCTCATGAGCACTGCGGAACCCCCATCTTCCAATATCTTGACGATGGTTGGCTTTGCAGCCTCTATCCTACTGGTATCCGTGACATTGAAACTGCCGTCCAGCGGCACGTTGAAATCAACACGGATCAATGCTTTTTTTCCTTCAAAATTAAAATCATCAATAGTCTTCATGTAGTGTGTCTTTATGAGAGTCCCAAAAGTAAAGATTTCCTGCTTTTTGATCGGGAAGCTTTTGTTATATTTTCAGGGTTTGCTTTTATTATTGGGGTAATCGATCATTGAATTGTTCAGGGTTTCAGGTTTTTTGGTTTGAAGCTTCCGACTCCTGATTTCTGACTTCTGACACCCTTCTAAAAAATGTATCTTTGGGACATGCTTTTCAAAAACGTTTTAGGGCTTGAGCATATCAAGAACCATTTGGTGACCACGGCCGAGACTGGTCGGGTGGCCCATGCCCAGCTCTTTGTAGGGCCGGAGGGTTCTGGCGTCCTGCCCATGGCCCTTGCCTATGCCCAGTATCTGCTCTGTGGCAATACCGGGGGCGAAAACGAAGGCGGGAACATGGCCTGCAACACCAAGTGCCAGTCGCTGACACATCCCGACCTGCATTTTGCGTTCCCCGTTTCCAATTCGGACAAGGTGAAGTCCCATGCGGTGAGCGATCATTTTTTGGACGAATGGCGCCAGTTTGTAAAGGAACAGCCTTATGGCAACCTGTTTGATTGGTACCGATTGATCGGCATCGAAAAAAAACAGGGACAGATCGGCGTGGACGAGGCCCAGGATGTGGTAAAAAAGCTTTCGCTGAAATCGTACGAGGGCGGTTATAAGATCCTCATCGTGTGGATGGCCGAAAAAATGAACGTCTCCGCGGCCAATAAACTATTGAAACTTATTGAGGAACCTCCACAGAAAACGGTCCTTCTGTTGCTTGCCGAAGAAGAGGAGCAGATCATCAACACCATTCGGTCTCGCTGCCAGATATTGCACTTCCCGCCTTTGGCGGAACAGGTGGTCACCGATGAGCTTATCCGGCAAGGGGTGAACCAGACCGAGGCGTTCGCCATTGCCCAAGAGGCCAACGGCAATTTCAACAAGGCGCTGGACCTCATGAACAAGGATTCCGAAGATCTCATCTTTGAACGATGGTTTGTTCAGTGGGTCCGTAGCGCATTCAAGGCCAAGGGGAACAAAGGGGCCATACAGGAACTCATTTTGTGGAGCGATGAGGTGTCCAAAATGGGACGGGAGGTCCAAAAACAGTTCCTGAACTATTGCCTGAGCTTGATGCGGCAGGCCCTATTGCTCAACTATGGGGCGAAGGAGCTGGTACACACCAAGATCCATGTGGAGGGCTTTGACCTGAACAAGTTTGCCCCGTTTGTACACGAGAACAATATTTTGGATATTGTAAAGGAGTTGGAAACCGCCATTTTTCACGTGGAACGTAACGGAAACCCCAAACTGATCTTTACGGACCTGTCCATAAAACTTACGCGCCTCTTGCATGCCAAGACCGCATAAACATATTGACCCATGGAAAATTTGATTTCAAATGCGACAGAGATCCTGTTGTTGCTTTTTTTGACCATTACTTTTTTGCAGAGCGGTATTGACAAGATGCTGGATTGGAAGGGAAACCTAGGCTGGCTCACCGGTCATTTTTCCAAATCCATTTTCAAGGGAAGTGTCCCTGTGCTTTTGGGAACCATATTGGTACTGGAAATGCTCTCTGGTATCCTTTGCGGAGTGGGCGTCTTCCAGTTTGTGATAGACGGTGACAGCTCCATCGGATTTTTGGGTGCCGTGCTTTCTGCCATTACACTTTTGCTGCTGCTGCTGGGACAACGGGTGGCCAAGGATAATGCCGGGGCCCAGACCATTGTAGTCTACTTGATCCCCACCGTATTTTTGGTGTATTTGATGCAGGGATAGCATTTTCTGTTGATCTTTGCCGCTTTACCTTAAGTGTTCATTATGCTTCTAAAAAAGATCAACAAGATTAAATTGGATCGTTTTGTACTGGCCATCATTTTGGTAGTGGTGTTGGCCTATTTCTTCCCGGGATTGGGAAGTAGGGACAGCCAGGTTCCCTTAGATCCTATAGCCAGCGTGGGCATATCTTTGATTTTCTTTTTCTATGGTCTAAAACTCAGTCCGAAGAAAATCAGGACAGGATTAAAAAATTGGCGATTGCACCTATTGATACAGGTTTCGGTCTTTTTGATTTTCCCTTTGATTGTTTTGGCTTTCCATCCCTTCTTGGGTTCTGGAGAAAGCAGCAACATTTGGTTGGCCTTTTTGTTCATGGCGGCCCTGCCCTCAACGGTTTCCTCTTCGGTCGTGATGGTTTCCCTTGCCAAGGGGAATATCCCCGCTGCCATTTTCAATGCAAGTATCTCGGGACTTATCGGGATTGTGGTCACTCCCCTCTGGATGGGTGTTTTTTTGGAACAACAGGCGGGCGATTTTGACCTTCTGGATGTTTATGTAAAACTCCTGACTGAAATTTTGCTGCCACTGGTCTTGGGGTTGTTGTTGAACAGATATCTGGGCAAATATGCAGTCCGATATGGCTCCTATTTGACCTTGTTCGACAAATCGGTCATTTTGCTGATCATCTACAAGAGTTTCGTGCATTCCTTCGAAGATAAGGTCTTCAGCTCTGTAGCTCTTAAGGATTTCGCATTGATCTATATCGGGGTACTGGGACTGTTTTTTCTGGTCTATTATGTAATTGGGTTTGTTGCGAACAACCTCAATTTCACTACCGAGGACAAAATAACCGCCCAATTTTGCGGCACAAAAAAATCCTTGGTCCACGGAACGGTCTTTTCCAAGATCTTGTTCCCCGCTTCCATGCCGATGGGAATCATCTTGCTCCCGCTCATGCTGTTCCATGCTTCACAGATCCTTATCATTGGCGTTATTGCCGGACGGTCTGCTTCAAGGGTTTCCACGGACAAGATTTGAGTCCGGACCGATTGTGTTCGTGATTTATTTTGATGCAAGGATGAACCTTAATGTTAATGCTTTGTTGCCCTTGATGGTCCTGCGCGCAAAACGATTTACATTTGCCCTGTGATGATTCGCATCAGAAATAGCGTGTTCAGTAGGTTCTTTTGGGGGTTCATGGCCTTTTACCTCTTGAACATTAGCGTGGATGCTCCCGATCAATTGCCCGGTCATTTTCCTGAAGACCTTTCTTTCAACGACCAAGAGAGCATTGTTGAGCTCGTGGTCGAAAAGCTTCTTGGCTTTGAGAACGCTATTGCCGAATGTGATGACAACGATGCTGAGGAACATAACAGTCAAGGAAGCAAAAAAATCACCCTATATTTTGCTTTTGACAAAAGTGGCCCCCAACCCCTCTTGGGATCCAAAAAACAGCGACATCCGGACTTTGAACGCTTTTTGACCAACGGATTCCATCAACTGGATATTCCTCCGCCCAAAGCCTGATTTGTTTTTCCAAAGAACGGCCCCCAATGGTTCAAACTACCGCTGGGGCATCATTTCATTATTTAAAAACACATCATATACTATGAAGTTCAAAAAAATATTGCTGCCAATCCTACTTTTGGCTGCACCATCCTGTTTGATTGCACAAATCAGCAACATAGAAAAAGATAGTTTATACCTTGTAGAGGTTGAAGACCAGAAAGAGCCTGACAAAGTTTTGCATGCAGAACCCCTATACATTGACCTGATACGGGATCTTGGTGCCAGAAAAGGGGAAAAGGAATGGAACATAGGTCTTGGCCTGACCGATAATCTAAGTTTTGACTCCTATGAGGCCCTCATCGAATACGAATGGGCACCCATGGACAGGCTTGGTCTTGAAGTGGAATTGCCATTTACCTTCTATTCCTCTGTCAACGGCACCCCTAGGGAGACCATACCTTCCCATAAATTGAACAGCATCAAAGTTGCCTTTCAATGGTCCTTTTTTGTCAACGAGCCTATGGCCACGTCAATGGCATTTGGATATATCAATGAATTTGAGTTGTCGGGCTTTAAGGATTTTGGAAGGCCTCTCGTCACGGGAAATGTGTACAATCCCTTTTTTGTAGTTGCGAAACGCTGGGGCAACAATTTCCACTCCCTGATCTATACAGGTCCCATGTTCGAGCAGGTATTTGAAAACAATACGTTCCATACGGCTTATGACATCAACACCAGTTTCCACTACATGATTCCCGGGACCAGAAATTTTATCGGTGTTGAATTCAACAAGACCCTCCAAAAAAATGACTTTGACATGACCATGCGTCCACAAATGAGGCTTGGAATTGCGGACAATTTGATGGTGGGGATCGTTGCAGGAATACCCATTGACAGGGAAAATGAGCGTATCAGCTCTTTCTTACGGTTGATTTGGGAACCCAAACACCGTAATTGAAAAACAAAAAGCCCATCAGAAGATGGGCTTTATTCGTCTTTGGATTCTGGAGAAAGGTTTTTATGCAACGTAAAACCTCCCTATAAAAAATTTACTCTCCATACTTATCGTTCAATATCTTAAGGATGGCCGCGGTAAGGTCTTGGGTATCTTCGCCATAAAGCACGGCGCCACCGTCACCACCTCCCAAAATATAAGTGTAGCCATTGGCCTTTCCGTATTTTTGGATTTCCTTTTTCACTTTTTTCACCAAGGAATCCATTTGGGTCTGGCTGGTCTGCTGCAACTGTTGTTCTTCCTGTTGCAATTGCTGCCCCACAAACTGTCCGCGTTGTTGCAACTGGGCATATTCTTCTTGTGCGTTTTGTTGCGACATTTTCTGTGCCTTGGCCTGGAAATCCTGAAGCTCCATCTGGAAGGCTTGGGAAATACTGTCCCTTTTCTTGCCCATCGCATCGGCCTTGGTCTTGAACCTGGCCTCAAGATCGATCCGTTCCTGATAATCGTCCATCAGTTTCACGCTGTTCACAAAACCGATCTTGTTCTGTTGGCAGGCCATGGCAATCAAAGCAATGGCAAGTACTCCTAATTTTTTCATCTTTCACGTTTTAATGATGCGCAAAAATAGAAAAGCTTTTGGAATGCTTTCAACATCTTTCCAAGAACTGAAAAATTAGTTTTTGAACGCCATAAAGAAAACCTATGATTACTGCACTTTAAAATCGTCTATGATTATTGTTTTTGGGTCGCACAGAAGGGTTCTGTCGTTGTTTCTTTTGAAGGCGATGGTGTTGTGGGCGTTCGCCTTCAATCGTATAACAGTGGCCTTGAAAACACCTATTTCTTCCTTTTGAGGATATAGATCAGGGAAGAATGCTCTTTGTTGAAGATGGCCATCAGATTCGACCACAGACCAACAAAAAAAGCACTGGGCAAATACCATGTGTTGCCTTTGTATTTTTCGGATAGCATGGACACATAAAACGCATCGAACCACATGGGGCGGATGGATGCCACTTCCATTCCGTGCCGATCAAAAAGTTTGGTGATGGAAGTTTTTGAGAAATGCCAAAGGTGTCGGGGAACATCATAGCCCGCCCAATACGTTCCATAATGTTTGGCATCGAAAGATTTGAAATTGGGTACGGCGATGATCAAGGTTCCATCCTCTTCCAAAAGCGAAGTGATGTCGCTTATCTGTTCTTGAAGATTGGGAAGGTGTTCCAATACATGCCAAAGGGTAATGGTCTGGAACTTTGTTCCCAAAAAGCTGTCCAGTTTTGGTTCCAAGTTCACACTTTTTTGCAAGGCAAGCTGTCTAGCCCTTGTATTCGGTTCCACTCCGGCAACCTCGTACCCCTTGGATTGGGCCAAAACCAGAAAATCCCCGGTTCCTGCACCGATATCCAGCAGAGATTTTGACTTATTGTTTTGATTGTCAACAAGTTGAATCTTGTTTTGAAGGTTTTTTTGCTTGACAGCCTGATATAACTTGTCCGTAAATGATTTTTGGGAATCGGTATGGGAAATATAGTCTTCACTTTCGTAATAAGCATCCAAGTTTTCTGGTTGGGGACTTGTGACCAACATATCCAAAGCTTCATCCAAATGGAGTTCAAAGTCTTCTTTGGAAACCGAAAAATCTTTAGTTTTTAAAAACAACTTCATTGTAATTGTGCGTGGACAGATATTCATTTTTCAGGTCTCGAAGATAGGGCAAAACCAAATCCCTTGAAACAGATCCTTCCTTTAAGGCATCATCTTCCGAATGGCTGAAGACTTCCAGGGCAATATACCAATTTCCAGTTCGTGATGTGTGGACTTCTTCCAACATAGGTTCCATGTCCGCTGTTTGGGACAAAACCCCGTCAATGACCAATGGAATCAGATTGATGGTTTTGGTCGGGATCTCAACTTCATAGAAAGAAAAGAAAAAAGTGTTCCCCTCTATTTCAAAAGGAACCTCCACATCTACATAGTAATCATTTAGTTTAAATTTTGTGTTGATATACTGATAAAATTCGTTGGCGTCCTTTGGGTCTTCAAAAACAAAAACGGTTTTCTTGGGCAGTCCCCTTTTGAATTTTTTCCCTTTGGTAATCTTATAATCCTTTATGTTGGGAGCTATTCGCAAGGGAATGCACGAACTTACACAGAGGGCGGACATTAAGATGATCAAAAATCTTTTCATGACGGTTTGGCTTGAACCAACTTCCATCAAAAATTAAGCCATACAGTTCTTGGAAAACGAAGTCTAAAAACAGTTGTTCCACGTGGAACACCCCTCTTTTATCTCCCCAAAAAGACTAAAAGCACGCTAATGTCCGCAGGAGAAACACCACTGATTCTGGATGCCTGTGAAATGGTCACAGGACGAATGGACTCCAATTTTTCCCTGGCCTCGTAGGAAAGTGATTTCAGTTTGGAATAGTCAAAATTGTCAGGGATACGGACATTTTCCAAACGATGCAATTTGTCTGCATTGTTCTTTTCCTTTTCGATATAACCTGAATATTTTACTTCGATTTCAGCTTGCTCCAATACTTCGGTGTCCAGATCATTTTCTCTCACAAAACCGGAAACCGAATCGAGTTGAAGCATGTGGTCCATGGTCACCTTTGGCCTGGAAAACACCTTGAAGAGTTTATCGGATTGACGCACCGATGCAGAATCAAGTTCTTCCAAAATAGGATTCATCTCTTCAGGGTCAAAGCTGGTCTTCTTGAAAAAATCAACAAACAATTTGGACTTTTCTTGCTTCTCCTCCATCCGTTTCATGCGTTCTTCTTTCGCCAATCCAATCTCAAAACCCATCGGTGTAAGCCTCAAATCAGCATTGTCCTGCCTCAATAAGGTTCGATATTCTGCGCGGGAAGTGAACATTCGATATGGCTCCTCCGTTCCTTTGGTGATCAAATCATCGACCAAAACACCTATGTAAGCTTCGTCCCTTTTGAGTACAAACGGCTCTTTTTCATTGATCTTTAAGTGTGCATTTATACCCGCCATAAGTCCTTGTGAAGCGGCCTCTTCATAGCCCGTTGTACCATTGATCTGTCCCGCAAAATACAGATTGTTCACCAGCTTTGTCTCAAGGGTATGCTTCAATTGTGTGGGCGGAAAGTAATCGTATTCAATGGCGTAGCCCGGTCTGAAAAACTTCACGTTCTCGAAACCTTTTACAGATTTCAATGCGTTGTACTGGACATCTTCTGGCAGCGAAGTCGAGAACCCGTTGACGTATACCTCAACGGTGTTCCATCCTTCAGGCTCCACGAAAATCTGGTGGGCATCCTTGTCGGCAAAACGGTTGATCTTATCCTCAATGGAGGGGCAATATCGAGGGCCTATACTTTGTATCCTGCCATTGAACATAGGAGATCTATCAAACCCTTCGCGTAAAAGATCGTGGACCAAAGCACTGGTGTGCGTCATGTGGCAATCGCGCTGCACCTTTAAAACAGGTGTGTCCAAATAGGAAAATTTCTCTGGTTTTGAATCACCTGGTTGGGGTATCATTTTGTCATAATCCAAAGAACGTCCATCAACCCGTGGTGGGGTTCCGGTCTTCATTCTACCACTGTCAAAACCAAAATCCACTAGCTGTTCTGTAATTCCGGTTGCAGCCCTTTCCCCTGCTCTACCTCCGCCAAACTGTTTCTCTCCAATATGGATCAATCCATTCAAAAAAGTGCCATTGGTGAGTACAACGGCCTTGGATCTGATCTCTATTCCGAGGGATGTTCTCACACCAACAACCTTGTCCTTTTCAACCAAAAGACCTGTGACCATGTCCTGATAAAAATCGGCATTTGGTGTATTCTCCAACGCCATTCGCCACTCTTCAGCAAAGTGCATACGGTCATTCTGAGCCCTAGGACTCCACATGGCGGGTCCTTTGGACTTGTTGAGCATCTTAAATTGGATAGCGGACTTGTCCGTGATGATTCCACTATAACCGCCAAGCGCATCAATCTCACGAACAATCTGCCCCTTGGCAATCCCGCCCATGGCAGGGTTACAGGACATCTGACCTATCGTCTGTAGGTTCATGGTGACCAAAAGCGTTTTGGAGCCCATGTTTGCGGCAGCGGCCGTTGCTTCCGCTCCTGCGTGGCCTCCTCCAACTACTATGACGTCATATTCCTTCTCAAACATATCTATTGTTCCACGTGGAACATTTTAATTTTCTCTTCTTCCTTTCTTCGCATTTCAG
This sequence comes from Flagellimonas hadalis, assembly GCF_007785775.2. Lineage (GTDB taxonomy): Bacteria > Bacteroidota > Bacteroidia > Flavobacteriales > Flavobacteriaceae > Flagellimonas > Flagellimonas hadalis. Next base: position 148,330 of record NZ_VNIK02000005.1, read on the forward strand.
CCTTTTCTTCAACAGTTTTATCTCCATACCCCATAAGGTGCAATAAGCCGTGTGACATCACCCTGTGCAATTCATTTTCGAAGGCAACGCCAAAAGCATCGGCATTCTCCTTCACTCTATCCGTTGAGATAAATATGTCGCCTGAAATGGTCTTTCCTTTCGTGTAATCAAAAGTGATAATATCCGTAAGCGTATCGTGGTTCAGGTACTGCTGATTGAGCTCCAACAAATAGTCATCCGTACAAAAAATATAGTCAATCTGGCCAGCAACAAAAGATTCAGATTCAAAAACTCTAGTTATCCAATCGGAATACTTGGTCTTATCAGCCAGAATAAAATCAGACTTAAAATGGAACTCGATCATTGTCAAAATACACTTTTACCTTCTTCTCAAAATTTTGCCGCAAAGGTAGTGCTTGTCTGTTTAATATCTCAATGTCGTTCTGCTTATCTTTAAGCAGTTCTGGCTTGGTGATGATGGGATTGGTATAGTCAATCTTGTTCCCGGTGCTCTCTCGCTGTTCTTTCATCCCCTGTTCCATGGCCGCATTTTCCAACTTCATCAATTGGTGCTGGATGTTGTTTACCTTCGTACGATTTCTTTCCGTGATACCATTCTCCAATAGATCGTTCTCGAAATCTTCCATCTGCAACAATAGCTTTTTGGCCAGATCTTGGTCTTCTTTGCGAATCATGTCCTGCAATTGTTCCTCCAGTTTTTGTCTGAGGTATTGTTGTTCTTTATAGATTTCATAGATCTCACTCATACCCATTTCATCGGAACCATTGCTGCGATTTCCTTCAGCTTCGCCATTCTCGTTTTCCTGTCCATTCTTTCCTTGTTGACCCTTCTCTTTTCCCTTGCCTTCATCGCTTTGTTCCTTTCCCTCTCCTTGGGAACCTTGCTGGTCACCCCCTTCTTTGGGTTTACTTCCCTGTTGTCCCTCACCTTCCATTTTATCTTGGATGCTTTGTTGGCCTTTGATGATGTCCGGCAATTGGAAATCTTGACCGTCACTGCCTCCCTGGCCAGAGCTCATGTTCTGTTGCATGTTGTCCAGAATGTTCACCAAAAAATCCGCCAACGCATTGGTCGCATTCACCACATACTGCTGATACGATGCCCCTTGATAGATTTGGTTCTCCGAAATGCTCTCCAATGATTTGTCAATATTGTAATACACCTCAGTGATCTGCTCATTAACAAACTCGGACAGTTCCACCCTTCGCAGGGACAAAGCGAACAAACTGTCGTCCACATGCTCAAACAGCCTCCTTAAATTCTGTTGGTCCTTGACCGTTTTGGAGAACTGGGAAATATCCACATCCGCACTTTGTAGATTATCAAAAAGGGCTTCTTGCTTGAATGAAAATGTGACCAGATTGTCCAGGATCTGTCGCAACATTTCGGCATCTACAGCGTCACTTGAACCACCACCGCCTCCAGCACTTTGTTGTAAAGCTTGGCTCATTTCCTTCATTTTTTGGGCTGCAGACTTCTGCTTTTTGGAGGCATTGTTCTGCGACTTCTGTTGCAGATTCTGCTGTGAGGATTGTTCCTGCCCTTGCTGTTTGTTGATTTCCTCCAGCGCATCCTTCTGGTCTTGCTTGATGGATTCTGTTTCCTTTTTGCTGGTATTGAGCCCTACGGGTTTTTTAAGTTCTTGGTTGTCCTTCTCCACTTCCCTGATTTCCTTTTCAAGCTGATTGAAATCCTCGTTCAACTTTTGCTGTTCCTTATCCGAAAAATCTTCTCCAAGTTTGAGTTCGGATAAGGTGTTTTGCTTTTCAGAAAGTTTATCTAGTTCTTTTGCAATTTGGGCCACTTTTTCAGTAACGTAATATCTTTTGGTAAGTTCCAAGATCTGTTCTAGGTTTCGGGTGTTCTTTCCTTGGTTCTTACCCAAATCTTCCAAGCGTTGTTGTAGCTCTTCCTTATTGATCTTATCGGCCAACTTATTGAGCTCATCCAACAACGCGGCATTCTTCTGTGCTTCCTTTTCTTGTCGCTCCAAACGCTCTTGAAGCAACTTCTTCATTTCGCTGTCCTCATTCTTGCCAATGCTTTCGTTGAGCTCATTGCTGAACTTCTTCATCAACTCCTCTTGTTGCTGCTGCTTTTGAAGAAAATCCTTGATTTGGTTCTTGTCCTCAAAATTTAATGTCCGTTCTTCCTTCTGCTCCTGGTTCAGTTTGGACAATGTCTGTTCCTGTTCCTTGAACCTCTCCAAAGAATTGCCCATTTTGGACAACGTGGAGTTTTGAAACTCCAACTCTTTGTTTTTCAGTTGGTTATCGTCCCAAAAGGTGGCTGAAAAAGTCTGGCTTTTGGTAACCTTCCCACCTCTAATACCATCATTATCAACAACTTCGAAGTAAATCTTATAATCTCTCCCTCGTTCCAACTCTAAACCTGAGGGAAAGGTGTAATAAAACTGATGGACATTGGTGCCAGGGCTTTCCAAAGTGACCCTCTGTACAGCTTCATTTTCATCACTGGGGAAACAGACCACTCTAATAGATCGGATGCCATAATCGTCCGCAGCTTGACCGGTATAAAATGATTGGTTTGGGCTCAGCGAATCCAAAACCTGCTCTACCCTGACCGTGGCACTTGCATCTTTGACAATATCCAATGAATACGCCAACCGCTCAAAATTGGAAACATGTTCATTGGCCGTAGTCAATTCGTAATCAAAATGATTGAAGAACCTATTGCTGAATGTAAACTTGTCTTCATCCTTATTGAACCCTTGGACGGTGTCCTTTGTGGCCATATCGATTCGACCTATATGTAAACCTTCAATCTGCCAACTCACCTTCGTTCCTTCGGGAATGGTAGCATTACCCGTTCCTGTGATGGTTTCCGATGGCCTGTTGAGATATTTTGGAAAATCCAATTGCATTACAAAATCCGTCAAGGCGGGTGTAGCATAACTTTTGATCGTATAGTTTTGGGAATCCCAGCCGTTCGCAGTGAGGTAAAAACTGGTTTCGGCAACAGGCGCCTCAAAGGTATAGGTGTAAATCCCGCCCTCTTGTTTCAACAACAATTCTTTACCCTCAACGACCATGAAAACCCTCTCCGGCCTCACATCCCCCTCGACACCAACTTTCACTGTCAGAGGTTCACTGTCCAACACTTCAAGTTTGTCATTCAATATGCTGAAAGCGAATGGTGCTGGACGCTCATAGGCCAAATCGTAGTTCACTACGCGATCGTAGGAGTTGAAAAAAGAAACAATATTGCCCGTCACCCAAATAAACCCAAGCAGGACCAATGGGATAATGATATACTTGGCATACCGATAGCTTTCCTTAAAATTGATGGCCTCAGAAAAAGGAACGGTACCGAGGTTCTTGGACCGTTGTTCGATGCTGGCCATCAAAAGATCCGATCTATTGGGGTTCTCTGAAAGCTCGAGCAGGTTATACAATTTATCATCGACTTGAGAAAAATGCTTTCCGATCAGTTGGGAGGCTTCCTTGTTTCCGATACCCTTCCGTATCTTGAACAAATACAGCAAGGGAACAGCGATGAACCTATAAAGCAAAAACAATTCCACCAACACGAAGAGCCAAAACAGCGCCAATCGCCATCCTTGGTTCAGCCACAAGAGAAATTCCAAAGACATGACTACAATCCAAAAAAGTAGTCCCAAACTCAAAAAAAGGAGTGTTCCCTTGATCAATTGCTTGGTATAAAACCTTTTGGTAAAGCTTTCCAGCTTGGTCAATATGTCCTGATAGCTGTTCAAAATCGATGTTATTTGCCACCAAATTACCTGATCCTGAATTAATCAGAAGAAATTTTTTGTTAAACATTGGACGGATTGGCCCCAAAACAAAAGCAAAGGCAACCTCAATCTACTTCCAAGATAGGCCATCACAATGTATCTTTGCAGCACAACTACTATAGCATGAGTGAAAAAGTAAGGGTTCGTTTTGCCCCTAGCCCCACCGGGCCATTGCATATCGGCGGTCTGCGCACCGCACTGTTCAATTACCTCTTTGCCAAAAAGAATGGCGGGGATTTCCTGCTTCGGATTGAGGACACGGATCAGAACCGTTATGTGGAAGGTGCAGAGGAATACATTGTTCAGGCCCTCAACTGGTGCGGCATCCCTTTCGATGAAGGGCCAGGCAAAGAAGGTGCTTATGGTCCCTATCGCCAGAGCGAACGCAAAAACCTGTACGAAGCCTATGCCTTGGAGCTTATCGAAAAGGGGAAAGCCTACTATGCTTTTGACTCTTCGGAAAGTCTGGACAACCACCGAAAAGACCATGAGGCCAAGGGAAAGACCTTTATCTATAATTGGCATAACCGATTGAAGTTGGTCAATTCCCTCTCACTTTCCAAGGAAGAGGTACAACAAAAACTGGATGCTGGGGATGAATATGTCATCCGTTTCAAATCGCCAGAGAATGAACAATTGTTGTTGAACGACATCATCCGGGGAGAGATCAAAATAGACACCAACATTTTGGACGACAAGGTCCTTTTCAAAAGTGATGGCATGCCCACCTACCACTTGGCCAATATCGTGGATGATCATTTGATGAAGATCACCCACGTGATCCGCGGTGAAGAATGGCTGCCCTCTTTGGCACTCCACCAACTGCTCTATGATGCCTTTGCATGGAAAGCTCCGCAGTTTGCCCATTTGCCCCTCATCATGAAGCCCGTCGGTAAGGGCAAGTTGAGCAAACGTGATGGGGAAAAGGGTGGATTTCCCGTTTTTCCTTTGTCATGGAACGAATCACAGGGTTATCGGGAGGCTGGATTTTTTCCGGAAGCGGTGGTCAACTTTTTGGCCCTATTGGGTTGGAATCCAGGCACGGAGCAGGAAATCTTCACTTTGGAAGAACTGGTGCAGAGCTTCAGCTTGGAGCGTGTAAACAAGTCCGGGGCCCGTTTCGACCCGGAAAAGAACAAGTGGTATAATCAGCAGTGGATGCAGCTGAAAAGCGATACTGAACTGGCTGAAATATTCTCCAAAGACCTTTATGAAAGATTGGGGGAAAGAGGCAAAAACTTCAATACCGATTATGTGACCAAAGTCGTTTCCCTCATCAAGGAACGGGCAAGTTTTGTGTCCGAACTATGGGAATTGGGGAATTACTTATTTGAATCCCCATCTTCTTACGATGAAAAAGCAGTGGGCAAACAATGGAAAGAAGACACCCCTGAAATCATGCAAGCCATTGTTGGTATCTTGGACGGCATTGAACTTTTTGATTCAGCATCCGTTGAAGCCAAAGTGAAGGAATGGATATCCGAAAAGGAACTTTCCTTTGGAAAAGTGATGCCGCCATTGCGATTGGTCATTGTGGGTGAAATGAAAGGACCGCACCTGTTCGATATTATGGAGCTCATTGGCAAGAAAGAAAGCATCCATCGAATCAAAACAGCGATTTTGAAGCTCTCAAATTGATGGATATGTAACAAAACTTGACGAATGGCTACTCATGATGTACCAGAGTTTTGTAATTTCCATTCCTAACATAAAATCTAAACACTATGGGCAACTATTTATTCTTACCGATATTATTTTTTGCGCTTGTCATCCTGTTCAAGTTCTTTTTTATCGTAAAGCAACAGACCGCTGTGACCATTGAACGCTTCGGTAGGTTCCACAGTATCCGTAACTCCGGTTTACAAATGAAGATTCCGCTCGTTGACCGTATCGCAGGACGTTTGAGCTTAAAAATCCAACAACTTGATGTGATTGTAGAAACGAAGACCCGCGACGATGTTTTCGTAAAACTGAAGATTTCCGTCCAATATGTAGTGATAAAGGATAAGGTCTATGATGCCTTCTATAAATTGGAATATCCACATGATCAGATCACTTCATACGTATTTGATGTAGTGCGTGCCGAGGTGCCCAAGATGAAACTGGATGATGTATTCGTGAAAAAAGACGATATCGCCATTGCGGTAAAGGCCGAACTTCAAGATGCAATGTTGGATTATGGGTATGACATCATCAAGACCCTTGTGACCGATATTGACCCGGACGCCCAAGTAAAGGCAGCCATGAACCGAATCAATGCTTCGGAACGTGAAAAAATCGCTGCGCAGTTTGAAGGGGACGCCGCAAGAATCCTCATCGTAGAAAAGGCAAAGGCCGAAGCAGAGAGCAAAAGGCTCCAGGGACAGGGTATTGCCGATCAGCGTCGTGAAATAGCGCGTGGTCTGGAAGAATCCGTTGAGGTGCTGAACAAGGTGGGCATCAATTCCCAGGAAGCCTCTGCACTCATCGTGGTGACCCAACACTACGACACACTGCAGGCCATTGGTGAGGAGACCAACACCAACCTCATCCTGTTGCCGAACTCCCCACAAGCGGGCAGCGACATGCTCAACAACATGGTAGCCTCCTTCACGGCGAGCAACCAAATCGGTGAGGCCATGAAAAAACAGAACAAAAAGAAAGAGGAATAATATTTTTTCAACAAGAACAAAAAAGGCACCGAAATCGGTGCCTTTTCCATTTAAAGCATAAGAGTGGACTATTTAAAACTCTTTAGAATCTTGCTCGTCACAAACGATAGGGCCAGTTTTTTGGCTATTCCACTGAACCCTCCCAACAAATTGGTAGGATAGAGTTCCTCCTTGGTGCTCTGAAAGGCATACTTCAGTTTCTCCTCATCAATCTCACGCTGTAGCTGCAGGATTCTCATGTCCTGTTCTATTTCCTCAAACGAACTGTATTTTTTTGCTTTCATCATCAATCAAAATAAAATTCAGAAAACTTTCTCAACAAAGGGGACTCCAATCGTCTTCTAAATAAGTAAATGAACAAACCAATCAGTATATAAAAACCTCCTACCACAAGGAAACCTTTGGCATTGCTATCCAATAGATCTCCGATCCAAAAAGAGGCCGCAATGGAGAGCAAGAGCAGGGCCATGACGGCCATGGTCCCGATCAAGAGTACCTTTGCGGTGACCGTGATCCCTTGCATCATCGACTTAAAGCTCTTCAACCTATAGTATTGGAGGCTGCTGTCCACATAGGATCGGGCGCTTTCCTCGGCTTCGGCGATGTGTTCCTTGATATCGAACAAAGACATAGATTATTTTTGAAGTTGTGCGTTCTTCTTCCTTAGGTCTTCCAATTTCTTTTCCAAAGCTACGATAATGTCATCGGCCTTATAGCTCATATTGGACAAGGTGTCCTCCAGTTTTGCCTCAAATTCCGCTTTCTTCGCATCGGCAGTTTTTGTCAGTTCATCCTTGACATTTGATATACTTGCTGAAATATCGTCTTTTGCCTTTATGGCGCTGTTCTTGATTTTTTTTCTGGTCTTCTGCCCCTTGTCGGGTGCATATAGGATTCCAACCCCGGCTCCAACTACGGCACCTGTCAACAGGGCCACCAATACATTTCCACTATTATTTGACATGATATAAATTTTAAGGTTAATAATTCGTTTTCCATTTTGCACCATGATGTACAAAATACTTATGTCACTAAATTAGGCCAAGAAGAAAACCTAGCTTGATGCTATCCATGTAAAGATTGACGCTGAAGCTGAAAAATTGTGAAAAAATGAAAATAAAGCTCAATAACGCGTCTTTTCAGGTGAGTTTGAGGAAATGGGTCGCCCAAAAATGTAAGTACATAAAAAAGGCCCTGAGCGGGCCTTTTTCAATAGTTAAATGTTATGGTTGAAGCAACCATTATAGTTGTTTTCGATGCTATTCTTTTTGGTCCAATTTCGCCCAAGTGTCCCGCAATGGAACTGTCCGGTTAAAGACCAAATGCTCTTTTGTGGAATCTTTGTCCACATTGAAATAACCCATACGCTGAAATTGGAATTGATCACCGATCTGTACTTCTTTTAAACTAGGTTCCAAATATCCGGTAACTTTCTCCAAGGAATCTGGATTGATGAATTCCATGAAATCCTTGTCCTTGTGCGCACCTGGTGTTGGATCCGTAAAAAGGCGATCGTACAATCTCACCTCGGCGGTTACCGCATGCGGAATAGAAACCCAATGTAGGGTGCCCTTCACCTTTCGAAGGCTTTCCTCCGTTCCGGAACCACTTTTGCTCTTGGGGTCATAGGTGCACTGCACTTCCATAACATTTCCATCTGCATCCTTGGTACAGCTTTCGGCCTTGATGATGTAACCGTTCTTCAACCTGACCTCACCGCCGAGCTTCAACCTGAAGAACTTCCGATTGCCCTCTTCCCTAAAGTCATCCTGTTCAATGTACAGTTCCTTGGAAAAAGGAACTTGTCGGTATCCAGCGGATTCGTCTTCCGGATTGTTCTCAGCTTCCAACCATTCTTCCTTGCCCTCTTCATAATTGGTTATGACCAGCTTTAATGGGTCCAGCACCGCCATCACCCGAGGTGCGATCTTGTTCAAATGCTCGCGCACATGGAATTCCAAAAGGGAAACATCCACCACATTGTCACGCTTGGCAATCCCAATGGTGTCCGCAAAATTCCGAATGGACTCCGGGGTATATCCCCTTCTTCTCAGACCGGAAATAGTGGGCATCCTGGGGTCGTCCCATCCCGCAACTACGCCACTTTCCACCAACTGCAGTAATTTACGCTTGCTCACAATGGTGTGACTCAGGTTCCTACGGGCAAACTCACGCTGCTTTGGACGCAATTTATCTTTAGATACCAATTGGTCCAAAAACCAATCATAGAGTTCCCTGTGTGGTAAAAACTCCAAGGTACACAAAGAATGTGACACTTGTTCTATGTAATCGCTCTCCCCATGTGTCCAGTCGTACATCGGATAAATACACCAATCGGTATTTGTTCTATGGTGGGGTTTATGGAGGATCCGATACATCACCGGATCGCGCATCAACATATTGGTGGAGGCCATGTTTATCTTTGCCCGCAACACATGCTGCCCTTCCTTGAATTCCCCGTTCTTCATTCCCTTAAAAAGCTTGAGGTTTTCTTCAACGGATCGGTTCCTGAAAGGGCTGTCCTTTCCAGGTTCGGTCGGTGTTCCCTTTTGGGAAGCCATATCTTCGGAAGATTGGCTGTCCACATAGGCTTTTCCCTGCTTGATGAGTTCAACGGCCCAATCGTACAATTGCTGGAAATAATCCGATGCATAGCATTCCGTATCCCACTCATAGCCCAGCCAGGCCACATCCTCTTTGATGGCCTCCACATATTCCTTTTCTTCCTTCGCGGGATTGGTGTCGTCGAACCGAAGGTTCACGGGTGCATTGTACCGTAGACCCAAACCAAAGTTCAGGCAAATGGAGCTTGCGTGGCCCACATGAAGGTACCCGTTTGGCTCCGGAGGAAAACGAAACCTAAGACTGTCCGGTGAATACCCGTTTCTTAGGTCTTCTTCTATGATGTGTTCGATGAAATTCAGCGATCTAACTTCTTCAGCCATATCAAAATTTTGAAGCGCAAATGTAGCAAATCCGCTCATCATGGCTATGATTCGCGCTATAGAGTATACAAAGAAAGCCATTTCACAACACTTTTGGAGCCCCCTACAACAATATCTTTCCTTTCGACGAAAATAAAAACATCTTTGTTATTAGAATACTATACGATTAAGGCAACCAAAAGCAGCCTTATGGACTAATTACATTAAGGGGCACAAACTAACTAGGGCATTAATGCCCATAACCTCTTAAACCCTAACGGAGATGAAAACAAATGGTTCAACGTATAGCATACTGGTTCTGGCCATAGCTTTTATGCTATTTGGTGCCAGCACAGTACAAGCCCAAGTGCTGAACAAACCTGTACCAGCACCAAACCCAAACATTGGTAGTGACGACCCTTGGGATGCCGCCTGTGCCTCGGTCGGATACAACGAATATTACGTGAAATTTACGTGGATGCCTCCTATGGTTAGCTCCAATAACGAATTCATCTTGGAGCTTTCCGATTCGGATGGCTACTTCGGATCTCCTAGGGAATTGGCACGTGTCAGTGACAAAAACACCATACTGGATTTTAAATTCAAGTTCTCTTTGCCTACAGATACCCGTGGCGAAAATTTCAAATTTAGGGTTAGAAGTACCAGCCCGGCCAAGACCAGTCCAGCATCGGACGCCTTTTCCATGTACTTCATTGATTACAAATCTCCGTTGTTGATCAGTGAAAATGGTAGCGGATCCATCCCTTCTGGTGGTGAGATCCAAATCTGCGGTGGCGGTTCTGTGACCCTTAAGCCTCACAACATCCCAAATGCGGGGACCTACCGCTACAATTGGTATAGAAGTGGGACTCCACTACCTGAAAAAACCGAAAGTATTACGGTTTCAGACCCAGGCATGTACTATGTGGAACTGGACTACGGCTCTGTCTGTTCAGGTTCCGCAAACACACTTTCCAATACCATAACCATCGGCACCGGAACCAGCGCTGGCATTGCCCTCAATGGCCCAAGCAACGTGACTGTTTGCCCTGGCGACACCCATATACTTGAAGCCAATATCTCTGGGGGAGGTTACACCTATACCTGGTATAAGGACGGAAATGTCATAAGCGGCCCCACGGTCAATGCCAATACCTATACCGTTAACACAAGTACTTCAGGTTTTGAAGGTGCTTATGCAGTTGAAATAGGCGGTTCCGGAATATGTAAAGAAAAATCAGCAGCTGTAACAATATCAGCTACAGGTTCTTATAGTGTAACCTTGGCAAATCAAGAAAACATTGTGTTGTTGCCTTCACAGACCAAAACCCTATCCGTGAACACGACAGCGACATCTCCCACCTATCAATGGTACAAAAATGGCTCGGCCATTTCAGGGGCTACAAACAGTTCTTTGAATATCAACTCGATAGGGGAGTATTATGTGCAGGTGAGCCAAAACGGTGGACCATGTACGGCGGCCCCCATTGCTTCTGCTAAGACCACTGTGGTTTCTCCAGATTCGTTTGAATTTGAAATCGATTTTGTAGGCACTTATACAGCTTGCGAAAATACGGATGCAACCCTAAGTCTGACCGCTATCCACGCAGTTAGCGACAGCGGAGCGAAAACAGATGTTACCGCCGACCTGCAATCCTCTTTTACCTACCAATGGAAAAGGAATGGAAACCTCGTCAATGGTGAAACTTCAAGAACCATCACGCTCTCCAATCATGAGAAAAACGGTTTCTATTCCTTGGATGGAACCATAGATGCCTTCAATGCGTCATCCAACAGCATGGAAGTGAAATTAAAGGTCAACGAATTCTTACAAATAACTACCAATGGCACAGTACTTTGCGAAGGAGGCGAAGCCATTGTCCTTACCAGTTCCATGGACCTTTCGGGCAAATCCTTTGAATGGAAAAAAGATGGTGTTGTCATTGACACTTCTTCTGAAAGCTTGACTGCAAGCGAAACAGGTGCTTATGAACTTATCCTCAAAGAATACGATTGTCCGCTAGCTTCCAACAAAGTCAACGTTAGTGCCTTTGACGAGTCATTGTTGGTGCTGGACAAGCCCAAGGACCTCATCATCATAGAAGGGGAGACCAAAACAATCACTGCGAGTGGTGCCGATTCCTACGAATGGTATGATACGGGCAACAATTTGTTATCATCACAAGACTCTTATAGCTTCCAAATGGAAGGGGAATACCTTTTGGTCGCCAGCTTCGGAACTTGCACCGTAAGCAGGGTCATCACGGTCACCTACAGGGATATGTTTTCCATACCCAACGTCATCACCGCCAATGGGGACGGTATCAACGACCTTTGGGTGCTGCCCAATACCTATTCCCGGGACCCCAATGTTCTCGTCACCATTTTCAATGAAAGGGGGGAACAGGTTTTCAGCCAAGCGGGCTATGAAAACAACTGGCCACAGTCCACCACCTCGTTCAACAAACAGAGCATGATCTTCTATTACAAGGTCACCAGGGGTGGAAAAAGCCTGAAACAAGGAACCATAACTGTTATTAAATAAGCAGAAATGCACACCAAAAAACCTCTACTACTACTTACATCCATCTTGCTACTTGTCTTTTCCGGAATGCGCGGACAGGAAGAGGACCCTTTTGTACCCTACAACGTCCCTTCCCAGAACCTTTTGAAATTCAATAGGTTCTTGATAAACCCAACGTTTTCCACCGTTCGAGAGGACAAGTCCTATATCAATTTGTTTCACAGAAACCAATCGGTATCTTTTGATGACAACAATCAGGTCTATTTCTTGAGCTATAGTGGTAGAGTTAGCGATAGAAGTGGTGTGGGTCTGAGCTTGTTCACCAACCGTGAAGGGCTATTCAACAACTTTGGTGTACATGCCAACTACGCTTATGGTGTGCGCTTGGGGCTCAAGAGTTCCTTTACCTTTGGGGCCAATATAAGCTACTATCAAAGTGCTTTCAACCAGGATAGGGCAAACTCCATAGAGGACGATCCCTTTTTGAACACGTTGGAAAGTAGCTCTTTGGTAAGTTTCCAACCCGGTTTCAACTTTTCCGTTGGTCGGTTTGATATTGGTGGTTTTGCAGAAAATCTATTCGATTATAACCTGAAAACCAGTGAATCCGTCACCGAATTCAACGAAAAAACATACTCCGGACACCTACAATATACCCATCCGTTTGAAAACGGTAGGGGTATCATGGAGAGCGCCCGTTTAATGCCCTTGGCAAGAGTGCGAAAAGTGGGGGAAAATAATCTCACACTGGGAGGAAACCTGATTCTCGATTTGCCAAAATTGGGTTGGTTACAAGCAGGTTATGACGACTTCTATGGAGCATCTGCAGGACTTGGTTTCAACCTGACCAAAAACATTTCGCTCGGATATACCGTTGAAAAGGGACTTTCCAACGAATTTGAAAACTTTGGGGTCACCCACGAAATTTCCTTGGCCTATTCCTTTACGCCCAACCTTACCGAAGACCGGGTCATGTTGGAAAAAGAGAACGAATCCCTTGTGGAAAACGAAAATGTGCCACAGGATAGCCTGAACCTTACCGAAAAGGACTTTGAAATTGCCGAGCTCAAGGAAAAACTGGCCGAAAACGATGCCATCCTTGATGAGCTCTTGATGCGCCAAGACTCCATCGAGACCAATAGAAGGCAAGACTTGGAAAGAAGGTTCGAGACTGTGATGAAAATGGTGAAACGGGAGACCAACGGCCAAAACCCCGCCCTTGAGGAAAAGGCAAAGCAGCTTTACTTTAACAATATGGACACTGCGGATATTGTGTCCAGAAAGACGCAGCCCCTTTCCAACCATGGCCTGACCAATACAACAGCGGCCAAAAAGGTCATCCGTTTGAACGACAAGAAGGACGATCCACAATCCGCTGTGGTGGCAAATTCACCGGTAAAACAAGATAATATCAACCGAGCCGTAGCCAGCAACGGCAAAAGGGCGCGTTTCAAATCGCACAGTGTTCCCAATGTACAAAGCGGACACTACCTGATTGCCAATGTGTTCAGGGATTCCGAAAATGTCAGTGCGTTCATTGAAGAACTGCGCGCTCAGGGTATTGAGGCCAACTATTTTGAAAACCCAAAGAACGGGCTCAACTACGTCTACATCGGCGATTTTGAGAACAAGACCGAAGCATTGGATGCCTATAGAACCAAAATGAACGGAGCCTACGGTGGCGATGCCTGGATCATGAACGTCAACGGAGGAGATTCCACCATTGGTGGCTATACCGCCGTGGAAAATGGACAAAATTCCAAGTATGGAAACAGTGTACTACATAAAAACCTGGCCAACAAAGGGACCAAAGTGGCTTCTGGGGTTTCATACAGTTCAGACGCCATAGATGGGCTTCCTTCCGGCTTTTACATCATTGCCAATGTCTTTGAAACTTCATCAAGCGCAACGCAATTTGTAAAAGAGCTGAATGCAAAGGGGCTGAATGCCAGTTACTTCATCAACCCAAATGACAAGTTGAGATACGTGTACCTTAAAAAGCACGAAACCTGGGGCAATGCACTTACCTCTTATTATACAAAGCTGAACGCTTCGTATGATGATGAGATGTGGATCTTGAGAATTAAACCTAACCGAACCGTATAGACCAAACATATGGTAAAACTTCTACTCAAATGGTGCTTTGTCACCTCTGTCTTGCTATGCTCATTTTCCGGTATCTCACAGGTTAAAAACAACTTCGATGTCCGTTACGAAAACAGGATCAAGGGAGACCTTACCTTTATCGCGAACAACATCGTCAACCGAGACACCAACGGCACAGATCCCGAAGACCCCTATAACACAACAGGTTCAAGCTCATCATATAATGATGACCTCAACATGCAATATATCGACATTGATGGGGATGCTTCGACATTCAGTTCGAGCAGTGCCACCTTGTCCATTCCCGACCCGACTTGTTCCAGGATACGCTATGCCGGTCTGTATTGGTCGGCAGTATATACGAGCAGTGCCCGTAGTGATTTCAACCAAGTAAAATTCAGGGTGCCAGGTGGGTCTTATCTGGACTTGACCGCTGATGAAATTCTCTTTGATGGCTACAATGATTCCGATTTTGGCTATTACGCCCCCTATGCCTGCTATAAAGATGTGACCTCCATACTTGCGGGGCTTGCCAATCCCGATGGTGACTACTTTGTGGCCAATGTAAGGGCCAGTTCCGGAAGTTCCATTCAAGGAGGTGTCTCTGGGGGATGGTCGTTGGTCGTGGTCTATGAAAACCCGACCCTTCCCGGTAAATTCATCACCACTTTTGATGGATATGCAGGTATCAAATCCGGAGAAACCGTTGATATCCCTGTTAGTGGTTTCACCACCTTGCCCGCACCTTTTCCGGTAAGGGCCAAATTAGGCGTGGCAACATTGGAAGGGGACAACAGAATTACTGGGGACCAATTGGCCATTAGGGCAGATAGTAACGCTTCATTCACCACGTTGTCCAACACGGCCAATCCCGCCACAAATTTCTTTAACAGTAACATTACCATTGAAGGCACTATCATCAACACTCGTAACCCAAATAGTGTCAACACATTAGGATGGGACGTTGACCTCTTTACCATACCCAACCCCAACCAAGCCGTCATTCCGAATGGAGAGACCGGGGCCACTCTGAGGGCCTCTTCTACCCAAGATAAATACGATATCTTCTTCACCTCGATGGATGTGGAGATCATTGAACCAAAGATCAACCTTGCCAAAACGGTAGAGGATATTGCTGGAAACGATATTACCGGGCAGGGTGTCCACCTTGGACAATACCTCGATTACGTGCTTTCCTTTGAGAATGTGGGGAACGATGACGCCATAAACTATACCATTAGGGACGTACTGCCCATCAACGTTACCTTGGATGAAAGCAGCATTGTGATGCCGACCGGTGCCACCTACACCTTTGATCCTGCCACAAGAACGGTAATTTTTAGCATCCCGGACAACCTTGTTGAAGAAGGGGACCCCTTAGCTGTGATCCGGATGCGGGTTCGGGTGGCGGAAAACTGTTTTGACTTTATCGATGCCTGTACGGACATCATCCAAAACCTCGCCTATTCCACCTACCAGGGAGAGATCAATACAGCGCCGATTACGGATGACCCCAGTGTCTATGACTTTGATGGTTGCGGCTTTGGATCTCCAGGGGCCACCAACTTTTTGTTGGACGACCTCAGCGCCTGTAACTTCAGCCGAACCGTACAGCTTTGTGGGGAAAATGTGCTTTTGGATGCCGGGGACAATTTTGACAATTATATCTGGTACAGGGATGTGAACGGAAACGGCCAAATAGACGTGGGCGTTGATACCGTCATCACCGATGCCGATTCTGATAACGACCCGAGCACCATGTTGGTGACCGAAGTGGGAACGTATATCGTTGACAAACAGGTGGCCGACCCTTGTAAGGATTTTGAGGAAACCATCGTAGTGGAACTGTTCGGGGCTACCCAGAGCAACCCCATTACTGCACTGATCAACGATACATCCAATTCCATAGACGGCGACATCCTTATCTGTCCCAATGACGGTAGTGAACTGCCTGAAATCTTCCTGTGCGGACTGAACGACACCGAACTCATCCAAGTGAACATACCCGATGCGCAGAGCATCGTTTGGGAACAATTGGACGAGACCAGCTGTGGTGCCGCAGTCGATGGGTGCGCCAACACAAATGCCACCTGTACCTGGAACAACGTGGATACCGGGAACGACTTCCTGGCCTCCAATGCCGGACAATACCGTTTGGTCATCAATTACCAAAATGGTTGTTTCAGCAGGTTCTATTTCAACATCTATAAAAACCCGCTCAACCCGCAGTACACTTCCAGGGACATCATTTGCGATACTGAAGGAAACATTACGGTGACCAATATGCCCTTAAACTATGAGTACCAATTGGTAAATCAGACCACGGGCACTATTTTGGTTCCTTACCAATCCAACCCAAGCTTTGATATTGCCAACAATGGTGCCTACAGGGTGGAAATGAGACAGCAAGGCGTGACCGATGGTTGTGTCTTTGTGCTGGACAATATCGGGATCTTGGAAAGGGACTTTCAAGTGGAGGTCACCACAGAGGATACGGACTGTAATGGATTGGGCGAAATTGCCATCTCCATTCTCAATGTAGAGCCACAGTACTATTATTCCATCTCCCAAGGAGGGGTGGAAGTGGACGATTTTGGTCCATCCACGGACAACAACTATACCTTTGAAAACCTCAATGCCGGAGTATATGACGTTGCCATTTCAACAGATGATGGTTGCGTTTACACAGAGCAGGTGACCATAAACGACGTGACCGACCTGGATGTAAATGCCCTGACCACAAAAAACATTGATTGTACCGATGGAATAATTACGGTGACCGCTACGGGAGGGTTTCCAAACCCAGATTATTCCTATGCCATTTGGAGTTATAACGGAACCGACCTTTATACGGACGTAGCCGATATTCCTGCAAGTGCTTTTCAGGTAACCAACGAATTTTACTTTACCAATGGCCAAGAAGGAGTTTATGAATTTGTAGTGATCGACGGTAACAACTGTCCTGCATTCTCCAATGCGGCAACCATCGAAGTTGCCCCTGCCGTTGCCTATACCACATCCCTTACCGATGAGACTTGCTTTGGTTCGAACAACGGTTCGTTTTCAGTACAGGTCACCAGTTCAAACGGCTACAGCCTGTCCTTCACCCTCACGCACCCCGACACTTCTACCACAACAAATACCTCCGGAACATTTACGGGGTTGTCACAAGGGGACTATTCATTGACAATCACACAGACCTCCGGGGCCGATTCCTGCGATTTTGAAGAAACCTTCACCATAAATGGTCCCACTGAAATTAGTGCAGAAGTTGAGCTGTACCAGCCCTACACCTGTTTGCAACTTGGTGCGGTCAGGGCGTTCAATGTCCAGGGAGGAACCGCCCCCTACCAATACAGTATTGATGGCGTGACCTTTGTTCCGGACAGTGCCACCTTGGGTGAGGAAATCTTTTCCAACCTTACCGATGGAACCTACACGGTGACCATAAGGGATGACAACGGATGTACCTTTGTTACGGATCCTGTGACCATAGCGCCGCTAGATCCTCCAACAGACATCAACTTTACGTCCACAGACCCCAATTGTCCATCCTTTACTTCGGATGTCACCTTGAGTGTTACGGGCGGAACTCCAAACTTTGTATATGAGATCATCGCTCCCGCAGGAAGCGTGGTGAACAATGGAAACAATGCCACCTTTGCCGGTTTGGCCCCCGACACCTATTTGTTCCGGGTAACGGACAGTACTGGGTGCGTCTATGAGGAAACCTATACCATTGCCCCTGTTTCTGAAATTTCAGTGAGCGGACAACTCATCCGAAACATTACTTGTATTGGTGAAGAAGATGGTGAAATCAGATACATCGTAAGCAATTTCAACACCGATTACAACTATACCGTAACAGGTCCTGATACGTTCTCTGGAACGGCACAGACCAATGGCACCATTCCGTTCACAGGTTTGGCCGAGGGAACATACACCATTACGGTGACCGACAACCTTACCAACTGTACCGATACGGCCTCTGTTACCGTTGCGGCACCACCAGCTGCCATTACAGCTCCCGCTACAGTGACCCAACCAACCTGTCTTGCCGATGGTTCAGTGACCATCGCGGCTTCGGGCGGATGGGGAAGTTATACCTATGAAATTACTGCTGGGCCAGTGGGATACACCCTTCCAGCAGCACAGAACAACGGCCTGTTCTCCAACTTGGATATTGCGGGAGATTATGACTATGCCGTGACCGATGCCAATGGATGCGAGTTCACGGGTAGCTTCACATTGATCGAGGCCGTTGCCCCAGAATTGGAAATCGTTCCCAACGATATTTGTTATGACGATGCCACAGGGTTGACCCTGACCGCCAATGTAATTGCAGGCGGTGATGGAAATTACGAATACAGCCTGAATGGCGGTCCCTTCGTGTCCAGCAATGTGTTCACCGGTCTAGGGCCAGGTTCCCATACCATCAATGTAAGGGATGGTAACGACTGTACAGATTCGGCCTCCATTACCATTGACCCTGAACTCAGTGTGGTCGCTTCTGCACCCAACATTACGGCTTGTGCCACCGATACCGACATTACCATTTCTGCCGCTGGTGGGGACGGCAACTATGTCTATGCCGTTGTTGCTGATGGAGTAACTCCCGGAGCGGGTGATTTCTCCACCACCAACCCTGTTACCGTTACCGGTGCGGGCAATTATGATGTTTATGTAAGGGACAATGGAGGCGCTTCCGGATTTTGTGAGGCTGTTTACGAGATCACTATTGTACAAGACCCCGCATTGGCCATCACGCCCAACGTCACCGACGTAACGTGTTTTGGCGGTTCTGATGGAAGCATCACTCTGACGGCAATGGGAGGTGAGGCTCCTTATGTTTACAGCATCGACAATGGGGCAACCTATCAGCCTTTGAACACCTTTGTGAACCTATCGGCCGGAACTTATGACATCAGCATAAGGGATGCCAACAACTGTGTCGCGTCATCACAGGTTACCATTGCGCAGCCCGACGAAATCATTGCCGAGGCGACCATTACACAAGATTATACCTGTAACCAACTGGGAGAGATCACCGTGGGTAGCATTACCCCAACTTCCGGTGGTTCAGGAGATTACCAATACAGCATCAATGGTGGGGCTTGGACCCCATCAACTACGGGAGGAGCTGTTTTCACCGACTTGATGGATGGTACCTATAGCATTCGTGTCCGTGATGCCAATCAAATCGATTGTTCCATCACCTTGCCGAATGTCATCATTCCGCCGCTGCCGGTAGAACCCACATTGTCAACTACTTTTGTTTACAATTGTGATGGAACGGCCGATCTTACCGTACTTCCCAACGACCCGGGATACACCTATTCATTGGATGGGTCAACCCCGCAGTCCGGCAACCTATTTGCGGACGTTGCTCCTGGACTTCATACCATTGAGGTCAACTATGGAAGCGATTGTACCGTTCAAACCACAGTAAACATTGAGGCCGGACATGTCTTCGATGCTGCCATCACCACACATACGGATATCAGTTGTTTTGGTGCCGCAGATGGTTCCATCACTTTTGAAGTTGAAAACTTTGATTCGGGAACTGGATTTACTTATCAAGTGAACGGTGGAACCGTTTCAGCGCCCCAAACCACCAGTCCAATTACCATTTCAGGACTTACAGCGGGTGATTACGAAATTGTCCTCGTTGATCTACGAGATCCTGCTTGTTCCGTTACATTGAACCAAACACTGACACAACCTGATGCAATCGATGTTACAGCATCGGTGACCACAGAGCTTACCTGTACCAACGGTGGCGGTGTCATAACCGCAACTGCAACTGGCGGAACCCCTGCATATCAATACCAATTGGAAGACACTGTTGGTGGCGTGATCGTTGCCTATCAATCTTCTGGTATGTTCTCTGGACTTCCTGCTGGCGATTATGTCGTAAGGGCAAGGGACATCAATCTTTGTGAGGATGTTACAACGACCTTGACCATAACTCCTCCGGCCGATATCGACTTTGAAACAATTCCAACGGCTTGCTATAGTGGCAACAACGACGGAAGCATCGTGGTGAACGTGACCGATGGCAATGGCAACTACCAATTCAGCCTGAACGGTGGCGCATGGATGACCCCAACACCAACAAGTGGAACAACATATACTTTTGGAAATCTGGCCGCTGGAAGCTATACCATCAATGTGAGGGACGGGTATGGTTGTACAGGTGTTGTGGAAACCGTTACCATAAACCCTGCTTTGACCGCATCAGCTTTCCTAAATAGCGATTTGACCTGTTTGGACGATGCTGAAATTACCATAAGTGCCTCTGGAGGTTCCGGAACCTATACCTATGAATGGTCCAATGATGGCGGAGCTACATATAACGCTACTGGATTTACCGGAAACGTGTTCAACACCGACACCGATGGAACCTACATGTTCCGTGTGACGGATACCACAGCCCCAACGGCATGTATCGCTACCACAAATGCAATCATAGTGACACCGGCCACACCTCCGGTCATCACCGGTGTTACACCGACAGATATTCTTTGTTTTGGAGAAATTACAGGAGCTTTGGATGTCGTGATCGACACCTCTGTGGGTGTTCCTCCCTATACCATCAACGTTTTTGAAACCATTACCGCTACCGATTATGGTTCACAGACCACAGGACTTCCTGCCGGTTCGTATGAGGTGACCGTTACCGACAGCAAGGGGTGTGAATCCAATCCATTCCCTGTTGTTATCGCTCAACCTGATGCCATTACCTATACCACTACAAACGATCCTATTACCTGTGATGATGTGTCTGGAGTTACCAATCCTGGTTCCATCACTGTTTCGGGAGTTTCTGGAGGTACTGCGGAATACACTTTTATTCTGACTGCCAATAATGGGCTTGCACCACAAACCTATACCACCACTTCCGGGGCCAGGGACCATACCTTTACCGTTTTGGAATTTGGTATCTATCAAGTTGATGTGGTGGATGCCAACGGATGTACCTCCTATACTACAGAGATCATTGCATCTCCGCCAGATGACCTTGATATTGACGTAAGCACGGCCACTGTTGATTGTACTTCTGGAGGAACCGCCATCGTTTCCGTAAGTACTGCTGTGGGCAGTGGCAATTATCAATTTGCCATTCTGGAGACCTATTCAGCGCCGTATTCCTCTAGTTATGTGGGGCCAGATACCCCTGGAGGTAGCACCGCAACCTTTAACAATCTAACCCCGGGCATTACCTATACTTTCGTGGTGTTTGACAATGTGACCAACTGCTATTACTTTGAAGAGGCGGCGGCCCCCATCAACACACCTTCTTTGATGACGGCTACCTTGGATGCCGTGAACAACGTAAGCTGTACGGGAATGGACGATGGGAACATCTCGTTCACCTTTACAGGCTTTGATGCCTTGGCAACTGGTGTCACCTATGAAATTTTCAACAGACAGTCCAATGTTTCAACAGGCTTTTCAGCAACGGAATCGGTAAATCCACCCTCTTCTGTATCTGTGACCAATGTAGGCGTTCTTCCTCCAGGTGAGTATTATTTGTTGCTTACCGAAGTAGGTGGTCCCAACAACGGTTGTTCCGTAAACGGAGGGGAATTTACCATTCGCCAATCTGCCAATCCATTGGATTTGGATGTGGCAAGCCCACAGAACGATAACTGTAACCCCAATGCAGGTATCATCACAGCCACTGGAAGATATGGTACCGCTCCTTATGAGTACCAATATATATTGGCCTCTTCAGGTATAGTGCCAACAGCGGCATCTGCTGGCTGGACCAGCAGTACTTCTGCCAATGTGGAAGGAGGCGATTACATCGTCTATATAATGGATGCTTATGGTTGTATCACCCAAAAACCCATTACGGTCGCGGAAGACCCAAGCCCAGATATTTCGGTAGTTATTATCGATGAATGTGTGGAAGAAGGCCAGTTCCAAGTATTGATTACATTGGAGAACCCCTTAGTGGCGATGTCCCCATTCCAAATAAGTTTGAATGGGTCTGCATATCAGAACTTTACGTTCAATGGAAGCAATCAATACACCATTTCCGGTCTTAGTTCCGGAACGGGTCAGACCGTATCTGTCAGGGACTTGAACGGCTGTATCGATACTGAAACCTTTGCTATTTATCCTCCGCTTGAATTCAATGTGATCCAAACCGTTGCCTTGGATTGTGAGCCTGGTACTGCCGCTTACGGAGAATTTGAAATCGAAGTGCTTTCAGGCTCAGGAAACTACGAATACGAAATCAATGGTCCAGACCCATACGACGAAACAAGAACCGCTTTGGTGCTCGATGCATCCAATAAATTCACATGGGCCGGAGCCGGGGCCGCTGGTAGCTATGTAGTGATGGTTTATGATATTGGCACTACTACTCCAAATTGCTTCAAAACAATCACGGTGGATGTTCCCGATGCGCCACAGCCTTCATTTACATCAACGTTTACGGATGTTACCTGTAACGGTGCCGATGATGGAACCATTTCTGTGAGTGCGGTGGACAATGGAATAGGCCCTTATTCCTTTGAGATCATTGCCGCTTCCGGTGGATCTGCGAGTTTGCCCATTTTGCCCACATCAAGTACGAACACCACGGCGAACTTTACAGGACTTGAAGGTTCTGCCGCTGGAATTACATACACCATAGAGGTCACTGCAGCAAACGGATGTACCCACATCGAAACGCAAATGATCACCGAGCCAGATGCTATAGTGGTTCCTGTTGTCGATGTCGTGGATTTTGCCTGCGTTGCCGGAAACAATATGAACAATGCCACCGTTACCGTGGACACCGGTTCCATTACCGGCGGCAGCGGAAACTATGTACGCTATGAGTTCCGTGACAATGTAGGCGGCACTGTCCTACAAAATGGTCCCAACAATGTCTATATAGAAACCGATACGAACGGCAGGGACATACGGGTGTATGTCTATGACGAAAATGGTTGTTCCGGATATATGGACATCATAGTGGCTCCATTCGATGAGATCACCGATGCTGTGGCCGCTATCACCAACCCATTGAGCTGTACCCCAGGGATGGATGGTGAAATCACCATTACCGTTACCTCAACGGCCGGGGATCCGTCCCGTTTTGAATACAGTATCGACAATGGTACCTCATGGCAATCCTCCAATGTGTTTGGCGGCCTGGATGCCGGCACCTACAATTTCTTGGTACGCCATATCGATACCGGTTGTACGGTAGCAACGTCCGAAACCATCACCGACCCCAACACCTTCACTATTGATGTGGATGTGGTGAGCAATGTGGTCTGCTATGGAACCGCTAGCGGAGAAGTGACCTTTGAACTCTTGGATGCTACCTACGCTGGAGGGTTCAACTGGACCATTTACAATACAAACGGAACGCCGGTGAACACGGCAGATGATATCTTCGTGACCAGTGGTACCTCAGCTACTACCGGACCTACAGCTCCTATCGCCCTGCCAGCCGGAAGCTACTTGGTGGAAATTTCCCAAGATGCCTTCCCTGGATGTTCAAATGTGGAGACCTTCACCATTGCAGGGCCCTCTGCGGCCATTTCTGCCGATGTTTTGGTGACCGATATTACCTGTGATCCCGGAAACGATGGTGTCATCGAAATCTTTAATGTACAAGGTGGATGGGGCGGATATGCTTACTATGTGAGCACTACACCAAACCCTGACCCCAACAACATAGCCAATTATGTGTCCACCCGAAGGTTTGAAAACTTGGTGGCTGGCACCTATGAAGTCTGGGTCATCGATCAATACGGTTGTGCTTTGCGATTGTCCGATGTACCCTTGGCCGACCCGCTGCCCATTCAGGCTGCTCTACAGGTCAACAATGAAAACTGTACCGACCTACAAGGCGAAATTGAAGTGGTGGGCATTCCTGCGACCGATCCTGTATCCGGTGGTCAAGGAAGCAACTATATGTATCAATTGGTCAGAAACGGGGTCGATGTAGGTTCACCACAAACGAGCACCATTTTCTCCAATCTGGGCGCAGGTTCTTACGAGGTGGAAATCCTAGATCAGTGGGGATGTGATGCCACTGTCGGGCCTGTGGTCTTGAACCCGGCCATGAGTGCCACTGCGGCCGTAGTGAAACCCATCGATTGTTCCCCCGACCCGGGAGGACATATCACCGTAACCGTAACAGGTGGTTCCACCAATTTGGAATACAGCGTTACCTTCCCTATTTCGGGAACCGTGGTGACCAATAACGATGGTATTTTCACCAACCTGACCGAGGCGGGCGAATATGTATTCGTCATCACTGATTTGGCCACTACGACCCCATGTACCTACACGGTTACCCAAGAGTTGGATGCGCCTGTGGATCCCATCTTGTTGGATGCGACCATTCAACATGTGAGCTGTTTTGGAGGAAGTGATGGAAGTATTTCGGCCGTCATTGACCCCGCAACTGCCGTGAATCCGATCTATCGATATGAATTGATCGGTTTGTTCGGCGCTCCAAGCAGACCGCTTCAGGACCATCCGCTTTTCGAAAACCTACCTGCTGGGCAATATGAAGTACGCGTGGTTTCCGATAGAGGTTGTGAAGTCACCAAACCAGAGACCGTTACAGAGCCAGCCGAATTGACGGCTTCTGCATCAGCTCCTGATTTTGTCTGTACAGCCAATAATGTGGATGAGACCACCATAACCGTTACCGCAACTGGTGGTACTGCGCCTTATTTCTATAGTTTTGATGGCAATGGTTTCTCCTCAAATGCTACCTATGCTGTTGAGGACAACGGTACCGTTCAGACCATCAACTATATGGTAAGGGATGCCAATGGTTGTGAATATGCTGACAGTATTGTGATACAACCCATCAACACGTTTACGGTCACTGTTTCCCAAACCACGGCCATCAGCTGTGTGGATGCCGAAGAAGTGCTGTTGACCGTTGCCGATAATGGTGATCCAACCAATACCTATACGTTTACATTACTGCCCGTAGGAAATCCGTATGGGTCGGCTCCGACCATCTTGAGCAATACCTCTGCAAGCTTCCTATTGACCCATCCTGGAACCTATACCTTCAGGATCACGGACGATGCGACAGGTTGTTATGTGGATACCACTCCCTATGTCATCGCACCATACGACACTATTGATGTCGTGGCCGTGGCCACAGCCCCTGCCGTCTGTTTTGATGATGCCGGAACCCTTGAAATTAATGTGAGCGGATATGTAGGGGCATACAATTATGAGGTGTTCCGTGCAGATGGCACAACAACTGGGGTAACCGGAAGTGGCCATACGAACACAAACCCATTTGAGATTCCTGATCCAACTTCGGCTTTGGTTGGTGGTAATTACCGTGTTGAAGTTGAAGCTACAGAAGCTCCTTACTGTACGGCTATATCTGGTTCTGTGACCATTGAATCACCGAGCGCGGAGTTGGAGGTTGTTCCCCAGCAAGTGGCCAGCGTTACCTGTACCAATGACCAAGGGGAGATCCTCATTGCTCCAACGGGAGGCTATGCTCCTTATGACATCATATTGACAAACAATACCACTACCCAAACCTACACCATGAACGATGTGCCCAGTTACATTTTCACTGGCCTATCAGCAGGTGCATACGAAGTAAGGGTGATCGATAGCCAGGGTTGTGAGATCGTGGACAATTCATTGACATTGATGGAACCAGACCCAATAACAGCTACCATAGATGTCGCTCCGATAGACCTAATGTGCTACGGGGACAACAGTGGTTCCGTTTGGGTATCCTCTGTTTCCGGTGGTGAAGGTGTGTACCAGTATCAATTGAACATCTACGAAGATGACACTCCAGGGGCCAGCATTGAATTCACTTCTGGTACCCAAGGAAGCAATACGTTCAACGGATTGGGTGCTGGAACCTACAGCATCACCGTTACCGATGGATGGAACTGTGGTGTGGAAACACCAAGAGTGACCATCAACGAACCTACAGAAGTAATGGCCTCCTTGGTGCAAGTAAGTGGAATGACCTGTATCGATGATGCAGAGATTCTATTGACCGCATTTGGAGGTACCGCACCTTACCAATACAGCGTCGATGGTATTACCTTCTTCAATATGGATGGGGGAGACACCCATATGTTCCCTGTTGGGGTTGGCGTATACCAGTACTATGTTATTGATGCCAACGGTTGTGAGGCCCTTATTTCCAACCAAGTGAGCATAGACCCTGTTCCAGAACTTACATTGACCATTGACGATTCCGCGGCCATGATCAATTGTATGGGTGAAGCGTCGGCTACCATTATTGCACGTGCAACAGGTGGTCTGGGCAATTACAGCTATGAACTGTTCAGCGATGCCGCATTGTCCAATTTGGTCGCCGGACCACAGCCAAACGGTACCTTTAACGGGCTTGTCGCCGGAAATTACTATGTAAGGGTCACCAGCGAAGATTGTGTTGAGGTATCACCGGTGATCAACATTATTGATCCGGCTCCGTTGCAGGTAGATCGTGCAGAATCTACCGATGTGACCTGTTCGGGCATGGAAGATGGTACCATCACCGTGGAAGTTTCTGGAGGAACAGGCGAGATCTTGTATGCGATTTCACCCAACTTGAACCAGTTTGATGCCGAAAACACCTTTACCGATCTTGCGCCAGGCATTTACGATGTCATTGCCCAAGACGTAAACGGATGTTTCATCACCTTCCAATTTGAAATAGGGCAGCCTGAACCCATTCAGGCAGAAGCCATCAACATCATGCACGAAGTGTGCTATAACAGTGCCGATGGTTCTTTCGAGCTTCAGGTTTCAGGAGGTATTGCCCCTTATAAAACAGCCTTGAACTCCAATGCCGATGCTGATTTTGTACAAGATCAGTTCTTGTTCCAAAACCTAACGGCCGGAACCCATGCGGTATTCATCCGGGATGCCCAAGGTTGCGATACGTATGTGATCGTGGAGATAGAGCCTGGTGTGAACCTAGCGGCCACGGTGACCCCGATGTATGAGTGTGTGGGCAATATCCCCAACAATTTCTTGGAGATTGTGTTCGAGGATCCATCCGTTTCAGCAGATGTCATGTATGCCCTGGACTCTACGGACCCCGCAGATATGCAATTGACTGCTGACTTTACCAACATGTTGCCCGGCGACCATTATGTCACCATTGCACATGCAAATGGATGTATGACCACCCATGATTTCACCATCGAGGGCTACGAACCGCTTACTTTGGTTTTGGAGAACAATACCATCAACCAGATCACAGCGATAGCCGAAGGGGGTGTTGAGGAATATACGTTCTATTTCAACGATATCAACAATGGATCGGATAATACCTTCTATATCAACAGAACAGGTATCTATACCGTAACTGTTGTCGATCAGAATGGTTGTGAGGCAATTGCTGAAATCTATATGGAGTTTATGGACATCGAGTTTCCCAACTTCTTTACCCCAGATGGCGACGGCCTCAATGATAAGTGGATTCCCGACAATATTGAAGGGTTCCCAGAAGTACTAATTAAGATTTACGATCGTTATGGTAGGGTAGTGGAAGAGATGACCCGTGATACCCAAGGATGGGATGGCGATTATGATAGCAAGCCATTGCCCACAGGAGATTACTGGTATGTGGTTCGCCTTAAAGGAGGGGCAGACCAAAGGGAATTCGTGGGCCACTTTACATTATATCGACAATAACATTTATAACCCAAACAGACCTCATGTTCAAAAAAGTATATTCAACTGCATTTCTGCTCCTATTGGCACTTTGTGCCAAGGGACAGGAGTTGACCATACCACAGCTTTCGCAATATATAGCAGACAACCCCTTTATCATGTCCCCTACCTATGCAGGTATCGGGGACCATATCAAGGTTCGCTTGAACGGACTTACCCAATGGGTAGGTATCAAAGACGCTCCAGATACGCAGACCTTGGCCGCGGATGCCCGAATCGGCAACCGATCTGGATTGGGTATGCTGTTGTACAATGACAGCAATGGGGAGACCAAGCAAAGAGGGGCCAGGGTCTCCTTTGCGCACCATCTTACCTTGGACCGTTATGATGATATTTTTCTTTCCTTCGGTATTTCCTACAACTTTAACCAGTTTAGGATAGATGTGGAAAATTTTAGGGAAAACAACGGACAGCTTCCTACGGATGACAGGGCCACCACCAACCATAACTTTGACCTGGGCGTGCTGTACCGGTACAACAAGTTCTTTTTCAGCTTGAACGCCTCCAACATCCTGAATAAAAACCTCGAAAGTTTCAATCCCACGTTTGAGCCAAATACCCTTAGGAACTATTACGCTTACACAGGTTATAGCATTTCCAAGAACAAGAACAGCAAATTGGAAATTGAGCCTTCCGTTTTCTTTCAATGGTTTGAAAGTGATGGACGTTCGGTAACGGACCTCAATGCCAAGTTCCGTTTCCATGATTTTGAGGATTACTACTATGTGGGCCTTACCTATCGTTTCCTGAACGATCAGTTGGGAGAACCCTTGTACATTGCCCCTATTGCCGGATTCAAGAAGAACAATTTCTATTTTGGGTATTCCTATCAGATCATCACCAACGAAATCTTGGGATATAGTTCTGGAACGCACGTGCTTACCGTAGGGATGGATCTCTTCCAAGGGATAAGCAACTGTAGATGTATGTATTGATTTAGCGGTTTTTGCCCTATTTTTACCCTTTTAATCCAATATCGTGGGTAAAATCAAACTAAGGAACATCAGGATACACTCCAACCATGGGTGTCTGAAGGAAGAAATGCTCATTGGTAGCGATTATAGGGTAGATCTTGAAATAAGCGCCAATCTCTCGCAGCCTTCCCTATCGGACAAGCTGGTGGAAACTGTGGACTATGTCCATCTCAACAACATTGTGAAGGAAGAAATGGGCGTCCGTTCCAATCTTCTGGAACATGTCGCCAAACGCATTATTGACCGCATTATCTCGGAAATAGACGAAGTGGACCATGTGATCGTGGAAGTTTCCAAAATAAATCCGCCCATTGGTGGCGATGTGGAAAGCGTGTCCGTTATCCTAGAGTTCGAAAGATCTTAGCAATAATTTGAAAAAGCCAAAAAAATAGTACATTTGCACACCTAAATGGCATCGTGGCCGAGTGGCTAGGCACAGCTCTGCAAAAGCTTGTACAGCGGTTCGAATCCGCTCGATGCCTCTGAAAAACCCAGCACTTTGTGTTGGGTTTTTATTTTTCAGCTAGCTTATCCTTTCTATTTCCTCTTTGAGATTAAACCGTTCTTTGGGAAGGAATCCCTTGGTGATGAGTACGATACCACAAATAATAAGTACAATACCCAGCCCTTTGGTGATGAGTACGATACGCTCTATGGTCAGATAACGCTTCAGTTGTTTGGCCAATATGATCTTCATCAAATCAGTACCAAAATAGACCAAAATGACCGTGCTGAAGAACACCAACATCCTTTCGGGATCATTTTCCAAACTCGGCCCAACCACTATGATCAAACCCAACCAAAATGCCAGAACGCCAATGTTGATGAAGTTCAATAAAAATCCTTTGATAAAAAGGGCAACATAACCTCCTTTGGATGGCCTTGCGGTAGTCTTCTTCTTTGCTTTTTTGGCAAACAGATAAATACCATAGACCAAAAGGATCATCCCTCCAAAAACGAAGAGCCCGGGCTCATTGCTCAGGTTTTCCAACAACTGGAAACTACTGAAATAGGCAATGACCAAAAAAACAATGTCCGCCACAACGACCCCGACATCAAAGCACACACCTGCCCTGAACCCCTTGGTGGCACTGGTTTCCAAAAGCACAAAAAAGACAGGCCCAATCATGAAGCTCAATAAAAGTCCCAAAGGAATTGCCGCCTGTATATCTTCAATCATAAAATGCTATTCCACTCTTTTTATCTTTCCACCGAACACGGTGCTCTCATCCATTTTTTTCGGGTCACCATAGACCAATACCTCACCCCCTGCCTTTACATTGGCCTTTACATAATCCGTTGCATACACTTCTGCATTTCCTCCAGCATTGACCGTGATCGTGGTGAACTTGGTCTTGAACGTTTTGCCTATATAGGAACCTCCGGTATTGATGATGATGTCTTGGTTATTGGAAAACCCCGCAGCAAATACTTCCCCTCCTGATACGGCCTTGATCAATAGCTGATCCACCTGACAGTTGATTTCCAGTTTGCCACCTTCC
The DNA here is from genome assembly GCF_007785775.2 of Flagellimonas hadalis. Classification (GTDB taxonomy): domain Bacteria; phylum Bacteroidota; class Bacteroidia; order Flavobacteriales; family Flavobacteriaceae; genus Flagellimonas; species Flagellimonas hadalis. The sequence continues at coordinate 178,506 of NZ_VNIK02000005.1, forward strand.
TGTGCCTTGAGTTCCAATATGTCCTGTACGTAGGTTTCATCGGATGATATGCGGGCATCCTCGTTCACATCGATCACCTTAAGGTCTTCCGTATGGTAAACATCCACATAGGTCCTATAGCCACTGAAAATTTTGTCTATTTCCATCCGTATCTTCAAGACTCCATCGTTGTTCACAATGGCCACCTTGTCCGTATTGGCGCCAGTGATGACGGCTTTGTTTTCCTTTCCCTTGATCAAACTGATGGAGAGACCATCAAAAGCCTTGATCTCGGTAAACTTTTGAAGATTTTTGGTAATGTCCCCTTTTTGGGCGCTCAGTACTTGGAGCGAAAGGGACAGTAATAAAATCAATATAGGTTTCATGTTATAAAAATTTGGTTCCCAAAAGAATAACAAATTTTATTCCAAAAAAAGCATCACTCCTTTTTTCCGATCAACGAAAAGTCGAGATGCCTCTTCACCAAATCGGTGTCCTTTACCATCACATAGACCTCATCGCCCAACTGGTACACCCGTTTTCTTCTTTCCCCAATAATGGCATATTGGCGTTCGTCAAACACATAATAATCGTCCTTGATGTCACGGATCCTCACCATTCCCTCACATTTGTTCTCAATGATCTCCACATAGATGCCCCATTCGGTCACCCCGGAAATGACCCCAAGGAACTCTTGGTCCTTATGGTCTTCCATGAACTTGATCTGCATGTATTTCACGGAATCCCGCTCGGCATTGGCCGCTAACATTTCCATATCTGAGGAATGCTTGCATTTTTCTTCGTACAGCACTGCGCTTGGTTGTTTTTCCCCATCCAGATAATGCTGTAGCAAACGGTGGACCATCACGTCCGGATATCTTCGGATGGGTGAGGTGAAATGGGTGTAATAATCAAACCCCAGCCCATAGTGTCCAATATTTTCCGTGGTATAAATGGCCTTGCTCATACTTCGAATGGCCAAGGTATCCACCAAATTCTGTTCTTTTTTCCCCTTAACGTCCTCCAGAAGCTGGTTCAGGGACTTGTTGATGGTCTTTCTATCCTTAAGGTCTATACTATGTCCAAAACGGGAAATAACGCCGTTCAGGGCCATTAATTTCTCATCATCGGGCTTGTCGTGTACCCGATAGACAAAGGTCTTTTTCTTTTTGCCAATATATTCGGCCACTTTTCGGTTGGCCAATAGCATAAATTCCTCTATAAGCTTGTTCGCTTCCTTCGCTTCCTTGAAGTAAACCCCCAAGGGCACGTTGTCTTCGGACAGGTTGAACTTTACCTCTATCTTGTCAAAAGAGATGGCTCCGGCATCCATACGGGCCTGCCGCATGATCTTCGCCAATCGGTCAAAAGTGAGGATGGCCTCCACAATATCGGCCGAAACCGAATACGCCTTTCCCCTGATGGAAATGGCTTCCGGTATGCTATCCTCCCCGGTCTCGATGATATGCTGCGCTTCCTCATAGGAAAAACGTTCGTTGGAATTGATGGCCGTCCGGCCAAACCATTGGTTCACCAGTCGGGCCTTATCATCCATTTCAAAAACGGCGGAGAAGGTATATTTTTCTTCGTTGGGTCTCAGCGAACAGGCCATATTGGAAAGTACCTCGGGCAACATGGGAACCACTCTGTCCACCAAATAAACGGACGTGGCCCTGTCATAGGCCTCATCTTCCAAAATGGTACCGGACTGTACATAATGCGAAACATCAGCAATATGTATCCCTATCCCATAGTTTCCGTTTTCCAATTTCTGAAAGGAAAGGGCATCATCAAAATCCTTGGCATCCTTTGGATCTATGGTAAAAGTGAGCACATCCCGCATGTCCCTTCTTTTGGCAATCTCGGATGCCTTGATGCTGGTATCCAAGGTTTTGGCAAACTGTTCCACTTCGTAGGGAAACTCGTAAGGCAGTCCATACTCCGCTAAAATGGAATGTATCTCCGTGTCGTGCTCCCCCGGTCTTCCCAAGACCTCTACCACTTCTCCGTAGGGTGAATCTGCATCGGATGGCCAATCGCCAAGGTTCACCAACACTTTGTCCCCATCGTTGGCCTTTTTGAGTTTATCCAACGGAATGAAGATGTCCGTGTACATTCTGGAATCCGAAGGCCTCACAAAGGCAAAGGTCTTCTGCTTGTCCACGATGCCCACATAGGAAGTCTTCTTGCGCTCCAGGATATTGGAAATCTCTCCTTCCTGTTTTTTCCCCTTACGTTTGGGCTTTATAAAAACTTCCACGGTATCTCCGTGCAAGGCCCGGTTCAGACCATTATGGGGCACAAAGATGTCATCCTCCATATCTTCCACCACAATATAGGCGTTGCCACTTGAGGTAAGGTCCACCTTTCCCGTAAAATAGGTGTGCAGTGAAGGCTTCTTTTTGTACTTGCCCTTTTCTTCCTCCACGATCCGGTCACTGGCCCTGAGCTCTCCCAGACGCTTGATGAGTTCGTTGCGGTCCTGTGTATCGGTAACACCTAGTTTTGCGGCTATCTGCTTGTAGTTAAAGCTTTTGGATGGTTCTTTTTCAAGTACGGTAAAAATGCCCTTGGTCAACTCGTTCTTCCTCTGACTCCTGGATCTCTTCTTCTTCTTCGACATTAAATGGACTTATTTTTTTGAAAAATACGAATTATAATCCTTGGACAGCAAGGAATGGTTTAAGTAATCGTAAAGACAACTTGTTTTATCAACAATAACCATTATTCCTCTTTTCTTATTTTTTTGAAATTTTAAAGAATGATGATGATGATGTATTGTTGAAATGTGGTATAATTTTTTCAGATAAATATTGCTCTGAACAGCAAAATGATTTTATCCACAATTTGTAAGAAGTAAATAATTTTAAAAATCAAAGGATTAGATTTTTTATCCACGGTTTTTGATAACCGTTTTCAACATCAATTTATTGAAAAGTAAATGTAATTTTAATGTTAATTACAGCCGATTTTTGTTTCATACCAGTTGATTAATTTTTAATGGAATTTGGACCGTTCCAAAAGAAAATAGTGTAATTGATCTATTTTCTGGAAAATCAAAATTTACTTACCGATAGTTTTCTTAAAAAGATCAACAAAAAGCACAAAATGATAAATAGCTGTTTTATAGCAAGATGAAAATATTCAATGATTTTTGTGAACATCTTCGAACAAAAAGATATTGTACCTTTGTATAGTAGCCTCAAATAAACAAAAATCATGAAAATAGCCATTGGAAACGATCACGCGGGAACCGATTATAAACTGGCCATTGTGGGCCTTCTCAAATCAAAGGGAATAGAGGTTGTCAATTATGGTACGGACGGAGTGGACAGCGTGGACTATCCAGATTTTACACATCCTGTGGCAACGGACGTGGAAGGAGGAAAAGTGGATATGGGCATCGTTATCTGCGGAAGTGGCAACGGGGCCTCGATGACCATCAACAAACACCAGAATATCAGGGGCGCCCTCTGCTGGAACAAAGAGATAGTACAGCTGGCCAGGGAACATAACGACGCCAATATTTTGAGCTTGCCCGCCAGGTTCATTTCACTTCCACAGGCTTTGGATATGGTAGAGACCTTTTTGAACACCAAGTTTGAAGGCGGAAGGCACGAAAGGAGAATAGAAAAAATACCCTGCAGATAACATGGGGCACCATCATCATCATGGGCACTCACATTCACATACGGACCTAAGGGGGAGGAATCTGCTCATTTCCATCCTGTTGAACATCCTGATCACTTTGGCACAGGTTGTTGGTGGACTTATTTCTGGAAGTTTGGCCCTGCTATCGGACGCATTGCACAATTTCAGCGATGTACTTTCCCTGATCATCAGTTATGTGGCCCAAAAGTTGGGAAAAAAACAAGCCAACAAGCACAAGACATTCGGATATAAACGCGCCGAGATCATGGCGGCCTTTGTCAATGCCGCAACCTTGGTGGTCGTGGCCATTTTTTTGATGAAAGAAGCCGTGGAACGCCTTTTTGATACACAGGAAATAGCGTCCAATCTCGTCATTTGGCTTTCCGTATTGGGCATAGTGGCCAATGGGTTCAGCGTACTTCTGCTGAAAAAGGACTCCAAGGAAAACATGAACATGAGGTCTGCCTACCTGCACCTGTTGACGGACATGATGGCCTCCGTGGCCGTTTTGATAGGGGGTATATTGATGAGCTTGTTCCAGCTCTATTGGGTGGATGCCGTCTTGACCATGATCATTGGCATCTATTTGATATATATGGGGTACGACCTCTTGAAGGAATCCACAAAAGTATTGATGCTATTCACCCCAAAATCCATTGTGATCCAAGATATTGTGGAATCCATTTGTACCATAGAGCCCGTGAAGAACGTACACCATGTCCATATTTGGCAGCTCAATGAAGATGAGGTACACATGGAGGCCCATGTCGATTTTAAAGAGGACATCAAACTTTCTGAGTTCGATACCATTTTGGAAGAAATAGAAGAACATGTCTACCACAAGCACGGTATCAACCACGTGAACATCCAGCCCGAATTTGACAAGTGCGACTCCAAGAGCATCATAGTGCAGGATTGATGGAAATAAAGGTCAACACATTTGATGGACTTACGAACACGGAACTGTACCAGATTTTGCGCCTCCGCAGCGAGGTCTTTGTCGTGGAACAGGACTGTGTGTACCAGGATATGGACAACAAGGACCAAAAAGCCCTTCATGTTTTAGGATCAAAAGAAGGTCAAATTGTGGCCTATACCCGAATTTTCAAGCCTGGGGACTATTTTGAAAATGCCAGCATAGGAAGGGTAGTGGTGGCGAAAGATCAGCGGCATTATGGCTATGGAAAAAGGATCATGGAAGCCTCTTTATCCACAATAGAGGAACGCTTTCCGGACACCGCCATTGAGATTTCGGCACAATCCTACCTTATCAAATTTTACACTGAGCTCGGTTTTGAGCGCCTTGGAGACGAATATTTGGAAGATGGGATCCCGCATGTACGAATGTTGAAAAAAGGGTAACAATCAGACCAACCGTTTCGCCACCCCGATTTTCTCCAGATACGACAGTCTCAATATCAAGTTTATCGGTTTTTCCGCCTTGTTTTGGGTGGAAAAATACAGAAGCCCCTCCTTTTTTGGGCAAAGTTTTTCCAGCACCAGTTTTCCATGAAGGTCGTAGTGCCCTTGTATCAGTTTTTCAAAGAATTCCCTTGTTAAACCTAAAGTGGATAAATGCAAGATGAGTTTTTCACGGTTCACAAAAGTGATGTTGCACGAAGTGAACACCTTGTCCACATCAGAAAAAATACTGGTCGCCAAGGCATAAAAATGGGTCTTTTTGGCAACATCGAACAGCCATCCTTGCTTCTTCTCACCCTCTTTTTCATAGAAGAGCTCAAAGGCAAATGTGGGCAAGCTCTCGTTCACATAATCCAATTGGGCCTTTTCGTCCACGTAATAAAAGGTATCTGAAAACTTGTCCTTTAGGACAAGGTCTATGCCCCGCAATTGCTGTCTTCTATCGGAAATCCGCTCAAAGGCATACTTTTTCAAGTGTTTTTGATAGTAGGAATCCAATAAAACGGCGAGTTGTTTTTCTTTGTAAAGATCGGCTTTGAAATTACTCTTCAATTTGGGATAGGTTCCGGAACAGGGCGGAACCTATCTGCTCCACAATGCCCACCACCAAGGCATTTCCCATAAAAAATGCGCGTTTGGCATCTGGGATTCCATCCAAGAGAGTGTGATTGTCCGGAAACATGTTCAACCGTTCCAATTCAACTGGGGAAAGTCTTCGCAGTCCCTTGGAGGTCTGGACCACGTGCTTGAACCGGGACGGCGACTTGCCGCCCTCACCGGTTATGATAGTTCTGGAAGGTTGATCGAGTGCATCGGGAAACACCATGCTTCCCTCGCTATAATGGTATTCAAAACCGGCCTTGGTCTGGCGGGTTTCTTTTTTGGAGCCTTTTAGGTACTCCCATTTGTGCAATTCTTCCTGCTCAATGAACAGCTCTGGACTGGCAGAACCATTTTCCAGGATATCCGAGAGCAGTGTCCGCTTTCCATTATAGGAAGGAGCGGTTTTTAGTGTGGAAACTTTTCCATTGATACAAATTCCGGTATTCAGGAATGGGGAAAGCCCTTTTTTGGCATTGAATTGTTCCGAAAGCTTCACCAAATCCGGATCCAAACTAAAGGACACGACTTTTTGGGTAGTGTTCCACACCGGAAAAGCGGAAGCAATGGTCCCTTTTTTCAAGATCCAATCCTTGGGCTTGGTTTTTTGGAGCGTTTTGAAAATCGGGGTCGATTTGTGGTACGCCAGAAAAAAAACGCGCCTTCGGCGCTGGGGCATTCCATACTCAGCCGCATTGATCACGCGCCATTCCACGGCATAGCCCAATTGGGAAAGGCTGCTCAGCATCACGGCAAAATCACGGCCCCGCTGGGTGGACGGAGATTTCAACAATCGGTCCACATTTTCAAGAAAAAGGTATTTGGGCTTGTTCTTTTTTTCGGAAAGAATTCGGTGAATGGACCACCAGAGCACTCCTTTTTTACCGATAAGCCCTTTGGAATTTTTCAGGGAGGTGGCCACGGAATAGTCCTGGCACGGAAAACCGCCCACCAAAATATCATGGTCGGGAATCAAGGACGGGGGAATCGACTCGATGTTGGCGTTGGTATGGTTCTCGGGACCAAAACGGGCCTCATACACCAATGAAGCGTGCTGCATTTTGGTGGAGGGCTCCCATTGGTTGCTCCACACTACTTTGTAGTGCCCTGTTTTTTCCAATCCCAGACGAAAACCGCCCACTCCGGCAAAAAGTTCACAGACCTTGAGTTTTTGCATGCCCAAAAATAGGATTTATTCCAACTTTTTTAAACGATCATCAAACAAACCGACGAGAAGACTGTTTCCTTCCCTATCTACCCGGATTCCACCATACTTGGCATTCCCATATTTTTCCGCATCCCCTTCCTGGAAAAAATAGGATTCCGCTCCGATATTTATGTTCCACCAATTCCCTTTGGTATATCTGATGGGAAGCTCGTTCGGTTTCGCCTTTTCTCCCTCGGCCAAGAATCGGATGTGCCGCACAACGCCCAAAGCATCAGGTTCAAGGGCACAATAGCCACGCTTGGGAATGCTGTCAAGGGTCATTTCGCTGGGCAGTTTGTAGCGTAGGTCCATATAGTCGCCCTGCATCAACGAACGGGGATCCACAGGGGCCAACTCCATAAAGACGAGGGTTCCCTCCTCCAACAGTTTTTCCTTCTGCACTACGGAATAGTTGAAATACCCCAAAAAGAGCAACAGGTTCGCCAGTATGATGATCCAGCTATACTTCTTCATCGGTCTTGGTCATTTGGGTGAAAAAAAAGTAAAAAACCAGAAACACCACGCCGGACGAAAACAGGATGATGGATTTGGTGAGCAAGGTCAGGGATAGGTCATAATAATATTGGATCACAAAGTAAATCAACGCAATGATTCCGATGGCAAAGCCCGTTTTGTAATTGATCAAAAAGCTCAATAGAACTATGAGCAAAGCTCCCGAAATGGCCGGGGCGAACAAGGTGGGCAATAGGGTGAAAACACACAGCACGAGCATCAGGACCTTCTTTTGGCCGACAATGCCAAATCTTTTCAACAATTTATCGGCCAAATACAGGATAAGACCAATCGATGCCACGGAGGATATCCAGATATAACTTCCAGAAATTGGGGCAAGCCCATTTTTTCCAACGGCCACAAGCCCAAAAAGCAGACAAAAAACCAAGCCGATGCGCAAAGGACCGTTCAATTGTGCCAGCTTTCGAGAGCTTGTCAACAGTTTGGCCTCATTCAAAAAGCAAAAGGCGAGAAGGACCGTATACAAAAGCAGGTAGCCATGGATGGCATCGGGAATGTTGTAGGACATGATCAAAAACAACATGGCCGCACCAATGGTGATGATGGAAATAAATGAAATGACATAATTTTGGGTGATGGTCAAACTGCCCAACGCCATCAGGATGACCAAGAGGGCAACAAAGTCCTCGTTGACCTCCAAAGAAGCCAATCCGAAGGCAAAAAGAATGACACCGAGGACATAAAAACACACGCTGAACGTATCCAGGATAAAGCTGTTGTATGTCCTGTCTATGACAACGGCCACCGCAGCAAGGGCAATTCCCAAAAGCAGCATTCCCCATTCGGAATCGTAAATGCCCAGGATAAAAAGGAATACCACAAAGGCCAAAGTGGTAAGCAGGCCCCCAAAAATGGAAAGAACCTTAATGACCACGCTCGAGTTTTTGCCTTTCTTTTCCCCATATTCGGAAAGGATGGCGGCTTCATCGTACTGAAATCCGTCCCCTTCAATGGTCCGAATGGCGTCCATTATTTGTTCCAACTGCTTCATGTGTTCCATTTCTTTTGAAGGCCCAACAAAGTCTTGATCAACAGCGTGATGCTTGCAATAATGAACACCCCAATGGCAAAGAGCATGCCTGCGTCATCAGAAATGTTCAGCAGGAAGGCACAGCAGATGATGATCAGGCCAAATGGAATGATGGATAGATAAAAGAGGCTTTTTGTTTTCAGGCCATACCCTATCCCAACCCCGAACAATACAATGGTGGAGAGCAACAGAAACACAAATGAAGCATTGGCTTTATCAAAAATCCCTCCTGATACGCCCACTGTGCCGATGGTCGCCACCGTCAAAGCCAACAAGGAGGTAAACCAAGAGGGGCGGCTCTTCAGTCGGGTGAATCTGGGAAGCATCAGAAAGGCCAAAAGGAACAAACTGTTGATGGCAAAAAGCAACAAAGAGAGCAATGCCCCGTTCCAGTCACGTGCCACCTGTTCTGTGTAGAGAATCAGTGTGATGTTGATAAGAGCAATAAAAACCACCCATTGTGGGGAAAAATTGGAAACAAAGCTCCAAATGGCAATGGAAAGGGTCCACACCAGAAAAAAATCATAGGCATTGGCCCCGGTTTGATAGACTTGTCCAAAAACGGCCCAAAGAACGCCCACCAAAACCGATGCGCCAACAAGCATTGTTTTTTTTACCAAAGGACGGGCCTTTATCAAAAAGAGGCACAAAAAGACGAGCACAACCAACCCCTCGATAAGTCCAAGCTTGGCAAAACGGTGCAGATGGGCCCAATTGTAGGCAAAGAAGAAAACAATGCCCGCCGTGCTGAACGAAATGCCGAGCCCCAAAAGCAACAACGATAGAAACTTGCGCCACATAGGTTTGTTGGAATAGACATGCTCCTCCAGGAACGTGGCGACCCCGCTTTCGGACCAATTGCTGTTCCGGATGATGATCTGTGTGTCCTCCCGACTGATTTTCGGCATTAGGAATCAATTAGTTGATGGAAATGTATGAAAACTGAACGAATTAAAAATGTAAAATTGACGGATGCTGGCTTTCGGTTGATCAAAATGGCCATTCCGTAAACCCAAACAGGGGCTCTGTCAATTGGTGGCCATACGATAGGCCAAATTGGGCTACTTTTCACAGAAACAATCCCAAATCAATAACCGACCATGAAAACCAACGTTCTTATCATCATTTTACTTTTGGCCTTCCCATCATGCCATAGCCCCAAAAATGGTTCAAAGAAAAGTGCAGAAGAAAAGAGGGCCACTATGGCACAATCCTCCCAAATTACCATTCCCAAAAACCAAGCGAAGGATACTAAACAGGGTCAGGAAGAGGAATACACGGAAACGGATGATGAGGGACGCATTTATAACCCCTATGACTTTCCTTTGGAAGTGGAGTCGATCAAAGCCCTTTTGGGCCATAACATCATCATTGACACCAAATATTTTGAAGACGAGTATTTTCCAGAGGGCTATACCTACACAAAAATCACCCACAAGGACACACAAATAGCTTTTTACGATGTCTTGCCCGGGAAGCATCGGGCACACATCACCACTCCAAAACTATCCGTGCTGGGCGGGATCAAAATCGGGACCCCGAAAGAGGAATTCATCAAGACCATGCATTTTCGTGATGACAAAGTCGAAAAGTTCAACACCTTCAATTTGATGGATGAATATGGCACGATGACCTTTTCCTTTAGGAAAGACACCTTGTTCCTTATAGATGGTTTTTATGATGAAGGTGACTAAAAATCCATGATGGGTCTATCCGAACAGGAGCTGGATAAAATTGGCAACCACTATCACGGAGAGCACAAACAGCGTGAAATGGAACAACAGGTTGATAAATTTGGTCATATCCTCATTTTCCACATTTTCCGTGAGTCGGGAGATGTTCGGGTTATTTGCGAGGTACATGATTTCCAATTTTTCAAGATCGGGCAGTGTTCCGATTTCCAATTTTCCCACTATTTTTTTGTCGCTACCCTCGAACAATTGTTTTGTGCTGTCCCTAAAAGTGTATTCAAAACCGACCACTGGGTTGTCGTTCACAAGGGAGCCGGTGTCCCAGTATCTTTTGATGGTTGCCGTTGCGCCAAGACCTTGGTAGAGCAAATCCCAGTTTTGGGACTGGTTTTTTCCTCTGATCATCAATCCAATTCGTTTGAATAGAAAATGAAGAAAGAGGGCCGTGCCCAAAAAGAGGACCCACATTTGCCATAATTCAGAGGCCCTAAAAAGGGATTCATATTTTTCTGGATCGGCATTGATCCTGGAAATGGCCTCCCCGATCAAAAAGTAGCACCCAAGGACATATAGAATGGTCATGGAGCAGCAAACGACCATATACGCAAAGGAAATGCGGCATGCTCCGGTAAAAAGGAGCACTGGCCCTTTGGGTCTTTTGGCCAAGTTCAACCCAATGGGGATCTTACCATCGGGCCGGAACCGGTTCAAGTGGGGCATACTGTCCCATATCCTGATTTTTCGATGTATGGGGTGGCCCGACAAATTTTCAAAGAGGACCAATAGCTCCAAAAGCGGTTTTTTTCCAGCCTTCAGAGTGGTCACCGATAGTATGGTTGCTTCTTTTTGGGTTATGGAACCGCTTTTTTGATTGTTCCAAATGCAAAACGATCTCACAAAGCATCTGGAAAGTAGTTTGTAAAACCAGAACAAGAGGACAAGGTGATCACGGTATGGGACATAAGCAAGTTTTCGGTTAAAGTAGCAAACAAAGATCACTTATGAACCGATGAATTGACCGTTGCCGCGTATGAGTTGACGGAAGTGCCTTTTGGGTTATCCTGTGAACGGTTTATCCAAAAAATATGGTGTTCTTGTTTTACTTCAGGAGGCTTTTGTATTTGGGGCCGTCGGCAAGAAGTTCTTGGGCGGTCAGTATGGCATCATCCTTTTGCAGATAATGTTTATAGAGGCCTTCCCTGTAGAAATATCGGGTAATGATTTCATCCTCCAGACTTTTCTGGATTTCGGTCCTGTAGGTGTCCAACGCAGAGATCTTGCCCCGGTTCACGGCCAAGAGCAGGTCTTTGTATTTTTCCTGTACCTCTGGGCCCAAAAGGGAATCGTCCGCATTGATGGACTGCTCCAACAATTCTTCGGTCTTGGTCTGGAAGGTGAAGTTCTGCTCGTTGACATATTTTTTGAACGCGGCATAATCTGCATCAGAAAAGGCAAAGCCATCGACCCCGGCAAAAGAATGGTCGTAATAGTAATTCGTGGCAAAATCAAAGATGATGTTGTTCGCGTGCAGCGCATCGATGAGAGAGTTGGTCCGCAGCGAATGGATGTCCACATCGGGCATAACGCCACCTCCGTCCCAGACCTTCCGGCCATTTCGGGTGGTAAACTCGTTAAAATTGGTGTTGCGGACGGCATTTCCGCCCTCGTCCCTGTTCCAGTAGTCCAGCGATTGGATGCAACGCCCCGAAGGGGTATAGTACCGGGAAATAGTGACTTTCAGTTGCGTGCCATAAGTGAGCTTAAGCGGCCGCTGTACGAGTCCTTTTCCAAAACTACGGGCACCCATGACCACAGCTCTGTCGAGATCCTGGAGGCTTCCCGAAACAATTTCACTGGCCGAGGCACTTTTGCCATCAACCAGGACCACCAACGGGATTTCCAGGTCTTCCGGCTGGTTTCGGGTCCTGTATTCCTGATTGAATTTTTTCACTTTGGATTTTGTGGTGACGATGAGCTCCCCTTTTGCCACAAATAGATTGGTCACGTTGATGGCCTCTGAGAGCAGGCCCCCGGGATTTCCCCGAAGGTCCAGCACCAACCTTTCGGCCCCACGACCCTTTAGATCCTGCATGGCCAATTTGGTCTGGCCAGACGCCTTTGCATTGAAACGTGAAAGTACAATGTACCCCGTTTTGTCATCGATCATATCGTAGAAAGGGACAGCATCCACTTCCACGCCCTCACGGGTTATGGTGGCGGTCTTCGTTTCCCCTTGCCGCACAAAGGTGACTTCGACCGCTGTGTTATTGGCCCCTTTTAGAAGTTCTCCCGCATCGTCATCAAAGTCCGAGACCTTGGTCTCCCCGATCTTGATGATCTCATCCCCGGCCTTTAGGCCTGCCTTGTCCGCAGCATAGTCCTTATAGGGCTCCACGATAAGGAGTTTGCTTTCATAGGAACGGATCAGTGCACCTATGCCCGAATATTCACCTGAGTTGTTGATCTTAAAGGACTCTACATCTTGTTCGTTCAGAAAACGGGTATAGGGGTCCAGTTCGTCCAGCATATTCTTGATGGCCGAATCCATGAGCTCTGCCGGATTGGTCTCGTCCACATAGTTCATGTTGAGTTCCTTGAAAAGTGTGGTGAAAATCTCTATCTGTTTGGCAATCTCGAAAAAATCGCTCTTGAAACTGAAACTGCTTGCCCCGATCAGGACAGCGACTGCCAAAAAGGGAACGACAAGCTTTTTTTTAAGGATTCTTCTCATGGGATTCTTTTTTTAGAAAGGCCACCAACAGTTGTTTCATGGCCTTTTCAACCTCGTCATAATCGGGCATCTTACGACCAAGGTATAAAAATATGAACGCAAAATTTCCTTCAATGTTGTTAAAAATAAGGGGTTTGTTCAGCCGGTAAGCCTCCCGTAACAACCGTTTGATGCGGTTACGGTCAACGGCGCGCTTGAACTTTTTCTTTGGGGCCACAACAGCGACCTTGACAGGGACATCCTGCTCGGCAGGGGTTTTGGCATAGATGAGTTTCAATGGGGGTTTGCGCAGGCTCTTTCCTTCGGCAAAAAGGCTCTCGAAGAGCTTTTTGCTCTTTAAACGCTCTTCTTTGGGAAAGATCAGTCTTTGGGTGTCCCCTTGAGGGGACCTTAGGGGTGTTTTCCCATTACTACTATCAGGGTTTTCATTTTGCATTTCAGAAACAATTTGCTGTAAGGTCAATAAAACACTGAACATATTGCTTTTTTACCTCACGATCCTGTAACCGAATCAAATGTACACCTACTTTTTCTAGATGGCGTTCCCTTTGTGCATCCTTATCATATTTAAATTCATGGGATGCCCCATCAATTTGTAGTTCATGACAATAAAAATCAACAATATAGTCCAATAAGGGGACTTGTCTGTGAAATTGAATGCTAAGAGCACGCTGTTTTATTTTTTGCCAAAGCAGAACTTCGGAAAGTGTGCTGTTTTTGTGTAGCTGTCTTGCAAGCCCTTTTAGTTTTGGATTGTATGGAATGGTTTTGTTTTTCAAAGAATGTCGCCTAAAAGGAATTTAATGACAACAAAATAATCAATCCAACCAAAATAATAGGGTAAAGAACATCCCTAAGGTCCCCTGCCTGCGGCAGACAGGCCTCAAGGGGACAATATATGGGGTTGACCAACAAAAAAAGGCGGCATTTGTGCCGCCTTGATATGTTTTGTGGAAAGAGGTGTTTATTCCTCCGTTTGATATACGTTGTTCTCGCCATCCACATCAGCCATAAGCTGTGATGGGTCTATGACAATGGCCTTTACGTTTTTCAACGGCATGTCCAGCGTGAACTCATAGGAAGGGTATGCCCAGGGCCAATCTTCCAATACGGTCCTTTTTAAATCGGGATAAGGGTTTTCCTTTTCTCCGAACATCATCCGCAAGGGAATGTAAAAGGTTTGTTGGGTGCCGTCTTCCCCGACCACCAAAATATCCAAGGGCATGGGCATTTCCCCAATGCGCTCCAAAGAGATCTTGGTCTTTTCGCCATCGGCCTCAACGCTTTTTATACCATAATCGATGGTATTGGTCGTTTGGGTCCAATCGGTCAGGTACCAGTTCAGTTCCATGCCAGAGACCTTTTCCGCGGTCCTTTTGATGTCGTTGGGCACAGGGTGCTTGAACTTGAAATCCTCATAATATTTTTTGATGGTCTCCATGAGCTTGTCCTGCCCAATGATGTAGCCTAATTGGGACAGAAAAATAGATCCTTTGCTATAGGCCGATATGCCGTAGGCAAAATTGGTGGTATAGCGGTCGGCATGGGTGCTCTGGGGCATTTCCAGACCTGAGTTCACCAAGGCATAATAGCCCCTGTATGAGCCCTCGAAGGGATTTTGCTTTTCCTGCTGCATGATCTCGTTCATGCAAAGGCTACTGATGAAGGAGGTGAAGCCTTCGTCCATCCACTCGTGCTCGGACTCGTTGGTGGCCAGTACATGTTGGAACCAGGAGTGCGCCATTTCGTGCACCATCACCCCGACGAGGCTTCCAAGTTCGCGTCCGCCGGTGACCAACGTGCTCATGGCATACTCCATTCCACCGTCACCGCCCTGTACCACGGAATATTGCTCGTAGGGATACTTTCCGATGTTCTTGCTGAAAAAAGCCATCGCTTCAGCAGTCTTGGGCTGGAGTTTTTTCCAGTTTTCAATGATTTCAGGGTTGTTCTTATAGTAAAAATGAAGCGTGGGCCCATCTTCCATCTCAAGGACGTCATGGATGTATTCCGGGTCGGCCGCCCACATGAAATCATGGACCTTAGGAGCCTTGAAGTGCCATGTCAGGGTCTTGCCCTTGGTCTTTACTTTGGTGCCGGGGGTTTCATAGCCGTGCCCGATTTCTTGGGGGTTTTGTAGGTACCCTGTTCCACCCACGGTATATTCCTTGTCCAAGGTGATCTTTACGTCAAAATCGCCCCATACACCATGGAACTCCCTGGCAATGTATGGATTGGGGTGCCACCCCTCGAAATCGTATTCCGAAAGTTTGGGATACCACTGGCTCATGGAAAGTGCCACGCCCTCACTGCTGTTCCTTCCGGCCCGTCTGATCTGAAGGGGAACCTGTCCTTTGAAAGTCATTTCCAAAGTGGTCTTTCCTCCCGGGGGAATGGGTTTGGCAAGGTTCACGACAAGAATAGTCCCCTCTTCTTTGAAAGAAACAGGTTGCCCGTCCTGGGTAAGGGTCTCTGCGTGCAGATAGCCAATTTCGCTTTCAGAAAGGGTAGAAATCCTGCTCTTGCCACCCTCCATCATCCTATTGTCAGGGTCTTTTATGTTCTGTAGCCTGATATCCATCTCGCTTCCGGGTTGGAAGGCATTGTAATACAGATGGTAGAATACACGGCCCAGTTCGTCTGGGGAATTGTTGGTATAGACCAGCTTTTGTGTTCCCGTATATTGATAGGTTTTTACATCCATGTCCACATCCATGGTGTAATCCACGTGCTGTTGCCATTGGCCACTTTCCTGTGCGGTCAATAGAGAGGCACTGGCCAATGCTGAAAAGAAGAAAAAGCGTAAACGTTTCATAGTTATTTGGTGTTACTGTCGAGGGTCATTTTACCTTTTGTGATGTTGTCCGCCAAAATTAGGGCATTGTAGGCATTGACCATTTTTCCTGATTTGGAGATTTTGTCAAAAGTGGTCGCCTTGGTTTCGTCTCCGGCCACAATGACGGAAGACTTTGAACTAAGCCCTGATTGCATGATGATGTTTTTGATCTGTGGCGCTGAAAGGTCAGGGTAGTGCGACCGGATCAGCGCTGCCACACCGGATACGGCGGGAGCTGCCATGGAAGTTCCGCCCTGAAACTCATATTCGTTGTTCGGCATGGTGGAGTAAATTTTATCGCCTGGGGCAAAAACATCCACATTTTGCTTGCCATAATTGGAAAAAGTCGCCACCATTTCAGAGCCATAGCTGCTGGTGAGCGCACCCACGGTGATCACGTTGTCCACAAACTCGGTGCTACCGAACCTGTGGTCGTTGGGGTAGTTCGGGTTTTCGGGATCGTCAAGGTCCTCGCCGTCGTTTCCGGCGGCATGCACGATGAGCACATCCCTTGAGGCCGCATATTTGATGGCGTCATATACCCATTCCGATTCTGGCGAAAAGGATTTGCCAAAACTGCAATTGATGATGGCCGCTCCATTGTCCACGGCATAGCGTATGCCGAGGGCGATGTCCTTGTCATATTCGTCCCCATTGGGAACGGCCCTTATGCTCATGATCTCCACATTGTTGGCCACACCATTGGCTCCTTTGCCGTTGTTTCTCGATGCGGCGATGATTCCGGCCACATGGGTCCCGTGGCTTTCGGTCTTGACCAGGTTTTTTGGGTTTCCGTTGCCATATGGTACATCGGCGATGTCGTAGGGGTCGTCACCAACGGGTGTGCGTCCGTTAAAATCCTTGTTGAGGTTATAGTTTACCTGATCGGTGAAATAGTTTATGCCCTCTGTAAGCTCGTCGATTACCATTGGGATGCTTTCACCATAGGTGAACATTTGTGTGAGCACGGCCACACTTTGCTCCATTTGGGCTGTTTTTGGCTCAATGGAAAGCAACTCTTCTTTCGTGTAGGAATCCTTGCCGAGCTCCTCTTTGACGGCAGCGTCCGCATTTTTCACCACTTGGAAAATCTGTTCGTACTGTTGCTTGTTCTGAAGGGCCTGTGGATATTCCTCATCCAGCAACAGCCTTGCCTTGGCCCTGTCCGATGCATCACCGATGTTCAAGCGTAGCATGCGCACGTATTCCAACTGCTCGTTGTAGGCATCGCCCAAAAAGTTGTATCCGTGGATGTCGTCCACATATCCATTGCCGTCATCGTCCTTGCCATTGTTGGGAATCTCGTCCTTGTTGGTCCAGAGTACGTCTTTCAAGTCCTCATGTTCCAGGTCCATTCCAGAGTCCAGAACGGCCACTACTACGGTCTTGCCCTTTTTGTTCTTGATGATTTCGGCGTAGGCCTTGTCCACGCTCATACCTGGAATGGTGTCCATGATAAGGTCGGCATGGCCCCAATTTTTTTCCTCAGCCTCGGTAAGCTCAGAAACTTTTAAGGGTACGGTATCGATGTTTTCAATAGGGGTAGATACCAATGAAGTGGCCCCACAGCCCATCAAAAAAAGGGAGGCGGAAGCGGATATGAATAATAGTTTGCGATATGTGCGGTTCATAAAATATGTTTGTAAAAGTAAATCTCTATGGTGTTTTAAACAGTTCATCAAAGGAAAACGATTCGTTCAGCCTTGCCCCTTTTTCGGTTTGTTGAAGGGTGCAGAGCTGGTTGTGGGCATCATGTTCAAAGAACAGTATCCAATCGTTTTCCGCGGCATTGTCCAAAAATTTGGCCTTTTCCTGAAGGGTCAGCAAGGGCCGGGTATCATATCCCATCACATAGGGAAGGGGAATATGGCCAACAGTGGGGATGAGGTCCGCAACGAAGACCACGGTCTTTCCTTTGTAGGAGATGTGGGGAAGCATTTGCTTGTCGGTATGTCCATCCACAAAGTGGATGCCAAAGCCCAGTTCGGAATTTTCCAAAAAAGGGGCTTCGCCCCGATCTATAAAATGGAGCTGGCCGCTTTCTTCCATCGGCAGCAGGTTTTCTTTCAAAAAAGAAGCCTTTTCACGGGCGTTGGGCTTGGTGGCCCATTCCCAGTGGTCTTTGTTGGTCCAAAATCGGGCGTTCTTGAAAGCCGGTTCATATCCCGTTCGGTCCTTGTTCCATTGGATGCTGCCACCACAATGGTCAAAATGGAGGTGGGTCAGGAAGACATCGGTGATGTCATCCCTGTGGAACCCTGCTTTTTCCAAGGAACGGTCCAGGGAGTGGTCTCCCCAGAGGTAATAGTAACTGAAGAATTTTTCCGATTGCTTGTTCCCGAGACCATTGTCTATCAAGATGAGCTTGTCCCCGTCCTCGACCAAAAGACATCGGGCCGCCAGGTCGATCATGTTGTTGTCATCAGCGGGGTTGGTCCTGTTCCAAATGGATTTGGGCACCACGCCGAACATGGCCCCTCCGTCCAATTTGAAATTACCGGTCTCTATGGGATAAATCGTCATTTAGAAAGCAAATGGCATGCAAAATAAGAAAAGCACCATCCAAAAGACACATAAAAACAATATTATTGGCCGTATTTTAACAAAATGCGTTAAGGAGCACAGCCTTGCCCCATAAAAAAGCCAAGGTTTTTGAAGGCTCAGCAGTTATATAAAAGAAAAGCAGTAAATTTCAAAAAAACTAAGACGATGCTGGAACTTGCGGGAATCATCATTCTTGGCATTATTGCACAATGGGTGGCATGGCGATTCAAATTGCCGGCCATTTTGCCTTTGATATTGATCGGGTTATTGGTGGGGCCGATCGCCACTTTGTACACAGACGACGGTTCAAAACTAATAGAGCCTATATGGAACGGGGAAAAAGGGCTTTTTCCCGGAGAGGGGCTGTATTATTTTGTTTCCCTCGCCATCAGCGTCATTCTTTTTGAAGGAGGCCTTACCTTAAAACGTGCCGAGATTTCGAATGTGGGCCCCGTGATCACCAAGTTGATCACCATTGGTTCCGTGGTCACCTTTTTTGGTGCAGGGGTGGCTGCACATTATATTTTCGGGCTTTCTTGGCAAATTTCCTTCTTGTTCTCCGCACTGATCATCGTGACGGGGCCAACGGTGATTACCCCTATTCTCAGGAACATTCCCTTGAAGAAAGATGTGTCCGCGATCCTAAAATGGGAAGGCATCCTCATTGACCCCATCGGCGCCCTTGTGGCCGTATTGGTGTTCGAGTTCATCAGTGTGGGAGGGGGTCAGGCCTTTACCGTGACGGCACTGGTGGAGTTTGGAAAGATCATTCTTTTTGGGACCACCTTCGGGTTCACTTTCGCCCATGCCCTAGGTTTTGCCATCAAAAAGAACTTTATCCCCCATTACCTATTGAATGTGGTTTCCCTGTCCACGGTATTGCTCGTTTTTGTGGAATCGGACATTTTTGCCCACGAATCGGGGCTGTTGGCCGTAGTGGTCATGGGGATGGTGCTGGGCAACATGAAACTGCCCAACTTAAAGGAACTGCTCTACTTTAAGGAATCGTTGAGCGTGTTGCTGATATCCATCCTTTTTATCCTCTTGGCGGCCAACATCAATATTTCAGATTTGGAGCTGATATACAACTGGAACACCGTGGCGTTATTTGCCGTGGTCGTTTTTTTGATCAGGCCGCTGGGCGTTTTTTTGAGTGCGCAGGGATCCTCCCTCAAACTCAATGAAAAGCTTTTTATAGGATGGGTGGGCCCAAGGGGTATCGTTGCCGCAGGTATCGCCTCCCTTTTCGGTTCCAAGTTGTTGGCCAATGGCGAACCGGGGGCGGAGTACATCACCCCGCTGGTGTTCATGATCGTGCTGGGAACGGTGCTGTTCAATGCCACCACGGCAAGGTTGTTTGCCAAATTGGTCGGGGTCTTTTTGAAGAAATCCGAAGGCATCATTATCATTGGTGCCTCCTTGCCCTCCAGATTGATCGGGAGCTATTTGCAAAAGAACAAACGACACGTGGTCTTGGTGGACAACAACAGGACCAATGTGGAAAAGGCCCAAAAACATGGTCTTGAGGCCATAGTCTCCAACATTTATTCGGACAACCTCACCGATTATATCGAATTGAGCGATGTGGGCTATTTGATGGCCCTCACAGGAAACTCGGACATCAACCAATATGCCATTGATTCCTTTAAGGACCAGTTCGGTGAGAACGGATCGTTCCGGTTGGTAAACTCCGAAGAGATGAGCGATCCCGAAAGCAACCCGAAGGAAGGGCTCTTTTCACATACGGATGATTATATCACATTGACCGAGGCTGCCAGAAAAAATCCGGTCGTACATGAGATTGCCTTAAAGGACAACGAGCATTATGAAGGGTTGATAGAGATCACGAAGGCCGATAGGGACATAGTGCCCATTTTTCTCAAAACTCCTGAGGGGGACCTGCAGATCATTTCATCAAACAGCTTGGATTTTACAGATATAAAAGAGGGGTACAAATTGGTCTATCTGGGCAAGGAGCTTGAGGTGGCGAAGGAAAATAAGTCCCCTGAAACTGCTTAACGTGTTCCCTATGGAAAGTCCAAATTCGCCAAATAACTGCCCGGGATTGCCCTTGCCCAAACTGAAAACAAATGGGTCGTTTAAAAATGGAACCGTAATGTAGTGGACTCTATGGGCAGCGATCTGATCATCACCATTGTCATTATCTGTATTGGTATCGTACTCTTTATAAAGGACTACTTTTCCATAGACACCACATCCATTATCATTATGGCTTTGTTCATAGTAGCCGGCGTCCTTAGCCCCAAAGAAGGTTTTTCGGGCTTTAACCATCCTGCCACCTTGACGCTGGGCTGTATGTTCGTGGTAAGTGCGGGCGTGTTCAATTCTGGTATTTTGAACGGTCTCAGCCAAAGGATCATCAAACTTGCGAAGATCCATTACAGCATTGCCCTGATCACATTTTGCCTGATTGCGGGCATGTTTTCAGCCTTTGTGAACGACTCCGCAGTGGTGGCCCTGCTTCTGCCCATTGCGCTTACCGTTTGTAGGGAAACCAAAATATCCCCAGGCATGTTGTTGATCCCCATTTCCTTTTCCGCACTTTTTGGCGGCACCTGCACCCTGATCGGTACTTCCACGAATATTTTGGTGAGCAGCTATGCCGAAGAATATGGGCTGGAAGGTTTTGGGATGTTCGAGTTCAGTTTGGCGGCGCTTTGTTTGGCCACGATCGGTTTTGCCTACATTTTTTTTATCGCCCCCCTTCTCTTGCCGAAGGCCCAAAAGGAACAGGACGTGCTCACCAAAGAGGCGGAAAAATACATTACGGAACTGTTGGTGGAAGAGGGTTGCCCAGACCTCAAAAAGCCCCTGTACAAATCCAAATTGGTCAATGACCACAATGTACAGGTCTTGGCCATACTGAGGGATGGTTCGCTCAAGAACAGTATTGGCCCCGAAACATTCATATTGGAAGGTGATGTGATGAAGGTGATGATGCCCCCAAAAACACTGAACAGCATCCGAGACCTAAAAGGGTATAGGATCAAGGGGAACAAGCAATTGGACGAGGTGGGGTCCGAAAGGCACATTTATGAAGTGATTGTGCCCTTCGGTTCACGATTGACAGAAGGATCGCTCCGCTCGCTGAATTTTAGGAGACAATACAACAGTTCCGTCCTGGCCATTAGGCAACGGGGGGAGATTTTGTACGAAAAACTCTCCGATGTGAAACTGATGGAAGGGGACATGTTGCTGATATTGGGTACAGAGGCAGACATGGACGTATTGGTGTCCCAGAACCTTGTGGTGGCCCTTTCTGAGCACAAACAGGGAAAGACCAATTACAAAAAGGCCATTCCTGCACTTATTATCGCTGTGGGGGTCGTACTGGCCGCTTCGTTAAATCTGACTTCCATTCTGATCAGCAGCATGGTGGGCGCATTATTGTTGGTCGCGACTTCCACTTTAAAGCCAAAAGAGGCCTACGAAGCGGTGGAATGGAAAGTGATCTTTATGATGGCCGGGGTACTTTCCATGGGTACCGCTCTCGAAAAAACTGGGGGAGCCGAGAAAATAGCCGCTTTCATACAACAGACTTTGGGAAGCTACGATGCCCAGATTACCCTCAGTATTCTGTACCTCATTACGTTTCTGAGCACCAATGTACTCTCCAGTAAGGCGACAGCGGCACTCATGTCCCCGATAGTTATCAGTCTTGCTGCCGCCATGGAGGTCAGCGAACGGCCTTTTTTGGTTGCGGTGATGTTTGCCTGTTCCCTTACGTTCATGACCCCGGTGAGCTATCCCACCAACACCATGGTCTATGCGCCGGGAAATTACAGGTTCAACGACTTTTTGAAGGTGGGTACCCCTTTGAACATCATCATTTGGATTGCCGCCACCTTTGTGATACCCTATTTCTTTCCGTTCAGATAGCTTTGATAACTTCCCGCACCATCAAAAATCCATCTATCAATTGATAATGGGCATCCGTCAATTGGTTTGGGGCATCCATCAATTCCTCTTCCAAGAAAAGAAGGGTTTCAGGTACTTTTAAGCCCATGAACAAATCAATTTTTTTAAAATGAAAAGTTTTTTATTCCCACTAGCATTGACCGCAAGTTTACTTTTTGGCTGTTCCAATGAAGACGATGGTCCCAAATGTGAGTCCTGCACCTCTGCTGCGGGCAATACTTTCAGAATTTGTGAAAGCAGCAATGGGAACTACAAATTAACAGGTGGCGACATATCGGTTACCATTACCAAAGAAGAAATGGAAAATGCTACCCCCAAGCAGTTTGTTCAAGGAGCTTGCGACGCAGATCTCCCATTATAAATTGTTCAGCGAAAAGCAGAAGGAGTATTGCCTAATCGTTCAATTTGAGCACGGCCATGAAGGCTTGCTGCGGAATCTCCACATTCCCCACTTGGCGCATACGTTTTTTCCCTTTTTTCTGCTTTTCCAACAGTTTTCGCTTACGGGAAATGTCCCCACCATAACATTTGGCGGTCACATCTTTCCGAAGGGCCTTTATGGTCTCCCGTGAAATGATCTTTGCCCCGATGGCCGCTTGGATAGGGATGTCGAACTGTTGCCTGGGGATAAGTTCCTTCAGTTTTTCGCACATTTTTTTACCGATGTTGTGCGCATTGTCGAAATGGATAAGGGCGGAAAGCGCATCCACAGGTTGGGCATTCAGCAGGATGTCCACCCGTACCAATTTGGATATCCGCATTCCGATCGGGGTATAATCGAACGAGGCATACCCTTTTGACACGGTCTTCAATCGGTCATAAAAATCAAATACGATTTCGGCCAATGGCATGTCAAAGATGAGCTCTACCCGCTCTGGGGTCAGATAGGTCTGGTTCTTGATCTGTCCGCGCTTTTCAATACAAAGGGACATCACGTTCCCCACAAAATCCGATTTGGTGATGATGGTCGCCTTGATATAAGGCTCTTCCACCCGATCCAAAGTGGACGGGTCGGGAAGGTCCGAAGGGTTGTTCACAATGACAGGGTTTTCCCTGTCCTTTGTGGTAAAGGCATGATAGCTTACGTTGGGCACGGTGGTGATCACGGTCATGTCGAATTCGCGTTCCAACCGTTCTTGGATGATCTCCATGTGGAGCATTCCCAAAAACCCGCAGCGGAAGCCAAAGCCCAAGGCCGCACTGCTCTCCGGCGTAAAGACCAAAGAAGCATCGTTCAACTGCAATTTTTCCATGGACGAACGGAGTTCCTCAAAATCTTCGGTGTCCACAGGATAAATGCCCGCAAAGACCATCGGTTTCACATCCTCAAAACCTTCAATGGCATTTTTGGTGGGGTTGACGGCATCGGTAATGGTATCCCCCACCTTTACTTCGCGCGCGTCCTTGATCCCAGTGATCAAATAGCCCACGTCACCTGCCGAAATTTTATTCTTGGGTACCTGTTTCAACTTCAGCGTACCGATCTCATCCGCCTCATAGGCCTTTCCAGTGGCCACAAACTTGATCCTCTGGCCTTTTTTGATTTCTCCGTTGATGACCCTGAAATAGGTTTCCACCCCTCTGAACGGGTTGTAAACGGAATCGAACACCAATGCCTGGAGTGGCTCGGAAACACTGCCCTTTGGAGCAGGAATCCGTTCAATAATGGCCGTCAAGATCTCTTGGATGCCGATACCGGTTTTGGCACTGGCCGGGATGACCTCCTCGGCCCTACAGCCCAAAAGGTCCACGATGTCATCCGTCACCTCTTCTGGGTTGGCACTGGGAAGGTCCACTTTGTTGAGCACGGGAATGATCTCCAGATCATTTTCGAGGGCCAGATATAGGTTGGAAATGGTCTGCGCTTGGATACTCTGTGCAGCATCCACAACCAAAAGGGCCCCTTCGCAGGCCGCGATAGATCGGGACACTTCGTATGAAAAATCCACGTGGCCGGGAGTGTCGATCAAGTTAAGGATATAGGTTTCCCCTTCATGCACATACTCCATTTGGATGGCATGGCTCTTAATGGTAATGCCGCGTTCGCGTTCCAAATCCATGCTGTCCAAGAGCTGGTCCTGTTTTTCGCGTTCGGTGACAGTACCCGTAAAGTCCAATAAACGGTCGGCCAAAGTGCTTTTACCATGATCTATATGCGCAATGATGCAAAAATTCCTAATCTTCTCCATATCAACAATAACCTACCAAAAAGGGTGATAAGCAACTGCAAATATAATTGTTTTAAATACCTGCCGAGGGTTTTTTGCGAATAAGAAAATAAAGGGCTTACATCGCTCAAAAATAATTTCTTAGATTTGAGGTCCAACCTTAGCCCCAAATGAAAAACCTCACCTTTGTTTTTGTATCGGTGTCTTTGATAAGCAGCTGTCTTTACGGACAGACCTTCAAGATCACTGGCAAGGTGGTGGATGGGCAAAACCAAATAATCCCTTATGCCAATATTCTGCTGTTACAGGCTTCCGATTCCACTTTTGTGAAAGGCACCTCCGCAGACGACAACGGGTTTTTTGAATTGATGGAAGTGGCCCCAGACCTTTATCTGTTGCAGGCAAGCTATGTGGGCAGGGGCTCGGAACCAAGGGCCTTGGACATTGCCAAGGATGTTTCCCTTGGGGCGCTCGTCATTCCTTTGGGAAACAATGAACTGGATGAGGTCGTGGTCACCGCACAACGCCCAAAGCTGCAAAAATTGCCAGACAGACTGGTCTTTACGGTGGAAAACACCGTGATTTCACAAGGGAATTCATGGGACATCCTTAAAGCTACACCGGGCGTGATTGTCGCTGAGGACAGATTGCTCATCAGGGGTCAAAATGCCACAGTCTATCTGAACGACAGGAAAGTTCAGTTGTCGGGCCAGGAAGTACAAGACCTTTTGCAGGGATTATCGGGAACGAACATCAAATCCGTTGAGGTGATCAGCAATCCGCCGGCAAGCTACGATGCAGGTGGCGGACCCATTTTGAACATTGTGACCTCGAAAAGCATTGTCCCGGGATACAAGGGAAGCATCAACGGGAGCTACACGCAGGCTGTTTTTCCAAAATATAGTGTAGGGACCAGCCATTACTATAAAACGGACAAGCTCCATTTGTTTGCCAATTATACCATCAACCCACAAAAGGAGCTGAAAAAAACGGATAAGGGCATCCATTTTATGGATGATACGAATTCAGTGTTTTCCCAATGGGACACCCACTACGAACAGACCAACAGTTCCCAATCACAGAACGCCAATCTCATCCTTGATTATGATTTTGATGACAGGAACAGTCTGGGCATCACTTCCAACCTCTTGTTCAACCTGGGCGAAGACCAAGAAACCCGTTTGACCAATACAATGAGGAATGGACTGGGGCAATTGGATTCCACATTTACCACACTGAACAATGCGGCACTGGACAATACCAATCTCGCATTTGACCTTACCTATGTGCACCGTTTGAAAAAAGAGGGCGCCAAGATAAGTGTGAACGGTCACTATACGCACTACAACGGACAGGCACTGCAAAACCTCTCCTCCGAATATTTCGATGCAAGCGGTACTTTTCTACGGGATTTTGGTTTCGATTCCGGTTCCGAACAAGATATTGACATTTTTACGGGACAAGTGGATTATGCCACTCCGATTGGGAACGCCTCTCTGGAAACCGGGGCAAAGATTTCCTCCATTGCTTCCGAGAACAATGTGGATTTTTTCAATTTCACAGGCTCCAGTGATACGGTGGATCCATCGCAATCAGATAGCTATACCTATGATGAAAAGGTATATGCCGCCTATTTCAGCCTGGTGAAGAACTGGGACAAATGGTCCACCAAACTTGGGGTAAGGGGCGAGCTCACCGAGGCCAGAGGAATTTCTGGGACCCTTGGCGAGACCAACACACAGGAATTTTTTGAACCCTTCCCGTCTTTGTACGTTTTATATTCCCCTTCGGAAAATCACAGTTTGTCATTTGACTATGGTAGGAACGTGAACCGCCCTAAATACAACGACCTCAATCCGTTCCGCTTTTTCTTTAATGAAAATGATTATGAGGAAGGCAACCCGACACTGGTCCCAAGCTTCAGCAACAATTTTAACCTGAACTATACCCTCAACAGTGAATATTTCTTTGATGTCTATTATCGGGACAATGGAAGGAATATTGCCTATTTGGTCTTTCAGGACAATGCGGACCAAACCTTGGTGGAATTCAAGCAGAATGTGCTGGAGAGCAAGTCCTACGGATTGGACTTCACCTTGAGCAAGTCCATCCTGTCCAATTGGTTCATCTATGCCTACACCTCTTTTTTCCACGAAGAGGAGACCTTTTTGGCCACGGAGAGTGGCAACGTGCCCTTTACCAATGAAGTGGATGGGGTGTATGGCTATTTGGCAAATTACCTGACGCTTACCAAGGACGGCACCTTTACTGGTGAGGTCACCGCTACCTATATCTCCAAATTTTTGTTTGGTTCCTATGTCTCGGACGAGCAGTTCAACCTGACCTTGGGACTGCGAAAGACGCTTTTCAACAACAAGATCATATTGTCGTTGGCGGCGGAGGACATTCTGGAAAAATATGTGCCCACCTACCGTTCGCAGTACCTCAACCAGGACAATTTTTACCGAAGGCGGCCGGAAACACAGTTCATCCGGTTTGGGTTCACCTATAATTTTGGCAATTTCCGATTGGAGGACAACCAGCGCGGAATTGACAAAAAGGAGCGGGACAGGCTACAATCACAAGACTAATGTGTTGATTCTGGGGTATTTTGTATTTTTGCAATCCAAAAAATAGGATTTGCCAAAAATAGGACACATAGAACTGCCCGATTTTCCGCTGCTTCTTGCGCCGATGGAAGACGTGAGCGACCCCCCTTTCCGCGCTTTGTGTAAGGAACAAGGGGCAGACGTGGTTTATACGGAGTTCATTTCTTCCGAAGGATTGATCAGGGATGCGGCCAAAAGTGTCCTCAAACTGGACATTTATGAAAAGGAACGCCCGGTGGGCATCCAGATTTTTGGCGCGGAACTGGATTCCATGCTCCAGGCCGTGGATATTGTGGAGCAATCCAATCCGGATATCATCGACATCAATTTTGGCTGTCCCGTAAAAAAAGTGGTCTGCAAAAATGCGGGAGCGGGGATTTTGCGAGACATTCCCCTTATGGTAAAACTCACCGAGGAAATCGTCAAGCGCACCAAACTTCCCGTTACCGTCAAGACCCGATTGGGCTGGGACTCCGATTCCATAAAGATTGTTGAGGTGGCGGAACGTTTGCAGGATGTGGGCATACAGGCCATCTCCATCCACGGGCGCACCCGTGTGCAGATGTACAAGGGCGAAGCGGACTGGAAGCCGATTGCCGAGGTGAAGAACAACCAACGGATGCAAATCCCTGTATTCGGAAATGGCGATGTGGACACCCCCGAGGCCGCAATGAGGATGCGTGACGATTTTGGCCTCGACGGAGCCATGATCGGTAGGGCCAGTATTGGATATCCCTGGTTTTTTAAGGAAGTAAAACATTTCTTCAGGACAGGGGAGCATATGCCGCCGCCATCCATGCAAGAACGTGTGGACGCTGCGCGCAGGCACTTACAGATGTCCATCGACTGGAAAGGTGAAAAATTGGGTGTGTTCGAGACCCGAAGGCACTACACCAACTATTTTAAGGGCATTCCCCACTTCAAGGAACACCGTATGAAAATGGTCACCAGTGACGATGCGGTCGATGTGTTTGCCGCGTTTGACGAAGTACTCGAGAAATTTGGGGATTTTCAGTTTGCCTAGGCAGCGATCATTTTTTTGGAAATCCGGCTGCTGGCAATTTTTGATGAAATAAAGCCCAAAACCACAATGGTGGCCATCACGATCAATAGGTTCATGGCATCGAACTCCACCGGATAGGCTAGGGAAGGCGTTATTTTTAACCAACCGAAGGCCAATTGCGAAACAATCAACAAGGTGCCGATCAACACCCCGATAAATCCTCCCAAAGAAGTCACCAAAAGCCCTTGGATAAAATAGATCTTTCGTAATTCTTTGATGGTGGTGCCCAGACTGAACAAGGTCTTGGAATTTTGCTGCTTGTCCAAGATCATCATGATAATGGCCCCGACCACATTGAAAAGCGCAATGATCAATACCAAGGTGAAGATGAGATAGGTGGCAAGGTTTTCCGTTTTCAGCATGCGGTGGAGCGTACTGTTCTGTTCCTGCCGGGTCAGCAACCGTACTTTGTCGCCCAAAACGACCTGAATGGAACGTTTCGCTTCATCAATTTTTGATAGGTCGTCCAGTTTAAAATTGATGCCCGAAACCATGGTGCTGTCCTTCTCCAATAGTTTCTGGATAAGGGGAAGTTGTGCGAACACATATTTTTTGTCCAGGCCCTCTTCCACGGCATACACGCCGCTGACCACCAACGGAAGTTCGTTGTAGGGTTTTGATGTGACGAGCCCCTGTTGTGTGAAAGAACCCTTGCCAGGCTTGGGAACCAGTACCGTCATGGGTGTTCGGTTGTTCGTGGGGACACCCAGCAGATTATAGATGCCAATGCCGATGACCCCATTGTACTCCATATTGCCCCAATTGCCAAATTGCAGGGTGCTGTCCACGCCCGTTACCGATCGGTATCGTTCATCCACTCCTTTTATATAGGCAATGGTGCTTTTCTCCCGATAGGTCAAATAGGCTCGTTCCTCGAGTTCCTTGGAAAAATTAGCCAAGTTGGGAACGTCTTGCAAAGCAGCTTCCTCGCTCGGTACCATGGAAAAATATTTTCCTGTTGCGGGCAAGGCCTTCAAGTCGGGATCAAAAGTGTTGGAAAAGGAAAGACTGAACGTTTTTAGCCCAGCAAAGGCCGAAAGCACAATGAAAAGTGCCGCGGAACCGATCACGATGACCAAAAAAGTGACAAAATTGATGATATTCACCGCATTTTGACTGCTTTTGGACCGTAGATAGCGCTTGGCGATATAAAACGGGAAGTTCAAGGTCAGGATTTCTTTCGTTTGGCTAGCAGGTCCCTGTTCTCAATGGGATTTTCCTCCCCTTTGAGCGATTGTTCAATTCTATCGATATATTCCAAGGAATCATCCAGATAAAAAACAAGCTCCGGCACCCTTCTCAACTGGTTTTTGGTGCGAAGGGCCAGTTCATGGCGAATGGTCACTTGGCTGGCCTTGATCCCGGCCAACAACTCTTTGGCGTCCTTGTTGGGGAAAATGCTCACATAGACCTTGGCCAATGACAGATCCACCGTTACCGATACTTTGGAAACAGAGATCAAAGTTCCCCTGAGCCCGCCATCGGTGGCTGCTCGTTGCAGGATGTCCGCCAGATCTTTTTGGATGATCCCTGCTATTTTCTTTTGCCGTTGTGTTTCCTCCATAGTGCAAAAATAAAGGAAATCCTGACTAACCCCGCACTTTGAATGGATTACAGTCCGTAATTTTGGAAAAACCGTGCAGCGCAGAACACAAAATCAGAGAAGTCCATGGATAAAATTGAACACATCGGCATTGCCGTAAAGGATTTGGAAGCGTCCAACCAGTTATTCGCCAAATTGCTGGGAGTACCCCACTATAAAATGGAAGAGGTGGCCTCGGAAGGCGTGAGGACCTCTTTTTTTGAATCAGGTCCCAACAAGGTGGAATTGTTGGAAGCCACGAGCGCGGACAGCCCAATTGCGAAGTTTTTGGAAAAAAAGGGAGAAGGCATCCACCACATCGCCTTTGCGGTGGAGGATATAGTTTCGGAGTTGGCCCGACTGAAGGAGGAAGGGTTCCAAATATTGAACGAAACGCCTAAAAAGGGCGCCGATAACAAACTGGTGGCTTTCCTGCACCCAAAAGGTACGAACGGTGTGTTGGTGGAGCTTTGCCAAGAAATAAAAGCCAACGAGGGGCGTTAAAACCTTGCGGTGTAGAAAAATAAACACTAATATTGCATCCGCAAATTGCGGGTCCTATAGCTCAGTTGGTTAGAGCACCTGACTCATAATCAGGTGGTCCCTGGTTCGAGCCCAGGTGGGACCACTTTTATTGCCTAAATAGCCCTGTAAATCAATGATTTATGGGGCTATTTTCATTTCAGGGGACGATTGAGGGGACGAATAATGGGTTTGAGGTAAACTTTAATGACTTGATAGGATATTGTTTACTTTTAGTGGAAAGTAAACTTTATGGGTTTTGCAGAACGATATGGTCATAAACTACCAAGGGAAAGCCTTCAATTGGATTCAATTGATAAAAAGCTAAGGATTAAAATTTGGAATGCGATTGATAGACATTTCTTTTCAATTTTAAAACCTGGGTTATACAATCGTTATTCATACTATTGGGAAATATGCCAATTGATTTGGACGGAGATTTTAGAACGGGACATAGATGACATTCATCCATTTGAATCTTCTTGGGGGGTGAACTTCTTTGAAGATGTCAAGAGTATTTATAATACAATGCAATGGTTTGAGGTATATGACTTTATAGAAAACTTATCAAGATTAGACCAACTTTATTTTGAAGGCAAGTTTGCCGAGAATATAAACTACATTCTTGAAGAAGAACATTCGGGCTATAGATTAGTTGATGACTGCATTCTGAAAATTACCAATGAAAAAGAAATTGATGCAATTGAAGAAGCCATAAAATCAGATGAGTCGGGTCAAATTTCAACACACCTGAGTTCAGCATTGAATTTATTGTCTATAAAAAACCCAGATTACAGAAATTCAATAAAAGAATCCATTTCTGCTGTTGAGGCAGCTTGTTCAATCATAGCGGGAAAACCTAAAGCCACACTTGGCGAAGCATTAAAAATCTTGGAAAGGGACTACAATTTACATCCAGCGTTGAAAAATTCTTTTAATGCACTATACGGATATACAAGTGATGCTGGCGGTATAAGACATAATTTAAAGGATGGAGAAGAAGAACTAGAGCATGGGGACGCCATATTTATGCTGGTTTCTTGTTCATCCTTTATAAATTACTTGCAATTCAAATTTAAGAACTGAATGACCACATCAGAATATTTAACTAGCCTTAACCACAGATATAAATTAGGCAATTCCACAGAACATACTTTCCGAGGGGATTTACAACAACTGATTGAAAGCCTTATTCCTGAAATTAAAGCGACCAATGAACCTAAAAGACAGCGTTGTGGTGCGCCAGACTATATTTTGACAAAAGGAGAGGTCCCCGTTGGTTTTATTGAAGCAAAGGACATTGGTGACAATGATTTGACAGGCAAGAAAAAATCGGGACACAAAGAACAGTTTGACCGATATAAAGCTTCTTTGGACAATCTGATTTTTACGGATTACATACGTTTTGTGCTATACCGAGAAGGAGAATTGGTCACTGAAATTGCCATTGGTATAATTGAGGATGGCTCTATTAAGCCGCTTCCCGTGAACTTTGCTTCCTTTGAGAACTTATTAAAAGACTTTGTTGTTCAAGTAGGGCAGACCATAAAAAGTCCCGAAAGATTGGCTAAAATGATGGCTGGAAAAGCCCGTTTACTGGCCGATGTAATCGAAAAAACGTTGAAACGTGATTTGGACGATGATTTAAACCCCAAGACCGCTTTAGAGCAACAGTTTGAAGCCTTTAAAGACTACTTAATACATGATGTAAGCACAAAAGGCTTTGCGGATATTTATGCACAAACTATTACCTATGGTTTATTTGCCGCTAGATTGCATGACCCAACCATACAATCATTCAGCCGACACGAGGCCGCTGAACTTATTCCAAAGTCAAATCCGTTTTTGCGCAAACTTTTTCAGTTTATAGCAGGGTATGACCTCGATGATAACTTGGTTTGGATAGTGGATAGTTTGGTAGAAATATTCTTGCATAGCAATGTTGAAGAAATTTTAAAAAACTATGGGAAATCCACCAAAATGGAAGACCCCATTATCCATTTTTATGAAACCTTCCTAAGTGAATACGACCCTAAATTGCGTAAGTCCCGTGGGGTTTGGTACACACCGCAGCCCGTTGTGAATTTTATTGTTCGGGCAGTTGACGACATTCTGAAAACTGAATTTGACTTACCACAAGGACTTGCCGATACCAGCAAGACCACCATAAAAGTAAACACCCAAATAGCGGACAAGCGTTCAACAACAGGCTATAAACAAGTAGAGCAAGAAGTACACAAAGTACAAATTCTTGACCCGGCAACAGGTACAGGAACATTTTTGGCAGAAGTGGTAAAGCACATTTACAAAAAGTTTCAGGGACAGCAAGGCATTTGGAGCAATTACGTCGAAACCCATTTATTGCCTCGTTTAAACGGCTTTGAGTTACTCATGGCCAGCTATGCTATGGCACATTTGAAGTTGGATTTGCTGTTGACCGAAACAGGATTTAAACCCACATCCAACCAACGGTTTAAAGTTTATTTGACCAATAGTTTAGAAGAAAGTCACCCAGATACAGGAACATTATTTGCCAATTGGTTGAGTACGGAAGCCAATGAAGCCAACCACATCAAACGGGATACGCCTGTAATGTGCGTTATTGGTAATCCACCTTATGCAGTAAGTAGTACAAACAAAGGAGAGTGGATTCAAAACTTAATTGTAGATTACAAAAAGAACTTAAATGAACGTAAAATAAATTTAGATGATGACTACATCAAATTCATTCGCTACGGACAACATTATATCGACAAAAATGAAAGTGGTATTTTGGCTTACATCTCTAATAACAGTTTTATTGATGGCATTACACATCGCCAAATGCGAAAGCACCTCTTAGAAACTTTTGATAAAATCTACATTTTAGATTTGCACGGAAATGCGAAGAAAAAGGAAGTATGCCCTGATGGGAGTCCTGACCAGAATGTTTTTGATATTATGCAAGGTGTTTCAATAAACATTTTTGTAAAAACAGGCAAAAAGAAGAAATCAGAATTAGGAGAAGTTTTCCATTTTGATTTGCAAGGAAAAAGGAACTACAAATACGAAACACTCAACAATTCAACGATTTCTAAAATTAATTGGGAAAGGCTAGTTTTTTCTGAACCATATTTCTTTTTCGTTCCAAAAGATTTTGAATTAGTCAAAAATTATGAAAAAGGGTTTAAAGTAAATGAAATCCTTAGTTTAAATTCTAATGGAATAGAAACAAAATGTGACGCTTTAGCTATTCAGTTTTCTAAACAAAAACTTCAAAACGTAATAAGTGATTTTGAAAATGAGCCTATCGAGCTTTTAAAAGCAAAGTACAATGAAAAACAAGATTCAAGTGGATGGACATTTGCACGAGCGAAAGAAAGTATTTTGAATGATACTTTTAAACAAGTCAAAATTAATTACAGACCTTTTGATGTTAGGGAAACAATAATTACTAAAAACTCAGGCGGTTTTATTGGTCGTTCTAGATTTGAAGTTATGCAACATTTACTACAACCTAATCTTGGTTTAATTATTCCAAGACAAACTACCCAAGATTACAGACATAGTTTTATTACCGACAAAATAATTGAGGGGAATTTTACTGCAAGTGCTAAATTATTCGGTACAGGTTGTCTTTTTCCATTGTACTTATATCCAGAAAATAATAGACAACAAACCATTGACCAACAACTAGCAAGAACACCAAATCTAAAAACTGAAATTGTAAATCAAATTGCGAAAAAATTGGGATTGGCTTTTACCAACGAAAAAGAAAGCACCGAAAACACTTTTGCCCCAATTGATATTTTAGATTACATCTATGCGGTGTTGCATTCGCCAACTTATCGTGAGAAATACAAAGAGTTCCTAAAAATTGACTTTCCGAGAGTTCCTTATCCAAAAGACCAAGATACATTTTGGCAACTCGTAAAATTGGGCGGAGAAATACGCCAAATTCATTTATTGGAAAGTCCAACGGTTGAGCAATATATTACCAAATATCCAATGGACGGCAATAATGTGGTTAGCACAGCCAAATACAAAGAAGGTAAGGTTTTCATCAACGACACGCAGTATTTTGACAATGTTCCGCAAGTCGCTTGGGAGTTTTATATTGGAGGCTACCAACCCGCACAAAAATGGCTCAAAGACCGAAAAGACCGCAAATTAGAGTTTGATGAAATTCTTCACTATCAGAAAATCATTGTGGCTTTGAGTGAAACAGATAGATTGATGAAGGAGATAGATAAAATTGAAATAAATTGACCTAAAAGAATGCCAAAATGTAAACTTTGCCTGAAAGCAGAAGCAGATAAAACAAAATCTCACATCATACCCAAATTTATGGGTAAAAGGCTATTTGAATCAAATCCAAGATACGGCATTCAAATTGACATAACAGGCAAGCATAGTAAAATACAAGACATCCCGAAAGAAGATTATATTTTTTGTTCAAACTGCGAAAATCGGTTTGCTAGGCTTGAACATTATTTTTCTTTAAAACTCAACAGTATTCATAATTACGCTAACGAAAAAGAAAAATTTAAAGTTTACTCTAATGGGGACAATAGCTTTTTGGAGTGTTTTAAGGTTTCCTATAACGCTTTAAAGCTTTTTAATTACACTTTGATTTGGAGAGCGAGTATATCGAATCATTTTTTATTTAAAAAATATAAACTTCCTAAATCTTATGAAGAAAAAATAAGGGAGGTTCTGGACATTAATTTATCAGTTTCGCAATCTGAGATATTGGAAAACCTAAATGAATTAAAAGATAGTACGGGATTGGACTCTTATTTTTTCAAGTGTAGGTTTAAAAATCAATATACCAGAGGATATTTTTCATGCTACCAAATAGGTGAAAATGCATTTGGACTTTTTTTGGTTGATTTTATAATTTACACATATACAGAAAAGGAAAGTATCCCAGAAGATTTTGAAATAATCTCAAAATTTCAAAAGGAGAACGCATTGATTGTAATGGCTAGTGTGGACAATTGGAGAAAAATAAATGACGCCTCAATAAAGAACTTTATGTTAAAGATAAAATAAGCACAGTATGATAGAGCAAGTTTTAATTGAAGGGTAAAAGCCAACTAAATTATTGCCCTGTTCTTCACATCCAACCTTTTGTACAAAGGCAACGTTTTCCTGTTCAAATCAATATTTTTAACCTTTAAAAAGGGCCGGTTCATGGTGTCCTTTACCTCAAATTCATTCCTGATGGCATTTAATTTTTCAAAATTTTCAACGTATTCATTGGTGGTGTAGAAATCGGTGTACAACTGGGAAACCCTTTTGGAGCAGTTCCAAACTTGACACTTAAATTTGGCCTTGTTCTTTGTCACATATTTGGTGATGTAAGATCCGATCCCTTTGATATTGTTGGTGTTTATCTGTTTAACGTCAAAGGCACTTGACGGCTTAAAATCCTTGTTCCGTGGGGTTATGCCGTTTTTCTTTTGCAGCGAAATCCAGTAGTTCCACCATTTTTCAATCTTCCAGTATTTATTGGTAATCAGGTGAAAATGGACATTGCCCTTAAACTCATCATTTTTGGTCTGGCGTTCGGCCACCCAGATATACTGAAAATCATCAAACCGCTTTTTGGCATTGTCCAGAAACTTCCTGAGCAGATCAACCGCTTGTTCATCGTCCACCTTGTTCAGAAAAGTAAGCGTGACAAAGCTGAACCGCTTGTAACACCTTGAAAAACAAGTTATTTTCTTTCTGATTTTTTGTTTGGAGTGCCTGGACAGTTGGCGCATTTTGGGTTGGCCGTTTTTCTTTTTGACGGTCTTTTCTTTGGCATCGGCTTTGTTTGGTTCTGGTTCTTTCTTTTTTCTTTGGAGCGAAGAACCCGAAAACTCTTCCTTGGGGACGACCCCGAACATTCTTACTGAAAATTCAACGCTTGTTCCGTATGTGTTTTTTACAATCATCTTGAAATCAAAAAATCTGAATCGTTGCGCATTTATTAAAACCATTTAAAGGTTATAGTATTAAAGGTTAATAGGAGTGCGCAAAAGGTTCTAAAGGTTAAAAAAAAGAAAATCAGGGTCGAGGTTTATTGGGGACGTATTGGCCACGCTTATAGCGTTTTAGGAAATCCCCAGAACGGCGTATATAGACGTTCATGTAAGCCCAATTTGGATGGCTCTTGTCCAAAAACTTTGCAAAGCTGTAAAGTCCGTGAACGTATGTCCATTTCTTGGGCTTTGTATCATTTTCAAAAAATACTACAACGGAGTAATCATTCTTGTTCTTTAACATGATGCCCCCCTTCCCGTTTTTAAGGTTCGGACTTCATTAAGGGCTTCCAAAACTTCCTGCTCTTTGTACAGCACCCTGTTCCCGATACGATGGGCTTTTACAATGCCTGTTTTAGTCCAGTCGTTCAGGGTAGGAAGTGAGATGCACAAAAGTTTTGCGGTCTCTTTTCTGGTCAAAAGGATATTTTGCGATTGAGGCGGATGGGAAGAAAGTTTTGAAAGTTTGGTTTCAAGAACTTCCTCAACGACTTGCCTTATGTCTGCAAGTTGTAGGGTTGTTAAAATCAATTTGTTCATTTTACGCTATTTTATTTGTTTGAATAGCGCAAATGTGAAGAGGGTGTTAGCGTGTGGTAACTATTGGGGTCGCCACAAGTTTATTTGAATTGGGATTCAATGTCTGTTTTTATCTTTTCAGAAATATCCGCAAGTTGTTGTGATTCAAACAGTTTTAAGACGGTCTGCATGTTTTTCTTTGTTCTGACCTCATTTTTACCCGCAGCAAGGACTATCTCATAAAGTGTGTAAATAGAAAATTAGCGGGGGCATGCCCCCGCTAATTTTTTGTCTAATTTTAAATATTTGCACATTATGAAGAAAGAAGAATTGTTCAACGACGATTTCCTGAAGCAGTTCAAATCGGGAGACGAGCTCAACGGTTTTCTCAAGGAACTCCAGAAACGCGGTATCGAGAAGATGCTGGAAGGGGAACTGGACGGCCACCTGGATTACGAGAGGCACCAGCGCTCGTCCAATGCCAATAAGCGCAACGGACACTCCAAAAAGAAAGTGAGGACCTCCTTCGGGGAGTCCGAGATATCCGTTCCCAGGGACAGGGATGCCAGTTTCAACCCCATGGTCGTCCCCAAACGGGGCAACATGGTGGACGGCATCGAGAACATCATCGTATCCCTGTACGCCAAGGGCATGTCGGTCAGCGACATAGAGGAGCAGATACGGGAGGCCTACGGCTTTGAGGTGTCCACTTCGACCATATCAAGGATCACCGAAAAAGTGGCGGACGACATTGTCGCATGGCAGAACCGCCCCTTGGAACCGGTCTATCTGATCGTATGGATGGACGGCATCGTCTTCAAGGTCAGGGAATCCTCCAAGGTGATCAACAAGACCGTCTACGTGGCCGTGGGCCTGCGAAGGGACGGTAAAAAAGAAGTGCTCGGCCTATGGCTGGGCAAGAACGAGTCGGCGGCCTTCTGGATGTCGGTGCTCACCGATATGAAGGCCCGTGGCACCGAGGACATCCTGATCACCGCCACCGACAACCTGAACGGGTTTACCGACACCATCAAAAACGTCTTCCCCGAGTCCAGGACCCAGATATGCGTGGTGCACCAGATACGCAATGCCTGTCGCTATGTGGTATGGAAGGACAGGAAGGCCTTCACCGCGGACATGAAGGGCATCTACAACGCACCCAACGAGAAAGCGGCAAAGGCCGCCCTGGGGGACTTCGCCAAAAAATGGGAGGGCAAGTACTCCTATGCCATAAAGAGCTGGAGGGACAACTGGGAGGACCTTACCGTGTTCTACGAGTTCCCCGTCGAGATAAGGAAGATCATATATACCACCAACCTTATAGAGAACCTGAACGGGAAGATCAGGAAGTACACCAAGAACAAACTCTCCTTCCCCACCGACGATGCGGTGATGAAATCCGTATATTTGGCCACAAGGGAGGCCACAAAGAAGTGGTCCATGCCCATCAGGAACTGGGGAATCATCCTGAACCAGTTCCTAACGATCTATGAAAAAAGGGTCAGACTCTAATAAAGTCCAACCCCCGTTATTTTCAACTTACACACTTATTGGGATAGTGTCCCGCAGCAACATAGGACAGGTATTTTCTTNAATCATCCTGAACCAGTTCCTAACGATCTATGAAAAAAGGGTCAGACTCTAATAAAGTCCAACCCCCGTTATTTTCAACTTACACACTTATTGGGATAGTGTCCCGCAGCAACATAGGACAGGTATTTTCTTGTATTTTCCTTATCCATTCCCAAAATCTCCCCCAGAACATTCCCAGACTTTGTGTTATCAAATTTGCTTAAATCCAACCCTAGATAATGTAAGGCAAGCATTTTTTCTTTGTGTGACAATAAACTTTTTGCTTTTGGTGTGGATTGCATAAACCACTACATGAAAAATTAATCCTTCAATGCGGTCATTTGAATTTCAATTTTCATTCGAGGGTCTGCCAAATTTGCAGAAATCATAGTTGCTGCAGGTCTTACCTTTCCTAAAAATTTTTGGAGTACCGGCCAGCATTTTTCAAAATCCGAAACTTTGGGCAGAATATAGGTTACCCTAACTACATCCTCCATTTTTGAGCCAGCTGCTTTTAAGGCCTCATCAATATTCATCATGCATTGCTCGGTCTGGAGCACGACGTCATCTTCAATTGTCATGGTCTTGTAATCAAAACCGGTCGTGCCTGAAACAAATACCCAATTTCCGGCTACCAACGCCCTTGAATAGCCTATTCTTTTCTCAAAGTCGGAACCTGAACTAATTAACGTTCTTTTCATATTACATCATTTTTTTCTTCAACAGGGATCATGTTCGATATATCTACAGGTAAACTATCGTATTTGTTATATAATTTTAAAAATTTATCCGGTTGTACAGGTTCTTCACTTAATGTTTCAAATAACCCCTTAAAAAAACCTTCCCGTTTTTGTGCCGGATTGAAAACCAAAGTCAATTTTGCGGTTTCCTCGGTATCGTTCCTAAAACCATGCGGTGTAAATCTGGGAACATAAGCAACCGTTCCAGGTTTTGCATGATGCTTTTTGTTTCCTATTTCCAAGGTTACCGTACCTTCATTGATTATAAAGGTTTCGTCCATGAATCGATGATAGTGCAATTTTGCGCCAATCGTTTCAGGAGATAAGGCGATTTCATAAACACCCAGCTGGTCATTGGACATTTCGCTGGTAACCTTGAACGCAACACTTATGTTGCCCATTTCATAGCGTTCTCCCCCATTGGGCTCTATTACTGTTGCCTCATCTTTCAACTTGTCTTCGAAATAACCTTCTCTATATGTTTTCATCGTTTTATTTTTATTTTAATCCTCTTTTGAATGAGGATATGCACTTAACAAAGAGTGCCGATTTCCAAGCTCTAACTGGTAAGCTTCGTTCACATAATGATTGGTTCCCACAATTCAATAAACTTTAATGGCTGACAAATAGGTCCAAACCATAAAAAGTAGTTGAAGGGGTATTCTGAACCAAAGGTAAGATGGTCCGTTTCCTTCAAATGTTCCATTTTGGTAGTCAATGTTATTGAATGCTGCATATATATTGGCCGGAAGAATCAGCAAGAAGAAAACAATCAATAACCACCCTATGATTACCCTGAAATTCGGAAGAAAAAGTCCAATGGCTCCTGCAATTTCAAGAATACCCGTTAGATAGACCATTTCAGTTTTGAAGGGTATAAAGCTGGGCAACATCATGGTCATACCTTTGGTAAATACAAAGTGGCCAAGAGCTGTAAATAGGAGCATTACAGACATTGCAATTCTACCCGACAAAGCGAATTCGTAATGTCCACGAAATATTTTAAAGGTCACAAACAAAACTACAAATACGCTGAGCAACACAAGCAATGGTTTCATAGGTCTCTGTTTTAAATTTTACAATCCGTTTTTCATTATTCTGTCCGAGAGTTTAGGGGAAAGTCTATTGATAAGTTTGAGCAATTTGGTTTTGCCTATATAGCTTTCAAGTTTATCAGACCTAAAGTTGTGCATAAATTCATCCACCAGTTGTTCTGGTGTCAGTTTCGATTTGCCACGCCCTTCGGTCATGGGTGTGTCGATCAAGGCAGGAATGATTTCGAAGACCTTGATATTGGTTTCTTCCAATTGATACCGTAAGGTCTTGCTGAAACTATGGATGGCCGATTTTGTCGCACAATAGACCGGTGCCGTTTTTTTGGGTGCAATAAAAAGACCACTGCCCACATTGATGACTGCACTGTTTTTGTTTCTCAGCAGTAAGGGCAACAACAAAGCCGTAAGTTTTATGGGCGCCGTTAGATTGGTGGAAATTTCGTAATCCACTTTGTACAACAGATTTTGTTCTTCGCTAAATTGATAGTTGTGCTGGACCGCCGCGTTGTTCACCAAAACATTGAGATCAAAATGGTTTTGTTCAATGAAAAACACCAGTTCATCCAAAGAATTCTTGTCCGTGAGGTCACCCGGAAAGCATTCAATAGTTGGGTAAAGTGCTTTTATCCGTTGTAACTTTTCTTTGTTACGTCCGGTGATTATCACCTTATTATCGAGATCCAAAAATCGCTTGGCCAAAGCAAAGCCTATCCCTGAAGACCCTCCCGTGATTAAAATGGTATTTCCTGTCGCTTTCATTTTGTTCCTTATTTCAATTTGTCGTTGAAATCTTCGAACAGGTTTTCCTGCCCCACAATTATGTCCTTGATCTCAAAATAGGGAGCACTATAAACTTTGGTGTCCCGTAGTAATTCGATCAACAGTTTGTATTCGTCCAAATTTGTGGTGGTTATCAGCATAAAATCCGAGACGGACGAATGGAAATATTCGCTGTCAAAAAAACGTACGTTCACCGTTTCGCCAACTCTTTGAACAATCGGCAACAGGTCCTTTTCAACAAAACTGCTCCGCTGATCTCTGGTCAATGAGAGCCAACAGGGTGTGGCGCTCATCAGCACCAAAATGGTGTAGGGTTTTTGTTCCATGGCATTTTTTGTGCGGGCATTTCCGGTAAGGGTCAAGGCCGCTAATAGAATTATAGTTAGTATCCTCATCCTGCAATATTTTCAGTGTTCAAAATTGCAATGCGGAAATAACAATTCCATTTACATAGGTTGATAAATGCTACTTACCTGTACGCCTTTTTCTGATGCGGCTTAATTGTGTGGGTGTGATTCCCAAATAAGAGGCGATGTGGTACTGCGGAATCTGTTGCTCTAATTGGGGGAAATCATTTTGGAAAATTTGATATCGTTTGTCCGCATCCAAGAGGACAATTTCAATTTCCCGTTGTTCTTTCTGCACAAAAAACTGTTCTGCCAATATTCTTGCGGCCCGTTCAATATCTGGACAGGTATCGTACAGTTTCTGTATTCCCGTAAAACTTGCCACCTGTAGTTTACAATCGGTGAGTGCCTGCTGTACAATTTGGTTGGGTCTACCCGTTATAAGAGAAGCGTAGCCGCCAATAAAGCAAGGCCCGATAAAAAAATGTTTGTTATATTCAATAGCTTCATCATTTCTGTAGAACCCCCGAAGTATACCATTTTCCAAAAACCCTATTTCCTTTGCCACCTGTCCGGCGTCAATAAAATTGTAGCCCTTTTTTAGCTCTTTCTGGATAAACAATGATTCCAATGTGTTCCAACTTTCCTTGGAAATGGGTGTAATGGAATTAAAAAATGCTTTTAAATTGCTCATTTTACCATTTTTTTGCTAGGTAATGTTGATATCGTTGAACCAATTTTATAAAACCCCAGGAGCACTGTTAAAGCAAACAAAATAGCAAATATGTAGCGAATATAAAATAGTGGAGGTTCTCAATAAACTACACTATTGGGGGTGATAAATTATTCTCGGGTTTCGTATGGTTTTTCATTTCATTGACGAACTGATCGATTTCCTGCAAGTTGCTGTTTTTTAGTTTATAGGAGTAGAAAAGTTCCTGTTCCACAGTTTTAGCCAATGCGATCGGCGCCTGAATCAAATTATTTTTCAATTCTTCGGTACAGAGGTGTTTGGGTACAATACTAAATCCCGAATTATTTTTCAGAACTTCTATGATGGCTTTATAAGAGGGTAAAATGTACCTTGGGATGATTTTAGGATTTGTACCAAAATTGATTTCCCAGAATTTCTTAAGGTCGGCTTGGTCATTGTCATAGGTAAACCATGTTTGCTTTTGTAACCATCCGATGCATTCTTTTGTATTCTTTTTAATTGTAGCTGGTATAGCAATGTCCGTGGAACTGATCAATTCAAGTGTTTCATTCTTTATATAATTAAATTGGTGGTCATAAACTCCATGCTTTTTAATACCGACCAACAACTGAATTTTATCTGCATCAAGAGCCTCAATAAGTTCCTTTTCACTTCCAAAGCATGCAACGATGTACATTTCAAAGGAATAGATTTTATCAATTAATTCTGTATTGAAAAAGTCCGTAGTGCAGCCTATGGTGATTGCGGAGCGCGCCTTCTTTGCGCGCTGACCGGAATAGTATTCTACCTTTTCCAATTGTTGCAACGGATTG
The DNA here is from genome assembly GCF_007785775.2 of Flagellimonas hadalis. Lineage (GTDB taxonomy): Bacteria > Bacteroidota > Bacteroidia > Flavobacteriales > Flavobacteriaceae > Flagellimonas > Flagellimonas hadalis. Next base: position 221,165 of record NZ_VNIK02000005.1, read on the forward strand.
TTGATTTGGGCATATAAAAATTTCCCATATTCCGTAGGGGCCAATTTTCGAGTGGTTCTTTCAAAAAGCTTTTTGCCAATATGGCCTTCCAGTGCGGTCAAATGTTTGCTGACCCCCGGTTGTGTCATATGTAATTTTTTTGAAGCTTCGGTAATGCTATTGCATTCATATATAGCACTGAATGTTCTCAACCACTCCAGATTAATCATAACTATAATTATTAATTAGTAAATAAAAATAATTAAAATTATTAATGCTCTGAATATATATTTGCTCAAAAGACGATAGTTATGACACAAACATTGGTACTTGGTTACACTCCAAGAAAAGGTTCTTACACAAAAATCCTAGTTGATGAATTTTTGGAACTGGCCAAGGCGAAAACAAAAATAAAATACTTGGATCTGGCGCAGAACCCCCCTGATCTTTTGCTGAAGGATAATCTGAATCTGATCATGGAATGGAATATGGGAAGAAGGGATTTTACGGATACTGAACTTTCAATCCTATCCAATCATCATAAACTCATTGCAGAAGTCCTGGATTCGGATAACATTGTATTGGCGTTTCCAATCTACAACTTTACCATGCCCGCAACGGTAAAGGCATGGATAGATGCCATTGTTGTGAGCGATAAGACTTTTTCCTTTAGCCCTGAAACAGGATTTAAAGGTCTGTGTACCGATAAAAAGGCTATGGCAATTGTGGTAAGTGGCTTTGATTATAAGTCCTCGGATGACATTAGGGAATATGCATCTTCTACCCTAAAACAAAACTTTGATTTCATTGGAATGGCTTCTGAACAGATTTCTGCCTTCGGGGTGGACCAAAATAGGGAACAATTGGATTCAATCCTGGAAAGCGCAAAATATGAAATAAAGCAAGTAATCGATAGTTGGTTTCAATTTTGAGGCCAACTTTTATATGTGGATAGTAAGGGACTAACACCACATTTAAATTTAGCACTTAAATAAAATATTGTTTAATGATTTTCATAAGGTTTTGTTGTCTTCAATTTTAATTATTCCTTTTAAGTTGAATGGATTTTAATGAGTTCATTGAATAATTTGTATCTTAATGGTGCTAAAGGAGAGCAAATTATCTCTCCGAAGTTCTTTCATGGTTTTGTTGTGCAATCAGGTGTGCAAAATTTGATAATTTCACGTAAAATGTTAAATAACAGTATGCTATGTGGGTTCAGCTAAGTCTGCCACCCCGAAGTGGCGACGCTAGACCCGAAGAGATTCTGAGTGAGGATTTAATATAAAGTTACTTGGCTGTCAGGATTCGTTCTTTAAGGGTGATGTCCATTACAATATTTAGTGTAATATTTTATATATATGACCTTTTTAAGAACCTCACCTGAAATGTTGAAAAGGAAATTGTATATCAATAAGTTAGGTCACAGTCTAAAAGGCTCCTTCTGCTATCTAGGAGCTTCCCCTTCCTTTGGCAGAAGTTTGGATATATCCCTTTTGGTGTGGTTCTTTATGGCCTCCCTTACCGCAACATTCATTACTGTTTCATATTCTGTACTTGTAATGTCAGCAGTGTTCAGTATATCTTCCAGTGTTAATTTCCTAGGGTCATGATAGCGAGTAATCATTGTTTCGTAACCCAATCCCAAAGCACTTCGAATACCTGTAACATATTCTTCGGGAATCTCCTTCATATGTTTTATATCCTTGGTTGCAAATCTGGATTTTAAGGTTCTTAATGCTTTTTCCAAGGTCCTTGGATTAACATTCAAATCTTCTTTTGCAACATTAGCTCCATGCTTTATCTTTTTCGATTTCATAACAGGGTTTATTTATTTAGCAAAAGTGATGCTACCTGTCTGAAAACCAACATAATATTACTAAATTGATAATAAATAATACTAAAATGATATTCAAATATTTGATTTATATATTTTATTTCGCTAGTATTGTGTTTTAAAATGCAACTAGTGTAGGGATTATTTTGTTTTTTATATTATAAATAGTCTCTGCCAACAACAAGGTATTGACAAAGAGTCTCGACTGCGAATTCCGACAATTTGTTTAACGGACGAGACGGTAGGTTAATGCCCGAGGTGATATTTTGTGTACATTCGTACCGCTATAGCACCGAGGGCCCTATCGTAATCCCGTTCCGTTGGCCGTCGGAAGCCCGCAGTGCGGTTGATAGGGCCTGCTATAGCATATTGCTCTATATACTGTGGAGGCTCGTTTTCAATTAATCGATATGAAAACGAGTTTTTTATTTTACAAAACCCTCTTAAGCAACATTTATGGATGTGGGTTCTTTTCACGTGGTCCATCGGTTGCTGAACGGCTGTACCCGATTAAACCTAAAAATCCAATCTAACCCTAAGACTATAGCTTTAGGACATACGCTCAATTTTTCAGGTTTACGATATCCATTGTCCCTTAGCTCACGCATACACTTTTGGGGTATCCGGCCCTAGTACATTTTCATAGTCTTTTTTAATTAAGGAACCCTATTTCCAACTGCATTTGGTACTTGGACGGGATGGTCTATGTCCGAACCTTGATGTCCCTCTCGGAGTTTTGGCTTTATGCTGACTTTTTGGACATTGAAATACAAACCAACGCTTTACTCAAACGAACTCTACATTATGAATAAATCACCAAAATGCATTTGCAGGACATCATGGTTCCTGCTACTATATATCTTTTTAGTGCCCTTTTTAACACACAAAATGCAGGCGGGCCATAGCTTGGAACCACCACAGGCCTCCGTTTCCGGCACCGTGACCGATACTTCGGGGAATCCCCTGGCCGGGGTGAACCTTGTGGTGGAGTCCAAGAATGTGGGCACCATATCCGCCTTGGACGGTTCCTTTTCTATCAATGCCGGTCCGGACGATGTGCTTGTCTTTTCCATGGTCGGCTTCAAGACCCTCTCCATGCCCATTTCGGGTAGGGACGAAATTACGGTCATGCTGGAGGAGGATGTGACCCAGTTGGGGGAAGTGGTGCTCAATGCGGGCTACTATACCGTTACCGAAAAGGAGCGCACGGGGAACATCAGTAAGGTGACAGCTTCCGAATTCGAAAAACAGCCTGTCTCCAATCCACTGGCCGCCCTACAGGGACGGATGCCAGGGGTAAGCGTCACCCAGACCTCTGGTCTCCCAGGGGCGGGTTTCAACATCCAGATCAGGGGACGGAACAGTATCGGTGCAGGAAACGACCCGCTCTATATTGTAGATGGGGTGCCCTTTGCATCCGATCCCATCAATTACTCCCAGACCTCGGGCATCCTTGGCGGGACCATCAGCCCGCTCAACGGTATCAACCCCGCGGATATAGAAAAGATCGAGGTGCTGAAGGATGCCGATGCCACCGCCATTTATGGATCCCGTGGCGCCAATGGGGTGGTACTGGTCACCACCAAAAATGGACGGTCGGGCAAGGCAGCGCTCAATATCCATCTCAATACCACTCTGGGCAGGGTCACCCGGTTCATGGACCTGTTGAGCACACCACAGTACTTGGAGATGAGAAGGGAGGCCTTTGCCAATGATGGCATTGGGGACTACCCCGCCAATGCCTATGATGTGAACGGGATTTGGGACCAGGACCGGTACACCGATTGGCAAAAGGAACTGATCGGGGGAACCGTGCACAGGACCATGGCACAGGCATCCGTATCGGGTGGCAGCAATGGCACCCGTTACCTGATGAGCGGGACTTACCAAAAGGAGAATACCGTATTTCCCAGTGAATCGGGATATCAAAAGGGAAGTGTATTGTTGAATCTCGACCATGCTTCGGAGGATGGACGTTTCAAACTCCACTTCTCTGGAAACTACGTTGTCGACCACAACAATCTCCCCGCAGCAGATCTTACCCGTATTTCAAGTAGCTTGGCACCCAATGCCCCTGCCCTTTATGACGAAGATGGGGAACTGAACTGGGCCGACAATACCTGGAACAATCCGCTTGCAGAGCTGGAGAGCCGTTTTTCCTCCAATTCCAAGACCCTGACCACAAATGGGACCGCTTCCTATGCTGTCCTCAAAGGAGTCACTGCCAAGTTGAACTTGGGGTACACTGATGCAAGGATGGATGACAGCAGGGTCCTGCCCTCAACAAGATACAACCCCGCCTTTGGTGCGGATAGCAGATATTCCTCGGTCTACAAGGGGACTTCGTCCCGTACCTCATGGATCGTGGAGCCCCAATTGCAATGGCAAGGGGATATGGGCCCGTTACAACTGGATGTATTGTTGGGAAGTACTTTCCAACAGCAAAATCAGCAGCAATTGGGGCTTTATGCCCAAGGGTTTCCAAGCAATGAACTCTTGGGCGACATATCAGCGGCCACCACCCTGAACGTCAATTTGGATTCTGGGACGGAGTACAGGTACCAGGCCATTTTTGGCAGGATCAACCTGAACTACCGAAAAAAATATATCCTTAACCTAACTGCCAGACGGGACGGTTCTTCCCGGTTTGGTCCAGGAAACCAGTTTGCCAACTTTGGGGCCATTGGGGCCGCCTGGCTGTTCTCGGAGGAGAATTTTATTAAAGAGGCCCTTCCGGTAATCAGCTATGGTAAATTGAGGGGAAGCTACGGCACCACGGGGAACGATCAGATAGGGGACTATCAATTTTGGGAGACCTATAGCTTGGGGGGCACCAATTATGATGGGGTCAGTGTCCTACGTCCTACCCGTCTGTTCAATCCCGATTTTGGATGGGAGCGCAATGATAAATTGGAGGTCGGTCTGGAATTCGGTCTATGGAAGGACCGCATCCTGCTGGCGGGCAATTATTATCGCAACCGATCCTCCAATCAACTGGTGGGCATTCCCATGCCGGGAACTACGGGATACACCAGTCTTCAGGCCAATTTGGATGCCATTGTCCAGAACAATGGAGTGGAGCTGGAAGTCACTTCCCGTTTGGTACATACCCCAAGGGTAAAGTGGCAGCTCTCCCTGAACCTGAGTCTTCCCGAGAACAAATTGATTTCCTTTCCGGGACTGGAGGCCTCTACCTACGCCAATAGTCTTGTGGTGGGAAAATCCCTTGGGATACGTAAACTGTATTACAGTACGGGTGTGGACCCCACCACAGGAGTGTATCAATTTAGGGACTATGATGGGGACGGTGTCATTTCATCGCCCAACGACCAACAATGGACAGTGGATATGGATCCTGATCTTTATGGGGGTTTGGCCAACAATATCAGCATTGGCCGATTTGAATTGGATTTTCTGTTCCAGTTCACCAAACAGCAGCAATGGAACTATCTCTACAATGGCGGTTTCCCTAGTTCGATGATGAACCAGCCAGTGGATGTTCTGGATCGATGGAGGCAGGCAGGAGAAAGTGCGACGTTACAACGGTATACCACGGGCAACAATGCTGATGCCGTATCTGCCTTTTACCGATACAGTAGCAGTAACAGGGCTGTGTCCGATGGTTCCTTTGTCCGATTGAAAACGGCCTCGATCAGTTATCAGGTCCCTTCCAAGTTGACCAAGGGCATGGACTGTAGGGTCTATCTCCAGGGACAGAACCTATGGACATGGACCTCCTATAGGTGGGGCGATCCCGAATTCATCGGGGTGGGCCGGTTGCCCCCGCTACGGCAGATCACATTGGGCGCACAACTTACTTTCTAACTCAAAATAGCATTCAGATGAAAATACAACGAACAATATATCACCTTTATCTTTTGGTGTGGTCATTGCTGATATCGGGCTGCACGGATTTTGTGGAAACGGACCTGCCACCCTCCCAATTGACGGGCGAGGCCGTATTTACCGATAGGGCAACGGCAACGGCTGCCTTGGCGAACATCTACGCCGGACTGCGAAGTCAGACCCTGATCACGGGTGGTTCCCGGGGCATTGGCAATCTTCTGGGACATTACGCGGACGAGCTGGATCATTATGGTGACGGCATTGGGACCATCTACAATTTCAACATCCATTCCGTATTGGCGACTGAACCGGAGCTGGCTACGTTATGGAATAACAGTTACAACCTGATCTATGCCTGCAATTCCATTTTGGAAGGCTTGGAAGATAGCACTGCGCTTACCGAATTGGATAGGCAACAACTACAGGGAGAAGCCCTTTTTCTAAGGGGTTTCATCCATTTTTACCTGTCCCAACTTTTTGGGGACATACCCTATGTGACCCGAACGGACTATCGCGGGAATGCCCAGGTCGGTAAATTGGGAAGCTCTGAGATCTACGAACTATTGGTGTCGGATCTGGAAAGGGCCATTGATCTGCTCCCTGAAACGTATGTGACACCGGATAGGGTCAGGGTGAACCGATATGCGGCCATGGCCTTTTTGGCCAGGGCGGCCCTATATTCTGGTGATTGGGAAAGGGCACTGACCCTTTCAAATGATGTACTGGACAGGACAGATCTTTATTCGTGGGAGGAAGACCTGGACCACGTTTTTTTGAAAGGCAGCAAGGGTACCTTATGGCAGCTGAAACCAGTATCGTCCGAAGGGAATACCCTGGAGGCCCAGACCTTTGTTTTTGAATCGGGACCCCCTATCAACCAAGGTGCCCTTACCCAATCCTTTATGGACGGGTTCGCTCCCGGAGACCAACGGGCCGTTCATTGGACCAGAGACATAGCAAATGGTACCACGGTTTGGCACCATCCCTATAAATACAAGGCCAATGCCCCTACTGGAAGCTCCGTGGAGTACTCAGTGGTATTGCGATTGGGGGAACTTTATTTGATCAGGGCGGAGGCCAGGATGCAATCGGGAGATCTCGATGGGGCCATGGCGGACCTGAACAAGGTCCGTGGCCGTGCAGTCCTTTCGGATCTGGAAGGTCTCGATAGGATGGGTGTGGAGGCTGCCCTTATTCAGGAAAGAAGATATGAGCTCTTTACGGAGTTCGGCCATCGTTGGTTCGATCTGAAACGCTTTCAAAAGGCCGGTGAGGTACTTGGACCGCTAAAGCCCAACTGGCGGGAGTACCATCTGCTGTTCCCCATGCCACAATCAGAGCTTTTGGCCAATCCAAACCTAAATCCCCAAAACGATGGTTACTAGAGTCCATGGAAAAAATAGGGAAGTCCCACTTTACTTGGAAAGGATACAGGGGATGACAAAGATAAACCGCGAGGTTTTGTTTTCATTTATTTTATTGATGTTAGCAACCTGCCCCTTATGGGGGCAGGTAACCTCGAAAAAGTCCCTGACCCCAAAAGACTACCACCGGTGGAGTACCCTTTTCCTACCACAAATTTCCGATGATGGCCAATGGGCCTCGTACACCAAGCAGTACGATTATGGGGAGGATACCCTTTTTATCCGATCTACGAAAGGAGATGCCCAGTATGTCCATCCGGGCGGGGGACAATTGGAATTTACACCGGATGGCATTAAAGCGGTCATATCCAAGGAAGGGGCATTACAATTACAGAATCTCGGCAATGGGGATGTAGAGGACATTGGCCCCATATTGGGCCATGAAATGGTATTGAATGGCACGTGGCTCCTGATAAAAAAAATGGGAGCAGAAAACAGCGGATATAACCTTGAATTCAGGTCTCTGAAAACAGGAATGACATTCAATCTAATGGGAGTGGATTCCCATTTGATTTCCCCTAAGGGAGACAAGCTCCTTTATATCACAAAGGAAAAAGGAACATATGCACTTCAACTTTTGGATTTGGGACCCAGTAAATGGGAACCCGTTGAATTACGGGAATCCGTATTTCCCTTTCAACGACTGGTTTGGGGGCCTTCGGGCAATAGTGTTGCATTCCTTCAGAAGGATGGTGAAACCAATGAAGGCCTGGGACTTTATTTCCTTATCATTGGTTCCAAAATGAATTGGTTCCGGTTGGATGGCGAGCAATCCTTCGGTAAGGTGGAACTGCAATTGGCCAATTACCGTTTGCTGGTTGCCCCCGACGATTCCAAGGTCTTGTTTGGTTTGGAACCCCAAAAGGGCACCCCGGAATCCAAAGTGCTAACCAATGGCGAAATAGTGGAACTCTGGCATGCCCAGGACCCATTGATTTATCCACGGAGACAACTGTTGAGGCTGTTCCAGGACAAAACTCGTGTCTGGGCATGGTGGCCTAGGACCCAGAAAACATCGCAACTATCGACACCGGAGCATCCCAACGCAATTCCCCTTCCAGGGTTTGACCATGCACTTGTCTATAACCCATGGGACAACGAGCCACAATTTAAACGGGATGCCGATATGGACTTTTACCTAAAGGAACTGGCCACTGGAAAACAACAACTGTTGCAAGAAAAGCTGCCCTATTGGGGCAAGTACGTGGGCATGTCCGAAGACGGGAACTACCTCAAGTATTTCAAGAATGGGGATTGGTGGGTATACCATGTTAAAAAGGGAATCCATGTCAACCTCACGGAAAACCTGCAAACGGATTGGTCTTTTTTGGATTATGGGCGGAAGGAGGATGAAGTGCCCTATGGCAGTCCAGGATGGGACAAGGAAGGGAACATGATTTTGGTCTATGACCGATATGACATTTGGCAGATTTCGCCTGATGGCAAACGACACAAACGGCTGACTCGGGGAAAGGAAAAAAGCATACAATATCGGATCGATAGGAATGCCTCCTTCGAACATGACAACACACATTATTTTTCCAATTTTATGGACGGTATTTTTGATGGAGGAGAAGGGTTGATCTTGAAAGGGTCTGGGGATGACCTGGGTTCCGGTTATTTTTTTTGGAACAAGAAAAAGGGTCTGCAGACCTTGGTATACAAACCAAAGCGGATATATGGATTGAAAAAGGCAAAGGATACCCAGGATTATATGTATTTGGAGGAGACCTTTGAAGAGCCGACCCGACTGGTTCACTTAAAAATGGGGCAAAACCCCAAGACCTTGGCAGACCCCAATGCCTTTCAATCGAAATATGAATGGGGCAGGTCTTCATTGATCGGTTATAAGAACAAGGAGGGTGAAGAAATCGAGGGGGTATTGGTGTATCCTGCAGGGTATGAACCAGGGAAAAAGTATCCGATGGTGGTACATATATATGAGCAACAAAGGTACAGGTTGCACAGATCAGTAATTCCTACAGAGTATATTAAGGCCGATTATTTAAATCCATCTGTCTTTGCGGCCGAGGGATATTTTGTTCTTTACCCAGATATAGATTATGAGATAGGAAAACCGGGGGAGAGTGCCTTGGCCTGTGTGCTGTCTTCGGTTAATAAGGTGGTTGATATGGGTCTCGCCGACCCTGAAAGGATTGGCTTGTATGGGGCATCTTTTGGAGGATTTGAGACCACCTATATCATTTCCCAAACGGACATTTTTGCAACGGCCATTGCGGGGGTTGCGATTACCGATCTGGTCAGTAGTTATCTTTCCATTGGTGAGGCGAGGGGACTTGATGAGGCATGGCGGTACGAGCACCATCAATTACGGATGGGCGATAGTTTTAAGGATAACTTTCAAAATTTTATCGAGAACTCGCCGGTTTACCAAGCTCATTCCATCAACACACCATTGTTGGGATGGGTAGGCAAGGATGATCGCAATGTGCATTGGACACAGAGTGTGGAACTCTATTTGGCATTGAGGCGTTTGAAGAAGGACCATGTGCTTTTGGTCTATCCCGGGGAAAAGCATGCGATTCGAGACATAGAAAAACAAAAGGACCTGACCCGCCGAATCAAAGAATGGATGGACCATTATTTAAAGGGCCATCGTAAAAAGGAGTGGATGGTCAAAGAACAACAATAAAGAGAGGGCACAGAAAGGGAGCACCGATATATCGGTGCTCCCCCTACTACGCAGATAAATACCAATTCGCAGTTGTTCAATCCCTATAGAGATTCACACTACAACTGGTCACATCCTTTTCATCTGCCAATCCAAAGGCCTCTTGTCCTTGGTAGGTGCAAATATTGGGCAAAACAGTCGTTTCACATTGTTGCCCGGTTTTTTGACAAGGCTGTCCAGGCCCCATGGGGATATATGCATCCACAAGGGCGGAACTGCTTTCAGTCTTTGCCTGTGTGGCAAAGGCGGCCGCCACGGCAAAAACGATTGCTATAGCGGGCATGATTGTTTTAAAAAGGTTTTTTCTCATAATAATAGAATTTAAAATTAAGACCCATGCTTTTGTTCAGCTCCACCAACAAGGTGATAGGCCTTGGACCTTGAGGTGGAGCATCCGGATATCTTTATCCGGCACTTTGGGCCTTTTGTCCCATTAGCGCCGGTTTTTCTGGCTGATCCTGCATTATTGCAAGTGTATCGTTTTGGGCATTTGCCCTTATGTTATCAAAAGGCGGCCCTTGCAGTTTATAGGTGACCAAGGTCTGGTCAAAGATCCCGATGAAATTTCCCTCGGAGACCAAAAAATCCTTTAGGGGTTCGCCCCGTATATGGTGCACATAAAAACTGAGGACATAACTTAAGTCCATTAGATCGTAAACGTCTATGACCGAAGCCCTGTTCCACATAAATTCGGATTCGTTCCTGCCCAGGAGATTTCCTTGGACAAAGAGAAGGCCGTTGCCGACCGCAGCCCTTTTGTTGACGATCAAGGGAGGGGCCGCCATTTTTCGTTGATTGCTCTTTTGAAGCGTGGCCACCTTTATTTGGGGAAAACGGATGGTATCGATGGTCCGACCATAGCGTGTTGTTTGCAATAGGGTATCGGCCAAAATGATCTTGTTGTGATAGTAATGGACATATACCACTTGGTTCGATACTAGGTCGTGTAGCAACACCCCATCGGTATCAAAGACCCCGTCCACCTGTTTTTGTAGAAGGTCGGGCTTCAACGACAATGGAATGCTATCCCCCAACCGGACCAACCCAAGTTCATTTTCGTTGTTTTGGGTACTGCGAGCCCGTATAGCGAAGGAGTTGGGGGACAGGGGTACTGCCAATGAGAAATAGGCTTCGCCCCTTAATATGGGATTGGCGGTCCAAGTATCGGTACTGCCCCTGAATATGATGGGTACCGTACCGTCCATGAAATAGAAATAGGGAGGGTGTACAATGGTCTTGATGGACCGAAAACCTATATTTTGATAGGGGATCTTCATTTGGAGGTGTAGTGTGTCACTTAATGTAGTATCAGTGACCACCATATGGAGCGGGGAAGTGGGATTGGCCAAAAATATCCTGCCTTGGCCTGCCCCCGCCAAATAATAGGAATTGAAGCCCAGATCCAGTTCATGGGTGCGTTTTATGGGGTGGTGGGGATAACGGCGGGTGAAATTGTTCCGATGGTGGACCATATCCTCGCTCCATAGAAACAGGCCTGTGACCATGGCCATACTTCCCAACGTAAGTATTCCCAACACTACAAGCAGTTTACCAGTCAATTTTTTTGGTTCCGAAGGATGGTTCCACTGTTGGTTTTGGTTTCTCCTGTAGCTGCCCTTTGGGTTCAATAAAAGGATGCCAATCAGTGCCGAAAGCACAAAAACGAGATTGAAGACCAAATGTTCGGTCCATCCCAAATCCTCCAGGACACCACCACAGGAGCAGGGGATGAAGTCGGTAAAGTTCAGGATAATGACAATATAGGCAGTGAACATGACCATTAGGGAAAAGGCAGCATTCAGCGCCCAAAACCGTAGCCGTGGAACAAAGAGCATTCCTGCCACGATGAGTTCCGAAAGGGGGACCGTCCAGGCCACCCAATCCGCATGGGCGGTAAGAAGGGGGGATTGGGCCAGTTGAATGCGAAAACTTTCAAAATCCAACAGTTTGCTGACAGCGGCATAAGCAAAAAGGATGATGTACAACAGACATATGACCTCCACAATGATCCTGCTATGTTTTGCGCTCCATTTCATTTTATTTGTAACCATTTGATTTACAATGATAAAATTAAAGAGGTTTATGGATCTGTAAGGGATTACTTTGGATCTGAGAAGGATTATTTGTTGCCTGAGAGGGAGTATTTTCGCTTTTTTTCTTAAAAAAATGTGAAATTCTTTGCGTTTTTACATCGATGATTAAAAATATGGGAGTTTATCACCTAGAACTTTAGTCCTTAATCAATTCAAATAATGATGAAAAATTATAGGGAGGAATCACCCCTGGGGTATTGACGGTCGAAGCACCTTTCAATGAGAGGCAAAATAAATTTGGTTTTCCAAAATTGATTCATCAAAGGTGGTCCGGCCTACGCAATAAAATCACAAATAATAGATATTTTGGAACAACCATTGAATAGATTGTTATTTGGAAAATGAAAAGATCGGGAATTTTATTTTTTAGCCTATATTGGATTGCTTTAAAGTAAAACTGTATATATCGATAACAGTTTCTTTTGTGATTATTTCCTACCATTCCTATTTAGTATGAGAAAAGCTATCAAGCACATTTTTCAAATTTTATTGGCTTTTAGCAGTCTGAACACTTACAGCTCCAAGGTGGATACAGTAAGTACCTATAGTCCATCGATGGGTAAATCCATAAAGGCAGTGGTGATAACGCCCGATTCCTATGCTTCGGACAAAAAGTATCCTGTGGTTTATTTGTTGCATGGATATTCAGGTAACTATGCCGACTGGATAAGGCGGTCTCCATCAATAAATCAGTATGCCGATCAGTATGATGTGATCATTGTATGCCCAGATGGCAATTACTCCAGTTGGTACTTGGACAGCCCCATGAAACCAGAAAGCAAGTACGAAACTTATATTGCCAAGGAACTTGTTTCCTGGGTGGACCAAAATTATAGCACGCTTGCCGATAGGTCCGGCCGGGCCATTACCGGGCTGAGCATGGGGGGACATGGTGCCCTGTCCTTGGCCATAAAACATCAGGATGTGTATAGCATTGCTGGCAGCATGAGCGGAGGGGTTGACATTAGGCCCTTTCCGGGCAATTGGGAGATTTCACAACTTTTGGGGTCTATCGAGGATTTTCCGGACAGGTGGAAATCGCATAGTGTCGTGGAATTGGCCCAATCCCATGCAATGGATTCTTTGGAAATCATCATGACATGTGGTTCCGAAGATTTTTTCTTTGGGGTGAACAATGACCTGCACCAAATCCTACTGGAAAAGAAGGTGCCCCATACCTACATTTCGGCCCCAGGGGGACATACTTGGGATTTTTGGGTGTACTCCATTGGTCTTGAGATGGATTTTATCCACGAGAAGTTCCAGGAAAGGCATTGATTTCTTCTGTACAGTAATCTTTGATGTAAGATACGGCTCAGTTCACCAAATTGATGAAATTACCTATGGCAAGCCCAATGATCAGGAGCAGGCCCAACGCGCCCCAGATCTTTGTGATGGGCGAATTGACATTCTGCCCCATGATGACCTTGTCGTTTCCGATCAAGTACATGGTGATGCCAATGAAAGGGACCAAGAATATGGTAATGCTCTGGGCAAATACAATCAGTTCCAAGGGAAGGCTTCCAAAGACCAGGGCAATGATGGACCCCGCAATCATGACCATGGAGATGAACACCTTTACCATTTTGTGGTTTAGGTCGCTATTGTACCCTAGCGTGTCCCCAAGAAGGGACCCACCCAATACGGCATTCCCTATCAGTGAGGAAAACGACCCTCCAAACAGACCGATCAAGAACAGGAACGAGGAGTGGTCCCCAAGGAGGGGTTCAAGTGCTTTCCCCATATCACTGGCAGAGGTCACCTTAATGCCTTGGGGATGGAGCACGTTTGCCGCGCAGATCATAACGGCGGCACTCATTACCCCTAAAATAATGATACCTATTCGACTGCTCAGTCTTTCCGTTCCATCAGCAGCATTGGTTTTGGACAATTTTTTTCTTTCCTGTACAAGATAGGACTGGTAAAAGGCGCCAACGAGCGAAAAACAAGAAGCGATAAAAGCAACGATGAGACCTATGGAGCCTTCGGGAGCAGTGGGCACCAGACCCTTCATTACCTCCAAAAAGTTGGGCCGTATCAAAATGGCGGTGGTCAAAAAGGACAAAAGCATCAAAATGACCAAGGCTATCATTATTTTTTCCAAGACCTTATAAAAGGACTTGAAGAACAAGAGCAGTATTCCAATAATATTGAAGACCACGATCCATAGCTTCGGATTGGAGCCAGACGCCTCTGCTATGGAGATGGCCACGCCGGTAGAGTTGCCCGCCTGAAAGGAAATGGCCACCAAGAATATGCCTAGACCTATCAAAATAGAAACGGGTCTGCCAAATTTATTCTTGATCAACGTCAACAGCGTTTCTTTGTTTTGCGCCCCTATTCTTGCGCCCATGGTGGTGAAGACCATCATAAAGAATATGGCCACTACAATGACCCATAGCAGATCGTTGTTGTAATCTGCGCCCATTTTGGATGTTATGGTCATCTTGCTGGGGCCAAATACAAGGGCAGCGGTGATGATGCCTGGGCCTAAAATGAGCAGCCAATTTCTGCTGGGGGATTTTCTCTGTGTGGACATGATGTGTGGGTTAGATAGGTTTTTTGTTTTTGGATGGGTTATAAACCTCGATTTAAATATTAGGTCACTCCGCCTTTCGTAAAGGGAATTGAAAAGTGTCGTTGTTTTCAAATGTAGAAAAATCATACAGAATAACACTAATAATGTATACATTATGTTATCGATATGGATTTCAAATTAAACCGCCGGAAAATATTCCCTAAAAGGCCAAAGCTTTGTTTTGTGTGATTTTAAAGCTGTTTTTTGTTAAATTCAAGCATTTATTTTTTTTGTATACAAAATATTTATATGTTAGTATACATAATTACAAAATACAGCTCAGATTCATGTGAAGAATTCTACATTTTAGGATTCTTTTTGAGATTGCTGCAAAAGGCAAATGCTTGAAGACGAGGTGGTAATTGTGGAAAAACAAGGAAAATCAATAAACAACGACTCCGTATTATGAAGAAAAAAACATAATCAATTTGGCCGAGAATTTCAGTTTAACAAATAACTATAACCATGATAACTAATGAAAACAGACTTTAAAGGTAGAGAAAACAAGATGTGGAGCAAAACAAAGGTAGTCCTTCTTGTTGTTCTTGTGTTCAACTTCAATGTAATGGCCCCATTGAAGTTGCATGCCATGGAAAGCGAAAAAGGGGCATTGCCCTTTAATGAACAGAATACCATAACCGGACGGATTACGGACATCAGTGGCAATCCGCTTCCAGATGTGGAAATATTTAATTTGACCACGGGCCAGTCCGTGCTTTCCAATGCAGATGGAGTCTACTCCATAATAGGTGAGGAAAGTGATGTCCTACAATTTAGTCTGGTAGGCTTTATGGACCAAATGCTCCAGGCCGAGAACGCCGCCTTGGTGGTGCTGGCCTCTGCGCCCAAGGAATTGGATGAGGTTGTTGTGGTAGGGTATGGAACCCAAAAGAAAGAGAACCTTACCGGTGCTGTCAATTCAGTGGTGTTCAATGAATCCACTAGTAGTCGTCCCAATATGAACCTTTCATCTGCCTTGGTGGGTTTAAGTTCAGGATTGAATGTCTCGCAAACCTCGGCCGCTCCGGGTGCAGAAGGTTTCAATATATTGGTAAGGGGTAGGGGAACCATGAACGATGCCTCACCTTTGGTGGTCATTGATGGTATCCCTGGAAATCTAAACGATGTCAACCCCAATGATGTGGAAAGCATATCTGTGCTCAAAGACGCATCGTCATCCGCCATATATGGGTCGCGAGCTGCCAATGGGGTTATTTTGGTCACGACCAAAAGAGGTAAGGGAGAACAATTCAAGGTCACCTATAGTGGATATACAGGACAAGTGTCCGCTGCCAAACGGATTGACTTTATTTCGGATATGGCCACCCATATGGAGTTGGTCAACGAATCTGAGGGAAGGGAAAAATACCCCATTGCCCTCATCGATGAATGGAGAAGCGAATCCGCAAATGGCAATCCACTGTATCCCAACACGGATTGGTATGATGAAATGCTGAAAAACTCAATACTCACCGAGCACAACCTGTCCGTGCGTGGAGGAGGTGAAAAAGGCAACTTCGCCATTTCATTGGGGTATTTGAAAAACGAAGGGATTTTGGACAGGTCCGACTATACCAGATATAACTTCCGTATAAATGCGGACGCAAAAGTGAAGGACTTCTTTACCTTGGGCGGAAATGTTTTTGGTTCATGGTCGGATAGAGGACCTATTGATGTGGGGAGCTTTTTCTCAAGTATACGAAACACAACGCCGGGCGTAATCCCAGTTTATGAAGACGGAAGATATGGAGGGGAAATGTTCCAAGGCCTTCCCGAAGGGTCAAACCCAAGGGCCTTGGTGGACAATGCCAGAGGAAATTATGAGAAATTGCAATTGGGCCTTAAGTTCTATGGTATCATCGATATCTTCAAGAACCTGGAATGGGAAAACAGCTTTGGCTTGAACTATGCCAACAATAGGGATTGGATCTACGTCAGGCCATTCTCCCTTTGGAATTTCCAGACCGATTTTGAATATCAGAAGAAACCAAGCATCAATAGTCTCTTCAACCAGAGCAGTAGAAGTTACACCACCGTGGTGACCTCGCTCTTGCGCTTCAACGAAACCTTCAATGGGACCCACAGTCTTTCCGCTTTGGTGGGCTTTGACCAGCAATACAACCGTTTGGATAGGTTCAATGCGAAGAAGAACGATATTTTGGGGGACGATGCCATCTATATCTTGGATGCGGGGACCAATCTTGAATCGGCCAACGGGTCGGGAACCGATGATGCACTAAGGTCCTATTTTGGAAGGTTGAACTACAACTACAAAGGAAAGTATCTGTTCGAGGCCAATGCCCGTTACGATGGTTCCTCCCGATTTGCAGAGGACAATAGATGGGGATTCTTCCCTTCATTCTCCGCAGGTTGGAGAATTTTGGAAGAGTCGTTTGCCAGCAAGTTGAAAAATACCTTTGACGAGATCAAGATAAGAGGTTCTTGGGGGAAACTTGGGAACAACAGGATCGGGGACTATTCATATCAGGAAGTGTACGGTTCTTACCTCTATCCATTTGGTGGTTCGCTCCAGCAGGGGGTTGCACCAATTGAATTGGCAAACAGCAGGTTGAAATGGGAGACCACGACCATCACAAACGTTGGTTTAGATCTGTCATTGCTGTCCAGAAGACTGAGCTTGTCCATGGAATATTACAATAAAACGACCAGCGATATTTTGACAAAAATCCCAATTCCATTGGTATTGGGCAACTTTTCACCACCATGGCAAAACATAGCGGAGATGGACAACTCCGGCTTTGAGTTCCAATTGGGATATCAAGGGAATATCGGTAAGGATTTCAGCTATAACATAGCGGGTAACCTCTCCACGGTGAAGAACAATGTGACCAAGTTCAACGGTGACCAATCCATAAACGCGGCCACCATTACGGAGGAAGGCAGTGCGTTCAACAGCTTTTATCTTTTGGAATTTGACAAGATCATCCAAGATCAATCCGAGATAGATGCATTGTTGGCAGAGGGTTATACCTTCGGCCCGTATGTTGGCGGTACACCTGGCCCTGGTGATATGCTGTACAAGGATGCGAACGGGGATATGGTCTTCGATGATCAGGATAGAGTGGTCAAGGACTATTCATCCCTGCCCAAAATAACCTATGGGTTCAATTTCAATGTCGGGTACAAAGGTTTTGACCTGAACGTGGTGGCCCAAGGGGCAGAAGGTGTCAAGCAGTATTGGGGGAACGATGGTTTCAATACCTTCAACATAAACGAGGGCTTTTTGCAGCGCAAAGAGATCCTGAACCGTTGGACACCAGAAAATCCTTCCACGGTATATCCTAGATTGCATACATCGGGATCGGCATTGAACACGGCCTACAGTGATTACTGGTTGTATGATACATCGTACTTCCGAATCAAATCGTTGCAGTTGGGGTACGTTCTGCCCGAGGACGTGACCTCTAAATTCAAAGTGGATAGGCTAAGGATATATACCAACCTTGAGAACTACTTTACGTTCACGAAATTTGATGGGTACAATCCTGAAAATGCGGGTATTTCATATCCTTTGATGAAGCAATGGGTAGTTGGACTGAATTTAACATTTTAAAAGAAAAGTGATGATTAATAAGATAAATAGAATACTACTGGCATTGCTTTCCATTTGTACCTTGGGTTCGTGTAGCGATGATTTCCTTGACAGGGATTCTTTGGTGGGCCTATCAGAAGGGGGGTTCTGGCAATCGGAGCAGGATGCCATTATGGGGGTGAACGCCCTTTATGACGCCAATCGTGAATTCACCAACAGCATAGTGATCTATGGTATGATGGATGACTTTACCGATATTTCCTATCAATCATGGGCTACGGGTCTCACAACCGGTAATTTCCCTTCCAACGCCTCATTTTACTCCAACTCCTGGGGAATATTTTACAAGGGCATCTATCGGGCAAATACCGTTTTGGAAAATGTGCCCGATATTGAAATGAACCAGGCCACAAAGAATCGCATCTTGGGTGAGGCCAAGTTCTTCAGGGGCTATTTTTACTTCAAGTTATGGGATTTCTTTGGAGGGGTGCCTCTATATGATACCGCAATGAACGTGGATGAGACCTATAAGCCAAGGAGTACAGAGGAAGAGGTTTACAACTTTATCGTGAGCGATATGACCGATGCTTTTGAGCTGCTTTCCGAGAACTATGACCAGTCCAACAAAGGTCGCGCCACAAAGTGGGCGGCATTGGCCATGAGAGGAAAGGCACACCTTTGGGCAGAACAGTATGAAGAGGCTGCGGAAGATTTCAAATACCTGATGGACAACAGTGACAGGACCTTGATTGACGATTTCCATAGCCTGTTCCGAGTGGCCGGAAACAATAACGATGAGGTCATTTTTGATGTGCAGTACATAGCCGAGCAAGGTTATGGTTTGGCCACAGACCGAAACTATGGCAATGCCAGGGGTGCTACCTCTGGTTCGCAACGGACCAGACCTACCCCTAAATTGGTCAACGCCTATGAAATGATCGATGGAACACCGTTCGATTTTGCAAACTTTACGGATGCCGGAGGCGACACCTTCGACCCCAACGACCCTGCGGATTGGCAAGATGAGGAATCCGTAAGAAGGCTTTTTGAAAATAGGGACCCCCGTATGCAACAGGCAATTGTGGTGCCTTGGTCAACATTTGTGGGTAGAAACGAAGTGGAGTACCTTTATAAGTTCCCAGTGGATACATCGGACCCTTTGGCCTATGTTCCCATTTGGACGGCGGGAAGCTACGCATGGAGGAAATTTGTGGAAACAGGTTCTGTTTATACCTTGCAGAACAACATGCCACAAAATTTCCCGCTCATCAGGTTGGCCGATGTTATTTTGATGTATGCCGAAGCAAAGAACGAAGCGAGTCCCGGCGACCAGAGCATTTATGATGCGGTCGATGCCGTTCGCGAACGTGCCGGTTTGCCCGATCTGCCCACCGGACTGAGTCAAGACGAGATGAGGGAGAGGATCAGGCATGAACGTATGGTGGAACTGTGCGGTGAAGGTCAACGATATTCCGATATCCGCAGATGGGGCATCGCCAAAGACGTTGTCGATGGGGTATGGATGACCGAGTTCACTGGAGTGAATATAAGACAGAGGGGCTTCCCCGACCATTACTATCTATGGCCAATTCCACAAACAGAAATTGATGTGAATCCGGCCTTGACGCAGAACCCAGGTTGGTAGGTATTTTGGCTGTCCATTTTTGGACAGCTAGCTACCTATGGCCTTGGCATGTTTAATTTGAATTAGAAAATGTTCAATAAGTATATTTTAATAGTAGCCTTTATATTGTGGACATTGCAAGCGGTAGGACAGGAGAGTTTTTCTTCTGTCCTTCCACTGCATAAAGGGGATATCAACGAAAAAACCGCAAAAACACAAAAGGTAAGCGTAGGGGAAGAGGAAACCTATGGTGTTGCCCTAAAAAAGCATCTTGCCAACCCAGACAAAAGGGTGCGGCCCGATGTTGAGGTAGAACTGGAAGTGCCCCAAGAGGGCATATATGTTTTGGAAGCTGAAGCTTATCCAATCCATATGGCATCCTTAAAAAAGAGGGACACTACGGGTCTCTGGACGGTGAATGCCTTTTTTCAGTTGGGAGATTCAAGACGGACCAAACGTATCGTGTTCGATCGCTACAAAGGAGGTCATCAGGAATTGGGAAAATTTGAGATTTCCGAAAAGCGGCAAAAGCTGAAAATTTGGCTGCCAAACAACCTGGCCCTTTCCACCATTACCATAAAACCCTATGTGGCCCCCACCGCACCTCCGGAAGCACAGGTCTATGTGCCAAAAATAAAGCCAATCACGGATCGGCCAAGACTGTGGGTGAACAAGGAGAGCCTGCCCATTGTAAAAAGCCGTTTGACTTCCTCGGAAAACAAAGAGGCTTGGGATAAGGTGAAGAATGCGGCGTTGAGTCCCTATTCGTTCGATTTTGATTTGGATAAGGAAATATTCCACAATGAAAAACTAGAGAAGGCCATAGAGCAAAAGGCATTTTATTCCCTGATGACCCAAGATGCCACGGTCGGCAAGGAAGCTGTGCAGTTGCTCGTGGACTACCTCTCGGTCCTTGAATTTGGCAATGTTACCTATGGCGACATTACACGCGAAGTGGGCAGGGCGCTCTATACAGGGGCATTGGTCTATGATTGGTGCTATCCGTTGATGGATGAAGAAACCAAATCCACCTTACAAAAAGACTTTAGGCGCCTGGTGCGTGACATGGAAATTGGTTGGCCCCCGTTCTACGGGCTGGAGAGCATCATAAACGGACACGGAAACGAGGCCCAGATCTGTAGGGATATGTTGGCCTGGAGTTTGGCCGTATATGATGAGGACCCCGAACCCTATAAGTATGTTTCGTATACCATTTTGGAACAATTGGTGCCCATGCGCAAGTTTGAGTACCAATCCCCAAGGCATAACCAAGGTATAGATTATGGCGGATATCGCTTTGGTTGGGAAATGCATGCGGTATGGCTGTACTATAGAATGTTGGGATACTCCGTCTTTGATGACAACATCAAGAACATGACCGATTATTGGCTGTACATGCGCACACCCGATGGTAAAATGTTGAGGGATGGCGATATGTTCAGTGTCAAATACTCCAGCAGTGATGACTTTTACTGGAGCAATCCGCAGACCATGCTTTTGTGCTATGCATTTTCCGGGAACCCATTGATCAAAGGTGAGTTCTACAAACAAGGGGCATTGCCGAACAATCCGGTCCTGTTCCTATTGCTCAACGACCCCCAACTAAAACCGGATTTTGATTTGGGTCAGCTTCCGTTGACCAAGGATTTTGGGCCCGTGTTGGGGTCCATGGTCGCCCGGACCGGATGGGACCAAAACAAGGACAGTGGCAATGTGGTGGCGGAAATCAAAGGAGGGGGATACCATTTTGGTAACCACCAGCATGCTGATGCAGGAGCGTTACAGATCTATTACCGGGGAATACAAGTGGGTGACCTCGGGCTTTATTTGTCCTACGGTTCTCCGTATGATTTCAATTTTAACAAGCGTTCCATTTCGCACAGTATGATGTTGGCCGTTGATCCCCATGAAGGACTGCTATTTCGTGCCAAGACCAACGATGGCGGAACGCGCTTTAGCCAAAGGTTCCCCAAAACGCCCGAAGAGACACAGACGGATCCGTGGTTCAATGTGGGTTTTGTGCGGTCGTCAGCAGTTGGGAAGGATGCCAAGGCCCCATCGTTTAGCTATTACAATATGGACTTGACGGCAGCCTATTCTTCAAAAATGTCATCCTACTCCCGAGGTTTCCTGTTCTTGAACCTAGAACGGCAAGACGTCCCCGCGGCCATAATCCTGACGGACGATATGCAGGTCCAGGATTCGACCTTTCAGAAATATTGGCAGATCAATACCCTGAATGCCCCGACAGCAGATGAAGATAGGTTGGTGTTGAGCAACGAACTGGATGGAAAAGTGGGAAAAACCTATGTGGATATGTTGGTTCCCAAGCCAGAAGACCGTACGTCGCAGGTATTGGGAGGAAAAGAATCGACCCATGTTTTCGGGACCAAATATGAGGTCAATTCCAATTGGCCCGAAGCCAATGGTTATCGGATCATGTACTCCCCTAAAAAGGAACGAAAAAACGATCAATTCCTGACAGTCTTTCAGACGGTGGATGGCGAAGCAAGCGCGCTCAAGGTTGATTTCAAGGAGTTTGATACATATTATCTTGTCCGCTTGGCGGATAAAATAGTTTACATTTCCAAAGGAAAAGACCTAGTGGAAGAGTCCATCAAGGTGACTATCCCTGACGAAGTAGAGGAAGTGGAGGTGATCTTTGCGGGAATCAAAGAAGGATATTGGAACGTATACGATAAAAAAAGCGGATTGAATGCCAATATTCTAGTTGATTTTGGGAAAAATGTAGTAAGTTTCAGGAGCAAGGGAGGAGAATATGTTGTTGGGCCAGGTCGTTCATACAATGCCTCGGAATCCATCCTGCCGGACGCCAATTAGGTCATATCATGGTAGTGGGCGAGATGCCGAGAAGTATCCTTAAAGTAAAGATGAGATAATATAACAAGAAGTTCATATACCTATTTTTGGGTTAAAATGAATACAAAATGAAGGAAGATTCGTTGTCATATAAAACGTATTTGGAAATACGAAAGAAAATATTGTCCAATCAGCTCGTAGGGGGTGTGAGGTTGGTTGAAAGTGCATGGGCAAAAAAACTCGATGTAAGCCGGGTCGCCATCCGCGAAGCTTTTATGAGATTGGCCGGGGAGCATTTGGTCGAATTTGGGGAAAAAGGAGGATGCTTTGTCAAAAAAATAACCCCGGACGACATCAAGGAAATACGTGAATTGCGTGAGTTGATTGAAGTTGGAGCCTTGAAAATATTGTTCAACAAAAGGGACAAAGATGTCATCAAAGAACTTGAATTGATTTGTGACGACTTCACATCCATGGTGGAAAAAGGATACTTTGGCGGAGCCTGTGAGGCTGATGTCCGATTCCATGAAAAAATCATTGAATCCACTGGTAACGAGCGTTTGTGCCAGATATATAACAACAGCAATATTCCCTTGTTCCATCTTAAACTTGGAAATGCGCTGAGCCATATGGATGATTACAAACAAACGGATATGGAGCACCGTAAGATTGTGGAGGCCCTAAAAAGGGGTGACTTTTCACAGTCGGTCGATACGCTCATAGAGCACTTGGACCGTGGAGAAAGAGAGTCTATTGAGTTCTAGGGTACGGAGCGCAATTCGATTGTTCCGGCCTTCCGTTTATAGGACCCCTCTTGAATTTGTAGCGTAGCTGAGCAGCTGACCCTTTTCTGCTTCTGTGATGACGAGTCCCCATTTTCCAAAGGGATCAAAGGCACAGTTGGTAGGATTGGCCCCAGGTAGCTGAATTTCCTTGTCCAGATTTCCATTTTGATGGTATACATGCACTTTGGAGGAACCAAATACAGCGACATAAAGTAAACCTTCCTCATCAAAAGCAATGCCGTCAGGTCCAACGGGGCCACCGGTATTGGTGAATATTTCGGGGTTTTTCCAAGTGAAGTCCCCGCTGTCCCACTCGCCTTTCCAGATATGTTTTGTTCCGGTTTCCGCAACATATAGCGCGGTTTTCTCCTGATCAAGGGCAAGGCCGTTCGGATAAAAGGGAACGGAATCTATTTTTGTCAATCCCTTTGTGGGGTTCCAGGCGCAAAAATAACCATCCCCCTTATGGAGTTCTTCTCCGGAACAGGTGAACAAAAGATTTCCCTCTGCATCGAAGGCCAAATCGTTCGGGAGGTTCAGGTTTTCATTTCCTATATGTGAGATTACTGTTTTGGTGGCATCGGAAATGGGGTCATAGGTCCGTATCTCATTGCGAACGGAGTCACAGAACCACAGCAATCCATCGCTGTCAAAGGCAATGCCATTGGGACGCCCGCCCACGATATGGCGTCTCAGGTTGCCGCCGGAATATTCGCTCAAGCTACCATTTTGCTGTTCTACAAACCATAGGGTGCCGTTGGGGGCGAAGGCTGGTCCTTCCGGGAACTGGAGATTTTCGAGCAAAATGGACATGGCTGAGACTTTATTCATAAAAATAAATTAAAATTAATTATAATTGTATACAAAAAATACATAATTTAGTATTCATTAAACATGATGAATGGTAGTCATTGTATTTTGATATTCATTAAAGTCCAACAGGTATTTACATCGCCGAAAACATTAGAAGAAAATAATAATATAAAGAATATGATCAGATCAAAATCTAATAACATTTTATTGGAAAATGAGAAGTGGATACCCGGAGGCGTGGTATCCTTGAACAGAAAGGCAGATCCCAATATTTGTTTTAAGAGCGGTAGGGGAAGTAGGGTCTTGGATGTGGACGGAAAAGAATATATTGATTACCAGGCAGGCTTCGCGGCCTCATTTTTGGGCCATAACGACCCGGATATCAACCAAGCGGTAGAGGAGGCATTGAAGAGCAGTTCCATTTTGATGGGGGCAGGGCCAACTACCTTGGAAGGTGAGTTTGCCGAACTGTTTTGCAAAAGTGTCCCTTATGCGGATAGTGTACAGATTACGAACACAGGTTCGGAAGCAACGTTCCACGCCATTCGGATAGCCAGGGCCGCGACAGGTCGCGACCATGTCATCGTGATGCAAGGAGGTTACAATGGCTGGCATAATGATGTGGCCTGCAATGTGATAAGCGCAAAATCGGATATCGGTGAGCGTGTCTCACCGGGCGAATACCCTTTTGATTCCTTGTCTGCAGGTGTCCCTGATGTGCATAAATCATTGGTGCACGTGGTCAACTACAATGACCTGGAATCCATAGCCTATGTCCTTAAGCGATATGAGGTTGCCTGTGTGCTATTGGAACCTGTCCTACAAAACATAGGTATCGTAAAGCCAGAGCCGGGTTATCTGGAGGGTCTGCGTAAACTTGCCGATGAACATGGATTTTTACTTGTTTTCGATGAGGTGAAAACAGGTTTCAGGCATGCCTTGGGCGGTTATCAGTCCATTTGTGGCGTCCGGCCCGACCTTTCTACCTTTGGAAAAGCCGTTGCCAACGGTTATCCTTTTGGTGTGATAGCAGGGAAAAAGGAATATATGGATTATTTCATCCATCCAGAGAAGAGCAAAAGGGTCTTGATCGCCGGAACCTTTAATGCCTTTCCATTGACCACTGCAGCGGCAATCGCAACCTTGAAAAAGCTCGCCGACCCCGTTGTGGACGTGTATGGACATGTGGAGCGATTGGGTAAATTGATGGAAGATGGATTGAAGGATATTTTCACGGCAAAGGGGATCACCCATCATATTGCAAGACAGGGTTCCGCTTTTTGTGCATACTTCATGGACCATGCCCCGGTTGATTTTCACGATGTTTTGAACAATCATGATTTTCAATACGACACGGATTACCGCAAAAAATTGATTGAAAACGGTATATTTAATTTCCCAGTGGCAATCAAACAGAACAGCATATCTTTTGCGCATTCGGAAGAGGACATTGAGGTGACCTTGGACAATGTGAAAAAGGTGGTTGGTCAACTATAAGATGTGGAGATGAAAATTACAGCGATAGAAGCCCATGTGTGCAATGCACGGATGCGGAATTGGATCTTTGTGAAAGTGATTACCGATCAACCCGGACTTTGGGGTTGGGGCGAGGCCACTTTGGAGTGGCACACCAAAGGTGTGGTGGGTGCCATTGAGGACATCTCCCAACTTTTGGTGGGGGAAGATCCCAGGCGAATAGAGCACCTTTGGCAGATGATGTACCGCCAGCATTTTTGGCATGGAAACGGTATTGTCAGGGGAACGGCCATCAGTGGGATAGATATTGCGCTGTGGGATATCCTGGGCAAGATCCATAACGTGCCTTGCCATGAACTATGGGGAGGCCGCGTACGGGATTATGTCCGTCTGTATTGCCATCTTGGAGGTGGAAAAATGGAAGATTTTTACGAGACTGCTCCCGATAACGCCAAACGCTTTGCCGAACTTGCCCAACAGGCCGTGGAAGAAGGCTTTACCGCTTTCAAGTCCATGGCTGTTCCAGAGACAATGTCCTTGGAAGGACTAAAACCGATAAAATCCGCAGAGTCATGTGTGCGTGCCATGCGCGAAGCTGTGGGTGACGATATTGATATCATGGTGGATTGCCATGCAAGGCCTACCCCTCGTATGGGTCTCATGTTCGCCAAGGCACTGGAGCCTTACGGACTGTACTTTTTTGAAGAGCCCTGTTGGCCGGAAACCATGGATGATATTGCATTGATCCAGCGTTCCGTTACAACACCCATTGCTTCAGGAGAACGTTTGGTGGGAGTGCATGCATTCAGGGAAATGCTGGAAAAAAGGGCCGTGAGCGTACTTCAGCCAGATATCACTCACTGTGGCGGTCTTTCAGAGGCACGCCGTATCGGTGCATTGGCAGAGGCCTATAAAGTATCCATGGCACCCCATAACCCACAGGGGCCTGTCAGTACCGCGGCGTCATTGGAGTTGGGATTTGCCACACCGTCCTATATCATTTGTGAAAGTGTGCATAATGATGTGGAGTGGAGGCAAGAGGTCGTTTCCGAAGGTTTTGAGGTGAAAAAAGAGGGAAGAATAGTGCTTCCGAACCAACGCCCTGGACTGGGAATCGAGATCAATGAAGAGGAAATCAAGAAGCATCCATTTCAGCAGGAAGTACTGCAACGGACCTTCTATAAAGATGGTAGCGTAGGGGATTGGTAGCAATAAGATAAAAGGACATGGAAAGCAATAGTTTTAAAGACAAGGTCGTATTGATATCCGGCGGGATGGGTGACATTGGTCAAGCAGTGGCACTGGAATTTGGAAAGATGGGGGCGAAGATCGGAATATCGGACATCCGTGACCCAACAACCGCAGCCGCAAAACTGTCCCTGATGGACAATCTGGGAGTGGCGTACCGTTACGATCAGGTGGATGTCTCGAATGCGGATGAAGTGGAAGGATGGATCCAGGATGTTGAGGGTCAATGGGGCCATGTTGATATCGCTATTGTGAATGCCGCAACCGTTACATTAAAAGATGTACAAGAGATTACGGCCAAAGAATGGGAACGCGAGATTCAGGTAAATCTGAACGGGTCTTTTTTTATGGCCAATGCGGCCTGTAGATCCTTTGTGAAGAAAAAAGTGGCCGGCAATATCGTGTTTTTGGGAAGTTGGGCGGCCCATGCGCCCCATACCAATATCCCGGCCTATTCCGTGTCCAAGGCAGCCTTGAGGATGTTGTGCAAGACGATGGCCTTGAGTTATGCTGAAAAAGGGATTCGGGTGAATGAAATTGCCCCAGGATATGTCAATGCCGGATTGAGCAAAGAAGTATGGGACAAAGACCCATACTCGGCCTCCCAAGCAAGGGACCGTGTCCCTGTGGGCAAGTTGATCGAAGCGGATGAAGTCGCCAAACAGGTTTTGTGGCTGTGCGATCCATCCAACCGGCACACGACCGGGAGTACCCTGCTCATGGACGGAGGTCTCTCACTCCTAAGGACTAAATGACGAATCAAACCGCAGTAATGACCCCCAACAAAAACCAAATAACCCCCAACAGTACCTTCTCCGGTAGTTTTTCAGTGGTCACTGCCGATATCACACCACCATTGTCCATATATGCCCGCAACTGGGGCGCTTCGGCACATGATAGGGCGGAAGCCGTGCATAGGCCCTTGTGGATGCAATGTTTTTTGATGCAATCCATCACCGATGACCTCTTGGTTTGGTTTACGGCAGACCTAGGCTGGTGGAAGAACAACTCGGATGAGCTGAGCCTAAGGAACTACATTCTAACAAAAACGGACCTAAAGGAAGAGCAAGTGCTTTTCTGTCTATCACATACACATGCGGGGCCCAGTATTTGTTCGGCCGATAAGGATAAACCGGGAGGTGACCAGATAGCGCCCTATCTCAAGTTTTTGGCCGAGACAGCGGTCAGCTTGTATGAAGAGGGAAGGCGCAAAATGCAAAAGGGAACGCTTACATGGGGGTATGGCAGCTGTAATTTGGCCACTAAAAGGGATTTTTTTGTGGATGGAACCTATCTCATTGGCTATGATCCTACCCAAAAGGCAGATGACACTTTGCTGGTGGGGGCCGTGCGGGATGAAAAAGGGAAACGATTGGCGATTTTGGTGAACTATGCCTGCCACCCGACCACCTTTGCCCATGAAAATAAAATGCTGTCCCCGGATTACATTGGTTCCCTACGGGAGGTGGTGGAAACCTATTCGGGATGTCCCTGTTTGTTTTTTCAAGGAGCATCCGGGGATTTGGCCCCCAAGGAACAATATGTGGCAGATCCTGCCATTGTCGATGGTCATGGACGCCGTTTAGGCCACGCCACCATAGCCACTTTGGAGTCCATTCCGCAGAACAATATGGGTCTTGAATTTAAAGAGGCCTTGATCTCTGGGGCTCCACTTGCGCTTTGGAAACCAGAGGCAAAAGCTCCGAACCATCAAATGGGTGCGCAGATCATCCATGTTGAGATGGACTACAAAGAACTACCTTCCGAGGATGAACTGCTGGAGGCGTATGAAAAATGTGAAGATCGGGTGCTCAAAGACAGACTTTGGCGAAAGATCAATACGCGAAGGGCAATCGGCGGGAAAAAGACGGAAAAGGTTCCTGTTTGGATATGGCAACTTGGCAATGCTGTCGTGATTGCGCAGGCCAATGAAACCTATTCCGTGATACAGGAACAATTGCGTTCTGCTTTTCCGGACAACAATATTGTTTTTATAAATATAGCCAATGGCTATGTTGGTTACCTCCCACCTTCAGATCTCTATGACAAGGATATGTATGCCGTTTGGCAGACTCCTTATGCTAAGGGCAGTCTTGAAAAAATGATCGATCGAATAACTGAAGCCATCCAAACACTGAACCTATGAAGCTGGGAACCATAGACATCACCATATTTGCTATTTATATATTGGCCATATTGGTCTTGGGACTATATGCTTCCCGCTTCAATAGCAAGACAAAGAAGGGTTACTTTCTGGCAGGGGACAAATTACCTTGGTGGATGATCGGCGGTAGCATCATTGCGGCCAATATCAGCAGCCATCATTTGGTCGGGGCAATGGGTGTGGCCTACAGTAGGGGTTTTGTGGCTATAACCTTGGAGTGGGCAGCCATTCTTTTGGGATTCAATGCCCTTTTGTGGGTGTTCTTGCCCTATTACCTCCGTAATGGGTTCTATACCATTCCTGAATATTTACAGGTCCGCTATGGAAACCTGACCAGGGCGGTCTATGCCATACTGATCCTTTTTACCTACATATTTGTGGAAATCGGCGCAGTGCTCTTTTTGGGGGCACTTTCTTTGTATGCTTTGTTCGATATTCCCATACTGTACAGCATACTCTCATTGGCGATATTGACCGGAATTTACACCATCATCGGTGGTCTACGGGCAGTGGTGTGGACAGAAATGGTCCAATTGGTCGTTCTGGTAACGGGAGGTATCATCCTTACGTTTGCCACGGTAAAGGAAGCTGGGGGTATCCAAACGGTCATCGACTCTGCACAGAACTGGAAGATGATCTATCCGGCGGACGATCCTGATTTCCCATGGACCATGTACCTGGGGGGACTGCTTTGCATCAGTGTGTTCTATTGTGCCACCAACCAATTCATCGTGCAGCGCATTTTGGCGGCCAAAAATGAATGGCATGGCAGGATGGGGGTCATTTTTGGGAATTACCTTAAATTTTTGGTGCCCTTGATCATAACGGTGCCGGCCCTGGTCGCCCCTTTGTTCCTTCCGGATTTGGACAAACCGGACCTTTTGTTTGCCACCTTGGTGGAGAAATTGCTCCCCACAGGTTTGGTCGGCTTGGTCATGGCCGGTCTCATATCAGCGATCATGTCCCACATTTCTGGGGCCATAAATTCGTGCACCACGATCCTTACGGTAGATATTTACATGGAATATTTCAATAAAAATGCATCCGACTCCCAGGCCATCCGCTTTGGTAAAAAGTCTGGAATAGTGATCATTATGTTGGGAATAGTCAGTTCCATTCTTTTGATCAGTTATTCGGATAAACCGGTGTTCCTGTATTTGATGAACCTTTACGGGCTCTTCACACCGGGGATAGCAACCATGTTCCTGATGGGCGTTTTTTGGAAAAGGACAACTGCTTCGGGCGCCTTGGTGGCAGGGATCATCACCATACCCTTGTCCCTGTTGATTGAATTCCTTCTGCCGGACATGCCCTTTTTTAACCGGACTGGCATTGTGTTCTGGACCTGTATGTTGGCCTGTTTTGTCGTGAGTTTGCTCAC
Organism: Flagellimonas hadalis; assembly: GCF_007785775.2. Classification (GTDB taxonomy): domain Bacteria; phylum Bacteroidota; class Bacteroidia; order Flavobacteriales; family Flavobacteriaceae; genus Flagellimonas; species Flagellimonas hadalis. Next base: position 251,478 of record NZ_VNIK02000005.1, read on the forward strand.
AAAGCCAAAAACCGATGCAGAGCTTCAGGGATTGATATGGAACAAAGAAAGTTTAAAGCTGCCTGAAAAGGAAAGATCACTCTACAAAGGAGTTAGGAATCCTTTTTATTGGTGGTTGCTCATCACTATCATAGTCCTGTATTTCTACGTAAGATATTTTTAGCGGTATGAAGAACGATGTTATAGCATTGACAAGGGCATTGGTGGCCCAGGATACGATCAACCCGCCCGGGAACGAAGCCTCTTTGGCCAAGTTGGTCGGAAAGCTATTGGCCGAGAATGGTTTCAAGGTCGAGTACGTTCCCTTTGGTCCCGATCGGCTCCATGTCATTGCCGAACGAGGACTTGATGGAAAGCAACTGCCCATAGTCTTTACGGGACATTTCGATACGGTTCCCTTGGGCAACCAAAAGTGGACCATGGATCCTTTTGCCGGGGAGATCAAAGAGGGCAAGATCTATGGACGTGGCACTACCGATATGAAAGGAGCGGTTGCGGCGATGACCATTGCGGCCATTGAAGTCTTTGAAGAAGGAGTCCCGTCCGGTGGCATACGTTTGGTGCTCACTGCGGGAGAAGAATTGGGATGCCAAGGGGCCATGGACCTGGTAAAAACATATACCGGATTGGGACAGGCAAGGGGAATCATTGTTGGGGAACCCACGGGAAACATACCGGCCATTGGTCATAAAGGGGCACTTTACCTGAATCTGGAAGCCACGGGCATAACGGCGCATTCCTCCATGCCCCAATTGGGCGATAATGCCATTTACAAAGTGGCCAAGGCCATTGTAAGAATGGAGCAGTTTGATTTTGGGCAACAGGAAGACCCGCTACTGGGATATTCCACCATCAATGTGGGCAAGGTCTCGGGCGGATTGAACATCAACTCCGTGCCCGATCGTGCCGGGTTCACCATTGATGCCAGGATCACTTCAAACTTGCATAACAACGATGTGCTTGAACAGATCAAAAAGGAATTGGGAAATGATATCGATGTGGAGGTGCTGGTCAATCTTCCGGCAGTTGCAAATGATCCCGAAGCTGCATTCATATGTGGCGTTTATGATGCTTGTGGTACTTCTGATAGTGAAAGAAAAGCGCCCAAAACAATGCCCTATCTCACCGATGGTTCTGTCCTGCAAAAGGCATACGGAGGCATACCTACGGTGATCATTGGCCCCGGAGAGCCTCAAATGGCACACAAAATCGATGAATACTGCGATGTTTCAAAACTGGAACAGGCCGTGGACATTTATAAAAAAATCATATGTAATACCTGAAAGATGAAGATGGAAAAAGATAGCATGTTGGATGAATCAACCTTGGAAATACTCCTGTCACAACCAGATGTTCCCACTGTGGAAATGTTCAAACAATTGGAAGGCGACATCATTTTCTTGGGCATTGGTGGAAAAATAGGTCCCTCGTTGGCGCACATGGCCAAACGTGCCTGTGAGATGGCCGGTGTGACAAAGAGGATCATTGGGGTTTCCCGTTTTAGTGACCCCAACGAACAGACCAATATTGAATCCTTGGGGATTGAGACCATAAAGGGCGACCTACTCGATGAGGATTTTCTCAACAGCCTGCCCGAAGCCAAGAATGTGTTCTTTTTAGCGGGGATGAAGTTTGGTTCGGAGACCAATCTATCCTTGACTTGGGCCATGAATACCCTTTTGCCGGGGATGGTTGCGAAACGATTCCACAATTCCAAGATCGTGGCATATTCCACAGGTTGTGTATATCCCATGGTTTCCGTTGCATCCGGGGGATCCAAAGAAACAGATAGGCCCATTGCCGTGGGGGAATATGCACAGTCCTGCCTCGGACGTGAACGAATGTTCGAATACGGCAGCAGCAAGAACAATACACCAACCGCATTGATTCGGTTGAATTATGCGGTGGAACCCCGATACGGAGTTTTGGTGGACATTGCCAACAAGGTGAAGAACAATGAGCCAGTGGACTTGGAAATGGGCTATTTCAATGCCATATGGCAGGGAGACGCCAATACTGTGGTGCTACGTTCCCTCGAACAGACCTCGGTTCCTGCCAACATCATCAACATTACTGGCGAAGAAACCTTGTCCGTCCGTGCTGTGGCGGAGGAGTTTGGAAAACATTTCGGGATCCGCCCCCAGTTTATGGGCGTGGAATCGGATACCGCTCTTTTGAACAATGCGGCCAAGTCGTTCGAGCTTTTTGGTGAACCTAAGATAGGCATCGAAAAAGTCATCGAATGGACGGCCAATTGGATGAAGATGGAGAAAAAGACCTTGGACAAACCCACCCATTTTGAGGTAAGGGACGGAAAGTATTAAAACAATGCCAGAGCTGTACAGGATGCTGGCAGAAAATAAATAGATCAATTTTAAGCGACTGAGATGGATTATACCGAGATACCCTACAATATCCTGGGTGAATTTCAAAAAGGAATGGTGATTCCTGCATTACCACTGGCCCTGACAAGGGATCGAAAATTGGATGAGACCCGACAAAGGGCCTTGATGCGATATTATTTGGATGCCGGGGCCGGGGGTGTGGCCGTTGGGGTACATTCTACCCAGTTTGAAATCCGTTTGCCGGAACATAAGCTTTACAGTCCCGTATTGGATATCGCCAGGGAAGAATTTGACCGATATTCCAAACTGAACGATAGACCGATCATCAGGATTGCCGGTATCATTGGAAAAACAGAACAAGCCATTGCCGAAGCCCAGACCGCAGTTGGGTTGGGATACCATGCGGCATTGATCAGTGTTGCGGCGTTCAAAGGGGCATCCAACCAAGAAATCCTTGAACACTGCCGAACGGTTGCCAAAGTGATTCCGTTGGTTGGCTTTTATCTTCAACCAGCCGTTGGGGGTAGAAAATTGGATGTGGAATTTTGGAGGGGCTTTGCAAGGATTCCCAATGTCATCGCCATAAAGATGGCACCGTTCAACCGTTACCAGACATTGGACGTGGTACGGGGCGTAGTGGAGTCGGGAAGGGCGGATGAAATAGCACTATATACCGGAAATGATGATAACATTTTGGTGGATCTTCTGTCAGAGTTCAAGATAAAAACAGAAGGTAAAACCATTAAAAAGCGCATTGTGGGAGGCCTGTTGGGCCATTGGGCCGTCTGGACCAAATCCGCAGTCGATTTACTCCATCAGGTGCACAAGGGACAATTTGAACATGATACTAAAGGAGCGCTCACGAAGGCCATTGAAATCACGGACAGCAATGCGGCCTTTTTTGATGCGGCCAATGCTTTTGAGGGATGTATTCCCGGTATCCATGAAGTCCTTAGGCGACAGGGACTTTTGGAGGGTGTTTGGACCTTGAATGAAAAAGAAGTCCTATCCGAAGGACAGCTGGAAGAAATAGATAGGATCTATGCGGCCTATCCACATTTGAACGATGATGCATTCGTCAAAAAAAACCTGGAGAAGTGGCTTTCATAAACCCAGCATCTTTTGATTGAAAATGGGAACGAGAAGAAATTTTGTGGGGACAACGTTATTGGCAGGTCTGGGCCTTGGTCTGAACGAGGTTGCCGGGTCACCCCTGTTCAGAATGAGGGGCAAGGGGAAAAGAGTAGGGATAATCGGTTTGGATACTTCCCATGCCTATGCGTTCACCAAAATGCTCAACGCAGATGAACCCAACCCCGAATTGATGGGCTATAAGGTGGTTGCGGCCTATCCTTGGGGAAGCAAGGATATTGAATTTGGCCATGAGCGTATTCCGAAATTTACGGAAGAAGTCGCTGCAATGGGGGTCTATATCGCCAGTAGCATTGATGAGGTTATGGATCAAGTGGATGTGGTACTTCTGGAGACCCATGATGGCAACCTGCGCCTGAAACAGGCCAAAAAGATTCTGAAGTACGGGAAACCGGTGTTCATGGATACCCCTTTCGCTGCTTCCATGCCCGATATCAAGGCCATTGTGGAGTTGTCGGAAAAGTATGGGACACCCATTTTTTCTACGTCATCCTTGCGGTATACGGATAAGGCTGCGGAAATCGCGGAAGGAAAGGTAGTGGGAAAGGTGATGGGGGCCGACACCTATGGGCCGGCGAACATAGAACCTTCACACCCCGACCTGTTCTGGTACGGGATACACGGAGTGGAATTGCTGTATACCCTAATGGGAACAGGATGTGTAGCGGTTAGTTGTATTTCTTCGGATGCTACCGAAGTGGTAACAGGAGTTTGGAAAGATGGCAGGCTGGGAACCTTTCGGGGAGAGCGGCAAAGAGATATAGGTTTTGGGGGCATGGCCTTTGGCGAAACCGGAAATGCCTTGGTGGGGGAGTACAAGGGATACGCTCCTTTATTGGTGAAAATCATTGCGTTTTTTGATACAGGGATTGCACCGGTATCACTACGGGAAACCATGGAAATATATGCCTTCATGCAGGCCGCCCATGACAGCAAAAGACAAGGGGGCAAACAAATTCCTTTGGAGAGTGTGTATTGAAAATTATGGGGAAAACCAATTGGAAGAAATGAAGAAAAGATATCAAAAACAGCTACTGTATCTCCTAGGGTGTCTACTCATTATGGGATGCAAAACGGATAAAAATCAGAGTGAAACGGCGGACATCTTCCACGATTCTTCGGGAAACCCGATAGAAGAGTGGATTGCCCTCGATTCGACCATTATCGGTAGAAGTACGGTGGCTGAAAATCTGGATGTGCCATGGGAGATTACATGGGGACCCGATGATAACATTTGGTTCACCGAACAGGGTGGACGCGTAAGCCGTTTGGACCCGAACACAGGACAAGTCCATGTTTTATTGGAAATACAGGATGTGTTCAGGAAAAGGACCACTGGATTATTGGGATTGGCGATTCACCCCGATTTTAAGGAATCACCTTATGTCTTTTTGAACTACACCACCCAAAAAGAAGAAACAATCACCTCAAGATTGATGCGATATGAATATGCCAATGATACACTGATCAATCCTGAAACGCTATTGGAGATCCCTGGGCATACCGCACATAATGGCACACGGTTGACCATTTCCCCTGATAAAAAACTGATGTGGGCCACCGGCGACATTGGCCCTGATGTGGACAATGCCCAGAATGTGAAATCATTGAACGGGAAGATATTGCGCTTCAACTTGGATGGTTCCATTCCCGATGACAATCCCTTTCCAAATAGCCCGGTGTGGTCATGGGGACAACGCAATGTGCAGGGAATGGCCTACGGGGCCAATGGACTCTTGTACACCTCCGAGCATGGGGATGCCACGGACGATGAGGTAAACCTCATGCAAAAGGGCCGTAATTATGGATGGCCTAACGTCAGTGGATATTGTCATGATGCCACGGGGAACCCATCCTTCTGCAAAGATTCCGCTGTGGTGGAACCCATGAAGGCCTGGACCCCGACCATAGCCCCGGCAGGAATCGATTATTACGCTTCAAGATCCATTCCCGAATGGAACAATGCATTGCTGCTCGTCACCTTGAAAGAGAGTGATCTTCGGGTGTTGAAACCGAACGATACCGGGGACTCCATAGTATCCGAAACCATTTTGTTTGACAATGTATTGGGAAGGATCAGGGACCTATGTATTTCCCCCAAGGGAGATGTTTTCATTTCTACAAGCAACCAAGATTGGAACCCCAAAGAGGGCTTCCCTAAAGAAACGGACGATAGGATCATCCGCATCCTCAAAGTGGGAAATACTGCCAATGCAGCATTGCTCAAACAGGTTTCCAAAGGAAAGGAAAGCGGGGAAGAAGTGAAAATGGCCGGCACAGCAGCCAAAAAAAGCTACAATATGTATTGTGCAGCTTGTCACAAAACCGATGGGAAAGGGGTCGAAAATTCCTTTCCACCATTGATAGGCTCAGACATCGTGAACGGCCCGAATGAGGGATTGATCCGATTCACGTTGGGAGGAGCCGCAAGGTCGACCAATGGTGCTGCGGATGGATACGGGGAAGCGATGCCATCATTTGCCTTTTTATCAGATGCGGATATCGCCGACATCCTGACGTTCATCAAGGGTGAATTTACCGAGGGAGAAGGAAAAATCACTGTTGATGAGGTATTGAAGGTTAGGACAGCGTATACTGAAAAATAGCAGAAAGGGAACGCGATAAAATCTAAAATTTTATACAATCATAATTCAAATTCATAAATGAGAACCAATCAAAGAAAATTGCTGAATGTCTTCACACTTTTAGTAGGGATGGTGTTGTTCATCGCCTGTAAAGACCAATCGAAACAAACGGAAGAAACATCAACCC
>NZ_VNIK02000050.1 GCF_007785775.2 Flagellimonas hadalis
ACCGAAGAAATAGGGATTTCCCTTTCCTCCCCATCTGCTATCACCTTTAAGGTCTTGGGCTGCAACCCTATCAATTTCTTTATGGCGGAGGATGTATTTGATTTCGCCTTTTCTTCCAATAATTTCCCCAATGAAATAAAGGTGATGATCACTGTGGCCGCCTCATAATATACATGGGGTTCCATGCCTTTACTGAGCCAAAATTCAGGAAAAAAGGTATTGAATGCACTGAACAAAAAGGCAATGCCCGTACTGAGTGCGACCAAGGTATCCATATTGGCCTTACCAAATCTGGCCTGTTTAAAGGCATTTATGAAAAAGCTTCGGCCAAACCAGAACAGGATAGGAACGGCAAGTACCAACGAAATCCACCTACCCGGGACCCAATCCATAAAAAACATCCC
>NZ_VNIK02000051.1 GCF_007785775.2 Flagellimonas hadalis
CTCGGCAAGTACCTCAGACAAGGTCTGGTCGTCGGTGTCCACAGTATGGCTCAAATCAGATATCTGACTTTCGGTAATCGTTATATTGGCATCATTGATATCAATATCAATTTCATCGTTCGCAACATCATTTGTTATCGTAATCTTATTAGATCCTGCATTGATGTTCTTAAATTCAAGATCTGCCCCAGTCTTCCGAGCAAATGTCCCAACTCCTCCGGCCCCAACATTTGAAGCTGTATTTGTTTGACCGGAAGTCGCCGCAAAAGCATCCACTTCTGCTTTCAGTTCTTCTATCACATTCTGAACATTCCCAGAGGTCAATGTTGTTGTACTTGGGTCATATGGCACATCAATAGCTTCTTGCGACTCCGTGAAGGTGCTGTTAACCACATAGGGGTCG
>NZ_VNIK02000052.1 GCF_007785775.2 Flagellimonas hadalis
ACGTCCCCACGGTAGCTCCCCAGGGAGCCCGAGGACACATAGTACGGCAGCCAATCCTTGTCCTGGCGCCCATAGGCATCGTACCCCACATGGGTGACCAGGTCTTCCTTGTCCGGAGCAGACTTTATCCCTATGCGCTGCATGGGCCTGCCCAGACCGTCAAAATAGGTAATGCTCTCAATAACGTCACCTTCCTTTGCCGTTCCCGCATTGAAGCTTGACATCCCTTTTTGGAAGCTGCGCGTAAAAATGTAGTTCTCATTGCTCAATGTTATGGACTGATAGGGATGGGCCGCCGTACTGTTGCCATACACCCTTGCAACAAAGGTGCTACCGCTCTGGATATGGGTCCCCGGGCCTAGCGTTATG
>NZ_VNIK02000053.1 GCF_007785775.2 Flagellimonas hadalis
TTAGCTGGGACCACAACGTATTTCACCATATAGTTGTCATTATTTTCCACTATGGAAGCATCGGTTGCTTCCACACCACTAATCACAAATCCAGTGATGCCATCATTGGGGTCTTCATGTGAAATGCCAAATGCAAATAAATGAATGAAATTGCCCAATTCGATAGGAAATAGCGATGTAGCCGTACCATTACCAGTACTGAGTTTCATGTAGAATAAAACAACTCCACCGGTTTCCAAAAAAGCATTGATATCATTAATGCCAGGAATTTCTTCAATGTACATATTTCCCCAAGTAGGAGGCTCCATGTTATCTATATCATCCCAAACAATATGCATCCAATCGGAAACAATCACGTTGGCATTC
>NZ_VNIK02000054.1 GCF_007785775.2 Flagellimonas hadalis
CATCACCAATGACATACGGCCCGTGGCGGATGCAGGATTCGACGACCAGATATGTGATGCAACGGATTATATCGTGGCAGGGGCATCTGCAACGGGTTTTAACTCCCTTGTATGGACGCACAATGGCAATGGGACATTTGTCGATGCATCAATCCAAAACCCTACCTATAGGCCGCACTCCTCGGATATTGGAACAACCGTCACCCTAACTCTTACTGCTTCCAGTTCAGGAAGCTGCCCTCCATATGTCGATTCTATGACTCTTGCCATAACAAGGCAGCCCAATGCGGGCACTGACGGCAACCTGACCATCTGTGAGGGGGATGTCCCC
>NZ_VNIK02000055.1 GCF_007785775.2 Flagellimonas hadalis
ATCACCAAATCTCCCACACCTGTCCAGTCTATTCCGGTAAAAGCAGTTTCTCCAACCAATTCCCCGTTCATGTACAGTGCTGCATTGGTTGCCGAAATCGAGATTCCAAAATGTACCCACTCGTCAAGGGTCGGGTCTATGGTGGCCGGGACTCCTGGGTTCACCCAGGTGGCATTGGTGCCATTGCCCACAAGAAGTATGAATTTCTGTGCGTCCGCACTTCCTTCGCGGATCAATCCAAACCCACTGGGCTTATCGGATGGAGATGCCGGTTCTGCTGGCGCAATATTGATTATTCCCGCCCTTGTATCCGATGG
>NZ_VNIK02000056.1 GCF_007785775.2 Flagellimonas hadalis
AAGAGTAGTTCGGAATTCTTTCTTTCGGGAAGGACCATGCCTTGGTGGCTCTTGGGGATTTCCATGGTGGCCACCACCTTTTCAACGGACACGCCCAACTTGGTGACGGACATTGTCCGTACCAATGGTGTATCGGGAAACTGGGTCTGGTGGGCATTCCTGCTGACCGGACTGTTGACGGTATTTGTCTACGCCCGACTCTGGAGACGGTCCAATGTGAATACCGATCTTGAGTTCTACGAACTCAGGTATGGGGGTAAGCCAGCACGTTTTCTCAGGGGCTTCAGGGCCGTTTATCTTGGGGTCATC
>NZ_VNIK02000057.1 GCF_007785775.2 Flagellimonas hadalis
GTGTTTATTACTACTTAGATAACTGAGCCTTTACTGTATCTGCCCCTGCAAGCAGGAACCCAACAGTTAAGAACCACCCCCAGCCATTGATACCTTTTAGCGCTAGAATTGCTGCGCAAATGATGGCTGCTATAGGGACTATCTGGTACAGAAAATACTTCATATAACTTACCCCGAGGTTTTGCTTTTTTATGAGACCCTAAAGCATCGATACTGTCACTTTGATGCTTTAAGGACCTTCTTAGTGATAATCCTCGAGATCCACGTCAAAGACGTTAG
>NZ_VNIK02000006.1 GCF_007785775.2 Flagellimonas hadalis
CCGTCGTTGTCATCATCGTCATCGGCATTGTCACCAATACCGTCACCATCGGTATCGGTATCCTCGGAGGGATCTTTCGGGAAGTCGTCCTCATCGTCGGGAGTGCCGTCGTTGTCATCATCGTCATCGGCAGTGTCCCCTGTCCCGTCACCATCGGGATCGGTATCCTCGGAGGGGTCTTTCGGGAAGTCGTCCTCATCGTCGGGGGTGCCATCATTGTCGTCATCTTCGTCCTCATCATCTGCAATGCCATCGCCATCGGTATCTTGTGCAGCTGTGATGGTTGCGGAATAGGTGTCATTGCTCAACGCATTGGAACCATCCTTCACCTTGAACGAAAAGGAGGCATAGTTTTCACCATATTCACCTTCTTCGGTGGTATAGACAAGAAGGGCAATGTCATCGATCATGTCATTGAGGGAAACTGGATTTCCATTGTAGGTGAATGCGCCTTTGGCGGGAAGGGAAACGATCTGTATTCCATTAAAGCCATCACCTGGATCCACATCGCTGAAGGTAAAATCACTTACCATAAAGGCATATCCCAAATCCTGTATTACCTCCACAACAATGTTTCCACCTTCTGGGACATCGTTCATTGGATTGATGGTCAGCGTAACGGTCACGGTCTGGGAAAATGATACGGCATCCTCAAAATTATAGGTAAAACTATCGGATGTGGTTTCGCTTCCGTCATGCTCATAGGTAAAGGTCCCATCTGGGTCGAAGGTGAACGAAGCGGCATGGGAGGGCCCATCGATAAGATAGTAGATCAGCTCATCCCCATCAATCTCTACATCGTTGGTGGAGACATCCTCGTTGAGGGTCCCATTTTCATCCAGATTGAACGAATCGGCATTGGCAACGGGCAAGTCATCCTTTGGCAGAATGGACAAGGTGATATTGGCCGTTACTTTTTGCCCCTGGTCATCCAGTTCGTATGTGACGGTGTCCGTTCCATTTGCATTTGCATTAGGTGTATAGACCACTTGGTTGCTTCCGTTCACTACGGCATTCCCTTTTGTTCCCTGCACGGCTATGGTGACCGTTGGGGTAAATGCAGTGTCATACACATCATTGAACAGTACATCTATGGGGTTGGATGTGGTATCCTCGTCCAAGATGGCAAGGTCATCATCTGCACTGACCACCAAGGTGACAGTGTAAGGTCCAAAGCTTGTTGTTCCAACATTTCCGGCATTGTCCTTTACCTCTGTATGGATGTACCAGCCCGATCCTCCAGAAGAGAAAGAGGTCGTCTTGGACTGACTGTTGCTCCAAGAGGTCCACGCGGCATTGCCCGTTGCGGGTGGTGTGGCACTTTGTACTTTGGCAAAGCGTTGTACGTCGAAGCCACTGCCCCCATTTTCATCCTGGAACACGAGAAGAATGTCATCGGTCGTATCCAGGTTTCCGTTGGATGGGTTGGCCGTTACTGTTGGAGCGATGTTGTCGTCAACAATGGTCAATGTGCGGTAAAATGGAAGTGACCATACGCCCGAATCGGTCTGCGTCCTTAGGCTTATAATGTAATCGGCTGTTTTGTTGTTGTAGGCCGAGAAATCGGTCATAGGGGTCCCGCCACTGTAAATTTGCGTATTGGTCGGGTTCCCTTCGGAATCATAGGTGCGTTGTGTCACGATCCATTCCTGTGTGGACAAGGTTCTTCCGTAAGGGTCCACAGAGTTGTCCTCTACGGCAATGACCATATTCCCGGAATAAGTGTTGAGCATGTCGGGGAGGATGTTGAACTGTGCAATGGGCAGGTCCTCGGTTCCCCCTGAGCCGGATGTTTTCTCCACATAGATACTGGACGGCTTGCTCCAGGTGCCTTGGTGGTCCTGTACCTTCAGCATGACCAAGTATTGGCCTTCGGGAACTGCGCTTTTGTCAAATTGGCCAGCAATCCAATCATTGGTGGAGGCTGCATCCACAGATTTCCATTGCCATTCGGCCTGGGCTATGCCATTGTTGGCACCTCCGTCCAAATCGTAGGAAGTGTCGTTTATGAACCCGGTATCCGCGCTATAGGTAAAACTGGCCACTGGCTTGCGGTGAAAGTACAGTGTTGTGGGCGCAGTGGGCAGGTCTTCAAAGGTGAAGGTATATTTTCCGGTCTTTTCGTAAAACTCGGGCACATCCTCCAAATAAAGGCCGTTCCAGGAAACTTTACCAGTGTTGTTGGCGAAATGGGTCTCATCATGGGTTATCCTCCATCGCCCGCTTGGGTAGCTGGCATTGGCGGTATTGTTTTTCAACTGGGCTGGATCCACGTCAATTTCCACAGAAGTGCCCGCTATGAAAAATTCACCGGCGGTGACGGTGCCAAATTGATATTGCTCATAGATGTATTGCGCTATGTCATCGATCCACGATGACCAGCTGCCATTGCTCCTGTTGACAAAGGTTCCCTGGCTATTGTTCTGGGTTATAAAACGATCGAACTGGGTCTGGTTGGCATTGGTTCCCCATCCAATATAATGGATGTCCTCATTGATGGTACGCATCAATATTTCGGAAAGGTCGGTATCCACATCAAAATCGGCCACTTCGGCATCATCAAGGTTTACGTTGAACCTAAGGGCACTGTTCCTCCATTGTGGCTCACGTAGCACATCCTTGAAGGCTCGGAGCTCCAATTTTTCTATCTCGATATCCTTGAAATAGGCATTTTGTTGCTCATGCACATAGAAACCATAGCTTCCGGAGGAGAGGTTGGTGTCGGTTATGTCGAAGGCCTGTATCCAATCGGTTCCAGCGTTTCCACCACCGCCCCTGCGGGATACTTTGATGTTGTCGCCACTCATTTCTATTTTAAAGTCGATGCTCTGGCCGTTGAAGAAAGGCCCGAACATATCACCTCTATTGGTGTTCCAGCTAGCTGGTTTTCCTGTTGTGCCGCCAGTGGCGTTCACCGCCAAAATGGAGGTCACCCCATTTTTGCGCATCAAAATGGCCTCCGCAGGTGTGCCCTCTGCGCCGTATCCTGTTAGGTTGCCACAAGCGGTGTGGTTATCTATGAGGTATGCATAGAAATTATTGTTGTCTATCTTTCTAAAGATAAATCCTACCTCGGCATGCTGGTATGGATTTCCCGAAAGACCAAAAGTGGCGGAAATGGTGCCGTCGGCCACATCTCCCGTAGGGTCATACATGGCAACCCCGGAATTTCCCGCATTCCTTGCCACGGGATCGGCCAAAATCCGGTTGGTACCCGAATCAAATGAAAAGTAAGGACCAGTGTATGTGCCAGACCCGGTTCCACTCAAGTAGTTGTGTGAATTGGGCGGTTCGGCCCCATTAAAGTCCATGACGTTCCAACTGTTGAAAATGTCGCTGGCATCAGCTTGGTCCGATGATATGGAACTTCTTTGGAAAGCCTCTACCCTTAGTTTGCCCAAAGGAATTCCTTTGAGGTGCATGGCCTGTTCCAGGTCCTGTTCAAAGGTGGAAAGGTCCAGGTTGGCCGCACCCACGGTTACCATGACATCCACATTGGGCCCTTGCTTTACGGTCATGTCCACCGTTTGGGCCATTGCTGTCCCACATAATAAGAACAACAATAAAAATGAAAATAAGTTTGTTGAGATCTGTTTCATGGTTTTGCTATCTAATAAAAATTGAATTGGTTGTCGTTTGGTTCATTGTGGTATGGTCAAATACCAGATCACTTCCAAAAATTGAGTTACAATGGGTTGGCACCGCAATGTTGAAGTATGCCCTTTCACTGATTTTTTTGAGTAGCGACAGCCCCTCTGGATTGGAGCCCAAGTTGCAATCGTAGATCAAAAGCTGAATGTTGTTTCCTTGGTAGAGTCCTTCCAGCATGGGAAGCTCTAGCTCTTGTTCCGCTTCTTCCAAAGCATAGGTGGTGTTCCCCAATTGGAGTGCATTGTAGCTTGCATTTGCAAAAAGATGGATGGCCACTGTGGAACGGTTTTGTTCCATATATTCCCGGATTTGCTGCCACGGGTTCCCTTGTGTGCCAATCTCAAATACGGCAGTGCCCAAGGGCAAATTTCCCAGGACTTGCTGTTTTTGGGAATACTTGGAGTCGATCATTACCACCAAGTCATTGGATTGTGCAATCACTCCGCTGACCATCACGGTGCATAGGAGGAGAAAGATCGTAAAGGTTTTTCTGTAAAATGGATTTTTCATTGATTTGTTGATTTTGGTTTTTATACTGATTGAAAAGTCAATTCGGTTTTTGGTTTTCAAGTGGTTTGGGATTGGGCAAAGGAGGGTCAGGCCAGCAAAATAGTGGCATTTCACTTTGTTGTCCCTTGTTCCTTATTTGAGGTGTCCAGGACTCCAATACATACTTGAATGGATTTTTCCGGGGGTACTTCTGGGTAACTTTATGTCATGAAGCGAAAACTTTTTGGATTCATTTCTTTTGTTGTGATGGCCCTACTGTTTTCCCACAGGCATACCATCTAAAATTGTACAATTTTTCTTATTCTAAAGCTAAGAAACGGCGAGTGGATATTCTTATTTTATGGAATCGTTCGCAGAATTGACAAATATCAATTTCACATCATTTTCTTACAATAATATGTAGATATTATGATAGGGAACTTTGGGAAGTATAGATTTTGTGGGGATTTTTGGGTATGGTGAGAGTCTGTTGATTATTGGTTGAAAATCTAAAATTGTAAGAATTTACTTGTTCATTGGAAGTGGGGATATGCGTCAGAATTTTTCTTTCATCAATCTTGATAGTGTCTCAGGCCTCATTGCCAAGTAAGAGGCCAAATATTTTCTGGGAATCCTATTGACAATTTGGGGCTTACTGTTCTCCATGAAAAAGGTGAGCCGTTTTTGTGCATTGGGTATCCTGGCCAGATATACCCTATGTTCGGCTAGAATGTAATATTCCTCCAACATGATCCTATTGATCTGCCGCATTTCGGGGAAATTGTCCAAACAGTATTTGTAATCGTCATATTCCAAATAATCACAGTACGTGTCTTCCAGGCTCTGGATGTATTCACGGCTCTTTTCTTTTCTGAAGAAACCGGTTATGGACGTGAAGATCTCATTTTCAGCGTCGATCCAGGTAGTTATTTCTGTGGATCCACTGATGAAAAAGCCCCTTACCATACCTTGCTTGATGACATACAACTTGTTGCAGATTTCTCCCTCTTTGCTGATGATCTCATTTTTGGCAAAAGAACAGCTCTTTATCTTTTGGATCAAAAAGGCCTTCAGGCTGGGGCTGAGCGGGTAAATGGAGTTCAGGTAGAGTATGATGAACAGGTTTTTCTCAATGTTTTGGTTTGCAGACATGAAATGGGTCGGTTTTCTTGTTTGGTTAAATTGCCCCACAAAAATAACACATAGAAGTGACCTAGGGTTTGTATTGGACTCTGTAGATGAAAATTAAGGGATTTCTTCTTCAGGAATTTCAAAAAAAAGGATGATACAGCAGTTTTTATCACATTATCCATACATTTACTTGTTCAAAAGGGGGCTGGTTTGTCGGTCCCGATTTAGAAAATCGGAAAAAATAATTTTTTTGATTTGAAATACTCCAAGGCATTTTTTCAGGTAACGTTCTACACCAGTATTTTCGGGATATTGCTCTTCATTGCCGATTTTGGCTTCGATAAGCCCCGGGATGTACAGGAAGTATTCAACACAGTCTACTTTTTTGTGATCGGTCTGGGCATTGTCTCCACCGTTGTTCGGTATTTGGAGCGCCAAAAAGAGATGAAACGTTCCGTCATCATTTTCGATGCGGTCACCATTTTGGCCACACTGGTGATACTTTATGCCCATTTCTTGGGAGAAGAGGCCCATCGGCACATTTCGTTCCTTTATAATGACAATTGGGTGAAATTTGCCATAATCCTCACCTTCATCAGGGAGTTTTCCGAACGGAACATCAACTATAGGCGTACATTGCTCAACCCGGCGCAGTTGTTCATCGCAAGTTTTCTGGGTATCATATTTGTGGGTGCACTGCTGTTGATGTTGCCCAATGCGACACAGGAGGGGATATCTTTTTTGGATGCCCTTTTCACCTCCACCAGTGCGGTCTGTGTCACGGGCCTTATCGTTGTGGACACCGGAAGCTATTTTACCACATTCGGCCAATCCATCATTCTGTTTCTCATTCAGGCAGGTGGTATCGGCATATTGACCGTGGCCAGTTATTTCAGCTATTTTTTCAAGGGAGGGGCTTCTTATGAAAACCAGTTGACCTTGGGCGATATGACGGGGAGCAATAAGTTGGGAGAGGTGTTCTCCACCTTGAAACGTATTCTTGTCATCACGTTTTCCATAGAGTTGGTGGCCGCTCTATTGATCTATCTGAGCTTGGACAAGGGTCATTTCGGTTCTTTTTTTGAACGTTTCTTCTTCTCGGCGTTCCATGCGGTGTCCGCTTTCTGCAATGCAGGGTTCTCCACTTTGCCCAACAGCCTTTACGAAACGGGTTTCCGCTTCAATTATGCCTTGCAAGGGGTCATTCTATTGGCTTTTGTATTGGGAGGACTGGGTTTTCCCATTGTGGTCAATATCATAAAATACATTAAGTATTTTGTCCTTAGAAAATTGTTTTATTTGGCCGGGCACGAACAAAAGTACAGGCCTTGGGTGCTGAACTTGAACAGTCGCATCACGCTTGTCACCACGG
Organism: Flagellimonas hadalis; assembly: GCF_007785775.2. Taxonomy (GTDB): domain Bacteria; phylum Bacteroidota; class Bacteroidia; order Flavobacteriales; family Flavobacteriaceae; genus Flagellimonas; species Flagellimonas hadalis. The sequence continues at coordinate 6,644 of NZ_VNIK02000006.1, forward strand.
CCACATTGACCATTTTGGGCACAGTAATGTTCTATTTCAACGAATATGACAATACTTTGGCAGAACATAGGGGAATCGGGAAGATAGTGACGGCCCTGTTCGGTGCCGCCACCCCACGAACGGCAGGGTTCAATAATGTGGACATGACGGCCTTGGATTTCTCCACTGTGATGATGATCTTTCTGTTGATGTGGGTCGGGGCATCACCGGCCTCCACTGGCGGTGGGATCAAGACCAATACCTTTGCCATTGCCACGCTCAATTTTTTGAGCTTGGCCAAAGGAAAATCGAAAATAGAGATCTTTAGAAGGGAGATTTCCGAGATATCGGTAAGGCGTGCCTTTGCTGTCATATCTTTGTCCTTATTGGTCATTGGGACCGGTATTATCTTGATTTCCATCTTTGATGGCGATAAAAAACTGTTGGACATTGCCTTTGAATGTTTTTCGGCCTATAGCACCGTGGGACTCAGTCTGGGCATAACGGCACAGTTGAGCGCTGCCAGTAAGTTTGTCATCATCGCGATCATGTTCATTGGAAGGGTGAGTATGCTCACGCTGTTGATAGCGATGTTCAAAAAAGTCAAGCAAAAACAATACAAATATCCTGTGGAGGAACTTACCATAAATTAAAATACAGCACATGAAATACATTATAGTCGGTTTGGGCAGTTTTGGGGCATCATTGGCAGAAAAATTGACAGAACAGGGAAATGAGGTCATTGGAATAGACACGAACATGGACAAAGTGGACAACTACAAAGAGCGCATTTCCCATACCATTTGTATGGATGCCACGGATGAGTTCACGGTTTCCGGTCTGCCCCTGAAGGATACCGATATTGTGGTAGTGGCCATAGGGGAGGACAAGGGAACCAGTGTGATGGCAACTGCCCTGTTCAAGAATTTTCAGGTAAAAAGATTGATCAGCAGGTCCATTGATGAGCTCCATGAAAAGGTATTGCATGCCATAGGAGTGGACGAAATTGTACATCCCGAGGAAGAGTCGGCCGAGCGCTGGGCCAAAAAATTATGTCTAAAGGGTGTGGTGGACTCGTTTGAACTCAATGATGATTATAGCATCGTGGAGGTCAGTGTTCCCCCACGTCTGCATGGAAAGACCATCAGGGAGAGCAATATCAGGGAAGGGTATAACTTATTGGTGTTGACCACCATTGCAAGCACACAGGAAAAAGCGCTGATTGGTAAGGTTAGGAACGTGACCCGGGTAAAAGGAGTGGCCCACCCCGATAATATGCTCAACAAAGCAGATATCGTCGTGGTCTATGGGGCCAACAAGGACATAAAAAAATTCTTGAAGGACGTTTGATCTCTGCCGACCTACCAATCTCTGTTCACCACGACCCTGAAACCGATGTCCTGTCTTCGCAGACTTTGAGGGAACTCTTTTCGAGAATCTACTTTGACATTATTGGCATCTTCAAAAAAACTGCCACCCATTACGGAAGGCCCCCATCGGTTTTCCAATTCCTTCAGTGTCCACTCCCAAACATTTCCGCACATGGCATACAGCCCCATTTCATTGGGTTGCATACAAGTAATGCAATTCGGTTTTTCCTTGCTGTTGGCGATATAGACCACGTATGGGTTGGGTAGTTCCGTATGGTACACAAAATCCTCGGTATCGAAGTTTCCGGCCCGGGCAGCGTATTCCCACTGTGCAACGGTGGGCAATGTAAAGGGAATCCCATATTTTTCCGTGAGCCAGGCACAATACTGAAGCGCATCGGAATAGGTGACGTTCACCACCGGCAGTTTGAGATCTCCCCAGCCCCAATCAGGTTCTGGTGGCATCTTGCGGTCGGTTTCCTTGCAGAATTGTTTGAAATCCTGGACACTCACTTCCGTATTGCTCATATAAAAGCTTCGGATGTCATGGGACGGATAGGTTTTGGTCATGTTGGTGATACTGTCATAGGTCTGAATGCCGTAGGTTCCCCCTTCTACATATACCATATCTACTGGCAGGTTGTTCTGGGCATGGAGGACCATTGGCAAAATGAAGAGAAGAATCAATAGTTTTTTACAGGTTTCCATGATGATTGTATTAGTGGTTCTGGTTTTCCATGAGTTGTCTTACAAGTTGTTCCAGTTCTTTGGCCAAGGAAAGTTGGGATGGGTCAAAACCGAAGGGAAGGCCAATGTAGGTGATTCTTTCCGTTTCCAGGGCGCCCTCTTGTTCGTATTCAAAGTTTTGCAGACAACACAAAACAATCTGATGGGTATCCTCATCCACAGTGATTGGAAAGCCTTCAGGAGGTGTGTCCCCATATCCCATGTAAAATTCCTCAACTTGCATATCATGCTCGTAAATGGTGATGTCTTCATTGGGCAGAAGTACCTTAACTATGGTATTGGCCCTGTTGATGTGCAATGTGGTCTCAAAATCATGGGTATTGGCCACAGGCCTGAAGCCTATGTTCATATCCTCCATGTCCTTGCTCACCACAAATCGTGTTTTGGGTGAAAGGTCTTTAGCCCGCTCTTGAAAATCACCTCCCTTGATGACAAAATAACGGTCATTTTCCTTGGGTTCGGAGGTTGAGGTCCATTCCCAAACGTTGCCCAACATACCATATAATCCATTTTCATTGGGCTTAGTACAATCTACGCAACGGATTTCCTTTGCCTTTTTGGGTGTGGTTGTCCCTTTGGCGGCCAATTCCCATTCGGTTTCGGAGGGCAGGCGGAAATGGGTGAGGTAGGTGTCCGAAATATGCTCCAAATACCTTTCTGCATCTTCTTTGTTCACCAAGACCGGGAGTTCTCCCTGTTCGTCGGTCAGGTTTTTATGTTCGCCCCAAAGTTCCAAAAAATCATTGTATTGCTCTCTGGTTATAGCATATTTGCTGATGTAGAAATGATGTTCTCCCGACTTTATTTCAACAAAATCGTTTAAGAGGCTATCCTGTTGAGCCATGGCATTCAGGCTTATGAAACAGGTTGTGAGGTACATTTTTACTTTGCTATTCTTTAATCTAAAAGTCATATTTCGTTTGTCATTCGGTCAAACAATTTTTTTATTCCAGCCCAGTCGGTTCTGTATTCTGCTTCCTGTTCTAGTAGAGCAAGGGAGAAATAAAACTCATCTATTCTTCCTTCATGTTCCTCAACCAACCATTGCTTGTCTAGCTCCACTTTTCCCCAATCCTTTTCAACGGCCAACCTGATTTGTTCTCCCATTTCAGCAAAGAAAGACTGGCCAAATGATTTGATTTTCTGCACAAACCCAGTATATTCCATTTCAACACTTCCGCTTTTCGCTGTCCAGACAGGTGTGCCATTTTTAAGCCTATGTTCTGTATCCCAAACAACCCTCACTTTATTGTTATATCTGAAAAAGGACAATTGTGGCCCGTAGTTTAAATGGGAAGAACTTAATGTTCTTGCATGCACCCATGAAATCAATGTATCATACACATCAAAATAAAAATCGTTGCCATTATCCTTATCCGTGTAGTGTTTGTCGAGCCATTTTTTTGTCCTGGATTGAAATTTTTTTAAATCTGTGGACAAGTTGTAAAACGCTTCGGGAATTGGTTCCCTTATTTTGTCAAAAAGCTCCGTAAAGTCTTCAATAAATCTAGATAACGGGTAGTCGTTGTATGGTGATTGGTTTCCCCAAAGGTCAATGGCTTCTTTGGTGTATTCATAAATGGTTTCATTCCCGAATGTAAGCCATAAATCCCCATCCGTGAGCCCAAACCAATGTAGTGACAGCTCCGGCTCTTGCCCCCAAGGTGAAATTTTGTCCAGTTCCTTTAATTTAAAGTTTATCATTGCCATTTTTTTAGCTCATTTATATGCCCTGAATGCCTAACGGTTCACTGATATTTGGAATGAAATTCATGGAACAATTTTCATGGCCATAGGGTATGTGTGCGCACTCCGGCAAAGCCCTTGCATTGGGTGGGAATGGCCAAAATGATCACTTTGGCATTCGGCAGCTTCATCGGTTCTGGTTGATTGAATTGTTCATGAGTATTTCTTCCCTAAGCCTCATTTGAACGTCTTTTTCCATTTCATGCAAATCGTCCTGTTCCAATAGTTCATACATTTTGGATTCCTTTACCTGTTTTTTGAAAACCGATCGGTAGATTTCCAAAAAGGTTCGGCCTTGGTAGCAGCAAATAAGGGTTGAGCAATAAATGGTCAGACAATGTCTGGATGGTTACAGGCTCTTTATTTTATTTTTTTGCCCTTTATGTCTATATAAAACCCTGCCCCTTTTGAATCCTTGACCCATGCCTTACCGGAATGAAAATACCCTGCTTCCTGAAACTTGAAGGGGATCACTGTTTTTCCTTCCCTATCAATGTAGCCCCATTTTCCATTTTTTTTGGCTGCGGTCACGCCCTGACTCCCAATAAATGCATTTCCATCCTCAAACTGATTTCGGATAACCATTTGGTTGGCGATATTGATATACCCTACCTTTCCATTCAATCTTACCTCCGCCAAGCCGTTGTAAAAAAAATCCGCTCTTTCATACATGAACGGAGTCTTGATGTTGCCATTATTGTCAATGTGTCCATATTTTCCGTTCAATTTTGCCACAATATATTGATTGTCATATTCATCCATTCTTAGTGCTTCATATTTGGGTGGGATGGTCTCCACCCCATTTTTATCCAAGGCTCCGTATTTTCCGTTGAGCCTTACGATTCCTTTTGCACCTCTGCCCACCAATTCGATGGACTCGTACTTAAATGGGACCACGAAATTGTAAACGGAATCCAGTAGGGCCATCTTGTCTCCCTTAAACGCAAAATAGTAACCTTGCATTTCCATATAGGGATTGGTCCTCATCGCTTTCGATATTGCATCGTATGGGCTCTGTTCCTTTCCATCTTGAATGGTTTCGTTGGTTTTTGCAACACTGGGATTTTCTTCTTCAAGAAATGAATAAAGGGCATCATGATCTTTCATGAATTCGGGGAAATGGCGCAGGAACAATTTGAAATTATTGTTGTAATACTCCATAAATCCCTCCTCGTCAGCCTCTTCGTAAGCTTCTTGAAAAAGGTCTTTGGCAAGTTGTTCATTTTTAGGCAAACCTTTACCGGTAAAATGGGCAACCGCCAAAAAGATATTGGCCTCGGGATATTGCGAAGATTGTTGCTCCCAAATGGCCACAGCCTTGGCATGGTCTTGTGGAACATCTTTTCCATCGTAATGATAAAAACCCGAATAGATTCCATCTTTATGGATATCAAAGGCTTTTAAGGAATTTTTCTTTTCCAGATAGCACAATCCCAACCTATCATCCACATCATACCCTTTTTCCTTTAAGATCAAATATTGTTCCATCGCACGATCTATGGTGGCGCCACAATTCTTTGTCCGTTCATGTTTGAACAAAATGGCATCGGCCATCACAACACGACAATTGTTTCTTTTGTCTTCAGGTTGTTCAGGGTTGTTGATGACATCTTGCAAAGGAGGAATCAAACAGGAAGACCATAACCCGACATCCACACTCACCATGGCGTATTCGTAAAAGGCTTCCAGTACCTTTTGATCGAAAATCAGTTCACTGAAATAGTCCCTCGATCTATCGGTGATTTTTAAAAAGCCGTTTTGTCCATAAGCGAAGGCCTTGGCCAGCAAAAGTTTGAACCGGTTTCTCACATCCATGGGCTGTTCCCCATTGTTGGTCACCTGCACCATCATCTTTTCGGCCAAAAGGGGACGGTTATTGTTGAAATAGTAAAGGGCCAGATCGCTTTCTGATTGCAGATCGCCCAATTCCACTGCCTTCGAAAGATAGGTGATGGCCTTTTCGGGGTTCTTTTCCGAGCCAATACCTGAAAAATACATTTGGGACAAAGTTCTTAGGGAATATACTGAACCATTTTCAGCGGCTTTTTCGAACCACTTTTTGGACTCGGTGTAGTTTTTTTGCAGATAGTGGATGTATCCAATAGCCTCCATGTCCGTGTTCATGAAAAGCCCCTTGTTAAAATTCCCACCATTCTGCTTGAGACCTTCCTTGTAGATCCTGAGTGCTTCGGGATAGTTTTTTTGATTGAAAAGCGTGGCGGCCTTTGCAAATAGTTGGTTAATGGGTTTCATGGCCTCGTTTCCCCCATAAACCACATTGGCGTTCTCCCCTTGATAATATAGCGATTTTGAATAGAGATCAAGGGCATTTATTTTGTTCTTGAACGCTGTGTAAGCTGAAATGGCCTCGGATTCGGATTGGAAATAGCCCACGATGTCATGATAAACATTGGTGTATTTTCGGGGGTCAATGGAAACTTTATAAATGTCTTCCATGATTTCCTTGCTATCGGGCCAACTGCCATCGGGGTATTGGCCAATGGCAAAAACATTGGATACGTTGATGTTTTCCAAATCCCTCAGCCCCCCGGTGTAGTGATAGAAAAAATAATAAAGTTTGTTATGGGTTGAATTGATTCCATTATAAGGCAATTCATTGCTGGGCAGGGCATAAAAATACGCTGCCCTTTGTTTGGCAAGCGCATCTTGTCTGGCATTCTCTTCTTGTTGCCTTATCCTTGCCAAGCGTTGCCTTCTTTGTCTTTCCCGCCATTCCCGATCTAACTGCTCCTCGGTTTTTCGATCGCGTTGTTCAATTTGGTCTATCAGTTTATTGAAACTGTCCCATGCGCCACTTTTTTCCAAATAGTATGCCCCCGGATTTGTGGCATATTTTAGTTTTTCACGCTGTTGCCTTATGTATGCCTCCCTTTCATATTCCATTTGCCTCAAGGTCTTGCCTGCCTCCTCGGCCTTTTTGTAAACATCCTTCGAAGCACTGTTGGATTTTGTAGAACTTTGGGGTGAAGGGGTACTCTTTCTTTGGGAAGTAGCGGTTTTGCCTGTTGTGGTGGACGTTGAGGTCAAAACCGGACCGATGGAAGATGAACTTTGGGAAGCACTACTGGTCGAATTTTGGTTAGCTGCGGCTTCTTTTTGCAATCGCTCCTGTTCTGCTTTATGGGTAATGGCCTTATCGGTATCTTCAATCAGCTTTAGGGTATTGGGGTTTTGGGTGAGGGCATAGGCTTTTTGGTAGTGTTCCTTTGCCTTTTTGTAGTTGCCTATCCCATATTCCACATGCCCGTAGCGCAAATGGGAATCTGCTTGTGCGCTGTTTTCCTTTTTCTTTTTATCGGCCTTTAGGGCAGAGGCAACTTTAAGGCTTCTGTCGCCAGTGGCGTCTCCCCTCAAAACCACTACATTGGTCAGCCGAAAATTGTTGACATTATTTTTGTACTCTTCTTTTTTGGGATCCTTCCCCACTTGTTTCAGGACATCAAAGGTTTCCCCGAAACAGCCTCCAAAATTCCCCACGATGTAATTGAGGTTTACTTTTCCAAAAAAAGTGTTCCCATAATACAGGTCGGCCTGCACTTCATCTATACTGACATTGGATGCAGAAGGCCAAATACCCGGAGCTATTTCATCAACCGTGCCTTTGTAATAGCGTTGGCCATCCATCATGAGGGCCGTGAAATTGGCATTTTTCGTATAGCCTATGCCCAGTTGCACATCGCCGCCACAGTTCACGAACTGGTACCGGAACTTCACACCGGAAAACTCAAATCCGGTTGCAGGACCTGTGTAATTCAATGACCCCCTGTTGACGTCCAAAGTCTGGCTTTTGACATCCCCTTTCTGGGAAAAGGTTTTTGTTCCTATCAGGACAAGGAACAGAAATGATAACAATCTTAATTTTATCATGCTGATGATACTGGTTTATTCCTTGATACACCTACAGTTCAACCCGCCCTTTGTTCCCGAAGGGGCAATGGAGAGTTTGGAGGCGTGCCATGCAATGGGCACGGAATACAGTCCGTAAGCGGCATCGGTATGTGGGGTTGATGTCCAAAAATAAGCCGCTTTTTTATATTCGTTGAACCCTCCATAACCGCTTTTTACACCGCCGGGCAATGCATTGAAACCAGAACTGTTGGTGCTGCTCCCATCGCTCCAGCCCTCTAGGCTTTTTAGTGCTTTGGGATCATTGCCCACATGACTGAAAAGGGTTTCCCAATCTTCCTTGGTCGGTACACGAAACCCTGCCGGGCAAGGATTGCCATTGGTCATAGCATGTATATTGTACAAATGCCCATATTGCTTTCCCGTGGTCTCGTCATAATACCATGCCCATGCAGGCTGCCCGTTATCTGTGGCCTGTTGCCACGCTTCCATACTTTGAGCATGCAAAATGGCGGTACCGTTCTGCATGGTCGATGATTCCAGGTTTTTGTCCATCCAAACCTGCGAACCTATGGTCACGGTCTGGGCATTGGCAATAAAGGAAAGTACAAAGGGAAAGAAAAAAGAAAACTGTCTCATAATCAGGATTTTTAAGTAAGAATTTAGGTTTCTTAACAAAAATAGCCCCATGCAGGTGTTGCCCGCAATACCCAATTTTGGGTATTTTGGTCGTGTTGGATAACGCTAAAAACGGTTGTTTTAATTTAGATGTACCCTTTCCTTATACATTCCGCGACAAGCTCGGAAGAGTTCTTTGCCTTGGATTTACGCAAGATGTTCTTTCGGTGGGTAAAGACGGTTTGGATGGAGATGTTCAATTCCTTGGAAACTTCATCCGTGGACAGTCCCCTTGCCAACAAGCGTATGACCTCCAGTTCCCTTTTGGTGAAGGATGGGCTGTATGCGTCAAAGTCATAGGGAACAAAATTTTCAAAAACTTGGTCCTCGAAAACATCGATTTCAAGAAACGAAGGTTCCCCGTTCAGGCCGATCAGCGACAGTTTTCGGTTGTTGACGGAAGTGATGTGGTTGATATCCGTATGGGTGCCGAAAACTTTCAGCAGCGCACCATCTTCCGTGGTCCTCAAGGTGATGGTCTGCATCAGGAACAACCGATAGTTCCCATTGGCCACCCTTTCCCTGAGACTATAATTGATTTTATAGTTCACCATTTTTTCCGGGGAGACGCAGTTTTTTAAAAAATAGGCCACCACATCCTCGCACCGCATAAAAAAATCAAGGTCGTCTGGGTGTATCAGATCAATGAACCTGTCCAGGGTAAGATCTTTCGGTTCGATGCCCAACAAGTCCCTCGTAGATTCACTCACAAGGTCCAGTGTCAGGGTAGGGGAGTCAAGAATGTAGTAGTAATAAGGCCCGGGACAAAAAAGATTGGCCATATAGTCAACAACGTTGACCGCTTTCAGTTCCACCGATTTCTTGGCCAGATAATTGCTGTGCGACTTCCAAATGTCCACAACGACTTCGTGGTTGGTTTTCATGCGTTTATGGATAAAATAGACTCTGTCCGTTCCATAAAAGAACAGGAAATGGTTGGTTTTTAGTATGTAATATAGGATAAAAAAGGCAAATTTTCGGTCCTCTTTTTGTGCTTGCCCTAGGCGTAATGTCTATGTTTTTATTGGGGTATTTTTTCTACCAGTACCTCATTCCCTTTTTTGTCATAATAGGTACAGGTCATTTTTTCCATGGACACGGCCCATTTCTCGATGCCCATTTCGGCACTCATACTTATAAAAGTGGGGTAATCCGTATTCCCTTTTTGGTGCTCTTTCAACTCAATCATGAACTGTTCCGAGTTGCATTTATCCGCAATGGCAACAGCCCCATATTTGGCAGGTGCCGTTATAGTGTATCCATTTGCACCATAATAATCTACGTGTCCATCTGTTACATAGGTTTCGTAATGGATGACCCCCATGGCTTTGATTTCCTGTATGTAAGCAGGGAAATCTGCTCCCGATTTTACTTTGCCATGTGCGGCTTTGATTTGTTCTACTGTAAACATGGTCCTCTATTGTATGGTTTGCGTGGTTTCTGTAAATGTAGTGGAAAAAGCAATTGGTAAAAGACCATCAAAAATGAAAGTATCCATTGGAAACCGATCCATTGACACAGTTTAATTTTGTTTCACCCACAAACAATCCACATTGGGGTGGAGCCATAAAAAAGTTACGGGAAACCGGGGAGTGACTTTTTCTTTCAGGAGCATGGTAGCAGCCTCTTCCTTTCCGTTCCCACAAATCAATAGGATGATCCTTTTTGCGGACAGGATATTTTGTATTCCGAGGGTCATTCCATATTCTGGTCTTTCGGGCAGTTCGCTTACCATGCCGTGAGCTTTGGATTCCTCTGACAGTTCGGCCACATGGCAAAAAGGATGGAGCGCTTCGGCAGGTTCATTGAAACCGATATGCCCGTTCTTTCCCAGGCCTAGAATGCATAGGTCTATGGTTTCTTTTTTTTCGATGAGCCGTTGAATCCGTGCGCATTCGGCTTCAGGATTTTTGGGATTGGGAAGAAAACCTGTATACCGATCGTTGCTTATTTTGAGGGGATTGAGCAGCTGTTCTTGCAAGTAGCGTTCGCAGGAACTTGGATGATCTGCAGAAAGTCCTCCCCATTCATCCAATTTTAGGACATGCAGGCCCTCAAAAAGCTTGGGGTCGTCCAGAAAGGCATCTGCCAATAGCTGATAGGTCCCCGTGGGCGAATTGCCCGTTGCGGTACAGAGGGCAAGGTCTTTTTTTCGTTCCAATTCATCCATGATGATCTTGGCGGCATGGGCGCTCATTTGCCCATAATGGTCAAAAGTGTGTATGTTCATTAGGCCCAGGCATTTTCACCATTGTACGGGATGCAGCCTTCAAACCTGCCCGGTACAGGGTTGTATCGAAGGGCCTTCGTGGCGCCGGGCTCAGAAGAGAAATACCCCCACAAGGTGAGTTCTTTCAGCATGCCAAAGAAATGGGGTTTGCCCGATGACCGGTAATTTCTTGCCTCATCATCAAACTGGGTCAACAGCTCCAGTTTTTGGTCCTTGTTCAGGTCAAGAAACGCATTTCCGTATATTTCTTCAGATTTTTCGGCTATGGTTTCGAGGCCGTTGATGAAGATGGAAGTCTCATCAAGATCATAACAATCGTTCACCATGGTTTTGATGAATGTCCCGACATGGGCCGCCTTGGCTCCAGGCGATTGGTCCGTGTCTGGGAGAATGGTCTCGCCGATTTCATCTAAAAATGGCACATCGGTATCTGTGATCAGTTGCGCTCTTTTTTTGGGAGGAGCGGAACAGCCCGACAAAAATAGTTCGGCTCCTATGATACTGCTGCCCAGCACAATGGTTGTGAGTTTTAAGGCTTCTCTTCTTTCCATGGTTTGTTCTTTATTGCTACTTCTTCCATAATTTATAAGGCTTGTCCACTTTGGTCTTGAAGGGCAGTTCCACTTTTTTCCCAGAACCTGCCGATTCGTAAGCTGCAAAAATGACCTCTAGAACGGCCTTGCCGTCCTCCCCGGTCACCAAGGGTTGCTTGTCGTTTTTGACACAGTCCACAAAGTGTTCAAACTCTTGGGGAAAGCCGTAGTTCCAACTTTCCTCATACATGGTGTAGCTCCATCCGATGGTATTACCCGCTTTTTCCACTGCGTAGCCAACCCCTTTGTTGCTGTAGGTCTGTATGGAACTGCCTTGGAGCAGGTCGGCATAGGCGACACCTTCCGAGCCATGTATTTCTGCCTTGTCATCCATGCCGCCTAGTTTGGTCCAACTTTCCTCCATCATGGCCACAACACTATCCTCAAATTCCAAAATGATGATGGCATTGTCCTCACCTTTGGTTTTATCGGCATGGACACTGGTCATCATTTGCGCATATACCGATTTGATGGCCTTTTCGGGGTGCAACCAGCGAAAAAACTGGATGGCATGGCAGCCCATGTCCATAGTGACCCCACCACCGGAACGCTCCACGTCCCAGAAATGGTCGGCATGTGGCCCATCATGCTTTTCGGATTGTTTGAAGAGGACAGGTTTTCCTAGGGCACCTTCATCCAAAAGTGCCTTCATGCGGACGTATTTTGGAGCAAAGCACAGTTCCTCTGCATACATGAGCTTCACATTGGCCTGTTTGCACGCATCGATCATGAGGTCGGCTTCCTTCAAGTTCATGCAAAGGGGCTTTTCGACCACAACATGCTTGCCCGCCTTTGCAATTTTCAGAGTGATCTCGCAATGAAGATAATTGGGCGCCCCGATGACCACCATGTCAATTTGCGGCATGGCCAGCATCTGGTCCAGGTCGGTAAAGTGGTTGGGGATATTGAATTTTTCCGCAAAGTTCTTGGCATTCCCTTCGGTGGGGGACATGACCGCCAAGATTTCCGCATCGGCCACCCTGCCCAATGCGTCTGCGTGTATAGTCGATATAAATTGTGAACCTACGAGTCCGATCCCTACTTTCTTGTCCATTGTTGCATTTTTATATTATAAGATACCGCTTTTGAATTGTGCCACGGCATACGTGGCCGCTCTGGCCGTAAGTGCCATGTACAAAATGGAAGGGCTTTGGTTCCCTGTGCTGGTCATGCAGGCACCGTCCGTGACAAAGACATTCTTGCAGGCATGCAATTGGTTGTGCTCGTTCAGCAGGGAAGTTTGTGGGTCTTTGCCCATCCGTACACCGCCCATTTCGTGGATGTCGAGGCCTGGGGCCTGTTTGTTATCGAGGGTCTCAATGTCCGTACAACCCATTTGTTCCAACATTCTTTGGCTTTCGATCAAAAAATCATTGACCATTTTGTCATCATTTTCGTCATAGCCCACATCGGTCACCAATAGGGGAATGCCCCAATCATCAGTCTTGTCAGGGCTGAGATATACCCTGTTGGAAGCCTTGGGAATGGTCTCGCCCTGCATGTACATATAGATGCGCCAATCGCCCGGCTTGCTGATCCGGTGCTTAAAGTCTGCCCCAAGTTGAGGGACATTATCGGGCACTTCTTCGGTCCTGTTCCGATAGCCCCCTGTGAAAATGGTATAACCGCCCACAAAGTCGGTATCCTGTTCCTTGAGGTTGCGGTAATTGGCGATGATGCATTCCGAAGGTCTTGAGCCGTAGTAGTATTTATCCTCGAATCCACTGATTTTTCCGCCAGCACTGGCCCTATAATTATGGAAGCCGACGTACCTTCCCAAAAGGTCATGGTCATTGCCCAAGCCGTATGGAAAGCGTTCCGATCTTGAATTGAGCAAGATCAGGTTGGAATTGAGCGCCGATGCATTCACAAATATGATACGGGCATTGTAGACAATCTCCTCTTTGGTGTTCGTGTCGATGACCTTGACCCCTGAAGCCTTTCCGGAAGCATCATCATAGATGATGGAATGCACTACAGAAAACGGACGTATGGTCAGGTTCCCGGTTTTTTCCGCCCAGGGCAATGTGGAGGCGTTGGAACTGAAATATCCTCCAAAGGGGCAGCCCCGCATACACTTGTTGCGGCATTGGCACTTGCTCCGACCTTGATCCAGATGGATTTGCTCCGGCTCGCTCACGTGGGCCCATCGGCCTTGCGCCAAGTACCTTCCGGGAAACTTTTTTTCAAGGACATCCTTCATGTGCTCTTCCACACAGTTCAGCTCGAAAGGGGGAAGAAATTCGCCATCGGGCATGGCTTCGATGCCGTCCTTGTTCCCACAGACCCCTATGAATTTTTCCACATGGGAATACCATGGGGCAATGTCATCATAACCAATGGGCCACGCTATCCCGTAGCCATATTTTTGGGGCGCCTTGAACTCATAATCGCTCCAACGCTGGCAGGCGCGACCCCAGATGAGTGACTTTCCGCCCACTTGATAGCCCCTGATCCAGTCGAACGGTTTTTCTTGGATGTAGGGATGGTCGGCATCCTTGATGAAAAAATGGGCCGTGTCCTCGCCAAATCCGGAAGCCTTGGTAATCAGGGGATTTTCTTGATAGAATTCCTTGGTCATCCTGCCGCCATGGGCAAAATCCCAAGGGTCCATGGTCATGGTCGGGTAGTCCTTGATGTGCCTTACGTCCCGTCCCCGTTCCAACACCAGGGTTTTCAGTCCCTGCTCGCAGAGTTCTTTGGCCGCCCAGCCCCCGGATATGCCCGATCCGATCACGATGGCATCAAACTGGTTTTCCATTGGAGATATGTTTGTGGTTGTTTTAAAGTTATAAAACCTTTTGTTCAATTTCAGGTTTTTCCTATCCCATACAAGTCTATTTATGAGGGATTTCTTGTTCGGCAGTTTATGGCCAGATTTCCAAAGGTGGTTGTTTCATCCGATACTCTTTTTGTAAATTACTCCATATTTTTTGTAAAATCGTGATGGGACAATGATCAAAGAGGCAGATTTAAAGCGCTTTTACTTTGAACTGGATGAGGAGACACCTGTGCAGGTGCTTCTGAACAGGCATGAAGATGTTGGTGAAGGCTGGTTCGATATGCATTATGAACTGGAACTGGGGGTAGTTGTCGAAGGAAGGATGGTCAGGGAATACTTTGGTCACAAGATGGAAATTGGGCCCGGGGACATCTGGCTTTGCAATATGTGGGAGCCACATGGTTTTGAGATTGTGGAGGCTCCCTGTGAAGTGGTCGTTTTTGTAGTGGACCCAAAATATGGTGCCACATCCCATTTTCTGAACAAGGACATTTCCAGGGCATTTATGGCTTCACCTGGTGAAAGACCCAAAACATTACCCGATTCAAGGGAAAAGATGAGAGGTTTGGCCAAAAAGGTCCAGGTACAGTTCTCCGAAGATGATGATCCTGATTGGGCCAAGCTTTATTTTTTTCAGACCATGCTTTCATTGATTGAAAAATGGGAACCGCAGAGCCCAATGACCAGTTATGGTTCCCGAACATCCATTCAAGGGGCCCTTCGGTTGATTTTCAGGGAAAGACGATTGATCACCACCAAAGAGGCCGCATCGGCCTGTAATATGTCGGTAACCAAGTTCACGGCACTGTTCAAGGATCTTATGGGGTCGACCTTTTCTGATTTCGCCCTCCAATATAGGATTAAGGGTGCCGCTTCCCAATTGAAGAACTCGGAGCTTACCCAAGAGGCTGTGGCATTGAATTGGGGATTCACCGATGCAAGCCATTTGCACAAACACCTTTATCATGCGGTGGACAAAAAGTGTTGAGCCATTTGGCTGGCACTTGTTTTTTCACTCAAAAATCTCACCAATGGGCCTTCTGTCCGAAGCATCGGGCAGGGGAATATCCAAAAGCATCGACAAAGTGGGTGCTATTTGTGTAATGGTGTGCGGGGCAATGCTCAAGCCTTGTTTCACACCCCATCCGTACCAGAGCATGGGCACGTGCGTGTCCGTGGTGTAGGCCGTTCCGTGGGTGGTCCCGTAATCCCGTTGGTCCATCCAGCCAGGAAAGGAGTGGAGGAGAATGTCCCCGGAGTTTTTGGAATTGTAGGCATTGCGCACAAACTCACCTATGGTACTGTTCATCAAGTTCCATTCGTGAAGGGCAGGAACAAAAACCTCTTTCACGCTGTCCAAGTTTTGCAGGTATAGGGCCGCTTTTTTAAGAAGTTCCGTATTCGCCCTGATTTCTGGAGCCAAATAGACTTGGGTGTTATCGATAAACAAGACACCGTTTTCAATTCCGGATTCCTTGGAAAGGTATTCATTCAGTTTTTGGCCCATCTGCTCGGGATCATAACTGCTTCCGGGAAGTCCTTTTTGCTCCAAGAACCCGGGATGGTCACTGGCAGCATGGTCAGCGGTAAGGAACACCAAATAGTTGCCTTTGCCCACGGTTTTGTCCAAATGGACCAATAGCCGGGCCAGTTCCCTGTCCAGCCGCACATAAGTGTCCTCCAGCTCTTTGGAGCGAATCCCAAAATAATGTCCCACATAGTCGGTGCTGGAGTAACTCAAGGCTAGAAAATCCATGTCCTTGCCTTTCCCCAGGCCTTCTCCATCTATCGTGGCCATGGCCATTTCCGTTACTATGGTATTTCCGAAGGGCACCTCGGTGAGCATGGCAAAATCGCCATTTTGTTTTCTCAGTTTTTTCAGGTTATAGGGAAAGGTACTTTTCTTGTTGCCCTTGTAGATTTTTTCAAAAGGGGAATCGTCAGGATTGCTGTTTTGATAGCGTTCCATGGGTAAAAAGGGAGCCCAGGTCAGGTTCATTAGAGAATCGGAAAGTTTTCTTTTGTTGAAAGCGATGAGCCAATCCGGCAATTGTTCCCCATAATATGAACTGCTGATGAAATTGCCATTCCCCGAATGGTACCAAAAGGCATGATCGGCCATATGGCCGGAAGGGAAGATGGCGGAACGGTCTTTTAGGGAGACCCCGACCACCTTGGACCGTCCATTCGTGCTTAGTTTCAGCTCGTCCGTAATGGTATTGGCCATTAGGTTCTTTGGAGATCGGGAGTAGTTTTCCTTTTTGTTGGGATCCATCGAAGCTGGGTCGTCCACAAGCGAAACCTCCATATCCTCGGCACAATAAACGGTCCTGCTCTCCGCACGGCTATACCAATTGTTGTTGACGATGCCGTGGTTGGCTGGCGTTGTTCCGGTATAGACGGAAGAATGCCCTGCCCCAGTGGTGGTGGGGACGTAGTTATAGTGCATGTTCTTTACATTGAACCCTTTGCCCATCAAGCGTTTGAATCCACCCTCTGTATAATTGTCTTGAAAACGGTAGAGGTATTCGGCCCTCATTTGGTCCACCACGATGCCGACCACCAGCTTTGGTTTGGATTCTTGTTGGGCGGACACTATATTCAGGAAACATAGGGACACCATAAGGATTTTGGGCAAATGGCCCATGTTGAAAAAAGATTTCATGTGTTTGGATTTATTGATGAAAAATGGATTGTATGGATAGGGGACTTAAAATATATTATGTACGCTAATATACGGCCCTAAATACTTTCATACAATATCTTTTTATTTCATTTTGTTATTTTTACCGACCCATATTCGTGATTTTGAGATCTAATCCTTCCTTTTTGAATTAGATAAGGATAAAATCCTTCTGCATTGGGAAAAGTGCAAAATGGAAATGGGAAGAGATTGGGCGATGCAAACATTTGCTCCAGAATGTATACCTTTAAGCAATTCAGTCATCATACATGACACACTAACTAACCATTATTGAATGAATACAGTAGAACGGCACAAACATATCCTCGAGAAAATTCAACAAGAGGGACAGATCAAGGTTCAATACATTTGTGAGACCATGGATATTTCGCCGGTCACGGCACGGAAAGACCTCAAGTTCTTAGAGGAAAAAGGGTTGGTGTATCGGGTGCACGGAGGGGCAACATTGATCAATCCCTACACCATCGACAAGCACGTCAATGAAAAAGAGAAAATCCACTACGATGAAAAATCGAAGATTGGTGCAGCTGCCGCAAAGTTGATCACTCCCAATGATTCCATCCTTATCGCATCAGGGACAACGGTGCTGGCCTTGGCCAAGAGCATTGTGCCCCAGGAAAACCTTACCGTGATTACCTCTGCCTTGAATGTTGCCCTGGAACTCAACAAGCATTTGGAGATCGAGGTGATACAGTTGGGAGGTGTGCTTCGCAAGCGCTCCTCTTCTGTGACGGGACTTTATGCGGAATCTATTTTGCCCGACTTTTCTTGTAGTAAATTTTATTTGGGGGTCGATGGGATCGATCTTGATTTTGGATTGACCACGGCCAATGTGATGGAGGCCCACCTGAACAGGGAAATGATCAAGGTTTCGCAGAAAACCATCGTTCTGGCCGATTCCACCAAGTTCAGCAAACGAGGTTTTGGCCGTATCTGCGGCTTTGAGCACATTGATGAGATCATCACCGATCAAGGGATTTCCAAATTTACCCAAAACGCCCTCGAAGAGTATGGCATCAAGGTGACCATCGTCTAAGCTATACCAAAAATAAAGATGATAGCAGGGTTTCGAAATTCATGAAAATCCTTTTAGGAAGGTTCCGATAAATTTCCTTATATTTCGATTGCTTTCTAAAATTTGATTTTAAAATGAAATTTCCAGTTACCCGAGTGATTCTATATACTGCCCTATTGGGAACCGCGAGCGTTGTGGCCCAAACTGAAGAAATCAATAGGGATTATCGTCCCCGAACCTATGATGTCCAGGTGCGTCAGTTCAAAATCTATCCCGATACCACGGAAGATATCGTCTTCCTGGGCAACAGCATCACGGCCCGAGCGCAGTGGAACGAATTGCTGCAACTTCCACAGGCCAAAAACCGTGGAATTTCAGGGGATACCACCTTTGGTATCTTGGAACGTTTGGATGAGGTGACCGAAGGACAGCCTGCCCAAATTTTCTTGTTGATCGGAATCAACGATATTTCACGGAATTTCCCTGATGAAGAGATTATCCAGAATTATGAAACTATCATCACAAGAATAAAAAAAGAGTCACCCAACACCCGATTGGTGGTACAGACCATTCTCCCCGTAAACAGCAGTTTTGGGGAATATGAAAGGCATTACAATAAGGATGGACATATTGCCAAAGTCAACGAAGGGATCAAGCAATTGGCGAAAAAGTACGGGTTGACGTTAATTGATCTACATCCCTTGTTTTTGGACGATTCGGGCAGTTTGAAAGCTGAATATACGGATGAGGGCCTACACCTGAATGAAAAGGGATATTTGCATTGGGCAGAAATCCTACGTCCTTATTTTGATTAAGAAGTTCAGAATTCTGCCCGGAATCAAAAATCAGAATTGCTAACTATTTTTGTGCTGACAAAAGGTCAAAAAGCCGCTCTGGCTCATTGGTGGTAATGAAGTCGACCTTTTTCTGGATCATGTCCATCATGTCTTCCTCCGTATTTACGGTCCAAACATTGACGGTCATGTTTTCCTTGTGTGCCTCCTCGATCCATTCAGGATGGTTCCGATAGACTTTGATGTTGTAATCAATGCTGGTGTATCCCGATTTCTTGGCCTCGGAGGGTGCCAGGTCGCCATTGAGATAAGCCACTTCGGACCCAGGTGTCAATTGGCTGACCAAAACCCCTGCGTCAAAATCAAAAGTGATGTACTCCACCTGATCCTCACCCCCCAGTTGCTTTACCAAGGCCACGGCCTTTTCGGTCAGTAGCAGGGTGTGTCCCTTGCCCGAGGGGGCTTTCTTGATTTCCAGGATCATACGGGTCTTGTCCTGTTGGAGCCCTTCCTTCAGATAAGCTTCCAACGTAGGGATTTTTTCACCGTTTGGAAGGGAAACGGACAGCAAATCGGCATAATTGGTATGCTCAATGTCCATCCCCATAAAGTCTGCATCATGGTTTACGACCGGAACACTGTCCAAGGTCATGTGGACGTCAAACTCGGCCCCATAATAGCCCAACTCGATGGCATGTTTCAATGCGGCGATGGAGTTTTCGGGCAGACCCTGTGTTTTCCATGCTCCCCTGTGGGCGATGACACGGGTTTCCGCACCCGTTTCTTGTGAGCAGGATATGTTTGAAAGTAGGAGGGGGAGCATTAAAAATGCCCCCCGTCTTATCAATTGAGAATAAATGGATGTTAATTTCATAATGATTATTGAAATGTCTGTAATTTAATCAATGCGAATGGATTGGATCAGGTTATGGCTGTTGAAAATGCCTTTGGGCGTTCCATACTTTCGGTATAGACCCTACCAAAACGATCGGTCACCCGAATCTCCAGAGTAGTATCTGGTGCTGATGCCCGAACCTTGAACAGGTGAGCCGTTTCATTGGTCGTGAAAGACCCTGTGGGTTGTGCACCAACGTTCAATCTCTTGGCTTCATAGGAAATGATGTGCAGCGGATCCAACGTTTTGACCCTGGAAATATCCAAAGGTTGCCCGTTCTCGCTTACCTCGATTTGCCATTGGTCATCATAGCCCCAGATATTGATCAAAACCTCATTGCTGGAGTTGGGCTGGGCATAGGGTCCGGCATATTGGGCCATATCATCTTCCGAAGCGTTCGGTGCAAACTCGGCCGCCGTAATGTGGATTGTGTTCAAATCGTAGGCACGGAACTGATAATCGGTATCAAAACCAATGCTCTTGTATTGCCACTGCATTTGGTTGCCATTGATTTCCCAAATCCCATATCCTCCCGGGCTCCCGTCCTTGCAGATATGGTTTCCAGCATAACCTTCGCGGCCTGTCCACCACCAAGTGGCGCAAATGGCGGCGGTGTTGTGCTCCATAATGCCAGGTTCTTCCTCAACAGTGAAGTTGATATGGGTGTGACCCGTAAGAATGTGCACCGTTGTGAACTCTTGAAGGCTGGCCATGAGTTCCGGTGCATTGTCCAATTTATAGGCGTTGACCTGATTTCCGCTACCGTCCAGTGAAGGGTTGCCATACACAGGCGTGTGTGTTGCAATCACAATAGGAGTGCTCTTGTCGGTGATCATGGCCAGATCCTTTTTCAGCCATTCCAACTGTTCGGTGGACAAACGTTCCCTATAATTGCGGCTTCCAACGGTTCCCTGTGAACCGCCCGAGTTCAAATATTCCACATCATCGAGCACCACATAATGGATCTGGCCCAGATTGAAGGAATAATAGGTCGGGCCCAAAATGTTCCTGTACCGATCTTCGGCTAAGCGATCGTTGGCGAAGTAGGGGTCATAATCGTGGTTGCCGATCACGTTGAACACGGGGGAATGCAATTGGTTCATGTATGGGATATAGTCGTTGAGCCCAAAACCATTGCTGTACCAATAGAGGTCCCAGGTCATGTCGCCAAGGGTGAGCACATATATTTTTTTACCTGCTGCGGTGTGCGAATCGATCATGGCATTCACATCGGGCAGCACCATATTCTGGAACTGTTCCAAATCGTTGTTTCGGTTGGCCAGATGCCAATCGGCCATGGTCAATACCACATGCTCTGCATTGTCGGTCTCGATCAACGAGAAATCGTGCTGTTCCACTGTTCCGGTACTGGTGGTGAGCCGTTTGAAGAATTGGGGCGCATTACCATTGGCAGGAACTTCGTAGTTTCCAGGCACGGAGATGAAAACAAATCCAGATGCTTTGTTGGAAGGCAGATAATAGATACCATCCTCGTCTGTAGTGGTGACCTCATGGCCATCGGAGACCACAACGCCGGATACTCCAACGCCGTTGCTGAATACAATTCCCTTGATGGTCATCCCTTCAATATCCGGAATGTCGGACTCGGCTACGATGTTCAGTTGAACGGTTCCCAATGCCAAGGTTTCCCCACTTCGGGAGAGTACCAAACGGTATCCGCCTGATGGCATTTCGGTGGGCAGCGTAAAAGTCGCTGATGCTTCAGTGGTGGAGCCAATGGACGTGGTGAAGGTTTTGGAGCCATCCAAAGTGGAGATCCATTCAATCTGGTCGCCGACCTTGAATCCTTTTCCATTTAGGGTGAACTCACTCCCGGCCGAGGCATTGATCACCGGAGGTACGGAGACCCCGGTGATGCCCAGGCCATTGTTCGGGGGGACGTCATTATTACTATCGGAACTGCAGGCAATCAATCCAAAAAAAGGGATGTTTAGAGTGGTGATGGAGGCGAGACCTCCAATACCGGTTTTTACGAACTTTCTACGGGTATGCTTCATTGGATATGCCTAGTTGATGATTACTACTTTGATGTCGTCGATAAAGATCCTGTTCTTGCCCGCTCCTACACCATTCAGGTCAAAGGCTCCTCCAAGAAAACGCAGTTGTGTCTCGGCGGTTGCTCCTGTAATGGTGAAAGTGTAGGTGCTGCTCTCGTCTTCCCATATCAGGACACAATCGGGATCGGCATCATAATCAGGGTAATTGCTGACGGTGAAAGAAGGAACGCTGGTAGTCCCAGGGCCTACAACACCCACTATAAGATTATTGTCATCTTGGGTTCCACCTGCCGTCTCATACGGAACGGCCTTGAAGGTGACCTGTACGTCGGTAGGTCCATCCAGTGCTGCCAGTGGGGGAGAGATAAGGTCGCCACCATAGTTGGTCTTGCCGAGTTTCACAAACCCTGGACGTGCATAGACCACTTTTTGGTTGCTGGTAAAGGTGTTCTCGGTACTTGTCCAGCCTCGGGCTAATTCTTCCTCGGTCCACCCATCATCAATACGCTTTTCACCTGCCGTCTCATAAAAAATTCTGTTTCCATAGGTAAGCCAGCTGAAATCTTCTTCCAGGATAACATTGCCGGCAGACTGCGTGATCTCTACTTCTTCCAAAAGGCCATTGGTGGTTGATTGGATGGTGAGAGTGATGCTTCGTTCCAAGCCTGTATTTTTCTCCGCTTGCAGTATCAAGGCGTTTTCGGATTGTTCCACCCCTGTGATCCAGCTTTCATCGTCCAGTATGTACGTCCATTCTACATTAGTCTCCAATGCAATGTTCACCTCGCCTCCGGCTGATGGCACAGAGATGCCATTCTCGGCATTGAGAATGGTGATGTAGGGCACATTGGCCTCTTGGTCTATCCGGAACAGAACGGGCTGTTCTTGTCCGTCTACCACAAAGGCGAAATTGGCGGTCCTGTCTTCGAAAGAGTCATTGGGGTCCACATTGAACCTGAATATACCGTCATTGTCCCCTTCGTTGGGAAATGCTTCTACCCAATCGTTATCGGATTGGGCCACCACTTTCCAATCCCTGTTGGAACGTACCACATATTTTTGGCTGATGCCCTCCACACTCACGGAAAGGGAGGTGGGGTCTTCCTCGATCATAAAATAGGGTTCGCCCATGCTTTCTCCTCCGTTGTCGTCATCACAGGACACGGCAACGAAGCAGGAAACGACTAATACCCAAAACAACTTCGGGAACGATTTCGCTATACTATTTTTATTATACATCATTTTGAGATTTTATCTAAATGTTTGTTGGCTGTTTATTTTACTGTTCAATGGCTTCCTTGCTCCACCATACGGGTGTTTTCATGTTGTTTTCCCCGCCCATTCGGCTCAATGCTTCTTGGGCATTTTCGCCATTGGTGGCCATGGTCGTGTTTGGGTAGGCGAATCGGGTTGGCAATATAAAGTCGTTGTAAATGGCCCCGTCACCTATGGTGAGTTCGGGATAGCCAGTACGTCTGTATTCATGGTAGGCTTCCATGCCCACCCAGAAGAGGGCGAGGAACTTTTGGTTGGCGATGAGCTCTTCCTTGTTCCCCAAACTGTCCCATGATGCCAAGTCCGATGCCAAAAAGGCGGTGATGTCCTCATTGGAAATGGTCACAGGTGTTTCGCTATACTGGCCAAGTGGCGCCCATTTTTCGATGGAAGCCGTAACGGCCGATTCATAATATTGTCGAGCCATTGCTTCTCCACCGGGAATCAAACCTTTTAGCGCGGCTTCTGCAAAGATGAACTGTACTTCGGCATAATCCATGAAAAAGCCAGGGGCATCGGCACGGCAGAAAACGGCCGCATTGAGCCAGGAAGTACCTCTGTCCACATCACTTTGTTCAGACTCTGTACAGCCGGCCACGGTGCCCTTCCATACAAAGGGAAGATTGGGGTCTGTGTTCGGATTTTTCTTTCCGTAAATCGCCAATCGGGGATCTTCATAGATCTGCTCGTCAGTTTCATTGGTCAGAACGGTCATTTTGATGAGTTGTTCCGTGAGCTTTCTTCCTGAGCTGGTAAAGCTACCCTCATTGGTATTGTTGAATTCACTTCGATATGGGTCACTTCCTGAGAAAACAACGGTGGCATTGTCATCATTGGAAGTAAAGACAGGATACCTTGATGGATTGTTCAGGATTTCGGTCATTTTGCTCCCTGAGTTCATGGAGCTTCTTCCACTTACACGGTTCAATAGGCGTAGGTAGAGGGAATTGTTGAATTTACGCCACTGGTTCATGGAGCCGCCATACATGCCATCCAAAGCGGGTTTGATGAACGTTGGGTTGGTGGCATAAATGCCATTGGCCTCTTCCAGTTCGGCGAACATTTGTCGGTACACCTCTTCTTGGGAATCGAACTTGGGTTTGATCACCCCTTCATCCGATAGGGCCAAAAAGGCCTCGGAGTAGGGGATATCCCCAAAGATGTCCGTTAGGTTGGATAGGTACAATACTTTCAATGTGATGGAAATGGCTTCCAAGGATGGGTCTTCCTGCTCAATGCTCAAATCGTGCATGTGCAATGCATTGTTGGCATATCGTGCATAAAAGTTCCATACGCTTTGCCAGTTGGCATCACTGATGAAATAACGGTGCTCTTGGCGGGTGGTCCCGCCGGTGAAGGCCGTGAACTGGATGAGCTCATTGTTCCAGAACCAGGTATAGTTCTGCCAGGCATTGGCCCCGTTGTACAGAAGGGGCTCAAACATCCCACTGGCCTGTATGTCCCCTACATTGGTCCTGTTGGGGTCTGTGTTGGTTTCTTCAAAATTGTCGGTACACGCCCAGGTGAGTACCAAGATTCCTATAAGTAGTGCTGTTTTTTTCAACGTTTTCATGCTTTATGATTAGAATGAAAGTTTAACATTTAGACCGTATGTACGGGTCATTGGAAAGGTCACGGACTCGATACCCATCATGATGTTGGATCCGTTCAACATCCCTGTTTCAGGGTCGTATTGGGGGAAATCGGTCCAACAAAACACATTGGTCGCAAAGATTCCAAAGCTCATGTCCTGAAATATGCCTGTACTCTCCATTATTTTTCGTGGCATCTGATAGTCCAATCGTAGCTCCCTCAACTTCAAGAAGTCTGTGCTGAAGGTGTTCATCTCTGTATTGTTCCTGTTCCAGATGTAGGCGTTGTAATAGGTTTGGATGTTTTCCGTTACCGTTGTGTTCTTGGTATAGGTAACGGTGCCGTCCGTGTTCTCCACTACATTGACCCCTTCATGGACCAATCCGTCATACCGACCTTCCAAGGAGTTTTTTAGTTTTCCTTGATACGAAAGGGCAAAATTGGTCACAGAATAAGCGCTTCCTCCCATCTGTGCTGAAAAAGATGCGGATAGGGAAAGGTTTTTGTATCTGAAACGTTGCGTCATACCGCCTCTCCAATCGGGGTTTACTTTTGCGATCTCACGGTCTGGAGATTCATCCAGGACAGGGTATCCTTGGGAATTTACAATGTGCATCCCGGAAGCATCAACTGTTTCCCCATTTTCATCGATATAAGTGGCTCCTTCTGGTGCTCTTTGAAACCCACGTCCATAGATGTTGTGCATTTCCCCGCCCAAATAGGAGTAGACATAGACCCTGCCACCAATGGTCGTACCCATATCGGTCTGTAGGGGTTCCTCAGGATCCCAACCTTCCTGCAAGCTTACCAACGTGTTGTTGTTCTTGGACCAGTTGGCATCGAATGACCATTCAAAATCCTTGGTACGTATCGGGACAAAACGGGCAGCAATTTCAATACCTTCATTGGTAATTTCCCCGGCATTGATGATCCTGCCGGTCGCACCGGTAATTTGGTCCACATTAACGGACACAATCTGGTCTGTGGTAGAGGAATAATATTTTGTGATGTCAAATGACAATCGGTTTTTGAAGAACTTGGCCTCAAGTCCCACTTCCCAACTTTCAATGTTCTCCGGTTTGATGAGTGGGTTCCGAATGGTTCCTGGTAGTACATATCCTCCTGGAAAAGAAGTATTTCCGTAAGGTTGGGACAACGAGTAGGCTCCGGTATCGTTACCCACGTTGGCCCATGAAAAACGCAACTTGGTGAAATCTATCCAAGGGGCGTTGGTCTGGAAGTCAAGGACTTTGTCAACAAGGACACTTGCCGCCACAGAAGGATAGAAGAACGACCAATTGCCTGGGGACAAGGTGCTGGACCAGTCATTACGTGCGGTAACATCCAAAAAGTAAGTGTCGTCCCAGCCCAAAGACAACATGCCGTAAAAACTGTTCACGACCTTTTTGCTCCTATAGTTGTAGTTGTCCGGGTTGACCCCTGTGGGCAAGTTGGTGGTGTGGTAGATGCCTTCTTCACCCAATTGTTCCAAGGTGATCCTGCTGTTGTAATATTCGTTCACCCTATTGTTTCCGCCCACAAAGGCAGAGAGAGTGAACTTTCCATCAGCCATGTCGTTGTTCTCATAACGCAACATGAAGTCGTTGTTGTTCTCCAAATAACGCACAGTTTGTTCCCTATAAAAACCATTTGGATAGTCGGTTGTGTAAAAAGGCCTACGTTGTGTCCTAAACTCCGTGGACCAGTCCAGACCTGAGCGTAGGTCCAATGAAAGGCCGTGCCCAAGATCAAAGTTCAGGCCAATGTTCCCGAACACCCTATTTTTATCATGGGCGCTAAGGGCCTCATACAGGGTACGGTAGGGGTTGTATGAATTTGCGGAAGGGAATACCAGACCTTGTCCATTTTCTCCCTCCGAGGACCAATTCACAAAATTGTACCGGCCATCAAAATATTCGTTTTTCCAATCATCCATACTGTTCACGTTGAAGCCCCAGATCAAGGCATACATGGGATTGGATTCATCATAACCTCCCCCGGGCATGTTGTCACTTCTCTTTCGGTAGTAATTGACCTTGGAATTCAAGGAAATCCAATCATTGATCGGTGTATTGAACGCCAAGGATACCGATTGACGATCAAACCCTGTGTTGGGCATGATCCAATCATTTTTGAAATCGGTGATGGAAAGTCTACTGGAAGTCCCTTCGCCGTTGTTTCCATTGATGCTCACGGTATTGATGGTAGTAACTCCTGTTTGGAAAAGGCCGGTATACCAATCGTCTTGATATACCCAAGGTAGTTTGGAGAATGTCCCGGTCTCCCAGTTTTTGGAAGCGTACAGGTAGCGCATCTTGTTTGGGTCGAACCGCTCTCCAAAGGTATATCTGGAGTAATGTCTGTTGGTTGCCACGCCATCAGGGACCATATCTTCTGTCAATTCCCAAAGGGAATACGGTTGTTCGCCCATATCGGAACCATTTCCATATTCTGTTTGGAAATCGGGGAAGAACCCGGCTTGTTCAAAGCTGACGGTGGTATTGATGGTAATGCCCAGTCCCTTTCCTTTTTTACCTGATTTGGTGGTGATCATGATGGCTCCATTCGCTGCCCGTGAGCCATAGAGGGCTGCTGCTGCAGGACCTTTGAGCACTGATACGGACTCAATGTCCTCGGGGTTGATATCGCTCAACCCATCGCCAAAATCCACAGGAGCATCGGCTTGCGCATAGTTACTTACGGCACGGGTGGCTGTCATACCTGAGCTGATGGGCACCCCATCCACTACAATAAGTGCCTCGTTGCCGCCATAGTTCAACGACTGGTCGCCCCTGAGGGTAACTCGGATGGAACCACTTGGGCCAGATCCCGCTTGGGCAAAGAACAGTCCCGGCACCTTGCCGGACATACCGTTCATCCAGTTTCCGGATACGGATTTGGTGACTTCCTCACCTTCCACTTTGGCAACGGCATACCCCAATGATTTTTCCTCACGGGTTATGTTGAGTGCTGTGACCACAACTTCATCGAGCTCGCTGGCATCCTCTTCTAAGGTGATTTCTTGGAAAGAACCCGCCCGTGCAGAAACCTCTAGGGTTTTGTACCCGACATAAGAAATCTCAAGGACGATCTGGTTTTTAGAGGGAGTTAGACTGAACTGTCCATCAAAATCGGAAACGACACCATTGGGAGTGCCTTGTTCAACTATCGAGGCTCCGGGTAGGGGCACACCAGTTTGGTCGGTCACTACACCCTTGATTTGATTTTCTTGGGACCAAACCGAGAAAGAGAGCAGGCTGCACAAGAGCAAATACACATAACTTTTTTTCATTGGATTCCTAAAATTTAGTTTAAGTAGTTGGTTTTTTAAATGCTTAAGATATTATTAACGATTACGAAAGTAACAAAAAAAAATAAAAACAAATACAATTTTGGCAGTTTACGGATTTTTTTTTGCATTTCTGTTATTTTAACGTTGTCTTTGTGTTACATTTGTTTCGATTTATTTCTAATTATACATGAAAAAAGAACCAAAGGAAACTTTCTTTGACCGAAGTCAATTGTTGGAAAAAATAGAGAAGGAACAGCAAGTATGGGATGTTCTGGTCATAGGCGGAGGGGCTACCGGACTTGGTGTGGCACTTGATGCCAGCTCACGCGGTTTGAACACCGTACTCTTTGAACAGTCCGATTTTGCCAAAGGAACCTCTAGCCGAAGTACCAAGTTGGCGCATGGTGGAGTGCGCTATCTGGCCCAAGGAAACATTAAATTGGTGTTCGAGGCTTTACATGAAAGGGGGCTTATGCTAAAGAATGCCCCGCATCTGGTCAGCCCCTTGTCCTTTATCATCCCTAGTTATCGTTGGTGGGAAAAATATTTTTACGGCTTTGGGTTGAAGATATATGACTGGATGGCCCGAAAGTTCAGGATGGGCGGCACCTCCCTGCTCAAGCGACACACCATGCTGAAACAGATGGACAATTTGAATCCGAAGAAATTAAATGGCGGTGTGCAGTATTATGACGGACAGTTCGATGATGCCCGTTTGGCCGTCAATTTGGCGCAGACCAGTATTGAACAAGGAGGAGTGCTGCTCAACTACATGAAGGTCGAACATTTGAAAAAGGATATAGAGGGAAAGGTAAATGGCGTGGTGGTCACCGATGTGGAAACAGGGAAGACTTATGATGTGCGGGCCAAGGTTGTCATCAACGCCACAGGGGTTTTTGTGGATGATATTCTAAAAATGGACAACCCTGAAGCCAACACACTATTGAAAGTAAGCCAGGGAATCCACTTGGTATTGCCCCAATCCTTTCTTAAGAGTGAACATGCCCTTATGATTCCGGCCACTTCCGATGGAAGGGTGCTTTTTGCCGTTCCTTGGCATGGCCATCTTTTGGTGGGCACTACGGATACGCCTTTAGATCGTCATCAATTGGAACCAAAGCCATTAAGGGAAGAAATCGATTTCATTTTGGACACCCTCAAGGATTATCTGAAACAAGTACCCACGGAAGATGATGTACTCAGTGTATTTGTTGGTCTTAGGCCCTTGGTGCTTCCAGAAAACAAGGAAGTGGGCACCAAGGAAATTTCCAGGGACCACAAACTCAAGGTCACTGCTTCCCAATTGATTACCATTACAGGAGGAAAGTGGACCACCTACAGGAAAATGGCCGAGGATACGGTAGATGAGGCCATAGCGGTGGGTGGCCTGTCAACGGGACCGTGCCAGACAAAGGCATTGAAGATACATGGGTATTCCAATGCACCGGTTGAAGATGGCGCAATACCTTTTTATGGATCTGATGCGAAAGGAATTGCACAACTCAAAAGGGAGAACCCAGATTTGGATTATCAATTGCACCCTGACTTTTCCTTTACCGCTGCGGAAGTGGTCTGGGCGGTCCGCTATGAAATGGCCCGGACGGTCGACGATATATTGGCCCGCCGATTGCGTATCCTGTTCCTAAATGCCAGGGCAGCCATGAAATTGGCCCCGCTGGTCGCCAATATTATGGCCGAAGAAATGAACAAGGACAAGGATTGGGTGGACGGACAAATACGGGATTTCCAGGGTATAGCAAAAAATTACCTCGTGGATCCCAGGCTGGGTGAGGTTTTGGCCTCCGGCAGATTACAAAAGGTTGAATAGAACATACATAAATAACTATCAAACATGTCAAACTATATTCTTGCCCTTGACCAGGGCACCACAAGTTCACGGGCTTTGATCTTTGATCAGAATGGGAAAACCATCAGCATAGCCCAAAAAGAGTTTAGGCAGATATTCCCCAAACCAGGATGGGTGGAACATGATGCCAATGAAATCCTATCATCACAAATTGGAGTGGCCGCGGAAGTGGTCTCCCTGTCCAAGATCAAAACAGAGGACCTGGCCGCCATAGGGATAACCAACCAAAGGGAAACCACGGTCGTTTGGGACAGAACAACAGGTGAGCCCATTTACAATGCCATTGTGTGGCAGGATAGACGGACATCAGACTATTGTGATGAACTCATTGCCCAAGGCCATGAACCGATGATCAGGGAAAAGACCGGTCTGGTAATCGATGCCTATTTTGTGGCGACCAAAGTGAAATGGATCTTGGACCATGTGGAAGGTGCCCGTGAAAAGGCGGAAGCAGGGCAATTGGCTCTTGGTACCATCGACTCTTGGTTGATATGGAACTTCACCCAAGGAGAAAAACATATCACCGACAGCACCAATGCCTCAAGATACCTTTTGTACAATATCCACACCCTTTCATGGGACGATGAGTTGTTGGAACTTTTCGGCATTCCAAAAAATATGTTGCCAGAAGTATGTGATTCCAGTGGTGCTCTGGCCACTACCTCAGGGGCAATATTCTCTAGAAAAATTCCCATAACAGGTGTTGCTGGAGATCAGCATGCTGCCTTGTTCGGGCAAATGTGTACCGAACCCGGAATGGTAAAGAATACCTATGGAACAGGTTGTTTCATGTTGATGAACATTGGTGACAAACCCATCATTTCCAGGAACAAGCTGCTCACCACCCTCGCGTGGAAGATAGGGGATGAGGTGGTATATGCCTTGGAGGGCAGCATCTTTATAGCTGGGGCCGTGGTGCAATGGTTGAGGGACGGATTGGGTATCATCCATTCCGCGCCAGAGATTGAAGAATTGATAAACAATACCGAGGATAATGGTGGCGTCAGTTTTGTCCCCGCTTTTACCGGATTGGGCGCACCCCATTGGGATCAACATGCCCGTGGAACCATTGTGGGCATAACTAGGGGGACCACATCGGGCCATATTGCCCGTGCGGCCTTGGAAAGTATTGCCTTTCAGACTTATGATGTGTTGAAGGCCATGGAGGCGGATGCGGATATTGAGATCAAAGAGCTTCGGGTCGATGGCGGGGCAACCGCCAATCGTTTTTTGATGCAATTCCAATCCGATGTATTGCAATGTGGTATCGTAAAACCGGAAACCTCGGAGATTACGGCATTGGGTGCGGCCTATTTGGCGGGATTGGGCATTGGTTTGTGGGACGATGTGGAGCAGATCAAAAGGCAATGGAACGTGAAAACTGAATTTGAGCCCAATGGTGACTTTAATGTGAAGGAGCACGTTGGGCAGTGGCACAGGGCCATCAATACCACCAGTTACTGGTCTAACAATAAGTAAAACGATATTCAAATGACAGCATTTATAGCAGAGGTCATCGGGACTTTTTTTCTGATCCTCATGGGTAATGGGGTAGTGGCCAATGTGGTCCTACAGGATACCAAAGGAAACAATAGTGGCTGGATCGTGATCACCACGGGCTGGGCCTTGGCAGTTTTTATCGGTGTGGTCGTGGCCGGACCCTATAGCGGTGCCCACCTCAATCCCGCCGTTTCCATTGGCTTGGCCATCGCAGGTAAATTTTCATGGCAATTGGTGCCCTCCTACATCTTGGCCCAAATGCTAGGGGCGATGTTGGGAGCTTTCATGGTTTGGGCCTTATACCGCAACCATTACCGTAGGACTGATGATGCCGGAGGCAAAAGGGCCACTTTTTGTACGGCTCCGGCCATCAGGGATTGGCCGTCCAATTTATTGAGTGAGGTTGTGGGCACCTTTGCCCTCATTTTTGTCATCTTTTACTTCAGTGATCCCCTTTTGGGTGAAGGAGATGCCCAAGTGCCCATGGGAATGGGGTCTTTGGGAGCTGTTCCCGTATCCCTTTTGGTGTTTGTGATAGGACTTGCCCTTGGTGGTACCACGGGCTATGCCATCAATCCTGCACGTGACCTTGGTCCTAGGATCGTGCATGCCTTGCTTCCCATTAGAAAGAAGGAAGGGAGTGATTGGGGCTATTCTTGGGTTCCAGTGATAGGCCCGATTATGGGTTGTGCCCTGGCAGCCCTTTTGTATGGTATTTTGTCCTGAGTATAGCACACTATTATTTGAATCAAATTCAGCCGATGGTTTACATCGGCTGTTTTGTTTTTATGTGTTGGGTCTTCTTTTCCATTTCTTCGAAAAAAAGTTGTTTGACCGATATACGTCAATTGCCGTATTGAGTCAATTTCCATTTCCCATTAGGTTTGTGCCATAACCATTTTAACAACCAATACCATGGGAAAATTGAAATTGATCTTGGCCTTTGTAGCACTTTCAACCTTCGCTGCAACTGCCCAACAAAACATAAAATGTGTCAAAGGCGATTGCCAAAACGGTTATGGCTTTGCTACACTTTCGGAAGGCAACAAGGAAATTGGATATCAGGTCGGTTTCCACGAAAATCAGCTTTTGCAGGGAGTTGGAAACCAGACCGGCGACTTTGGTAAGTATTGGGGCATTTTCAAAAATGGAAAGAAAGAAGGTTTCTTCAGCTACGAGAGCGAAGGGAACATGTATGCCTTTGGGTTGTTTGTGGATGGTAAACGGGAAGGACTGCATGTGATCAGGAACAAATCGGGATATGAGTTCAGGGATTACCAAAATGATACGCATGTCAGCAACAGTCCGTTGGTCACCACGGGCGTTTCGCCATGTGTGATGGGCAACTGCGAAAATGGCAAGGGGGTCAAGGTCAACGGCAACGATGCCGTTTACAGCAATTGGAAAAATGGCCAAATGAACGGGATGACCATGGAATTCTTGATGACCGGAAATAAAATAGTCTTTGCGGAATACAGTGAAGGAACGATGGATGGTCTCCAAATGATATGGCATTTTGATGGAAGCAGGGAAATCATGCAAATGCAAAAGGGCACCCTGAGCGGTCAATACCTGAAAAAGAACCAGAACAATACCCACGAGGCCGCCATCTATAAGGATGGCCAATCAACGACTTCCTTTTAACCCAAACAACCATTCTTTTAAACCAAACAAATCATCATGCGAAATTCCATCTTCTTGGCGTTCTTGTTCATCCATGTCCTAAGTTGGTCCCAAGTGACCATCCCACCAAGCGATCCAACCGCACATCCCAGCTATGCCGCCTATGTGGAGGCAGGAAGGGTAAAAAACCTTAATGCACGATTGG
Source organism: Flagellimonas hadalis (assembly GCF_007785775.2). Classification (GTDB taxonomy): domain Bacteria; phylum Bacteroidota; class Bacteroidia; order Flavobacteriales; family Flavobacteriaceae; genus Flagellimonas; species Flagellimonas hadalis. The sequence goes on from NZ_VNIK02000006.1 coordinate 39,417, forward strand.
TATCCGCAGGGGAACTTTTGGAGGTATATCCTGAAAATTCCAAAACCTTTGGTTGGATGGCCAGTGCCCTCTATGGAAACAATAGACCCGATGATGCCGTGATGTTCTCACAATGGGCCATGGCCTTTGACAGTTATAACCCCGAAACGGGCTTTTATGGGTTCACCTATTCCGTATTTGCCAATAGGCCAACTGAGGCCAAACTCTTTTTGGAAAACATGCAGGCCGTGGGCCAAGATCAGGCAACCATGCAACGGGACCAACAGGCATTGAGCGACTATGTGAATTCCTTGGCCAAATACCCCCAATTGTCCACAACAGTGCAGCTGGCGAACGGATTTCTATCGGACTATAACAACCGGAGCATTGCACGGGCCAAGGCCACTTTTGAAAACCTGGCCACCAGTCTAGGTGCCACTTATGAAGACATTGCCCAGAATGCAACTGCTGAAAAAATACTGGCCGATTGGGTAAATGCCGAAAAAGCAGTGGAAGAAGGTTTGATTTCCAGAGCGCTTTATACCGAAGCCTTGGTTTTTATGGCCCAGTTGTCGGAAAAAGTCAATTTTTCCTTTGGACAAAAATTGGAACCGCATCTCGAAAAGATCGTTTTTGACCAGAAAAATTATTCCTTGCCCTTAAGGTATAGGGCTTTTTTAAGATTGGCACGGGTGCAGGCGGCTTTAAAACGGTGGGATAAGGTGTTGTCATCCAGTAGCTTCATGATCGATCAGCTCAAAGGCAAGGCGCCCTCCACCGCCGTGTTGGCAAAAACCTATTTCTACACGGTCATGGCCCTGACCGAGCAGCAAAAATATGACGAGGCAGCCCAAATTGCGGATGGCTACATCAATCTATTGCCCAAGCTGAAATCGCCCGAATATGTCGCCGAGGCCTATTATGTGTTGCTACGTGCATACGCCTTCAACAAGGATGTGGAAAAAGGCAAGGCCATACGCAAAAAGGCCCAGGAGTTCCTAAAAATTCCCGGGATTGAAAACCAGACTTATGCTGCTTTTGTGACGGACGGGCTGTCCACCACGGAAAATATTCTTGGTGAAGGGGCTGTGGTCTTATCGGGCAATGCCTATAATGACGGATTGACATTGGTGGGACTTAAAAAATATGCGGAGGCCGCCCTACAATTTGAAAAAGCCAGGGAAGAGGAAGTTAAAATACTGGAAGGCCTGTCCATCTTGGCCCAAAGGGGCTATTTGGACAAGTTCCAACGGATAAACGGTAATTTGGCGGCCACCTATTATGAGACCGGGCAGTTCGATAAAATTTACGACGTCATCGAATCCAACCGATCCTATTCCCTTTTGAACGATAAAAGGAGCACGATAAAGCAACTTCCTTTGAAAGAGCTTCAGTCCGTTTTGGGAGCCAATGAAGCCTATCTATCCTTCATCGATGTCTCCAAAGGAAGTACCTATGAGGGTACCTATTTGATGTGTTTGGTACGCAAGAATGATGTCACCGTAAAATACAATAGATCTGCTGGGGCCTTTACCGATCTGTTGTCTGATGACAAGGAACTCATCGTATTGGAAAAGGAAATGGCCAAAAACGAATTTCGCCGACCCAATCTGGATTATTTCACGGGGGCCAAGGCAAGAAAAACGGGGATGTTTGGCCAAGGGGAGTTCAAATTGATGACCCAGTATCTTCGTAAGCACATGGAGGCAAAGGTAGTGGATGGGCAATATGTGTTCTATCAAAAAGAGAAGGTGCCGGACCTGCTACGTCGATTTTATATCACTTTTATTGATGGTTTGGAGAACAAATTGCAGGGCATCACCAAGCTCACCATCAGTCCCGAAGGATTGACGGGCACCATTCCTTTTGATGTCTTGGTGGATGGTCAGGGCCGTTACTTGGCCGAGCGTTTCGAGATGGGTTACATTCCGAATGCCTCTTTGCTGTACAGCCTCAGAAAGCAACCCAAAAAGAAGTTTGAAAAGAATGTTTTGGCCTTTGGAGGGGCCACCTACGAGCTACATGCAGCTCCCAAGGCACCTTTAAGCTCCATCGGCGACCTTGAAAAGTTGCGGTATCGGGTTCGCGAAGACCTGGAAAAAGGGCTGCCCTTGGACTATGCCTTTGCTACCTTTCAAGGGAAAGAACCCATGAGCTTTTTGCAGGGAGGAAGAAACGAGGTGGTATTGATTCAGAAACAAGTACCGCTTACGGACACCCGACTCGATGATATGATGACGGAGAATGAACTCAAACGGATGAGTAAAGCCAATGAATTGGGCAAGTATAGGGCACTCCATCTTTCCAGTCATGCCAGTGTGCACCCCTATGTGTTCGATCTGAGCGCCTTTGCCATGACGGTGAAACCTAATCCTGTGGATGGCGAAGATGGCATGCTCGTCGTGGGCGAAGTGGAAAAACTGAACCTGCCCATCGATTTTGTAATGCTGAGCGCCTGCCAGACAGCCTTGGGCATTGAGTCACCGGGGGATGGCATCAAGGGACTCAACCAAGCGCTTTTCAACGCCGGGGTGAACAGCACATTGACCTCCCTGTGGAGCGTGAGCGATTCGGGAACCATGTTTTTGAGCGTGGAACTCTATGATAGGATGTTCAACAAGAGCATGGCAACACCCAAGGCCTTGGCCGAAGTGAAACGAAACTTTATCAAAGGGGTGTACGGCGACCAGACCCACCCTTATTTTTGGGCACCTTTCATCTACACCGGGTATTGATAACATCCCGCAAAGACCTATTTCATGCCCCTAAAGGAAAAATTACCGCTAGAGCCCGCTGATATCAAAAAACTCAGGCGACAACTGTTTGCCATGCTGGTATTCCCTGTGGCCGTGATCGGGATGTTCCTGCTGTTCATTTCCTTTGTGTTCAAGGATTTCAAGAACAGTTTTGCCGGAGATGCCATTGTGCTGTATGTGTTCATTGGTTTTTGCCTGTTCTTTTTTGGCATCATCGCCTATATGATCGGGACCACAGCTATCGACCTAAGACGAGGGATAAAACATCGCATCTCGGGAAAGATAACGGACAAAAGGCTCAATGTACAGACCACGGGTAGTGGATCGGGATCGGGAGGAAAAGCCAGGACCACTAGACACTATTACCTCTATGTGGATGATGAGGAGTTTTCGGTGGACTATCGGGAATATACCAAAGTAAAGGTAGGGATGCATGTGGTGATGGACAGGGCGCCCAAATCCAAAAAGACCCTGAGCCTTGAAACGATCCCTCGACCCGATGCTGAAATGGTTCCCGCTCCAAACAGTGAAAGACAGCGTTTTCTGGAAAAGCGGATTCCACATACCCGATACTCTCAAAAGGATATTGAGGCCCTCAAAAGAATTTGGTACGCAACTTTGAAACGGCGTTTGTACGTTGCCGCCCCGTTTGTTTCTGTGGGTATTTTGTTATGGATGAGCGGCCTTTGGGGGTTTGCGGTATTTCTCTTTCCACTTTGGGTGGTGCCCTTGTACCAAGGCTATAAACTCTTTAGGAGCCATGGAAACTATCGGAGGGATACCTTAAGTGCACATAAAAAAGGAGTGGCGGCCTTGGTGGAGGACAAACTCACCATCACCTCCAACCGCAGGACCAACGCCAATAGAATACGGACAACGGCTGGAACCTTGGTGGTGAACACCGTGCTGTACGATAAACTTTCGGTGGGGGACGGGATCACCATTTTCAAGACCCAATTTGGGGATGTGCCCCTCAGTCTGTTGACCATGGACCAAGAAGAATGCTATTTGGTATAATGCCACACCGACCAAACCGATGATTTATGATGGGGATTGTTTTATTGTTGATTGCATTGATCGGGCCCATGTTGTTGCTTTCCACTTTTCTGTATTTCCGCTTTCCCGATGAATCCGTGGGGCGAATGGACCGCTATATTCCCCCGCTGACCTCGGCTTTGGCCACTTGGGCATTTTGCACTGGTTGGTTATGGTTCTATCTCTTTAACCTGTACATCAGTTTGCCGGTATTGGTTTTGGCCATCGGTTTGCAGGGGTACGCCATATCCAAAAACCTGAACCCGAAGTTGCGCCGCATCAACGCCATTTTAATAGGTGCATCATTTGGGATGGGTATCCTCAGCTATTTTTATTTTGATGTCTGATCGGGGATTATGGGGCACTTTACGGCAATTGCCGTATTGACTGCCAAAGGGTTCGGGTCTATGTTTGTCCTTAATATGAAATAACAAGTCAAACTAAAAAAAACAAATGATGAAAATAAGATGTTCGATGGTACTGTTCCTGTTTGCCATCCTTACCATTTCTGCCCAAAATGTGGGTGAAGTAAAAATCAAAACATTGGGCCCCGCCAATTTGAGCTACAGAAAGAGCCCCAAAAGGATAGTGATTTCCGATTTCCAGGTGAATTACCAAACGGCCCTTAGTCTTGAAGACTCCAAAAAAGGGGGCAAGCTATGGAGAGGAGGACTCAAGGGCGATGCAAAGGCATCCCTCACCTTGGTGTTGGATGGCCTTGACCCCGACGACCTCCAAAAATTGACGGACCAGCTCTTTCAGGACTATGTGGCGGATTTGAAATCCAAAGGTTTTGAGATTGCCCCTATCGAAGAACTCTGGAACAACAAAGCCTATGAAAAGAACCGTGAGAAAAGATGGGAACTCACAGCAGGCCAAGGACCTGAAAAAGGGAAGGAATTCGGTACCATCCTCACCAGGCCCACCACCCAGAAGTTTGTGGTCCCGTTCAGGACCATGGGCAAGGATGCAATACCCCTTGCAGGCTTTGCCGATTATGCAGGGAACACGGAAAACAGGGTAGTGAACCAAAAAACCGATTTTATCTTCAACAAGGTCGTTCTGGTGGTGAATGTTTTTGAGGACAGTCAAAGCGAGGTTTCAAGAACGCTGAACCGTCATGCCGGAAATGCCAGGGTAAAAGCGGAGACAACCTTTGTCATCAGTGAGGAAAGCAGCATCATGTTCGATATGGGCCATTTTGTCCCACGTGGAGGGGTCGAGGTCTCCGGGGTCATGGAGCGACAAAAATTCGATGTGGCCCAAACCCCGGACAGGGACAAATTGGGAACCGATATGGGCGTGCTTCGCGTGTGGAGTGTGGACCATCAGGAAAAGGCCAATTATTCCATTGTAAAGTGTGATCCCAAAAAATATTTGGAAGGTGCCGAAAAAGGGTTGAATGCTTACTTGGATGCCGTGGTACAAAAACTGGCGGACAAGGCCGATTAAATTTGAAAAAATAAGTACGTCTGGCCTGAAAAATTATGCTATTTTTAGAAAATGTCCTCGATAAAACACATTTATACGCTACCGCTTGTACTGGCATTGATGCTGACCTGTTGTGCACCGCTTTCGGCCCAAAGCTTGGAAGAACAAATACAGGATTTAAAGGCCGAACTCAAGGAAAAATCGGGCGAGGACAAGGTAATGGCACTGAAAGATATAGGGATGAAGTTTCGTTCCATAGATTATGACAGTGCTTGGTATTATATTGAATTGGCCCATACCGAAGCCGAAAGACAACAAAATGAATACCTGAAGGCAAGGATGTTGGTATCGTTCGGGATACTCGAGAACGGGAAAGGCAATTCTGATCAAGCCCTAAAATACTACCAAGATGCTTTGCCGCCCATTGAAAGTTCAGAAGACCATTTTGCCATAGGGGCACTTTATACCAATATGTCCAATGCTTACGAAAAAACAGGTGAAGTGGACAAATCGGTTGCCTATCAATTAAATGCGCTGAAAGAGTTTGAGGCTTCCCAAGATTCCATTTGGATAGCCGGAAGCCTCAATAATTTGGGCAGTAGATACCAAGCTGTCAATGAATGGGAACTCTCAAAGGACTATTTTCAGAAGGCCCTGGAACTATACCAGCAATTGGGGCATGAGTATTACGTGGCACTGACCTATAATAATCTGGCCAGTGTTTATCTGCACTTTAAAGATTACGAAAAAGTCATAGAATACTCCGATAAATCGTACCGCAGTTTTAATGCATTGGGCGCGCCATTTGAATCAGCGGCACCACTTTATAATTTGGGATATGGGTATCAAGGTCTGAACGAATTGGACAAAGCGAAGGAATACTTTGCTCAGGCCCTGGAAATACAGCAAGAAAAGGGAGATTGGTATGTGGTCGTCCATCTTAAAAATGACCTGGCCAAAACACTCATGATGCAGGGTAAGTACCAAGAAGCAGAAAACCTCGCACTGGAGGCCTATGACCAAGCATTGGAGCATGAACTTGTTTTGGCACAGGTGGAACTATCGAAGACCCTGTCATCCGTAAGTGAAAGTATGGGAAAGTACAAGGATGCGTATGGTTACCTACAAATACATAATGAGGTGCTTGACAGTCTGCAGGGTTTGGAAAGGGCCAAGGAAGTGCTCAACCTGAAGGAAAAGTACGAGACCGAGCAAAAGGAAAACGAAATCCTTCGCCAACAGAACGAACTGGTCGAAAGTGAACTGTCCATTAAAAAACGCAACAATATGCTGATCGGCAGCGGCGGTCTTTTGGCAATACTGCTCATTGTAGGATTTGTGGTGTTCCGGGAACAGAAGATCAGGACAAAAAACTTGGCAAGGGAGACAGCCCTGGAAAAGGCCATGGCCGAAGCCAAGGCCCAGGAGAACCTAAAGGAACAACGCATCCGGATTGCCCGCGACCTGCATGATAATATTGGTTCCCAGCTCACCTATTTGACCACTATCACCGATTCCGCCAAAAGAGGAATCGATAAGGGCGAAGTTTTCCTTATGGAAAAGCTCACCCAAATGAAGCAATTTTCCCTGGTGACCATTTCCGAACTGCGGGATACCATTTGGGCCATGAACAAGGACGAAATCAGTTTGGAAGACATCCGGGAACGCACCCAGCAATTGGCCGCGACCGTCCATGAGGCCACGGATGATAAGATCAGGGTGCGCATCGAGGGGAACCCGACCAATAAGGTGCTCAATGCCTTTGTGGGGATGAACCTGTTCAGGATCATTCAAGAGTCGGTGAACAATGCAGTGAAGCATTCGGAAAGCACCGAAATCGCCGTCACCTTTGTGGAACAGGACAATCAGGTGGAAATTATGGTCGAAGATCAGGGCAAAGGTTTCGATATGACGAAAGAATCAACAGGGAATGGTCTCCAGATCATGCGCAACCGTGCCCAGAAAGCAGGGATTGATTTTAAACAGACCAGTGAACTGGGGAAAGGGACCAAGGTGGAGCTAAAGGTGAACGTGTAAACCCAAATTTAAAGACAAATCTATGGGCAAGATCAAGTTGGCAATAGTGGATGACAATACATTTTTGGCAAGGGCCATCCGTGAAAAACTTGTCGAATATACCGATTTGGACATCAAATACATGGTGTACAATGGCAGTGAACTTTTGGCCAAGCTGGAAAAGAGCCATAATCTGGACCTAGTGCTCATGGACATTGAAATGCCCATTTTGGACGGGATAGAGACGGTCCATATCATGAAACAAAAATACCCGCACATCAAGGTGCTCATGCTGACCGTTTTTGACAATGACGAGAACATTTTCAATGCCATTCGCGCAGGGGCCGATGGCTACTTGCTCAAGGAAGTGGAAGCGGACAAACTGTATAGCGCCATCAAAGAGACTATTTCGGGAGGTGCGGCGATGAGTCCCTCCATTGCCGTAAAAACACTAAGATTGTTGCGCTATCCTGAAAAACAGGAATCGTTGACCATAACGGAAGACTTGGTCGAATTGAGTGTTCGGGAGCGGGAAGTGCTGGAACAACTGTCCGAAGGGCTCAGCTATACGGTCATTGCCAGCAACCTTTTTCTTTCGCCCAGCACGGTACGAAAACATATCGAAAACATCTACAAAAAACTCCAAGTGCACAACAAGCTTGAGGCCGTGCAAAAGGCAAGGCGGCAGAGTTTGATTTGAAATTTTTTTGAACTTCGGAATTTTTGGGAACCAAAAACTGCTTCCAAACATAAGGGTGGTCATAAAGGGTCAAAACAGATAGGATAAACCCCTCCGAAGATTCAATCTATGCGTATCTTTCAGACATGTTTTTTCAGGCTAAGGGGAAAAGTGACCCAAAACTTGTTATGGAGGGAATTTTTCTATGTTAAAAACCGTATTTGGCCCTCAAGATTTGTTTTAAGTAGGCCACTTTAGGTATTTGATTGGCAATATGGGAATCGAACCTTGGCCAAATTTATTATTTCTATTGCATGGGAGAAGATACAGCTGATATATATGAGGTTAGGGCCATAACAGATGGGACAGTGAAAGATGGATTTTGGAAAAGTCTGCCGATTTTGACCGATTTCAAACAGCCCTGGAATTCTGGATTTATTCAAAAAACGGCCTTTAAAGCCTGTCATGACAAGGACTGGCTTTACCTGAATTATCGGGTAGAGGACAGCTCCGTCCATGTGCAAAAGATATCGGGCCATAAGCTGGAGGTGGTCCATGGCGACCGTGTTGAAATCTTTTTCAAAACAGATGCATTGTTGAAGACCTATTACTGTTTGGAAGTCGACCCTGATGGTAGGATACTGGATTATACGGCGGCCTTTTATAGAAAGTTTGATTACGAATGGTCGTGGCCGGAAGGTCACCTATCTGCCAAAGCTGGTCGAACGGATTCCGGGTATTGGGTGGAGCTGAAAGTCAGTTTAAAATCCTTGCAAGATCTTGATATTTTGAAGAATGGAGCTATTGGGGCTGGAATTTACAGGGGAGATTGCCGGAATTTGGGACATTTCCCGGTCAACGAATCGGAGTTTGTTTGGATCACATGGGTAGACCCTATGACGGAGGAACCGGATTTTCATGTGCCCAGCTCGTTCGGGAGATTGAAATTGCTCGGTCTCTGATCAACGACCATTCTTGATATTTTCACAAAAGATGATTTCAATTGAAATGAAACTTTTTGTTTTTGTGGCTCAGGCGTTTTTTCAAGTCTGCTAAACCTATACGTACTAAAATTTTCAGTTCTGGATTTGGATTTTGGCCAGAGGTTCTTCATCCGTTAGATTCAAAATCTAAACCCCAAGTCGAGTTTTATTCGACCTCTATTGAAACCAATATTATTATCTGCACTAATGTTCTTTGTATAGGATCTGGCAAATTGATTGTAGACCTGGATAAAAGATTTATGGCTAAGTCATAGTTGCCCCAAACAACCCCATCAATACTTTCCTAGAATTGTTTCATCCGGATACTATGCAACAATTGAAATGTATTGGGATGGGATTTAGGTAACTCAATGCTTTCTAAAAAGTGGCATTTGCCCAACTTCAGGGCATCCAATTTGTTCCATCACCTGTTTCAATTGCGTTTTGAGCAAGGCAATGGTATGGTCGCCTCCTTTGCTTCCCATGGCTGCAACGCCATACATAAAGGACCGCCCTAAAAAAGTAAACTGTGCCCCACTGGCCATGGTTCGGGCAATATCAGGTCCGGAGCGCACACCGCTATCCATCATCACAGTGAGTCGATTGCCATATTTTGCTGATATTTGGGTCAATGGTTTTATAGTGGATTCCCCGGCATCCAATTGTCTTCCCCCGTGATTGGATACAATGATGCCATCCAATCCCAAGGCAATGGCTTTTTCAGTATCAGCTTCCGTGGCCACTCCCTTTAGGACCAACTTTCCTTTCCAAAGGTCTCTTATTTGGGCAATTTTGTCCGTGTCCATACGCTTACTGAAGGTCTGGTCCATGAATTGTCCCAACTGTTTTAGGTTGAGCCCTTTGGGCATGTAGGGTTTAAGCACTTCAAAATTGGGCTGTCCATGCCGTATAGTCTCAAAGGCCCATTGGGGCTTTCCCAATATCTGAAGGATGTTGGAAAAGCTCATTTTTGGGGGCATGGAAAGTCCATTCTTTATTTCTTTGGGACGAAAACCGAAAACCGGCGTGTCGCAAAGAAGTACCAGTACGGGACAACCTGCAACTTGGGCCCGATGGATCAGGTCATTTCGAACGGATTCCTTTGTGGGGTGGTACAATTGAAACCATGCATTTCCCTCGGTGATCTCGCTGATACGTTCGATGCTGGAAGTGCCCACCGTACTCAGGATAAAGGGAATATTGTGTTGAAATGCGGCCCTGGCCAGGATCTCGGGGGAATTGGGCCACATGAGTCCTTGGAGACCGATGGGGGCAATCCCAAAAGGCGCAGCGTAACTTTTTCCAAAGATCTCAGTGGTCATGTTCGCCTCTTTGTAGGTGTCCAGATACCGGGGCAACAATTCAACCTCCCTGATTTCACTGGTGTTCTTTCTGAGGTTCACTTCCTCATTGCATCCACCGTCCAGATATTCAAAGGCGAACTTGGGAATACGCTTGCGGGCCTTCTCTCGAAGGTCTTCGATGGACGGATATTTGGGATTGAACATGATTTGTTTTTGGTTGCGCATACGATTACAACTTGAATATTTTTTTCATGGGCATCCATTTTTCACCTTTTTGGGCAAATGGAAGCGGTTTTTGGAACGTCCACATCAACTTTTCCCATTCTTGCACCTTGGGGTTTTGGGCATCGGCCTGTTGTTTTTTCTCAAAAGAAAACGAATCATCCACCTCCATGATCATGGACAACCGATTGCCTATCCGGTATATTTCCATGTTTTGGATGCCGGACTCCTTGATGCTCTCCAAAATTTCGGGCCATACTTTTTTATGATGCTCCTCATAGGCCGCAATGCTTTGTTCGTCATCCACAAGATCTAGTGCCAAGCAATATCTTTTTAGATTTCCCATACGTGTTCATTTTTTAAAGTGTCAAAACCGAACCAAGCAATGTAGGCGAAACAGAATAAGGGAAGGGTAAACGAATAATTCACCTCGGCCACCCCCATGATCTTGATGTCGGCCACCCCATGGCCCCCAATATCAATGATCATTCCCTGTAATTTGGGCATCAGGGCTCCCCCAACAATGGCCATGACCAACCCGGCCGCACCCAATTTGGATTCCTCCTCGGTCAATCCGTTCAAAGCAATTCCATAAATGGTCGGAAACATGGGTGACATAAAGAACGAAATACCCACTAATGAAAGCAATCCCAAATGGCCTTCAATAAAAATGGCGGCCAAGGAACAGATCCCTGCCATGAGGGAAAACCACATCAACATTTTGCCCGGACTGAGAAAACGTAACAGATAAGTGCCGATGGCCCGCCCGACCAAAAACAAAATGAACGCCGCAAACTGGTAATTTGCGGCTATATCGCTTGCCATACCCATGGCTTCGGCATATTGATAGATGTAGGTCCAGCACATGATCTGCGCACCAACATATAGAATCTGTGCCAATACCCCCAACCTGTAACGGGGCCTTTGGAACAGTAGCCTGCCCGTTTCTTTCAAGGATGGAATTGCTCCATTTCCTTTGGCCTGGGGCATTTTGTTGACCAATATGAGGACGAATACCACCAGAATGACCAGTCCCAGAACCACATACGGGTCCCTGATCACCATGAGGTCCGAGGTACGCACCAAAGCTTTTTTGACAGGATCCAAGGATGAATAATCAGCGATATCATCCGATTGCAGTTTTTTGAGCACAAATTGTTGTGCAATGAGCAATCCCAATAGCAACCCTACCGGATTGAACACTTGGGCCAGGTTCAGGCGCTGCGTGGCTGTTTCCCTGGCGCCCATGGCCAAAATATAGGGATTGGCCGTTGTTTCCAGAAAGGCAAGCCCAAAGGTGAGCACATACAGACCGAGGCAAAAAAACCAGAATTCCTCCATGATGGCCGCAGGATAGAACATGAGCGCCCCTACCGCATAAAGGGCCAGCCCTATCAGTATCCCGACCTTATATGAGTATTTCCGGACAAAAAGTGCAGCGGGAAGGGCCATGCAAAAGTAACCGCCATAAAATGCCATTTGCACCCATGCAGCCTGGGAATTGGAAAGCTCCAATACCTTTTTGAAGGCCTGTACCATAGGGTCCGTAACGGCATTGGCAAAACCCCAAAGCGCAAAAAGGGAAGTAATCAGGACGAAGGGCAAAAGCGCTTTTTTGGATATAATTTTTGGTCTGGTCATGGCTCTATGTTAAAGTGAACGATCCAGATGGGTGTAGCCCCCATCCACGAAAATCAGTTGGCCGGTAGTATGGCTGGATTTTTCGGAAAGAAGAAAGGCCACTGTGTTGGCGATCTCTTCAGTAGTTGTCATTCTATTTCCCAATGGAATCCGCGCAATGATATCCTTGAACTTTTCATCCGAATTGTCAAAGGAACTTATCCATCTTTTATATTGAGGGGTCATCGCCTCGGCCACGATCACGGCATTCACCCGGATGGAATAGGGAAGAAGTTCCAGCGCCCATTCCCTGGTAAGTGAATTTCGGGCCCCGTTCGATGCCGCATAACCCGAGGTATTTCCCTGGCCCGTTACCGATGTTTTGGAACCGATGTTCACAATGCTGCCTTTGTGTTTCTTCAAGTATGGCAAGGCATGGTGGGCCATTAGATAATAATGTCCCACATTGCGCTCCAAGGAACGTTTAAAACCGTTATAATTGCCATTTTCGAGCCCCACCCCGTCATTGATCCCCGCATTGTTGACCAATCCATCTATTCTTCCGAACTCTTGAAAGGTTCTTTCAATGGCATTTTTGCATTGCATAGGGTCGGTAAGCTCAGCAAGGGCATAAAAGGCTTTGCCTCCCTTGGCCTTGATTTCTTCGACAGTGGAAAGCACGTCGGCCTCATTTCGCCCAATAATGACCGGGATTGCCTTTTCTTCTGCCAAAACACAGGAAATCCCTTTCCCAATTCCTTTGTCACCCCCTGTGACCAATATGACCTTGTCCTTTAATCTTAAATCCATGTATCATTGATTTGTGGTGAACACACCGATTTCCGCAAAGGAAGTCCTGCCATCACCATTGTGTTTTTCCAAGGCTTTCAATTTTATATATCGGGCCAATGTTGGAGCGAAATTTATTTTTTGTTCAATGCGATTGTTGACCACATTACTGAATTCCCCTTTCGATACCGACTTCCATGTCCGGTTATCCTGACTTACCAAAAAATCATACTTGGTGATGATTCCAAACGGATAGCGTTCTTGGATGGGCCAATAGCTAAATCCGGTAAGTGTATGGGATGCTCCCAAATCTATGGTGGTTTCATTGCTGTTCGAAGCATTTTCATCCGTTGCCCAAAAAGTATTGGGGTCATCATCCATAAGTTTAACGAGATCGGCATCATTTTGAAGGGCCCCGACCACTTTCCAATCTTTTTTGGCCAGGTCAAAGTATTGGCCCACCGTTTGTGTTTGTTGTCTATTGTTCGGGTCCACGGCAATGGCCTTTACGTTTGTAGGGGTCAAGACAGGAAATGGGCCGTCATATTTTTTGGAGGTCGTTGTTGGTTCCATCCCATCAGTGGTCACATAGACGTCCACTTCATCATCAGGTATCTCAATGGAGACCATTCCATCCCTATTTCGGGTGATTTTAGGGTCCACCAAAAGGGGAGGGGCATTATAGAGCTCAAGCGTGGAGAGTGTAATTGGGCCTTTGGCATCCAAAATATCCACCTTGACTTGGGTAGCGGTAACCGTTTCGAACCGAAGGATGCGCTTGTACCCCACTGTGGTCTGCTCGTCCAAAACTTGCCATGTGCCATCGACTTCGGCACTTACCATGAATTTTTTGATGCGTTGTCCCAAAGGAATATACTCTTGAAGGAGTATGCGGTTGACTTTGGTGGGCTCATTTAAACTGATGGTGATGGAAGCCTGTGTTGTTCCGTCATCAGTGGCCCAGTAGGTTTCAAAGTCCCCATCGATGGCCTTTTCGGCATTGAAGGTGGAACTGTTGCCACGGACATTGGAGGCACTGGCAGGATTTCCCTGCGCCAGTTCTTGGGCAAAATCGGTATCGATTTGTGCCTTCAGGGCCATCAATTGTTGTACATCGTTTTCATGGACCAATCCTCTATCGTCCACCGGAAGGTTCAACAAAAAGTTTCCGTTCCTACCGATGGATTCGTAATAGGTTTGCACCAAACGGGGCAAGGTTTTTACCTGATGGTCCTCACCGGGGTGATAGTACCACCCAGGACGTATGGAGGTGTTCACTTCTGCGGGCAGCCAATGTGTCCCGTCTTCATGGCCCGAACGCAATTCTACATATCGTGGCCAGCCAGGATGGATCTCATCCCTCCGCATCACGCTCCAGTTGGTCTCGTTGGCCCAACCTTCCTCGTTGCCGACCCAGCGTATGTCCGGTCCGCCGTCACTGAAAATGACCGCATTGGGTTGTAATTCCCGGATCATTTCGGTGGTCTTTTCCCATTCGTAATAGGTTTTGTTGTCTATTTTTCGGGTTTCGTTGGCGCCTCCGTAATATCCGGAACCTCCATTGGCACCATCGAACCACACCTCGAAGAGTTCCCCGTAATTGGTCAACAGTTCCCGTAACTGTTCATGGAAGATCTCCACATATTCCGGTTTCCCATAATGTTCGTTGTTCCGATCCCAAGGGGAAAGGTATAACCCCAATTTTAGGCCATATTCCTTGCAGGCATCGGCCAATTCTTGGACCACGTCTCCCTTTCCATCCTTCCATGGCGAGTTTTTAACGGAATGCTCCGTGGTCTTGGTGGGCCACAAACAGAATCCATCATGGTGCTTTGCAGTTAAAATGATCCCCTTCATTCCGGCATCTTTGGCCACTTTTGCCCACTGTCGGGTATCCAGTTGGGTAGGGTTGAAAAGGGCAGGGGATTCTCCTCCTGTGCCCCATTCCATATCGGTAAAGGTGTTCATGTTGAAATGGACAAAGGCATAATATTGCAGTTCATGCCAATCCATTTGCCGTTGCGAAGGGGTTGGGCCAACAGCTTTGGGTGGTTCCACAGTCTGGCAAGCTACAAAGAGCAAGACCAGGGGCAAGGTTAGGATGTGGGCTTTTCGAATCATTTTTCAAGTTTTTTTTAAGAAATACAATCTTCTCTGCCACCAATTTTTAGGTGTGGAGCAGGTTGTTTTCAGGGTTGGATTTTTGATTTTCAAAAGGATCAAATTGTTGCACAACAGCATTTTCCGAAGCATTGCGCAGCATACAATTTATTGAGATCACCTTCACTTTAATTACTTTCAATTACAGAACCATCTTCTCGGTACAACTCTATTTCACCATCCAAGAGCACGGCCAGCACAGTCATGTTTTCGTCCAAAACGTAATCTGGGACTTGGATGTATTGGATGCCCGGATAATGGCTCCAATAGATTTTTCCCACCACTTTGTGGGAGAGTTTGGTGCCATCACCCACGACCCATATGCGATTGATTTTGTTCTTTATTCCACGGAGTACAATTTCCCCGTTCGGATTTCCTTTTACGAAAAGGTACAGGATGCTTTTATCTTTTGAAAGGGTAGTGGGGCCATAGAAATGTTCTTTGGGGATGCCGGCAACGGTTCCAAAAATGGCCTCTTTGTGCTTTTGGGTCCAACGTCCCAAACCGGTCAACAGTTCTTCCTGTTCCTTTGGGATGGAACCATCTCCCTTGGGGCCAATGTCCAACAACAAGTTTCCACCTGATGAAATGACATCGGTGAAAATACCGATCAACTGATCCAGGCTTTTGTAGTCATGGTCATTTTTTTGATACCCCCACGAGTTGTTTAGGGTCATGCAGAGTTCCCAATAGTCGTCCTTGGGGCGGGTGACGGGCATGCCTTGCTCGGGAGTGGCATAATCCCCATGTCCCTGTAATCTGGAATTGATGATGGTGTTGGGATTTTGATCGAGCAGCATTTGCCGTACCTTGGGGGCTTCCCACTCCGCTGAGCTATGCTCCCAGTCCCCATCAAACCACCAAAGGTCGGGATTGTAGGTTTTTGAAAGCTCTTTCAGCTGTCCTTGGTAATAGTGTAAAAAGGTGTTCCAACGTTTGGGGTCGTCCGCGGGTTTGTACCGCATGGAATCCCGGGTGTGGTGGGTGTAGTCTTGATAGGACCAATCGGGAAGGGAATAATAGATGCCTACCTTTAACCCATCCTTTCTGAGGGCATCCACAAAAGGCGAAAGCACGTCCCTTTTGGCCGCCGAGGCTTTTTTGGCATTGAAATCACCAAACTTGCTGTCCCAAAGGGCAAACCCGTCATGGTGTTTTGAGGTAATGACGGAGTAACGGGCGCCACTTTTTTTGATGAGATCGGCCCAGGCCACAGGGTCGTAGTTTTTGGCCGTGAATCCATCGGTCTGTTTCAGGTAATCATTATGCGAAATATATCCGTTGAAAAAAGACCAAGACTCATCGATCCCATTTACGGCGTATAGGCCCCAATGGATGAAAATACCCAATTTGGCATCTTGGAACCACTGCATTTTCTCTTCAGTTTGCGAATTGCCCTGTGCAGTTCCGGGGAGTGATTTCAAAAAGAACAAGATGATAAGGGCCGATGGGATCAACTTGTTGGCAACTTGGACAGTGTTCTTTTGAAATGGCAATGTCATGTTATATCGGGTCATTTAATCGTTCGTTTTTTTAAGCTTTGCATTTAGCTGGGTTTCCTCATTGGCCTTTAGTTGTAGGTCAACCATGGACGAGCCATATTTTACGGCAAAGCTCGTGTCGGATGGGGAACGAAAAGTAACTTCCCCCAAGGTACCATTCTTCCAACTTATATCCACTTCAATATTGCCCCTGGCCTTTAGGCCAGTTATTTTTCCGTTCTTCCAGTTGGGAGGGAGGGCCGGCAACAATCGGACAATTCCTTCATGCGATTGGATCAGCAGTTCTGCCACTCCGGCGGTATAGCCAAAGTTACCATCGATTTGAAAAGGGGGGTGCATATCGAACATATTGTCCGCCAAAGAGATCTGGAAAAATTTGTTGATGTTCTCCTCTGCGGAGGCACCATCCAGCAAACGGGCGTTCATATTGATCATCCAGACACGGCTCCAACCGGTTCCGGCACCGCCATGCTCCAATCGGTAATCAATGGTTTTTTGGGCAGCGGCAAAGGCTTCGGGATGGTTCTCCGTAATGTCATCACCTGGGTGTAGGGCATAGAGGTGAGACACGTGGCGATGTCCTTTTTCGGGTTCGTCATACGGCTCGTTCCATTCCAAGATGCGACCATCAGTTCCAACGATTACCCCAGGGTGAAGGGAAGCTTTCTTGGTTTTTACCTCTTCTACGAGTTTGTCTTCGATACCCAATATTTGGGCCGTTTCCAGGAAATTATCAAACACCTCTCCAATAATTTGATGCCCCATGGCACTTCCCATGGAAACCGCTGCAGATTTGCCCTCTTGGTTGTAATAGGAATTTTCCGGGGAGGTTTCCGGGGAGGAAATCCATTTTTGGCTTTTGGTGTCCCAAGTCAACCAATCCAGATAAAAGGAAGCAATGTCCTTCAGGACAGGATAGGCCCGATGACGTAAGAAATCCTTGTCTTGGGTGAATTGATAATGCTCCCAATAATGTTGGGCACACCATCCGCCCCCATGGATCCACGATCCCCAATAGGCTCTTTCGGCCCTCATGAAAGGGGTGGCCCATAGATCTGTGGTATGGTGGGCCAGGCTGCCCCGAGTAATGCCATATTGCTCCTTGGCGGTCTTTCGTCCTCTTTCCAGTACCCTGTCGATCAGATTGAAAAAAGGTTGGTGGAGTTCACTGAGATTGGTGACCTCGGCCGGCCAATAGTTCATTTGCAGGTTGATGTTGAGGTGGTAATCGGCATTCCAGGGCGCTTCAAGATGTTCGTTCCAAATCCCTTGCAAATTGGCTGGATTGGTGTTGGGGCGCGAAGAGGAAATCAGCAAATACCTTCCATATTGAAAAAGAAGGGATTGCAATCCTAAATCAGTGCCTCCATCCTTACAGTGTTGTAGGCGTTCATCCGTGGGAAGATGGGCCATGTTGCTTTCTCCCAGCTCAAAATTGACCCTACGGTAAAGTTGTTGGTAGTCCGAAATATGTCGGTCCAATAGCGATTCAAAGGACTGTTGGGTGATTTTGGAAAGGGTTTCCTTATTTTTTTCAGCAAAGCTGTCCCCATGATAGAACGAAGTATTGCCCACGATAAAGATCAAAACCTTTCTTGCCCCTTTAACAGAGACCTTACCTTCCTTGGCTGTGATCTTTCCATCCGGGGCCACTACTTGTAGTCGTACCTCAAAACGTACCCCATGATCAATGGGCAAGGGTTTGGAGAACCGCTTTCCGCCATATTGGGTCACTTGCCCCACCATGCTGATTTGATTTTGGGAAGGATTGGAGACCTTCACTGTGGGTTTGCCGTGGTCCTCGGGTCTGCTCAGGGAAAGTTCCAGGTTCAGACCTTTCGGGGATGTGGTGGTGATCTCCATGACCATGGCATCATCGGGTTGGGAAGCAAATACTTTTTGGGTGTAATGATTGCCGTTACGGGTATAGAAGGTAGAGGCCAACGCTTGGTCAAGGTCGAGTTCCCTTCGGTAGTTGGTGATTTCCCCCGACTCTTTAAAATCAATGAAAAGGTCGCCCATGGTTTGATGGGAGCGGAGGATGGTCTTGTTGGAGAATTTTTCAACAATCAGGCTATCTACCTCCGTAGTTTTACCCTCACGCAGCAATCGTCGCAACTCTTCGAGGTCTTCCGGGTTTCCTTGTGCGTCTTCCCAATCCGGTCCTCCGGCCCACATGGAGTCTTCGTTCAGTTGAAGGTGTTCCTTGAATGGATTTCCAAAGACCATGGCCCCCAAACGACCGTTGCCAATGGGAAGGGCCTGCATCCATTCTTCGGCTGGGGCGGAATACCATAAAACTTTCTCGGAATCCTGTGCCTTCAAGCTGGAAAAGATAGTGGCCAAAACGAAGACCAGCACCCATGTCGATTTTGGCACAAGGTGGTTGGTTGAGAGTGAAACATTTAATTTGGCGATCATATCCTATAAAATTTTTCGGCGTTCAATCCCATGACCTGTTCTTGGATTTCCTTCGGATATTTGGTCAGATACTGGGTCAAAATATCTTTTACTTGTTTGTATTCGGCAGAGAGCAGACAAACGGGCCAATCCGAACCGAACATGATTCGCTCAGCACCAAAGGAATCGAACACTACATCCAGATAGGGGATGAAATCACTTTTGGACCATTTTCCCCAAGCAGCTTCTGTGACCATCCCAGAAGCCTTGCAATACACATTCTTCCGTTTGCCAAGTTCACCAAGGTAGTGTTCCCAGTTAGGATCTATTTTTCCATTGATATTGGGCTTGGCGATGTGGTCCAAGACAAAAGATTGGTCAGGGAACAGTTTTACCAGTTCCAATACAGGGGACAAATGCTTCGGGTAGATGAGAATGTCGTAAGTGAGGCCATATTTTTCCAACAGGGATAGCCCTCTTTTGAATTCGGGGCGGAGCATAAAATAGTCGTCCGGTTCATCTTGGACAACATGCCGCAACCCTTTCAACAATGGATTTTTTGCATACTCCTGTAGCTTTTTCCCGATATCCTCGGCACATAGGTCCAACCAGCCCACCACGCCTTTTATAAACGGGTGCTGCTTTGCAAGGTCCAGCAAAAACAAGGTTTCAGTCTCGGATTGCTGTGCCTGGATGGCGACACAGCCATCCATATCGTTTTGTTGGAGCAAGGGATATAGATCCGCAGGTAAAAAATCTTTTTTAATGACCTCCATGGGAGGACCGATCCATTCATGTGTGCTTGGATGGTATTTCCAAAAATGCTGGTGACTGTCGATTTTTACGTTGCTCATAAATTTTCTGTCTTCAAGGTTGACAGCAGTTCCGTTTGGTTGGTGTCGGTTGCACCAACTGATCAGGGCAATACCGTGAAATGGGTTCGGATCAGATCCATACTGTTTCCTCCGATCATCACTTCAAACTTGCCCGGTTCGACCACATATTCCATTTCCTTGTTCCAAACAGCAAGTTCTTCAGGTGTAAGGGTGAAGGTGACTTTTTGGGTCTCTCCCTTCTTGAGAAAGATCCGTCTAAAGCCCTTCAATGTTTTTTCGGGGGTGGTCACACTGCTATATACATCATTGATGTAAAGTTGTACCACCTCTTCTCCATCTAAATCCCCTATATTTTTTACGGATACGGAGACCGTGACATTTTCATCTTTTTGTATTTCTGGAGTTTCCACTTTGATATCGGAATATTCAAAAGTGGTATAGCTCAGACCATGTCCAAAGACATATAATGGGTTTTCGCTCTCGCTCACATATCTATGGATGGCAGAGGGTTTTTGGTTGTAATAGATGGGCAGTTGCCCCACAGATTTTGGGAAGGTGACAGGTAACTTCCCGCCAGGATTATAGTCCCCAAAAAGCACTTGTGCAACCGCTTTTCCCCCAAGCTCCCCGGGAAACCATGTTTCCACTATGGCCGGAACATTGTTCTGGACCCAGTTGATGGATAGGGGGCGTCCGTTGAGCAAGACGCATACAACCGGTTTTCCGGTCTGTTGTACCGCCTGTATGAGTTCGTTTTGCATGCCGTGGAGATCCAAAGTGGCAACATCCCTGTTTTCTTCCACTAATTCCTTGGATTCTCCCAAGACAACGATGGCCACATCGGACTTTTTTACCAGATCCAAGGCAGGTTGAAAATTGACCTTTTCCCTGTTCCAGCGCAAATGTGCCCTGGCTCCCCAGCCTCCTTCCCACATTTCAATGCGGACTTTATAGGTTTTGCCGGCCTCTATTTTTTGGGGTACTGTGACAATGTTTGTGCTTCCCTTCCTCCAATTGTCAATGACCAACTGGTCGTCCAGCCACATCCGGATGCCATCATCCGAGCTCAATCCCAGCCAGCCATCAAAAGCCTGGTCACTTTTTATATAACCCGTCCACCGAATGGAAAAGTTATCATCTTCCACACCAATACCGGGCGACCAGGGCCAATCAAATTCCAACTCCTTATCGATCCTCACCAAGGCTGGTTCGCCCTGCAAGTTTCTATTGTTGAAGTACTCGCCCTTCAGGCCGTTCTGTGAACCATCGGGCACGAACAAATATTCGGAGGGAATGGCCTGCCCTTTTACAATCAAGGGAACGCCCTCTTCATACTGCACTAGGGTATTGGGGCCAACGGTCTGTTTGATTCCTTCAAGAACGGTTGTTGCCACTTTGTTCCTCACGGCATACCCTCCCAATCTCGACTGGTCCGCATTGGGACCTATTACAGCTATTGATTTGATATTCTTGTCCAAAGGCAATAGGTTGTCTTGGTTTTTGAGCAACACAATCGACTTGAGGGCAGCTTCCAAGGCAATTTTTTGATGTTCTTCTGAGTGGAACCTTTCCTGGATCAATTTTTCACTGGTGTAGGGGTTTTCAAAAAGCCCCAGCATAAATTTGAGTCGCAGCACGCCCCCGACAGCCCTGTCAATCTCTTTCATGTTCAATTGGCCTTCGTTTACCAATTCGATCAATGTCTCTTGCCAAAACTCATTGCTGAAATCGTAAAATTGCATATCCACTCCTGCAGATACCGCTTGTCGAATGCTCTCTTTTGGGGAATCGGAAACGTTATGTGTGGTCTGGAGGTATTTGATGGCCCCTAGATCGGAAACCACGATGCCCTTAAAGCTATATTCATTTCTCAGGACCTCTGTCAACAACCAATGGTTCGAGGCGCAAGGAATGCCATCCAACTCGGAATAGGCACACATGGTACCCAACGCACCCCCTTTCATGAAGGCTTTCTGAAAGGATGGCAGGAAACTTTCCCGCGCCGTACGTTCGCCGACGAGGGCAGGAGAGGAGTTTCCACCAGCCTGCGGTATGCCGTGCACGGCAAAATGTTTTGGTTCGGCAATAATGGAGCGATCGGAGGCCAAACTTTCACCTTGAAGCCCTTGGACCATGGCGGTCCCCAATTCACCGGCTAAATAAACATCTTCCCCAAAGGTTTCGGCAATCCTTCCCCAGCGGGGTTCCAGACCAATATCCAAGTTCGGGCCAAGACCAAAGTGGACACCATGTGCCCTTGCTTCGGTGCCGATCACTTCCCCGACCTTCTTCAGGAGTTCCGTGTCCCATGTGGCCCCTAAGCCGATGTTCATGGGAAAGGCGGTACTTCCCTCCGCCATATAGCCATGGAGCATTTCTTCCATGATAAGGGCCGGTATGCCCCATCTGTTGCTTTCGATCACAAATTTTTGGAGGTCGTTGATCGTTTGTGCGGATTCTGGATAAAGGTCATGGATGGCACCCACGCCCAAACCGCCTATTTTACTTTTGGCCTTATCCACGGAAAAACTCTTACCGTCCACGAAAAATTCCCCCTTGTACATATCCATTTGGCGGACTTTTTCTTCAAGACTCATTTTGGACAACAGATCGGTTACGCGCTCTTCCACAGAAAGTTGGGGGTTTTTGTAGCTGTTCCCTTTCTGCCCGAACAGGTTTTGGGACAGAACAGAGGTCAATAAGCAAATGGCGACGATTGTTTTCCTAATGTTGGCCTTATCCATAATTGAATTGATCACTATTGATTTTTTATGGGACATTTTCAAAAGGTGTGTTGGATAACTCTTGAGATGTCCAAGTTCCTATTTTTTATATGCAATACAGGTTTGTTTTGATTTTCCCAGACCTTCAATCCCCAGTTCCATACAATCTCCCGGTTTGAGATATCGGGGTGGGTCAAAACCAAGACCAACACCAAAAGGCGTTCCAGTGGAAATAACATCCCCTGGCAATAGGGTCATATATTGGCTAATATAGGAAACCACTTCTTGAACATTGAAAACAAAATCTGATGTGGATGAATGTTGCAATCGCTCCCCATTGACGTCCAGCCACAGTTCCAAATTGTTCGGGTCCTTGATCTCATCGGCGGTGGCAATGTAGGGACCAAGTGGCGCGAACGTGTCACAGCCCTTTCCTTTGCACCATTGTCCCCCCTTCTCGATTTGGAAGGCTCTTTCACTGATATCGTTGTGAAGCACGTAACCTGCAATATGGTCAAAGGCTTCCGATTCTTCGATATAGGAAGCTTTTTTGCCCATTACGATGGCCAACTCCACTTCCCAATCGGTCTTTATACTGTTTTTGGGGATGATGACCTCGTCATAGGGACCGCATATGGCGGTGGTCGATTTAAAAAAAAGTACAGGTTCCTTCGGAACGGCCATCCCTGACTCTTCGGCATGTTTTGCATAGTTCAAGCCCACACATACCAGTTTCGAGGGTCTGGCCAATGGCGGTCCCAATCGGGTTTCCTTTGGGATTTCGCGACAATGGGCGGCATTTTTGCCGAGCCATTCCTTCAAATGGGCAATGCCGTCACTCCCAAAAAAAGCTTCATCATAATCTTGGACAAAGGCCGAGACATCCAGCCATTTCCCATCTTCGGTCTGTATTCCCGGTTTTTCTTTTCCTGTGTCTCCAAATCGTATCAGTTTCATATATCTTGTCTGGCTTTGATTACTATTTCCTTTTTTTGTCTAGTTCAACTTGATGGTAAATGCCACGGTTCCCTTCAGGCTGTTCTTAGCCGATGAAGGAATCGTGAAAACTGTGGTGTCGCCTTCTTTTTCCCATTTGACTTTCCCAGAGCTTCCCAAGAGGGTGGCCTTTCGGATATTGTCCTTGGGTAGGCCCACAAATTCAATGGTATCGGGAAGTGTCTCTTCTTTCTCATCCATCAAATAGATCAGATAAAGGGTACCGTCCGGTTTGGAAGTTAGGCATACCTTTTCATATTTATAGGGAGCAATGGCCTCGGTGCCGTAAATCGCCTCGCTATTGGTGCCCATCCAATCCCCAATGCCCTGAAGGAGGTTATAGGCCCCTTGGTCCCATTCACCTTCCGGACTGGGGGCAATGTTCAACAGCAGGTTGCCCCCTTTGGCCACAATATCGACCAAGGTGTGAACGGCCTTTTTGGTGCTCATATAATTGGCATTGAAGGCATACGACCAACCGCCACCGGCAATGATGCACGATTCCCAAGGGTAGGGAAGGGCCTTTTCGGGTACGCGGTTCTCTGGGGTCAGGTAGTTTTGGTTTTTTCCATGGACGGCCCTGTCCACTACAATCAGACCGGGCTGTTTTTCACGGGCCTTTTCCACCAACTCGTCCATACGGATGTCTTGGTTCACTATACGGTGTTTGAGATACCCATTGTCATTGTTTACAAGTTGTTGGTCGTACCAGCTGGTAATCTCGGATTTGGGTGTTTTGGCCACCCAACCCCCGTCGAGCCACAAAATGTCCACTTTACCGTAATCCGTGAGCAGTTCCAAAATCTGGTTGTGGGTAAATTCCACAAATTTGTTCCATTTTTCGGGATTGGCCTCGGGTTCGTAATTCACGTTCCGGTCCCTTGGCGGATAGTAGGGATCCCAATAATTGGGGTGGTGCCAATCAGGTTTTGAAAAATAGGCACCTGCCCAGAGCCCCTCTCCCCGAAAGGCATCAAAAACCTCCTTGGTGATGTTGGCCCTTGGATTTTTACCGAAAGGAGTTTTGGGGTCGGTGATTTTATAATCCGTGTACTTCGAATCGAACATGCTGAAGCCATCGTGGTGCTTGGTGGTAAAGACCACGTATTTCATGCCGGCGTTCTTGGCGGCCTTGGCCCATTTTTCGGGATTGAGCTTGATCGGGTTGAAAGTGGTCTGCAACCCTTCATACTCTTTTTTGTACGCAAAGTAATTGTCGGGATTGGAACCTTTTTTTCGTTCACACCAACCATATTCTTCTGGACAGATGGACCAAGATTCCACAATGCCCCACTGACTGTAAGGCCCCCAGTGCATGAGCAATCCAAATTTCAGGTCCTGCCATTCCTCCAGTTTTTTGAGGACCAAAGGATCCGTCTCGGGAACATAGCGTTCGTCCTCGTAAACGGCTTGGGCCGAAAGTTGCCCAAAAATCATCAAAAGAAGTAGGATCAAAGAGCTGTTGAGTTTGGTTCTGTTATGGGTCATATCGTACCTGTGTTATCCATTCAATTTGATGAACCCTCCGTCTATCGGAAAGTCGGTGCCTGTTATGAACGAAGCTTCGTCCGAACAAAGGTAAAGGGCCAGATTGGCCACTTCCTCTGGTTTCCCCATACGGCCAATGGGTTGGGTCTTGGAGAGTTTTTCAAACATCTCCTGTTCCTTGCCCGGATAGTTTTTGGAAATGAAACCATCCACAAAAGGGGTGTGCACCCGAGCAGGGGAAATGCTGTTGCAACGGATGCCATATCCCACATAGTCCTTGGCCACGGAATAGGTCATCGTCAAAACAGCACCCTTGGTCATGGAGTAGGCAAACCTATCTGCAATACCCACAGAGGAAGCAATCGATGCCATATTGAGGATCACGCCATAACCTTGTTCTTTCATTTTGCCAATAGCGGCATAGATACAATTATAGACCCCTTTGATGTTGACTTGGTACAATCGGTCGAGGTCAGATTCCGAGGTTTCTTCAATATTGCCCACATGGGCAATGCCTGCATTGTTGATGAGCACATCCAATGGATGGTCAGCCACAATGTCGTCGATAATCTTTTTGACCTGACCCTGATCGGAAACATCGCATAGGTGCGCTTGGGCCTTATGGCCCAAATTGGTGAGTTCTTCAACGACCTGTTGAGCTTTTTCCCATTGAAAGTCCAAAATATATACGTTGGCCCCATTGATGGCAAACTGTTTGGAGAGGGCTTCGCCTATTCCGCTGCCGCCCCCCGTGATCAATACATTTTTATTGTTATAGTTGAAGGTTGCCATTATTATTTCAAGGTGATTTCTATGATAGTGTCCAAGGGATCTAACTTGTCTTTTGGGATCTGGATCAGCAATCCAAATCCGTTCTTTTGATGTGTCAAACTACTTTTGTCCTTGAAGAGCTTGACACTTTTTATATTGAGATCGAAGTCTTTTACGAACACTTTGTCATTTTGATCAAGTATATGCAAGTATATGGTTTTCCCCTTTTGGGTGGATGCCATTCTTTCGGTGGGTGGAACGGGCCCCGCCGATGTGCCATAAATGGTCTCCCCGTTTTCACGCATCCATTGGCCCATTTGATGGAGGGATTCCTTGTGCTCTTGCTGGATTTCTCCATTGGGCATGGGCCCTACGTTGAGCAATAAATTGCTTCCATAGCCAGCGGCCTTCACCATATAGTGTACGAGTTCTTTTTCTGATTTATGGCTTCTGTCCTGAAGGTTGAACCCCCATGATCCATTGATGGTCTCGCAGACTTCCAAGGGCAATTGACCAATATCCGATGCGGATGTGCCCCAACCCGTAGTGTTCTTTCCGGGCAGATCTTTTTCGAACATCTGGAAATCCTCTCCTTCAATAGGGGCCAAGTGGTGGTTGTTTCCGATAAGGCATTGGGGCTGAAGGTCGTGGATCAATTTGTAGATTTCGTCATAATGCCAATCCACCTGGAGTTTTCCAAATCTTTTGCCGTCCCATTGTTTTTGATCCCAATGCCCATCGAACCAAATGCCTGCAATGTCCCCATAATTGGTCAAAAGTTCTGTGAGCTGGGCCTTCATAAAGCTGATGTATTTGTCCCAATCGCCCGTACCCCTGCCGGGAATATTGGTCCCTGTCCTTCCCCTTGGATAGTAATCATCTTCGTGCCAGTCCAGCAGGGAATAGTAAAAGAACAGTTTGATCCCCTCTTTATGGCAAGCATCGGCCAATTGCTTCAAAACATCCTTTCCATAAGGGGTGCTGTCCACAATATCGTAAGAACTGGCCTTGGTGTCGAACATGGAGAAGCCATCGTGGTGCCTACTGGTGATGGTAATGTATTTCATGCCAGCATCCTTGGCCATTTTTACCCATTCCTCAGCATTGAAGGCTATCGGATTGAAGAAGGTAGGCAGTTTTTCATAGGCATCGATGGGAATGTTCTGGTTGTTCATGACCCACTCGCCATCACCCAAAATACTGTACACGCCCCAGTGGACGAACAGCCCGAACCTGGCCTCTTGGAACCATTGTCTGGCTTCCCTATTTTCTGGTGAGGGTTGATAGTTTTCCTGTCCTTGGCCATGTGCCAGTGTACTGAGAAAAAGTAACAGGACTGCGGATTTTTTCATTAAATGCTTCATAAGGTTGCAGTTTGATGGGGGTTCCACACTTTTCCCTGGGGGAAGGTGTGGTCCTTCAAGGATTCTTGTTTCATTTGGATGCTATAACCTGGCATATTAGGAGGCATGTACGCACCATTCTTGATGGTCACAGGATCCAAAAAATGTTCGTGTAGGTGGTCCACATACTCGATGACACGGCCTTCCAGACTGCCACTGATGCAGATATAATCCACCATGGACAGGTGCTGGACGTATTCGCAGAGACCAACACCTCCGGCATGCGGACATACGGGGATATTGAACTTTGCGGCCATGAGCATAATGGCCAGGTTTTCGTTCACACCGCCCACCCTACAACTGTCTATCTGGCAGATTTCAAAGGATTTTGCCTGCATCAGTTGTTTGAAGATGACACGGTTTTGGCAATGCTCACCTGTGGCCACTTTAATCGGAGCGATGGCCTCGGCTATCCTGGCATGGCCCAGCACATCGTCCGGGCTTGTGGGTTCCTCGATCCACCAGGGATTGAATTTTTTCAATTGGGCAAGATTGTCAATGGCCTCCTGGACATCCCATTTTTGGTTGGCATCCATCATCAATTTGATGTCATTGCCAATTTCTTCGCGAATTAGGGCAGCCCGGCGCATATCGTCCTCAAGGTTGGAGCCCACTTTCATTTTAAGGTGTTTGAAGCCTTCTTCCTTGGCCTCTCGGCACAATCGCCTCACTTTCTCGTCCGAATACCCCAACCAGCCAGCAGAAGTGGTGTAGGCAGGATACCCGTGTGCCATGAGAAGGTCGATACGTTCCTGCTTGGTCACCTCAATTTTTTTGAGGAGCTCCAAAGCCTCATCGGGAGTGATGGCATCGGTGATGTAAGTGAAATCCACGCAGGAAACCAATTCTTCAGGTGTCATATCGGCCAAAAGTCTCCAAAGGGGTTTCCCTTCGATTTTGGCATAGAGGTCCCAAACGGCATTCACCACAGCCCCGGTCGCCAGATGGATGACCCCTTTTTCCGGTCCAAGCCATCTCAATTGGCTATCGCTGGTCATCATTTTCCAAAAGGCACCCATGTCCGAGGTGAAACTTTCGAGACTTTTTCCCACGACCAAATGTGACATCGCCTTGATGGCGGCCACACATACTTCATTGCCACGGCCTATGGTAAAGGTGAGTCCGTGACCTTCAATCTGTTGGGGATGGTCAGTTTGTAGGATAACGTAGGCGGCGGAATAATCCGGATCGGGGTTTGTCGCATCCGACCCATCCAGTGTCAGGCTAGTGGGAAAACGGATGTCTTTTACTTTAATGTCTGTAATTTTGGTCATAGTGTTGGTTTGGGAAAATTCCCGCATAAAATTAGAAGTGCATTCCATGATGGGCTACCAAAAAAAGCACCCAAAGCGGTACTTTTTTTGCCTTTTCATCATTTATTCTGATTTTTTGTAAGATTTAATATAGTCTTTTGGGGACATCTTCTTTATGGCCCTGAACTGTCGGTTGAAATTTGAAATATTGTTAAAGCCTGATTCATAAGCTGTTCCCGTAATATTGTTTTCGTTTTCCAGCAATAATTTGCAGGCATATCCTATCCTGACCTCATTAAGGTACCGGCTGAAGGTCTTTCGGTGGGTCCTTTTAAAAAAGCGGCTGAAAGCGGATGGGTTCATTCCCACAAGTTGGGCCACCTCACTTAAATTGACCTCATTTTTAAAATTATCAAATATATATCCATAGACCTTGCGGAGTTTTTTGTTTTCATTTTGTTCAAAATTGTCCATGTATCCTATACTGGACAGGAATTCATGGTCTTTATGCTTGGTCAATTTGTTCAATAGTTCGATCAAGGCAATGGTCTTTGAAAAGGAATCCATGGTAGGCATGTTTTCAAAGTATTTTTGGATATCCGTACCCGTTGACTGGAACTTTATGCCCCTTGTGGCCGTCTCCAGCATGAGGCCAATGTGGGAGAGTTCAGCAGACTTGAAAAAGGCATCCCCCAAAAAGTCTTCTGTAAAATGGATGGCCACGGCTTCGGCGGCAGTGGGGTCCTCGGCCTCAAAATAGTAGTCATCGTTCAGCCACATATGGGGCAGGTTCTTGCCCAAGAGCACCACTTCCCCTGGTTGGAACTTTTGGATACTGTCGCCAATGAACCTTGTTCCCGTACTCTTTTGGATAAAGACCAGTTCCAGTTCAGGATGGTAATGCCAAACCTTTAAAAAGTAGGGGTAACTATTTTGGGTAACGGAAAACGATGAACTGGCATCACTTTTACGGTTCAATAAATGAAGTTTCATACCACTCTGCCTTTAAGCCAATTTACAAACATATTCAATAGCTGCTTTTTCTGTTTCCATGCCCCTATGTAACCTTTTTAAAAACCAGGGACATGACATCGCATTTGGAGCCTTTTCCAAAGTCTTGATTCAAAACTTTTTAAGAGTCCCTTACATGCTGTATTTCCAAAAATAACGGCAATAGGACACAATGGGCAAAAAAAGTATCATTTTATGTCAAATAAGAGGTGGTGAATGTTTTTTTTTAACAATTCATTTGCATTAATCATCAGAAGAACATAAGAATTCTGATACGCTCAATCATCAAAATATACGATGAAATTTCACTAACAACTCAAAATTTTAACCAGTACACTAAACAACTCGCAATCTTATGAAAAAAAAGCTAATCTTGATTTTAATGCTTGCGCTAAGCTCAGGGTATGTGTTTGGCCAGAGCATTACGGTTACGGGATCGATAGTCGATGCCGAGACGAACGAACCCGTATTAGGGGTCACCGTTCTGGAATTAGGGACCACTAACGGAGTTTCTTCCGATTTTGATGGGAACTATTCCATAAAAGTACCTTCAAACGCCACGTTGAGGTTCACCGCCATTGGGTACGAACCCCAGGAAGTTTCGGTCAATGGAAGGACCACTATCAATGTGGTGATGGCCGTGGGTATGGAACAATTGGATGAAGTAGTGGTCGGTTTGGGCATTACCAGAGAGAAGAAATCACTGGGGTATGCAACGGCAACCGTAGAGGCTGAGGCCCTGACGGAAGTGGCCACTCCCAACATTGCCGCGGCGCTTTATGGTAGGGCCCCAGGGGTGCAGATCTCGGCAACGCCGGGTGGTGCCACCAGTGCCGTCAATATCACGATCCGCGGGGCACAATCCATTACAGGGACCAGTACTCCATTGATCATAAAGGATGGTATCCCGATCAGGAATGGTGACGTGAACAATGGTAACTATTGGGACGACCAACGGATACGTGGAAACGGACTGAACGACATCAACCCAGAGGACATTGAAAACATTTCCATTCTAAAAGGTGCTTCGGCAGCGGCACTTTACGGATCGGAAGCCACCAATGGGGTAGTGCTTATTACCACAAAGAAAGGAAGGGGAAGAGGTTGGAGTGCTGATTTCAACACGGCCTACAATTTTGACAGGGTGGCATATCTGCCAGAATTTCAAGATGAAAGAGGTCCGGGCTATCCCATAAGCATTTCAGATGCAGGCCAGGACGAGAACCTGTTCCTGTACTACGATCTGGACGGAGATGATGTGAACGAGACCAGGGGACTCATAGGTACTACGTTGAACTTTGGTCCTCGATTCGATGGACAACCCACTCTGGCATGGGATGGAAAAATACGTCCCTATTTGCCCCAGGACAGTTACTCTGGATTGTTCAATACGGCACACACCACAAGGTACAATACATCGGTATCGAACGTCACGGAAAATTCGAATACACGTTTTTCCTTCACACGCTCGGACAATGGTTCCATTGTTCCCAATTCAAGCAGCTACAAGAACATATTCAACTTGAACACCACGATCAATTGGACTGACAATTTTAGATCTACCTTGATTGTTGATTATATCAATGGTAGAGTGAACAACCGTCCCTACAAGATCGATCGGATCATGAACAATTTTGGTGGGATGATGAGCCGTTTTGACAGTGCCGAATGGTACAAGGACAGATACCAGACGAGTTTGGGATATCGTTGGGTCACAGGGGCCAACCAAAGTCTTACACCAGACGAAAACCTGATCTATGGAGGCTATAAGGAGCCTGTGCTGGAATACTTGTACAGAGCGAACAGGTTCCAATCCGAGGAAAGGAGCGATAGGGTGATCGGTAATTTGACCCTGGAATGGGACGTGGCCGAAAATCTTACCCTAAGGGGAAGGGTCTCCAATGATTTTACTACGGAATATATAGAGAACAGAAATCCAAACGAGCTACCCATCGCTTTTGGCAACTCGGGCTATTTTAGCATGTCCACCAGAACCAATTCCATCAAATATGGGGAACTTTTGTTGAGCTATACTGCCCAAATCAACGATGACTTTTCGCTTTTGGCACGCTTGGGCTATAATGCGACAGAACAAAAAATGAGATATACCAGCGCCTTCACGGATGGAGGGTTGAGTGTGGAAAATTGGTTCGATGTTGCTTCCAGTGTCAACCAAGCCAGACAGGACAATGACAGGGAAAACCTGATCAAGGATGCCATGATTGGTCTGCTCAATCTGGACTATAAAGGTATTTTTTATGTTGAAGGAACGATAAGACGGGACAGGACCTCCACCATGTCGCCCCAAAACAACAGCTTTATCTATCCGTCGGTGAACAGTAGTTTCATCCTTTCTGACGCCTTCGCAATGCCCAAAGCAATCAATCTGTTGAAAATACGCGGTTCTTGGGGTATTGTGGGTAACTACCCCAGTATTTATAGTGCCAATATTGCCTATAATCAAGATAACCTTGGCGTACAGGGAGGTGGTTCCTCCATACTCTATACCACTTTGCCCACCAATTTTGGGAATGATAACATAAAGCCCGAGGAAAAGCACGAATATGAGTTTGGAGTGGAAGCCAATTTGTTCGACAATAGGATCATTTTTGAAACAACCTATTACAATGCACAGATCCAAGACCAGATTTTGGGCCTCACCATTCCCATAACTTCCGGGGGGTCTTCAGTC
Organism: Flagellimonas hadalis; assembly: GCF_007785775.2. GTDB lineage: Bacteria > Bacteroidota > Bacteroidia > Flavobacteriales > Flavobacteriaceae > Flagellimonas > Flagellimonas hadalis. The sequence continues at coordinate 71,466 of NZ_VNIK02000006.1, forward strand.
CTATCAAATGTGGGAACCTTGCGAAACTCGGGTGTTGAAGTCGGATTGACCTATTTTCCCATACGCAGCCAAAACGTGAACTGGGAATTGGGGATCACAGGTTCCAGACAATGGAACAAAGTAGAAAAATTGGCACCCGGGCTCGAGGAGATCATCCATGCGGATTATGATGGAAATGCGGCCCAATTGGTTTCAAGGGTCGGGCAGCCCATGGGAGACCTGTTGGCCCACCCGGTAGCCACTGACGACCAAGGTAGAAAGATCGTTGACCCCAACGGGATGTATAGAGTAGATCCTGATACCCTTGTGACGGTTGGAAATGCCCAGCCCAAAGTAATCGGGGGTATCCGTTCTGGATTGACCATCAAGAATTTCAGCCTGAATATTTTGGCCGATTATAGGATCGGGGGCCATGTGATGCCCACGGCCCTGAATTGGATGACATCACGCGGTCTCACCGAAGAAAGTTTGAATTACAGTACATCCGAAAGAGGGGGGCTCAGCTATTATGAAACCAACGATGGCACCCGTGTCCAGATAGCGGCCAATTCCACTTCTGGGCCCAATGGGGAGCAGGTCTTCCATGATGGTATCCTTTTGGAAGGGGTACAGGCCGATGGCTCTGAGAACGATGTGATCGTTTCGAATCCGGAGTACTATTTTACAGTCTATAATTGGGGAGGACCACAGTATAGCCCCAATACGCGCTACGAACTGTACATACAAGAGAACAATTATCTGAAACTAAGGGAGATATCATTGGGGTATTCGCTGCCAAGGAAAGTGGTGGATAAAATAGGGTTGAAGTCCCTTGATCTTTCCCTATTTGGCAGAAACCTCTTTTACATCTACAGGAGTATAAAGAATATGGATGCCGAGCAGACCACCGCCGGTTCAAATTGGTTCCAGAACGTGAACAATGTGGGGAACGGTTTTTCCACCCGTTCATTTGGACTCCAGGTAAGGGCGAGATTATAATATAAAGTTGAACAACTGAATTATGAAAAATTTTATGAAACAGATATCAAAAACAATCGTTTCGATGGTGGTGTTGGTTGTGCTTGTCTCTTGTACCGAGGACAAATTTGCAAACTACTACCCAGATCCGTCAAAATTATCACAGGGAACTGTGGACAAGCAGTTCACAGGATTTCTTCAGACCAATAGGGAATATGTGTTGCCCGCTTATTGGAACTATTTTGTTGTGCTGCGCAATACCTTACAATACTACAACCAAGCCGTAGGGTGGATAAACGCCAATAACCAATATGTGCCCGGGGCCGCTTCGATCAGTGACCGATGGAGCAACTATTATCAATTGTTGTCCCAGTACAGGGAACTGGAGAAGATATACAACAATCTTTCGCCGGAAGAACAGGCGCTGAACGAAATCTATATGATTACGGCAACGATTTACCTGTATGACTTCACCCAAGTGACCATCGATCTCCATGGGGATATCCCTTTCACGGAAGCGGGCAAACTGAGCCAGAACGGTGGCGATTATATTGCCTCCTTGGCCCCTTACGATAGTGCGGAGGACCTTTATACCATGATGCTGGACGATTTGAGCGATTTTTCCCAAAAGTTGGGAACCATCAATGTCAACCCAGGCATCTCGGTGGGTTTCGGGGCGCAGGACTATATCAACAAAGGAGACATTGAAAAGTGGCAAAAATTCTGCAATTCGTTACGGTTGCGGATGTTGACAAGGGTCTCCGGAGCTGGGGAGTTTTCAAGCAGGGCGCAGGCAGAGATCAATGAGATCCTGAGCGACCCCACTACGTATCCAATCGTGGAGACGAATGATGAAAACATCCAGATCACCGTCTATGATCTAAGTACCCCATTGGATTCCGAAGGCTTCCAGACCGGTTTGGAGGATTGGAACGGAAACATTGCAGGAAAGGCAATGATTGACCATATGCTGGCCAATGACGATCCAAGGCTACGTGCCATGTTCGAGCCGGGCGAGAACAATGCCGATAAGGAATACATCGGATTGGACCCCTTGCTGAACCCTGGCACCCAGGAAACCTTGATCAACTCTGGTGAATTGACCATTTACAACAGGTCCACCCTCAGCAGGAACGATTATTTCCCTGGCCTGATCATCACGGCATGGGAAGTGAACTTCTTGAAGGCCGAAGCCTATGTGGGCGTGAACGATGCCATGGCCAAAGAGGCCTATGAAAGAGGCATCACGGAATCCATCAATTTTTATTATCAGGTAAGGGAGCTGAGCAATGATGCGACATCGCCAGAACTGGTGGCCTTGGGAGATACCGAAATATCGGATTACCTCGGGTCCGCAGCGGTCAGTTGGGACAATGCCACAAGTGAAGCGGAAAAAATGAGTCTTATCGCAACGCAAAAATGGCTCAGTTTCAATGTGATACAACCCTATGAAAACTGGGCAGAGCTTAGAAGGCTGAACGCCCCTGAACTCGATTTTTGGGAGGACCCGGCCAATGCCCAATCCCTTCCACCCAATCGTTGGATCTATCCGAACAGCGAATTGGTGTACAACACTGAAAATTACAATGCGGTCAAGAGCAACGATAACCTATCCACCAAAATATTTTGGGACATAGATTGATTAGTTTAGTTTTTTTGATTTAGTTTTTTTTAATTCATGCCCGGTGGTAAACCTCCCTTACTGCCGGGCATTTTTAATAAGCTGGCTACTATGGTCGGTACAGTCCAATCGATATTTGAAAATGCTGGGTTTTATGATTCGATATGGGGAGATGATTTTTGTGAAAATCCAGAAATGTAGCGCCTAAGTCAGATGAAGGTTGTAATATAGATGTAAATAAAGACCAAAGACCATCCAAATATGAAACGAAGAGACTTTGTAAAGAACAAGATGATTGCTTCCACAGCTTTGGGTCTGGGAGGAGTCGGCGTACTGTCCGCTTTTAAGGAGGGTCCCGAACAGGTGAAGACCGGGTTCAAGCTCAAGTATGCCCCGCACCTTGGCATGTTCAAGGAATCGGCAGGGGACGACCCTATTGACCAGTTGAATTTCATGGCCGATATGGGCTTTACCGCCTTTGAGGACAATGGCATGAAGGGCAGGTCCCAAGACCTGCAGGAAAAAATGGCCGCTACCATGGCCAAGCGGGGCATCTCAATGGGGGTGTTTGTGGCACATACAATTTCTTGGGACAAGCCCAATCTTGCCAATGGCGATGCTTCACTTCGTGAAAAGTTTCTTGCGGAAATAAAGGAATCCATTGAGGTTGCCAAAAGAGTGAATGCCACATGGATGACCGTGGTCCCAGGCCATGTGGACCTAAGGTTGAGAAAAGAGTTTCAAACTGCCCATGTGGTGGAATCCCTAAAACAGGCCAGTGCCCTTTTGGAACCCCATGGTTTGATAATGGTGCTGGAACCGTTGAATTTCCGTGACCATCCCGGCCTGTTTTTAACGGATAGTCCACAGGCATATGAAGTATGCAAAGCTGTGGACAGCCCTTCATGCAAGATCCTTTTCGATATTTATCATCAACAGATCCAAGAAGGAAACCTCATTCCCAATATCGATGCATGCTGGGACGAAATCGCCTACTTTCAGGTGGGGGACAATCCAGGAAGAAATGAGCCTACCACAGGGGAGATCAATTACAGGAATGTATTCAAACATATCCATTCCAAAGGGTTTGAGGGCATCGTGGGCATGGAGCATGGCAATTCCAGAAAAGGCAAGGAAGGGGAACAGGCCGTGATCGAGGCCTATAAAAGCAGTGATACATTTTGATTTGTTTTAGATGAAGCAATTGATCATTACACCCCTATTTTGGTTATTGTGCGCCATTGGGACCCTATATTCCCAGAGCGAATCAAATTATACCCAGAGCATTCCTGGTGTGGACATTGGTCTGGAAATGGTGGCCATACCATCGGGCACATTTGAAATGGGCAGTGCCTTGGATGAGGAGGGAAGAAAAAGTGATGAAGGCCCCGTCCGCGAAATTGAGATGAACGGTTTTTGGATTTCCCAATATGAAATCACATGGGAACAGTACAATCTTTTCATCGAACGGGCCATCGACCAACTCGAAAATGAACACAAAGCCTCGGATGTTGATCTGGACGTTGACGCAGTGTCTGGGGCTACCACACCCTATGTGGATATGAGCCTTGGTATGGGAAGGGAAGAAGGTTTTCCAGTGGTGAACATCACCCAAAAAGCAGCTTCTACCTTCTGTGAATGGCTTTCGGCCTTAACCGGCCATTTTTACCGTCTTCCCACGGAGGCGGAATGGGAATATGCCGCACGGGCAGGAAGTGAAGGACCGTACTATTTTGGGGAAGATCCTTCGAAATTGGAAGACCACGCCTGGTTTAAGGAGAACAGTGATGGAAAGTATCATCAGGTTGGCCTCAAAAAACCAAATCCATGGGGATTGTACGATATTTACGGAAACGTTGCGGAATGGACACTGGACCAATATAGTGAGGAAGGTTATGCGGAAGCTGGTTTACCCTTTGAACCGACAGTGAGCGAGTATCCTGTGGCTGTTAGGGGCGGTTCCTTCACAAGTACACCCGATGAATTGCGCAGTGCTTCCAGAATGGCATCGGATCCCGTATGGAAAGAGCGCGACCCACAATTCCCCCGTAGTAAATGGTGGTTTACCGATGCCGGATTTGTAGGGTTTAGGGTAGTAAGGCCAATGGAGACCCCTTCCCCTGACGAATATTCCCGTTATTGGGGAAAACAATAAATGAGTATCCTAATAAATAGACAGATGAAACCAAAAAAGCAATCCAAGACCAAAGCAAGACGAGAGTTCATAAAAAAAGCCTCATTGGCATCAGGAGCCATAGTTCTTCCCTCACTGGGCACAAGTGCCATGGCGAATGTGTTCAACGTAAAGAAATTGAAGATTGCCCTTGTGGGTTGTGGAGGCCGGGGCACCGGTGCGGCCAACCAGGCGTTGGAGGCCGATGACCATGTAGAACTGGTTGCCATGGCAGACCTGTTTGAAGACCAATTGAATTCCAGCTATGGACACCTTTATGAAAAATATAAGGACACTGGCAAGATGCAGGTAAAGCAGGAGCACAAATTTGTCGGTTTCGATGGTTTCAAGAAGGCCATAGATCTTGCAGATGTCGTCATCCTTACCACCCCACCTGGATTCAGGCCCTATCATTTTGCCTATGCCATTGAAAACGACAAGCACGTGTTCATGGAAAAACCAGTGGCGACGGATGTTCCTGGCATAAGAAAAGTGCTTGAGACCGCCAAATTGGCCGATCAAAAAAGGTTGAACGTAGTGGTCGGCCTTCAGCGCCATTACCAAGAAAATTACATAAAGACCCATGAACTCATCAAGAATGGAAGTTTGGGCAAAATAGTGGCGGGTCAGGTATATTGGAACAGTGAAGGGGTATGGGTACGTCCCAGAAAACCTGGACAATCGGAGCTGGAATACCAAATGAGGAACTGGTACTATTTTAACTGGATATGTGGAGACCATATTCTCGAGCAGCATATACACAATATTGATGTTGCCAATTGGTTTATCGGGGAATACCCGCTATCGGCACAGGGTATGGGAGGAAGAATGGTGAGGAAAGGACCGGACCATGGCGAAATCTTTGACCATCATTTTGTTGAATTCACCTATCCAAGTGGGGCGGTCATATCAAGTCAGTGCCGACACCAGCCCAATACCATGTACAAGGTCGGTGAAGCTTTTCAGTTGACCAATGGTACCGTGATCACCAGCGATGCCGGTGCGGCCAAGATATATGACCTATCTGGAAAGGAAATGGAATCCATCAGCAATTCGCAAGGACACAATCCATACCAAGAAGAGCACAACAGAATGTTTGCCTCCATTCGAGAGAAAGGTGTCATCAATGATGCGGAAAATGGGGCAAAAAGTACCATGAGTGCCATTTTGGGAAGAATGGCCACCTACAGCGGAAAAGTAATCGGTTGGGAGGAAGCCATGAACTCCAATCTTCAGCTTATGCCCGAGGAACTGACATGGGATTCTGCCACGCCAACTAAGCCGGATCATGAGGGGAGATATCCCATACCCATACCAGGCAAGGCCATTGTACTTTGAGAAAACCTGTCCTAAAGATTGTGGTATCTACAATTGAACAACCAAAAGTTGTGTTTTCAAAATAGGTATAAAGATGTTTATGGTGTTTAAATGAAACCAAATAAAATAAAAAAAAACCTGTAAATCAGTAATTTACAGGTTTAATGTGTTGTTTTGATGGTGTTTTGGTGGAGCCGGAGGGATTCGAACCCTCGTCCAAACAAGCAATAACGATGCTTTCTACATGCTTAGTCTTCGTTTGATTGTCGACGCACGACCGACCGAAAACCGCCTATCGTACGCTTAGCTTCTTTAATTTTACGATCTCATCGAAGCTATAAGATCGCTATGTTGACTTTTATGGTACCCCAATAAAGGTCGCCATCAACAAGGGCTACCAAGGGACATTCAGCTTTCCCGCCTTGCGGGACTAGGCCATGACTTACTGTGATTCAGTCAATTAGGCAGCCAAAGCGTAGTTAGACTCGCCATGTAAAAGGTTGGAACGGAGATTAACGAGCATCAATTCCATAGCTCGGCATGCTTACATGGCCATTGGTCTTGCTGTCAAAACCGGTCGGCCCCGTAATGAGATGTCATTCCTGCGAAGACAGGAATCTCCCACTTTTTTATCAAAGAACTTGGCCTGCACTTAACGCAGTCAAAGTGTGGGCGTTTCCCCCGAATGTTCGGGGGTCGGGCTATCGGCTTTATCTTTTTCTGCTTCTCGACTTCGCTCGGAATGACAGAAAAAGGATATCACCTCTATCCCTAACGCGGTCGGCAAAGGTAACTCATATCCATCAAACCATAAAAAGTTTGCTTACCCTGCCTTTTCCCCTTATTTTGGTCAACAATTATACCAGACCCATTTATGAAGTTCGGAATCATACGAGAGCGCAAAAATCCGCCAGACCGTAGGGTGGTGCTGTCCCCAGAAGCATGTCAAAATGTCCTTTCCCAGTTCCCAAAAGCCGAAATTTTGGTCGAATCATCGCCCATTCGCGTGTTCTCGGACCAAGAATATGTCGATAAAGGCCTACAAGTGGTTACCAATATGGACGAATGCGATGTCCTTCTCGGCGTAAAGGAAGTCCCCATCGATGCATTGATCCCCAACAAAAAGTATTTCTTTTTTTCCCATACTATTAAAAAGCAGCCCTACAACCGCGATTTACTACGGGCCGTTTTGGAAAAGGACATCGAACTGTATGATCATGAGGTCATTACCAATCCCAAAGGACAGCGATTGGTCGCTTTTGGCCGATATGCAGGCATTGTGGGGGCGTACAACGGAATCCGGACATTTGGATTGAAGTATGACCAGTTCCACCTGCCAAAGGCAGAAACGCTCAAGGACCAACAGGCATTGATCGCGGAACTCCAAAAAATCAACCTTCCCAACATCAAGATCCTGCTCACCGGAAGGGGTAGGGTAGGCAATGGGGCCAAGGAAATGCTCGATGCCATGGGCCTGAAGAAAGTGGGCGTGGAGGATTATCTGAAAAAAACGTTCCAAGAACCCGTTTACTGCCAAATAGATGCTTCGGAATACAACAAACGTAAGGACGGTGTTCGGGGTAACAAGATAGATTTCTTTAAAAATCCGCAGGAGTACAGATCCAGTTTCTTTCGTTTTGCCAAGGTCACCGATTTTTATATTGCCGGACATTTTTATGGGGACGGGGCCCCCTATCTCTATACTCGGGAGGATGCCAAACAACCTGACTTCAAGATAAAAGTCGTGGCCGATATCAGTTGTGATATTGATGGCCCGGTGGCCACGACCCTAAGGGCGTCCACCATTGCAGATCCCATATATGGATACAATCCCTGGACCGAAACCGAGACCGACTTCAAAAAAGAGGGCGCCATTGCGGTGATGGCCGTGGACAACCTTCCCTGCGAATTGCCCCGTGATGCCAGCAATGGCTTTGGCGAGGCATTTTCCAAATACGTCATCCCTGCTTTCTTCAATGGGGATGTGGACGGGATACTCCAAAGGGCACGGATGACACAAAATGGAAAGCTCACAGAACGGTATGCCTATTTGCAAGATTATGTGAATGAAAAAGAATGATCGACCATTGGTCGATTTCGGTTCTTTTTTGTTAATGATATGTTATTTATCTGTATCTTGTTTTCCCTATTGTTTGAAACAGTGAATTTCAACTGGTTATATTCAGGAAATGCCAATCCGGCCATGAAAAGGGCCTGCATCGATTTGGAATACAGCCTTAGGCCAAGGATCACCAAGTTTTTGCTTACCCGGGTCGATGGTGAATGTTGCGGCGACTTCTCCTGCTACCATTTTGATGTGGATGTAAAACGGAACTGGGTCTGGATCTCGGAAAAGACCCCTAAGGAATGCATCAAAAAAATACTGCCCGATTTTGATATCGAGATCAATGGGGCCAATGTTCCTTCCGTAGCCTGATCACTCCGCTACTTTGATTTCCCATTCAACAATGGGTTGCACCTTTGGTGCCACATAAGCGCCCAACGCCTTTAGTGTTAAGGTCAAGCCATCTTTTCTTTCCAAGGTTTTGATGTTGATGGTCTTTGTTTCGCCAGCAGGAACGGTAAACACAGGGGAGCTGGAATAAAAAGTAAAGGGCATCTGGTTCTCGAAAATGAGGTCACTACTGGAAACGTTCTTCATGGTCACTTCCAGAATAGAGGTCTTGTTGATGTATTGCGCCTTTTCAACTTGGATGCAAGCCTGTAACAGCGGAACCAAATTTTCCTTCTTTCCCACCAAAAGTGAATTGAAAACGGCCACCGTTCTCCCGGCAAACAATGCTTCTTTTAGGGATTCCTTTGTTTTTTCCTTGGCAAAGACCAAGGTGACCGGGCGGTCATGCCCTTTCTCCGCATAGTCCCAATCAATAAGACCATGGATGTCACTGTTGCCCATGATGGCCAGATTGTGCTCCAGGGCCAACGCCAACGATTCTTCTGCATAATCTCCCATATTGATGACCTCGATACCGTGCAGTTCGCCATTTTGGATACGTTCTTTTTGAAAATCACTCAAAATAGGGTTGCCCGTGGGAGATTGGGGGTGCCATGCTGGGTGGTTCCAAAACACAAAGGCATTTTGGCGTTTTGCTTCGGCAAAGGAGTCTTCGGCCTCGTCGTTCAACAATTTGTTCGCATCCTGTATAAAAATGGCATTACTGTGCCCCATCGGTGCCTGCCGCGTGATTTCCGAACCATGCACGACCAATAGGTCGTGGTCCTTGGCTTCTTGCAGGGCAATTTCATAGGACCTGTTCCGATCGGGGTGGGGAATATCTTCCTTGTGTGGCTGATATTCAATATGTTCCGTGAGTGAAATAACGTCCAGATTGTCCCGCAGCGCCTCCATGACCCGAATGGTGGGCCACACATTACCATCGGAAAAGACGGTATGCTGGTGCAGGTCGGTCTTTAAGGTTTTAAATCCCGGTACATCAGGAAAAGCAAGGGGTCTGGCACTTTGGTGGGTATGCTTTTGCGCAAATATCGGGGAAATGGTCAGTAAGCAGATCAATAGGGGTAGAGGTTGGAACTTCATGGCAGTGGTTTTGTTAAAATTAGTGAACTGCGGGCAATGTTTCAACTTCCTTTGGTGGATTTTACAAACTGATAACCTAAAAATAGGATACACTTAGTCTTCTGACCGTTCTTCCGTGTGCATCACAATTAATAAATATTTAAGGTTTTCAAAAGTGCAGATAAACAAATTCCTCACTAGGTTTGTCGGTTGAAAAAAACGGTATCTCGTGCACAAAGATTTGATCATAGCGGCACTTTGGAGCCTGTCCCCTTTTGGAGAGGCCAAAGTGGGCATACCCTACGGCATCTACCAGGGCGTGAACGAATATCTGGTGTTCATTGCCTGCTTTTTGGCCAATGTGCTCGTATTTCCGATCATGATGATCTTTTTGGAGCACATCAACAAGTATTTGGTCAAGTGGAGGTTCTATAAAAGATCGGCGGTCTATGTGGGGCAGCGGGCCAAAAAAGGCTCAGGCGGCAAGGTCCAGAAGTACGGATTTCTAGGTATAGTACTCTTCGTAATGGTCCCTTTGCCTGGAACGGGAGTGTATGCGGGAAGTATTGCTGCCTATCTTTTCAAGATGAAAAAAAGGCAGGCCTTCGCAGCCAATACAATCGGGATTTTCCTTTCTTCGGTAATTGTTTGGGTGACCACCTTGTTATCCATGGAAGGTGTCCAATAGCAAATCACCCGATTCATTTTTATTTTTTTTAATGCCTCGTTACACTTGGATTTGTTTATTTTGCTTTCGATCAATGAAAGTTTCTCAACGCTAAAACACACCTATGGCTTCTGGTTTTTTTGCAGTATTGGACGATATTTCTGCCCTAATGGACGATGTGGCGTCCATGAGCAAGATTGCAACCAAAAAAACAGCGGGAATATTGGGCGATGATTTGGCAGTGAATGCCGAGAAAGCGACCGGTTTTGTGTCCAACCGGGAAATACCTGTACTATGGGCCATTACCAAAGGTTCCTTTTTGAACAAATTGATCATTCTCCCCATTGCATTTTTATTGAGTGCCTATCTTCCTACCGCGATAACCATCATTCTTTTGTTGGGAGGGGTGTATCTTGCCTATGAAGGTGCAGAAAAGGTCTATGAGTTCTTTTTTCCCCATAAGGAAGAATATGCAGAGCAAACTGCTACTGTTCCTGAAGAAGATTTGCCCGCATTGGAGAAGACCAAGGTGAAGCAGGCCATTATCACGGATTTTATCCTTTCCATAGAAATTGTCATCATCGCATTGAGCACCGTGGTCAACGAACCTTTGGCTACACGCATAGTTGTGGTGTCGGTAGTGGCCCTCTTGGCCACTGTAGGCGTATATGGCATTGTGGCTTTGATCGTTCGGATGGACGATTATGGGTACAAACTGATCCGACTGAACGATAGGGACGATAGCTTCTCGGACAAGGTGGGCATGGTATTGGTCAATGCACTGCCCAAAATCATCAAGGCCCTCTCTATTGTGGGTACCTTGGCCCTTCTATTGGTATCTGGCGGCATATTCAACCATAACATTGAATACCTCCATCATTTATTTCCTCAATTTCCATCCATGCTGAAGGATTTTTTGGTAGGCTTGGTAGTGGGCCTTCTGGCCCTTTTGCTGATGAAGTTGGTGAAAAAGATTTTCAAGGGGAAATAAGTCAATTTTAAAGGCAACCTTTTTAGATAATGCACACTGCTCCGGAAAACCAGAGCAGTGTACGTTCCTTAATCTTCCAACTGTCCCGACCAATCAATTTTTCTCGAAGTGTACATGATGGTGGCCAGAATCACAAACAGTCCTATGCTGCCTACCAAAAGGGCGTAATCTTCCAGTTGTATGATCACAAAGATGAAGGAGTAGAGCCCCAACATGGACCCCAAAACCAGTAAAGTGAATTTCCGGTTCTTGAGAATGGACCTGGAATAAATGGTGATCAAAGACACAATGGCACCACCGGAAACTACATAGGCAAAAAGGTAGTTTTTGTGCTCTGAAATGGATATCAACAGGGTGTAAAAAAGGACCAAGGCCAAACCTATCATCAAATATTGAAAGGGATGAATGGAAATCTTGCTGCTAATTTGGATCAGAAGGAAAACCAATAGTGTGAGGCCAATGATCATAAACCCATATTTACTGGTGCGCGAGGTTTTCTGGTAATCGTCCACAGGAACCAAGAACTCGGTGCCAAAGGCAAACTCCGTTAAATCGGGAAGGTGGTCAAAAAAGGATTGTCCAAACCTTCTATTGGTTTCCAAAACCTTCCACCGGGCCTCAAATCCGTTCTTTGAAATTTTCTTTCCTTCCGTGTCAGGTAAAAAATTTCCATTAAAACTAGGGGAGTGCCAGTTGGACTTCATCGCCACTATGGTCTCCTTACCAATGGGGACATATTGCAAACGATTACTGCCATTTATGGTAATATTGGATTCAAAATCCAATGTGCTGTTTTGAATTTCTTCCAGATCGAGAATAAAATCGGATTCAAGTGTGTTCATGTAGGCATTATCGAACTTCGGTTTTAGATCGTACCGTTGATTGTTGAGGTTGATGGCCACCGTATTTCGGATGCCCTTCAAGTTGCTTACCTGATACACGATTGTCGCCTTGTCCCAAAGTATATCCTCTTCCCCAACCTCCATTTCTTTAAAACTGGGATTGGAGAAAGTTCCCTTTAGTTCCGAATTTGAAGTGTATACCACAGATTTGTATATGCCACGTTCCAAAGGTTGTGTGGTGACATTGGAATTTATATGTAGTTCATCAGGGAAGAAATACGCCTCATGCCTTACCGCTTTTTCTGTTTTGAGAAAGGTCTTGGTCTTTTCATCAAATACCTTTTCTTCTACATATTGATGATAGGGAACCTTCAAAATGGGGCCATTGATGATGACTTCCTCGCCCCATTTGCTGTTGATTTCCGAGATCACTTCCTGCTGCCGATGTCCGCGTTCGCGTATAAGGTCGTCCACAAAGCCCAAGGGGACCAATAAAATAAGGATCAGGAATCCTACCGTGATCATTTTTGCGGAGATGGAGTTTTTTAGCCAATTGCCGATGCGTTTTTGTAGTGTCATAAATATAAAATTAAAGTACTTTGAAAAACAAAGTGAATTGATAAAAAAATTATTTAGGGTTTCTGATCAGATCTTCCAAGGCATCAATATGTTTTTTAAAGGCTTGTTTGCCCAAAGGGGTAATGAAGTATTTGGTATTGGGTTTTTTGCCAATAAAAGCTTTTTCAACTTTGATGTATTCCGCATTTTCCAAGGTCTTGGTATGGCTTGCCAAATTACCGTCCGTAACATCCAAGAGTTCCTTGAGCCGATTGAAATCAACATCGTCATTGACCATCAAGATGGACATAATGCCCAACCGGATGCGGTGATCAAAAAGTTTGTTGATATTATCAATGAGCCCCATACTACTTCCTATCTTCCTTAAAATGCATTATTGTTCCATAAACAATGTGCAAGACACCAAATCCAAGTACCCAAAACCAAAATCCATAGCCGGGAAATGCTGCACATATCAGTCCTAAAACAATTTGGCTGTAGCCAAGGTACTGGACGGTGCCAATGGTGTATTTTGAAGCGTTGACGAGTGCCAGACCGTAGAAGATGAGCATCAGGGAGGCTGTGAGACCATAATGCCTGCTATGCAGTTTTATCAAGATATAGATGCCGCCCGTCACCATGGGTACAAAAAAGTTGATCAGCAGCCTTTTGGTGGTTTCATCCCAAATTTTCTCATTGTTCCGTTTGGCCTTTCTGGTGGTCAATAAATAGGCTGTCACAAAACTGAGCACCGCGACCAAGATCAAGATTCCGATGATTGATTTGAACTTTAGACTATCAACGGTCAGTACTTCATAGTCATTGGGCAAAAGAAACATGTAAGCTACCGTAGCCCCAGTAATGGCGTAGATTCCTGCCAGAATACCCGATAGCCCTGTGAGCGATATGAAACGAGACGAACGACTCATCATGTCTTTGATCTGGGAAATGTCGTCCAAGTATTTTTTTGAATCCATCGTAAAGTACTTTGAAATTCAAAGTTAAAATAAAAATTGAATAAAAATAATTTTTTTGGATAATGGGCTATTTTTATCCCATGAACCCGGCCGAAGAATATATCTTACATCAGAAAGAACCTTTTAGGAGCATTTTGATGCACTTAAAGGCTGTCATCGAAGCCGTTGTGCCCAAGGTGGATATGAAATACAAATGGGGTATCCCTTGCTTTTATGTGGACAAACAGCCCATTTGCTATTTGAATGTTTCCCAAAAGAAGAGATATGTGGATATCGCCTTTTGGAGTTCGGCCCACTTGACCCTTCATTTGGATAAGATGGCCACGGAGAACAGAAAAGTGGTCAAATCGCTACGTTACCTTACCTTGGAGGAAATCGACGATGCCGTTCTTGTTGATGTGTTGAAGGAAGCCTACTCACTTCGGGACAAAGGGTTTTATAAAAACTAACCTTTGCTCGGCACAAATTCACCCTTTTTGGGTTTCAACTTAAAAAAAGCGATCCAAAGAGTGGTCAGGCCAAGGAACAACCAGAGTAGGTCCACCAAGAGTATATGGTACTGATCGTTGGAAATGGAGGACCATATCCAATTCCCGGAAGCCACACCGTTGGCAATGGGTATCAAAAGCCCCAGCATACCACCTGTGATCAAAGTCCATTTGTTGGTAAAGGCGATGTTCTTTTTGAAGATAAAAAAGAGGGAGGCTACCAACCAGATAGGGAAATAGGTACGGTACATGAAGGCCATGTCCACATGACTGGCAAACTTCACAATGATAAATTCCAGGGCGGTCACGGGGTACATGGAAAGGCAGATCGCCATATAGATGTTGGCCACTTGATGGTTGAACTTTCGTCGTTTTTCAGGGATGTTCTTTTTGTCCCGTGCCACCAACCAGATCATGATCCCGGATAGGATCACAAAGCAGGAAACCAATCCAAGCACAAAGGATATGACCCGTAAACCATAGCCTCCATAATCGCCAAAGTGCAAACGGAACATCATGTTCTTGACGCCGTCCAGATAAGAATTGTTGGTCAGGGGCACCTTTTCTTCCACTATGGAACCATCTGCAACTTTGTATATCCGATGGCCCAGACCATTCAATTTGGTGCCACGGCCCAAATACCCACTGATGGCAGCATGCATGTTTTGGTCTCCATAGTTGAAGATGTGGGCTTCCGTGACCCTAAAATCGGGCCATTCCTCCTTAAGGTCCGCAACAAGGGGGTCTATGCTGATGGGGCCTTCAAGCCTTTCGTTGTAAAAAGCATATTCGGGATGGTTGTACTCCAAATCTTCATACAGTTTATTCTGGTCACCATCGTAGAATCCCATTACCACAGGAAGTATCAAGATGCCTTTCAATAGGAAGAAGGCCCCTGTTACGGCATACACAAACTGAAAAGGGAAGCCTATCACACCAAGTGCTGTGTGGGCATCTGTCCAAATTGTCTTGATCTTCGCCCATGGCCTAAAGGTGTAAAAATTGGAAATGATCTTGTCCCAATGCACCAAAATCCCCGTGATGATGGCGAAAAGGAAAAAGAAGGCCACAAAACCGGACAAGTATCTACCATAAGGGTAGGGAATTTGGTCCAGAAAGTGCAGGCGATAGAGAAATTCGCCCAAGTGGTACGAACCGCGGTAATCCCCGGTGCTCTTATCTTCCGTGTCCACGTAGAAGAACACACGTGCCTTGTCCTCCTCTTTGGCCAGGGAATCCTTTGAGGCGGTCAGGCTGACGGATATGTTCCGTTCGTTGAAATAGTGGTAGAGCTCCACATCCCTGCCATACAGGTTGTGGTCTTTGGAAAGGTCGTTCAAATAGCCATCAACACTACCGGGAATCTCATCGGCCAAGGAAACATTGTGCCCCCGTTGCCAGTTGGTGATCTCATCCCGGAAAAAGGAAAACGAGCCTGCAAAGAAAATCACATATAGGCCCACACTGATCACGATACCGCTGACCGTGTGCGTATGGAACAAAATATTATAGATTCGGTTTCCCATAAGGTCAGATGATTGGATTGGTTTGGTTGCCAATATAAAAAATGACCCCAAGCAACAGTGAGGTCAACAAATAAATGCCCCAGGTTTTCCAGCCGTTTTTGCCCAGAAATCCCACGACCATCAAAATGGCCCATAAGATAAAGGCAGAAAAGGTACTTGTAATGATCACGGTCACATGGTTGACCCAACTGGCCAAGGCCATGTGGAAGAGGACAGAGACCATTAATCCCCCGAAAATGGCAGCAGTGATCTTGGCAAACCGTTGCCAGGGCGATGGGGTCAGGTATTTTTTATTGGCAGGCATAGGTTAGAAGAGAGCAATTTCGCAGATGATGGATATAATCAGGGTCAAGGTCAAAAACCAAGGGTTCAGTATTCGCAAAGGGGCCAGTAGGATGACCAGACTGGCAATGGTCATCAGGATGACGAAATAAGTGAACGTTCCAGAAGCAGCACCCCAATAAATACAGCTCAGCCCCAATGAAACGATCAAAAGGGCCGAGCCGGAATATTTGGAAATCTTCGCATGTCCACCGATCCATTTTTCAAGACCAAGACTACCAGTCATGGCCATCTTTTGGGATGTACCGTACAAAAGGTAAAAACCGATAAAAATGAGCAAAGTGATTCCAGTGGACATATCGGGTATCCGTTTATTTTATGCAAAAGGTGGCACAGTGCCAGATAAATTGGTAATCTTCACCATTGTAGGTTCCGGGCACCTCTTCCTTGGTCGTGGTCTCCACAATGTATTTGGTCTCCCAAGGCAAGCCAAAAGTAACTTGGCCATTATCATCGGTGTAGAGGGTCTTTGACCAAAGATCGGCCACATAGACCTGAAGCTCATTTTTGGCCAAAGGTTGTCCTTTGTACAGGACTTGAAGTTTGATTTCTTTTCCGTCGTGGGCCAATTGTTTTACCACAATGCCATCTGGATTGGCTGCCTGGGTATCGGCATCGGTGTTTCCGACCTGTACCTTGGCCGTGGAGTGGTAATGTGTTTTGAAGATGCCAAAATCATATTGGGTATAATCGATCACATTGATCTCATTGTTGTTTAGGGCTGCGGTATAAACACCATCTTGGGAAGGCGTAAAATAGGCCACGTAATGGTCCTCTTTGGCTTCGGTGCTGAGTTCTGTTTTAGATCCATCAGGAGCAATGAGCCATAGCTTGAATTTGGAGACCAAGGGAAATGCTTCTCCCTGCACTTGTTCAATCACACCATAGGTGTATTCTCCGTAATGGACGCGGATTTCATGCTTTTCGCCCAGCTTGCCGCTGCCTTTGGTCTCCAACCAGAGGTAGTGTGCTTGTGCGGTCATGGCCCCAAAAAGGCCGATAAAAAGGAATAAAAGTTTGTTTTTCATGATGTTGATGTTTTAAGGCCCATGTCATCGCATGGGCCTTTGGTGAAATTGTCTAGGTTAAAAGGTATAGGCTACGGTGATTCTTCCGTTGATGCCCGGTTCCGACTGCCAGTACAGGTAAGACCCATAATTGGCCCCGGAGTACAGATATTCGTCCAAAATGTTGTTGATGTTGAATTGTACCCTGAAGTTGCTGTTCCTCCATGATAGTGCACCGTCCAACCTGAAATAATCAGGAAGATCGGATTGGTTGTCGGCAGCCCACGCCCAAGTGGAACGGTCTACTTGGTATTGGTAGCCCAATGAGGCCCCAAATCCTTTCAAAGCAGAGGTTTGTGCAAAATTATAGTTCAACCATCCGTTGGTCACATGCTTGGCGTGTCCGGCCACCCGTGTGCCTACCCTGTCAGGATTGGTGTCCTTTGTCACCTCGACCTTGGTGTTTGCATAGTTCAACACCACATTGAGTTCTGGTGTCACCTGTCCTTGAAGGTCAAACTCGATACCTTTTGACTGGACCTCGCCCAAATAGATGGAATAGTTGGGGTTTTCAGGGTCTCCGGTCAATATGTTCTCTTTGGTGATCTGGAAAGCACCTAAGGAAGTCCTTAGTCTACCATCAAAGAATGTCTTTTTGATACCTCCCTCGATGTCGTTGGCATCCACAGGATCGTTCAAAGGCTCCAAATCAGCACTGATACCTGCCTGTGGCAAGAAGGATTGGTCGTAAAGTCCATAAATGGCCAAGTCGGGCAATATGTCCACACTAAGGCCCACACGGGGTGTGACCACATTATCGTGCTCGGTTTTGCCTTGGGTATAAAGATTGGTGTAACGTCCGGCGAGGGTCAGACGGATCTTGTCTTCCAAGAAACCGATTTCATCTTGAAGGTAGTAGCCTCGAACGGTATTGGCACTATATGGACGTCCACCATTGCGATATTGTACGTTCACGGATCGGTCAAACTCCGGGATAGCTACCCCATAGACCGGATTGTAAATATTGAAGGGTGTAGCGGTATCCACGGGAAGGGTGACCGAGAAATCTGCCCAATAGGCCTTTTCACTGAAATCCAAACCACCTAGGATCTTGTGGGAAACATTCCCCGTTTGGAAGGCTCCATTGATATACAATTGTGCATATTTGCCCACCGACAATGCATCCCATTGTGATATTGTTCTTACTACATCTCCCGTATCACTATCCAGTCCTGCAATCCATGCAGAGTTTCCAACTTGATCATATCGCAGATAGGCCAATTGTCCCTCTACGCTCCAGTTATCCGAAAACTCGTGTTTGGCGTTCAGGAAGAAGGTAACTTCCTGGATATCGGTCTTGGGGTAGTTGGTGTCCACAAAATTGAAATCGCGGGGCAGGCTGCCATAACCATCTGCTACCGGGGCAAAAATGTAGGCCGATCCCAAAAAGGATTCCGCATCCTGAAGGTTCATTTCGGCGGTGATGGAGGTCTTGTCGCTAAATTTGTAGGTTAGGGCAGGGGCGAATCCAAATCGGTCCGTCTGCTCATTGCCACGGTGACTGTCAGTGGTTTGATACATGGCATTGAAGCGATAAAGTAGTTTTCCGTTACTTGATGCTTTTCCGCCCACATCCACCGTACCGCGGTAAAAGTCAAAACTTCCTGCTGAAAAGGAGGCGTTGGCAATAAACTGCTCTGTCGGTTTTTTGGTGACCACATTATAGAAACCACCAGGTTCCCCAGCAGACATCATAAAACCGGCAGGACCTTTCACGAACTCGATGCGCTCCACGGTGTTCATATCTTCGGCCAATGGTCCCCAGCTGTCCTGAACGTTCACTCCGTTCCGGAATGCCGGTAGGCGGAAACCACGCATGTTGATCCGGGCAAATTGACCCCAGTGCTCCAGCATGGTGACCCCACTGACGTTACGGGTAAGTCCATCCATAATGGTCGTGACCTGTTGGTCCTGCAGAAGTTCACTGCTGATCACCTGTATGTTTTGGGGAAGCTTTACCAGTTCCGTTTTTAGCCTTAAGGAGGTTGAAGGCTGTTTTTCGATATACTTGTTTTGATGCCCCTCAACAATCACTTCGTTGAGTTGTTCCTGTCTTTCGGCAAGTACGACCAAGGGAACATTTGTGTTGCTATTGGCCCTGGCCGTTACTGAAGCGGTCTGTGTAGTGTAACCGATCATGGAAAAAGTAAGGGTGTACGATCCTGGGGCAAGGTCTTCAATTTGGTAATTTCCTGAGTTGTCGGAGGTTGTTCCAAGACTGGTGTTGGAAAGGGCAATGTTCACATTGACCAAAGGATTGTTTCGTTGGTCGGTCACCTTGCCAGAAATACTGCCGGTTTGGGCAAGCGAAGTGTAGAATGTGACAAAGCTGAGGATGAGTAGTATATTCTTCATTTTATTATTTATAATAGGTCTAAATAAATTTTCGAATGCAAATGTAAATCCCAACACTTGTCTGTGCAAAAAATATTTAGACTAATTATAAATAAAACGTGAAAAATTATGTAAAACCCTGTTGATTAGGTTTTTGCAATATGGATTTTATTTAAAAATCACCGTTTATAGTGAGTTGATGGTAGTTCTGATCGCTGTCAGATCGGTCAGTAATTTTTCCAACAAACTTAAATCCAGCATATTGGCGCCATCACTTTTGGCATTGGCTGGATCAAAATGGGTTTCCATGAAGAGTCCGTCAACACCAGCAGCAATACCGGCCCTGGACATGGTGCCTATCAAAGCGGGTCTTCCACCCGTTACACCCGAGGATTGGTTGGGCTGTTGCAAAGAATGGGTCACATCCAGCACCACAGGGGCATATTGCTTCATGGTCGGGATACCCCGAAAATCCACGATCATGTCCTGATAACCGAACATGGTACCGCGATCGGTGATGATGGCTTGTTCGTTCCCGGTTTCGGTGACCTTGGTCACGGCATGTTTCATGCTTTCCGGGCTCATGAACTGTCCTTTTTTCAGGTTGACGACCTTGCCCGTTTCTGCTGCGGCCACCACCAAATCGGTCTGGCGCACCAAAAAAGCAGGAATTTGGAGTACGTCCACATATTCGGCGGCCATGGCCGCATCCGAAATTTCATGGATGTCCGTTACAGTAGGCACCCCAAAAGTATCGGAGACTTTTTTGAGGATTTTCAACGCCTTTTCATCCCCAATGCCCGTAAACGAATCGATACGGCTACGGTTCGCCTTTTTAAAACTTCCTTTGAACACATAGGGAATCTGCAACTTGTCTGTAATGGAGACCACGGTTTCGGCAATTCGCATCGCCATGTCTTCCCCTTCAATGGCGCAAGGTCCTGCCAAAAGGAAAAAATTGTTGCTGTCCGTATGTTTTATCTGGGGTATTTTGGTGATGTCCATTTCTTAAAGTTTGCACAAATATACTACATAAGCTTGGTAACCTTTTTAGATTTATTGCCAACAAAACCATCTACCATGTTTCGAAAACTACTCTTTTTTTCCATACTGATCTTAAGTTTTTTTGGAGCTTTTGCCCAGTTTCAAGAGCGGGGCAGAACCTTTGACCTCGTCAATTTGGAACGACATCAGGTTAGGTTCGATCTGCTCAGTCCGGGTTTCAGCTATGAATTGGGATTGTTCAGGAACCAAAGTATCTCAACAGGATTGGGTTTGGCGACCGCCACCTATGAGGAAGGCTATGCATTTGGGTTGACCATGAACAACCGATATCGCTATTACCATAATTTCCAAAGACGGATTGACATGGATAAGAACGTTTCGAGGAATTCGGGGAATTATATCGCTGCGGCGCAGGCCATTTTCTTTTCCCAACTGCGGGTGTCCACCAACATTGAGGGACCGAAGGATTTCAACCTTGGTTTTTATGGGATGGTCTATGGCATCCAACGGACGTATAAGAATGGCTTCAATTTCAATGCGGAACTGGGAGCTGGATTCTACAAAGGCGATGGCGTTCCCGATGGGTATGGCCCGTTGATCCATTTTACCTTCGGATGGGTCGCCACTAAACGAAAATCGCGGGAACCCGTATTCGATTAGCGGTTGATCCTGTCCAAGATATCTTTCACTTCAGATACTATTTTGAAAAAGTAGCTGTTATAAGATGACCAAATTGACCTACTATGCGCCGTTTGCTTTCTTTGGTGATGCTGTTCTCAGGAATGTTGGGCCATGCCCAATATGGCAAAAACTGTGAGATACGCCAGATAAAACTCAACATCTTCAACCCAGGCCTTGAATATGAAATGGGAGTGGGGGTGAATAGCACCTTGGACTTCAGGGTGGCATGGCAGGTGGCGTTGGAACCTGCACATACCGAACCCTTCGACCCTGAGAACCTGGATTTCTTCCCGGCCATTACGGCCCAATACCGCTATTACCACAATTTTGATGGACGCTACCACCGTAGAAGGTCCATTTATGGAAACTCTGGGAATTATATTGCTCCCACCGTGGCCCTTTTTTCACCGGGCGAACGTACAGTGGAAGGAAAACTGGTCGATGGAGTACACGGGTATGGGGGTCTAGTTTATGGCATCCAGCGTAGCTATAATTCTGGGCTAAGCTTTTCCATAGATGCAGGTGCGGGCTACTATACAGGGCCGTTCAAAGGCGGTATTTTCCCCGTCGTAAACCTCAGTATTGGTTTCATCATCAGCGAAAAGCGATGGTGCGTGGGACTTTAAAACCCAAACCCGCACAAAATCAATAAGATAAAAATAACATTTGGATATGCGGACAAGCCGAAAATAGCAGTATCTTTGCGCGCTTAAAAATCAGGTTATGTCCAAAATCAAGAATATTGCAATCATTGCCCACGTTGACCACGGTAAGACTACCTTGGTGGATAAAATCATGTACCATTGCCAATTGTTCCGAGACAACGAGAACAAGGGCGATCTGATATTGGACAACAACGACCTGGAACGGGAACGCGGGATCACCATTGTCTCCAAGAACGTTTCCGTGGTGTACAAGGATACCAAAATCAACATTATAGACACCCCTGGGCACGCCGATTTCGGTGGTGAAGTGGAGCGTGTACTCAATATGGCCGATGGGGTCCTGTTGTTGGTGGATGCCTTCGAAGGTCCCATGCCGCAGACCCGTTTCGTGCTACAAAAAGCCATCGACCTTGGTTTGAAGCCCTGTGTGGTCATCAACAAGGTGGACAAAGAAAACTGTACGCCCGAAGAGGTCCACGAAAAAGTGTTCGATCTCATGTTCGAGCTTGGCGCAGAGGAGTGGCAGTTGGATTTCCCAACCGTTTATGGTTCCGCCAAGAACAACTGGATGGGCGAGGATTGGAAAGTGCCGACCCAAAATATCGAACCTCTTTTGGACATGGTCATTGCGCATGTGCCCGAGTTCAAGCCAGAACAAGGTACCACACAAATGTTGATCACTTCTTTGGATTACTCTTCCTTTACGGGCCGTATCGCCATTGGAAGATTGCAAAGGGGCACACTTAAGGAAGGACAGAACATTTCCTTGGTAAAAAGGGATGGGAAAATCATCAAGACCAAAGTGAAGGAACTCTTCACATTTGAAGGTCTGGGACGCCAAAAAGTGCAAGAGGTGGTAGCAGGTGATATCTGTGCCATAGTGGGGATGGAAGGTTTTGAAATTGGTGATACCGTGGCCGATTTTGAAAACCCGGAGCAATTGAAGACCATCGCCATTGACGAGCCTACCATGAGTATGCTCTTTACCATCAACGACAGTCCATTTTTTGGAAAGGATGGAAAATTTGTGACCTCAAGGCACATCAAGGAGCGTTTGGAAAAAGAACTGGAAAAGAACTTGGCCCTCAGGGTACAGGAAACCGGTAGTGCCGATAAATTTATGGTTTTTGGCCGTGGAGTATTGCACCTTTCGGTATTGATAGAGACCATGAGAAGGGAAGGCTACGAGCTGCAAATCGGTCAGCCGCAGGTGATTATCAAAGAGATTGATGGTGTAAAATGTGAGCCGGTGGAGCATTTGACCATTGACCTGCCCGAAGAGGTGTCAGGAAAGGCCGTGGAAATGGTATCGATGCGAAAAGGAGAGATGACCAGCATGGAAGCCAAAGGTTCCCGAATGCTGTGTGAGTTCCTTATCCCGTCCCGAGGCATCATCGGTCTACGAAACCAACTGTTGACCGCCACGGCAGGTGAGGCCATCATGGCGCACCGCTTTTTGGAATACCAACCCTTGAAAGGGGACATTCCCCAGAGATTGAACGGTTCGTTGGTGTCCATGGAAAATGGTACCGCCATTCCTTACTCGATTGACAAGCTTCAAGAAAGGGGCAAGTTTTTCATTGATCCGGGAGAGGATATCTACGAAGGCCAGGTAATCGGGGAAAATTCCCGTGGTGATGATATGACGGTGAACGTGACCAAGACCAAAAAACTGTCCAACGTCCGTTCTTCAGGAGCGGATGAAAAGGCAAAGATTGTACCTGCCATCAAGTTTTCCTTGGAAGAGGCACTCGAATACATCCAGAAGGACGAATATGTCGAAGTGACCCCAAAACATCTTAGGATCCGAAAAATTTACCTAAAAGAGGTTGATAGAAAGCGAAACAAGGTAGTTTAACCCTTGGTCAGATGCCCGTGGTGCTGCTCCCTAAGGCAGGCCACGGCCGCACCTATGATTCCGGCGTGGTTCATCAGTTCCGCTTTTACCACCGGGGTCTCTATCTTGATGAGATGACTGAACTCGTCCCAGTTTTTTGAGGTACCGCCACCCACGATGATAAAGTCCGGGCATACGATCAGCTCGACGAAGTTCAAGAACTTGTTGAAGCGTTTGCCCCATTTTTCAAAGTTCAGGTCTTCCCTGTCCTTGGCCGAGGCTGCGGCCCAACTTTCAATTTTTTTGTGTTTTTTGTAAGGTATTTGTCCTAGTTCAAAATTCGGGATGAGCACCCCGTTGAAGAAGGCACCACTTCCAAGTCCAGTACCAATGGTGATCATGATCACCAATCCGTTTTTTCCTTTTCCCACGCCATAGTTCATGGAAGCGTAACCAGCGGCATCGGCATCGTTCAGCACTGTAAACTCCTGTCCAGTGGCTTCGGTGAAAAGCTCATCGATGTTCACCCCCACCCAACTTTTGTGAAGGTTTCCCGGGGACATGCATACCCCATTTTTTACGATGGAAGGAAAACCACACCCCACTGGACCATTATAGTTGAAATGTTCCACAATCTGGGCCACCACCTTGGCCATGGCCTGGGGCTTTTTGGATTTTGGTGTGGGGATACGGAACCGTTCGGTCAACATTTCTCCAGTTTCAGCATTGACAAGAGCACCTTTGATGCCGCTTCCTCCGATATCGATACCAAGAATTTCCATAAATGGAATTGTGTTTTGTTTGGACAAAGAAACAAAAACTTTTTGGGAACGGGGATTTAGTCGGTATCTATTCCTAAAATCAGGGTCATACTGCTTTTTGGACCACTTCAAAAACCTTGCTTCCGTCGCATTTCAAGGTTTTGTGTGGGTATTTTAGGATCAGCGCATAGTCGTGGGTGGCCATGATGATGGTGCGCCCATTTTGGTTGATGTCCTGGAGCACTTTCATGACCTCCACACTGGTCTGTGGGTCCAAATTTCCCGTAGGCTCGTCGGCAAGGATGAGTTCCGGGTCGTTCAATAGGGCACGGGCTATGGCAATCCGTTGCTGTTCCCCGCCCGAAAGTTCGTGAGGAAATTTAAAACCTTTGGTTTTCATGCCGACCTTGTTCAAAACCTCTTCAATTTTTTCGTCCATTTTGGAGGCATCCGTCCATCCGGTCGCTTTGAGTACAAAGCGGAGGTTGTTGTTCACGTTGCGGTCCGGCAGCAGTTTGAAATCCTGAAAAACAATGCCCAGTTTTCTCCGTAGGTAGGGAATGTCCTTTTCTTTAAGGGTTTTAAGGTCAAAGTCCACCACTTGTCCGACACCTTGCCTGAGGGGGAGGTCGGCATAGAGGGTCTTCATAAAACTACTTTTGCCGCTGCCGGTTTTTCCTATCACATATACAAACTCCCCTTTTTTGACTTCAAGGTCGATATGGTTCAGTACTAGGTTCTCATCTTGGAATACGGCAACATCCTCTAATTTTACGACGGTCTCGGGCATAATTTGAATTCAAAAGCAATACAAAAGTATTTGAAAATAAACGATCGGAACCAAAATTTAAGGAGAAAGGCCATTTTTTTCAAGAAATCGGGGAAATCACACTTTCCAGATTTTAGTGTCCAGATTCAGGTCTTCCACAATCCCGATGGCATTGGAAATGTTCTCAACAAACAGTTCAAACGCATTCGAGGTGATGAGGTTCTTGTGCTGTGGAAGACAGAAAAAACCATTGGGGTGTTGGATGGCCATGTACAGTTTGTTATTGTTGAACGATAGCATGATGGGTCTTTCCATTTTTCTTTTCAGGGCCACGATGCGTTCCATGAAAGCCGTTGAAAGAATGTATCGAGCCTCGACCTGATCGGTGCCATATACGACAAACTCTTTTTCGAACTCGGTATGTTCAAGGTTGATGAGCTGTTTTCGATGGAGTTTAAGGGATTGTATGATCTTTGCGAAATACCCTGCCCTTTTTTCGAGTTTGTCTGGCAAGACTATGGTGTTTCCCCTGATTTTTTTATTGAAATCAATGATGACGAACATGCCAAAAAAACTGTATCCCATGTGATCAACCGAGTGATCCTTGGAAAACCAGGGCCGAATGTAGTTATAGGCAAAATATAGATGGGTAAGGAATGGGATGTACATGAAATAGGACCCAAAAAAGCTTTGGTTGATGATTTTTACATCCCCCATGACGATGGAAGTATCACCAACCTTACCAGATGCAAAGCCTGAACCCATATTATATACTTTTTGTTGCTTGTCCTTATTGCCCGACACTTGGGAATAGCTGGGGATCAATAGGCTTTCAGTGATCTGTGCTGGTGTGATCTGTTTTATGGGACTGTACTTTAAGCCTGGTATCAATCGGTCCAACACAGGTTGTAGGATCTCACCTTCAACTTTCCTGTATTTGACTCCAATACGGTTCGCTTTGATCATAAAAACGAAATAGAGCACCCAATAGAAAACCAAAAGGATTTGGAAGATCACTCCTGAACTGTTCCGGGATACTTCGGTAATCCACTGATTGTTGAAATAGGTGATCATGGGCAGGAAAAAGATGCCCAACACGAATGTGAGTATGAACAAATTGCCGCCCGTTTTATAAAAACGATACTTCTTTCTCAATTTTTCTGCCTGATGCAGCAATGGAAGAAGTGCTTTCTTACTACTATTGCTATTTTCCATATCCTATTGTTGGAAATAGACTTCCGGAGCCTTTTTTTCTTCAGCCTCAATGGTGAACAACGTTTTCTGGGAATACCCCATCATTTTGCCCATGATATTGGAAGGGAACATTTCCAAGGCATTGTTGTGGGCATTCACGGCTGCATTGTATGCCCTTCGTGCAGCAGAAAGTTGTTCTTCCACCTCATTGAGACTGGCCTGTAGCATTAGGAAGTTTTCACTCGACTTGAGTTCAGGATAGGCTTCTGCCCTTATTTGTAGATTTCCAAGGAGCATACCCAACTGGCTTTCCCATTTGAATCGGTCATTGGTCCGCCCTTTTTCGGAAATGATCTTTTCCCGCAGTTGGGTGATTTCCGTCAGGGTTGCCCGTTCGTGCTCCATGTATCCTTTAACGGTGTTTACAAGACGGGGAATCAAGTCTGTCCTTTTTTTGAGCATCACATCAATACTGCTGTAGGCTTCGTGTACCTTGTTCTTTTTTGAGATAAGGTTGTTGAACAGAAAAATGGCAAAGAGCAACAGGGCTCCAAAAATGATGATGGCGTAGGTCATGGTTCCTTGTTTTAGGATTAAGATTCAGATGTAAAAAACGTATCGGTCAAAGGCTGAAGAGGTCGCTGCCCAAAATCGGTACGGTGAGGTCATGGAATTGTCGGGCCAAAAATAATGGTTGACCCCATAGGGGTTTCATGTCAACAACATTGCTATTTTTGATAACCAAAAGCTCTAGAGGTCATTGAGCTTTTCGGAATAAAAGTAATCATAATTGTAAATACTTGGAACCTTACCCATTGAAAATTGGACATATTGCACAGCAAACATACTTTGGCCTTAATTTTGACGTTATGACTAAAGTCAGTCGAGAACAGCGTAGAACACTATGAATCGAAAAAACCTCTTTGTGTTCCCCATTTTTTTGGGGACCTTTTTTGTGCTCACCGCACAGGAAACCGAAATCCATACCCACGACAACAAAGCTTATCAAGATGCTCTGGCCCTGTACAATAATCAACAGTATCAGGCCGCGCAGACCATTTTCCAGACGGTAAAGACCAGCACCAAGGATGGCGAGACAGAAGCCAACAGTGCCTACTATGCCGCCAATGCCGCCATACGGTTGAACCAACGCGGAGCGGACAAAATGATGGAGGACTTTGTGGAACGGTATCCCACGTCGACCAAGCGGAATTCCGCTTTTTTGGACGTGGCAGATTATTATTTTGAGACGGGAAAATACCCTTTTGCCCTCAAATGGTACAAAAAAGTGGATGAGTCTTCCATGTCCTATGCGGATAGGGAGCGGTTCAACTTCAATAATGGTTATGCCCTTTATGCCTCCAACAGGCCCGGTGAGGCAGAACGGTACCTGAGCAAGGTGACCACCTCACAAAAATATGGCTCGCAGGCCAAGTATTATCTGGGGTATATTGCCTATGAACAGGATGACTACAATGAGGCCAGTGCCCGTTTTGACCAGATCACGGACCCAGAGTTGCTCAATGAGAAGCTGTCCTATTACCAGGCCGATCTTAATTTTAAACTGGGCAAGTTCGAGGAGGCCATCGCCATGGCAGAAAAGCAGTTGCCCAAATCGGACCGGCAGGAAGTTTCCGAGCTCAACAAGATCATTGGTGAGAGCTACTTCAATTTGGAACAATATGGAAAGGCCATTCCCTATTTGGAAGGCTATAAGGGAAAAAGAGGCAAGTTCAACAACACCGATTACTATTTACTGGGGTACAGCCACTACAAGCAAGGGGACTACCAAAATGCCATCCAACAGTTCAACAAGATTATTGGGGGATCCAACAATGTGTCGCAGAACGCATACTATCACTTGGCGGAATGCTATTTGAAGCTGGACAAGAAATCCGAAGCGCTCAATGCTTTCCGAAATGCCTCACAGATGGATTTCAGTCCAGGGATACAGAAAGATGCGATGCTCAACTACGCCAGGCTGAGTTACGAAATAGGCAATGCGTACGAACCTGTCCCACAAGTCTTGACCAACTATCTGGAGAAATATCCAAAGGATGAAAACCAAATGGAGATCCAAGAACTTTTGGTGGATTCGTACATCACTTCCCGAAATTTTGAAGGCGCCATGCAACTTTTGGAGAAGAACAAGAACTACGCGAGTAAGGAAACCTATCAGAAAGTAGCCTACTATCGAGGGATTGAACTCTTTATTGATGGGGATTATGAAGCGGCCTTGGAAAGTTTTTCCAAATCGCTGAAAAGTGCCGAAAACGCAACTTTTGAGGCCAGGACTCTATATTGGAAAGCAGAATCAGCCTATCGTCTGAACCGTTTTGAGGAGGCCTTGGTCGATTTTGTGAAATTCCAGCAACTTCCCGCATCCAAAGCATTGCCCGAATATGAAGAGCTGGACTATAATCTGGGCTATTGTTACTTCAAGCTGAAGGATTACAACAATGCAATTGCCTATTTCAAGAACGTGGTCAATTCCAACGCCATTGATGAGGACCGAAAGAACGATGGGTACCTCCGTTTGGGGGACAGCTACTTCGTGACCAGCAAATATCAGTTGGCCATGAACGCTTACGACGCATCTTCCAAGTTGAACGGACCGGAAAGGGACTATGCTGCGTTTCAAAAAACATTGAGCAACGGATTTTTGGGCAACAACTCGGCCAAGATTGATGGACTGAACGAATTTTTGGAGCGTTATCCCAACTCTTCCCTGCGCGATGATGCCCTTTTTGAACTCGGCAATTCCTATATCAAAGACAATCAGGAGAATTTGGGACTACGGACCTATGACCGTCTTGTGGCCGAATATGCAAAGAGCAAGTTTGCCCCCCAAGGCATGTTGCGCCAAGGTTTGGTGCACTACAATGCCAGTAGAAATCAACAGGCTTTGGACAAGTTGAAGGAAGTGGTGCAGAAATATCCGAACACCCAAGAGGCCAAACAGGCGGTGGCCACGGCCAAATTGGTCTATGTGGACGAAGGCAGGGTAAGCGAATATGCCGCATGGGCCAGAAACCTGGATTTTGTGGAGGTGACCGACTCCGAACTGGACAATGCCAGTTTTGAATCGGCGGAAAGGAAACAGATAGAGGGCAAGACCGATGTGGCTATCAAGGGCTACGAGGACTATTTGAAACAGTTCCCGAATGGTCTCCATTCCGGAAGTGCCAATTTTGCACTGGCCCAACTCTATTTTGGTAAAGGGCAAAAAGACAAAGCCCTGCCAAGGTACAAAGTCGTGGCCGATGGCGGGAACGGCGAATATACCGAGCAGGCATTGACCCGTGTCTGTGAGATCTATGTGGAAAAACAGGATTATCAAAGTGCCATTCCCTATCTGAAACGATTGGAAAGCTCGGCCGATATTTCCGAGAACAGGACCTTTGCCCAATCCAATTTGATGAAGGGATATTATGGACAGAAGGATTATGGGCAAACCATAGCCTATGCCGAAAAGGTATTGAAGGCCCCCAAGATCGATGATAGGATCAAGAGTGATGCGCAGATCATGATTGCACGATCGGCCATCGCCACGGAAAATGAATCACTGGCCAAGACTGCCTATCAGGATGTGAAGAAAATCGCTACGGGGGAACTCGCTGCCGAAGCGTGGTACTACGATGCCTATTTCAAGAACAAGGAAGGTGATTTTGAAGCCTCCAACACATCGGTACAAAAACTGGCAAAAGATTATGCAGCCTACAAAATATGGGCCGGAAAGGGGTTGGTGATCATGGCCAAAAATTTCTACAAATTGGGTGATGCCTTCCAGGCCACGTACATTTTGGAAAGCGTGATTTCCAATTTTTCGGATTATGATGAGATTGTCACCGAGGCCAAGAGCGAACTGGCCATTATCAAGACTAAGGAAGCTGAGAGCAATTCATCCGTAGATCCCAACGAAAACTAAACGAGACACAGCATGCAAAAGAGAACCTATATATTTCCATTACTTTTTTTGAGCCTTTTTGGAACCCTTTTCGGTCAGGAGACCGATGACATCGGCACGGAGACGGTAACGGTGGTGAAACCGTATTCCCCGACCGTTTCAGATGCTTTCAAGATCAAATCGGCACCCAACCTGAACGATTCCATCGTACTTCAAAAAAAGAAGATAGATTACAGTATTTTTTCCGTTCCGGTGGCCTCCACCTTTACCCCGGCCAAGGGAAAGGCATCGGGAGTGAAGAAGACCCCGCCACCCACGCTGTACAATTCGTATGCTTCGGTAGGGCTGGGCAACTATAACAATGCCTTGGTGGATTTTTATACCAGCAGGGAGTTCAACAGGGGAGAGGATTTGTTGGATTTTGGCCTGACCCACAATTCATCAAGGGGTGATTTGGATTCCACTCCCTTGGACACGGATTTTTACGATACAAAACTTGATGCGTCCTATGCCAAAAGGGACAGATATATGGATTGGGGCGCCAGTGTGGGGCTCCAACACCAACTGTACAACTGGTACGGGATAGAGAACGACGTGTATAGCGATGATCTTGTTGCCTCCATGGACGAACAACAAAATTATTTCAATGCCGAGGCAAAGGCCCATTTGAACATGGAGGATTCCTTTTTCAAGCAAGGGAACATCCTCTTGAGGCGTTTTTGGGATGCCACGGAATCCGCGGAAAATCGCTTGGTACTTAACCCGACCTTGGAACTGCCCGTTACCGAGGAACTGATCACCATTTCCGCCAAGTTGGATTATGTGGGCGGAAATTTCAAAAACGCATCATTGAACAATACGACCAATACAGGGGAGATCAATTATAGCCATCTTCAGGCCGGGGTGACCCCAAGTCTACTCATCCTGCGTGATGATCTTACCCTCAATCTGGGAGCGAACATTGTGTATGGTCTTGACACCGAAAACAGTGACAGCAATTTTTATATCTATCCGGCCGTGACCGCTTCCTACCGTCTTTTGGATGAAAATGTGATTGCCTATGGGGGAATAGAGGGGGAATTGAAGCAAAACTCGTATCACGATTTTGTGGATGATAATCCTTACGTGTCACCGACCTTGGATATTCTCCCCACCGATCAGCAATATGAAGGCTATTTAGGTTTAAAAGGCCAGTTGATGTCCAATGTTGGGTACAATATCAAGGGCTCCTATACTGCAGAGAACAGAAGACCCTTGTTTTTGTTGAACCCGATCAATATCAGGGATGATGATAAAAGCTATTATTATGGCAATTCCTTTCAGGTGTTTTATGACGATATGAAGACCTTGGGTGTGTTCGGGGAAATCAATATCGATATCAACCGCAACTTTACCTTGGGAGTGAATGCGGAATTTTATGACTATGATACCGAAACGGACAATCCTGCGTGGAACCTACCTTCCATTAAAGGGTCATTGTTCATGGATTACCAGATTACCGATCAATGGTACATGGGGGCAAATCTGTTCTATGTGGGTGAAAGGGACGACTTGATATCACAGGCCATTGATGGTGCATCACCTTCTGAATTTCCATCGACCATCGTGACCTTGGACGGTTTTTTTGATGTCAACGCACATGTTGGGTATCGGTTGAACGAACAACTTTCCATTTTTGTGAAGGCTTCCAATATCGCCAATAACAATTACCAAAACTGGGCCAATTTCAGGGTGCAGGGCTTTCAGGCTTTGGCAGGGGTGTCCTATAAATTTGATTTTTAAGCTAATAATCTCCCCTTTGTGCCTAAAGACTTCTTTTGGTGCCGTCAATCGGATTGCAATGCAGAGGATTTTCATGTTGTGAATTAAAGATTTGAGCTAGCCTCCGGTTTTAGGCTTCAAATTCTGGTTTTCGATATAGCTTATCATTCAAAAACTGCCTGAATTGACAAATTTTAGACAAGAACTGCAACGGCTTATTCCACTGACAAAATAAAAAACCCGTGGGGAAGCCCACGGGTTTTTAAATTTATTTAAGGGGTTGGGATTACCAACCTGGGTTTTGTTGTTCTGCCAGAGTTGGATTGGCATTCACCTCCACTTGGGGTATTGGCCAAATAAACTTGAAATCAGCATAAGGAACAGCAGGTACACCGTAAGGACCATCGTATGCAGTTCCCAGCGTGTACAAGTCGGCTGCAGGTGTTCCATTGGCTACCTTTTGAGGTATTCCGGCAATAGGATGCATATCATCACCTTGAAGTCTATGGATGTCCGACCATCTTCTGCCTTCCATCACGAACTCGATCCTTCTTTCTTTCAAAATGGCACCTACCAATTCGGTGGCATTGGCAAAGTCGGCAAGGACATAGGATTGAGTGGCAGGATCTGCCAAAGCCCTATCCCTTACCTGGTTCAAAAGGCCCAATGAAGCAGGAAGGTCTGGAGCAGCCTTTCTGGCTTGCGCCTCGGCCATGTTCAACACTACTTCAGCATAACGGATTACAGGAGAAGCGTCGGTGTAGTTGACCCCGTCTTTGTATTTCAAGGTAAATTTGGCACCACCAGCGGTGAACACCATACCTGTGCCTACATCTGTTGGAGTTGAATTGTCCTCACGGCGCAAATCGTCTGCCAACCAGCTAGGATCTCTCCAGATGATGGGGCTAATGGCCACCAATCTTCTTCGGTTGTACTGCGAAGCCAAAGCGGCATTCACACCAGGGTTCAACGTAGCGGCCTGGGTCAATGAGAATATGGATTCAGAATTGTCATAGCTGTTGATGAAAGGACCATTTGGAGAATCCTCCATTTCATAGCTGCCATTGAGTTTGTTTCCTTCCGTGATTACATTGTCCCAATCGCGCATGTGTAGGTAAACCCTTGTTTTGAAAGCAATGGCTGCATTTGCGGAAGCTTTGGTCAAACTAGTGTTGGTAATCAAGCTTTCGGCATCGTCCAAATCCTGCAATACCTTTTCGTAAACTTCGGCAACGGTGTTTCTTCCCTTGACGATTTCAGAGTCGATTTCAGCCTGTGTATCGATTCCCACTTCCCTGTAGGGAATTCCAGGATGTGAAGCTCCAGCGGAAAAGTTATAAGGTCTTGCAAAGTGGACCAATAACTCGAAATGGGTAATGGCACGCAAAAACTTGGCCTGACCAATGTAATCATTGGCCACATCTTGGGTGATGATACCGGCTTCGGCAGCAGTGGTAACTCCTTCGATGACCAAGTTGGCCCTGTTGATCAAACGATAACCATCGATCCAATAGTAAACGTTGTTCGCTGTTGTTGGGTCGTATGTGGCCGTATAGGTCAATTGGTAGAAGGTGGCAGTGTTCACCACATCTTCTCCCCTGTTGTCACCTTGTTGTACGAAAGCAGCCCCCCAAATATATCCACGACCACCGTTGGGGTTGGTCGAGTTGTACTGGCCAATGGCCGCGGCATTGTACATCCCGTTCACTGAACTTTCGATCAAAGAGGGGGATGAGAAGGCATCGTTCAACGAGATGTTATTGATAGGACTCAGGTCCAGAACAGTTTCGTCAGAACATGAAATCACGCTAATCCCAAAAACGGAAAGGGTGATGTATTTGAATATCTTTTTCATTTTTTAGAATTATAGATTAACATTTAGACCTACGGAAAGTACTTTTGATCTTGGTGTACCGTTGATGTCTACACCACTGGATTCCATTTCAGGGTTTAGGCCCTTGTAGTCTGTAATGGTCAAAAGATTCTGTCCTTGGATGAAGAACCTCACCATGTTCAGTTTCAACTTTTCGGTCACATTTGTGGGCAGTTTATAACCCAAAGTGATGTTGTCCAAGCTGATGAAATCACCTTTTTCCAAGAACCTAGTGGTAGCATGTCCGGTTAGGTTGGTAAAGGTGTTGCTACTAGCATAGAGCATAGGTGTCATTCCATCTCCAGGCTCTGAAGGACTTTGCCATCTTCCCAAAATCTCTGTAGAGTTGTTGTTGAAGTTCTGGGTCACCAAATCCCTTCGGGTGGCATTGAACACATGGTTGCCACCACTGTAACGGAACATGAAACTAAAATCGAAGCCTTTATAGGTGAACCTGTTGATTACAGAACCATAGTAGGTAGGCAATGAGGTTCCAAGGATGAACTTATCATCGGCAGCACTCAAACTCGAAGCTTCTGATAGATCTTCAGGATTGTTGGGGTCGAACACAAAATAGGTCTGTGTAGGTATGTTACCTTGTACCAAAGAACCATCAGCTTTGTAGTAAACCGGGTTTCCATTGGCTGGGTTGACGCCCCAATACCTATGTCCGTAGATAGAGTTGATGGATTCCCCTTCCCTGATGATCAAGTTGGGAGCGATATTGGTGTTGGTAGAAGTACCTCCAATGATATCCTGTCCATCAGGAATACTGGTCACGGTATTTTTATCCAGAGTCAAGTTGGCTGAAACATTCCAGCTGAAGTTCTCCGTATTGAAGGGAGTATAGTTGACAGAGAATTCAAGACCTTCGTTCTTCATGGATCCAATGTTCTTCTTGATCCTGTTGTCAGGAACCCCAAGTGAGTGTGGTACTGGGACATCAAGGATCAGACCGTCAATATCGTTTTTGTAGTAATCGAAACTGAAGGTCAACTTGTCGTTAAAGAAGCCTAAGTCAGCACCAAAATCAGTCTTTTTACTGGTCTCCCACAACAATTGGTCGTTACCGAACTGTGTAAATGCGATACCGTTCAAAGTACCGTATTGGGAAGCCGAGGTCAATCCCAAGTAGGGATAGCTGCCGATGTCGGTGTTTCCTACTTCAGAGTAAGATCCCCTAAGTTTGAAAAGGGAAATGGTGGGGTTCAAGCCACTGAAAAATTCCTCGTTGGCAATGTTCCAACCAGCAGAATACCCGGTAAAGTTGTTCCAACGGGTGGCCTTGCTCAATTTGGAGATACCATCCCTACGTATAGATCCTTGCAAAAAATACCTTTCCTTGAAATTGTAGCTGATCCTACCTACATAGGAGCTGATACCGTTTTCGGTAACGCTACCACCTGATGTTTGGGTACCATAGGCCCCAGTTACCAAGTTTTTGTTGTAGAACTCATCCAACAAATCGGTACCGGTTCCAAAAAAGCTTTGTACCCTATCCTTTTGGAATTCCATGACCGCAGTCAAGGCAATGTTATGTGCATCGGCGATACTGGTATTGTAATTGATTATGTTTTGGGTGTTCCAGCGTAGAAAATCTGTATTGTTGTTCTGTAACCTACCATTGGATCCACGACCGTCGCCATGGATTGGGCTGTAGTACAAAAACCCTGAGGTAAGAGTATTATTGGCACTGGCCTGGAACCTATAGGTAAGGCCCTCCAGCAATTTTACATCTCCAAAGACGCTGACCAAGGTATTGTTCTCTTTGGATTGGAATTTATTGTTGGCCAATACATAGCCAATGTTGGAGATGTTATCTCCCACAGGATCGGTGTT
The DNA here is from genome assembly GCF_007785775.2 of Flagellimonas hadalis. Classification (GTDB taxonomy): domain Bacteria; phylum Bacteroidota; class Bacteroidia; order Flavobacteriales; family Flavobacteriaceae; genus Flagellimonas; species Flagellimonas hadalis. Next base: position 107,156 of record NZ_VNIK02000006.1, read on the forward strand.
GTCCCATTGGCCCACTACGCTTCCATCTGGAGAAAGGTTGAACCCGGTGGGGTTGTTCGGATCGTAGATGGGAATGTTCGGGAGCTGCCTTGTGGCATTGAAGATGTTACCTGAAAGTGAGTTTCCTCCTGTATTCAATCCGTTGAACTCATTTCTGGTGACCGCAACGTTTCCTCCAACAGTCAACCAATTGAAGACATCATGTTCGAGGTTGGTTCTGATACTGTGTCGCTTTAAATTGTTGGGCAGAGCCACACCGTCTTGGTCGGTAAAACCAAGGGACAAGAAATATTTGGTTTTGTCTGTTCCACCATTTACGGATAGGTTATGGTCCATTTGGAGCGCACTTGATCTGAGTACCGCTTTTTGCCAATCGGTATCATAGTCACTTCCAATGGCCCAAGGAGCTTGGCCCCTGTTGGTCCGCTTTTCGTTTGCTATTTCCAAGAACTGGGAAGTGTTCAACAGGTCAAAGGTTTTGATCGGAGATGCAAAACCGGTCACCACATTATAGCTAACTTGAGCAGTGCCTTTCTTCCCTTTTTTGGTGGTGATCAAGATGACCCCATTGGCAGCCCGCGAACCGTAGATGGCTGTTGCGGCACCGTCTTTCAAAATCTCAAAAGATTCAATGTCATTGGGGTTGATACTGCTTAGTGCGTTGGTTGAGGCATAACCACCCGTATCCCCAGTAATGACAGGAATACCGTCCACAACAACCAAAGGATATGTTCCTGAACCTATGGAGCCCAGACCCCTGATCCTGATTCTTGGGGCCTCCCCAATGATACCAGTGTTGGTGGTTATCTGGACACCAGCGGCCCTACCGGCCAACTGGCTTTCGAAACTGGGCGTCACCAAACCTTGGATATCGCCTCCAGAGACACTCGCAATGGCCCCTGTAATTTCCTTTCTTTTCTGTACACCATAACCAACCACAACGACTTCTTCCAAAGCTTGGGCATCTTCTTCCATCTGTACGTTTATGGTACTTTGGGCTCCTACAGTTATCCTGACCTCTTTTTGGCCCAAATAGGAGAAGACAAGTGTTTGTCCAACTTCTGCCTGCAAGGTGTAGTTACCATCAAAATCGGTTTGGGTACCACTGGTGGTCCCCCTTACTACTACGTTCACGCCTGGCAGTGGTGATCCGTTCTCATCTGTAACCGTACCGCGAATCGCTTTTTCCTGCGCGGACGATAGATGCACCACAAATGCCATCAAAAGTGCTAATAATACTTTTGTTTTTGTTCTCATTTAATTTGAGTGTTAGTTAATAGAATCATTTTGAATTAGTTTTTGATCAAGAAAAGCCGGCCAATTTTTTATAGGGTGACTAATCCAAAAAAACAAATGAGACTAAGCCCATAATGTTTTGAAAAATGACCGAGCTAATCTTAATCGGGCGTAAAATAATGGAGTGGTGATGGCAAGAGGTTTGTATCCGACCTAGATTTATGGTTTACCGACGGATATTAACATTTACTTAAATATAAAAAATTGAATATCAATAAATTATAGAAATTAAATGCTAAACTTTAACATTGGAAGACGGAGTGTTCATGGCGCGATATCACTCATTTAAACTCTTGATGTATTGTGCTGGAGTGACCTTTTTTCGCTTCTTGAAAGCCTTGTAGAAGGAGACCTTATTGTTGAAGCCAGACTCGTAGATGATGTCGGTAATGGATTCTGTTTGTGATGGGTTTTGATCAATATATGCAATGCATTCCTCAATGCGATAATCATTTATGAATTCATAGAAATTTTTATTGAACTCTTGGTTGATGACCTGGGATAGACTGTAACGGTCTGTATTGAGCTTTTTGGCCAAAGTTTCCAGGGATAGGGTATGGTCCAAAAAGAGTTTATCGTCCATGGCATCGATGAGCTGCCCTTTTAAGGTTTGGGCCATGGCAATGGTGAGTCCTGAGTTGTGGTATTTTTCCCTTATTTGGTTTTTATCAATGCGAACTGCCAGCGGCTCAGTAATAATTGTTGGTAAAAGGTATAACAGGAACGAAATCATGATGATGAACACTGAAAAGAAATAGGCAATAATGTAACGTGTGATGTGTTCGAATGAAAGTTCATGTTCGAACAAGGCCCTTGTAGCTGATATGATAAATATGGCGGAAAAAAATGAAATCAGCATTTTTGCCCAGTTCCGGTCCATTTTTTCAAGACGTTTTCTGTAATGTACATATTGTCTGATAATCAAGAACAGAAAAAAAGCAAAATATAGACTCTTGACATAGGCATTGTTAAGCAATTGTTCTCCCAGTTTTTTGAATCCATGACTTGGAGTAATGTCATTGGTGTTTGTCAAAATCAGCAATAACAGCATACTCATCAAGAAGGGGCCAAAGTAAAGTGCTGCTTTTCGGGCTTTGATTTTTTTGAGGGGATAAACTTTTCCTTCCATATATAAGAAAAGGGAAGGTCCCAATAAGAACAAAATACTGGAATAAAATGGAATTTTTGGGATATGCATTACCCCGTCCCACCACAACAGTGTAAGCTCAAGGAGAATCGCAGAGATGGCAATCATGAAAATGCCCATGTGTACATTATGTCCTTTCTTAAGAGCGATAAGGTAACTTCCTGTGCATGCCCCTAAAAGTGAAATACTGATAAATATATAGTGGAGTAGGTTCAGCTCGCTAGGAACAGCGGTCTGAAGTATGAACTCACCAATAGGCTCAACTCCTCCCAATAGGGAGAAATAGGAAGAAACTGACATGTTTGAATTAGCTATATAATATGTCCTGAAAAATAATAATAATAACGAAGTGAAATTCTTAAAAAAGCAAGAAATCGTATATTGTTCTGACATCTCTTGGACTTTCCAGGGAGAAATAGTGAATAGCCTAAAAATCCATCCTTTTCTTTTTTCATATTTTCTATTTTTGAAGAAACCATCAAGAATGAAAAAAATCCTTTCAATTATAGTACTCCCTCTTTTGCTGGCCTGCAATTCCAAGGAAGAAGTGGACATGATCGTTAACAATGCCAATATCCATACGGTGGATGAAGAATTCTCCACGGCAAGTGCCGTGGCCATCAAGGACGGGAAGTTTCTGGAAGTGGGAGAAAGCGAGGCCCTCCAGAAAAAATACCAGGCCAAGGAATTGCTGGATGCTCAAGGGAAGACAGTGGTACCGGGACTCATCGACGCCCATTGCCATTTTTATGGACTTGGACTGAACCAGCAAGTAGTGGATTTGGTGGGCACTTCAAGTTTTGATGAAATTCTGGACAAAGTGGACGCTTTCCAAAAAGAACGCCCCTCTAGTTACATCCGAGGTAGGGGCTGGGATCAAAATGATTGGGAAGAAAAGGAATTTCCGACCAAGGACAAACTTGATGAACTGTTTCCGGACATCCCCGTGGTTTTGGAACGAATTGATGGGCATGCCTATCTGGTGAACCAAAAGGCACTGGACCTGGCAGGGATAACCATGGAAACCCAAATGGATGGAGGCGAAATAGTGAAGAAGAATGGGGCGATCACTGGTGTTTTAGTGGACAATCCCATGGGACTCGTGGATGCCGTTATCCCGCAACCCACCAAGGAACAACAGATCCAAGCCCTGAAAGATGCGGAACAAATATGTTTGGATTATGGTCTCACCACGGTCAATGATGCAGGTTTGGGCAGGGGCACCATCGAACTGATCGATAGCTTACAGCAAGCCGGGGATTTGTCCATAAGGATATACGCTATGGTTTCCAACACTCCGGACAATCTGGACCATTTTTTGAAGAAAGGAATCATCAAAACGGATAAATTGAACGTCCGCTCCATAAAAGTATATGGGGATGGGGCCTTGGGATCTAGGGGAGCTGCATTAAAAGCTCCTTATACCGATCAAGATGGACATTATGGGGCCATGGTCACCCCTGTGGCAGAAATCGGTGCCTTGGCCGAACGTATTGCCGCCTCTGACTATCAAATGAACACCCATGCCATTGGCGATTCTGCCAACGTGGTCGTGCTCAGGGCCTATCAAAAGGCATTGCAGGGCAAGGAAGACCGTCGGTGGAAAGTGGAACATGCCCAAGTGGTGTCGCCACAGGATTTCGATTATTTTGAAGACGGGATCATTCCATCGGTGCAACCCACGCATGCTACCAGCGATATGTATTGGGCAGGGGACAGGTTGGGCCCCGATCGGGTCAAGGGCGCCTATGCCTACAAAACATTGTTGGAAAAAGCAGGGATCGTGGCCTTGGGAACCGATTTTCCCGTGGAACAGGTAAGTCCTTTCCTGACATTTTATGCCGCAGTGGCCAGACAGGACCAAGAACAGTATCCGGAAGGAGGATTCCAAATGAAGGATGCCCTCTCCAGGGAAGAGACCCTGAGGGGAATGACCCTTTGGGCGGCCTATTCCAACTTTGAGGAAAACGAGAAAGGAAGCATTGAGCCGGGCAAGCTTGCAGATTTTGTTATCCTGAGCGATGATATCATGACCGTTCCTATGGAAAATATCCCAAGTTTAAAGGCGGAGCAGGTTTTTTTGAATGGTATTAGGGTAAAATAAAAAAGCGGGGAATTCCCCGCTTTTTCATATCAAATAATCTTTATTAGAAGCTGATCGGAAGTGAAACCCGTGTAGTGCTCCATCCCATGACCATTTTTCCATCATCTTCAAAAGCAATGGAAAAAGCCTCAAGCTCCTCGTCATCAGTGCTGGCCGTAGCAGGAATCCTAGCTACGTCACCTTCACTGTCATAGGAGTAAGCTCCCCATTGGTTCAGGTTGCTGTTTAGGATCACGGTCCACTCGTTTTCCCCAGGAATGGTGAACAAAGCATAGGTGCCCGCTTTGATAGACTTTCCACCTACAGTGGCATCTTTGTAAAAAGTCACCTCAGTGGCCTCATTGGCACCGGTTCTCCAAACCTTACCCTCAGGGGCTAGGTCTTCCAGGCTACGGCCTTTCAATTGTGGGCGGCTGTAGATGACACGGACGGACTTATCGGCCTCCTTGTAACTGGCAGGATAAGAAGCGATGTCCATAGGGCTTTTGTCCAGACCGCTGAACTTCTGGGCAGTGGCTTCTGTGGAGCAAACCATCGCAAAGGCAAAGAATGTCAGTAAAAATAGATTTTTCATGATTGTGATTTTAGTTGTTTTCAAAACTAGAATTAATTCAATGTTGTTTGTATAAAAAGACGTTAAAATTGAAGAACCTTACAGAATGCTTCGGATTGATATGTTCTTTTACTTAAAAAGTATCAAAAGGATACGTTCTGCTATTTAAAATTATAAAAATGTAATTAAAATGAATTTTATGGTTTTATTTTAAAACTTGAATATTCATTTTTGTATCAAAATTGTTATAAACTATATTTTTATGTGTGGAATTGTTTGCGCATTTGATGTGAAGGAAAGCACGGAAGTGTTGAGGCCCCAATTATTGGAAATGTCCAAAAAAGTGAGGCATAGAGGGCCGGATTGGAGTGGGATCTATTCGGATGACAGGGCCATTTTGGCCCATGAAAGGTTGGCGATCGTGGATCCGGCCTCAGGGAAACAGCCTTTGTTGAGTGCCGATGGAAAACTTGTGTTGGCCGCCAATGGTGAAATCTATAACCATCAAGAACTCAGAAAGCAGTTCGAAGGGAAATACAGCTTCAAGACCCAATCCGACTGTGAGGTCATTTTGGCGCTCTACCAGGAAAAGGGGGTGGATTTCATTGATGAAATGAACGGCATTTTTGGTTTTGCCATATACGATAGTGAAAAAGACGAATATTTCATCGCCCGCGATCACATGGGGATCATTCCGTTGTATATCGGGTGGGACAAGAACGGTACTTTCTATGTGGCCTCCGAATTGAAGGCCTTGGAAGGTACCTGTTCCAAGATCCAACTTTTCCCTCCCGGACACTATTTGCACAGTTCGGATGGCGAGTTCAAGAGATGGTACCAAAGGGATTGGATGGAATACGATGCCGTCAAGGAAAACGAGACCAGCATTGAAGAGATCAAAGTGGCCTTGGAGGCCGCTGTGCACCGGCAGTTGATGTCCGATGTGCCTTATGGGGTGTTGCTTTCCGGGGGATTGGACTCTTCCGTGACCTCGGCCATCGCCAAAAGATATTCCCAAAAAAGGATTGAGTCCGGGGATACCACCGATGCCTGGTGGCCCCAATTGCATTCCTTTTCAGTGGGGTTGGAAGGTTCTCCTGATTTGGCCGCAGCCCAAAAAGTGGCCAAGCACATTGGGACCATACACCACGAGATAAAGTTCACCATTCAGGAAGGATTGGATGCCATCAAAGATGTCATCTACAACTTGGAGACCTACGATATCACCACCATCAGGGCGAGCACGCCGATGTATTTGATGGCAAGGGTCATCAAGTCGATGGGTATCAAAATGGTGCTTTCCGGCGAGGGCGCAGACGAGCTTTTTGGGGGCTACCTGTATTTCCACAAGGCTCCAAGTCCAAAGGATTTCCACGAAGAGACCGTACGCAAGTTGGACAAACTCCATATGTACGATTGCCTCAGGGCCAATAAATCGTTGGCAGCATGGGGAATAGAGGGCAGGGTCCCATTTTTGGACAAGGAGTTCATGGATGTGGCGATGCGGATCAACCCAAAGGACAAAATGATCAACGGGGAACGCATGGAAAAATGGGTCGTACGAAAAGCATTTGAATCCTATCTTCCTGAAAGTGTGGCCTGGAGACAAAAGGAGCAGTTTTCCGATGGAGTAGGGTACAGCTGGATAGATACCCTTAAATCCATGGTGCAGGAGGAAGTGACCGATGAGCAATTGCAGAACGCCCACTTCAAGTTCCCGATACAGACGCCTACGACCAAAGAAGAGTATTACTACCGTTCCATTTTTGAAAGCCATTTCCCTTCGGACGCAGCTGCGTTGAGCGTTCCACAAGAACCTTCAGTGGCCTGTAGCACAAGGATAGCACTGGAGTGGGACGAAGCCTTTAAAAACATGAACGACCCGTCGGGAAGGGCCGTTGCCAAAGTACATGCCGATGCTTACGTGAAATAAACCGACCGGTAATAACCAACCAACGATATGGAGCAGGAAATGTAGTTTTGTTTCATTTTCAATTAGTCAGAAAAGCCCCTTCGACGAGGGGCTTTTCGTTGGTGGTTGGGCCATGTTCCCCGTCATTGGGATTGGCCTCCGTTTTCCACAGATTTTGTTGATAACTTAGGGGGTTCGTTCTGCCCCAACCACCTAATTCCACTGGGTATTCCTTATATTTGTAGGATTTGAAAAATTCAAGGCAAATACTAAGAATATATGAGCGAAGAAGCGAACAAGAAACATTACTCGGCGGATAGTATCCAGGCCCTGGAGGGCATGGAACACGTGCGTATGAGACCTTCCATGTATATTGGCGATGTAGGGGTCAGGGGGTTGCACCATTTGGTATATGAAGTGGTGGACAACTCCATCGATGAGGCCATGGCCGGTTACTGTGACACCATTGAGGTCATCATCAACGAGGACAATTCCATCACCACAAAAGACAACGGACGGGGTATTCCTGTCGATCTGCACAAAAAGGAAGGTGTTTCTGCCCTTGAAGTGGTCATGACCAAGATCGGGGCCGGTGGAAAATTTGACAAAGATTCCTATAAGGTTTCAGGTGGACTCCACGGTGTGGGGGTTTCTGTGGTCAATGCTCTTTCAATACACCTAAAAGCAACGGTTTATAGGGACGGAAAAATCTGGGAACAGGAATATGAAAGGGGCAAGACCCTATATCCTGTAAAAAGTGTGGGGGATAGTAGCGAGACCGGTACCATTGTGACCTTCATACCGGATGATACCATCTTTACCCAGACCACAGAGTACAATTATGAGACTTTGGCGAACAGAATGCGGGAGTTGTCGTATTTGAACAAAGGGATAACTATCACACTTATCGATAAGCGGAACAAGGACGACAAAGGAGAGTTCATTTCCGAAACTTTCCATTCCGAAGAAGGATTGAAGGAATTCATCAAATTCTTGGATGGGAACAGGGAGCCCCTTACCCAAAGCGTCATCTCCATGGAAGGGGAGAAGAACGGAATTCCTGTGGAAGTGGCCATGGTGTACAACACAGGCTATACCGAGAACCTTCATTCCTATGTGAACAACATCAACACCCACGAAGGAGGGACTCACCTTTCAGGATTCAGGAGGGGATTGACCACCACCTTGAAAAAATATGCCGACAATTCCGGTATGTTGGACAAACTAAAGTTTGAAATTTCCGGGGATGACTTCCGTGAAGGACTTACCGCCATTGTTTCAGTTAAAGTGGCCGAACCACAGTTCGAAGGTCAGACCAAGACCAAGCTGGGCAACCGTGAAGTGACCAGTGCCGTAAGTCAGGCCGTGTCCGAAATGTTGACCGACTACTTGGAAGAGCACCCCGAAGATGCCAAGCTGATCGTGGAGAAGGTAAAATTGGCTGCTCAGGCCAGACATGCCGCCGCCAAGGCCCGTGAAATGGTACAGCGCAAAAACCCGATGAGCGTGGGCGGACTGCCCGGAAAACTTTCGGATTGTTCCGAACAGGACCCGACCAAATGCGAAGTGTTCCTAGTGGAGGGTGACTCTGCGGGCGGAACGGCCAAACAAGGTAGGGACCGAAATTTTCAGGCCATTTTGCCTTTGCGTGGTAAGATTTTGAACGTTGAAAAAGCCATGCAGCACAAGGTCTTTGAAAACGAAGAGATCAAGAACATTTACACAGCGTTGGGAGTTACCATTGGTACCGAAGAGGACAGCAAGGCACTGAATTTGGACAAGCTCCGTTACCACAAAGTGGTCATCATGTGTGATGCCGACGTGGATGGTAGCCACATTGAAACCTTGATCCTTACCTTCTTCTTCCGCTATATGCGGGAATTGATAGAGGCCGGACACGTCTACATTGCCACGCCACCCTTGTATCTGGTAAAGAAAGGAACCAAGAAACGCTATGCGTGGAATGATAAGGAACGCGATGAAATAGTGGCCTCTATGAACGGTGGGGCAGGTATCCAACGGTACAAAGGTCTTGGGGAAATGAACGCGGAACAATTGTGGGACACCACCATGAATCCAGAGTTCAGGACCCTTCGACAGGTCAGCATTGACAACGCTACCGAGTCGGACCGTATCTTCTCCATGCTGATGGGGGACGAGGTGCCGCCAAGGAGGGAATTCATTGAAAAAAATGCCGTCTATGCCAACATAGATGCATAGATAACGGTTATTTCACAACAAAAACTCGCCCCAACAAGGCGAGTTTTTTAGTTTTAAGGAAAAATTTTACAAAATGAAGAAAATCATACTGCTCACAGCTTTGTTGGGAGTAACTTTCGGCAAGGCCCAAGATTTGAATGACATTTTCGTTTCCGGGGTCAACGATGCGGAGCGTTATGCTAATGCCTATTTGGCTCCTGTTTCCGAAGCGGCCATCTACAGTATCTCCACAGGATGGTACAACAGTGCCGATTCCAAGCCCTTGGGCGGGTTTGAGATATCCATCGTGGGAAACATGACAGGATTCAAGAACAAGGATGACAAAAAAGCCTTTATGCTTGATCCGGCAGAATATGAAAATTTGGACTTTGTCCAAAATCCGGGGCAGGCACGTTTGGTTTCCACGGCTCTTGGCGATATTGAGGGGGTCGAGGTCTTTGTTGAGGACGAAACTACCCTCTTTAGCAGCACCTTTGAACTCCCTTCGGGATTGGCTTCCGAAAATCTCAATTTCGTACCCTCCGGATATCTCCAAGGAAGTGTGGGGCTTATCAAAGGGTTGGAAGTGAAGGCCCGTTTCTTGCCCAAGATGAAATTTGACGATGATAATGTCAAATTGGGATTGTTCGGTGCCGGTGTCCAATACGATTTTACCAAGTTGCTCCCGGCCGATAAACTATTGCCAGTTGCCATTTCGGCGGTCATTGGGTATACCAATCTCAATGGCGAGTATGATTTCACGGATTCTGACGTCATTGCGGGCAGCGACCAGCGTATCGATGCATCGTTCAAGACCTGGAACTTCAGTGCCGTGGTTTCCACCCGAAATATTCCCGTGATCAACTTTTATGGAGGTCTGGGCTATATCACGGGTAAATCTGATATCGATGTTTTGGGAACCTATCAGGCCAATGGCCCGTTCTTTTCCGAAACAGTCGTGGACCCTTTTTCCATTTCCAAAAAGGCCAGTGGTGTGAATGCCAATTTGGGTACCAAGCTGAAGCTGGGATTCTTCAGGATCAATGCGGAATATAACTTTGCCGAGTTCAGCACCTTTACCTTTGGTCTGAACTTTGGATTTAGATAGTATCACCAACCGAACAGCCAAAATAAAGTGGGCCCCGACATTTGTCGAGGCCCACTATTTTCATATATGTTGGTCTTCAGGTTCACTCCCTAGTGGCGAAGACCGCGCCGTTCCCTAGGGCTAAAATTTCAGGATTTTGGGCTTCCATCAGGTTGACCTTGACATCGGTCACCTGGGGATCCCCATATATAATGGTGTAGGTCCCATTTTCAACGGACCATTTAAAATCGGTATAAAAAACTAGTTTTGAATTGGAGTAGCTCTGGTATCTGCCCAGATAAACATCGTTGAAGATCCATTCTTCACGGATTGTTTCGGTACCCTTGTTTTCAATGGTGGAAGATTCAGTTTTTGCCCAGATGCCCAAAATGGGGTCATTGTTCTCTGGAACGCGGCTACAGTTGCTTACGGCAATTATGCCTATGATGGACAACAATGAAAAGAGCTTTTTCATAGGTCAGTAGGTTAAAATGATTTTGGGACTTAGAGAACGCTGTTTTGTAGGAAACTATTGCGTCCGTTATTTCAAAAAATGAAGAAAAAAGGATTTCTTCGATGAATGGTTCGTTTCCTTAACATTTATGGGGTCGAATATTCGGGGACATTTGCAAAATCGATACATTAAAACTGGTGTAAGTCAGCTTTTTTCTAAGTGAAATGCCTTATTTTTGAGCGTTAAAATTTAAACTTATACAAATGAAAGTTACCGTAGTTGGAGCAGGCGCAGTAGGAGCTAGCTGTGCAGAATACATAGCAATGAAAAATTTTGCCTCGGAAGTGGTTTTGTTGGATATCAAGGAAGGATATGCTGAAGGAAAGGCGATGGATCTGATGCAGACCGCGTCGCTTATGGGCTTTGATACCAAGATCACAGGAAGCACCAACGATTATGGTAAAACGGCCAACAGTGATGTGGCAGTGATTACCTCGGGGATTCCCCGCAAGCCGGGAATGACCCGTGAAGAACTTATCGGGATCAATGCAGGCATCGTAAAAACCGTGGCAACAAGCCTTTTGGAGCATTCGCCCAATGCCACCATCATCGTGGTGAGCAACCCTATGGACACCATGACCTATTTGGTGCACAAGGCCACTGGCCTGCCAAAGAACAAGATCATTGGTATGGGGGGTGCATTGGACAGTGCCCGTTTCAAATATAGATTGGCAGAGGCTCTTGGTGCCCCTATCTCAGATGTTGACGGTATGGTGATCGGTGGCCACAGTGATGTGGGCATGGTTCCCCTTATTGGTCATGCAACCAGGAACAGTGTAAAAGTTTCCGAGTTCCTTTCCGAAGAGAAAATGGAATGGGTAGTGGAAGAGACCAAGGTGGGCGGCGCCACGTTGACCAAGCTTTTGGGTACCAGTGCTTGGTATGCTCCCGGAGCAGCAGTTTCATCAATGGTACAGGCCATCGTCTGCGACCAAAAGAAAATGTTCCCATGTTCCACCATGCTGGACGGGGAATATGGTCTTTCCGATATCTGTATCGGTGTACCTGTGATCTTGGGCAAGGACGGTATCGAGCAGATTGTTGAGATCGAACTTTCCGATGCCGAAAAGGCCAAAATGCAGGAAAGTGCCGAAGGAGTTAAAAAGACCAACGGATTGCTCCAAGTATAATCCGATCAAATTGACCAAAAGATTGTCATTTCGGGTTTGAACGGCGGTAAATCCCAAAAGAATGTTGATGGGAACCGTATCGGATTCGGAATGACAATTTTGTTTTTACCAACCAATGCTGAGGCGTATTTGCAATTCAATCAATTTCTATTGTCAAATCTTATCGGAAATGATATATTTGCACGCTGTTTAAGAAAACATCTAAAAATTTAATAATCAATGCAAAATAAAGGACTTGTAAGGCTTTTCGCGATCCTTTTTGGCTTGGTGAGCATCTATCAGCTATCCTTTACCTTCATCACAAGTAAGTTGGAGAAGGATGCTGAGGCTTACGCAGTTAGCCAAATTTCGGAAGCTGAGGAAGATTATGTGGCAAAGCGTGAAGCTTTAGAGGCATCGTATCTGGACTCTATCAGTGACAACTCTGTTCTGGGTTTTACCAGCTATGAGGATGCCAAGAAAAAAGAGTTGAACAAAGGTCTTGACCTTAAGGGCGGTATCAACGTCACCTTGCAGATTTCCGTGAAGGATATTTTGAAAGGTTTGGCGAACAATACCAAGAACCCCGTTTTCAACAAGGCGTTGGCCGATGCCGATGTGGCATCGACCAATAGCGACCAAACCTATTTGGAACTATTTTTTGATGCATTTGACAAGATCAAGGGCGAAACCAAATTGGCTTCCCCGGATATCTTTGCCAACAAAGGGCTTAGCGATGATGTCAATTTCCAAATGAGTGATGAAGAGGTAAAGCCCATTATCCGAAGAAAGATAGACGAGTCCATCGTTTCTGCATTTGAAGTACTCCGTGAGCGTATCGATGGTTTCGGTGTGACCCAGCCCAATATCCAAAGGGAAGGGAACTCCGGACGTATCTTGGTGGAGCTGCCCGGTGCAAGGGATATTGCCCGTGCACAGGAATTGCTTTCCAGTACGGCCCAATTGGAGTTTTGGGAAACCTATCCCCAAAGCAATCCAAGTTTGGGAACCTTCTTGGTGTCCGCCAACGAGCGATTGAAAGAAATCCTGAAACCTGAGCAAACCAAAGAGGAGGTATCCAAGCCAGAATCTGAGATTGATTCCTTGCTTTCGGATGTTTCCCAAGATTCTTTGGAAACTGCCCCTCAGGCCAACCCGATTTTGGGCAAATTGATACCTGCCAATCCAGGTAGCCATGCCATTGCAAGGGCCATGGTATCGGATACGGCCGAGATCGGGAAGTACCTGAGAATGCCAGAGATCAAGAGATTGCTGCCCAACGATATCCAATTCACCAAATTCCTTTGGGAAAGACCTGCCCAAGATGTGGAAGTGGTGGATCTATACGCGCTTAAATCCAACAGGGACGGTGTGCCCAGGATCAGCGGTGATGTGGTTTCCGATGCACAGGATACCTTTGACCAGTTCAACAAGCCTGCGGTGAGCATGACCATGAACACCCGTGGCGCCAAGGAATGGGAAGCACTTACCGGAGATGCCTACAACAACCAGACCGGGATAGCTATTGTTTTGGACAATAAAGTATATACTGCCCCTGGCGTTTCTTCAGGGCCCATTTCAGGTGGCCGTTCCGAGATTACCGGAACTTTCACCGTAAATGAGACAAAGGATATTGCCAACGTGTTGCGTGCGGGTAAACTACCTGCTTCTGCGGACATTATCCAATCTGAAGTGGTAGGGCCATCTTTGGGCCAGGAAGCCATCGACAGTGGGTTCACATCCTTTATGATTGCCATGGCCTTTGTATTGCTGTGGATGATATTTTACTATGGCAAAGCAGGAGTTTTTGCTGATATTGCCCTTATTTTCAACATCCTGCTCATTTTTGGGGTGTTGACCAGCTTGGGAGCTGTTTTGACCCTTCCAGGTATCGCTGGTATCGTGTTGACCATCGGTATGTCGGTGGATGCCAACGTACTTATCTTTGAAAGGATCAAGGAAGAATTGGCAAAAGGAAAGGGTAAGGCACAGGCGATTGCGGACGGTTTCGGAAACGCACTGTCCTCAATCTTGGATGCCAACATCACTACGGGACTTACGGCGATCATCCTTTTCATTTTCGGTTCAGGACCCATTAAAGGATTTGCCACTACCTTGTTGATCGGTATCGTTACTTCTTTGTTCACCGCCATTTTCGTGACCCGATTGATGATCGACGCTTATTCTGCAAAAAAAGGCAGACGTTTGGATTTCAGCACGGGAATCACAAAGAACCTGTTCACCAACATGAACATCGATTTCTTGGCCAAGCGCAAGTTCGCTTATATCCTATCTGGAATCTTGGTGGTGGTTTCTGCATTTTCCCTTTTTACCACTGGCCTTCAGCAAGGGGTTGACTTTATCGGGGGACGTTCTTATCAGATACGTTTTGAGAAAGCGGTGAACCCTTCGGAAATCGCTTCCGAGCTCAATACGGTATTTGGTAGCGGTACCAACGTGAAAACGTTTGGGGACGCCAACCAGATCAAGGTGACCACTCCTTACAAAGTAGATGAGGAAGGTGTGGAAGTGGACACGGAAATCCAGACAAAATTATATACCACATTACAGAAATACCTTCCAGATGGCACTTCTTTTGAAGACTTTACCATTGGAGCTTCGGAAAAATCAATAGGTATCCTACAATCGGTAAAAGTGGGACCCACCATTGCCGACGACATTAAAAAGAATGCCTTCTTGGCCATTTTGGGCTCATTGGCGGTAGTGTTCCTCTACATCCTATTGCGATTCAGGAAATGGCAATTCTCCTTGGGCGCCGTTGTTGCGGTTTTCCACGATGTGATGATCGTATTGGGAATATTCTCCCTTACAGGAAAGCTCATGCCTTTCAATATGGAGATCGATCAAGCCTTTATTGCGGCCATTTTGACCGTAATTGGATACTCCCTGAACGATACCGTGGTCGTATTCGACCGTATCCGTGAGATAACTGGGATTAAGGGCTTCAAAGGCGGAGAGAATATCAACGATGCCTTGAACAGTACCTTGAGCCGTACTTTGAACACCTCATTGACCACATTGATCGTATTGTTGGCCATCTTCATTTTTGGTGGGGAGAGCTTGCGAGGATTTATGTTCGCAATGATCATTGGTGTGGTAGTGGGTACCTATTCTTCGGTGTTCATCGCAACTCCAATCATGTTCGATACCCTCAAGAAAAAAATTGCAGCCGCCACAGCTGCATAGTTTAAGTTTTTAGATGAATAATAAAAAGGGCCGCTCATAGAGCGGCCCTTTTTTTGTGCTTGTTTTTTTCTATGAAAGCCCAACGCTGCCTACTGAACCTGTTTCCCGAACATTCAAAATGTAATTGAATTGGGGATACAGACCGGGCTCTTTTCTATGGGATACAAAAACAATGGCCGTATCGCTTTCTGATGCAATTTTGTTCACCAAGTCAACGAACAGGGCTGCACCAGAATCGTCCAGACCGGCCGTGGGTTCGTCCAAAATGAGTAGGGGAGGATGTTTTATCATGGCCCTAGCCACCATGACCAATCTTTTATCGCCAGGGGATAGGTCTCGAAAATGATTCGCTCTTTTATCGTATAGTCCTAAAAGTTTCAACCATTCATGGGCCAAACGCTTTTCGGTATCCGTTGGGATGACATATAGGCCAATGGAATCGTGTAGACCGGAGATGACCATATGTTCCAGACTATGGTAGCCCCTGAACTTGTCCGTGACGGCAGGGGTAAAGTAACCTATTTTCTTCTTCAGGTCCCAAACACTTTCCCCGCTTCCTTTCTTCTGTCCAAATAGCGTCAGGTCCTGCCCGTAAGCTTTATGGCTGTCCCCGGTGATCATGGAGAGCAAGGTGCTCTTCCCACTTCCGTTGGGGCCTATCAATTGCCAGAATTCCCCTCGCCGTATCGTCCAATCGATTTGGTCCAATACCTGTCGCCCGTCAAAACGGACCGAGACCTTTTCAAATTTGACCAATTCCATATCGGGTATTTCCAGAGGCTGTAGCGCTGGGGGTATAGTGCCATTGAATGCAGAGCTCTTTTTTTCATTGGCCTCCCAAAATGCCTTTGCTGTTTCGTATGGATGCAATTCTTCTCCATCTAGTTTGTAAAAATCCGTGGTCACGGGCAAAATATCCTCCAACCGACTGACCAATTGCACCACGGTCTTGGTGGAGGCAATGGTACAAAGTTGTTCTTTTAGTTGTGCCTGGGCGGCCACGTCCAGATTGTCGAAAGGGTTGACCAGCACCAAAAAATCAGGTTCCTGCTGGAGCAGATACCGTAAGAGTGCCTTCTTCTGTTCCCCGCTGCTCATGGTCTTGAGGGATTGTTGGGTTTCCTTGGTCAAGATCTTGATATCGTGGCGCTCCTCTTCGTCCATATAACGATCGATCTCTGACCGTGAAAAAAGAAGCCCCTTCAGATCTTGTAGTTGGTGTACCCCTGAAATTGGCACATTGGTCAATAATCGGTCAATGATGCCGTGTGTTTGGGACGTGTTATTGGTAAGTATCGCGTAGCTTTTGGGTTGATGCATGTAATCTGGAAATAAATTCCTAAAATTACGATTATCCTTGGTTTACCCTAAAAATATGGACGGGATTGTCCTTGTAGGTCGTGGTTTTGTCCAAGAACATTCCATTTTTCAAGGCTACTTTTTGTGAGGGGACATTGTCCACATGGATGATGGAGATCAAAGAGTCCGAAAAACCCTCTTGGAAGGCATAGTGCTTGCTTTTTTGGGCTGCTTCCACCGCATAGCCCTGTAACCAGAACTTGGGCAATATGGAATATCCGATTTCCAGTTCTTCCACATCGTCCACAATTTGGACCAAAAGTCCGCAGATGCCCACCAATTGCCCTGAATTCTTTAAAGTAAGGGCATTCATGCCGCCCAAATCGTTTTCATAACGCTCAAATATTCGGTCAAATTGGACTTTGCAGGCTTCCTCTGGATGGGAGGGCAATCCTTCCCAATATTGCGTGGACCTTGGGTCGTGGTAGAACGGTAACCATTCATCAAAGTCTGAGGGTTGCAACTTTCTGAACAACAATCGCTCCGATGCCTCATTTTCTAAAAGATATTTGGACATTACTCTCGGGTAAAGGCAATACTGTCCCCTACTTGCAGTCCCAATTTATCGGACAGTCCCGCATTTATCTCAAGTACATATTTGGCGGGTACGTTGGAGGGCAGGCTGCTCTCATCGTAGGGTTTGGCATTTTTTTGATAACTAACGATTTTCATTGCTTCATCAATATAGATGATGTCCAAGGGAAACTCGGTGTTCTTCATGTAAAAGGAACGGGCGGAGGCATTGGGGAAGATGAACAACATGCCTTGGCTCTCTTCCATGGATTGACGGTACATGAGTCCTGTTTCAGTTTCGTAATCTGTTTCAGCGATCTCTATATCAAATTTTGCTTTCAGGGAATCCGTTCCGGTGGTCAGGATGGACAACTTGCCTTCCTTGGTGAAGGATACGGTCTCGGTTTTAAGGGCCTGCTTGGTCTCTGACTTGCAAGAGACCAACAAAAGGGTCAGAACGGATAATAGAATGCCAATATGCTTCATGTCCCTAATCCCTGTAGAAAATCGGTGATGGTCTGTACATAAAATAGAACCCAATGGCAATCATGGGGAGGCTCAGCCATTGTCCTGTGGAGAGAAGGCCCAGTGATTCTTCAAAACCGCCTTGGCTCTTTTTGAAGAACTCCACGAAAAATCGGACGGTGAACAAAAGCACCATGAACAATCCAAAAATGTAACCTTGCTTCTCTTTTTTATCCGTTTTCCAATAGATCATCTGTAGAAAGAGGAACACGAAAAAGTAGCAGATGGCCTCGTATAATTGCGCAGGATGGCGATAGGGTATGGTCTGCAGGATGCCTGCAAATTCAGGCTTGTGTTCTATGGCCTTGTATGCGGCATTTTCTGTGGCCTCTTTGGTGATCGCCATCGCTTTGTACGCTGGCATGTCATCAGAATCCCTGATAAAACGTGTGGCCAAGAAATAGGATTTATGGACCACTTTACCATTGATCTCCGAATTGAAAAAATTGCCCAGACGCACAAAGCACGCGCCAATGGCCGAAGGGATCACCAAACGGTCCAGCATCCAGAGCATTCGGATGTCATCCCATTTTCTGCAGAAGAGCCACACCCCGATGATGGCGGCGATGGTAGCCCCGTGACTGGCCAGCCCGGTAAACCCGGTGAACTCATAGCCGTTTATGATGCCGAACAGCGAGCTGTTCGCACTTTCCCTGATGGGCAAAAGAATTTCCACCAAATGGTCCTTGTAGTAGTCCCAGTCATAAAAAAAGACGTGCCCCAAGCGTGCGCCCAACATAATGGAAACCACGGTGTAGATGAACAGGGAATCCAGTTTTTCCATCGATTTCTTCTCGTTCTGGAATATTCTTTTCATGATGAACCAGCCCACCACAAAGGCTGCGATCCAAAGCAGGTTGTAGTATTTTATTTGAACGAAGCCCAGTTTAAAAAGGGTGCCTTCCGGGTTCCAATTGATTCCAAGGAAATACATCTAGTTAAATTTTGGACTAATATAACCACTTTGGGTGGTTGATGCCTATGTTTAAGCAATTTTTGGCTACAGTTAACCTTTTTGGAACGATTTGGATACCTTCTTTGGGTACATGTTAGGGAACCGGGTCGTATCCGCTCCCGCCCCATGGATTGCAGCTCGCTATGCGTTTCATGGATAGCCATCCACCTTTGAACAGACCATGTTTTTTCAATGCCTCCAAGGTGTATTGCGAGCATGTGGGGGAGTAGCGGCACGTGGCCGGAAACATGGGGGAAATGAAATTCTGGTAAAATTTTACCAGTAGAATGAACGGGGCGATGAGTATTTTTTTAAATGACATGGCCCCCTTTTTTTAATTTAAGGAAAAAGTCGTACCGTCCTTGCCATCCTTGAGTTGAATCCCCAAAGCGATGAGTTCGTCCCGTATCTTGTCCGAAGTGGCAAAATCCTTGTTGGCCCTGGCATCGTTCCTGATTTGGATCAATAATTCCATGACCCCGTTCAGCGCATTGGAATCATCTTTGGCCAAAGCTTGGTTTTCTATACCTAAAACATCATACACAAAAGTGTTCAGGGTCATCTCCAAAAGTTCTTTGTCCTCGCTGCTGATGGTTTCTTGGTCATCCTTGATAAGATTGATGTGCTTGACGGCATCGAACAGGTGTGCAATGAGGATAGGGGTGTTGAAGTCGTCGTTCATGGCATCATAGCATTTTTGCTTCCACGTAGCCACATCAAAATCCGATGTTGCACCCGTTTTAAGGTCCTTAAGGCTAGTCATGGCTTCCATTAGGCGATGATAGCCTTTTTCGGATGCCAAAAGGGCATCGTCGCTAAGGTCCAGAATGCTGGTATAGTGGGCCTGCATCATAAAAAAGCGTACAACGGCAGGGGAGTATACCTTGCTCAAAATATTGTTGTCCCCGCTGAAAATTTCTGAAGGGTAGATGTTGTTCCCGGTGGATTTGGACATTTTCTTCCCGTTGAGGGTCAGCATATTGGCGTGCATCCAATACTTTACCGGTGATTTTCCGGTGCTGGCCTCCGCTTGCGCGATCTCACACTCGTGATGGGGAAATTTCAGGTCCATTCCACCTCCATGGATATCAAAGGTCTCTCCCAAATATTTGGTGCTCATGGCCGTGCATTCCAAATGCCAGCCAGGGAAACCGTCTCCCCAAGGTGAAGGCCAACGCATGATGTGTTGGGGTTCTGCCTTTTTCCATAGGGCAAAATCCTGCGGATTTTTTTTCTCATCCTGTGCGGTCAGTTCGCGGGTATTGGCGATCATGTCCTCAAGTTTCCTCCCACTGAGCTTGCCATATTCGTGGTCCTCGTTGAACTTGACCACATCAAAATAAACGGAACCGTTCACTTCGTAGGCCAATCCTTTTTCCAGGATATCCTTGATGATCTCGATCTGTTCAATGATATGCCCCGTTGCCGTAGGCTCTATGCTTGGGGGCAACAGGTTGAATTTTTGTAGGGTATTATGGAAATCCACGGTGTAGCGTTGCACCACTTCCATGGGTTCTATCTGTTCCAATTTTGCCTTTTTGGCGATTTTGTCCTCACCTTCGTCAGCATCGTTTTCCAAATGCCCGGCATCGGTGATGTTACGGACATAGCGCACTTTATAGCCCAAATGCTTGAAATACCTAAAGATCATATCAAAGGACATGAAGGTGCGGCAGTTTCCAAGATGTACATTGCTATAGACCGTGGGGCCGCAGACATACATGCCTATATGGCCTTCATTTATCGGTTGAAAAAGCTCTTTTTTTCCTGAAAGTGAATTGTGTATTCGAAGGTTTTGGTCCTTGTAAAGCTGCATGGAAAAACGTAGGGTTAAAACTCGGTATCTAGGTTGATGTAATCCAAAAACTCCCTTCTTACGGCCTCATCCTTGAACTTGCCGCCATATTCTGCAGTGACCGTGCTGCTCTCGATATCGCGAATCCCCCTTGAGTTTACGCAAAGGTGTTTGGCATCAATGACGCAGGCCACATCCTCTGTGCCCAGGACCCTCTGCATTTCCTTCACGATCTGGATGTTCAATCGTTCTTGGACCTGTGGTCTTTTGGCATAATAGTCCACGATACGGTTCATTTTGGAGAGACCGACCACGGTGCCGTTGGAGATATAGGCAATGTGAGCGCGGCCCACAATGGGCAGCAAATGGTGCTCGCAAGTGGAATAGACTACAATGTTCTTTTCCACCAACATTTCACCATATTTATATTTGTTGTCAAAGGTAGAGGAAGTGGGTCTTCTGTCTGGGTGGAGCCCGCCAAAGATTTCTTTCACGTACATTTTGGCGACTCGTTTGGGCGTACCCTTTAAGCTGTCGTCTTCCAAGTCTAGGCCAAGGGTCAACATGATTTCCCTGACGTTTTTCTGGATGCGCTCTATTTTTTCCTCATCGCTCAGCACAAAGGCATCCTTTCGCATAGGGGTGTCCGAGGATGATCCAACGTGATCGTTGCCCCTTTCTTCATATTGTTCTTCCAAAGCCTGCTCTAGTTTCATCTGATCATCTTTAATAGAACAAACAGGTCAGGTCGCAGTGGCCGTAGGAAATTTCGGATGGTCTGTGCCAGCCTAGTGGCTGCGGCTTGTTTCCTTGCTGTTTCTTCAAGACAGCAAAGATAACATTAATGAATGATTTAACATCTGGTACCGATGGTTTGACAACATAAATTATTGTTAAGGCAACTGCCATACTACTTTTATAATATCCAAACCTACAGTCTTTTATGGTCAAACCCATCATAAGAACCTTTATTGTCCTCTTTTTTTGCCCATTGGTGCATTCCCAGGTTTCCCAAGAATGTGTCAGTGCAGTCCCCATTTGTAACAATACGCCGATCAATGGTGGTACGAATGGTTATGGAGTCGATGATTTCAGCGGTGCGACTACTAGTGGGTGTTTGGAGCGTACCACAACAGGGTCCATAGAATCCAATTCGGCGTGGTACCGATTCCGGACGGCCGCTTCGGGGCAATTGGGCTTCAATATTGGGCATGACAATGGCGAGGATTGGGATTTTGCACTCTATCAGGCAACGGATTGCTCCAATTTGGGAGAACCCGTGCGCTGCAATTTTTTCGATAACAGTGAGGGCACTAGTTTTATTGGAGTGGGGGAAGACCCAACAGGCATATCAGATTCGGTGCACTACGAGGAATGGCTCCAAGTGGAGGCAGGGGAGGATTATGTACTGTTCATCAATAATTTTAGCAATGTGAACTCTGGTTTTTCCATCCAGTTCACCGGGAGCATTTGGGAGACGAATCCCAATGATGCCCTGGACTGCTCCATTATCGACAATCTTTTGGGCCCTCCCATAGCGGCCTGTGAGAATGACAATGTGCTATTGGATGCCACAACGACTGGTGCGATGGCTTACGAATGGTATGTCGATACCGGAAGTGGGTACCAACTTATTTCGGGTGCGGCAATGCCCACCTACCAAGTGCTGGATTCAGGGCAGTATCGCGTTGTGGTCACCACGGCCAGCGGCAGCATTGTGAGCGATGTTCAGGTAGGTTTCAATGAGGTTCCGGTGACGCAGCCCTTGGCCGATGAGATTTTTTGTTGGTCCATGGGAATGGTGTACGATTTTTCGAATAAGGATGCGGAGGCCCTTGGTTCGGCAGCTCCCAACGAATTTATGGTGAGCTACCATAGTTCACAACTGGATGCCGATGTAGGGGCAAATCCATTGCAAAAACAATATGAAAAGGGTCCGGGACAGGAAACCATCTATGTCCGTACCACTTCTTTGGCCAATCCGAATTGCTATGATGCCTCCGAAAGTTTTGTTCTGGAGGCCGTGGAGACCCCAGAGCTCACTTTTCCAGAGGAAATGGTCATCTGTGAGGCTGTTGGGAGTGTCGAAATAGGGGAGACTACGGCCAATCCAAATTATACCTATCTTTGGAGTACTGGGGAACAGACCCCAAGCATCCTGGTTTCCCAAGCTGGGGAATACACGTTGACGGTCACCAATGTTTCCAACGGCACTTCCTGCGAAGCAAGCCGTAGCGTAGTGGTTTCCCTATCCACAATGCCCGTCATCTCCAGTGTCGAAAAAGAAGATATGAGCACCAACAATACGGTGACCATCCACACGGAAAACCAAGGGGAGTATGAATTCAGTATGGATGGTGGTGAATTTCAGTCCAGCAATGTCTTTCAAGGAGTAGCTCCGGGCGTACATACGGTGACCATGCGGGATCCCTATGGCTGTGGAGAGGTGCAGGAAGAAATTGTGGTGGTCGGCTTTTTGGCCATATTTTCACCCAACGGCGATGTGCTCAATGAAACCTGGCAGATAGAAGGGCTTTCCACGTTGAATTCGCCCATTGTCACCATTTATGACCGATACGGAAAGCTCATCAAGCAGATGAACGAGTTCGATCCGGGATGGGATGGCAGTTTTAATGGAAAACCGATGCCTTCCACGGATTATTGGTTCAAACTGTCCTACGTGGATAATGCAGGGAACCGCACCTATGCCAAGTATCTCCAGAGCCATTTTTCCTTGCGAAGATAACCGCTTGGTCGATTTCATCGATTAACGGCAGATTTTTTCGACGATCACATACTAAAAACGTGTTTTGGGGAGTTATAGTGGTGGAAATAGAATAACCAATAGCCCCACAATTCTATGAGAGCCCTATTTAGCGCTGCATGCTGTGTGTTCCTTTTCTCTATGACAGCCAGTGCGCAGAATTCACCTGATTGCAGAACGGCCATTCCTGTCTGTGCGGATGCCCCGATCACGGGGACCACGGACGGTAGTGGGGATATCGATGATTTTGACCCCGAGGTCATTACGCAAACAGGATGTCTGGAAAAGGGCAGTGTCAGCTCGGCCAATATTGAAAACAATACAGGTTGGTATGTGTTCAGGGCCGGTACCGATGGGCAAATAGGTTTTGATATTGAAGCACTTCCAGTGAACCCGGGAAGCCCGATTACAGCAGAATGGGATTTTGCCCTCTATGGTCCCTTTGATGAAACTTCAGGAGAGAATTACTGCACCATTGTGGGAAATGGTTCCGCCCAACCCATACGCTGTAATTACGAATACAACGATACCGGCTTTACCGGGATAGGGGTGAACCCTGTGGATGGAAGGGTAGGTGCACCTTTTGTGAAACAGAGCCAGAACACCTATGATGAATGGCTGAATGTGACCGCTGGGGAAATCTATTACCTCTACATCAACAACTACAACACCAATTTTGACGAAGATCCAGAATCTTTTATCCTGACCTTTACGGGCAGTTCCGTGGATGCAGATCAAGATTCCGCTTTGGACTGTACCCTACGGGATGAGTTTTTGGGCTTGGACATCGTGGCCTGCGAGGGCGACCCGGATATTGTGCTGAGTGCACTGAATTCTCCTGTGGGTCCCAGCATCTCCAATATTGTTTGGGAACTGGATGCCGATGATGATGGAACCTATGAAACTGTTTTGGCCACAGGTGCGGGCCAGACCGAATTGACCGTATCCAGTCCGAACTCCGGAAGATATAGAGTGACCATTCAGTCTACTTTTGGAACAACCATTACCGACGATATCCTGATTACTTTTTATGGAACACCAGTGGTGGATGAAGTGGTGATCATTGACGACTTGGTGCATAGCGACCAGACCGACCCCTACAATGTGGAAATTGTGCCCTTGGGTGACGGTAACTACGAATATTCCTTAAATGGTGGTGAATACCAGGACGATCCTGTTTTTTATGATGTCCCTCCTGGGGTGAACGAAGTGGTCATCAATGATAAAAATGGCTGTGGCACTTCAGATCCCTATCATTTTCTGGTGGTGGGCTATCCCAAGTTCTTTACGCCCAATGGCGATAATGTGCATGACAACTGGAATGTGTATGGGATTGAACAACTGAACAATCCTGTGGTCTATATCTTTGACCGTTATGGCAAGCTCTTGAAACAAATGGACCTCAATACAGGGTGGGACGGAACCTTCAATGGGAGGGAGCTGCCTTCTTCGGACTATTGGTTCCGGTTGGATTATGACCGTGACGATGAAGGGGTGTTGGTGGCACGTTCTGTACGTAGGCACTTTTCCTTGGTGCGATAAAAAAAGGCCGGACTGTGTCCGACCTTTTTTCTATTTCTTTAGAATTTCATGGTATAGCCCAATGAAATATTGGTGTTGATCCTGTTGACCAGGGCTGCATTGTCGATACCGCTGTCAAAAAGATAGGTGTTCACATCCTGTTCGGAACGGCTATAGGCCAGATCCAACCTGCTTCCTCCAAAATCGTAACCAATACCGGCCGAGAATCCATTGAGGTCGCCCACAAAGTCAGTGTTTTCATAGGGGCTTTCCTCAAATCGGTAACCGGCCCTCAAGCTCACGCGTTCAATTCGATATTCGCCACCCAGTTTGAAGGAATTAACGGCTCCCAATTCGGTGGAAATAAAATCGTTCTCTGCGGCAAAGTTGGGGTCCGAGGTGGGTCCGAGCTCTGCTTTGGACATATCCTGGTAGCCATAATCAAAACTGATGAGTCCATCTTGCCCAAACACTATGGCCAAACTACCTGTATATTTTTCAGGGGTCCTGATCTTGTATTCATCATAGAGGTTCACGATGCCAAAATTGATGAAATTGATATCCTCTACCGCCAATGTGGAATTGATTCGTTGTGAAGTGTCATCAGTAAGTCTGTACCATGTTGGGGATTGGTAGCTACCGCCCACACGCACGCTTTCGTTCAATTTGGCAATGGCTCCCAAGCTAAAGGAAAAACCATAGCCCTCGGTATGCAGGAAGTTGTCAAAAGAGGTGGACTGGACAGGGGAGGCTTGGTTATATCCAGTTTCATCAAAATAGGTGACCCTGTCATAGAGGACATTGTGGAAGTTCACCGTGGCCCCCAGATAGAGGTTCTCCTCATATTGTGTGGCAACGTTCAGCGTGAACTTGCTATTGTAGCCGGAAGTGGTCCTTAGATAACTTTGGTTCAAGCTGCTGTATTCTGCATTGGAAAAGTAACCTGTATTTGCATCATCATCCACATCGGGTTCGATGAGCCCTGCCTGAAACCCTAGGAAAGCCTGTTGTGCGGCATAGCCGAGGTTCGCACCAATGTCGAGATAGGCGTCCTCGATGTATTCGCCCTGCTGAACCCGTAGTGGGCCCAACGGCTGGCCTTGGGCAAAGTTCAGAAAGTAATTGTCGATGCCCGATGTGGAGCTTCCAGCGGCAAAAAATTCGTTGTCAAAATTCTGGACCATGTCATAATTGAAGGCCAATGATAACTTCTTCCATGGACTGTCCGTTGATTTGAACACAAAGACACCACCAATTTGGTTCAGCTCCAAAGCATTGTCCTTGGTGTTTCGTAGTGTGCCGCCGTAGAGGACATCATTGTTACTGTGGTAGTTGGACCCCGTGATCCCTACTTCGCTATAATTGAAGACGGCAGATCCCGCCGGGTTCACGTTTAGGGAGGAGAGGTCACCGCCCAAGGCACCAAAGGCCCCGCCCATGGCTTGGAACCGTGCGGTTCCCTGTATATTTTCGGTACTATAACGAACTACATCGTCTATGGTCTGCGCACTTGCGAAAGTGCATGCCAATACCATGATGAAAGTTGAGATTCTTTTCATTTCCCTTGATTTAGTTTAAATACTGTTTTGGAATTTATGATCTTCCACCTCTGCCACCGGAACGGGAAGATCCAGAGGACCTGCTCGCGCCGCCAGAGCTTCTTGAGGAACTGCCCCCGGAACTTCTGTAGCTTCCAGAGCTCCTTGAACTGCTACTGCCACTACTCCTGTAACTTCCTGAACTTCTGGAGGTTCCTGAAGATGATCTGTAATTGCTGCTTGGCGTCGACTGATAGTTTCTGCTGCTGCCAGAACTTCTGTTGTAGCTTGGAGAAGAGCTCCTAGTGGCCGAATTGCTTCGACTGTATGAACTATTGCTCCTAGTGGATGGGGAAGTCCCATACGAACGGTAGGTTCTGGAAGTCCCGCTATAACTTGGATTGGAACGTGTGCTCCTGCTGGTCCTGTAGTCTCTATTACGATTGATCGCATCTGCACTTACGGTTCTTCTGGCCATAGTGCCATTGCTATAACTCCTTGAGGTCCTACCCGCATTGGAGCGACCACTATACGTTCTGGTTCCACTGGTCCTTGAGGCAAGGTTGGACCTTCCTCGAAGGGTGGTGCCGGGAATATAACTGTTGCTATATCCTCTTCTGCCACTCATGTAGGCGTAGTTTCTGCGATAGTTGTTGTAGTAATAGGGTCTGTTCCAATGGCCATAATAGCCGCCCCAACCATAATAGCCGGCATATCCCCAGCCATTGTAGGGGTAGCCCCAGCCATAATAGCCGGCCCAGCCCCAATTGTTATATCTCCAAGGTCTGTTCCAACCCCATCCCCAACCGTAGTAGGGGGAGTTCCAACCATAGCCCCAGAAAGGATCGTTCCAGCCCCAGCCCCATCCGCCGTACATGCCTCCCCAGCCCCAGCTGTTGTCATATACGTTTATGGTAACGTTGGACGGATTGTCTCCCCAACCTGGATTTCCGTTATAGGTATTGTTATAGGCGAAGTAATCGGTTTGCTCTCCGTAAGGAACGGTGTCGTTTGCCATTTGGCTGGAGTAGCCATCGATATCGGTAAAAATCTCGCTGTCCAAAATTTCTTCGTACTCGCTTGCTTTTTGTCCAAAATAATCCCCGTAGACATTGCTTTCCTGCTGTTCCATTCGGACAGCATCGGCGTTTTTCTTCTCAACACGGACCACGCGGTCCCCGCTGGAATAGATGCCATCATCATAATAGGATGCTTGTTGGTAAGATCCACAGGAGGCCACCAAGAGGGCGCCCACTATGGGTATGGCGAAAATATGGATTTTGTTGTGGGGTAAAGACTTTAACATGACGCAATTTTTATTGTTGAACATACTAAAAATAACTAGTTTTACCGAATTATTTTATTAATAAAATCACAAGTTTTGTGCCAAACTACAATAGATGGGTAAAAATTTGACAAGCCGGGCCGAGGATTATTCCAAATGGTATAATGAACTTGTTGTAAAATCGGATTTGGCTGAGAATTCAGGAGTTAGGGGCTGTATGGTGATAAAGCCCTATGGCTATGCGATATGGGAGAAGATGCAGGCACAGTTGGACAAGATGTTCAAGGAAACGGGCCATGAAAATGCCTATTTTCCGTTGTTCATCCCAAAATCCTATTTGAGCAAGGAGGCTAGCCATGTGGAAGGTTTTGCCAAGGAATGTGCCGTAGTGACACACTACAGGTTGAAAAATGCAGAGGATGGCAGCGGGATTGTTGTGGATGAAGATGCCAAATTGGAAGAAGAACTCATCGTCCGCCCAACTTCAGAAACCATCATTTGGGATACATATCGGAAATGGATACAGTCCTACAGGGATTTGCCCATTTTGGTGAATCAATGGGCCAATGTGGTCCGTTGGGAAATGCGGACACGTTTGTTTTTGCGTACCGCGGAATTTTTATGGCAAGAAGGGCATACGGCCCACGCCACTAAAGAAGAAGCCTTGGAGGAAGCGGAGCAGATGATGCACGTGTATGCCGAGTTTGCCGAAAGCTATATGGGAGTGCCGGTGATCAAAGGGACCAAAACTGAGAGCGAACGCTTTGCCGGGGCGGAGGAAACCTATTGCATTGAAGCATTGATGCAGGATGGGAAGGCCCTTCAGGCAGGAACCTCACACTTTTTGGGACAGAACTTTGCCAAGGCCTTTGATGTGAAATTTGCCACGAAAGAAGGAAACCAGGAATATGTCTGGGCCACTTCTTGGGGCGTTTCCACCCGATTGATGGGTGCTTTGGTGATGACCCACAGTGATGACAACGGATTGGTGCTGCCCCCAAAATTGGCGCCCATCCAAGTGGTGATCGTGCCCATATACAAAGGATTGGACCAGTTGGACGCCATTTCGGAAAAAGTGGAACCCTTGGTCAAGGAACTGCGTTCCAAAGGAATTTCCGTAAAATACGATAAAAGGGATACCCACAAACCAGGCTTCAAATTCAATGAATATGAACTCAAGGGCGTCCCCGTGCGCTTGGCCGTTGGGCAGCGCGATCTGGAGAACGGAACCTATGAAGTGGCCCGAAGGGATACGCTGACCAAAGAATCCGTGAAGGCGGAAGAGATTGTGGAAAAGGTGAGCTCACTATTGGAAGATATCCAAGAGAATATATATAACAAAGCCCTCGCTTTTAGGAAAGAACACATCACCGAAGTGGATTCTTATGATGATTTCAAAAAGGTGATCGAGGAAAAAGGAGGGTTTGTATCGGCCCATTGGGACGGTGCACCGGAGACAGAGGACAAGATCAAGGAGGAAACCAAGGCCACCATCCGCTGCATTCCATTGGATGCCAAAAAGGAAGAGGGGAAATGTATGGTGACAGGGAAACCTTCCGCGCGACGGGTGTTGTTTGCAAAGGCTTATTAAACAGGAGGCAAAAAATAAAATTTACTGTTGCAAGACTTAAAAATAGTTGTATTTTTGCATCCGCAATTGTGTAACCATAATGGCCCGTTCGTCTAGGGGTTAGGACGCCAGGTTTTCATCCTGGTAACAGGGGTTCGATTCCCCTACGGGCTACGAAGTTCAATGAAATATTGGAATACAAAGGGTTTTTACCTTTGGTTCCATTTTAAAACGGCCCGTTCGTCTAGGGGTTAGGACGCCAGGTTTTCATCCTGGTAACAGGGGTTCGATTCCCCTACGGGCTACGAAGTTCAATGAAATATTGGAATACAAAGGGTTTTTACCTTTGGTTCCATTTTAAAACGGCCCGTTCGTCTAGGGGTTAGGACGCCAGGTTTTCATCCTGGTAACAGGGGTTCGATTCCCCTACGGGCTACAAAAAGAAATTTAGAAAGCAGAATATAAGATAATGGCAAACCATAAGTCAGCATTAAAGAGAATCAGAAGAAACGAAGCAGTACGCTTGCGTAACAGGTACCAGCACAAAACTGTGCGTAACGCAATCAAGAAATTGCGCAATGAAGAGGACAAGAAAGCTGCAGAGGCTTTGTTGCCCACTGTGGTCGGCATGATCGATAAGTTGGCCAAGCGCAACATTATCCATAACAACAAGGCTTCCAACCTGAAAAGCAAATTGATGAGCAAGGTTTCCGGTATGTAAGCTTGATTCAAATCAACATATATTAAAAAGCGTTCCAAAACAGGAGCGCTTTTTTTTGACCTTTATCGGAACGCTTTGCGCTGTGAGATGATGAAGCCCAGCATGAAGTTCGCGTACATGAACAGGATCAGCACTTTCAATACTTGGCGCAGTTGGTAATCTACCCATATTGTTGGTGCTTCATAGGCTACCAAAAACAGGAAGGGGGAAACGGAGTGGAAACCGACCAGTGCCAAACTGATCCAGAACATGAGGTTATACTTTAAGGAATGCAAATGAGGCCCCTCATCCATTTTCTCTTTGAAATACAGGGCTATGCTGGCCAAAAGTACCATGGATGCCATCAGATCTGCAAAGTAAAGGTTCATGTGCAACGGGTCTTGAAAGAAAAGGCTGATCGCATAGGCCAACATACTGATGCCAGCACCATATCTCACCCATTTTTTGTGCTTATCCACCTTCAGTACCCTCCAATAGATGTAATAAAAAAACAAAAATGCGAGGACCGAATAGATGTTGTAGATGATCACATTGTGCCATTTGTATCGCTCATCGGAGAAAAACTGAAAATCGTCATGATACCTGATGAAGTAGCCCAACAGCTCAGTCAGGAAAGTGTACATCAAATAAATGGGGAAGTATTTTAGGGGTGTGTCAAAATAGGATCTGTATCGAAAAACCGCCACCAGCCAAACAAGAAAGTAAAGGGGGATATAAAATTGGTTTGTAATGAATTTATAGAGCTCCTCTATCATCGGTTGTTCTGTTCCCTTTTTGTTGAGATATAAATGTAAACAATAAAAAATGCCCCCGGTGTTTGGGGGCGTACATGTTCTTCCTTGGTTGTGCCTTATCTGAAAGCTTTCCGTTTTCCAATCAACAGACCAATGATGAAACAGCTATATTGTAGCACAATGGATCCCAATAAGATTGGTCTGAGGTAGACATTGACCGTAATCCCCAAATTGAGCTTGTACATGGTCAAAATGACGGGGAAAAGGGTGTAGAAAGCAAATAGCCCCATACTTACCCAGAACAATAAGTTGTACCTCAGCGGTTGCTGGTTCTCTTCTGTGCGCTTCTCCTTAAAATAGAGCACAAGAACTGCAATCAGTATTAGGGAAACAACGATATGGGCATAGGTCAATTGGTCGTGTAGCGGATTGCAAAAAAAAGTATTTATGAGATAGATGAGCACACATGAAACACTCCCGTAGAAAATCCACTTTTTTACCAACGGTTTTTTGGTGGTCTTCCGATACACTTCAAAGAAGAAAAGAAAGAACACCAGTTGGTAGATGTTGTAGATGATTACGTTGTGCCATGCGAAACGGTCATCCGAAAAAAATTGAAACTCGTTCGAATACTTGATGAAATAACCCAACAGCTCTGTAAAAAAGGTATAGATGATAACCATGGGAAGGTATTTCAACGGAGTGTCGAAATACCTTCTGTACCTATACACCGCAATTATCCACGTAAGGAGATAGAGGGGGATATAGAAATGTGCTATCAAATGTTGGAAAAGCTCGTTGAGCATAGTGGTTTAATCAAAATCATCTGGATATGGGGGAGGTCCTGAGCTGCCGTGGTTCAAGTTCAGGCTCTGGTCAATGGATGTTGATGAGAGGCTGGGAACAAAACCGGCCTCAGATCTTTCCACTTGGTTGGATTTGTACCCGATGCCAGTTTCCCCAACGGCGTTTTTGATCAATTTGGCCTTTCCATCGGCGCCAATATAGAAGCCGTAATCCATGCTGTCCACTCTCATGGTGGGTACAATGAAGATGGAGTTTTGTCTAGGATGGACCACCTTGTCACCATCGGGAAAACGATCTTTGTCCGGATAGTTCGCAAAATAGATCCGAAGCGTGGAGATGTCCACCTTGGCTTCTTTGGCCTCCTGTTCAATAAATGCGATGTACTGTTTGATGGTGGCATAATCAAAATCACTGAACCGGGCCGGTACAAATTTTTCGTCCGGTTTTCGTTCCATTTCAAACAGTTGGATCATGTCCACCCGGTTTTTGGTGTAATTGTCATACAGGGATTTGGATTCTGCCAGCGTAATGATTCCACTTGGAGCGGATACCACCTCTTCTTGAGGTTCTCCGGGGGTTCTGGGATCGGTCGTGTCGTCTTTCTTTGGTCCTTGTTGGCAAGAGCTGGCCAAGAGCAGGATGGAACCCAAAAAAGCAATAGTGTTTTTTCTGTTGTTTTTCATTGAATAAGTGTTTAAAGTTCAGTTTTGAGGAAACCAATTTAAAGATATGCCTTTTCTTCAAATTGAGTCAATAAAAAACCCTCCAAGAAACTTTGAAGGGTTTTTATTTTATTGAAATTGAATCATTTATGTAATTCTATTCGTTCATTGTGAGTAAAAATTCCTCATTGTTCCGGGTCTGCTTGATGCGCTGCTCCATAAACTCCATCGCCTCCACAGGGTTCATGTCCGCAAGATACTTGCGCATGATCCACATACGTTGGATGGTGTTCTCGTCCAACAGCAGGTCGTCCCTTCGGGTTGAGGAAGAAATAAGGTCGATGGCAGGGAAAATCCTTCGGTTGGAGATCCTACGATCCAATTGAAGTTCCATGTTACCGGTACCCTTGAATTCCTCAAAGATAACCTCGTCCATCTTAGATCCGGTCTCGGTCAGGGCTGTTGCGATGATGGACAGTGATCCACCGTTTTCAATGTTCCTGGCAGCTCCGAAGAAACGTTTGGGTTTGTGCAATGCATTGGCATCCACACCACCACTCAATACTTTCCCTGATGCGGGCTGTACGGTGTTGTAGGCGCGTGCCAAACGGGTGATGGAATCCAAAAGGATCACCACGTCATGGCCGCATTCCACCAATCGCTTGGCTTTGTCCAATACGATGTTCGCTACTTTTACATGTTCGGAAGCTTCCTTGTCAAAAGTGGAGGCGACCACTTCGCCGCGAACATTACGCTGCATATCGGTAACCTCTTCCGGCCTTTCATCGATCAAAAGGATGATCTGGTAAACTTCCGGATGGTTGGCCGCAATGGCATTGGCTATGTCCTTCAGCAACATGGTCTTACCTGTTTTGGGCTGGGACACGATCATGCCCCTTTGTCCTTTTCCGATGGGGGAGAACAGGTCCATGATCCTAGTGGAAATGGTACTCTGCTTTTCAGCCAATTTAAATTTTTCCTTAGGGAACAATGGGGTCAAGTGTTCAAAGGAAACCCTGTCCCTCACCACTTGGGGGTCGAGGCCATTGATTTTGTTCACCTTGATCAAAGGGAAATATTTTTCACCTTCTTTTGGAGGCCTGATGTTCCCCAAAACAGTATCCCCGGATTTCAGTCCGAACAATCGGATCTGTGATTGGGAAACATAGATATCGTCAGGAGATGAAAGATAGTTGTAATCGGAAGACCTCAAGAATCCATATCCGTCCTGCATGATATCCAGAACACCTTCACTCTCAATGATGCTATCGAATTCAAATTCAGGCTCTTTGTACCTGTTCTTGAGATCCTTGTCAAAATTGCTGTTCTTTTTGTCGTGCTTTTCGTGGTGGGTGTTCTTTTGGTGTTGCTGCTGGTGTTGGTTTGCCCTTTTGGCATTCCCCTGGGTTTTTGGGGCATTGTTCTGTTTGTTCTCCTTTTTTTGCGGTTGTACCTTGGAGTCGTCCTTTTTATCCTTGGCTTCGGTTTCAGGAGCTTTTTCAGCTGTTTCTACCTTAGTTTCTTTTGGCTCGGCCATTTTCGGTCTGGGGGTCCTTTCACGTTTTGGCTTAGGGGCAGGCCTTTCTTGGGGGGGGGCAGTGTTCTCTGCCACTGCTTTAGGGTTGGATGCTTGGACATCAAGTATCTGATATACAAGGTCCAGTTTTTTTAGGGTTTTGAATTTAGGAACATTAAGATCCTTTGCAATTTCTTGCAGTTCAGGAAGCTTTTTAGCTTTTAGATCTGAAATCTCGAACATTAAGTAAAGAATAAGTTAAACGTGTCTAATCTGAATATATTGAAGTAAAAGTTATTTGGGTGCTACTGGTGGAAAGATTTCCTAGGTAAGTACTTCGCTAATAACGACACAATAATACAAATTATTTTTCAAGAATAAAGGCCCATTTGTCAAAAAGACAGTTATTTTTGCGTTTTGAAATCGATTTGTGCAATGATTCAACGGATTCAGACGTTTTATTTGGTGATAGTGGCCCTGATTACAGGCGTGCTTCCCTTTTTTCTGAACCTTTGGGTCGAAGTGGGCGGTAAAGCGGTATATGCCCAAAATGAAGTTTTGGTCAGTGTGGCCTTTTATGCTTCGGCAGTTTTGGCCGTTATTGCCATTTTGCTGTACAAAAAAAGACAAAATCAATTTGTGGTGAACAGATTGAACATCATATTGAACCTTTTTTTACTAGGATTTTTCGTTTATCGATCGCTAAGCTTATCCGGAGAAGCTGTTGTTTCTGAGAAGGGTATTGGGATGCTGATTCCTGTATTTTCTATCGTTTTTCTGGTCCTGGCCAACAGGGCTATCAAAAAGGATGAAGATCTTGTAAAATCTGTTGATCGCTTACGTTGAACCTAACATCTTAGTAGTATTAGTGCGAAAGAATCCCGGCCTCTTGGTCGGGATTTTTGTTTTTGATGCATATTGAATTCATGGTCTAAAGTGCAAATCCTTGATTGAATGTGGCAATGTTGAAGCCTTTGTCCAATACTATCTGTCGTTGGCCACTATTATTGATCAAAAGAGGATTGGTATGGTTGAAATGAATAAAATGGATTTTTGATCTTTCATCATCGGGCAAGGACTGGAATAGGCTTATGCTTTCCACAACAAAAGGGTGCGGAATTTCACTTATATTGCGGGTGTTGATCTCATCCCCATCAAAAAAGGTGGCATCTAAAAAAGCAAGGTCCACATTTTTGATTTCGGTAACAATATCCTTTTCCCATCGGGACCACTTATCAATATCAGGGATAAAAAGAACGGATTTATTGGGTCCCGCAATTTTGAATCCGACCGTTTCGGAGTATTCATCCCGATGCGGTACTATAAACGGCGTTACCACTATATTTTTGGAAAGTGCAATTGGCCTTTCGTTTTCTAATGGGCGGATTTCGATATTGTCCAAGGCAACCAACTGGTCCCAAGGTCCGTTGTTTTCTAAAAAGGCCTGCATTTTGGGCATGGCATATACGGGAACTCCTTTGGCTCCCAAGGCTTCCCTTCCCAAATACATGAGACCGGAATAATGTCCAATATGTGCATGGGTCATAAAAATACCGGAAGGCGTTTCATCGATGCTGCCAGAGAACTCTTTTAAAAGCTTCATTTGGGAGGTGATGTCCGGTGTGGCCTCAAACAGATAACTCTTGTTGCTTTCATGGTCCACAAGGCCCAAGGATACCACCTTGCGGTCACTGTCAGGATTGTTGAACAAGTCTGCGCAGCAAGATTTGTTGCAGCCAATATGCGGACTCCCTCCATCTTGTACGGTCCCCAAAATGTGAAGGGTAACAACACTTTGTGCTTCGAGGGGTGAATTTTGGTCCAACTTTCCTGCGGGTTTCTCCTTGCAAGAGGTTAAAATCAAGATCAATGCAAGTATATATGTTCTCATTTCCTATCTTTTTCCCAATTCAATGACTTCCAAATCCGAAATTTTATCCCCATCGATCACAAACCTAAGCATGGTGCGTACCTGATGGAACCCATGTTTGCCACAGGCGCCCGGGTTCATGTGCAGCAGACCCAGTTTTTTGTCGTACATCACCTTCAGGATGTGGGAATGCCCACAAATAAAGAGTTTTGGTGGATTCCGCCTGATTTCATCCCTTATCCTGACATTGTAGCTACCGGGATAACCGCCAATGTGGGTGATCCAAACATCCACCCCTTCGCACATGAACCTGTTGTTCTCTGGATATTCCTTTTGGATGATGTGGTCATCGATGTTCCCATGTACGGCGCGTAACGGCTTTACGGCCATCAAGGCATCCATCACCTCAAGGTTGCCAATGTCCCCGGCATGCCAGATTTCATCGGCCTGGGCAGCATATTTTAAGATGGACTTGTCCATGTGGCCATGGGTGTCGGAAAGCAATAAAATCTTGATCATAACGCTAAAAATATGCTAAAAAAAGAAGGCGGGATTTGTGTTGGAAAGGTTTGGACTATCTTTAACGACTTAAAAGTAAGGGATTCCATTGAGATATTTTATCCAATTTTCCTATTTCGGGAAAGCATACCACGGATGGCAGAACCAACCCAATGCCATCACCGTGCAAGAGGTATTGGAAAAAGCCCTGTCCACACTTCTACGACAACAAGTGGAGGTCGTAGGGGCGGGAAGGACTGATACCGGAGTGCACGCCAAGGAAATGTTTGCCCACTTTGATTTTGATCCAATCGAAGATACGGCGCAGTTGGTGTACCGTTTGAATGCTTTCCTTCCGGATGACATTGCGGTTCAGAGGCTCTTCCGGATGGTGCCCGGGGCCCATGCCCGGTTTGATGCCGTGGAACGCTCATATGAATATTGGTTGGTGCGGGAAAAGAACCCCTTCTACTTTGACCATGCCCATGTGGTTACATATCCTTTGGATACGGAAGCCATGAACCAAGCGGCATTGAAATTGTTGGAGCATACGGATTTTGAATGCTTTTCCAAATCCAATACCGATGTGAAAACGTTCCATTGCGATGTTCGCCATGCGGTTTGGGAGGTACGGGAGGACAAGTGGGTCTTTACCATCACGGCCGACCGATTTTTGAGGAATATGGTGCGGGCCATTGTAGGCACCCTATTGGATGTGGGTATGGGAAAAACGGCCCCAAGGGACATCGATGCCATATTGGCAAGCAAGGATAGGGGGGAGGCAGGTGTCTCCGTCCCTGCAAAAGGTTTATATTTGACCAAGGTTTTATATCCAAAAGAACTATTTGATGAGCAAAAAGGATGATGTAGGAAAAGCGTTTGATTTTCGACTGTTCAAGCGTGTTTTTTCACGAACCAGGCCCTATAGGGGCATCTTTTGGTTGGTGGCCATCGTGGCCATTCTTTCCGCTGCATTTGCCATTGTAACACCATTGCTGGTAAAAAATATCATCAACCAGTCCCTGGAAAACAAGGATGCAGGGCAATTGCTCTACAATGTGGTGTTGATGTTGGTCTTTTTGCTCGGACAGGTCACCACCCAATTGTTGTTCAACTATTATGCGAACCTCTTGGGGGAGTCGGTCATCCGGGACATCCGTATCGATCTTTTTGAAAAGATGACCAGTTTTAAGATGACCTTCTTTGACAATTCGTCCATTGGGGTTTTGGTCACCAGGGCCGTTGCGGATATGCAACGTATCGGTGAGATTTTCAGCCAAGGATTTTTCATGATCGTGGCCGATGCCTTGAAAATGTTGTCAGCGGCCATCATCATGGTGGTCATCAATTGGAAATTGGCATTGATCGTGTTTGCCATTATGCCGATCATCCTTATCGCCACACGACTGTTCCAGCAAGCCATGAAAGTGGCCTTTGTGGAAGTACGTGCGCAGGTGGCGAACCTCAATTCCTTTGTGCAGGAACGCATCGCGGGAATGAAGATTGTCCAATTGTTCAACCGAGAGGAAATCGAGAAGGAAAAATTCAGGGTGATCAACGAAAAACACCAAAATGCTTGGTTGAAGACGGTTTGGTACAACTCCATATTTTTCCCCATAGCGGAAATTGCGAACTCCATCGGCATCGGTATGGTAGTCTATTTTGGACTGATCCAGAACATCCAGAATGTTGGCTTGGACAATAAGGGGACCATTATAGCCTTCTTTTTCTTGATGGACCTTCTTTTCCGTCCCTTGCGTCAGATTGCGGATAAGTTCAACACCCTTCAAATGGGTATGGTGGCCGCGAACAGGGTGTTCAACGTTTTGGATACCAACAGCCACATCGCGGACGAGGGTACACAGGAAAGGGAACTTGTGATGGGAGATATTGAGTTCAAGGATGTCCGGTTCAGCTATGTCAAGGATGAAGAAGTGCTCCATGGGATTTCATTCCAGGTGAAGGCCGGCGAGACGGTTGCCATTGTTGGTGCCACGGGAGCAGGAAAATCCACTATCATCAACCTGCTCAACCGTTTTTATGAGATCGATTCTGGGGAAATATTGGTCGATGGCGTCAATGTAAGGGACTATACGCTGCGGTCCCTCAGGTCCCATATAGCCATTGTACTGCAGGATGTTTTCCTTTTTGCGGACACTATTGCCAACAATATCTCGCTTCGCGACAGCAACGTAACCACTGACAATATTGAGGCCGCTGCCAAGCAAATAGGTGTGCACGAGTTTATATCGAGCCTTCCCGGCGGATACCAGTACAACGTGAAGGAACGCGGAACCATGCTTTCCAGTGGACAGCGACAATTGATTGCCTTCCTGAGGGCCTATGTGAGCAATCCGAGTATCTTGATCTTGGATGAGGCCACATCTTCTGTGGACACCTATTCCGAACAATTGATCCAACAGGCCACGGACAAGATTACAGAGGGAAGGACCTCCATCATCATTGCGCACCGTTTGGCCACCATCAAAAAAGCGGACAAGATCATTGTGATGGATGGCGGTGAGATCATCGAAGTCGGAACCCACCAAGAACTCCTTAAAAATGGAGGGTATTACAACGACCTGTACACTGCACAATTCTTGGCAGAGGAGGTGGCTTGATCAGCTAGGGATTTGTCTAAAGTCTTCAATATCAAGATATCCTGTAGCAAACATGATCAGAGGGATTATCGTGAAAAATACTATGTAAAGAGCTAAAAGAATCACAAAGAACAGGAACAACCTGGCAATAAGTGCAATTCCCTTTTCCAATGAAATCCTTTTGATGACGTATGCAGAGTAAACAAACATACTTAGGATGCCCAAAAAGGAAAAGCCTGGATAATTTGATGGTATGAACAGAAGTACAATCAGCGAGGGAATAAAGATGAAAAGGCTAAAATGGGCAAGGGTGTACAAGAAAATGACGGTCCGTTCCGAAAAGTTATATTTTTTCTGCTCAAAACATAGCCAACTGGCCACAGACATCATCGGGATGTACAAAATGAAGATAAGAGCTTGATAATCCATTGTGAAATCCATGATTTTCTGTTGGGATGAACTTTTTGCACCTGTGTTGAGAAAATCAAAATCCATCACCGCTCCTGATTTGGTCATCAAAAAAACTATAAATCCAGAAAGGGTAATAGCAATCCCCAAATAACTGATCGGGTTCAGGTATTTCCTCCGTTGGCCCTGTAGGTAGCCTTCGATGACGTTTTCAGGCTTGGTGAAAAGATGCACAAAGGTTTTGATGAAGGTATTGTCCAGGTTGAAATACCTGTCCATGATATCCACCCAAAGGTTTTTGATGGTGATCCTGTTGCGGATCACTTTTCCACCACAATTCGGACAGTAGAGG
Source organism: Flagellimonas hadalis (assembly GCF_007785775.2). GTDB lineage: Bacteria > Bacteroidota > Bacteroidia > Flavobacteriales > Flavobacteriaceae > Flagellimonas > Flagellimonas hadalis. Next base: position 146,277 of record NZ_VNIK02000006.1, read on the forward strand.
TAGTCGGTCCTCAGGTTGTCGTCACAATTTTTACATTTCATGCTTAGTCCAGATCCTTTTTGATGAGTCTGATGAGCTCTTCCGCCCCTTTGAAGGGAACAAATTCACCATTTTTGATATAGGAGATAGATCCCGTTTCCTCACTGACCACCAAACAGACGGCATCCGTCTTCTCCGTGATCCCCACAGCGGCCCGGTGTCTCAGTCCAAAGCGGAGCGGAATGTTCCGGTCATTGGAAACGGGAAGGATCACCCTTGTGGCCGTTATAAAATTGTCCTGTACCACAATGGCCCCATCGTGCAAAGGACTGTTTTTGAAGAAAATGCTCTCCAAAATGGGCTGGGTGATCATTATGTTCATGGCATCTCCCGAGGATTTGACAAAGTCAAGAGAGTTGTTCCGTTCAATGACGATCAGGGCGCCCGTTTTGGTACTGCCCATACGTTCACAGGCCCCAATAATGGCCTCCACATTGGTGTTGGTGGATATCGTTTCCTGCTTGAGGAACTTGAAATATCTGAGAAAATTCCGTTTGGTCGCAAAGTTGGTGGAACCGACCATGAGCAAAAACTTGCGGATCTCTTGCTGGAACACAATGATGAGTGCGATCAATCCAATGTTCATAAAACCGCCCACCATGCTGCTGATCATCCGCATCTGGAGCAATTCGGTAAGTTTCCACAAGGCCCAAACAATCACAATACCGATAAAAATATTGATGGCCACGGTGCCCTTGACCAGCTTGTAGATGTAATAGAGCAATGCGGCCACAAGGACGATGTCGATAATATCCGTAATCTTGAAATCGAGAAAATTTAGAAAATCCAACCGCAGTGTTTTTGTAAAATTAGCAAAAATAGAAGAACCATAAATCAGAGTGCGTTCGCTTTTAATGCCTCCACAAGTTTAATACATTCCACCGCTTCTTTTACATCGTGAGCCCTAATAATATTGGTGCCTTTTAATAAGGTAATGGTATGCAGGGCCGTGGTGCCGTTAAGTGCCTCTTGGGGTGTGCTTCCCAAAACCTTGTAGATCATGGATTTTCGGCTCAGGCCGATCAGTATGGGCAGACCAAAGGTCTGGAACAGGTCCAGGTGGTTCAGAAGGGTGTAGTTCTGTCCCGCTGTCTTGGCGAAACCAAAGCCGGGATCCATGATGATGTCGTTGATTTTCATCGAGGTGGCCTGTTGCACCTTTTCGGAGAAATACAACCGAAGGTCATTGATGAGGTCATCGTAGGTGGCCTCCTTTTGCATGGACTGTGGTGTGCCCTTCATGTGCATCATGATGTAGGGCACCTGATGTTTGGCCACCGTTGCAAGCATTTCTGGGTCTAGGTTCCCCGCTGCGATGTCATTGATCATGGCGGCACCGTGCTGGATACTTTCCGACACGACCTTGCTCCTGAACGTGTCAATGGAAATCAACGTTTTGGGGAAATGTTCCAGGATCAGGTCCAGAATGGGGATGATCCGTTTCAGTTCCTCATCCTCCGGAACGTGGTCGGCACCCGGTCTGGAACTGTAGGCCCCGATGTCGATAAAATGGGCGCCATCGTTCAACATATTTTCGACCCGCTTCAGAATTGAAGTCTCGTCTTTGTACTTCCCCCCATCAAAAAAGGAATCAGGAGTAAGGTTGAGGATGCCCATCACTTTGGGGACGGTCAAATCTATCAGCTCGCCTTTACAGTTTATGGTCATAAAAAATACCTGCTTTGTTGGGTTTCATTATCTTTGGCAAAGTGCACCTTTGCACACACGGAATTGGACGAAATTTACGCAAATTAGCAACAATACATGCAGCAGACATCCCAACAATACGATGCAGTGATACATACCTGTAGAGAATTGTTCCTGAAAAAGGCCCAAGATTATGGCACCGCGTGGCGGATTTTGCGGCTCCCATCCCTTACCGATCAGATCTTTATAAAGGCACAGCGCATCCGAAGCCTTCAGCAGAACGCGGTGCGGAAGGTGGATGAGGATGAACGGTCAGAATTTATCGGGATCATCAATTATTCCCTTATGGCGCTGATACAACTAAAAAAAGGCATTGTGGAGCAGCCCGATTTGACGGCTGAAGAGGCCATTGCACTATACGATGGGCAAGTGGCCATCACCAAAAAACTGATGGAGGACAAAAACCACGACTACGGTGAGGCTTGGCGGGACATGCGCGTGAGTTCATTGACAGATCTGATTCTGCAGAAAGTGCTGCGTGTGAAGCAAATAGAGAACAATAAAGGCAGCACTTTGGTGAGCGAGGGAGTGGATGCCAACTATCAGGATATGGTCAACTACGCCGTGTTTGCATTGATTCATCTTGGTGAAGAGATAAAATCCAAAATCCAAAATCCAAAATCCAAATAAGAAATATTTTATGCTCTCCGATAAGAATTACGATTTGGAAGAAAGGACATTTAGATTTGCGAAGGAGTGAAGAAAGTATGTGAAATCGTTAAATGCTTCCATAGGTAATCTGGAAGATGGAAAGCAACTGATACGCTCATCGGGTTCTGTAGGAGCCAATTATATTGAGGCAAATGAGAAGTTGGGAGAAAAAGATTTTCAATTTAGACTGAGAATTGCCAGAAAAGAAGCAAAAGAACCTGGATATTGGCTACGATTGTTAAAGGAGATGAATCCCAAAAATGAACAGGTAGAGGATTTAATAAAAGAATCTTTCGAATTGAGAAAGATCTTATCATCAATTCTAAATAAGGTCAAGTGTTAAGAACTTGGAAATTTGGGATTTGGAATTTTTAATTTAAAGTATGAAATATTTAGTTTGGGTTTCAAGGGTCATCGTTGGGGTGCTTTTTATTATCAGTGGTTTGATCAAACTGAACGATCCTATGGGATTTTCGTTCAAATTGGAGGAATATTTTAGCACCGGCGTATTGAATTTGCCTTTCCTGATGCCGATGGCATTGGGCATTTCCATTTTTGTGGTCATCGTGGAAGTGATCTTGGGCGTGTTGTTGCTGATCGGTTTTAAACCCAAGTTTACCGTTTGGAGCCTTTTGTTGATGATCGTGTTCTTCACCTTCCTCACGTTCTATTCCGCATATTTCAATAAAGTGACCGATTGTGGTTGCTTCGGGGACGCCATAAAGTTGACCCCCTGGGAATCCTTCACCAAAGATGTGATCCTGTTGATGTTGATCTTGGTATTGTTCTTCGGAAGAAAATACATCACACCACTTTTCAATACCAAGACCAATTGGATCGTGGGTGGAGTGGCCCTAGTGGCCTGCATCCTCTTTGCCAACCATGTGCTCAACCACTTGCCTTCCGTGGACTTTCGGCCCTACAAGATAGGGGCGAACATTGAAGAAGGAATGACAGTTCCCGAAGGGGCCCCGGAGCCCATTTATGAATACGCATGGCGTTTCAAGGTAGGAGGAGAGGATAAGATCGTGGTGACCAATGGGGATTACCCCTCTATAGACGGGGAATTTGTCGATGTGGAAACGACCATGATCCAAAAAGGCTATGAACCGCCCGTGCACGACTTCACCATTGAAAAGGATGGGGAGGACTTTGCGGCCGAACTTTTGAATGAGGAAAAACTGGTCATGGTGGTTGCATACGACTTGGCCAAGAGCAACTATAATGCTTTTGCGGAAGTGGCAAAAGTGACAAAAAAGGCCAAGGAAAGTGGATATAGGGTGATTGGGATGTCGGCCTCCAGTGCAGATTTGGCGAACAGGATAAAGAGCCAGTACGGTCTGGAATTCGATTTTTACTTTACCGATGAAACGACCTTGAAGACCATTGTGCGTTCCAACCCGGCCCTATTGGTGCTCAAGAGAGGAACTATCCAACAAAAGGTACACTATAACGATATTGATGAACTTGAGTTTTAGGATTTATTGAAATCAAGGGGCAATTCGTATCAGGGAAATAACGAACATCAAGCACCAAGAACTTGAAACCATAAACATTGAACATAATAACACAACACATGAGAACAAAAATTGTGGCAGGCAACTGGAAAATGAACAATAACCTCAAAGAGACTGAAGCTTTGCTTACCGAGCTTTCGGCCAAATTGCCGGATACCAAAGCCGAAGTGATCGTGGCCCCTACATTTGTGAACCTAGCGGCGGCAAATGCTGCACTTCAATCATCTACCATAAAAGTGGCTGCGCAGAACATGCATTTTGCGGAAAGCGGTGCGTACACTGGTGAAATTTCTGCAGACATGCTCCTGGGCATCGATGTGGATATCGTCATTCTGGGCCATTCGGAAAGACGTGCCTATTTTGGTGAGGATGATGCGCTTTTGGCCAAAAAAGTGAAGACAGCCGTGGACAAAGGATTGAAGGTCATTTTCTGCTTTGGTGAAGAATTGGAGGACAGAAAAGCGGACAAGCATTTTGCCTTGGTGGAGAGCCAATTGAAAAATGCCCTGTTCAATTTGGATGCCAGTGCATGGAGGAACATTGTGCTGGCCTACGAACCCGTTTGGGCCATAGGAACAGGGGAAACGGCAAGTCCGGAACAGGCTCAGGAAATGCACGCCTTCATCAGGAAGACCATTTCAGATGCCTTTGGTTCGGCCGTGGCAGATGAGGTCTCCATCCTGTATGGAGGCAGTGTGAAACCGGGGAACGCCGCCGAGATTTTCTCCAAGCCCGATGTGGACGGTGGACTGATCGGGGGAGCATCTTTGGTGGCATCGGACTTTGTGGCCATCATCGAGGCCATCTAATATTTCTACATGGCATTGATCTATATTGAATACGATTTTAAGGTAAACCCAACTCAACCGGCAACCGATATCCTGATTGCCGAGTTGGGTGAAGTGGGTTTTGAAAGTTTTGTGGAAAACGAGACTGGACTGTTGGCCTATATCCTCAAATCGGAATGGAAAGAAGGCCTTTTGGACGATTTTTTCATATTGCAGCACCCCGATTTCGAGATTTCATGGACCAGCACGGAAATTGAACAGAAAAACTGGAACGCCGAATGGGAAAAGAATTTCCATCCCATCAAAGTGGGGGAGAGGTGTATGGTCCGGGCCCCTTTCCATGAGCCCGAGGCAGTGGAGTACGATATCGTTATCGAGCCCAAAATGAGTTTTGGCACTGGGCACCATCAGACCACCTACATGATGTTGCAACATATTCTGGACGCCGATTTTGAAGGAAAATCCGTTTTGGACATGGGCTGTGGTACCGGGGTGTTGGCCATTCTTGCCAAGAAACGCGGCGCAGGCCCCGTGGATGCCATCGATATTGATGAATGGTGCTTTTTGAACAGCAAGGAGAACGTGGAAAGGAACGATTGTGCAGATATTGCCGTTTTTCAAGGTGACAGTGCCCTGTTGGACGGAAGGAAATACGATGTCATCCTGGCCAACATCAACAGGAACATTCTGTTGGAAGACATCCCGATCTATGCGCAATGTCTCCAGAAAGGGGGGAACCTTTTTCTGAGTGGCTTCTATTTGGAGGATTTGGATGCCATTTCTTCAAAATGTAGGGCACATGGTTTGGAATTTGAAAAAAAACTGGAGAAGGACAACTGGATTTCAGCAAAATATGTAAATTAGAAAGGCATAAACTCCACAGAACATGGGCACAAGGGAAAAACAGCTTGAGGATGTCCTTCTAGAGGAAGAGACGGTAAACCAGAACGAGATTGTACTTTTCAATGACAATGTCAACACATTTGACCATGTCATTGAGACCTTGATCAATGTGTGCGAGCATACGCCAGAACAAGCCGAGCAATGCTCCCTGATCGTGCATTACAACGGAAAATGTACCGTAAAGACCGGGGAATATTCCTATCTGAAGCCCAAGTGTTCGAAGCTATTGGAAGCAGGGTTGAGTGCAGAGATCGTGTAGTCCTTTCGAGCCCTCCCCAAATCCTTTTTGAACTTACCCTTTTTTGTCACATGATGGTTGCAAGCGAACCCTTTTGATGACAGGAGATGAAATGTAAAAAAACATGGATTCTTCACAAAAATCAAAAACGAGAAGCGCTTGTATGTTGTAAATTTACCAACAACCAAAAAGTAAGAACCACTAATCTCCCTTCCAGAGAAATGAGCGAATTTTTTAAGGCAGAACTGAAGGACCGTTTTTTGGAATATGCCTTGGATCGTAGCGATTATTTCGAGATACAGACCCTTTACGATGAGTTTCTCCGACCAAACTACAGCTTGCAGTATGTGGAAAGGTTGGTGGGGGAAATACTGGAATATGACCCCAACCTTTTGGATGTGATGAGTGGCAACGGCATGGACATCTTTATGCTGGCCTCCACTACATCCACCGAGGATTTTTTGGAAGATGGCGGGTTCATGGACATGTATGTGAAGGAGGAGGAAAAGTGGGATGTGTTCCTAGATCAGTTGTCCAGCACCCGAAAGCCTTCCAACCAGCAAAGGAAACTGTTCAAGTCGCCAGGCTTGAAAAAGGAGAAAACCTTGCTCATGGTGCTTTTCTCTGCCATAGCCATGAGTTTCCTCTTCACGGTGATCAGTATTTTCAAGGAAGCCTTCTTGGAGCCCGAATATGTTCCCGTGGACGAGTTTGAACGAAAGATGGAACTGCTCCAAGAGCAATATTTCCAAGAAAAGAAGCGCCTTCAATCGGAATTGGAACAGGCTCTTTTTGTATTGGATTCCCTGAATAGGTAGGGGGTATCAGCCTAGATAATTGGATATGATCCGTTCCATTTTGTTGATACTTTCCCTGATCTGTTTTGGATTGACGCAGCAAAAGCCCATCACCAATCCGTTTTCCCCATTGCGGTGCACATAATATTTGCTGAGGGCATGCACTAGGATGTTGTGGTCCAAAAGGATTTTTTCCAATTGCACATCGCTCAGACCTTCCTTGGTGATATGGGCTATGAGGTGGAGTCCCGGATTTGAGGTGTCCAGATAAAAGTAACGCCCCAAAACTTTTTTGAAATGGTTCACAAATACCTCCTTTCTTTCGTTGGAGACGTCTATCACATTCCTTAAATGTTTGTTCAGGTGGTCTTTTTCAATAAAGGTGCTCATCGCCTTTTGGTTCTGTATGGAAACAAATCGGCTCGACTGCTGGTAAAGTGCGACCACGGCGTCGAACAGATAGTGGGGAACTATCATGTACCCAAGCCGCATGGAAGGGTGTATCAGTTTGTTGAAAGTGCCAAGGTAGATCACCCGCTCCTGCTGGTCCATCCCGAATAGGGAACCAATCGGTCTTTCCCAATTGCTGAACTCGTGGTTATAGTCATCCTCCACAATGAAAGTCTCTTTTTCCGAAGCCCATTTCAGAAGGTCCTTTCGCCGTTCCATGCTCATCTTTATGCCTGTGGGATATTGGCTGGAAGGAGTGGTGTAGACAAACTTTGGTGATTGGCAGGATATATTTTTGATGCAAAGGCCTTGGTCGTCCACATCGGTGGCACATATGTTGGCCCCCAGACTTTTAAAAAGAGCATGGGCCATGGGATAGGTCGGGTTTTCCACCACCACTTCGTCATGGGTTTCCAACAATACATTGGACACAAGGTACAGGGAGTGCAGCGACCCAGAGGTAACGATGATCTGGTCGGGATCACAATCGATGTCCCGATAGACCCTCAAATACTTGGCCAGGTTCTCCCGTAGGCATTGCAGGCCAATGGTATTGGAATAGGAAAGCTCGGATGGGGTGACACACCTCCAATAATCACTGATCAACCTTTTCCATAACTGTACAGGAAAGATGTCCAAAGGAGGAAGGCCGGGCCTAAAGGCGACACCTTTGTCAGCGCTTTCCCCGGACCAATCCATATGCTGTGAGAAGGCTTTTCCCTTATCGGAAAGCTGTGGATAGTTCCCTTTTTTGTCTGCCAGTGTAAAATTGAGCCTCAACTTTTTGTCCTTGGGAGACAGTACATAGTAACCAGATCCCTTGACCGAGTCAATGTAGCGTTCCACGAGCAGTAGGTCGATGGCCTTCAGGACCGTGCTTCGGGAAATGGCAAGATCCTTTGCCAAAATCCGAGAGGGAGGAAGCTTGGAACCCGGTTCCAAGGACCTCGTGAGGATGGCTTTCTTGAGCGCGTCGTATAGACTGATATAAATTTGAGGTTGGAGGTTGACATTCAAGCTTAAGCCATTTCGTATTAAAATGCCTTTAATATTGAAATGCATAATTGGTATGCCCTATCCGATAAGAATTGGTAGGTGGAAGGTAGAAGTTTATCCTTTAATTTTCTGGTTTTTAACAGAAAGTTCACAATGAAAGTCCCAAATCCTATCATGAGAACTTTGCCAATTTTCTTTTTTAGTGCAGGATTTCTGATCAGTTGTTCAAGTGTGCGGACAGTTGATTTTGAAACCCCGGTCGACACCTCCGACAAGCAGATCACATTTCAGGAAAGGCAAGTTTATTTTCAGGAAGACCTCGGTCTTGTTGTGGACAATACGTTTGACGGTGCCCGGCTGAACGGGATCGAAAAATTGAATGACAGTACCATCAAGGCCATCATCCGGCCAGAGAACGAACCCATCAACAGTAGCCCTTACTACGCTTTTAAAATAGCATCCAATACACCCAAAAAAGTATATGTCTCCCTGGAATATCCGAAGGGACATGCACACCGATACGTTCCAAAAGTGAAGAAACCGACTGAAGAATGGGAAGCCTTGGACCCTTCAAAGACTTTTATAATGGATTCCTTGGTCACGCTCGAACTTTTATTGGATAAAGAGCCAACTCTCATTGCTGCCCAAGAGCTGCAAACCTCGGAACAGGTAAAGGAGTGGTACCATGATTTGTCTTCGGATAAGGGATATGTGAGGGCATACATTTACGGAACCTCCAAAATGGGTAGGGAACTTCCTGTTTTGGACATTTATCACGGCGGGAAGGCGAACAAACCCATCATTGTGCTTCTAACGCGCCAACACCCCCCGGAAGTCACCGGATTTTTCGCATTCAAGGCCTTTTTGGAAACCGTACTGGACGATTCAGAATTGTCCAAAGCATTCTTGGATACCCATAGAATACTGGCTTTTCCCATGTTGAACCCCGATGGGGTAGACCTTGGTCATTGGCGACACAATGCAGGCGGTGTGGATACCAACAGGGATTGGTCCAAGTACCGTCAGCCTGAAATCCGTCAAACCGTGGAATTTATAGAAGAGCAATTGAAAAATGATGGGGCAAGACTGCTTTTGGGGCTGGATTTCCATTCTACTTATAAAGATGTTTTTTATACCAACACCTCCCAAGAAGGTAGCGCACTTCCGCATTTTGAAAAGGATTGGTTCTCCGCTTTGGGGGAAAACATACCGGATTATAAAGTCAATGAATCTTCGGGAAACAGTACAAAACCAGTTTCAAAAGGGTGGTTTTTAAAACGACATGGGGCTGTTGGGATCACCTACGAAATAGGGGATAACACCCCAAGAGATCGGATAAGGACCATAGGCAGGGTCTCTGCACAGGAAATGATGAAAATCTTACGCTCAAATACTAATTTAAACTAACTTGATTATGGCCAAAACCCAGATGATATGTTTATGCATCCTACTGTTTTTGGGAGGAATGGTACACGCGCAGAAGCAGATAAGCGGTACTGTCACAGATGCCAATGGACCACTCCCGGGGGCCAGTGTAGTCCTGAAAGGAACCACAGTGGGCACTACTACAGACTTTGATGGCAACTATACCATAACACTACAGGATGGACAGGATGTGCTCCAGTTCAGCTATGTGGGGTATCTCATCAAGGAAATACAAGTGGGGGCACAGACTGTTGTAAACGTCATATTGGAAGAAAATGCCGAAGCACTTCAAGAAGTGGTGGTCACCGCACAGGGGATAAAAAAGTCGAAAAAAGCGTTGGGGTATGCCATTGCCAACGTGCGACCCGATGAAGTCGAAAAAAGGCCTGAAGCCGACATGGCCAGGGCCCTGCAAGGAAAGGTGGCAGGTGTGAGCATTACTCCGGCCGATGGACAAACGGGTTCCTCCTCCGAAATCAGGATACGGGGAAATGTCTCTTTGACAGGAACAAACTCCCCATTGATTGTGGTGAACAATGTGCCCTTCAACGGATTGTTGCGTGATATTGACCCCAATGACATTGAAAGTATCAGTATTTTGAAAGGTTTCAATGCATCGGTACTCTATGGAAGCGAGGGGCGGAACGGGGTCATCCTGATCCAAACCAAGAGCGGGTCGGCCAAAACAGGGGAGGTACGCACAACTGCGTCCTACTCCACAACGGTTTACACCAATACAGTATCCCAACTCCCGGAATTCCAGAATACGTATTCCAATGGATTGGAAGGGGTTCAGTTTGATCCCACAATCGTTTCAAACTTCGGTCCTGCCTTCTCCACTTTGGGGGAAGTGGCCCATCCATATGCGGCCTTGGGAGACATCTTCCCGGAATTTCAAGATGCTACCATTCAAATAGCGGCCAAACCGGACAATGTGCGGAACATTTTCAGAATGGGCATTGGAACCACCCATTCCTTCACCTTTGCTGCGTCAAAAGAAAAAGTGGGCTTCAATTTATCCGCCGGTTATGCCGATGAACAGGGGATCATAGACCATAACGACCTCAAGCGCTTCAATCTGAGCGTCGGGGGAAAGGCCCAACTCACGGATAGGCTCAATGTGTCGGCCAATATCGGCTACTCCACCCGAAAGGTAAACCTCGTCAATGACGAGAGTATATTCAGTGTGGTCTATCATCTGCCCCGATGGATAGACCTTACCGAACTGCCCTACCAGAATCCGTTGACAGGGGAATCGGTCTATTATAGGAATGATACCAATCCCCTTTGGATACTCCATAACTCGGGCAATTATGATGATAAGGTAAGGATCTTTGGCAATGTTGCCGCAGACTATCAGATTGCAGATGGGCTGAACCTGACCTACCGCATTGGTTTTGACAGTGAGACGTATATGGGCTTTGATTATTCCAACAAAGGGGGTTACAGTGATGATAGCTATAGAGTAGGCTATTTGAACGTTGGGGACAGTAAGGAAGTCATCATCAACCAAACGGCCTTGCTCGGTTATAACAAGGATCTATTTAAAAATCTCAATCTAGAGGCCCAATTGGGTGTGAATTCCCAATTGACGCGTTTCACCAGCAATTCGACCAATTCGGACGGCCAGATCGTGTATGGATTCCTCAGACCGAGCAACTTTACAACCACAGAGGCCGGCTATACCCGCACGGATGAAAATTTGGCAGGGGCCTTCGCCCAACTCCAATTTGCCTATAAAAATTATTTGTATGCCACATTTTCAGGCAGGAACGATTGGGGGAGTACCGTGGAACTGGACAATCGGTCCTTGTTTTACCCCGGAGCGTCCTTCTCGTTCATTCCCACTTCGGCCTTCAACTTTGGAGGAAACGCGATCAATTATTTGAAATTCAGGTATGCATACGCTACTTCATCGGGCTATCCAGCTCCGTACAGGACCAGGAGCACCTTGATCATAGATCCGTTGCGCTTTGCAGCAGCCGATGGAACATATCCGGTCACCAATAGATATAGCACCCGATATGCCAACTTGAACCTCAGGCCGGAGCTGCACAAAGAAGTGGAGGTGGGAATGGAGGCCAAACTGCTCCATAATAGGGTCACTCTGGAAGCATCGGCCTATATACGGGTCTCCAAGGACCAGATTGTGGAATCCCCTTTGTCTCCCTCAACAGGCTATGATGACCAGTTTATCAATCTGGGGAGAATAGACAACGAAGGCGTGGAAGTGGATTTGGGTATCGATATTTTCAGGGGCGACAACTTTCGCTGGAACTTCAGGAATATATTTACCGCAGATGAGTCACTTGTGGTGGAGACCACACCCACTCGGGCAGATATCAATATCACCGAAGATCGGTTTGCAGTGGAGGGACAGCCCTTTGGGGTCATCAAAGGGGACTATGCCCTTCGGGATGAAAATGGCAACTTGCTGATCAGTGGCAATGGATCCGCAACCCGGGTCGGGGAAGTGATCACGAGCAGTGATATTGGCTTGGAGACAAAGGTGATCGGAGACCCTAATCCAGATTGGCGGTTGACGACCATCAACACTATAGGCATCAAGAAGTTTTCGATATCGGCACAAATGGAGTACACTCATGGCGGGGAAATCTATTCCAGTAGTGTGGCAAATATGTTGCAACGCGGGGTGGCCAAGGAGACCGAGGACAGGGAGGGCTCCTTCATCATTCCTGGTTATTTGGCCGATGATGATACAGGCGAAATTTTGCTGGATGCCAACGGCGACCAGATACCGAACACCATCCAAATCAACAGTGGGAGGGTTGGTTTTTCCAATTATTACAATGCCAACGATCTGGCCATGTGGGACACCTCCATATTTCGGTTGAGAGAAATTGCACTGGGATATACCCTCAGCCCTAAAAAGGGCGAACGGCTTCCTTTCCAGAGGATCGATTTTACCCTTTCCGGCAGAAACCTGTGGTACCGTGCCCCCAATTTTCCAAAGTATGTGAACTATGACCCAGAAAGTGATGGCCTGGAAGGGGACAGCACGGTACCCTCCACAAAGAGGTTTGCTTTTGGCGTATCGGTAACATTTTAACGAATCAAAAAGTATCAAAATGCAAAGAACAATAAAACGCTTTGGTGTAATGGTATCGGCCTCCATACTTTTTTTGGGCTGCGAAATTTCAAATTTTGACCTGCAGGAAAACCCCAATTTCCTTACCCCGGAAAGTGCCGACCCCGAATACCTGTTGAATGAGATCCAGTACCAGTTCCAGTACTTTATGGGTTTGATGATCCTGAACACGGACGATGTGATGCGCTACGAAGCCATGACGGATAACTACAGGGATGTGGTGTCCGTAGATGTTCTTGATGCGGAATGGGAGAGCTATTTTGAGGCCCTCAACAACTCCAGGACCATTGAGGCATTGGCTGCGGAAGATGAAAGTTTGCTGTTTCACAACGCCATAAGCAAGTTGCTGATGGGTTACCTTACCATCACCATGGTGGACTATGTGGGTAAGATGCCCTACACGGAAGCCGTCAACCCATCCGAATATCCCAATCCAAGGTTGGATGATGGGGACGACATCTACCGAAGTGTATTGGCGGACATTGATCAGGCCGTATTGGATATTGAAGCTTCCAATTTCAATTTTTCAACAGATCTTTTTTACAATAGCGACAAGGACAAATGGAAAGCGTTTGCCAACACCCTTAAGTTGCGAATATTGGTGCAGACGAAGTTGGCCAGCTCAAAATTGGGAATTGCCAATGCAGCAACAGAGATCAACAAGCTTATGGAAGGAGATTTGATCGATACCCCAACGGAAGATTTTCAATATATCTATTCGACTGTGATTGAACCGGAAAGCAGGCACCGTTATTTTCAAAGGGCCTATGTAAGTGATATAGGCCAGTATATGGGCAATTACTTTATGCATATGCTCAAGGACTCCAAAAGCATGGCAGATCCACGACTTCGCTACTACCTGTACCGTCAGGCCGATGAGGATCCGTTTAGCATCCCTCCCTATTCAACTTGCCAAAATGAATCGAATGTGGATTATTGTTACGTGGGGGACTACTACAGGGGATTGGACCATGGAGAGAACCGAACAGGTTTTGGGGATAACAGTAAAAGGGCAGTTTATGGTATTTATCCGGGTGGCGGAACGTTTGATGAGGACCAGTTCCTGAGGGCATCCACGACCTCTAGCCATTTGGAGGGAGCGGGTATCTTACCTCTACTCACATCATCCTTTGTGAAATTTCTGATGGCCGAGGCAGCTCTTACCCTTGAGACCAATGGGGACCCAGCAGTTTTGTTGGAAGAAGCCATCAGGGATTCCATGGAAAAAGTGCTTGGGTTTGGCAATGTCAGCTCTGATTTTGAGGCCACGGACAACGATGTGGATGACTATGTGGCAGAGGTCATGGCCAATTATGGCAATGCTGCCAGTGATGCGGAAAGGTTGGATATCATCATTACCGAATACTATTTGGCAGCTTATGGCAATTCCATTGAAGCCTATAACGCCTACCGAAGGACAGGATATCCATCCAACATTCAGGAACCCATCAATGGAGACACCAGTTTCCCTAGAAGTTTTCCATATTCCGCCAATGCTGTGGAAATCAATAGATCCATCAAACAGAAACAGAATTCCGAGCGGGTATTCTGGGACACTAATCCAGAAGGATTCATCAAATAATATAAAAGGACCGTCATGAGAAGAAATATAAAATTTTTAATCGGGCTGCTGTTAATGTTTGGCTGTGCCAACGAATTCAATACATTTCAGGATATCACCGACAGAGGGGGCTATATTGCTTTCACGGAAGAACCGAGACTGAGCTTCAATATTTTGAAATTGGACACCGAGGTCTTTAGTGCGACATTGTTCGATCCCAATGAAAATGCAACCGGCTATACCTTGACTGTGATCTATGACGATGTTATGGTAGAAAATGTGTTCCAAACGACCACTTTTCCCGCTACTTTGGAATTCACCATTGCGGAAATCCTGGAAATGTTCAATTTAACGGAGGATGATATTGGTCTTGCGGATAGGATCACTTTTGTGGCCAAGGTCACCACCCTGGATGGAGTCTTTGATGGCCGTTCCCCCGATTATGATTTTAATAACATCAACCAGGGCGGGGATACCACCGACCGATTGAAGTATCCCGGACAGCATAACGCAATGGAATTTTTCTTTAGTTTTTACCAACCCCCTGGCAGGAAAATAAGGGGTACCTCTTTTGAGGAAGTACCGGTTGGTCCCGATGATGCCGTTTATGATAGGAATGGAGCCAATGATGAGACGTTGGATCTTGTCAATGGGGTTGACCCACCTTATGTGGATTATGTGTCGAAAGGTACCGGAACGGATGATGAACTCGGGTTCGACTCCGAATACATCGCCATTACCAATATCAGTGAGAGCAGTCTGGGATTTTCGGAGGAACGGATAGGGGTCACTGCCTTGTTGGAAAGCTTTGAGGCCTATCCCGATGGCACCCAGGGATTTCATTCTGAGGATGCGGACGGGGCGATCAAAATCACCTTTGATACCGTTCAGGTTCCAGAGGGGCAGAACAACTCCGGTATTTCCTTTCAAGTCTTCTTTGGGGATACCAGTTGGGAAGAACTGGATGGGATCCATGCCTATGCCAATATTACCACTGATGAGGGTAACAATGTATTGGAATTGATCAGTGCCTATAACAATGATGTGGAAACCCTGGCAGGAAGGTGGCAAGAGGTCAACAGTGGTTTTCTCAAAGGGATACGATCCTACCAATTGGTCATCCAGATACAGTCTGGGGCCACTCCCGAATTTTTTGACTTGGACAATATCATCATTTACGAACCCGAAGAGGATTAAAAAGTCCCGTGACCGTCTTATAATGGAGTAGATTTATGAGTATCAAAAATTTACAAAAACCATGAAGCACAAGATCATCATTCTTTTGACCCTGCTACTGGGTTTGGGAGCCTGTAAGAAGAACAGGATGGAAGTGGATATCCTCATCGAGAACGGAACGGTTTACAATGGGGTCGATTCCATTCCCAACATGCTGACCATCGGGGTGGTTGGGGACAAGATTGCCTATGTTGGCAATGGGAAGGAGATGGATTTTTCCACACAAAAGATCATTGATGCCGAAGGTTTGATCGTATCGCCGGGATTTATCGATCCCCATACACATGCCGACAGAGATTTGAAAAGCCCCAAAGAATCCCACAACAAGCCCTTTTTGTTCCAAGGGGTAACCACAGTGGTCGTGGGCAACGACGGGAGTAGTGATTACCCCTTGGTGGAATATGAGCAGTTGTACCAAAAGCATGGCATCGGTACCAATGTGGCTTTTTTGGTGGGACAGGGTACCATAAGGGAAAAAGTGATGGGCAATAGTGACAGGGAAGCCACCGATGTCGAGATCCTGAAAATGATGGAACTGGTGCAACAGGAAATGGACGCGGGAGCCATTGGCATGTCCACAGGATTGTTCTACGCGCCAGGAAGTTATGCGAACACAGATGAAGTGATTGCTTTGGCAAAGGTAGTGAGACAGAACGGTGGAATTTATGACACACACTTACGGGATGAAGGAGCCTATTCCATTGGGTTGGTGGCCGCTGTGCAAGAAGCCATGGAAATTGGTGAAAAAGCAAATTTGCCCATTCACATATCGCACATCAAATGCTTGGGAAAACAGGTTTGGAAACAGAGCGATTCATTGATTACAATCATTGAAGAAGCCCAGAAAAGGGGAGTGGAGGTAACGGCCAATCAGTATCCTTACGAAGCATCGGCCACAGGTCTGAAAGCAGCCGTTGTACCACGCTGGGCGGAAAGTGGGGGCAAGGACTCCCTGTTCATTCGGTATAGGGACAAAAGTTTGAAACTCAGGATTCTCAGAGAAGTCGAAGATAACATTGAGCAACGGGGAGGTGCTGATAATTTGTTGATTGTCAATGCAGAACATAAGGGATTTGAAGGAAAAACACTTCAAGAAATAGCAAAAGACATGGGATTGGATGCCAACGAAGCTGTTTTTGAAATCCTTGCCAAAGGCCATGCGCGGGTGGCTTCTTTCAGCATGTCACCATATGACATTCAAAATTTCATGCAGCAGCGTTGGGTCGTGACCAGCTCTGATGGCAATACGGGCCATCCAAGAAAATATGGCACTTTTCCACGGAAGTACAGAGAGTATGTCAAAAAAGGGGTGATCCCATTGGCAGATTTCATCAACGGGAGCACCTCACGGACGGCCGACATTCTTGGAATCCCCCAAAGGGGTATAATGCAAGAAGGATACTATGCCGATATCATCATTTTTGATCCAGAGACCTTTGGAGACAAAGCAGATTACCAAGATCCTTTTCAACTTTCCGAAGGATTGCGGTACAGTATCATCAATGGAAAACTATCGGTGGAAAATGGAACATACAACGGACAATTGAATGGAAGAACATTAAAAAAAGAATAATATGAAAACCAAATCTTACAACATCTACCTACAAAGAACAGCGGCTGTTCTCGTGTTGGTCGCCGCGATAGCCTGTTCGTCAGGGAGCGAAGGAGAAGAAACACCTGTACCAGACGCCCAAGCACCGACCAAACCTACGGGATTGGTGGCCGAGGAGGTCACCCAGAATTCTTTGTACCTGTATTGGGAACCCGCTACCGACAATGTAAAGGTGAAGAACTACTCCCTCTACCTGAACAATCAATTTTTGGTAGGATCGGGCAAAACTTCCTATGCGCTGTCCGGTTTGGAACCTGGAAAAATGTACACATTCCAGATTCAGGCCAATGATGCGGCCGGCAACTCCTCTGAACTCAGTGAGCCCTTGATGGTATCGACCTTGGATAAACTTGAGGCAGAGCTCCAGTACGATTCCGGGAACATCGAAACCTATTTGAGAGGTTTTGTCGATAATGTACCGGGCTTTTTAGGAAGTAACTACAAAGTACCGACAGAAAATGACCTTAAACAATGGGAATTGATCATCGATGCTATCTTGGACGACAATATACAGGAAGCGGTGGAGCAAGCGGTCTATGCTAACTATCAGATAGTGGAATTCACGGATACGTTTTCCAGTCCCAATCAAGTTTTTTATGTCCTAAAGGAATTTTCCATAAGGACCAACTATTGGGGCACCTTCGTGTTCAGCAAGACCCCAAAACGCGAGAACCTTGTGCTTGCGGCCCCACATGTGCTCCATGACCAGAACACAGGCTACCAAGCGGCCTATATCTTCAGACAGAATGTGCCCAAAGCACTTTTTGTCAGTGGAGCGCATCGCTGTAACAGGGAAGAACCCGCTCCTTGTTCCGGGACCACAAGTGCCTGCAGTACCAATTCCCAGGCATATCGTATTTCCGATGTTCCCCATAGCGTAAATTCCATGTTCCAAAAGACCACCGAAATGATGTATGATGCGCTGCCCAATAGTGTCTTTGTACAATTGCACGGGTTTGATAAGGAGGCCTCCGATCCTTCTTTGATCATAAGCAATGGAACGAACAAGACCCCACAAATAGATTATGTGGCCATGTTGAGGGATGCCCTATTGCAGGAAGATAACAGCTTGACTTTCAAAATACCACATATCGATGTGAATTGGACCCGCTATGCGGCGTTTGACAATACCCAAGGCCGCTACATCAATGGTTCACCCAATGCTTGCAGTGTCGACGCTACCAATACCACTGGCAGGTTTGTCCATATTGAACAAGAAAGAGCCAAATTGCGAGCGAACGAAACAGGTTGGGCCAAGGTGAGCAACGCCCTTGAAAAGGTATTCTGACAGGTTCCATCATTTATGATGAAAAAAAGAATGTCCAAAAAGCTCATTATCTGTCAGTTCGAGTGCAGTCGAGAATATAAAGTGTGTTGATAATCAATGGGTTTCGACTGCGCTCAACCTGACAAATTCAAATTTTATTGCTTTTTGGACATCTTCTTTTTTGGGGAAGTAGGGTCATTTTGGATACTTTCTTCTGAGCAACTCTTTTTTGATCAGCTCCATTTCCCTTGATGACTGGGAACCGACGGAAGAATTTTCCTCCGCACGCCTGATCAGATACGGCATCACGTCCCGAACAGGGCCAAAGGGAACGTACTTGGTCACATTATAACCTTGTTCGGCCAGATTGTAGCTGATATTGTCGCTCATGCCGTAGAGTTGTCCGAACCAAATACGTGTATCGGAATTGGAAATGCCCCTCTCCTTAAGTTTTTTGACCAATTGAAGGCAGCTTAGTTCATTATGGGTTCCAAGGAACAGGTCGAACACATCTAGGTTTTCCAGGACATAACTCACTCCATTGTTGAAATTTTGGTCGGTGCTGGCCTTGTCCTCGCAAACCGGACTTTCATAGCCATATTCAAGGGCCCTGTCCCGTTCTTTTTCCATATAGGCGCCCCTTACCAACTTTACCCCTATCTTGATATGGTGTTGTTCGGCGAGACGTTTTAGCCACTTCAAATAATCGTATTTCTTGCTCAAATAGAGTTGTACGGTGGTGAATACGACCGTTCGTTGGGTATTGTATTTTACCATCATCTCTTCGGCAAGCCCGTCAATGGCCGCATGGCACCAAGATTCCTCGGCATCGACCATGATCTTCAAGTTATCTGTTTTGGCCACAGATTGACATATCTTTTCAAAACGGTTCCTCACCTTGTCCCATTTTTCCATTTCTTTTGTATCCAAAGGGTAGCCCTCGGATACCTTTTGGAAGAGTTCAAGATTTCCTAAACCAGAGGGTTTGAACACCAAAAAAGGAACCTGTTTCTGAAACTCCGAAAACTGGCAGATATTTAGCAAGGTTTCCAAGGTTTGGTCAAAGCTTTCTTCCGTTTCCGCACCTTCCACCGAGTAATCCAAAATCGACATGATTTCCCCACCATTGTAAAGCGCATCTATCCTAGCTTTACATTCCATGAGGTTCTCCCCACCACAGAACTGGGAAAAAATGGTCTTTTTGATGATGGGATCAATGGGCAACCTACTTTTGAAAGCGATGTTCAGCAGGGGTTTTGCCATGCGCGTGAGCCAGCCGTATTCCAGCATCCCAAAAAGAAATTTTGCCCGCAACAGCTCTTTTTTGGTCCTTGTGCCAAAAGCGATTTCCGTGTTATTGAAGTTTATAGTGTCCGACATGATGATTGCGCATTTACATACACCCCATTGATCTTGGATTTGGACCTATTGCGGATGCATAGGGACAGAACCTGACATGGGGGCTACTGATCTATAAAATTTTTAAGTTGACTTGCCTTGGTTTGGGCAATTCTGAATGAAGAAAGTATCGTGGCAACGGTATGGGTCGCCACGATACATAAAAGGGCACACTAACCTATTTCACTATAAAAACAACTCATGTTTCAGCAATCTATTTAGCCCTTTTTTCCTGGTTGTACAATTTTGTAATTGGTCTTTTCCTTTTCTTTTTCCACCATTTCCTTGACATCTTCCAAGAGCTGTTTGGCATCATAAATGATCCCATCCTTGATGGTGTATTTGACACCGCCCACCCTTTGGATGGTGTTGTCCTCCATCAATTTGATGGCCCCTGTTCCATAAAGTGTCTTCAAGTTGACCAGCGGATTTTCTTCAGTAATGACAAAATCGGCCAATTTTCCAGCAGCGATGGTCCCAATTTTATCATCCATTCCCAAAGATTCGGCACCGTTCAGGGTAGCAGCTTTGATGACTTCCAGAGGATGGAACCCGGCTTCTCTCAAAAGTTCCATTTCCCGTGGGTATGAAAAGCCATAGAGTTCATAGATAAACCCGGCATCTGTGCCAACGGTTACCCTGCCACCACGGTTTTTGTATTCATTGATGAAGGTCATCCATAACTCATAGTTCTTTTTCCAATCGATCTCGAGCTCAGTGCCCCAATAATGCCAATACGAACCGTGCGATTGCCGACTTGGGGAGTAGAACTCCCAAAGGGAGGGCAGGGTATATTCCTCGTGCCATTCGGCGCGTCTGGCGCGGGCGAGGTCCCTGTTTGCTTCGTAGATGACCATGGTAGGCGAAAGGGTGAAATCCAGTTCGAGCAGTTCGTTCATCACGGCATTCCATTTATCGGAATAAGGTTTTGCAGCTTGTTCCCACAATTGTCCCGCTTCACCAAAACGATCCTGCTCATTTTGATAATTGTAGTCCAAGGAATAGTTCTGGACCGTTCTGTCATCGAACAACGCTTCGGGTAGCCCATACCAGTGCTCCATGGAAGTTAGCCCGGCCCTGGCACTGTGGAGCACGTTCCATTGCCCCACATAGGTTTGGGAATG
This sequence comes from Flagellimonas hadalis, assembly GCF_007785775.2. GTDB lineage: Bacteria > Bacteroidota > Bacteroidia > Flavobacteriales > Flavobacteriaceae > Flagellimonas > Flagellimonas hadalis. Next base: position 167,095 of record NZ_VNIK02000006.1, read on the forward strand.
GTGCATTTTGGATCGTAGCCCCAGTTTCTTGTTTTCCTCCAATGCAGCTTGCATCACTTCTGGTGGAGACCCAAAGAATTTAATCCCGTCAGCACCGTTCTTCGCATTTTGTCTGACCCATTCCCTAGCTTGTTCTGGGGTGGTGATTGCATCTTTGGCATTCATGCCAAAGCGGGTATAGGCCAATATCCTAGGGGCAGTGATCTTGTTGTTGAGGCTTTTTGCCTTATGTTCCAATACCCAATCCAACCCATTGCCACAAGCAGGGTCTGCAATGGTGGTGACCCCATGTCCCATCCATAGTTTGAACACATATTCGGCCGGGGTTCCCTGCGCTGTTCCCCCAATATGGGCGTGGGTGTCCACAAACCCGGGCATAATGTACATTCCCTCGGCATTCAGTTCCTTGCCGCCTGGTTTTAGCACAGGCCTTCTGTTGGGATCGATGGGGACACCGGGATACCCCACCACCCTTACATCGGTTATGACGTTGTTCTCTACTACAATGTCCACAGGGCCTTGGGGCGGTGCCAAAGTACCGTTGATCATAGTGGCACCCCTAATGATGAGTTGGCTCCAAGGGCCTTCTCCTTCACTTCTTTCCGGTGATTTTTCAACACCCCCTGCGTAGTTTTTCTGGAATTTTTGTATAATGACACTTGGTGAAGGACCTCTATCTTCATTATTTTCATGTTGATTGTCTTGGGCATTTCCATGTAGTTGGAAGAAGCCCATGGCGAGTATCATTGTATAGCTTATAAATTTTCTCATTTTGATTTACTTTTCCATATTGATGGGTTACGAAACTGCCATCGGGTTATTGATTAGGATTAGTTGGTTCTTCTATACTGCGCTGGAACACCTTCGGCAGGCAGGGATTTGCTGATAAACTCCCTTAGGTCGTCATTGGCGGTTTTGAGATCTTCTTTTCTCAGGTACATCATATGTCCGCTTCTGTATCCTTTCCAATCCATGCGATCGCGTAATTTGCCACTGGGGTCCATTTGCCATAGGTTGTACTTGGAGTTGAAATAGTCCGTTCCTCCATCATAATATCCGGCCTGTACCAAAACGTTCAGGTAAGGGTTCTGTGCCATGGCCTGCCTCAGGTCATAACCCGTCGTGTTGTTGCTCCTGTCCCATGGACGGACCGGCCCGAACATATTGTATTTCAGGTCGGTTTCATATTTCAGATGGTTCTTGGCATAATAGTTCATGGCAGGGGTGAAGGAGTGCAACCAACTGGTAAGCTCTGCGGCGTAATCGGGTCGGCTTCCGGTAGCTTCCTTGTCGATTCCCAAATATCTGGAATCCAATCTACCTATATTGAAACCTTCATCCCTTAGCAACTCTTTCCAAAAGAAGGTTTTGGGAATGCGCAGGTTGTGTTCCAAGACGACCTTTTCCGATAGCCCGGTATATCTCGCAATTCGTGCGGCGACTTCTTTCCTCTCGGCTTCTGGAAGGAATCCTCCCTTGGAGATGGCAGGGGTGAGTTCGTCTATGGTATATTTCTCCACTTCGGGAAGCACATCGACCAAGTCTTTGGATTGTAGGTCGGAGGGCAGTTTTTTGTGGAACCAGGCTGCGGCGGTGTAATAGGGCAAAAAGTTTGCCGCTTCTGGCACAGTGCCCCTTTCTATGCCCAAGTCGGTAGGCGATACCAAAATGACCCCGTTGAGGTACATCCAATGGGAGTTTTGCAGTTCCAGGGAAAGTCCTGACACCCTTGGTGTACCATAACTTTCTCCTATGAGGAACTTGGGCGAGGTCCAACGGTCGTAGCGTGTCACAAAAGTGTTGATCCAAGTGGCCAAGTACTCAATGTCCTGTTTTACCCCAAAAAAGTTTTTCGCCTTGGTCTTGTCGTCCATCTCATCGATGGCCCTGGAATAGCCTGTGTTCACTGGGTTTACATAGACTATGTCGGCAACATCCAGGATGGAGTTAGGGTTGTCCTTGATACCGTAGGGCTGCACGGGATAGCCTTCGTCGTCAATTGCCAAGATCTTGGGACCTGTGTAGGCAATGTGCATCCAGACCGATGCGGAACCAGGCCCCCCATTGAAGGAAATGACCAATGGCCTTTTGGACCTATCGGCAATCCCGGTCCTTTCATAGTACGTAAAAAAGAGCCCAGCGATTATTTTTCCTTTTTCATCCCATACGGGCAATTTTCCCGTGGTGGCGGTATATTTTACCGGGACTCCTTTAATGGTCACCTGCCCTGGGGTAGTGACCGTGGAATCCATGTCAGTGTTCAATTGTTGTGCCTGTGTCGCATGGCTAAAAGCGATCCATACGATGGCAATTGCAAAAAATCTGTACAATTTCATAAGGTTGATCATTTGGTTTTTCGTAAATATTGTGCCGGTTGTCCATCTTTTGGGGTGGACAGCTTGATGAATTCACGGATATGCTCGTTGGAAGACTCCAAGTCCTCAGTTCGTAGGTACATCATATGTCCGCTACGGTATCCCTTCCAACTCATTCTGTCCTTCAACTTACCGCTCAGGTCCATTTGCCAGAGGTTGTACTTGGAATTGAAATAGTCCGTTGCCCCATCATAATAGCCTGACTGTACCATTACATGCAGATAAGGATTCTGTGACATGGCTTGGCGAAGATCGTCCCCAGTGGTGTTGCCACTCCTGTCCCATGGGCGGGTGTGCCCCCCGATGTAATAATCCAGATCGGTGTTATAGTTGAGGAAATTTTTGAAGTAATAATTAATGGCAGGGGTAAACGAGTGTTGCCAAGAACGGATTTCCGCTGCATAATCGGGCCGTTCACCGGAATCGTTTTTGTCGATGCCCAGATATCTGGAATCGAGCCTGCCAATGGTGAATCCTTCATCGCGAAGCAGTTCTTTCCAGAAGAATTGTTCGGGAATCCTCAGGTTGTGCTCCAAGACCACTTTTTCGGATAATCCTGAATACCGGGAAATATTTTTGGCAGCTTCTTTTCGTTCCGCATCTGAAATGGAACCTCCCTTGGCCATGATGGGGATAAGTTGGTTGAGGGTATATCGTTCCACTTCGGGCAATACGTCATCGAGGTCTTTGGATTGCAGATCCGATGGCAATTTTTTATGGAACCAGGCAGCAGCAGCATAGTAAGGTAAAAAGTTAGCAGCCTCCACAGCCGTGCCCCTTTCGATCCCAAGACCGGTCGGCGATACCAAGATGACCCCGTTGAGGTACATCCAATGGGAGTTTTGCAGTTCCAATGAAAGCCCAGAAACACGTGGAGTACCGTAACTTTCACCGATAAGGTATTTTGGGGATGCCCAACGGTTTTGACGGGTCACAAAGGTATTGATCCATGATGCCAGATATTCAATGTCCTGATTGACACCGAAAAATCTTTCCGCCACTTCTTTTTCATCCATAGTGCTGATGGGCCTGGAAAAACCTGTGTTTACAGGCTCTATGTACACGATATCGGCCACGTCCAGAATGGAATGGGGGTTTTCCTCAACGCCATAGGGCTGTACCGGGTAGCCTTCATCATCCACTTTCACGCGATATGGGCCGGTGTACCCCAAGTGCATCCAGACCGAAGCAGCCCCTGGGCCACCATTGAACGAAAAGAAGAGCGGTCTTTTGGATCTGTCCTTCACATCGGTTCTTTCGTAATAGGTAAAGTAAAGCCCGGCAATGATCTTGCCCTTGTCGTCCCACACGGGTTGCTTTCCGGCAATTGCCTTGTACTTCACTGGTTTTCCCTTGATGGTGACTTCCCCGAATGTGGCGACCGTTGAATCCATCGCCGTGTTCAGTTGTTGCGCGTTGGAAGTGATCGTGAACACAAGAAAAGCCAAGAAGATTGTGTAATTTTTTATGTTCATCTATGTTTTTTTAGTGCAGGTTGATGGTAAGTTGTGTTTATGTCAATAGATTTTAAATAATTGAAAATCAATTATTTGATTTTTGATTCATAATAAGAAAGGGCAGAGGTTGATTTTGAACGATCAAAGATAATTTAGAGAGAACACCTCCGCCCTTTTCCTAGCTAATCAATCAAACTAACGAACAAGGTCTTTGATGACCGGGACCCGAATGGATCCCGGTTTTCAATATTTGTTTTGAATGGCAACAATGGTTTAATTCACGTCCCAAAACAGTTTTGTGGTCATAAGGTCACCGCCTACGGAAGAAGCAGCACTTTCGTAGTTGGCTTGATTCAAAGTCTGTTCAGAAATTGGATAGGTCAACCGAACGGGTACTGTCGGGATAAAGGATAGTGGTGGAGCCTCAAGAACTGGGTAGTCCAATCTTCTATACTCTGTCCAGGCCTCCAATCCTTGGTTGAACAAGGCCACCCATTTTTGCATGCCTATTTTCTCTTCCCATGTTCCGGGGGCCGTGGCATAGTCCACATCGGGGTTGGCCAAGTACGCATCTGCACTATCCGCAAGACCATAATAGTCAAAAGAGGCACGAATGGCTTCAGTGTAGTGACCGGCGGCATCGGTAACCCCACCTATTCCCCTTTCTGCAGCTTCGGCCAAAAGGAATTCCACGGATGCATAATCCATAAAGATTACCGGTGTTGTGGGCTGATAGAACAATGTGCCGAAACGGGAATAATCAAAATAGGTCACGGCAAGGCCCGAAGGAGATCCCAAATAGACTCCATCCGTCCCATCCACTTCTTGAAAGAATACGGCCCTTCTTGGGTCTTCCAAAGTGTTCATGTAATCCACGAAAGGTTCGCATCCTACAAAGTCCCTACGGTTTCCAACGGCAAGGTCGGTCCATAGTTCTGCCGTGTTGGGCTGGGATTCCAAATGCTCCACTTCCGCCACATCGGCATTGGAAGAGAAGACATTGGGAAGGGCAGCTGTAATGGCTTGGGTTCCCAATGTAGCATCGGCATCAATGACCCTCATTCCCATTTGGAACAAAAGTGAGCTCCCAAACTTTTTCCAGCCGGTTACATCACCATTGTACAGAATGTCCTGGCTCCATGAAGCCTGGCCTTCATCCAAAGCGTTGATGGCAGCCGTCAAACGTGAAATAAGGTCTTCGTAGATCACTTCGTCTGCATCGTAAGCAGGTGAGATGTTATCATAGTCCAATGCTTGGGAGTAGGGGATGTCCCCAAAGGATTCAACAAGTTTGGCATAGGTGAAGACCGTCATGATCTCAATGATTGCCAACTGGTTGGCCGCCACTGCGGCATTGGTTGGGGGATTGGCCTCGATGACCTGGGCACTTTGGTCCAAGTTGATCAAGACCCCCATATAAACATTGTCCCACGTAAAATTGGAATAGTAGGTGGTCCCTTCGTTATAGGTGACCGATGATATCTGCTGAACCAGCAACCTTGTGGTGTTGAACGGGTTGCCGTTTGCACCATAGGTAATGCCGCTCAATAGGTCCGACATGTTTTTTACGGCATTGTTGAAGAAGTTTTCCGCAGGAGCTTCGGTGGCGTTCTTGACATCCACGTTCATATCCTCCAAATCTCCAGAGCACGAAAAAAACAGGGCTATTAGAAATATGACAATATAGTTTTTCATAATTTATTTTTTTCTGGTTTAGAATTGAACTTGAAGGTTAAAACCAAGATTTTTGACCGTCGGGAGCACACCATTCTGTGAACCTTGGAGGTTTCCTGAACTCAAGCCCGCTTCTGGATCGGCATAAGGAAGGTTCTTGTGTATGATCCATAGGTTGGAACCTACCAATCCCAACTTAAGCGATTGGATGCTGAGCTTTTCCATGAATGCCATTTTTGGGAAACTGTAGTTGAGTGCAACTTCCCTTAGCTTCACGTAAGAAGCATCGTAGATGAAATACGCTTGAGGGGCCCTTGTGCTACCGGTCGCATTTTGGTAGTGGTCCATTGCGGTCCTTACCGTGTTCGGAGAACCATCTGGGGCCACCCCAGGGAGAATGATACCTCCACCATTTGCCAACGAGTTCCTTATGGGGTTGCCCAAATCGTTGAGTCCAACGGACCATGCATATAGGCCTGACCTGTTTCCGGTGGAGATGTCATTTGAAAACACATCGCCTCCACTTTGGATATCGATCAAAAAGCTCAGATCAAAGCCTTTATATTTGAATGAGTTGGTGATACCTGCGGTCCAGTCAGGGGTGATATTACCGATGACGTTGTTCGAGGTAGAGGTACGCTCATAGGCACCGGTGGTCTGGTTGATCAGAGGTTTTCCATCCACATAGATGTAATCCGTTCCTTGGATGGTCCCATAAGGCTCGCCCACAGTGGCGTTTATGGACACACCGCTGACGCTGCCGAGCTGAAGATTGCTCCCGCCCTCAAAAAGGGAAAGTACCTCACTTTGGTTTTTGGCCCAGTTCACATTGGCCCTCCATTGAAAGTCACCGGTTGGGATGATGGATCCATCCAATGCAATTTCGATCCCTTTGTTCTCCACTTCACCCGCATTGACGAATTTTGAGGAATATCCCGTGGCTGTAGAAATGGCAACAGGGATGATCTGATCTTTGGAATTGGTCTTGTACAACGAAAGATCCATTCCAATACGGCTGTTCAAGAACCTCATTTCCAGACCAGCTTCCACACTGACCGTTGTTTCGGGCAGTAATGCCGAATTGTTCTTGGTGGCATTGGTACCGTACAAAGGCACTGCTCCAAAGGGAGTGGGCTTGTTGAGTACATCCACCAAACTGTTGGCAGGAGCGGAACTTCCGACTTCTGCATAGTTTAGGCGAAGTTTGCCAAAGCTCAACCAGCTTTTTTCAATCAAGTTGGAAAAAACAAAACTGGAAGAAATGGATGGGTAGAAATAGGTACTGTTCTCTGAGGGCAAAGTCGAAGAGTGGTCAAACCTTCCGGTCAGATCCATATAGATCAAGTTGTCATATCCGAAAGAAGCCAGACCATAAAAACCGTCCACGCCCACTTTTTCAACACTTTCCACTGGAGCAGGGGGAAGGTTCAATGAATTGGATAGGGAATAAAGTCCGGCCAATACCAATCCGCCGTTGGTCTCGGCATAGATGGAGCTTAAATCTGTTCTCCTGATGTTGGTACCAAGCACTCCGCTGATGTTCAACTTGTCGGTCACATATTTGTTGAAGTTCAACATCAGGTCATAGTTTTCCTCACTAAAGTTGACATTCCTTCGGGAATATCGTCCAACAGCTCCGGCCGTGCCTTTGTTGTTCCTTTCTTCCTGGATGAAGGAGTAGGTGTCCAAGGAAACCCTTCCCTCGATGTTCAGCCAATCGGTGAACTTATATTTTACGGAGACATTTCCAAAAACCCTGCTACGGGAATCGTTCTGGTAGTTTTCATATACGACCCAATAAGGGTTGTCTATGGTACCTCCCATAAAGGGATCTACGTTCAGGCCTGTATTGAAATAAGCATCCTTCAATTCGTCGATCCCTACGTTCATGGCCCAATATTTCCTCATGGAGGAGATTACGTTTTGCGCATTTGCACCTGTCTCGTTACCGGTACGGTTCCTTCCCAGTGCATCCGTCAAGATGTAATTGGCGCTACCGCTCACGGATAGTTTGTCGGTAACATCGAAAGAGGTATTGATGGAAATGTTGTCCCTGTTCAGGTTGCTGTTGGGCATGATGCCCTCTTGGCTGAAACGGGTATAGGCAATCCGATAGGTGGCTTTTTCGCCACCACCGGCAACTGCAATACTGTTTGTGGTGGTTATTGGGGTCTCAAAGAAATCGATCAACTTGCTATTGGGAGCTTCCCATGGAGTGGGCTGTAAATAATAGGGAGAACCTTCATAGAAGGAATCCCATTGATAGACCAACAAATTTGAATCGAAAGGGGCTCCATATGATCCATAGGCAGTTGCGGGAGTTACCAAATCAAGCTCGCCATCGCCGTTGGCATCTCTATCCACGAAATAGCTATCTCCTCCACTGCCATAAATGGCCCCGTAACCTGTACCGTATTCGTATTGGAAATCTGGCCAAGTAGATTTGTCTATCCAACCAGAAGTAATACTGGAGTTGATGGTGATCGTGGGCTTTTGTTTTGCGCCGGCACCAGATTTTGTGGTGATGATCACGGCTCCGTTTGTTGCTCTAGATCCATAAAGTGCTGTTGCGGCGGCGCCTTTCAGTACGTTGATGGATTTAATGTCGTTCGGGTTGATGTCAGAAGCCATGTTGCCATAGTCAAAACCTCCTGTACCACTTTGCTGGGCCGAAGTATTGAAGTTGGAATTGCTCACGGGCACACCATCGACCACGAAAAGCGCTTGGTTGTTCCCGGTCAAGGATGTACTGCCCCTGATGACCACGTTGGTAGAACCACCCATGTTGGTGTTCCTTTTGATCTGCACCCCTGCAATTTTACCCGAAAGTGAGTTGACCACGTTATCGGTCGGGGTTCTGTTCACCTCTTCGCCATCAAGTTCCTGGGTAGCGTATCCAAGGGACTTTTTTTCCCTGGAAATACCTAGGGCGGTGACCACTACTTCATCCAATTGGGAGGAGTTTTCTTCGAGTGTGATGGTCATTGGCGAGGTTCCGGTCACTTCAACTTCGGCCGTTTTAAAACCAATATAGGAAACAACGAGAATGGCACCTACTTCGGCCTCAACGGTAAAATTTCCGTCAAAATCAGTTTGTGTTCCTTCTGTGGTTCCTTTTACCATAATGTTCGCGCCCAAAAGAGGCATGCCGGCATTGTCCACGACACTGCCCGTCACCGTGCTCTGCAAAACTGGGGTCGTGAGTGGTTCCACAGCAGCTCCCTGATCAGGGCGGAAATTTGGGGATTTCATCAAAATGATCTGCCGCCCCCTGACTTTATAGACCACAGGCATGTTCTTGAACAAAAGGGTGAGTACCTCGTCAAGGTTTTGGTTGCTCGTCCGTAATGTGACCTTCTTTTGTAGGGGAATTTGGTTGTATTCGTACATGAATCGATACTCTGAGAGGGATTCAATTTCTCCCAGGGCCCTTTCAAGGGTAACTCCTTCCAGTTCAAGGGATAGCTTGTCCCCTTGGGAACCTGATCCTGCTTGAAGCTGGAAAATTGAAGCGATAATCAGAAAAATGGTCAGTTTGGTTGGTAAACCATTCTTCAAGAATCCCTTCAGAAAAAGAAATCTAGATGGTTTTTTTTTCATAATTTTGAGTGATTTAAATTAGTTTGAATCGTTATTTATTACACAGTTTGAGAGAGGGAATGGGCCAACATTCCCTTTTTTGTGTATTATTTTCAAATACTATGTCATAGGCAAGAGGTTTTTTCAGTATTCATATTTATTTAGGTTCAGTTGATTACAATCTCTTTGATTTGGTTGGTATTGTTGTTATTGATCTCATATTTAAAGGGGGCAATGATGTTCAGTGCTTCCAATACGTCCTCGATTTTTTCCACCTTTCTGTTGTAGCGCGCATTGAATGCCCTTCCTTCCAATCCAGTGTTATTGTTGATGATGCTCACGTTGTAGACCCGTTCCAGTTTTGTCAGAAGTTCTGAAAAAGGGGTGTCCCTGAACACGATCTCGCCATTGAGCCAGCTGGTATAGAGCAGGGTATCCACTTCTTCCACACTCATACTTGCCTGTGTCTTGCTCCAAGACCCTTTGTTGCCGGGCTGCAGCAATACTTTGTTTTCTGGGTTGGAAGTATGGGATAGGCTCACGGAACCTTCCACCAAAACAGTGTTGATGGTGCTCTGCTCTTCATAGGCGGTCACATTGAACTCTGTTCCCAATACTTGGACGGCCACTTCTTCGGAATTGACGATGAAGGGGTGTTCCTTGTCCTTGGATACCTTAAAATAGGCCTCGCCGTTCATGGTCACTTCCCGGTTGCCCTTACTAGGGAACTTAACGGGATATGTGATATGTGTGCCGGAATTCAATTGTATTTCCGTACCATCGGACAGTACAAGGGTGAACACTTTGCCATAGGGCACATGGAGTTCGTTGAACACGGGATTGTCTGTCTTGCCGGCTTCATAAGTAAGGGTGTTCCCTTCCTGAACGGCCACCACTTCGCCCGAGGCCAGTACAATGGACTGCTTTTTGCCCTCCATTATGGTTTTTACGGCATCTCCGGTATTGAGGGTGATGGTATTTTCAGGAACCGCTTGTTCATTGGGATGTAGGGTCAATTTGAGGGCGATTCCCAGGGAAACCACTCCTATAAATATGGCGGCATATTTAAGGATGGTGGTCATGGGCAGTTTTCTTACTTTTTTTCCGGGTAGTCGTTTCTGTAGATCGGCCCAGTCTTGCTCCACATCCAATATTTCCATGAACTCGAGGGCTTCATCGACCAGTCCTTCTTCCCGAATTTTATCCAACAGTTCTTTATCGGCTTCGGAAAGGCCGATATTGGGAACATTGCCAGAGTTTTCTGGCGTTTTCAGCTTTTGTAGGTACTTCTGCAGTTGCTCCTTCTTGGACATGGAAAAGGTTTTCTTTATTTATTAGTTGTCTTTTTTAATGAACAGGGTGACAGAAGAAACTTTTTTTTTAAAAACGTTAATTTTTGATCCTCAAAGTATTATTTGTCCAACATTAAATTTATATTTCCTTAACTTTAAGTCTCCTAATAACCCCCAAACCCAAAGCATATGACCAATAAGGTAGAGGAGTTATTTAAAAATAACTACGCTTTATTATGTCTGGTCTCTTTCTCCATTGTGAAGGATAGGGATGCTGCAAAGGATATTGTACAGGATTTTTTTGTTTCCTTATGGAACAAGAGGGATACCCTGAACATTACAACATCCTTTGAGGCCTATGCTAGACGATCTGTAAAAAACCTGAGCCTGCTGTATCTTGAAAAGGAAAAAAAAGTAAAAAAGATGGGGCATGAACTGGATCTGGGAAGGGAAGATATCCAGCCCCTATTGGACAAGCCCAAGAAAAACAGCAAGCTCTATGACCTGCTGAACCAAATGCCCGACAAGAGAAAGGAGATCTTTATCTCTTTTGTGGTACAGGGCAAGAGCTATTCCGAGATTGCCGAATCCAACGGAGTTTCCATCAACACGGTGAAGACCCAAATGAAAAGGGCCTATGCTTTTCTTCGGACTCACAAGAAACAGGATTTTATATCCGTGATCCTGATTTCCTGCTCGTTTTTTTGATTTCCCGTCTGTTAAAGGATTCTTATTTTGCTGACGACCCTCTCTTTGTTATATGGGGATTGATTAGTTTTGCCACAAAATAGAATGTATGCTGGTTTGGGCGCTTTTCATTGCTGCAATATTGGTTTTTTTGGCTTTGGACCTTGGGGTCTTTAATAAAAATGCGCATATCATAAGCGTCAAGGAGGCTTCCATGTGGACGGCCATTTGGATCACCATGTCCTTCATTTTTTCCGGAGTGGTGTATTGGCTATATTCCAGCGGAAGTATCGAAAATGCCGACCAACTCACGCCCACGGGGGCCAGCATGAAATTCATCACGGGTTACCTCATAGAACTGTCCCTGAGCATAGACAACATTTTTGTCATCGCCATCATCTTTACCTCGTTCAACATTCCGCAGCGCTACCAGCACAGGGTATTGTTCTGGGGAATCCTTGGGGCCATCGTGTTCAGGGCGCTGATGATCTTTTTTGGTATCGCCATCATCAAAAAGTTCAGTTTTGCCACCTATCTCTTCGGGGCCTTTTTATTGATCACGGCCTTTAGGATGCTTTTTTCCAAGGAAGAAGCGTTCAATCCCAAAAAGTCCTTTATCTATAGGAACCTCAGAAAAGTAATGCCGATAACCTCCCATATGCAGGGGCAAAAATTCTTTGTGAAACTCAAGCATATCACTGCGGCAACCCCCCTGTTCATGGCGTTGGTGGTGATTGAGTTCACCGATATCCTCTTTGCATTGGACAGTGTTCCGGCCATATTGGCCATTACCTCCGACCCATTTTTGGTGTTCAGTTCCAACATATTTGCCATCTTGGGGCTCCGGTCCATGTATTTCTTCTTGGCCCATATGATCAATAGGTTCAGTTACCTCAAATACAGTTTGGTGGCCATTCTTATCTTCGTTGGCATCAAGCTCATCTTGGCGCACCATTACACCTTCCCGGAATGGCTCTCCCTTGGGTTCATTGCCCTGGCTCTTATTTTGGGGGTGGTGGTCTCTTTGAGCAGGGATTCCTCCAAAGAGTGAGCCCCTTCTGGGAAGCCAACGGGCAGAAAAGCTCAGTTCGTATGTTCCTTTTGCCTAACTTTCAGCGACCGACCAACGCTTTTTTGGTAGATTAAATACAATATTGGTATGGAGTTGATGGACTTTCTTTCGGGGATAGGTGGTTTTTTGATCGCTGCGATCACCATCTACCTCACCGTTAGGCATTTTATGACCTCGAAGACAATTTCTTACATTGAACGGATGAACACGGGTGAAATGGCCCAGATCAGGGCCGAAATAGACCAATGGATGTCCTCGGACAAAACCGATGCGGAAAAATGTGAAATTGCCGAGAGGGACAAGGAACTTTCGGCCAAGCTGATGATGTGGATCAATATTTTCACCGAAATAGGGATTTCGTACAAGCAACGCATCATCCGCAGAAAACTGACCCGTGAACTTTTCTACCCCATGGTGCCCAATTACTGGCGTGATCTATTGTTTTATATTGACCACAAGCGCCAAAAAGGCCATGCCATTGGCTACTATTTTGAGTACTTGGCCAATGAGGTCCGAAAGATGGAGGGCAAGAACAGGTCCAACCTTCTTAAAAGGTATGCCTATATGAAAACGAAAGATGATCAATAGGGTATCCTGAACCACAATGTTAATATAATGTAACTTAATTGTGAATTTATTTGCTTGATAAAGCTATTTTTGCCGTAAAAGCTTGGAATTGGAAATTCACTGGAAATCTTTAGGAAAAAATCCCCTCCATCGGATAAACTTGGAATACGCATTGCAATTGCAGGTCAGGATGATCCTTATCAAAAAAGCCGAGCATTTGATGGACTATCTTTCCTTGGTCGTGGTTGAGGCAAATGCCGAGGAAGGAACTTTCTGCATTGGCAAGGATACTCCCGAACCCCTGTATTCCATCCTTGCAAGGAATTTTGACCCAACCGATTCTTTTGTAACAAGCCATATCCAAGAGGAAAATAGCACGCTTTTGGCTTACTTTCAAGCTTCAAACCCGCTTCCAGCATCTTTTTAAACTTTTTTGGCGTTCCTACGCAAACCTTATTTTTCCGAAAGCTCCTTTAATTTGTCCAGGGCCTTGGGCCAAGTGGTGTTGAAATAATCAAGGTATTCATCGGTTGTGTCACTTTCCGTGGTCACCGTGGTCACCCCGTTGTGCTCATGGAAGGAATAATTTTCCAGCCAGCCAGCCCATTTTTCCACTTCGGGACCCTCGGTTATCTCATTCTCACCGTCCAAAATCCCATAATGGCGAATGGAAACAAACTGAAATGGGACGTTGTCCGCAATCTCAGATACCATTCCGCCCCTTTTACCATTTTCATCCGTTCCCACAAAGTAGATCTTTGATCCCTTTTTCCAGCTCCCTTCATAGGTAGAGGTCGGGTTGAACTCGGCCGTCCATTGCTCGTAGGTTTCGATGTGGTCCAAACCGAGCATGGTGTTATACACCTTCTCGGCAGATGCGTTGATGTCTATTTGAAACTGTATTTTTTTCATGGGTTGTGGATGGGTTTAAAATGATGTTTTATGGGTAGAAGTTTATTCGATAGTTAGTGTGTAATTGATATTTTGCATACGGACTAATTTGTACCTTCTGTTTCTTGCCCATTTTGATTTGAATATTATACTTTCAACTAAACCGTATTCAGGATCGTCGTAGGCGTAAGTGTAAGTAAATTTGAATATGCTTTGAAGGGCTGTATTGACCAAATTTTCAGGATGTTTTTTTATCTTCAATTCAACCTGACCAATGATTTTTTTCTTGTTGTTTTTATAGTAATACAGATCGACAGTCTTATATAAACTATCAATCGAAATAGGTTTGATTTTTACGACTGCTTCAGGTTGATAGCCTATTTTTGCTTTGTATGTTATTGAATGTGAATAAATGAATTTTATGGTTTCTGATTTTTGGTCAATATCAAAAACGTGTTGAACTTTTCGTTTTGGATCATGGATATATCCGCGGCCATCATAACCGAATTTTAAAAAGTAAGTAGGGTCCGATTTGTTGGTGAAAATTATGGACTCCCCACTTCGATCTTCGTTTTTCATTTCATAGACGGTAAGCAGATCAAACTTGTAAGTTTGACAAAAGCAAAGTGAACTGACCGATAATAAAATAAAAGATAAACGACTACCCATTTTTATAAAATTTCTGCCAGCGGTTGATATATGAAGCGTTGTGGCCGAATGGAGACAATGGTTTCATATACTGTTTAAGGCCTTTCCTTATGTTTTTTCCTTTGTCTTTCCACCTTTGATTAAAAGCCATAGCGCAAATGACATTTCTCCCAGAATGCTTGGGATAGCAACCAAAATTAATAATACTGAGGCGAAGTCAGCATAATTGGAAAGTGAAAAATGGGCGACAGTATCGACAACGTACATAACTCCTGCAATAACAAGAAAAACTTTGATGAAGCGTGGGACAATGGCTATCTTGCTCAAGAGTATAAGATGTATTCCAAAGAAAAAAAGCCCAATCAACCAGATGTAATTGAACGTGTCAACTTGTACAAGTATATCGTCCGGTGTTGTTTTTTTGAGTGCAAGTGGCAGTGCAAAAATGGCAACTCCCATTATTGCAGCGTGCATCATTCTAAAATAGGTACTTAAAACAGTCAAAGAATGATTTTTGTATAGTTCCTTTAATGCCCATGCAACGACAACATCAAATACTACTGTAATGAGGAAAGCCAGTATCCCCATCCTTACCATTAAGCCATTATTCTCTACAGTTTCAATTGGGGTTTGAATAATGGATTCAAGTGCAAAGAAATTTGCGAAAATTGCTGCAAAAAATATGATCAAATAGCCTATACCAACAATTTTGGATAAAACTCTAGTGTTCATAATTATTTTTTCTTTTGATGAAGGCTAATGGTTTGGTCATGTGGAGTACGGGACTTTGAAATCTTTCACTGTCAGGCTGCCTCTGGGCCGATTCGTTTATTCATATTTTGGTTTTATGGCCAAATCATCAAAGACAAATTGGCGTTGTCGCCACGACGAACTGCGGTGATTTACCCACATAACACCGTAACTTCATAAAATAAGCAGGTTGCATATGGCTTTTGTTGTGACTAGTTTTTATTTCGAATTATTTTGGCAATTCTATTATTAATGATTTCAGATAAATTCCAATTGTACAGTTTAGGGTCGGTTGTGCTGTAGAATGCAACAACGACAGCATCAAGATCCTTATGATATTTTGCAAAACTCTGGTATCCCGGAACCCAACCTGCATGTTCATATTCATAAACGGAGGTATATATTTCCTGTTCTCCCGGTTCAAACACGGTTCCATCGTTCAGTGCCCTTAAAAATGTACCTACGTCTTCTGCTGTGGCCAGCATACCCTGTTCATCTGTCTTAAGATCATGGGGGTGTCCTACATGATAGCCACTCATCACGTCATCTATGTTCACTTCATTGAGTGAACCGAAGGTATGGTCTAGATGTAGCGGCGTTAGAATTTCTTCCTGGATGAACTGAAAGTTGTCATAACCTAGTACGTCATCCATTATCTTATTGAGCAACAGGTAATTTGTGTTGCAATATTCGTAGTCTTTTCCGGGTTCAAAATTGGCTGGCTTGTCCAAGATCAATGCAAGACTTTCTTCATAGGATTGGGTTGGAGCTGCCCAGAAGTTCGGGGAATCCGTAAAATTGGGAAGGCCGCTTCTATGTTGTATCATCAACCTCAGGGTGATTTTCTCGGCATTTTCAATTCTTCCCACAAGTTCAGGTAAATAATCAGCGATGGTTTTATCCAAAGAAAGGCGGCCGGCACTTACCAATTTGGTGACTGCCACGGCATCATATAGCTTACTGATACTGGCAATTTTAAACAAGGCCTGGGGTTGGGCAGGTACCTTGGATTCCCGATTGTGCCAACCGGAAGCATAATACTGGGGCGGTTTGCCCGTTTGGTCTATATAGACGATCATCCCGTCAAACCCATGACCTATTGCTTCATCCAACTGTTCCTGAACCGGGTCCGGAAGGGGTAGTATCCATGCCTTTACCAGAAGCCACGGTACAAAAAACAGCGATACTATTGTTCCAATCAACAATGCGACCCTAATTATTCGTTTTTTTTTCTTTTGTGTCATATTAGTTTGGTAAAAAAGTTTATAAAGTTGGCCACAACGGCCCGGCAATGCAAAGTTTGACGGTTAATTTAGCAAGTTCATGGCAAACTGAAAATCCCAATAAAAACAAGACTGACGAAGCAATTGGTCCTGACCAAATGTTGCACCTTCGTCTTTTGTCGTGCTTTTAAATCAACTTCCCAAGTTTCATTTCTCCAACAACGATCAGACTTGCAAAAGCGGTCCATACAATGACAGGAACTGTCAACAATGCGGCTGTCGTGTTTATCGGTAAAAGTTTATAAACGACCAGCGCGGCAAACAGAATCACCACGATATTTCCCCATAGCCCGAACCACAGTGCCGAAATATGGGTCACTTTGGCAAGGCCCAACGTATAGTAGGCGTATGTCGCGCAAAGAAACGCAAGCCCGAACAACCACCATTGATAACTGCCAAACCCGGTTTGGATGAGATGGTAACGCCCTATCCCAAGAAGCGTGAACAGTACAAACCAAACAATGGGTATCACAAACCCAGGTGGCGCATACCAGAGCTTGGGGGTTTCGGCATTTTCAAAGTTTAGCCCGATAAAGGGTGCCGGAATATTCACTACGATCAAAATAGCGTAGAAAATAAGAATACTAAGAACTAAGGACCATATCATGTTTTACGTTTTAGGTGAGGCAAGCAGTTACTTATAGCCATTGTCGTGGCGTCGTTTTATTCTGCTTTTTTTATAATAACGTTCTGGTAGTTATAAGGTATTTCTATTTTTTCTTCATCAAATCTTTCTTTGATTGATCGTAATAAATCGCAATACATAATAAATCCATTCGAGGAAGTATCGGAATAAGCCCAAGCCTTCAACGTTACAGAAGAGTTACCCAGTGCCACAACTCTGGAAACAACTTCAGGGACATTGTTCTGTTTGTCTTCCGCGGTTCTGTTATCTATATGAAGCGGGTGTTTCATGATTTCCTCTTCCATTATTTTGAGGGCTTTACCGATATCCGAATCATAGCCAATGCCAATTTCTATCATTTTGCAGACTTTGGTTTCGGTCAGATTTGCATTCACTACCACTTGTGTGCTTATGACGGAATTTGGCACAATGACGCGATTGTTTTCAAAGTCCCTAAGAACCACTTGCCTTAAATTGATCTCTTCCACGACGCCCGTGTAGGTTTGGTTAAAGGTAATTCTGTCATTGATTTTGAAGGGTTTGAACATTACGATTAAAAATCCACTCATAATGTTGCTCAGCGCTTGTTGGGAAGCCAATCCTGCCACAAGTGATAAAATACCTGCACCCGCCAATAACGAATGCCCCACAATTTTCATTTCAGGGATTTGCACAAGTGCGAAGGACATCCCGATTATATAAATAATCGCTGTAATGACTTTTTTGGCAAACACATAGCTAGTGGGGTCGATATGCTTGGTAAGAACAAGTTTCTTGATATATTTTTCGGTCAAGTACTTGAAAGAATAGGCACTCACAATGGTCGCTACAATGATCAATACTATAATGAGTAGCGTTCTAAAATCTGTAAAAATGGATGTCGTCATAATTTCTGTTCAAGCTTTTTTAAGATCTCCAATTGTGCTGCCTGGCTTTCAAATAAGGATTGTATTTGCTCCCCCAAGAGTAGGTCAATTTTTTGGTTCAATGCATTTATTTCCAGTTCAGCTTTTAGATTGATGAGATAATCATTCTCACCGCGTTTTCTGTCTTTCTCTTCTTGCCGATTTTGACTCATCATAATAATGGGTGCTTGCAATGCCGCAATACAGGACAGGATGAGGTTCATTAAGATAAAAGGATAGGGGTCAAAGTTGTCCTTTGTGGGTGTCAACGTATTAAAGAGTATCCAAGCAAACAGTATTATCAAAAACGAGATAATGAACGCCCAACTGCCCCCAAATTTGGCAACCTTATCGGATATACTCTGCCCTTTGGTGAGCAGTTCTTTTGGCGGGTTTAAAAGGTTGTCCGTTATCAAATTTTCATCTTCTATCGCTTTCTTAACGATTTCCTGAAGTTTCTTGATTTGGGCAGTTTTAGCGGTCAACAAATTGTCTATATCCTTATCCATATTTTGTTTGTTTTATTGGAGTGCTCGGTTTTTGTACACTATAGCGTTTAGTATATGGCGCATTTTAATGCACTATATACTGTTGGCATGTCGTTATTGTTTTGCGGATAAATTTTCTCTAATTAACACTTTACCTCTTAGCACTATATTTTCAATAGCGTTGTAGGCCTCTATTTCTTTAAGGGGATTCTTTGTCATCAATATCAAATTTGCTTTTTTTCCAACCTTTATGGAGCCCACATCGGAGAACAGTTTAAATGCCTTTGCGTTGTTGATTGTCGCTGACGCAAGAATTTGATCTAACGGAACTCCTGCTTCATCCATTAATTTTAATTCCCAAAATCCATTATGGCCAGGTTGGTTTCCATAGGTTGGTGCTGAAGGAGTGTCCGTGCCAAATAGAATTAACCCTCCATTGTCCGATAGGTATTTTAAAGCGAGTTTTGCATGGGCTTGAATCCTGCCATAAATGGCATGGATTTCCTCAGCCGGATAGTCTCCAAAAAGATCCTTGGCAAACCATTTTCCTTCCTCTGTCCTATACCACTCCAGCAATTTTTTTGGCACAATTTTGTTTAATTCAGGATTGCTCAGAAAACTATCGTCTGCCAAAGCTTCTTCACCGGCTATGACAGTCAGAGTGGGTGTATAACCAATCTGTTTTTGAATTTGCAAGTCCAGGACGTTCCTTATCTCCGTGGGCAATGAATCTTTTGGTACATCTTTATATTTCCCCCAGTTCCATAAACCATGGGCGATGACATCTACCCCAACATCGGCCAAGAATGAGTGGGCCTCCAGCGAATTACCATGAACAGTAAGAACAAGTCCATTTGAATGGGCTTCGCTTAACAAATCGTCCATAATACTTTTTGTGGGCACGGGCAATTTTGGCATATTTCTAAAGCCAGATTCATAATAGGATTTGACGGCAATGGCCCCTGAATTTTTTGTACGACTTACAACAGCTTTTGGGGTGTGGTCTGAGGGTTCAAATTTAGCTGGGATATTGTCGGCCTCACTTTCCAGATATACAAAATTTGGAGTTCCCTCGAACCGGAATTGTTCAGGGGCAAAATTCATGGGATAGCCATTAGCGACTGATGCTCCTGACCTGCCAGTATGAAATAAATCAGGTTTGATGGGTTGTGCATTAAAAGAAGTGAGCTGTTCCTCTGATATGCCTCCCAAGTTGATCAAAGTTGTAAAGCCATGGTACAGATAGCTTCGGGGCATCTGTTTGTTGAATTCTTCTGCTAATTCAGGATATTTTTCCATGTGATGGGGAAGCATTCCCTGTACTTCTGTGATATGGACATGGCTATCGATCAATCCCGGAATTACAAACTTTCCTGTTCCATCAATTTTTTCAAATTTCCCGCTAACACTTGGCTCGTTTTTATCAAGGTAAACGATTTTATCTTTTTCAATCACCAAATGACCTACGTATGGGCTGTAGGTCGCATCTTCAGAAGATATAATGGTGATGTTCGATATATGTACTCCTTGAGTAAGGGTCAATCGGCCCTGTGTGTCTTTACAAGAAAATAATGGTAAGATGACTATCAGTAAAATTATTTTTTTCATTATTAAAGTTTTAATGAATGCCAACTATTGGATGTGGAACTACTATAAAAATCAGAAAAAAATCCCAAATACCAACAGCACAAGGGATTAAAGCGATGGAAATAGTTGCAATCGCGAAAAGCAGCTAAAAAAGAAATAGCGGTTCAGAGCACTTCGGCCAAGACCTCCCACACATTTTCCGCCACCAATTGTTGCCCCTTTTGGGTAGGGTGGATGCCGTCCCCTTGGTTCAGTTCGGGGATGCCCGCAACACCTTCGAGCAGGAAAGGGATCAAGGCAAGATTCTCCTTTTCGGCCAGTTCGGGGAAAATGTCCCTGAACCCCGAAGTGTATTCAGGGCCCATATTGGGTGGGATCTGCATACCGGCCAATACAATGGTGGCCTGGGGCAGTTTCTCCTGTATCATGTCCACCATCGCCTGAAGATTTTTTCGGGTCTCTTCCAAAGGAATGCCGCGAAGCCCATCGTTGGCCCCCAGTTCAAGGACCACCACGGAAATATCATCCTCCAATACCCATTCCATACGGTTGAGGCCACTGGCGGTCGTCTCACCGCTCAGTCCGGCATTCACCACTTGGTAGTCCAGTCCCAGCGAATCCAACTTTTCTTGGATGAGGGCCGGGAAGGCATCGGCCACCTCCAAACCATATCCCGCAGTGAGGCTGTCCCCAAAAAAGAGGATCTTCTTTCCATTGGATTCCGCGGTGGCCTCCTCGGTTTCAACAGCATCGGCATTCTGTTCCTTTTCCTTCGTCTTGCCCCCACAGCCCATGAGCAATAGGCACAAAAAATAACAAAAGATTAACGGCATGGCGGAGTGCTGGCTTTGTACGGACATGGGCAATTTTCGTATTTTGAAGGTTTTTACCAAAAACAGGTTATGTCAAAGATATTAAAAGTTGAAAACCTAAATAAGACCTATCGGAGCGGCAACCACGACCTTACCGTGCTGAAGGAAGTCTCCTTTGAAATTGAAGAAGGGGAGACCTTTGCCATTGTGGGCCCATCGGGAAGTGGGAAGACCACCTTGCTGGGACTTTGCGCGGGTCTGGATGTGTCGCAGGCAGGGAACATTTGGCTGTGTGGCCAGAACCTCACCTCCATGAGCGAGGACGAGCGCGCCCTACTCCGAAACAGGCACGTAGGTTTTGTGTTCCAGGATTTTCAATTGTTGCCCACGCTCACCGCACTGGAAAACGTGGTGGTGCCGTTGGAACTGCAAGGGGTCGGCAAGGCAGCTATGAACCGGGGAAAGGAACTTCTGGAAAAAGTGGGGCTGGGGGACAGGTTCCACCACTATCCTTCTCAATTATCGGGAGGGGAGCAACAACGTGTGGCCTTGGCCCGTGCCTTTTCCAACAAACCGTCCATCCTTTTTGCCGATGAGCCCACGGGCAACCTTGATGGGGAGACAGGTGCCAAAATAGAACAGTTATTGTTCGAACTGAACAAGGAATTGGGCACGGCATTGGTGATTGTGACCCATGATCTGGAACTGGCCCAAAAGACCAACAGAAGCTTACGGCTAAGGTCGGGCAGCATGGAGCAGATGGCCGTATGAGCAGGGAACTAAAAAAAGCGGGCCTGTCTTGGTTGGTCACGATGGCTTGGCGCGATGGAAAATCGAGCTACGGCAAATTGGTGCTCTTCATCTTTTCGATCGCTTTGGGGGTGACTGCCGTGGTGAGTATCTACGCTTTTAGCGAAACCCTTCGGGACAGCATCGCACAGCAATCCAAATCCTTGGTCGGGGCAGATTATATCATCGAAAGCGATAAGCCGGCCAATGAAAAGGTACAGGGCATCATCGATTCGTTGGGTGGAGCCGGGGCCAGGGAAATCAGTTTTCTGTCCATGGCCGCCTTTCCGGGAAATATCGGGACAAAATTGGTGGAGGTCAGGGGACTCGAGGGCGATTTTCCATTCTATGGCGAATTGGAGACCGAACCCACATCCGCCGCAAAAAAATACAAGAGTGGGCAGGCACTAGTGGATGCCACCACCATGTTGCAACTGGACCTCAAACAAGGGGACAGCATAAAACTGGGAGGGGTCACCTTACCCATAGGTGGGATCTTGAATTCGGTTCCCGGGAACACCTCCGTCTTTGGAGCCATAGCCCCGCCCGTGATCATTCCTTTGGAATACATTGATGCGACCGGACTTGTCCAGACAGGGAGCAGGATAGATTACAAATACTACTTCGTGGCCGCCCAGGACCAGGATATGGCCCAGCTCGAAGGGACCCTCGAACCCGTTTTGGAGGCCGAGGATGCCGACTTGGATACCCATGCTTCAGAGGGGCGACGAATGGGACGACGGTATGACAACTTTGGAAAATTCTTGAACTTGGTCGGCTTCATAGCCCTGTTGTTGGGCTGTGTAGGCATTGCCAGTGGCATGAACATCTATATCAAGGAGAAGCTGAAGTCCATTGCCATTTTGAAATGCCTTGGGGCCACCAAACGGCAGACTTTTTTCATCTTTTTTATCCAAGTAGGGGCCATGGGGTTGATCGGAGGGGCCGTCGGAACGGTGTTGGCCTATTTCATACAGCAACTTTTTCCTATCGTGGCCGATGGCATGTTGCCTTTGGACATAGAAGTGGGCATGTCGCCCCAAAGTGTGCTTTTGGGACTTTCCTTGGGGCTCACCATGTCCATCCTCTTTGCACTTTACCCATTGATGCGCACACTCTATGTTTCCCCCTTGCAGACCCTTCGTGTGGTGGATGAAAGCGGGGCAAGGTCCAAAAGGGCCTCATGGGGCGTTGGTTTGGGCATCGTTCTTTTTGTGTTCTGTTTCTCTTGGTGGTTGCTGGGGGATATATTCCATTCCCTTTCCTTTGTAGGTGGCTTGGCCCTCGTTTTTTTGATTCTTACGGGAATGGCCTATGGGATGATGAAGCTTATCCGACGCTTTTTTCCGGTGGGATGGGGATTCTTGGCCCGTCAGAGCCTGCGTAATCTGTTGGGGCCCCAAAACCAGACCCAGACCTTGGTATTGACCATTGGGATAGGCACATTTTTGATGAGTACCCTCTATTTTACGAAAGATATGCTCTTGGCCAAAGCCTCCATTGAGGACAACGCCAATAGTGCCAACATGATCTTGATGGATGTGCAACGCGAACAGATGGATGCCGTATCGAGCACCATTCAGGAACAAAAATTGCCCGTGATCGACCGGATTCCCATTGTCACCATGCGGGTCGAGTCCCTAAAAGGGGTCAGTGTGGACGAGATCAGGAAAGATTCCACTTCCCAAGTGAGCGGGTGGATACTGAGCCATGAGTTCAGGGTCACCTACCGCGATTCCATCATCGGTTCTGAAAGTGTGGTGGAAGGCGAATGGTTTCCCACCGTTCCCGAAACCGGGGCCGTACCCATTTCCGTAAGCGCCGATTTTTCGGAAATGGCAGGGGTTGGCATTGGCGATGGCGTCACCTTCAACGTGCAGGGACGGATAATGGACACCCAGGTGAAGAGCATCCGAGAGGTGGATTGGACGCGGTTACAACCCAACTTTTCCATCGTTTTCCCAAAGGGTATATTGGAAAATGCCCCACAGTTTGGCGTCATCTCTACCAGGGTGCCCAATGAAATGGTCTCGGCCACCCTTCAACAGCAATTGGTACAAGAATTTCCGAATGTGTCCATATTGGACCTCAAACGTATCCTGACCCTCATTGAGGACATCCTGAACAAAATGGGATGGGTCATCAATTTCATGTCGTTCTTCAGCATTTTTGTGGGGATCATCGTGCTTTTGGGAGCCATTTATAACAGCAAGCACTTGCGGGTCAGGCAGAGTGCCCTGTTGAAGACCTTGGGCGCAAAAAGTGCGCAGATCTTGCGGATGTTCGCCTTCGAGTATGCCTTTTTGGGGATTTTGGGAGCTGCTTCGGGCGTGCTTTTGTCCCTGCTGGGCAGTCTTGCCCTGTCCTGGCTTTTGTTCAACACCTCTTTTGTGCCTTCTTGGGTTCCCTTTTTGATTATTATGCCCAGTATTGTGCTCTTGGTATTGGTGTTGGGCGTGAGCAATAGTTTTGGGGTAATCCGTAGTACACCGCTCGAAGTTTTGCGCAAGGGCGATAATGGATAATGCATTTGTAATGGATGGAACAGGTATTGTGATAGGTTGTTGGATCATTGTCGAGTACCTTTGCCCAAGTAAGGCCATCATACCAAAAACAATAGATTAACCCCATGAAAATATCCCCCTTTTTGTGCTTTTTTCTTGCGGTTCCATGGTTTTTTTTCGCCCAGGACCAAAAAAAGGACTCCATTACCCCACTGTCCGAAGTAGTCCTTATCGAGAACGGCATCGAGAAGAGAACCACGGGCATTACTCCATCCAGCACTTTGGTAACGGCACAGATGGAGCGAAACGGGCCATTGGACATTGCGGCCACCATCAACCAAATATCGGGGGTGTACCTACTGTCCGGCGCATTGAACACCAACCGCATCACCATTCGCGGGGTCGGTGCCCGAACGCTTTATGGTACCGATAAATTACGCTTGTACTTCAACAATATTCCCGTGACCAACGGTGCTGGGTTTTCGGTGATCGAGGCTTACGACCTGGAGAACATGGGAGCCATTGAAGTGGTCAAGGGCCCGAAGGGAACCGCTTTGGGTACCAATCTTGGCGGGGCCATCATCTTGAATACCAAGGCTCCCGAAGCGGGCAGTACCTTTTTGGCGAATTCTACCTCCATCGGTTCCTACCAAATGTTCAAGAACAACTTGGCCTTCCGGCATTCGGAAAACGATTTCAACATCAGTTTGGTGTACAACCATCTCGAGACCGAAGGCTATCGACAGAACAATGCCTTTGAAAGGGACGGTCTCTTGCTCACTTCTTCCGTTAAAATGGGCAGTAGGGGCAAACTGGACCTGATGTTCAACATGATCTATTATACGGCAGGGATTCCCAGTTCCCTGAACCAGACCAATTTTGAGCAAAACCCCACCATGGCAGATGCCAATTGGTTGGCGGCAAAGGGATATGAGGCAAACACTTACACATTGGCCGGAATTACCTATTCGTATCGGTTCAAAGGCTCATTGCGGAACAGTACCAGTGTGTTCCATACCTATCTGGACCACTACGAACCACGCCCCTTCAACATTCTGGACGAAATCACGAACGGGTTTGGGCTACGCTCCGTGTTCAAGGGAAATCTGCTTGGCGGAAACTTCACCTTGGGCGGGGAGCTGTACAAGGACGAGTATAGTTGGGGCACTTTTGAAAATTTGTATGAGGAAAACGAGGGGAACGGGAGCATTCAAGGCGATAGATTGAGCGATAACAAGGAGTTTAGGAGCCAGGTCAACCTTTTTGGCACCTTTGAACTGGGTTTGACCGAGGACTTTTCGGCCCAAGTAGGGATGAACCTCAACAAGACCACTTACGATTTTAGGGACATGTTCAATGCAGGGGAAGGGAACAGGTCGGCAAGGCGCAGTTTTAGCCCGATACTTTCCCCGAGCCTGAAGCTTCGCTACCAATTACAGGAAGGGCAATTGTTTGCCAGTGTGGCCCGTGGGTTCTCCAACCCCGGTTTGGAGGAGACTTTGACACCTGAGGGTGTCGTCAATCCCGATATTTCCCAAGAGAAGGGGGTAAGCTATGAACTGGAAGGGGAATTTTGGTTACTGGACCAGTCCTTGCAACTGAATGCCACCGTTTATCTGATGCGCATCAAGGACCTATTGGTGGCCCAGCGGGTGGGAGAGGATCAATATATTGGTCGGAATGCTGGAAAAACAAGACATCAAGGGTTGGAACTCGAAGCCAAATACTCCGTTCCGATTTCTACCATGTTCACCCTATCGCCATTTATGGCCTACACCTTGAACGACCATAGTTTTGTGGATTTTGTGGATGGGGATGACGATTACAGTGGCAACCCGTTGACCGGTGTGCCCAAGCAGCGGATAAGTTCAGGTTTTGATCTTGCGTACGGAAATGATGCAGTGTTGAGTCTTTCGCATCAATACGTCGATGATATTCCGTTGACGGATGCCAACAGCCTGAGCAGTGATGCCTACACGGTGATCAATATGTCGGCCAAGTATACCGTTCAGGTGACCGACCATTTCAAGCTCAGGTTGAATGCTGGTGTCAATAATGTTTTTGACACCAACTATGCGGGATCGGTATTGATCAATGCTGTGGGCTTTGGGGGAAGCCAGCCCCGTTATTTCTATCCGGCCAATGGAAGAAATTACTATGGAGGGCTTGGACTTGCCTATATGTTCTGATGCTGTGGACTGTCTAGGCCTTTTTGTCGTATAGGGAATACCTTCGTTGGAAAGAAGACCTTCTCCTTTGCACAAATCTGGTGACCTGCAATTTGGAATAATCATACAGTAAGACCGCTCCCAGAACCATGCCTATGACGATAAAGGTTGCATTTTCGATTTTATAGTAAAGCAATCCCGAAATGATCCCACCGGCCATATAGGAAAACATGATGCCCAAGAGCAGTTGCGCTTTTTGGATCAGTTTCTTGTCGTTCCTGAATTCTTTTTTGGTGAACATGGAGAACACCACCCCAAGGTCTGTGGTCAGCCCGGTAAGGTGGGTGGTCTTCACCTTGGAATTGGATATACTGGCGGTCAGCCCATTTTGAAGACCCATGGCAAAGAGCATCGCGGCGACCAAAAACTCGGTTTCCTTGAGACTCTCGGTATAGAAATATTGCAGGTAGATCCCAACGAACATCAAACAGGCCATTTCAAGGAACACAGGAATGGCATGGGCGATGTACCGTCCTGTGGGCGTATTGTTGTGTATGATGAGGCAGTTGGAGGTAAAGTTGCCCGCAAAGAACAGGAATATCCAGACCAGTACGACCGCCCCTTGGTACCAGTTACCTTTCGCAATTTCTTGGGCCAGTATGGCATAGTGTCCCGTTACATTACTGGTAAAGGCAAAGAAAACGATCACCGAGATAACGTTGACCATACCGGCCGAAAAAGCGGTGAGCGTACCTAGTTTTAGGTTATCTGAAAAGCTTCTGTAATTGCTATATTTTCTGAGCATATTGTTTTTTTGGGATTCTTTTGAAGGTCATTTTGACGATGCCCCGGACCTGTAGATCGGAATTGAACTGGACCACCAACTCATCCTTTGTGACCTGCACTACTTGATAGTCCTCGACAATATTGTTTTTGTGGTGTAGCTCCAAAATGTGGCCCCGCCCCTTGATGTTCCATTTCAGGTTTTCCTTGATTTCGTTCTCTTCCAAAAAAGAGAGGGTCCCATCAGGATTGAACCGCCATGTTTCCGCTTCGTGGATGATGATGTTCTTGATGATTTCCTGCTTCTGGAGCCTATCAATGTCAAAATCCATTACATCACCATGGTCGAGCTTTTCATATTTCCATGCAATTTCCTCCCAATCACCAAGTATGAGTGTTTCTGGACTTTCTTGGTCCAAAAGGAACCAGACGCTCAAAGCGAGCAATAGGGCGAAAAAAAGATATATGGGACCTAACCTCATGTGTGTTGTTATTTTAATCCAGAAAGAAATACATTGGCGAATTGTTTTTTGCCCACGGTCTCGCCCTCGGTCTGTTTTTCTTGGTCGAGATAGAAACAGGGCACGCCACATTTGGAAAGCAACGGTAGGGTGTCAAAGCCCTTGGCCCCTTTGAAGTTTAGAAGTCCATGCGGTGGCACAAAGATTTCGGAAATCTGTGTGGCATCTACAAAGTTCCTGAAGTAGGCAGAACTGCTGGATGTAATGACCTCCACGTACAGGGAATGGATTTTTGCCGGGTATTTGTTCTTCAGAACGGTACAGGCTTCCACAAATTCCTTGGATTGTAACTCCCTTACCAATCTTGTTTTGGAAAAGAACAGTAGGTCAGTAATCGAATTGGAAAGTATGGTGCCATGTAGGAGTACCACTTCCAAGGGTTGGTCACCTGTTTCAACAATGGCCTTTCGGACCAGTTCCAATGATTTTACCGAAAAATCGGTGGGGATGAGAATCTTTTTTGTCTCCATGATTAAAGTTTTTCCAAAGGTACCGGCAGTGCCATTAGACCCATTTTAGAACCAGATTAGAAAAACCTTAGAATTGTTGGGAGATATTAAAATGAGATTAGAGCGGGCCCTTCCAAATGGGAATGTTGATCTTAACAGAGGTCCCTTTGTTCTCCACGGAAGAGACTTGGATATCCCCGTTGTGCATCTTGATGATGTTTTTGCTCAGGGGAAGCCCAATGCCATATCCGGCATAGTTGGACGTATTGGACGCCCTGAAATAAGGATCGTAGATATAGGGCATTTCCTTTTGTGGGATGCCGATGCCGGAATCCCGTATGATGATGACCACATGGGTGTCCGATGCCCCAAGGGCAATAAATACGGTTTCCCCATTGGAGTACTTGCACCCGTTCACCACAATATTGGTCAGTGCCAAATGGAGCAGGTAAAAATTGCCCTTGACCTTGAGTTTTTCATGGTCTTCGGGCAGCAGACTGAAATCCAGACTTATTTTAAACTTGGAGTTCAGTTTTTGCACGGTTTCCTTGACATCAAGGATCAATTGGTCGGTCCGTAACCGTACCAATTTTTGGGATTTGCCATCGAACCCTGTCTGTGCCAACAACAGGAGCGCCTTGGTCTTGAGTTCCAGCTTTTCTGCTTCTGTAAGGATGTCGGCAAGGGATTTTTTATATTGTTCATGGTCCCTGTCCTTGGAAAGGGCATAATCCGCCTCCCCGATTATATTGGTCAAAGGGGTGTTGAGTTCGTGCGAAGCATTGCTGACAAAGTTTTTCTGGGTCTCAAAGGTAGTTTCCAGTCGGTTCAGCATATCGTTGAAGGTCAGGGCCAATTTTCGGATGGAATCCTTCGTCCTTGGGATGGCCAAGCGTAGGTGGAGATTTTCCGAACTGATCTTGTCCACCTCCTTGATGATCTGTTGCACGGGTCGGATCAGGGTCCTGGTAATCAACATGGAGACCAGCACGATCAGCAACAGGGCATAGAGCAGTGAGGTCACCAATAAATTCCGCAGGTAGACCATATGGTGCGAATAAAAATAATTGTCCGCAGAGACCACGACAATATATTCCCCGCCTTTTCGGGTCATGTAGCGTATGCCCGAATAAAAAATGTTCCTTTCCCTGTAACTTCCGGTGCCTTCGGTCAAAAGGGTTTGTACAAAGGAGTCCGGCAATCTTTTTTGGCCCTCTTCCACCACAATTTCCTTTCCTTGTATCGGGAATATGTATTCTGTCTGGTTGGGAAGTTTCTCCAAATATTCCTGCCTCATCTCCTTGATGATCATGGCACTGTTCGGGTTGTCCAGTTGGATTTTGGCCGTAGTGGCCGCCCTGATTTCCAGTCGCTTGTAGAAGTCTGCAAAGGAAAAATTGGAAATGGAGTAGTAGATGAAGCCACAGAAGAGCAGGGTATATAGAAAGAATACCGATATGAGCAGGTATATGATGCGGTAGTGTATCTTCATTTGTTTTCCTTTAAGGCATATCCCATTCCCACCACGGTTTGGATAACACGTTCTTGGCCGTTCTTTTCAAGTTTCTTCCGGATGTAGTTGACGTAGACATCCACCACGTTGGTCCCGATGTCAAAATTGATGCCCCAGACCTCGTCCAGCAGATCTGTACGGGAAAGCACTTTATATGGATTTTTCATGAACATCAACAGCAGACGGTATTCGGTTGAGGTAAAATTGATCACCTCTCCATTGCGGGTGACCATTTTTGTGTAATCGTCCAAATGGATGTTCCCGAAGGAGTAGTGGTTGCCATTCTTGAACCTGGCACTGTCCATTACATCGGCCCTGCGGAGCAAGGTACGCAGGCGGGCCTTGAGTTCTATGAGCTTGAACGGTTTTGTGAGGTAATCATCCGCGCCATTGTCCAGCCCCAAAACCACATTTTCCACGCTCCCAAGTGCGGTCAGCATCAAAATGGGAAGTTCGTCATACCCCAGGTCCCTTATTTTTTTACAGACGACCAATCCGTTGATGCCTGGCAAAAGAATATCCAAAATGACCAGACTGATGGGCATTTTTTCCAAGACCTCGATGCCACTGTCGCCGTCCTTTTTATGGACCAATGTATAACCATCCTCTTCTAGGCCTTTCTTGATGATATCGGCTACACTTTGTTCATCTTCAATCAATAAAATAGTGCTCATGGGTCAATTTGTAAAACCCACAAAGATAGGCTGTCCCTAAATGGGGGAGGTTAAAATCGTATTAAAATCGAAGGTGGGATAGCATAGGTCAAGGCTCAAGTCTTTTAGGAAAAAATCACGGTCTTGTTGTTATAGACCATGGTCTTTCTGGCCACATGGAGCTGCACGGCACGGGAAAGCACGATGCGTTCCAAATCCCTTCCCTTGGCAATGAAATCCTGTATGGAATGTGAGTGGGAGACCGTGGTGACATCCTGTTCGATGATGGGTCCGGCATCCAGATCGGCCGTCACATAATGGCTTGTGGCACCAATGATCTTGACCCCACGCTCAAAAGCGGCATGATAAGGTTTGGCCCCCACAAAAGCGGGTAGGAAAGAGTGGTGGATGTTGATGATCTTTTGGGGGTAAACATCGATCACCTTTGGTGATACGATCTGCATGTAACGCGCCAGGACGATAAAATCCACCCCATGCTCCCGCAACAGGGCCAATTGCCTGTCTTCTGCCTCAGCCTTATTATCCTTGCCCACGGGGACATGGAAAAATGGAATCTGGAACTGCCCGGCCACATATTCCAGATCTTTGTGGTTGCTCAGGATGAAAGGAATGTCCACCTTGAGTTCACCAGAATTGTACCGGCTCAACAGATCATAGAGGCAGTGGTTGTATTTGGAAACAAAAATGGCCATCTTGGGCTGGTAGTCGTCTGTATAGATGTCCCACTCCATCTGAAAGGCATCGGCCAGTTCGGTCTCAAACGTTGCCTTGAAACTTTCCAGGGATATTTCTCGGTCAAACTCGCTCTGCAAGCGCATAAAAAATACACCGGCCTGTTTGTCCACATGTTGGTCCAAATAAATGACATTTCCCTCTTGTTGATGGACGAAGGTGGTAACGGAACGAATGATTCCCGATTGATCGGGACAGTGTATCAATATGGTGAGCTTCATGGATTGCTTTTGAAGGCTCAAAATTATGGCATTCAAAAAAGGATGCCCAAACCCTTTGTCTTTTTTGTAAAATTCCAATCGAAATCAATTATTACTTGCATTTTCTGTAAATTGCATGGCAAATTCAGACCTGTTATTGCAGATGGAACAAAAGAAGCCTTATAACCCCAAGAACAAAATCAGGATCGTGACCGCAGCTTCCCTTTTTGATGGACACGATGCGGCCATCAATATCATGAGGCGTATTATCCAAGCCACTGGGGTTGAGGTGATTCATTTGGGGCACGACAGAAGTGTGGCCGAAGTGGTTGACTGTGCTATCCAAGAAGATGCCAATGCCATTGCCATGACCTCATACCAAGGGGGACACAACGAATATTTCAGGTATATGTTCGACCTATTGCAGGAAAGAGGTGCGGGCCATATCAAGATTTTTGGAGGTGGCGGTGGAGTGATTCTTCCAGAGGAGATCAAAGAGCTGATGGATTACGGCATTGAGCGCATCTATTCCCCCGATGATGGTCGTGAAATGGGGCTCCAAGGCATGATCAACGATTTGGTGGAACGTTGTGATGGTCCCACCCCAGCCCTCCCCAAAGGGGAGGATGTTTCGGAACGCCTCAAGAAAAGAAATGTCAATACTATTGCAAGGCTGATTTCCTTGGCCGAAAATCGGCATGAGGAATTCGAAAAGTTCCAGCCCATTGTGGAAAAGCAACAAGGCAATGTGCCCGTTTTGGGAATCACGGGGACAGGAGGGGCCGGGAAATCCAGTTTGGTGGATGAATTGGTCCGCCGATTTTTGATGGATTTTCCCGAAAAGCATATTGGGATCATTTCCGTAGACCCATCCAAACGAAAAACCGGAGGCGCCCTTTTGGGGGATCGGATTCGTATGAACGCGATCAATAACGATAGGGTCTATATGCGTTCCCTGGCCACTCGCCAATCCAATCTGGCCCTATCCAAACACGTTTCGGAGGCGATACAGGTGTTGAAGGCGGCCAAATATGATCTGATTATTTTGGAAACATCGGGGATAGGCCAATCCGACACCGAAATTTTGGAACACAGTGATGTATCGCTCTATGTGATGACGCCTGAATTTGGGGCGGCCACGCAATTGGAGAAGATAGACATGTTGGACTTTGCAGATATGGTGGCCATCAACAAGTTCGATAAAAGAGGGGCACTCGATGCCCTTCGGGATGTGAAGAAGCAATATGCACGCAACCATGGATTGTGGCATGCCAAAGAGGACGAATTGCCTGTTTTTGGGACGATTGCTTCGCAGTTCAATGACCCTGGGATGAACAACCTCTACAAAAAGGTGATGGACACTTTGGTGGAAAAGGCAGGTTCCACACTTGTTTCAAGCTTGGAAGTTACCCAAGAGATGGCAGAGAAGATCTATGTGATCCCACCATCGCGAACCCGATATCTGTCAGAAATTGCCGAAAACAATAGAAACTACGATGCCAAGGCCAAAGAAGAGGCCAAGGTGGCCCAGAAGCTCTATGGTATTTTCCTGACGTTGGCGGCTACGTTGGAAATGGAGGAGGAGAAAGCGGAGGAACTGTTTTTGGACAAATCGGGCTTGAACGAAGAAAAGATCAAGTCCCATATCAACAATGAGGTGTCCAAGGCTTTGGTGGACCTATTGGTGAAGGAGTTTGATCGGGTGAAAATGCACTTGAACCCCCATCATTGGGAAGCCATTCTAAAATGGAGGGAAAAGGTGGAACGATACCGATCTGAATTCTATTCCTTCAAGGTTAGGGACAAAGAAATCAAGATAAAGACCCATACGGAATCCCTTTCCCATAGTCAGATTCCCAAAGTGGCCCTGCCCAAGTACAAAGCATGGGGGGACATATTGCAATGGCTCCTACAAGAAAACGTGCCTGGGGAATTTCCATATACGGCAGGCCTGTACCCGTTCAAGAGGGAAGGGGAGGACCCCACCCGAATGTTCGCCGGGGAGGGCGGGCCGGAGCGCACCAACCGTCGCTTCCATTATGTGAGCATGGACATGCCCGCCAAGCGGTTGTCCACAGCCTTTGATTCGGTCACGTTGTACGGAAATGACCCCGACCACCGTCCTGATATTTATGGGAAAATAGGAAATGCGGGCGTATCCATCTGCTGTTTGGACGATGCCAAGAAATTATACTCCGGATTTGACCTGAGCAGCCCCATGACCTCGGTGAGCATGACCATCAACGGTCCAGCACCCATGCTCTTGGCCTTTTTCATGAATGCGGCCATCGACCAAAATTGCGAGAAATACATCAACGAAAATGGCTTGGAGAAGGAGGTCCGGGACAAGATCAAGACCATTTTCAAGGAAAAGGGCACGCAGCAGCCCGAGTATTACGGGGAACTTCCCAAAGGGAACGATGGTTTGGGGCTCCTACTCTTAGGGGTGACGGGCGACCAAGTGCTTCCAAAAGAAACTTACCAGAAAATCAAGGCAAAGACCTTGAACCAAGTCCGGGGGACGGTGCAGGCCGATATTTTGAAAGAGGACCAAGCGCAGAACACCTGTATTTTTTCCACGGAGTTCGCTCTCCGGTTGATGGGCGATGTGCAGCAGTATTTTATTGAGCAACAAGTCCGTAATTTTTATTCGGTTTCCATTTCGGGTTACCACATAGCCGAGGCAGGGGCCAACCCGATTTCCCAATTGGCGTTTACCTTGTCCAACGGGTTTACCTACGTGGAGTATTATTTGAGTAGGGGGATGGACATCAATAAATTTGGGCCCAATCTTTCGTTCTTCTTTTCCAATGGGGTGGATCCCGAATATGCTGTGATCGGGAGGGTGGCTAGAAGAATCTGGTCAAAGGCGTTGAGGGAGAAATATGGGGCCGACCCAAGGGCGCAGATGCTCAAATACCACATCCAGACCTCGGGAAGAAGCCTGCACGCACAGGAAATCGATTTTAATGACATTCGCACCACGCTTCAGGCGTTGTACGCCATTTATGACAATTGTAACTCACTGCATACCAATGCCTATGACGAGGCTATCACCACGCCGACCGAGGAATCCGTCCGGAGGGCCATGGCCATCCAGTTGATTATCAACAAAGAATTGGGGCTGGCCAAAAACGAAAACCCGATCCAAGGATCGTTCATTATCGAAGAGTTGACGGATTTGGTGGAAGAGGCCGTTCTGATGGAGTTTGACCGAATTACGGAACGAGGTGGTGTGTTGGGCGCCATGGAAACGATGTACCAACGTTCCAAGATCCAAGAAGAAAGTCTCCATTACGAAACCTTGAAGCATTCGGGTGAGTATCCCATCATCGGTGTCAATACTTTTTTGAGTTCCAAGGGCTCACCCACAATATTGCCCGCAGAGGTAATCCGTGCCACTGAGATCGAGAAGGAAAATCAAATCATGACGTTGAAAAATCTGCATCAACATAAGAAAGAGGAGGCGCAGAGGCAATTAAAAGAACTTCAACAGGTGGCCATCAGCAATGGGAACATTTTTGAAAAACTGATGGAAGTGACCAAGCATTGCTCGTTGGGGCAAATCACAAAAGCATTGTTCCAAGTGGGAGGGCAGTATAGAAGAAATATGTAGAAAGGGGTCAGTCGTTCCTATTGATCAACGACTTTCTCCATTTTTTGAAGGAAATCCGAAACGTCTTGATTTCCCTTCGGAGCAAGTTGAGGTATTCTTTTTCCTTCACACCGTCCCTTTCAAGACCATTGCAATAGGCCAGAATGTTTCGGGTCATGATGTTGACAAAGGTGAGGCTCTTCATTCGGACTGAGTGGGAATTGCTCAGGGCAGCCTGCTCCACTTCCTTGGTGATCAGGAGGGCATCCGTCATCAAGGATTGGGTGATGTCATCGCGGAAGCAGTCTATTTTTCGCAACGACAGGATTTCCCGGTTATAGGAAAAATAGGACGCTACGGCCTCGCTCATATCACGGAGGGCCAAAGATCGGCGATATACGGACAAAGAATCAAGGGAGTTTCTCTCCATTTTTCAAAAGCAATTTTCACCTATAAAATTACATACGGAATAAATATTCTTACTTTTGTTAGTAAAGTACAAATGTGATTTTGCTTTTGATTGTAAAATTTATTTGGTAAATTTCTTTCGTATGAAGATGGATGATCTTAATTGGCAAATCTTGGGCCATTTGCAGCGTAACGCGAGGGAATCCTTCGCCAATATTGGGCGCAAGGTGGGCCTCACACCTCCTGCAGTGGCCGAGCGGGTGAAAAAGATGGAGGACTTGGGAATCATAGAAGGATACAAGACCAATATCTCCTATGTCTTGGCGGGTCATCAGTTGACGGCCATCATCATGCTCCGGGCCTTTATGGGAAAGCTAAAACCTTTTTTGGAAAAGGTGAAATCCTTTCAGGAGGTGATCAACTGCTATCGGATCACTGGAAATGAGAACATCATTATGGAAGTGGTACTGCGCGATCAGTCCCATTTGGAAAAGTTCATAGACGAGCTCATTGTCTATGGGGAGTGCAGGACGCATATTGTGCTCTCCAATGTGGTTTCGGACGCTCCGATAAAAAATGCGAAAAGCATCAAATAAAATCCATTAATTTTAAGGTGCCCTCCCATTCATTTGGCTAGGTTTTTGTTAATACATGAATATGAAAAAAGCACTGCTTCTGGCCTTTCTTTCCACGTTTGCTGCCTCATCCGTCCTCTCACAGGAACAGATGGTGCTGAGAAAAGGAGAGATCATTGAGGCCATCCCCGTCCAGGATTCCGTCCAGAACACATTTTCACTCTATTTGCCCACTGGCTTCAACACGGATAAAAAATGGCCGTTGCTGATGATTTTTGAAATGGAGGGCAAGGAACGACAGGCCATGTCAATGTTCGTGCAGGCGGCAGAAAAACAGGGCTATGTGCTGGCAGCCCCCAAAATGAGGGACACCGTTAGCTTGACCAATAGCATGATCGCCGTGAGCAAGTCATTGGAAAGGATCATGGGCATGTTGCCGATAGACCTGGACCGGATCTATGCCGGGGGGGCGGCATCAGGAGGGCGATTTGCCAGTTTGACGCCCATTTTGCTCAATGGTATAAAAGGCGTGCTCTCTGTGGGTGCCTCAGTTGCCAATAGTGAACTGTTGAACCTGAAGCAACCATTTCATTTTGTGGGAATCGTGAGCAGGGAAAATTACAACTATACTCCCATGTTGAACGACACTGAGTTGTTGGACAGGCTCAAATTTCCCAATCAAGTGTTGCTATATGAGGGAAACAGTGATTGGCCGAGCATAGGCGACCTTGAAAAAGGGATGCAACTCTTTACATTGGCGGCCATGGGACGAAGACTTATTCCCAAGGATTCCCTGTATGTGGAAAAGGCTTACCAAGAAGATCTTGATAAGGTCAATCAGTTAAAAAGAACCGGGGACCTGATTTGGGCAGAGCACCATTTGACCGAGATGATGTCCATTTACGGAGCGCACAAAAATCTGGATTCCCTACGAACGGTGCAAAGGGACCTTCGCCGCGACAAACAGTTCAAGGCCATGAAGCGTAACGAAAATTCGGCATTCCTAAAGGAATCCCTGTTAAAGGAAGACTACGTTTATTATATGGAGGAGGACGTATATACCCACAATTTCAACAATTTGGGCTGGTGGAACCATCAAATGGGCGAGATAAAAAAGTTTATTTCGGGATCCAATCCCTATGAAAAGCAGATGGGCCATCGGTTATTGGGATTTGTGAACGCACTGGCTTTGGACAATATTGGGGTTATCCAATCGGATAGTGTGGTGGATGAAGATGCTTTGGCATTTCTCTATATGTTGAAAACCATTTTGGACCCCGATAACTTTGACTATTACTTGAAAACCATATCCCTCAGTGCAAAGAATGAGGATTTTGGTACGGCATTGTTCTATTTGGAAGAGGCATTGAAAAAGGGCTTCAAGGACAGGGAAAAACTCTACAGCATAGAAAATACCGCTTTGTTCCGAATCACACCGGAGTTTAATGAGATGGTGGCCAAGTACTTGAAAGATGCCCGGTACGAGATGGATGAAAACTGATTTTAATTCACATAAAATATTGTTCATGAGGTATTTGACTCTTTTTTTTCTTTTTGTATTGATAACGGCTTGTGGTCAGAAAAAAAAATACCACGATGGAAAGAAAGAAATATCCGAGTCACCTTTGGTGGCGGAGATTTTGGAATTCCAGGAAGAGTTGGATGAAAGTTTCAAAGATCCGGAAACCTCTCCTTTGGCAGATAAACATCGAAAGGATTTTGAGGGTCTCGATTTTTTTGAACCCGATACATCCTATATTGTAAAGGCCCTATTTGAACGCACCCCTGACGCCGTGCCTTTTTTTATGCCGACCACTACCGATAGGAAAACCGAGGAAGTGCTGTATGGTATTGCCCGATTTACCTTGAACGGGGCCGAGCACCGATTGGAGGTCTATCAAAGTTTGGAACTGCTGGACCAGGAAGAGTACGAAGATTATCTCTTTTTGCCCTTTATGGATGTAACCAACGGTGAGGAGACCTATGGCGGTGGCCGTTACATCGACCTTTCCATTCCTGAAGGGGATACGTTGGTCATTGATTTCAACAAGGCTTATAATCCCTATTGCGCTTACAATAAAAAGTACTCCTGCCCTCTAGTGCCAAGGCAAAATTATTTGAGAACTAAAGTGAGAGCAGGAGTGAAAAATTTTAAAAAGGACTAAAAAAGCCTTCATCCAAGAGGAAAAAGGCTTTTCTTTCTATTGGTATTTGGTTGGGTTGTTGCTTTTTAGAATGAATAGATGGCCGCAAAGAGCACTGAAGCCAAGCTTCCCGTAGCTGCTCTGTCATTGTCAATAAAGACATCCTCGGAAGCACTATCCAACCTAATTTCTGGCTTTAGGGTCAAGTCACCAATAGTGGCACTTCCTGTAAGGGTAATAGCAAGAACATTTGAATCCCCATCAGCATCAAATACATCTCCAATGGCACCAAATTGATCACCCTCCATAAAATACTCACCACGCAGGCCTAAGCTAAAAGTTTCAGAAAAGGCATACTGGGGATAAAGGGCCACACCTGTAAACGAACCTCCATCATCTTCCATGCTAAAGTGGGCTGCATTGATACCCAAATAAAATTCTTCGGACAGATCAAAACCACCGGTATAGTCAACCTCGAATCCACCCTGGCTGTACAAAAAGTTCAAGAACTGACCGGAATAGCCCAATTGGGCACCCACAGCATAATCCCCGGTGCCATTCAATTCAGTCAAATCTGTAGGGTTCATTACGGCAACCATGGCGGACCAATCGCTGCCCAAATCAAAATCAGCCTTCAGACCAGTATGGCTAAACGGGCCATAGGAAAACAGGTAGGAAGTACTGTAGTTGAAGTTTGCAGCTGGTGAAATAACCTCATATCCCAAAAAGGTATTGAAATTACCAAAGGTAAGGGTAACAGCATCGCTCACATTCCAGTACACATATAACTGATTAAGAATTTCTCCTGTACCACCTCCCGCTGAGTTAAGGTACTGTGGGGAATTGAATGTTGCATCAGAACCCCTGGGACCGAACACCAAATCGGCCACAAAACCCACTTTTTCCCCTTCATAAGCGGCAATGACATTGGCCATGCCCAAGGCAAAACCATCTAGATTGGCGAATGAAGATCCAGGTGCTATGGCCTCTTCACCGTTGGGGGCGGTAAGATTGCTCCTATAATAAGCATCTACAGTTCCACTGAAACTGAACTTGGGCTTGGTTTCCTCCTCTTCCTGCGCCACAGCAGTGGTCACGGTCACGGTCAATAGGGCAAGAATGAAAATTTTTCCGAAATTTGTATTTATAATCGTTTTCATATCATAATCGTTTTAGTTGTCCTTATTAGTAGAGGACAGTTAGTTGTTAAATTGTGAGTTTGATTGAAAAGGTTATCAACGGAGCGTTCTGCCAAACGCTCCGTTTCCTTTCTTGTCTGTGAGTTTAATTGTTTTGTGACGAAATGTGCTCGGGATAAGCCTCCACACCATGTTCGTGAAGATCCAATCCGTCAACTTCCTCCTCTTCGGATACACGCAATCCAATGGTTTTCTTCAAGATGAAAAGAACTATGAAAGATGCCAGTGCGGCCCAAAGGATGTAGGCCAAAGAACCATAGGTCTGTACCCATAGCAATTTTGCACTTCCGCCGTACAAAATTCCACCATCCAAAGCAAAGAAACCGATAAGGACAGTTCCCAAGAAGCCACATACTCCGTGAACGGAAATGGCACCAACTGGGTCGTCTATCTTCAATTTTTTATCGATGAACTCAATGGACAATACCACCACGATACCACAAATAAGACCGATGGCAAGGGCTCCCCATGCGTTCACTGCACCGCATCCGGCGGTAATACCTACCAATCCGGCCAATGCACCGTTCAAGGTCATGGAAATATCAGCTTTTTTATATCTGGCCCAAGTGAAGAACAAAGCTGCTATGGCGCCAATGGCAGCAGCAATGTTGGTGTTGATGATCAC
Organism: Flagellimonas hadalis; assembly: GCF_007785775.2. Lineage (GTDB taxonomy): Bacteria > Bacteroidota > Bacteroidia > Flavobacteriales > Flavobacteriaceae > Flagellimonas > Flagellimonas hadalis. Next base: position 206,666 of record NZ_VNIK02000006.1, read on the forward strand.
GCTTCCGGCCGCAATGGTGTCATCGCCACCCCATGCCAATTGGGAACCTCCGTTGAACCCGAACCATCCCAACCAAAGGATAAGGACACCAAGTGCCCCAAACGCCATGTTGTGGCCAGGTATGGCCTGTGCCTTTCCATCCACGTATTTGCCGATCCTTGGACCTACCAGAATAGCGGCCACCAAAGCAGCGGCACCACCAACGGCGTGTACCACCGATGAACCTGCAAAATCGATGAATCCAGCGGTGTTCAACCAGGCATCGTCATCGAAAGGCCAGTACCAGCTACCGGAAATAGGGTAGATCAATGTGGTAAGTACGGCCGAAAAGATAAGATAGGTAGAAAACTTGGTCCTTTCTGCAATGGCTCCGGAAACAATGGTTGCCGCAGTGGCGCAGAACACGGTCTGAAAGAACAGGTTGTACCAATCCGATGCGCTAAAAAAGAAATAGCCTTGATCGGAAGGGCTGGTCCTGAAAAAACCACCACCCACCAGGTCGCTTCCGTACATAATACCATAACCTAAGGCCCAGAACATGATGGAACCTATCGCAAGGTCCATGATGTTCTTCATGATGATGTTACCGGAGTTCTTGCTTCGCGTGAACCCGATTTCCAACAAGGTGAACCCTGCTTGCATAAAAAATACCAGAATGGCCGCAATGGTGATCCACAGCGCGCCCATATCGCCAGTGATGGCCTCGATGGCTTTATCTATCGCTTCTTGTTCTTGTACAATCATAATCTAAGTTTTTGTGTTAATTTGGTTGTGTTTTAATTGATCCCGGCGCTGCCACTTTCCTTGGTCCTGATCCTGTAGGCCTCGATCATATCCGAGACGAAGATTTTTCCATCACCGACGTTTCCTGTGCTGGCCGTGTCCAAAAGGACATTGATGGTCCGTTCCAGGAAATCATCGGACACAACGATAACCAAATACCTTCTCTGTATATCACTGGTACTATAGGAAATACCGCGATATACATGTCCTTGTTTTTCATTTCCAACCCCCGTTACATCCCAGTAACTAAAGAAGTTGACCTCAATTTGATGAAGTGCTTTCTTCACTTCGTCAAATTTGGATTTTCTAATAATTGCCTCGACTTTTTTCATAATGAAGTAGTTAATTGATTCGCCAAATATATGTTAATCAATACGAGACCATCAAAAATTATGGGTATAACTGAAAATTTTTATTGTTATAAAAAAAATACCCCTAAATTTTTAGGGGTATTCAATTATAGATTACATAAAATTATTTATTTGTTTGTTTTTTCTTAACAATTATCTTAAACAAATGAATTTTGTCAAGCATAAAGTTGGTTTATGATGACAATTGTTGAGTTTTTAACGTTTTTTAACTGAAAAAATGAAATTTGTAACTAGGAGATAAGCTTGGCCAGCCAAAGCCCTAAAACGACGGCCAGGATGCCCACGCCTACACTGGACAGCATATATAGGGCAAAGTTGAGGAGTTCACCATTGCGCAATAAATGATGCTTTTCAAAAGCGAAGGCCGAAAAGGTGGTAAAGCCTCCGCAGAAGCCGGTCGCCAAGAAGAGGGCGCCATTGGAAGAGAGAAGATTGCCTTTGGCGGTGATGCCAAGAACAAAACCAATCAGTAAGCAACCGATCATGTTGACCAAAAAGGTGCCCAGAAAAAAATTTTGAAAAAGCGGGTTGAGAGGTTTGGAGATGAGATAGCGAAGAACGCTTCCCAGTCCACCTCCTAAAAAAACAAGAAAAGCCTGTTTCATACCCCTAAAGGTATAAATTAAACAGCTTCTTTGTACTCGGTATCAGAAGAAGTATCGCCTCGGGGGAAGAGTTTGGTGATGTGGCCTTCTGAAAGTTTGAGGTTCGGTTTGTTTAGCCTTTTGCCAGATCCATTGACACTAAAAATCAACAGAATTGCATTAATAGCAAGCAAAACGAATAGGATACTGAGGAATGAGGTCATTTGTCGATGCTAAATTAATGTTAAACAAAAGTACGTGTTTTCCTATGAAATACGTTCCAAACCCTACTTTAAGTTGTGTAAGAGGGTATTTTTGTGGTGAAGGCAATTTTGATGTTAATTTTTGAGAAAGTGCTTGATCAAGAAGAGGATTATTATGAAGGTTATAAATGAAAGTAAGATTTGTACAACACCTTTATAGTTCTTTTTATGCAGTTTTTTGTCCTTTTTATAGGAGAGAATAATGATAATGACAAAAGCAATGAAGAAAAATGCGGCAAAAATGAGCTGTCCCGTGCTGAACATATTTTTATTTTTGTGCAAATCTAAACCAAATCAAGGGTAATGAAAAGTAAAATCAAGGCCGTGGAACTTTTCCACAATTCATTTGGATTGGGGGTTTCCCAAGAACCCAAGGCGAACTTGGGGGAAGAAAAAAATCTACTTAGGTTCAATCTCATGGACGAAGAGAACAAAGAATATTTGGAAGCGGCCAATGAGGGTGACCTAGTGGAGGTTGCCGATGCCTTGGGGGATATGCTGTACATTCTCTGCGGAACCATTTTGGAGCATGGCATGCAGTACAAAATCGAGGAAGTTTTTGAGGAAATCCAGAAAAGCAACATGAGCAAACTGGGAGCGGATGGCAAGCCAATCTACCGTGAAGATGGTAAAGTGCTAAAGGGCCCCAACTATTTCAAACCGGATATCAAGACCATAATGGACAAATAAAAAAGGCACCTTTTCGGTGCCTTTTTTGTTAGATGACCTCGTGGCGCCATCCAAATTTATCTTCGGCCCGATTGTATTGAATGTCGGTGATCCGTTTTTTGAGGCGAGAGGCGTAGCTGTCGGCCAGTTCAGGAAGGTCGTAGTCCACACCCTCATAGCCAAAGGCTGATATGGGGGATACCACGGCTGCGGTGCCCGCTCCGAACATTTCCTTGAGCGATCCATTTTTTGCTGCTTCCACCAATTCGTGGACAGAAACCTTTCGGACTTCGGTTTTGATGCCTTCGTCCTTCGCAATGTCCAATATACTTTTTCGGGTGATACCGTCCAAGATACGATCGTTGGTGGGTGCTGTGAGCAACGTATCATTGATCCGTACAAATACGTTCATGGCGCCAGCCTCCTCTATGAATTCATGGGTGTTGTCGTCTGTCCAGATGACCTGTTGGTACCCTTTCTCGGCGGCCAGTTGGGTCGGATAGAACTGCCCGGCATAGTTTCCACCGGCCTTGGCATAGCCCACACCACCATTGGCAGCGCGCGAATAGGTCTGCTCGATCAGCACCTTCACCTTGCCTGAAAAATAGGCTCCGGATGGGGCGCAGGCGATGATGAACTTATATTCGCCAGCGGGAGAGGCGTGGAAACCTTTGCCCGAGGCAAAAACAAAAGGCCTTATATATAAGGAACTGCCCGGATTTTTGGGAATCCAGTCACTTTCCAGATGGACAAGGGCCATCAACCCTTCCATGAAATGGGCTTCGGGAAGCTCGGGAATGGCCAATCGCTTTGCGGATTTGTTCAACCTTTTGAAATTTTCCAACGGACGGAAAAGCCATACTTTTTCATCTTCGTCCTTGTAAGCCTTCATGCCTTCAAAGATGGATTGCCCATAATGGAAAATCTTTGCGGAGGGGTCTAAAGTAATGGGTTGATAGGGTACTATTTTGGGGGCACTCCATTCCCCGTTCTTATAATCACACACCAACATGTGGTCGGTATATACGCTTCCAAACGAAAGATTGTCAAAATCGACATCCTTGATTTTGGAGGTCTTGGCCTTTTCTATAGCTATGTTATTAACCATTGTTTCCATGTCACTTACATTTTCAATGTTAAAATTAGCTATTTATTGTTAGTTTTGAATGTTTTACAAATCGATTTTTTATACTTGATCTACAAATTTTTAAACGTTATTGAAAATGAAGCTTTTTAACACTTTTGCTGCCGTATTGTTAGTGGTTTTGTGCCAAGTCTCTTGCAAGCAGGAAACCATAAAAGGGGATTATTTTGGTGAGGAATTCAAGGTTTCCAACAAAGTGGACAAAACATCGGCCCCTTATGAAGGACTTGTGGCCACCGATACTTTGCAGACCCAAATGATGGGGGAGGTCACCGAAGTTTGCCAAGCCAAGGGATGCTGGATGAAGGTGAAATTGGACTCCGAAGATGAAGTGTTCGTACGTTTCAAGGACTACGGTTTCTTTGTGCCGAAAGATGCGGCAGGTAAAAAAGTAGTGATGAACGGGGCGGCCTTTTTGGAAGAAATGTCCGTAGAGGACCAAAAACACTACGCGGAGGATGAAGGTGCCTCCGAAGATGAGTTGGCCCAGATCACCGCGCCCAAAAAGACCCTTCGTTTTGAGGCGGATGGGGTGCTCATAGGCAACTGATCTTGAAGCGAAAGATCATCCGCACCGCAGATGGTTCCAAGACCATCCAGATAGAGGATTGGGACGAGCAGTACCATTCCAAACACGGTGCGGTGCAGGAAGCCTACCACGTGTTCATAACCCACGGACTTCGGTTGTTAGCCAACCGGAACATCAACCTTTTGGAAATTGGTTTTGGTACAGGGCTCAATGCGCTAATTACCTTATTGGAGGCTCCCAAACTGAACTTGGGAATCGACTATGTGGGTATTGAGGCATTCCCTGTTTCTATGGATGAAGTGGCGGAATTGGGCTATTGTGCACAATTGGACTGTGCGGATAAACAAGCGGAGTTCCAAAAAATGCACGAAACCCCTTGGGAAGAACCATTTCCCATTACAGATGGCTTTGTTTTGACCAAGCAGAAAAAGGATTTTCTCAAAGTTGGCGACAAAAATCTGTTCAACCTCATTTATTTTGATGCATTTGGAGCCAGGGTGCAGCCGGAACTGTGGACCGAGGAAATTTTCTCCAAGATGTACGATGCGCTGCAACACCAGGGCATATTGGTCACCTATGCGGCCAAGGGCAGTGTCAGGCGGGCCATGCAGGCTGTCGGTTTTGCCGTGGAACGATTGCCCGGGCCACCTGGAAAAAGGGAGATGCTCCGAGCCATCAAAAACTGACATTTGCCAATCTTCTGTTAATAAGGAAGGTAGGGACTGTCATAAAATATTCTAAAGTTTGGGCATTTGTGTTAAACCTAAATTAACGTCTCAGAAACAGCCACTTAAACCATTAAATTTGTATGAAAATGATGGTATGAAGGTGTTGATAACAGGCGCTACGGGATTAGTGGGGCAGGCCATTGTCAAGGTGCTGCATTCTAAGGGAATCCCCGTAAATTATTTGACCACGAGTAGGGACAAGATTTCTTCCTCCGAAGATTTTCAGGGTTTTTATTGGAATCCCTCCAAAGGAGAAATAGACCTTGCCTGCTTTGATCAGGTCCAGGCCATTATAAACCTGGCAGGGACAAGCATTGCCAAACGATGGACCCCGAAACATAAGAAAAGAGTACTTTCCAGCAGAATGGACAGTCTAAGGACCTTGAGAAAGGGCTTGGAACAAGTAGGGGCCTCGGAGGTGGAATGCCTTGTGTCAGCCTCGGCCATAGGTATCTATCCGGATTCGCTTTCCAAGTTCTATGATGAGCACGAAACTGCATTGGCAAATGGCTTTCTGGGCAATGTCGTCCAGAAATGGGAAGCCGAAGCAGATACTTTCAAATCGTTGGGGGCTGTTGTGTCAAAAGTGAGGATAGGAGTGGTTCTTTCCACCGAAGGAGGCGCATTGCCCAAAATGGCGATTCCGGTCAAGAACTTTGTGGGCGCACCATTGGGCAGTGGCGACCAGTGGCAATCATGGGTCCATATCGAGGATCTGGCACAACTGTTCATTTTCATTGTGGAGAACAACCTGAAAGGGACATTCAACGCGGTTGCACCAAACCCGGTCACCAACATCAAAATGACCAAGGAACTGGCGAGGGTCTTGGATAGGCCATTATGGCTTCCCCATGTGCCCAAATTGGTGCTAAAAATGGCTTTGGGAAAAATGTCACAGCTCCTTTTGGACAGTCAACGTGTAAGCAGCAAAAAAATCGAGAAGGCAGGCTTCGCTTTCCAATATTGCAATATCTGTACAGCTTTGGAAAACCTGTATTCCACGGAAAAAGAAATTGCTGTTCCGGCTGCGGAAACCGCAGAAAAGGAAATCGTATAGCATAGTTGGCCCATCAGAAAGCAAAAAGGAATCCGCAAAGGCGGATTTTTTTGTGTTTTGTAGTGACATTTTGACATTTTTGGACAAATGGCAGTACTTTTGCCGTTTCAGAAAAGGAAATAAAACAAACACATATATGAGCAACAAGAGTAAGGTTGAGGAAATGGAGGAAGGACCAAAAAAGGAACAAACCTCTGAAAGTACTGAGCTGAACGGTGAAAATAGGGATGTGGAACAAGAGGAGAATATGGATGGGGAAATTTCCGTGGAGGACCAATTGCGGGAAGAATTGGCCAAGGAGAAGGACAAATTCCTGAGACTTTTTGCCGAGTTTGAGAATTTTAAGAAAAGGACCTCCAAGGAACGCATGGACCTGTTCAAGACGGCCGGACAAGAAGTCATAGTGTCCCTGTTGCCCATTTTGGACGATTTTGACCGTGCTTTGAAAGAACTCTCCAAATCTGAGGACAAGGAAATGTACAAGGGTGTGGAGCTCATCAACAATAAGTTCAATGAAACCTTGAAAAACAAGGGATTGGAACAAATAGAGGTCAAACAGGGGGATGCTTTTGATGCCGAAGTGCACGATGCCATCACCCAGATTCCGGCACCCGACAAAAAATTGAAGGGCAAGATTTTGGACGTGGTCGAAAAAGGATTCAAACTGGGAGACCGCATCATCAGGCACCCTAAAGTAGTGGTTGGAAACTAAAGTGGTATGAAGGAGGATTTTTATGAAATATTAGGGGTCTCCAAAGGAGCGTCCGCAGCGGAAATCAAAAAGGCCTATCGCAAAAAGGCAATTGAGTTCCACCCGGACAAGAACCCAGGGGATGCCAAGGCCGAGGAAATGTTCAAGAAAGCGGCCGAGGCCTACGAAGTGCTGAGCGACCCTGACAAACGTGCCAGATATGACCAATTTGGACACGCCGCGTTCGATGGAAGTTCCGGTTTTGGTGGCGGAGGCATGAACATGGATGATATCTTCAGCCAATTTGGCGATATTTTTGGAAGTGCCTTTGGGGGAGGATTCAGCGGTTTTGGAGGTTTCGGTGGCGGCGGACAGCGACGGATGAAGGGGAGCAACCTTCGCATCCGGGTAAAACTGACCTTGGAAGAAGTGGCCAATGGTGTGGAGAAGAAAATCAAGGTAAGGAGAAAAATACAGGCCGATGGCGTGACCTATAAGACTTGTCACACTTGTAACGGAACAGGACAGATCACCAAGATCACCAATACCATTTTGGGAAGGATGCAGACGGCCACCACGTGTAGTACCTGCGGGGGTTCTGGGCAGACCATAGATAAGCGGCCTGCCGGGGCAGATGCGCAAGGGCTGAAAGTGGAGGAAGAGACCGTTTCCATCAAAATACCACCAGGTGTGGAAGATGGCATGCAGTTGAAAGTGTCCGGCAAGGGCAATGACGCGCCCGGGAACGGAATCGCCGGGGACCTGTTGGTCGCCATCGAGACCGTTGAGCACGATACCCTCAAAAGAGAGGGCGACAACCTGCACTATGATCTCTACATCAGTATTCCAGAGGCCGTATTGGGAAGCTCCAAGGAAATTGATTCCGTGGGAGGAAAGGTCCGCATCAAATTGGAGCCGGGCATACAGTCTGGAAAGATATTGAGGCTCAGGGGCAAAGGGATTTCCAGTATCAACGGATATGGTAGCGGGGACCTGTTGGTGCACGTAAACGTCTGGACCCCAAAGGAGCTGAACAAGGAGCAAAAAGAGTTTTTTGAACGGATGCAGAACGATGAGAATTTTGCACCAAAACCCGAAAAAAGCGATAAATCTTTCTTTGAAAAGGTAAAAGATATGTTCTCTTAAGAAGAAAAATATTGCTGTTTAAATAAAAAACGTATATTTGGAACTGATGTTGGGTGACCAATATCTAATTTTCTTTTTCATAGCAATTTTTTTCCCATCCTTGAATTCATTTGAGGGTGGGTTTTGTTTTTTAGGGGCATGCCGTTATTGGGCAAATACATATCTTTGAAAAAATAGTTTACATGGATCACATCCTTGTTGCCAAAAACGTCTCCAAATCCTATGGAAACCACAAGGCGTTGAGCAACATTTCACTTGAAATTCCCGAGAACTGCATCTATGGACTTTTGGGTCCCAATGGAGCAGGGAAGACCTCATTCATACGCATCATCAACCAGATCACCCATCAGGATACGGGTGAAGTTTTCTTCAATGGCACACCTTTGGCACCCGAGCACATCGCCCTTATCGGCTATTTGCCCGAAGAGCGGGGACTGTACAAGAGCATGAAGGTGGGGGAACAGGCCCTGTATCTGGCGCAACTCAAGGGACTGTCCAAGAGCGAGGCCAAGAAACGGCTCAAGTATTGGTTCGATCGTTTGGACATAGGCGATTGGTGGAACAAAAAGATACAGGAACTCTCCAAGGGAATGGCCCAGAAAGTACAGTTCATTGTGACGGTACTTCACGAACCCAAGTTGCTCATTTTTGATGAGCCCTTCAGTGGTTTTGATCCCATCAATGCGAACATCATCAAAGATGAGATCATCGAACTGAAGAAAAAAGGGGCATCCATCATCTTCTCCACACACCGTATGGAATCCGTGGAGGAGCTCTGTGAGTACATTGCCCTGATCCATAAGTCGGAAAAGATCCTGGACGGTAAACTATCCGATATCAAGAAAGCTTATAAGAACAATATCTTCAACGTTGGGCTGCAGACACAACAGGACGGGGAGGCGCTGATCCGGACATTGGGCGAAAAGTTCAATATCGTCTCGTCCCACATCGACCCCAACGAAAAGCAATTGGATTTCAAGGTACAATTGCCCTCTGCACATACCTCGGAAATATTGGCGGAACTATCCAAAGTGGCGAACGTGAACCGGTTTGAAGAGACCATTCCATCGGCAAGCGACATATTTATACAAACCGTAAACAGCAAGGACAATGGGAAGTAAACTGGGGCTGATCATCAAACGGGAGTATCTGGCAAAGGTGAGGAATCGTTCCTTTATTGTAATGACCATTCTGAGTCCCCTGCTGATCGTGGGGATGATCGTGTTGATCGCCTATCTGGCCAAAATCAATGATGATGAGGTAAGGGTGGTGACGGTCCTGAACGAGAGCAGCTATTTTGATGAAGGGTTCATTTCGTCCAGGAATATTTCCTATGTATATCTGGACCAGATTTCTGTGGAGCAGGCAAAGGATTCCACGGCTTCCATGGGCTATTATGGATTGCTCCATATTCCCAAAGGGAACAGCATCGAGAATGTGGCCCGCCAAGCGCGTCTGTACACCAAGGATAACCCCAATACCAGCGTTACCCAACAACTGGAAGGCATTTTCCAGAAACAGTTGCGACAGGACCGTTTGGGGAAATTGGGGGTTTCTTCTGATCAGTTTTCTGAAGTGGAAAAACCCTTCGGGCTGAACCTCTCCACTTTTGAGGGCGAGAAGAGCCTAAAGGGCATCAACGAGATCAAGGCGTTCATAGGGGGAGGTTTTGGCTATGCCATCATGATGTTCATTATCATATACGGAGGGTTTGTGATGCGGAGCGTGATAGAGGAAAAAACGAGCAGGATCATCGAAGTGATCATATCTTCCGTGAAACCGTTCCAATTGATGTTGGGCAAGATCATCGGTACCTCATTGGCCGGGATCACCCAGTTTACCATTTGGATCATTTCAGCTTCGATACTGTTGATGCTTGCCGTGCTCTTGTTGGGACTGGATCTCGGTGCCATGACAGGCGATGCCCCACTGCCCTCGGAAACCATGGGCGGAATGTCCCAATTTGCCTCCATGGACAGCGAAATGATGATGTATGCCAAGGAAGTGTTCGACATTCCATGGGGATTGTTGATCGTATCCTTTTTTATTTATTTTGTATTGGGCTATCTGATCTACAGTTCCATTTATGCAGCGATCGGGGCTGCTGTGGACAATGAAACGGATACGCAACAGTTTATATTCCCGATCATAATGCCCTTGATGTTGGGTATTTATGTGGGCTTCTTTTCGGTGTTCAGCAACCCGAACGGCCCCATTGCAGTGGCCTTTTCCCTGTTTCCGCTCACATCGCCCATTGTGATGCTCATGCGGCTGCCGGGAGGGATTGGGCAAGGTGGTGTACCTTTGTGGCAATTATTGTTGTCCATTTCCCTATTGATCGTTACTTTTTTGGGTATCGTATCACTGGCGGCCAAGATTTATAGGGTCGGTATTTTGATGTACGGCAAAAAGCCCACCTACAAAGAGTTGATCAAGTGGTTGAGATATTAAGGTAATATGCAAGACGGCGCAGAAGAAATAAAGGAAATCCTCGAAGAGGATATTTGGGGGTCCATCAAGGAGTTCCTCAACCTGGGCATCCATATAGGTGAGGGTGAAAAATCCATCAACTTGACGATAGGGTTGCTATTGCTTTTGACCTTGGCCATTATCGTGGCCAAATTCATCATGAAATGGCTCCGGCACTTGATCACCCGAAAGATGGAGCAGGAGGACAAACAAAAGTTCACCAGCATCTTCAAGTTTATCAACTATTTGGTCTATTTGATCGCCGTGTTCGTTACACTCAGTGTGGCCGGGGTTGACATTACGTTGGTGATCACGGCATCGGCGGTACTCTTTGTGGGTCTGGGACTGGCACTGCAGGATTTGTTCAAGGATATTCTCGGAGGCGTTTTCATCATCATAGACAAGTCGTTGCAAGTAGGTGACATTGTGGAGGTGGATGGCAAGGTAGGAAAGGTGTTCGAGATCAAGTTGCGTACCACAAGGGCCATCACACGGGACGATAAGGTCCTCATTTTGCCCAACCACAAATTCATCAGCGACATTGTCTATAACTATACGCAGAACCACAGGACCACACGGGAAAAGGTGAGCGTGGGCGTTGCCTACGGAAGTGACGTGCAGTTGGTGACCAAGATTTTGGAGCAAGTGGCCATGGAGCAGAAACAGATCCTGAAAAACCCAAAGCCATTTGTATTGTTTGACGATTTTGGCGATTCCGCATTGCTGTTTTCCGTCCATTTTTTTACCAACGACAGTTTCAGGGACCCAAGGATCAAAAGCGAAATGCGCTATAAGATCAATGCCAGGTTTAAAGAGAACAACATAAGCATTCCATTCCCACAAAGGGATGTTCATATCATCCAATAAAAAGAAAGCGACATAAAAAATAAAAAACATCAAATTGCAAAAACAGGGCTGTTGGTCTTTTTTGCAATAGTTCTTGGACATCAGGCCAGGGCACAGAACACGGATATCTTCAGGTTGGAGTACCTCAATATTCCCGTAAACGATACAGGGGTAAAGACACAACGATACAAAGGCTTGATCAATTTCCCCATCAAACTGAACGAGAAAAAGGAGTACCTGGTCATTGGGGGCGAGTATAACCGTTTTGATATGGGATACTCGGCCGACCTTCCTTTTGATAAAAAAGAAATGATTCGCTTCCATATCATTGATTTTAATGTGGGCCTTGTCAAAAAATGGAACGAGAATTGGAACCTGGTCGGTATTTTGACCCCAAGAGTGGCATCCAATTTATTGGATGGGGTGGTCAGGGACGATCTTTTCATGAATGCCTCCGCAGCATTTTGGAAGGAGAAACCCAATGCGGATAAACCCTTTCGAATCGTATTGGGGCTTACCTATAACAGTACAACCGGTATACCTGTTCCCTTGCCATTGATCCATTATTATAGGAGGTTCCACCCCGATTGGTCCTATGTGATGGGCGTTCCTAAATCCAATATAAAATACCATGTGGATAAAAAACACAGTTTGGAATTGGCACTGTTCTTGGATGGCTATTTTATGAACCTACAGCGAAATATCGTTTTGGACAATGGACTGGTGGCATCGAGGATCTCTTTCAACTCTTTGGTGGGGACCCTTGGCTATCAGTACAATCTTACGGAGAACATTTCTTTTTTTGCCCTGGCAGGGAGTACCCTGTTTCAAGAAGGGAAGTTGAGGAACAGGGAACGTGGCGAGGTATTTTTGTTCAATGACGATTCAAATTTTTATATTAGAACAGGGGTAAAGATTGGAATTTTTTAAAAAGGAAAAATATGTCAAGGATTTTGGTGATAGAAGACGAGTCTGCAATCAGAAGGGTATTGGTCAAGATATTGGCCGAAGAGAACGATGACTATGAAGTCCAAGAGGCCGAAGATGGGCTGTCAGGGATAGAAATCATCAAAAAGGAAGACTTCGATTTGGTCCTCTGTGACATCAAAATGCCAAAAATGGACGGCGTGGAAGTCTTGGAGGCCGCCAAAAAAATAAAACCCGAAGTTCCCTTCATCATGATTTCTGGACACGGTGACCTCGATACAGCGGTCAATACCATGCGGATGGGCGCCTTCGACTATATCTCCAAACCACCGGACCTAAACCGTTTGCTTACCACCGTCCGCAATGCCCTGGACCGAAAGGAACTGGTGGTGGAAAACACGATCCTGAAAAAGAAAGTCTCCAAGAACTACGAAATGGTGGGTGAGAGCAAGGAAATCGGTACCATCAAGGATATGATAGAAAAAGTGGCCCCCACCGATGCCAGGGTTTTGATCACGGGGTCCAACGGTACAGGAAAAGAGCTGGTGGCACATTGGCTGCACCAAAAGAGCCAACGATCCTCCGCACCGTTCATAGAAGTCAACTGCGCTGCCATACCATCGGAATTGATTGAAAGTGAGCTTTTTGGTCATGTCAAAGGGGCGTTCACCTCTGCGGTCAAGGACAGGGCAGGCAAGTTTGAAACGGCCAACAAGGGCACCATTTTCTTGGATGAGATAGGGGATATGAGCCTGTCCGCGCAGGCCAAAGTATTGCGCGCACTGCAAGAGAACAAAATATCGAGGGTGGGCTCGGACAAGGACATCAAAGTGGATGTGCGTGTGCTTGCAGCTACCAACAAAGACCTGAAGAAGGAAATAGAGGAAGGCCGGTTCCGGGAAGATCTTTACCACCGATTGGCGGTCATATTGATCAAAGTTCCCTCCTTGAACGATAGAAGGGACGATATTCCACTATTGATCGACTATTTTGCAGAGAAAATAGCCTCAGAACAGGGAACAGCCCAAAAGAATTTTTCCAAAAAAGCCTTGGAACTGCTCAAAAGCTATGATTGGACAGGAAATGTCCGCGAGCTCCGCAATGTGGTGGAGCGGTTGATCATCCTCGGTGGAAAGGAAGTGTCCGAAGAGGACGTGAAACTCTTTGCCAGCAAATAACCACCTTATTTACAGTCGCCAATTTTTTGAAGAGCCGCTTGGGACAGTACTTTCACCCTTTGGTGGTACTGTTTCTTATATTCGGAAAGGCCTGTGTTGAGCAGGATCAATCGGGATTCTTCGTGGATGTTTGTCACAAACCTTTTTGCTTCGGCACAATCCACATCGCTGACCACTTTCCCCAAAGATGTTTCGAATTCAAGAAGACACTCGTGTACCTGCTCCTTTACGGTACCGCTATGGGGAGAGGCCAACCAGTTGGGTGCATCGAGGAATTCCTTGGTGTTCATGGAGAGAAAATCATTGCCATACGGACTGGACGATTCATGTTCAAAGGCCTTAAGGACCTTGAGGCCTATGATGGTGTTCTCCAATGCCTTGTGCAAGGCCTGTTTGGAATCCTCCAAAAGATCGGACCTCGTTGCGGCCTTGAGAAGGGATAGGGTTTTTTCCAAGCTTTCAATGGTGCCCTCACAACCACAGTCCACAAAGTTTGTCTTGGTTTTTTCTATACCGTTCAAGGCTTTATAGGCATGGTACTTCGCCATTTTTAAGTCATTGGCCGTCACGGCCGCCTGTATTTTACTCTTGATGTATTCCAAGTTCGAATTGGCATAGGCACAGGCATTAGGGGCAGCAAACGAAGACATTAGCCACAAGGTGATAAGGCCCAATGCAAAGGTAATCAGCAAGATAATCTTTTTGGTTTTCATAACGCGATAGATTTGGGACAGTGCGCTTTTGATGATCACTAAGTTAAGATAAGGGTGTTTTGGCGAAGAATAAGATCGATAAAAAGAGACCAAAAACTACCAATGGCAAAAACCATCGGTGAAAGACGCTTTTTGGAAGATCGAAGGAGTGGGGAAAAAAGATTATATTCATTCCTATGGAAAAAATCAGAACAGAAAAGTATCTCGTCAAATCACATCTCCAGCTTGATAAAGAGGACACTTACGAAGATTTTGGGGCATCGGAAAAGAAGCTCAAAAAGGAATTGGAAGATATCCGAAAGGACCTCGGAGAATTTCAGGACACGTTATATGCCCATGGTAAGTATGGGGTGTTGGTCTGCTTGCAGGGAATGGACACGGCGGGCAAGGATAGCCTGATCAGGGAGGTTTTCAAGGATTTCAATGTGAGGGGGGTGGTGGTCCATAGTTTTAAGGTACCCACTTCCCTCGAACTGAAACATGACTATCTCTGGCGGCACTATATCGCCCTTCCCGAGCGGGGAAAATTTGCCGTTTTCAATAGGACCCATTATGAGAACGTATTGGTCACCAAAGTACACCCAGAATATATTTTGGGCGAAAACCTGCCGGATATTGAATCTGTTGCGGACATTGATGAGGCCTTTTGGGAAAAAAGGTATCAAGAAATCAATGCCTTTGAAGAACATGTGGCCAAAAATGGGACCATTATTTTCAAGTTCTTCCTGCATCTTTCCAAGGAAGAGCAACGCCAGCGATTGTTGCGTAGGATCGAATTGAAACAAAAAAACTGGAAATTTTCCCCGGGAGACCTTAAGGAACGCAAGCTGTGGGATGCCTATCAACAATGCTATGAAGAAGCACTTTCCAAAACCTCTACGGATCATGCCCCTTGGTATATCATCCCTGCGGACAACAAAGAAACCGCACGGGTAATCGTGGCATCCATCATGCTGGAAGCGTTAAAAAAGTACAAAGATATAGAGGAACCCGAGCTCGACGACGAAATAAAGGCTAATTTAGAAACCTTTAAGCAAGAATTGGAAAAAGAAACCAAATGAGAACCATTCTACTTTTGGCCCTTTTGTTGGCAAGTACCCCCTTTTTTTCACAGACTGAAGACGAAAAGCAGATCAAGGCGATCTATGACAAGGCATTGACCGATGGAAAGGCCTATGATTGGCTCGACCATTTGTCCAATCAGATAGGAGGAAGGCTCTCAGGATCGGTCCAAGCACAACAGGCTGTGGAATATACCAAGGATCAACTGGACTTACTCGGTTTGGATCGTGTATGGCTCCAGCCTGTAATGGTGCCCAAATGGATGAGGGGGACCCCGGAATTTGCCTATTTTGAGACCAAACCCGGACTGACCACCAATGTACCCATATGTGCCCTGGGTGGATCTGTGGCCACCCCAGATGGTGGTCTAAAGGCAAGCGTCGTTGAGGTCAATGGCATTGAGGACCTGGAGAAACTGGGCAAGGAAAAGATAGAAGGCAAGATCGTTTTTTATAATCGTCCGATGGACCCTACCTTGATCAATACGTTCGCATCCTATTCCGGCTGTGTGGACCAACGCTATTCGGGTGCTGCCGAAGCGGCAAAATATGGCGCATTGGGTGTCATTGTCAGGTCCATGAACCTTCGGTTGGACGATTACCCACATACAGGTTCCATGGGGTATGGAGATATGCCCGTCAACAAAAGAATACCGGCCGCGGCCATCAGTACCAAAGGGGCAGAACTGTTGAGCGGCACGCTCAAGCTCAACCCGAACATCAAATTTTATTTCAGACAGAACTGCAAGCAATATGAAGATGTGCAGTCCTATAATGTGATCGGTGAGATCAAGGGAAGTACCTATCCCAATGAGATCATGGTCGTGGGAGGCCATTTGGACTCTTGGGACCTGGGGGACGGCTCACATGATGATGGTGCCGGCTGTGTGCAGAGCATGGATGTACTCCGGTTGTTGAAAGAAACAGGGTATAGACCCAAAAGAACTTTGCGAGTGGTGCTGTTCATGAATGAGGAAAATGGGTTGCGGGGTGGCAACAAATATGCGGAAGTGGCCAAGGACAAAGGTGAAAACCACGTATTTGCTTTGGAAAGCGATGCTGGAGGTTTCACGCCCAGGGGATTCACCATAGATGCTTCCGAGGAAAATCTGAAACAGATCCAAGGATGGAAAGAACTTTTTGAACCTTATTTGATCCACATATTCGATAAAGGAGGAGGGGGAGCGGATATTGGTCCCCTGAAAGACGATAACATGGTCTTGGTGGGTCTTAAACCGGACACCCAACGCTATTTTGACCACCACCATGCCGAGAACGACACTTTTGAGCACGTGAACAAGCGGGAACTGGAGCTAGGGGCGGCCACCATGGCCAGTCTGGTCTATCTTATTGACAAGTATGGAACCCTTCCCTCAAAAAAAGTAAAGGGATAAACCTAAAATCATTCCCTCTGCAACATCTTTTCTATTCTTTTGTCGGGAATGAGCCACATTAGGGCTACCAGCACATACATGAGCCCGGATGCCCAAGGGCTGACCCAGGCCAGACCTATTCCAATGATATATAGCACTGGAGATATTTTACCTTTGATGTCCTTTCCTACGGCATGTTTCAAGATGGAATCATGTCCCTGTGATTTTATGATGATGTTTTGGAGCATAAAATAGGAGATGGCCGCCATCAGCAAGATCAGCCCGTACAGTGCCATGGGTTCTTGGGCAAAATGGTTTTCCCCCATCCAACCGGTCACAAAGGGGATCAAGGAAAGCCAGAATAGGAGATGAAGGTTGGCCCAAAGCATTTTTCCGGAGATTTTTTTCACGGTATGCATCATATGGTGGTGGTTGTTCCAATAGATGCCCAGATAAATGAAACTGAGCACATAGCTCAAAAAAACGGGCAACAAGGGGACCAGGGCCTCAAAACCTTCCCCGTCATGGGGCACTTTGATTTCCAATACCATAATAGTGATGATGATGGCAAGGACACCATCGCTGAACGCTTCCATTCTTCCTTTGGTCATAACAATAAATTTTGGTTCGTGTTTTATAATTTGATATGGGTCAGCTCATGACCTGCACACTTCTTTTTGCTGTTTTTCTCATTCTTTTGGGACCGTGCCATAACCAGAAACCTGTGATGGTGAAAAGCAGCAACGAAATGCCCATCACGCTGGTATAGACCAGTTTTATGACCCCATCGGTCCCAAGATGTCGGTCCAGGATGGAGCCGTCGTGCACTTTTTCCAAAAAATCCGATCGTCTTTGTCCGATGGAAAGCACCTTTCCTGTGGCACCATCCAACTGTATTTCCGTATAGTGGTCCACAAAAACAAATTTGACGGAACCTTTTTCCTTTCGGATGTCGATTCGGTCCAGTTCTGGTGATAGGCCAGGGGATACGTTGTTGTGCAGCACGCCGATGGCGATGGTATGGAGGCTATCAACCGGAAGCCAGTCCTTTAGATTGGATGTCGTGCCTTGTTGCGTTTTGGGGAGCAATTTGCCATTGGAATTTTTCTTCCAGCCCAAAATGAGTCCAGAAACGGAAATGAAAAAGAAAAAGACAAACAACAATGCACCGGTGGTTCTGTGTACTTTTCTGAAGACCCGCAATGTCTTGGCCTGTGCTTTTCTTTTGTCCATCCGGTATATGGGGTTTATGCGAACAATCCGCTAAAGATCGACAAAATTTGTGAAAGGCTAAAGCAGCTGAACAACCATTGTAAGAGCCAACGCCAAAGGGATTTAGACGCTTCGAAGGATTTTTTCCATCTTGCGGCCTTTGGCCAATTCGTCCACCAGCTTGTCCAAATACCTTACTTGTTGGGTCAATGGGTTTTCGATTTCCTCTATCCGGTAGCCACAGATGGTTCCTGTGATGAGGTGGGCATTCGGGTTCAGCTTTGCTTCTTTGAAGAACGTTTCAAAGGTTGCTTTACGGGTAATGAGTTCTTGGAGTTTGTTGCCGTCAAAACCGGTCAACCATTCAATCACTTGGTGCAGTTCTTCCTTTGTTCGGTCCTTTTTCTCCACTTTGGTGACATAGTGCGGATATACAGCGGCAAATGTCATTTTTGCAATCCGTTGGTCATGTTCGGGTGTTGTTTTCATATCTTGGAATAGAGGTTAGGTCCCAATTATTTCAATCTTTCCAGTTGTCCTTTTCTTTTCACGATGTTCTTGTAGTCCCATTGGATCTCTTTTGATTTTTCCAACCAACGGGCAAGCTCTACGGTGTCGATCTGTTCCACTGAGGTATAAAAAATGGAGGCATCCTTGAATTTTTCGCCTCTAACGTCCAGTTTTTCTTCTTCAAAACTGGCACCGCTCCAGAACATCAGGCGTAGTCCCTTTTTTTGTTTGCTATAGCCCACTATGGGGTTTTCGTCCAAGAACCAGACGGGGTGTCCGTGCCATATTTTGCTTTCGGAATCTGGCAATCCGTTGTCGATGGTGATGGCAAGGACATTGCAGATTTCCTTGTCCATGGTTTCTTGCCCATCATTGTATGCTTGGATTTCCGGATTTGTCATAGGTGCAAAAGTTATCGGTTCAATGGGACACTACCTTCAGTCCCACTATTGATGCAATCAAGGTAGTCAAAAAAAAGAGCCTTAAAAAAGTGGTCGGTTCCTTGAACACCAAAATTCCCACGAGCACCGTGCCCACGGCCCCGATTCCTGTCCATACGGCATATGCTGTACCAATGGGAAGGGTCTGGGTCGCTTTGATCAGCAGTGCCATGCTGAGGCAGAGGGTCACTAGAAAGCCCGCATACCATAAGTACATTTCATTCCCCGTGTTTTCCTTTGCTTTGCCCAGACAGAAGGCAAAGGCAACCTCAAACAATCCAGCAATGGTCAATAGTATCCAGTTCATTTTTTACATCTTTTCTTTAGTGGTATAAGGACATTTATTATCCAATCTTATATAAATATAAGATATATGGCTATGGGCAGCTTCAAAATTTTGGTTGTAGATGAATTGCCTAATGTTCGGGGCTTTTTGCTTTATCGATTTACCTGCCCAGCATTCAATTTTTCGCAGGGTGCACCACCTGCCTGATCTCGCTTATCTGCACTACGGGCTGGATGTTGGTGTAATTTTTAAAGTCATTGATCACGGCATCCCGGTTCTCGGCGATGGCCTTGCCGTACTCCTCAATGTTGTTGATGTAGAAGTAACCCACGGCTGCATAGGGTGGCTTGTCATTGGGTGTTCTGCCGGAAATGCCCTTGTCGATTTCGTAGAATTTTAGGTTGTCGCCCAAAAAACCGGCCACCATGGGCATATGTTTCGTTTCATAATAGTCCATGTCAAAGGTTGAGCCTTCCCCATTTGGGTACAGTATGGTCACTTTGAACAGCCCCGTTTGGATAGATGGGCTTCCAAGTTGGGCCGTTTTGCAGCCGATTAGGGCCATTAGGCCAAGAATGGGCAGGAAAAATTTGATCTTGTTCGTCATTTTGAATTGATTGTAGTTGTTTTACGGGTTGTTTTTGATTGAGCTCAAAAGCCGATCATATTTTTATGATGCTTCCGTTGGACTTCATATGGCATGAAATTAGTCAAAAAGCACTCACTTTTTTCGATTTTGGTACATTTTTGCTCAGAAAAAAACAAAGTAACTTATGGATTGTCAGCCTGTTCGAGCTTTAATCCTTGGAAAATTCCAACAGGTCCCCGGGTTGGCAGTCCAAGACTTCACAGATGGCCTCGAGTGTACTGAACCTGATGGCCCTTACCTTGCCTGTTTTGAGCTTGGAAAGGTTGGCCAAGGTGATGTCCACGGCTTCGGAGAGTTCGTTGAGCGACATTTTACGTCTTGCCATCATTACGTCTAGGTTTACGATAATTGCCATGGTCTATACGGTTTCTTCCAGTTCCTCTTGATATTCCACTCCTTTTTCAAAAATGATGGCGATGATATAGATCACGGCGGCCATCAGGATGAATGCCTCACCATCGGGCCAAAATTGGTTCAACCTGTCCATGGCAAAACCATCATGTTCCAATTGTTTGGTAACCCCTTGTGCAATGAAACTCAACAGCCCGATGGAGAACGTGTAGTAACAGATCTTATAGATCTGTTTGGAAACAAAATGGTTGAACGGTTTTGCCAGATCAATTTTGGTGGCCAGCACAATCACAATGTAGAACATCACTGCCTTCAATATTGCGATGGTCAGGATGAACCCATACATCCCCACAAAAGTGAGTTTACTACTTTGGTATACGTCGCTCATGTCCAACTTTTGATAGAGATTTTGTACAGCTTCCGGTCTGAACAGGCTAAAGATGAAGTTCACCACCAAGGCCCCGGCTTCTATGGACAAGCCAATAAAGATGATCCAAGAAATGATTTTCATACCCTTGAACACCAAATTTTTTGTTTTCATATGTTGATGACACTAATTGTTTGAATGTTCAAATATAGATAAATATTTATTGATAAATGATAAATATTTTATTTTTAATGATTAAAATAGAATAGACCTGATCAGGAAAAACTTATGGTTGCCCTAATCAAAAGGCCTACTGGTAAACATGTTGTCTTCATTGTGGGTGTCCTTATTTAACTTTTTGATTTTGTATTGATTTTGATAGATTCCTGATGGATCATTGGTACAGCACATACCTTGGGGGTTGTAGTCCATTCAGGCGCAGATAGACAAGCATTTGCGCCCTATGATGGGTAATGTGGTCGGCGAGTAGAAGTAAAATTTGCCTTTTTGTCCGGTCCGCACCAAAATAATCCAATCGTTCATCCAGTCTTTTGATGTCAAAGCTGGAAATGAATTCCATGGTTTTGTTAAATGTCCGGTCGATGGTATCTATCATCTCTTTTTTGGACTTTTTGTCCACTTTTAGCTCTGTATCGGTATTCCAGTCCCTGGCCTCACGTCCGCCCATTAGGGACTGACTGTGCCAATCCATGGCCCAACCAATGTGCATCAAGTGTTCCGCAAAGCTCATGGATTCCGGTGTGGCCTTGAAACCGTACTTGTCTTCTGGCATCGTTTCCGCGACCAAGACCAGATACTTCCTTGAATTTTCCAACCGCTCCAAATATTCTTGTACAACGTCATTTTGCTGTGCGGAAACAACGGGGACAAATAAAAGGAACAGCAAGATTGGAACCAGTATATGCTTCATTTTCAAATCATTTGTGTGCTTACGGACCAATAGTTCCCTGCAAAGTCATAGAAGGAACCCCTTGTGTCTGGATCACCGGGCTTATTGCTGGGCTTTTCTATGATCTCAGCACCATTTTCAACAGCCCTGAGGAACGTTTTGAAAACATCGGACACATAGACATGCAACATTGAGGTGTTGGCACGATAGTTTTCAGTGCTGTCACTGATCATGAGTACGCTGTCGTCTATTTGCAATTCGATATGGGCAATTTTTCCGTTCCCATGATCAAAGCGCCTTAAAATTTTGGCGTCAAAAGTTACCGTCAGAAAGTCCACCAATTTTTGGGCATTGTCCACGATCAAATAAGGAGAAAGGGAATTGTAATGGTCAGGTTTATATGTTTTCATTTTTGTCTGGTTATGTTATTCGATTGTTGCACAACGCCATACGGATATGGCTCGATGCGTGATTTTCACCATAACCGAAAGAAGGCAAATTGCAATGATACGGGCACAAAGTGTGAAACAGGCGTAAGCAATTCAATCCCAACGTGCTATACACGGTGTAGTGCTTGGTAATGACAAAAGCCCTAATTTTTTTGCAATAATTGGAATATCTTTAATTATTACGAATCAAGTCTAAAATTTAATAAAATATCCGAACAAATGTGGAAATATATATTGGCATGGTTTCCGATGATCTTTATTGCAATTGCTAACGGACTATTTCGTGAGAAAATCTTAACGATTCGCTTAAATGAACTTCAAGCCCATCAGATGTCTACCGCTTCTATGATCGTACTGTTTGGTATTTATGTTTGGATATTGTTTAAACAGTGGATTCCTACATCAGCTGATCAGGCAATAATCATCGGTTTGTTGTGGCTCGTCCTTACAATCACTTTCGAGTTCTTATTTGGTCATTATATTGCTGGTCATTCTTGGGAAAAACTTTTGAATGATTACAATTTATTTCAAGGTCGAGTTTGGGTTTTAGTTTTAATCTGGATTACAATTTGTCCGTATATTATCTATCAAATTCAGAACTAGTTGAGTTTTTTAGCTATGAGGTACAACGGTGGGTATATTCATAGTGCAACCGAAAGGGAGCACTATAGTATAGCATCTATGAAAAAGCAGCTTGTCAAGTA
>NZ_VNIK02000007.1 GCF_007785775.2 Flagellimonas hadalis
TAATCCGCCCTTGTAATTTATACTCCCAATACCACAAATTCCAACAAGGATGCGTCCACAAAGATTCGTGGCCTCAAAATGATACGGATGTCAGTAGAAAAAACCAATGCGGCAAGAGCTGTAATTGAAATGATAGACGACGGTATGATAGTAGGGTTTGGTTCAGGTTCTATATCTCAAACATGATTGAGTTATTGGAGAAAGCATGTTAAAATAGCCTGATAATCAAAGGAATTGCCTCTTCGTCTGAATCTAAAAAGTTGGCAAATAAGGTTGGTATTCCTATTCTATCCCTTAATGATGCTCCCCATATCAACATCAATATTGATGGTGCAGATGAATTTGACGGCAAATTACAACTCATAAAAGGGAGGTGGTGTGCTGTTGCGGGAAAAATAATTGCCCGCTTTGCATCCAAGAATGTTATAATTACAGATTCCAGTAAAAAAGTGCAGCAACTCGGAAGTTTCCCATTGCCTATAGAGGTTATTTCATTTGCCCAAAAGAGAATTTTAGGATGAGTTGTCCCAAATGGGACTAAATCCCATGCTTTGGACAATTAATAATAAAGAATTTAGAACTGATCACAATAATACAATTCTGGACTTGAATATATGGGGGCCCATAGACATTGAATCGTTACAAGCAGCATTGGCCGGAATTGTGGAAACAGGTCTCTTCTTGGATACGACAGACCTTGTAATCATGGGCATTGGAAATGAAACCATTACTTTTCAATAAACAAAGACCATTGATTTCTAAAGTTTTGATAATAAAAAGATACTCTCTAAAGAAATATCCTCTTTTGAGACACCTTTATTACTAAAAAAGAAAAATCCACCTTTTTGTTTAAGCCCCTCATTTTCGGCTCTTTTTAATCAAAAAAGTAATCCCGGATTTCTCCATGGTCCTATTGGAATCATGGAAATCCCAAAACCCAATGAATCAAAAACAGACGTATATTATATTGAAAATTAACCCTAAAAATATTTGGCAAACCATTGGATGCCATCCAAACCTTCCCGAATATTTTTGACTGTGACCTTACTGGGTTTAAAAGAGGTTATCTTGGGGTCGGTCTCAAAGATCTCTTCAATGGAATAGGCAATGAAATTCAGTCCAGCTTCCAGTTCCAGTTGGTAATCATAAGTCGCCTCCACCACATCACCGGAAAACTGATATGTGGTCGTACATTGCATGTTCAAAGTCGTGGCCTGGTCCACATAGATGAGTTCGTAGAAAGTACCCTTTTCAGGGTTATTGTAGGCCTCGTCTTCCAGCCATGGGATCATGTCCTCGCTGGTCACCGGAAACAATACGCCGGCATACCGTCCTTTATACCACAGTGAAATGGGGTTGATCCGTGCAGCCATAATTTCCGGATACGTCGCTTCCCCCTGTCCCAAGCAATTGAAAGCAAGGGCATATTTGACATCGCTCACGACCATTTGTTGTTCCTCGTTTTTAGACAGAAAACTATCCTTGGGTGGAAATGTAAATTCCAGCGTTCCATCGGCCTTTAATTGTCCTATGAAAATAGATCGGTCAAGTCCCAATGGCCAGATGGCAATATCCATCCCCTTCATCCCTTTTAAGGGGTTGACAAGTTTTCCCGTTAAGGTCTGGGCACCGCCCAATGTGCAGAGCAGTAAGGTGAGTAGTGTAAATAACTTTTTCATCTATTGTGTTTTGGTGTTTCTGTTTCCTTAACTGTTGGCTTTGTAAAAAACTTTTTAAGGGTTTTCGCTATGGTCATTTTTTAGATAATCTTAAAGGTAAGGGTCGTATGGATCGGTTGCGCATCCCTTTGTGCGGGTTTCATTTCCAAACGAATTTCATAGGTTCCGGGCATCAGCTTCCCTTTGTTGCCATTGGCCGCTTTTTGAAGGAGCGGGATAAAATCAAAGGCTTCCACAGGAACATACATATCCCCCGGCAACCAAGGCCAATCAGAACGTTGGCTGCTTCCAATGGTTTTTCCATTGTGGGCAAGGGTCGTTTTCATCTGGAACAGCACAATGTCCTTATCCCCGGAGGTGTTCTTGAACCGGAACAGGATCTTGTGCTTGCCATCCCTGAAGTTTTTGAAAAGGGATACCGGTTCCTGTGATTTCCACTCGGTGATCTTGTTCCAGCCTTCCACGTTCAATTTTCCCGAAAGGGATTGGCCGATAACCGTGGAAACAGCAAGGCAAAACATAAGGCACAATATATAACGAAAAGATTTCATATGAATTTATATTGATATTTTTCAGGTTTTTGTGTCTCCTTCCGACACAACAGGCCATATTGGCCGTAATCGGTCTAAAACACCTGCCGAACCGAAAATAAAGAGTTGACAATTTCATTTTCAATTGGGCAGATGCATCCGTTCCATTTTACTCCACTGCGGTCACGGTGAAGGTATAGGGCGTTGTCCAAGTGTCCGGCAAAGGTTCATCAAGGTTGAGGTCGGCTGTTTTGCCATCGTTCATAAACGTACGTGCCCGCACATAGTAGGTACCCGCATCAAGTGTGGCATTGGTGGTCTTAAAGTACAGTGCCCCATCTTCCTTGTCTCCCGGCATACCTGAAATGGGCGTTAACGTGGTCACGATCTCCCCCCTACTTTCTCTATATACATTGAGGTCGATGAAATCATCGGAAGGGCTTTGCAGCAATTGTACCTGCAATCTGGCCGGTTGGAACAGGACCACTTTGTAATAGTCATCCTGTTCTTCCTGGATACCATAGCCCTCATTGTTCTTGTTCGCATAGGCCTCAATGACCTCATCCTTTGGGATGAACTTGGCCTCATCAAAATTGTCATTGGGTTCATAGCAGTCCATGATACCCACATATTCCCATGATATTCTATACGGTTCCGGATAAACATCCGATGGTGGTGATGCATTGTAAAAAGGTCTTGCCATGACGTCATAGGCAATGCCCGGATGCGCCGAAAAGGCCACTTTTCTGGTAAGGGGGGTATCGGTTCCGGCTGACGTACCGTTGATGACGGGAACCTCTTCGCCAGAAACCGAAATAGCTATCCACGGTTGGGAAGGAAGGGGCCCTGTTGATTCCAAGGTAACGATATAATACCCCCCTGCCGGATCCGTCGATACCGGGAGCAATCCGGGAAACTCATCCTCTTCACCAGCTTCCACCCATAGATCATCCTTTGCCATGGAAAAAGCATCCGGCTCATAAGGTTCACATTCGTGCAGCTCGGCAATGGGAGCGATAAATGTCCTGACCCATTTTTGGACATTGCCCGTACCGGGGCTATTGACACTGATTCTCAAGGTGTCGTCCGAGCCCATTTCCATGAACCCGCTGTAATAATTCTGGTCAGAGCCCAGTTCACCGTGTTCGTAATTGGTTTCCCCGGTGGCCTCAATGTCTTTCCATTTGATGTTGTTTTCCTGTAGGCTGGTGTTTGCCGGGTCGGTCAGCACACCCTGGTCGTTGGTGACCGTGACTTCCATACCGTTGGCATCGGGGTTATTGCCCCCTACCCTGTACCATTTTCCCTGCAGCGCATCGAGGTTATATTGCGGTTGCGGGTCATCATTCTCCCCGTCGGAGGAACAACTGCCCACTATCAAGGCCAAGGTGAACAAATACATGATTTTTGTTGAGGTTTTCATAGATATACTAATTAGTGATGTTTCCGTTGTGATAAAAATTGGCATCCACATGGTGGTAATACTGGGATGCTTTAAATGTTAAATGGATCAGTCCAAAAGGCCCAATAGTTCCTTGACCTCGTCATAGCCCATTTGCTGCCATGCCTTTGCATCCAAGACGTCCTTTTCCCCAGCTTTGGCAGCATTTATCTGAATACCGGCCGGAATGAGCACATAGCGCAACTTATAGTTGCCTGTCAGGTCTCTTATATCTTCTGGTAGTGCCGTAGTGCCGGACGGCCTTCGGACACTAAGATAGAAGTAGTTAAAACCCGGATTATCGCGTAAATACCAACGGGCATGCCAGTTAGAGGTAATGTCTGTGTAAGGTAACTGGTTTGTCCAAGCACCATTGATGGACAAGTAGACCAATAATACGCCACCGGAGGCCGTCATGCTTGTCAAGTCACTATAGCCTACGGCATTCAATATGGGTGCGGGAATGGAGTATGCCGCTTCACGAAGATAAGACACAGCTGTATTGGTCCAGGGCTTCAAGTTTGTCCAAGTACTTGCCACCACATTGGCCGTGCCCTTGAGGTTGATGGGGGTGCCCCACCCAGAAGCTGACTTGGGACCAAAAAGATCTCCGGATTCTTGGTTGAGGAAGTAATCCCCCTCGGCCCCTTCCCCAATTGAGGGATCGACCGTACCACTGAGAAACTGGCTCCCCGGCGCCCCGGCATCGCCCTGATCGCCTTTTTCCCCTTTCAATTGGAGCGGTGTGCCCCAACCGGAATCGGTTTTGGGCCCGTAGAGTTCACTGCCCGCCCCATCCAGGTACATATCGCCGTCATTACCCAAGGTTTCCGCAGGAGCACCATTGCCAAATAGGATAAGTGCCCCATCCTTTCCGGGAATGCCCTGGGGGCCCATGGGACCTGTTTCCCCGGTTTCACCTTGGGGACCCGTGACGGTTTCCTCACTGCATGACGCAAGGAGCAATACCGCCATATATAAAAATAGAGTGTAAAATCGTGTGGTTTTCATGTTGAGGTTTTTTGAAATGTCTAATGAAAACAAACTTAGCCGTTCACACTTCCCCTAAAAACCCTGATTTAGAATTTGGCCTGTCCAACTTAGAATTCGGAAATGGTGTCTTTAGGCACCAAATTCTAGTCCACAATGGCCAAACCCTAATTTGTGGTGCAGGGGATGGAATCATTTTATATATTGGAGGGATCATTGGAGGCCCTGACAACCCGGTCTTTCGTGCCTATGCGATTTCAAACATGGAAAAATGGAAAAAATAGCCCCGGTCATTGTTTTTCTCCTTGCGGGGCTGTGTTCCCTTTCCGCACAGATTAGGGCCGATTCCCTTCCTTCCCGAGTGGACCTTGTGGGCCATCCGGAAGTACAGGCTTTGCGGAGCAGCCGGGAGGAATCCCTTGAAAAAATCTTGAAAACCGATGGTTGGAAAGCGTATGATTCCTCTTTTGCCACCACCCCGGAAACGGCAATCTGGATCAAGTTCCCGCTTGAAAACACCACACGTGATTCGCTTAGCACTTACCTCTTTTACAGCGGTTTCCACATGGATTTGTACCTGCAAAATGATGGGGAATTCGAGCATTTCAAAAATGGTTACTTAATCCCCTTGGGAGAACGTTCTGAGCCCAAATGGTATTTTTTTACAGCATTGGAACTATTGCCCTTGCAGCGGTCCCTATGCTATATCCGTATCGTCAATGACTACAAAACGGGCCGTACCAACATGCCGATCTTGTATTCCAGGCCCGACTATTTGGATTTTATGGACGGGGTCAGATCAGAGGAAGCCCCTTCCATTGCCTTTATCTATACCTATATCATTTCGCTCTGCTGTATCCTTGTATTTGCCTTGGCCTTTTGGTTTCGCTTGCGCAAGCGGGTCTATTTCTATTATCTCGGCTATCTTTTCTTTCAAATTTTATATGCCTTTGCGATATTGCAAGCCACTCTGGCAACGGTAGGGAACCTCGGAATGTATGCACCACAACTTTCCAACACCGCCATAGAAACAGCCCAGTTTACCTTTATAGGTTTTTACATTTTCTTTATCCTTTATTTACTGGAAATCAAAACCTTTGACCAAAACCTATCAAAGGCTTTGGTGGGTTTGGCCATTCTCTGTTTTACATATGCCCTGCTCAATATAATTCTCATCTTTCATCAAGGTTTGTACAGTGAAACCAGGTCAATGGCATCCTTAATTGTCCGCCTCATTGTCCTGCCACTGAATGTTGCCCTATTCATTTGGATTATATTTAAAGTGAAGCATCCGCTCATGAAATATTTTGTGTTGGGACAGAGCCTGTTTTTTATCGGTGCTCTTGTTTCCTCCTTTATTCACTACAACAAATTGCATTTGGTGCCGGATGGTATGTTCAATTTTCCACACGCACAGCACATCATCTTCCAAGCAGGGCTTCTGGGCGAAGTGTTCTGCTTCTCCATAGCGCTTGGGGAAAAGGTCTTCCTCATCCAAAAGGAAAAGGACAGGGCCAGCCAAAAATTGATCGAGCAACTGCAACAGAACCAGATCATGGAGGAAAAGATGCGCAAGGAACTGGACGAGCAGGTACAGCAAAAAACCGAAGAGTTGATCAAGCTCTATTCGGAAATGGAAAAGCAAAAGGAAGAACAGATCAAGAGATCCTTTGCTGAACGTCTCCGCGACATGAAAATGTTGGCCCTTCGCTCCCAGATGAACCCCCATTTCATTTTCAACAGTCTCAATGCCCTCAAAAACCTCGTCATGTTGTCACGGGAGGAGGATGCCATCCAATATCTGGACAATTTTTCGGTGCTGCTCCGCACGATATTACAGAACAGCAGCAAAAATACCATTACCGTGGAAGAGGAACTGGAGATGCTGGAACTCTACCTCTCCTTGGAAAAAAGTCGTTTGGGCGAGGATTTCTCCTATACCATCCAGTGTGACTCGCGCGAGGCACTCTCACAATTTACCATCCCTCCCCTATTGTTGCAGCCCTTTGTGGAAAATGCTATATGGCACGGGCTGCATCCCAGCGGAAAGCCCGAAAAAAAACTTTCGGTCACGTTCGACACCTCACAGCAACTTCAGATCACCATCGAGGACAATGGAGTTGGGCGAAAGGAAAGTGGCAAAGCCAAAAAGACACATCCATCTGCGGGGACACGCATCACCCAAGAGCGATTGTCCCTCTACAACCATATCAGCGAGGCCAAAATGCACCTGGACATTTTGGATCTTGAAAACGACAAGGGCATGCCAGAGGGCACCCGCATAACCATAACCTATAACGGATAACCATGGCCAATATCATTATCATCGATGACGAAATGCACTGCGTGAACGTATTGAAAAACCTCATCACCAAGGTGCATCCCGACTACAAGATCGCGGGGACGTTCTGCAACTCCATCCAAGGTTTGGAGTATCTTCAAGCCCATACCCCCGATCTTTTGTTCCTGGACATTGAGATGCCCAACCTGAACGGTTTTGCGCTGCTGGACAAAATCCTGCCCATCGATTTTGATATTATTTTCACGACGGCCTATGACCAATATGCCATTCGGGCGTTTCAGTACAGCGCCATCAATTATCTGTTAAAGCCCATTACCGAAAAAAGTATAGTGCAGGCATTGTCAAATTGGGAAAAACGCCGCAAGAAAACCTATCCTGAACAATGGGAACTATTGCGGCACAATCTGAAGGGCACGGTGAAGGACCTGTCCAAGATTGCCCTGCCCACTGGTGCCGGATACCATATTGTCGAGATCAAGGACATTGTGCGCTGCGAATCGGATAACAATTACACCAACTTTTTTTTTGATGATGGAAATAAGCTGCTCATTTGCCGGACGCTGAAGGAAATTGAGGAAATGTTACAGGACTATGGCTTCCTGCGTGTGCACCAATCCCATTTGATCAATCCCCAATTTGTCAAGGGTATTTTGAAAAGGGACGGGGGCACCGTGATGATGAAAGACGATAGGGAAATCCCCGTCTCACGGCAAAAAAGGAATGAAATAAACGGCATCCTGGAGTCCATGTTGCGGTTTAAATAAGTTGGAAAATATAGGAAGCGTATTGCCTCTTGAGGGTGTTGGTCCTCTTTATTGACCTACAAATTAAAACCACGCCTAAGATGATATATGATCAAAACGATCTTCTCATTTCCCAACCTATATCAGCCCCTTGATCTAAAATCTTCAAGGTGAGAGGTTTCTATGATGCCAACATCAAAGACCCGTAAATTATATGGAGTGTTTCATT
This sequence comes from Flagellimonas hadalis, assembly GCF_007785775.2. GTDB lineage: Bacteria > Bacteroidota > Bacteroidia > Flavobacteriales > Flavobacteriaceae > Flagellimonas > Flagellimonas hadalis. The sequence continues at coordinate 7,915 of NZ_VNIK02000007.1, forward strand.
TCCTTTGGGTGATCATAAAAAAATGAAGTCAGGTGTAATTGATAAATGGACTAAAGAATTAATATATGAACACCTGCAAAAAACGGGCATGGCATACCATCTTCGCCGGAAAAAAATGAACACAGCAAAATAACCAACAAAGTGCTGACCTGCAATATACTACAACGAAATATAGGGTGGTTCATTCTGCCGTTTTCAGTGGCTCCCATTATCCGTGCCATGCAATATTGACCATTTTATGTAAAATCCGGTAAAAAAATTAAATTTAAAACACAAAGTGAGCAAGCGTAAGTCATTGAAAATGGGCTATTTTGCTAAAAAGTTCAAGTCCCGTCCAACCTAAATTCAATCAAAATACCTTAAAATAAATGCTTACAGTTTTTTTTCAATTTCATTGATGCCAAAAAGTGCCAATTTTCACCATCTATAAAGATGGGCAATTAGCATTCCACCTTTTGAAAAGTGCTCTCAGCATTCAATGTATTCAGCTGTTTTATAATCTACTGAAATGATTCGTCAACATTTGATTTTTATCTCTTCCGACAAATCGTTCCAAACCCTCGCCAATGTTTGGATGAATGAACATATTTTTCTATCCAATCGACAGATCACTTGCAAAAGGTTTCAGCTTACTATCCAAATAAACCAACTTCATTTACGGCATCTATCAATATACATGGGAGAACCAACGTTGCATCATCCCCGTGGATGGTTTATTTGAGCCCCAAAACAATAAAAATTTAAGTTGATTATTATATTCATTTGACTCAATATAAGCTAGCAACTTGTTAGCAGGCCAGTGTATAAAATGATTACTACTACTTGCCCTAACTTCTGGAGTATCTGCAATCTCCTGACACCTTTATTGAATAGTTTACAAAAAGCCAATATAAATATTTAAAAAAGTTAAATTATATTTTATTATATTTATTTTTATATTTTATAATTGTTTTTTATTATTTCTTTTAATTTTATTTAATTTCAAATGAGATATCATGAATAGATTTTCGATTATTAAAATAGATTGCCACATTCAAAACTGGGGCCAAATAAACAAAAAGTACAACATATGGAATTTTGTCCTTCCAATTATCCTTCTTCTCTTTTTCGGTTGTGAGAAACAAGGGATTGAAATTGAAACCGCCGATACCAACACAGTAAACCTTTCTGGATCAGATGAATTTTTTCAAATTGCAGTATTGCCGGACACACAATACTATACAGCATTGAAACACAATGGCACAATGGATATGTTTGAGGAACAGATAACTTGGATAAGGGCAAATAAGGAGACTTCAAAGATAGCCTATGTAGTTCATTTAGGTGACGTAGTGGACCATGGGGATGATAACAATAGTGTTGAATGGACAAGGGCCAAGAATGAATTATATAAATTGGAACAAGACGGGATTCCTTACGGCGTTGCGGTCGGAAACCACGATCAAACACCATATGGAAATCCAGCATCCCCAGGTACTAATAGTGGCTATGGCGTATATTTTGGACGTAACCACATGCAATTAAACCCTTGGTATGGAGGGGCCTATGGAAGTTCCAATAATAGCGATAATCATTATGATCTCTTTACAGCCAATGGGGTCGACTACATAGTGCTATATATAGAATTTAATACCCCTGGCCATGCAGAATATAGTTCGAGTATTGAAAATGCTGTTATGAATTGGGCTGATGGCATTCTCAATACTTACTCCAGTCGTAAGGCAATTATTGTGAGCCACAGTATTTTAGGAAGACCTGCGGGTAGCAATAGTGATACCATTCCAGGTCAAGGGAATAATAATGTCGCCAGTAATTTTACAAATCAAGGTGATGTAATTTATGACAGAATGAAACTCCACGACAATGTTTTTTTGATGCTGTGTGGACATATTTCCGGTGAAGGATTTAGAAGAGATAATTACAATGGTCACATTATCAAAAGTTATTTGTCAGATTACCAAAGCAGGAGAGACGCCCCATATACTGTGAATGATAGAAATGGTGGTAATGGTCTGATGCGTTTAATGAAATTCAATAAAACACAGCAAACCCTGAGTGTCCGTACTTTTGCGCCCCGTCCAGGACCAAACATTTTAGAAGTGGATGGAGATAGTGACTTTACAGAGCCCTTGTACAACTAACATGGCCCAAGTACCCGAGGAGGCAAGGAATTGAAAAAATGAAACGATACTTTACATTTCTTGCAATCTTGACCCTATATTTATCCTGTTCAGACCATGATAGAAGCTCATTGGGTGATTTACAGTACACTATTGTCATAGACAAAAATGGAAAGAACATCGAATACTATGACTTTGTCTCCTTATCGTATGAAACAAGAACTGAAACAGGTCAACTACTCAATTCAAGTTATGGGTATGACCCAAGGCCGATCCAATTGTATAGGGTCCACCCCTATTTTAAAGGCGACCTACATACTGCGCTAGGGTTTTTAAGCGCTGGAGATAGCGCACAGTTGAAAATCAATGCCGATTCATTGCACAAGTATTATGGTTTTCCGGAATATGTAGAAGGGAGCCATATCATTTACAATATAAAGGTCCATGAGGTTATCACCAGAGGAAATCTATCGGATAGCCTGCTCAATGCAAAGATTGAGGAATTTAAATTACGTCAAACAAATAGAGCTAAGGAGAAGGAGCATCTCAAGATTAAAAATTTCATTGCTTCCAATAACTTAAATTTCGACTCAACAGATTCTGGCCTATATTACACCATCACAAAAAAGAGTGTCGGGAAAAAACCAAAAATTGGGGACGAAATTTATATCAATTACATTATCTGCGACCTGAATGGAAAAGTCATTCAGACGAACCTAAAGGATGTAGCAATTTCCTCTGGGATATACACTGGGGGATTCAAATATGAACCCCATAAAGAGACGATAACAGAAAATCCAGCTTCCGGTTTCAGTGAAGGGGCTTCCATGTTCCCCATTGGAACAAAAGCCAGGCTTATAATCCCTTCAAAATTGGCCTATGGGGATCAGGGCAATGGAATCGTCCACCCATATGCCCCCATAATCTGTGATTTGGAAATCCTTGAAAAGAATTGAAGGTGGGATTATGTGAACGATTTCAGATAAATACCTAATCCCATTTGGCAAAACCAATCCCTAATTTGGGGTGTACCGAAAATGGTCTCATCAAAACCAGGTTACCTCAAACCAAGGTCTAATCGATCTTAATGACCAGCTCATTTTCCTCTTGGCCCGGCAAGGAGACCTTGATATCTTGCTCGGTCAACCGGATCACCCTCCAATTGTTTGGGTCGTTGACCAAAGCCCCTGTCTGAACCTGTAAAATTTCGTGGCCCTCCGGGAGTTTGATCGTTTTCACAATATTCTTGTGGTGATGTCCTGCAAAAATGAGTTTCAGCGAGGCACTTTCGCCCAAAGCTTGGAAAAAATCATTGGCCAAGTTTTTCTCCGTGCTCTTAATACCAAACGGAATATGCATGAACACCACTTCCACATCATCTTTTGATGCATTCAACTGATCCTTAAACCAATAAAGCTGGGCTTTATCAATATAGGGTACATTTTTGGATTCATCATTGTTATGGAATTGATAAAAACTGTCATCAATGAAAATTAACCGATACATCGTTTTTCCTACTTGAAGGGTCTTGCTATAGTAGGTTCCCTCACTGAAACACGGCAAGTTTTTAACCCACAAAGATCGAGCCCGTCCAACATGGTTTTGGTTGTGCAAAAGTTTATAATCCCTGTTTTCGGCCCAATCAAAAGTAAAGACATCATGGTTCCCAAGGGTAAGTAAAACAGGCGTTGGATAATCCCTGAGTAGTTTGGAGAACTCCCTGGGTTGGATATCCGTGATGGAACTATCCACCGTTCTGGATTCAAAAAAATCAACCAAATCCCCTGTTGCGATCACCAGGTCGCTTTCGGTTTGATCAGGAATGGTTGCCAGAAAATTTCGAAAGCGGCTCTCTCCCAAATGATAATCCTTTTTTTTCCTATACTCCATCATTTCCGGAATATGGGCATACGGATTGAAAATGACATGCAGATCCGAAACATGAAGAATTGATAAGGTATCCCGTTGTGCCATCATGCTGTTATGGACAAAAAGAGTGGCCATCAAAAAAAACAAGCATAGCTTCCGCTGGGTTTTGACTATATCCATTAGTACAAAATTTAAGTTATTATATAGATTTGAAATACGGGTTTCACAATCATCAACAGTGTATCGTCAAGCATTTGGCGTCTTCATCAATTGACCACCTCCTTGAAAAATACCTTTTTAGGACTTGAACCGGCCGATTTCACTTTTTGATGAAGTGCCCTTGAAACCTCGATGGGCCTGTCCGATTCCAAGATATCGGCCCCGTTTTCAATGACCTGTTGATACTTTGTTCTCCGCAATTCCTCACTTGCCTCTTTGTCATAAGTGGGCGCTGCCGAAACCATGCACATGACCCCTTTTCCGTTCAAAAGAGCGTATAATTCCTTGGTCTCTGGTTTGTCCAAAGGTCCCACATAGGCAATCATGTGGTCCCAGGGTATCTGGAGCTTTGCATAATCCTCATACTCTTCCTTGTTCCGGACAAAGGCCGAAAACATGAATTTTTGACTGTGATCAAGGTAAAACTTTGCCTCTTCCGCACTGTGTATCGTAAGCATGACATGACCTTCCATTTGCCATTCCTTCAGTTTTTTGACGGTCAATGACAGGGGTACGTCCTTCTTGTCCAGGTTTAGGACCGTCTTGCCCAAGCTCCAATCCAATGCTTCTTTCAAAGTGGGAATCTGATATTCGGTAACATTGCCCTGGGCATCCTTGAGCCTTAATCTTTTCAGTTCTGCCAAAGTGTGGTCCGAAACCTTCCCAGATCCAGTGGTCGTCCGTTCCAATGTCTTATCATGCATCAGTACGATCACACTGTCCTTGGTGAGCCTTGGATCAACTTCGAAAAATGCATGGGTATGTTTCAACACATTTTCGAAGGCCGCTATGCTATTTTCAGGATAACCGTCCAACTTCCCACCCCTATGGGCACTCAACAAAGGAATGTCATGACCTGTGTGTGCAAAAAAGTTCTGTAAATCCAAAAACCCATTGAGGTCCAATACCTTTAAGGTATCCCGGGAACTTTGCCCATCACATGAAAGCATACATAGTGCGAGTAAACCGCTGACCATGTTTTTCGTACCAATTTCCATTATCCTCATCCGCCTATTCTTTAATCCCGTGAATCCCGGCATAAACTAAATTCCCCTACTATTCAACAGTTTTAACTGAAAGTTGCCCGCTTCATCCAAGGTGAAAAGGGTTATCCTGGAATTCTCTTGGACAATTTTTCTATATGCATTCAAGGGCATTCCCAGTTTATGTGCCATGTAGAGTCTATTGATTCCATTATGGGCAACCACAAGCACAGTCTCTCCATCAGAATGTTTTTGGGCAATGGACGAAAAAAAATCATCAACACGCTCGATCACTTCCCGTGCCGTTTCACCTGATCCCCCGGCCTTTGTGGTTTCGGGGTGATGTTCCCAATTCTGCCAAAGCGTTTCATTTTCGGGGATAAACTCTTCCTTGGTTTTTCCTTCCCAATTGCCAAAATCGACCTCTATCAACCTATCATCCAATATGACATCATTGACACCACTGGCAATTTGGGCCGTTTTCGAGGCACGCAGCAAGGGAGATGAATACACTTTGTTGAACTCCATTCCCTGAAACTGTCCATAGACCTGATTGGCCTGACCTAGACCCTTTTCGGTCAAGGGAATGTCCGTGCGGCCACAATACTTGTTGCCATCTGCATTATACTGCGTCTCTCCGTGACGTAAAAGATAAATGTTAAGCATATTTTTTTTCTTTGGGGATATACCCTTTTTCCATTAATGTTTCCAAAAAACGACGGTAGCCCAGTTCATAAGATTCGGTCAAATCTTGGCTTGGATTCACCTGGACGTCAATTTGTGTCATGGCATTGGCTGATTCGGTGATGGAATCAAAATATGTTTTTGAGGCGGCCAATATAGCTGCACCAACGGCCCCTGAAACATGCTTCATTCTATAAATGGGTTTGTTCATGACATTGGCCCGAATCCGTAACCAAACATCACTGTTGCTGCCTCCACCTGCCGTAAACACGCCATTGACCGGTTCCCCTGAAAGATCTTCAATCATTTCGTAGGCATATCTTTCCACATAGGCCACCCCTTCCATGTTGGCCACAAACCGTTCCAATTTGGACCGTCCCTCGGGTTCAAAACCTCTTGCATTTTCGGCCACAAAGGGGAAGCGCTCTCCTTTTTGTCTCAAAGGATAGGCAAGAAGGTTTGAGGGGATTAGCGATGCTGCATTTTGATTCAATTCAATTAGGTTATCACTAAATTCATTGGTCACCCAATCCGCACCTGTATTGCTAGCACCTCCCGGCATCCAAAAGCCCGAAGGGTGGCGGTGGCAATAAAGCCTGCCCAAGGGGTCCTTTATTTCTTCCTTGGTCACGCCCTTGATGACCATGGTAGTACCTATGGTAGTATTCCAGTTTCCGGGTTTCATGGCACCGGAAGCGATCTGGGAGGCACATCCATCCGTAATCCCTGCGGTGACCTTTATGGCCGGGGATAATCCCAGTAGTTCTGCCACTCCATGGTCCAACTGACCGACAACCTCCCCAGAGGCCACAACTTCCGGAAACCAGCTAGGCTTCAAGCCAAGTTTATCGAACAGGAAAGATGGCCATTCATAATTGAGCACATCGTAGCCTGATTTAAATGCATTGGTATAGTCCGTCACCCCCCATGTGCCGCTCAATTTTCCTGTGATGAAATCGGCCGCATGGGCCCATTTATTTATTTTTTTGGTCTTATCTGGATATTCTTCGGTGAACCAAAGAATTTTGGCCAACCCACTGGAAGTGCCAAAAGAGGTATATCTCTCATCATCGTGTTCCTTAGCAGCAGAAATACAGATCTTTGCCGCATCCTTGGCCCTTTGATCACTGTACATCAAAGCATTGTGCAGGGGTTCATTGGAGCTGTCCAAGGGTATCACCGTCCCAGAGGTAGAGGTTACCGATATGGCAACTATCTTGTCCACATCCAATTCGCCTTTGACGTCTTTGACCAATTTTTGAAGCGAACCCAAACAGGCTTCCCACCAATGCAATGGGGATTGTTCCTCTCTTGAATTTTTGTCCAACGGAAAATCGACTTCGTTCTTTGCCAGTAAATTTCCCGTTACATCGATCAATGCCACTCTGGCTCCTTGTGTACCAATATCGATTCCTAAAAAATATGGTTCCATTACATTCATTTAAAATATGTGTTTCAATCCGGCCCTTACCTGCTGCCAACTGGCAAATTGTTCCTTCATTCCCTCATCCAAAACCGGCTGTATCTCTCCAATATCATCTGTTTGGAATTCTCCATCTTGCAATGCTTGGTTGCAAATAAATGCCCCTCCTACGACGGAAGATTGCCTGAACCCTTTTCTGAACCTTACCGTTTTGTTGATGAGATTGGCAATGAACTGTCTGAGCGTTGGGCTTTGGATTCCTCCTCCACAGGCCCATACATAATCAGGTTCGTTCCCTGAAACCGAACACAGTGTTTTGTAGTTTTCATTGACGCAACAGGCAATATCCCAAAGTGTCGCCCAAACAAAGTTGGCCCTGGTAAGGTCATGGGGCACGGGGACATTAAAGATGAACCCGCCATTGACCAAGGGGGTTTCTTCCTCCGCTATCAAGGACCCCAATGATGCAATACATAGAGAGGGTGAGATTTTTCGCAGTTCTTCCTCTATCAAATCATAACTTTCGTTCGGGTAGAATATCTCCTTTAATCGTTGATAATTCAATCCTGTGACCCCAGCATTTGCCTCTAGGATAAAATTGTTGGGTTCTGTATGCCTATTGGTCCAAGTCCTCTGTTTTTCATCTATGATATATTGGTCCACCACCTTTACAATGGGTGTTGTGGTTCCTGCAACAATAACAACATCGTCTGTAGCCGGCATGGTACTCATGACCGCCAATTGCGTATCGGCACCTCCAACCACAATCACTGTGTCCTTTGGAATGCCGAGCATGTTGGCATATTCTGGCAACACTTTTCCCAATATAGTGCCCGATTGATGGGTCTTTGGGAGTATGTCCATGTCCAAATCAAACAGGGAACATAACTTTTCGGACCATTTCCCTTCCTTGACGTCATAAAGCAGTGTTTCCGATGCCTGGGAATCTTCGTAGCCCATTACGCCACTGAGCTTGAACTGGGCCCAATCACTTATGCTCATCACTTTGTCCAGTTCGGAAAACAACCCAGGGTGTACTTTTCGGACACCGACCAATTTAAATGCGGAAAAAAGCGAGCTTGGATACCTTCCTGTCAATCGGTACACTTCCGCCTTGTCCTTCAATTCGTGTTCCCATTCCCTTCCTCTATGATCATGGTTGGGGAGGCCCATCATGGAATTCCCTTTACGGTCCAGCAGCACAATACCTTCTCGTTGACTGGAAACAGTTATGGCCTTTATTGGCCCTCCTTTGGCCTCCCCAATGATTTTTTTCATCAAATTGGTTATCTGTCCCCATAATTCATCGGGGGCAAAATAAAGAGCATCTTTATACTTGTCGTCCCTTATATAGCGGACCGTATCGGTCGCAATGTTCAATACATGGCCATCGGTACTGGTCTGGGCAACCCTGACATTTCCCGTACCAATGTCGATTATGAGGTAGGATTCGTTCTTTTGCATGGCTTAAAATTGGTATGTTCCCTTATTTGACCTTATTATACTGTTTTTTGCCCATAAAATGGTTGATAATGTTTGAATTCATGATTACCGAATGGTGGTCTTCCACTTCGAAGGTGGCTCCCGCGATATGTGGGGTGGCCAGAACATTGGGCAAGTGTATGAGTTTGTAATCTGTTGCATCGGGTGGTTCATGGTCAAAAACGTCCAAATATGCACCTCTTATCCGATTGTTCTCCAAAACTTCCAAAAGGGCCATACGGTCCACAACGGCCGCCCTTGCTGTATTGACGAAAATCGAATCCCTTTTCATTTTGGAAAGCAAGTTCCCATCGATCAGTCCAATGGTCTCCTTGGTCACAGGTAGGTTTATGGAAACTATGTCACTCGTTTGGAAGAGCTCCTCCATTGACACCTTTTTATGGCTTGCTTTGGGCGGATCTATGAATGGATCATGGAATTGTATCTTGCACGGAAAGTTCTCCACCATATGGGCTATTCTTTGGCCAACGGCTCCAAATCCGACCATACCAATAGTTTTACCGGCGAGTTCGTTCCCTTTGAACTGCAAATAGGAAGTGTGTGCACCCTTTTCCCAACTTTCGCTTTGCAACCACTGCCACCCCGGAATCGTGTTGCGCAAAAGCATGATCACATTGGAAACAAACATTTCGGCCACTGCTTGGGCATTCCGGGCCGGTGTGTTGAACACTTGGATACCATGTCCCCTGGCAGATTCGACCGCCACATTTGAAGGCGTTCCTCGACAAACCCCGATAAATTCCAGCTCAGGGAAAGCATCTATTACTTTTTTGGAAACATCATCGTGCTCCGTGATCAGTGCATCGGCCTTCGTTTCTGTCAATAATTCCAGTAATTCACTTTCATTGTACGCACGTCCTTGGCTTTTCCATGGGCGATATATGACTTCGCCAAATTTCTCCAACAATTCCTTCTGTTCTTTTTCCCGATAAGGAGCAGTAATCAATATTTTCATACTTGTTTTTATAATTATACTTTTCTTTCTGTCTTACAACCTGTTTACTTTGCAGTCACTTTGATTTTATTTGGTTCAAAGCGAAATCGGTCAGGTTTCAACCTTTAACAATTCCATACTACGTTCTTTTGGGAGCACCAAAAATTTGGTCAGTATTGCACTTACAAAGTACAGCCCGGACAAAACCCAAACGACACCCTCATGGCCAATCGGACCTATGAGAAGTCCTACCAAAATTGGCCCAACGAATACCGGAAGTCCGGCTCCAAGGTTCAAAATGGCCATGGCGCCGCCTTTGTTTTGCTTGACGAGAGATGGGACCAATGCGGACAAGGGCACATATCCGGCAAGACAAGCACCCCACAAGACACCAAAAAACAAGACCAGCCAAAAGCCGCTTTCATGAAATTGAGTTCCGTAGTAAAAGAGCAGGGTGGAAATTCCACAACCAACACCTCCAAACCACATGATTGTTTTACGCCATCCTATAAAATCCCCTATGAACCCAAACAACAGGTTAAATATGATGTTACTTGTAAATATGCCCCCCCATATTTGTAGCCATTCCTTGGTTGTGAAACCATGTTCCGCCATGTACAATGGCAGAAAAACGGGAAAAGCGAACTGTGCTGTTGTATTGATTACCCGGATGACCCCTCCCAACAACACCTTTGGTTCTTCTTTGATTATTGTGAGCCCTTTGGACAATTCACGAATTTTTGACCAAGTTCCCTCTCCATTGGATGAAGGAAAGGTCTCATTCTTTAGAAAAAGTACGAAGGAAGCCCCTATCAGCACCCAAAAGATGGAACTCCAAAGGGTTTCCAAATATCCCAAATGGATGATTGCCCAACTTGAATAATAAGCTCCCAATACATTCAATCCACCGGTAAAAACAAACCAAAACCAACCGACAGCCCTGCCCAGACTTTCCTTGGGACTGGCATAAGTGATCCACACCAGAAATGCATAAGCAAACAAGGGATAGCCAAATCCACGAAAGGCATAAGTCACCAACATGATTGAAAAATCCAGTTCGGGAATGCCATAGCCAACAAAGCCCACGGTACCCAATATGTAGGCCATAACCCCGACCATCATCACTTTTTGGGGTCCATAGCTTTCAGCCAAGACGCCCGAAAACCATGACGAAACAGCTATGGTAACCCCATAGACCGTATAGAGCAGGGCCGATTGTTGTATATCCAAACCTCGGTCGAGTAAATATGGGCTCAGCCAAGCTTGCTCCACCCCATCTCCCATCATGAAAATCAAAACGCCAAAATAGCCGAACAGGAGGTGTCCTGGAATACCAATGGATTTATCTAGTTTCATTTTATTTGTTACTGTAACTTTTTGGTTGAGATATTTTGCCGTCACAAAAAACCAACGCATTCTGCACTTAAAAGACTTTCCTTCTTTGCGGACCCTACATCAACACAATCCACATAAACTATGATTATTTGGCATTCCCGAGGGATAGTAATTATATTTCAGTACGGTAAAAGCTAATTTTTCAAATCTTCATAAACTCCTCAACCACATTTGAAATGCATAATGTTTAAATAAATTAAACTATTTAAAAACCTAAATTACATTATTATAAAACAATATAAAAGTTATTTTTAAACAAAATGAAACATTTGCGATGTGATTTACAATTTGAGTTTTAAAATGACGGGGTAGTGATCGGATAGACGATCTGTCAGTGAATCCTTTAGGATATCCGAATACTCCACTTTTTTGGATAATCGCCCGTTGACCCAGATATAGTCTATTCTTCGCAGAAAAGAACTCTCTTTTCTGTATTTCTCTGTCGGCACACTGTTCTTGAAAGCATCATTTCGCAAATAAAAGCTGTCTTCAAAACCAGCATCGATCAATTCCTGTATCACCGAATAGTCGATCTGTCCATTGTTCAGGTTTCTACGATGGACGGTTCTGTTCCTTAGAATCGGAGTGCCACTTTTTTTTATGAACTTGCCTTCCGACCGCTTCATGGCATTCAGAAGGTCATCCCCATAGGACGGCGAGTCCATGGACGACAATGCATTGAAATCCCCTGCAAGGACAACCATTTCATTTTTGGGAATGGATTGCATTTGGGCAACAATTTTTCGGATGTCTTTTTGTCTATCCTCAAGGGTAAAAGGAGCCAAATGTGTAATAAAGAAGTGGATACCATTGATTTTCGCATAGAGATAGCCATGCCATAGATTGTCCATGACACGCCGTACATCAAGAATTGGATATTTTGACGTTATGGCCAATGGGTGGGTCACAGGGACACCATATTCACGGTTCATGATGACTGCATAAGGGTGCCCATATCTTTTGGCAAGATTCCCGATATCATTCTGGGTAAACCCGTTCATCTCTTGGTACGCAATGACATCCGGGGCAAGTTTCTTGACCCAATCCACATAATTTGCCGTTAGGGCCGAATCTTTTTCAAATCCATACTTCGTGTTATAGTTTAAAAAAGTAAATAATCTTCCTTGCTGTCCTTTTACGGAAGAGAAAAACAACAATGCACATCCATATAGCAGTAACATTGGTTTCGAACGAAGTCCATATATTGAAAGTCCAATGGCAAAAAATTTCCTTGGTTTCATCTTACGTTATTTTATTGTTGTTTGACCAACGGTTGATTGTTGGGTATTAAGTTCAACATTGACCATAATGGGTCTCCTGTGGAAAGATTGGGGAAGGAAACCCCTAAAATGGCACAAATGGTCGGAGCAATGTCCACAATATGGGAACGCTTATATGTGCTACCGACGGGTATTCCCTTTCCGTAAAAAATCAAAGGGACGTGGGTATCATAATTGGTAGCATCCCCATGGGTTGATCCCGTGGTTCGGTAGGATAAAATTCCTGGTTCCAGAACAAACTGTAGATCCCCGCTCCTTTTTAAATGGAATCCCAATTGCGCCAAGCTTCCCGTTCCATGGAAAATGGTGGAGCCTTCCAGTTGGGACCGCGTAAAAACTTTATCAACCTGGGGATAATTCAATATATGGCCATATAGCGACCGAACTACCTTTTCAAGATCATGGCCTGCCCGGGAAATGGCATCATGGTCCAAGAAAACCTGATTGTTCGATATGTTGTCAATGATGCCACTTGTCTTGAATTCCTTTTCCGAAAACTTTACGACCTCACTCTTAAACTCCCTCATGTCGAAATATCCGGCCGGAACTTTTAAGGACTTTAAATAGGCCGGGACATGAGTTCCTCCATGATCTGCCGTAAGCATGAACAAGTATTCATGTACACCAAGTTTCTCGTCAAGATATTCCAAAAACCGGGAAATATTTTCATCAAGTCTTAAGTAGGCATCTTCCAGTTCCTTGGAATCCACACCAAAATTATGTCCTATTTTATCGGTACTCGAAAAGCTGACCGTCAAGACATCAGTGTACCCATCCTCTCCCAAATTTTCTCCCTCTATGGCTGCCAATGCAAAATCCAAGGTGATATCATTTCCAAACGGGGTTTCCATCAAAATATCATACATCCCGTTTTGTTCTTTCAGTTTTTGCAGGTCATAGGGAAATACTGGCTCTGCTTTTCCTTTGAATCCACCCTCGTAGGGGTTAGCGTCCACAATGCTTTCCGTGTAGGTATCGGATAGGTTCTTGGTGTCCCAAGTCCTTAGATAGGTGTCCACTTTTCTGGAATCGTTGAAATCGTTCACCCAATTGGGCAACGTGGAACGATAGTAGGAACTTGTGATAAAAACCCCTTCATCTCCTCCAAAAAACCAATAGGCCCCATTGGCTGTATGTCCACCAGGCAAAATGGCACCCCTATCCTTTAATGAGACGCTGATGGTCCTTCCCCTCATTTGGGTATGGATTCGATTCTCATCCGCAAAAGTGTTGCCGTTTAGTCTGTGGGGCGACATTTTACCAGATTTTCTTGATGTACCAACAGATGAAACTGCAGTATCCCCCACACAATATACCATTTCACCATTCTCCCGATCGTACCAATTGTTCCCAATAATGCCATGGTTCATGGGCGTCGTTCCGGTAAAAATGGAGGCATGGCCGGGTGCGGTTTTTGTGGGCAGATAATTATAATGGTTGTTTTCAAAGTTAAAGCCTTCGTTTACCAATCGCTTAAAACCGTTTTCCCCAAACTTGTCCCAATATCTGGATAGATAGTCATGGCGCATTTGGTCCACCACTACCGCCACCACCAATTTTGGTCTATCTTGACCCAATAGCGTTTGTGCCATGCCCATTAACAGGAGAAATATAAAACACCTGGATTTTGACATCAAGTTATTTTTGGTTGTCATTGGATCATGTGTTGTGGTAAAATAGGCTTGTCTCAATGGAAAGCCATGGTTGCCGATACAAAATAATGGTCGCTTGGGTATATTCCCTCATGGTTGTCCTTGATGACTTTGGCTTCAACGGGCATCAAGGCCCCACGGTAAAAGATAAAATCCACCTTCCCCTTTTTGGTGGCTGCTTCTGGTCCTTTAAACCCATGAACGGTAAAACCGGGATCTATCCCGTTATGCAAAATCCCATAGCTGTCCTTCCATGATGTCAACAGGTTTTGGATGGGTACACTTGAACTATCGGAATTAAAATCCCCTGCTAAGATTTGGGCAAAATCTTTTGGATATTGATTACTTTCCTCCACGATCATTTTAGCCTGATTTTGTTTTGCTTCACTGGAGACATGGTCTAAATGTGTATTTAAGACCCGAAAAACCTTTCCGGTCTGAATAGATCTCAGCCTCACCCAATTCACATGTCTGGCCCGCGCAGAACCCCAGGATATGCTTCCTCCTATATGTGGTTTTTCGGACAACCAATACACCCCTCCGCCAATAAATTCAAACTTTCTCAGGTCAAAAAGAATGGGATTCTTGGCAATTAAGTGGTATTCCCCATCAGTAAAAGCATCCATTTCCGGGCCTTCAAAACCAAATGAAAAATAATTGGGAAAACTATGTTTAAAATCATTGTTCTGGACTTCCAACACTTCTTGAAGACAGATAATATCGGGGTTTTGGTTCTTTATTACCTCAAAAACATTTTCTTTTCTATCTTCCCATCCATGCCCTTTGGTCGCATCGGATTTTAGGGCGACCCGGATATTGGCACTTATCACATTAATTTGGTTTTCCGTTGGGCCGCTTTGTGCCCAGGAGGCAATCGTGATGAATAGGGCCAATGTCAAAAACATATTGGTCTTTATTTCACCCCCTTGGATACATCTGAATAAAGTCACTTTTTTCATTTTTTCAATTAACAATTCACCCCTCCCAACCACAATGGGAGGGGTGATGAAAACAAACTAACATGGATTATATGTTGATGAGTGCCTCCTGATTGAGGTAAACCCCATGGGCAATCAATTCCTTTTGCAGTTCCCTGACCGGGATCTCCGAGGGACATATATTTTTTGTGATTGCCATTTTTGCTGCTCTTCCGGCGGCTTCACCCATGGCCATGCAGGGTGCCATCACCCTGATGGCGGACATCGCCTCATGGGTGGTGGAAATTGCCCTTCCTGCCACGAGAAGGTTTTTCACATTTTTTGGCACAAGCGATCGATAGGGAATATCGTAACAGTCACCACACCAGGTAAGGGTGCAACCGCCGTCCTCGGGGTGGTGAAGGTCCAAAGGATAACTGGCCACGGCTATGGAATCGTCAAATCGTCGGCATCCCAGAATATCCTCTTTGGTCATGGTGTATTGACCCTCGATCCGTCTAGTTTCCCTGATACCAAGAAAAGGTGCCATTTTAGTAAAATATGCTTCTTTGAATCCCGGGACATATTCAATCAAATACTTTTGGATGTCCTTGATCTGTTGCCTTCCCTTGACCTCACCATGTGTCAGGTCTTCGGGTTTTGTGCCATCCACTCCGTGGACACTGGACATATTGATCCAGACTTCTCCTTTTCTCAGGCCCGTGATAATAATGGTTCTTTCCGTATTCAATGTAAGGCCATTGTTCCTTGCCTGTTGCATGACCTCCCTCAGACCAACCACAATGAACTGATGGTTCTGTCCAAAATATTCCGCAGGGATAAAATCGGTCAAATAGGTCCTGCTCTGGTTGGCTATGCTTGTCCTAAGCTCTTCTGTGTCAACACCGGCCATGCAAAACATCAATGTAGGGGGTTGCATGCCATTGTTTTCATTGCCCTTTCCACATGGGACCCCGGCCCTAAAGGCAACATCGGCATCGCCACTGCAATCGATGACCACTTTGGCCAAAATGGCTTCCCGCCCTGCCTTGCTTTCCACGAACACACCCTTGATTTCCCCGTCCTCAACAATGGAATCGGCAAATTGGGTGTACAACTGGACATCAATCCCATACTCCAAAAGCATCTCCAAAGCCACATTTTTTACAGCTTCTGGTTCCACCAAGGTAATACTCATGTGGAGCGGGCACGGACGATGTTCGCTGGCCCCTTCCACTTCTCTCAGTTTTTGAATGAATTTTTCGGGAAGCCCCTTGATGATCTGGTTGCCCTTTTGTCCCAAAAAGCCCAGTACCGGCAAGCCAATAGTCATATTGCCGCCCAAAAAGCTTCTGTTTTCAATCAAGGTGACATTAAGGTCTTTTTCTTTAGCCCCCATGGCAGCCGTTATACCCGAGGGACCTCCCCCGACCACCAAAACATCAACTTCTTTTCTTACAGGTATATTCCTACCTTCTTCTTTAACATATTTCATAAAACCATTTATTCTAATTCCAATATGGAATAATCTTTCTTTAAACTTATTTTCCTATTTCTCCATGCCCTAAAGTCAATTCAATGCATGTTGTTCCCCTTTTTTCCTTATCCCTGCAAGTATCGCAACCCCCAATAAAATAAGAAAACCGGCAAAACCACCTGTAATCATTTGTTTTTCAGTGGACACTATACTTATAAGAGCAATCATTATGCCTACAATTATGGTCGACCACGCACAAATTTTGGCAGGAAGAATGGAGGGGGCAGTATCCGCGACCTCGAACGCCTGTTGTTTTTTGGCCTGTACCTTTTCCCAACCCTTGTTTTTCCTACCAATACCCAATTCGGCCACAAACAATAGCAATAAAGGAACCGCAGTACCAACAACTATTTCCGTTACACGTTCATTGGCCTGCACCATTGTGGTCAAGTAGGAAAGAGTTTGGAGTTCTGCCAACCAGCCATCGGTTTGGAAGCCCAGTTTTACCACCAAGCCTACCACTATACTAAAAATTGTCACTATCCATGCTGTTTTAAGGCCTGTTTTTCGGGAATAAAGCCCCCAAATAGTCGGCAAAACCAATGGCCCGGTGAGTATGGCCACTGAAGCAAGGATATAGCCCGTATATGTCCCCATCCTAGGAATGATGAGTGCACCGGCAATGATGAGCACTCCCAAGAGAAAGGTAAAAATCCTGCCGGCCCGGACCAATTCGTTGTCCCTTGCATCAGGGCGAAATATCCTTTGATATATTTCGGTGGTGAAAGCGCCTGCAAAAACATTGAGTTGGGTGGTGGCCATACTTGCCGTTGCCGAACACATGGCGGCAATCATCAACCCGAGCATTCCGGATGGCAATACCGCCTGACTGGCCAGAACGTACGCCTGTTCATAATCGGCATTGGGGTCGATCCACCTGTAGGCCATAGGGGGCAACATCCAGATCAAGGGACTGACTATGTACAAGATCCCAAAAAGATAGGTGGATTTCACTGCATCCCTGGCCGTGGGCACACACACGAATCTTTGGACATAGGCCCATTCTCCACCGATCTTAAAGAAAAAAACTACTCCCCAACCCATCAAAAAATACCATGTGAACTCACCATGTACCAAGTTGAAAAAACCTGGGGGAGCTGTGTTGATCATTTCCATGGGTCCCCCGATCTTTGTGATGATCAAGGGAACCACGATCAATACCGAAACCGTCAGTATGATAAACTGCAGGGCATCGGTTACCAAAACGGCCCAGAGTCCCCCACCAAAGGCAATGGCTATCACCAAAAAACAAATGATCAATGAGGCTATGGTAACCGAGAAATGACCAGTCGCTGGATCTGCGAGGAGGTGTCCTTCCGACAAGGGAAACAAAGCAGTGACCACAACAGCAAGCGCATAGACAGCGCCTCCCATGGTGAAAAGCCCCACTATGCCCTGCAAAAAGGTATAAAAACGGACCAAAGATTTCCCAAACCTGTCATTGAGGAATTCAGCAGCCGAGTCATACCCATAGGATTTCCATTTTTTTGCCAGAAAATAGCCAACGAACATCGCCGAAATACCAATCATGACCAATATAGAAACCCCTACCAACCCATATCGGTAGGCAATACCGCCCCAAATGACGAAGGTTCCTGCTGAAAAGGTTGTCATAAAAGAGGACAACCCCGACAGCCACCATGGTGATTTCCCCCCTGCAGCAAACATGTCCTTGGCATTCTTCATTCTTGAGAACATGCTTCCCATGCCAACCAACGCCACCAAATACACAATAAAAACACCAATATCAATACTGTCCATCGACCAATGTTAAAGAGGTTGTATTACTATAATTTTTCAGTATCCTGGATTTTGTGTCAAATTATCATTAATTATAATTTCCTTGGATGGAATGGGAAACAAATATTGCCTGTTATTGAAGTTCCGCTCAACCAAAAGCTTGATGGTACCACTTTGGTACAAGGAAGAGAAATCCGGAAGACCATCAGCATCTATTTCGGGTGTTTCAGACCAAAACCATAGGTCTTCATCAATAACCCTTTCCTTTAAATCTTCTGGGTCAAGTATTCCATATATCGGTCTCGTAAGCGCTTTTTCGGCCAAACCCCATCGCATCAAGTCAAAAAACCTCCTGTTTTCCCATGCGAATTCCACTCTTCGTTCATTTCGTAATATGATCCTTAGGTTTTCTTGACCTGTCTCCACTACCACAGGATATTCTGATACTTGGCCTTTATCGACACCATAGGCCCTGGCCCTGACCTCGTTTATGGCATCCAGAACACTTTGGTCGATTTCACCCAGTTCAATTTTTGCTTCGGCATACATCAATAAAATATCCGCATACCGCATGATACGAATATCAAAATCGGTCTGATTGTCATCGTTCCAATCTTCATCAACGCCTTTTTTCAAAGCAAGACCATTATACGAAGCATAGGTATCAACACTTCTAGCATCTTTATTATTGACCATGTTGCCAGTGCCAACATTTAGAACCTTTGTCACATAAGGATTAGGATCATAAATTATCCCCAAATGTTCCGTGCCAAACTCAACAATGGTCTGGGCTAATCGTGGATCTCTGTTTTCAAAAGGATTCCTCGGGTCGAATAGCGGAGATTCATCTATAGGCAAACCATCGGTACAGGTATAAGAAGCAAAAAGGTCCCAACTAGGCTGGGCAACATTGCTACCACCTGGTGTCCGCGTATAAAAATTCTTGGCACTCCAAGATACACCCAACTCAAATGACCTAGGAATAGCAAAAATCGTTTCGGGTGAGTTTCTGGTCTTTGACAAGAAATAATCGCCATATTCAGGATGTAATGAATAGACCTCCATGTCCATAACCTCTTGTGCTGCATCCCTTGCGATTTGGAAATCATTCAGCCGCAATGCTGTTCTTGCCTTAAATCCAAGTGCGGCCCCTTTGGTCACTTTAGACAATTCATTTGAACCGTAGCTTTCAGGCAGGTTGGCAATGGCAAAATCAAAATCAGAATATACCTGCTCCATAATGACTTCCTTGTCTGTTCTGGACAATTCAAAAGACTCTTCAACGGTCAAATAATCTGTATAGAATGGCACATCTCCATAAAGAAAAACAAGCCTGCCATAAAATACTGCCCTAAAAAACCGTGCCTCTGCTTGAAGTTGGACCAATATTTCTTCCGGTACATTATCAACGGCGTTCTCCAAACTATTTAGAATGGTGTTCGCCCTAGTAATCCCCTTGTAGGTTGAGAGCCATAGGTTTTCGGAAAATGACCATTCACTGTTTATGGTGCCTGCCACAAAATCCTTTACAGCTTGCCTTTGGGCCCAATTATCCGTGAACCGTTCTCCTTCGTAGTTCTGTTCAATATCCCACAAGTAGGTACGATAGAGGTCATTCAGGGACAATTCGATTTCTGTTTGGTCGGAATACCAGCTTTCCGAAGACCCTTCAGAAAGTGGATCTAGGTCAAGTTTCTCGCATGACGTGGCGAGGATAAAGAAGAACAAAATTAATATGCAATACTTTTTCATGATGTTCATTTTTAGAATTTAACGGATGCCCCCAACAATAGGGTCGAAGTTATATAGGAATCGTCTGCCGTTTCAGGATCCCATCCTTTGGGAAACTTATCGATACTGAAGAGATCGGTGGCCGAAGCAAAAAACCGCAAGTTTTGAATTCCAAGGAATTCGGTTGCAGATTTGGGGAGCGTGTATCCCAATACGATGTTCTTCAACCGAAAGTACCCTCCCTCAATGAGCCAAAAATCAGACATTTCATAATTGTTGTTTTCAGCACCCACGTAGGATAATCTTGGAAATCTTGCTGATTGGTTCTCTTCTGGGGTATTATATACACTCCAATAGTTCCCATCAATGATTCCCGGAGGGTTGGTCCAACCTGAATGAAAGGGCTTGACCATGGATGGGGTCAACCTAGCATTCCTTTTTCCAACTCCCTGGAATCCAACCGTAAGATCAAAGTTTTTGTATTCAACATTAATGTTACCCCCATATTGATACCGGGGCAAGGAGCCGCCCAACGGAACACGGTCATAATCAGGGGTTATCTGACCATCGGGCACACCATCGGGACCACTGACATCCAAATATTTCACATCCCCGGGCCTCACCGAAGAATTGAGAGTGGGAGAATCCGCGATTTCTTCCTCGGTCAGGTAAAGTCCATCAGATTTATATCCATACCATTCATTGTACTCTGTTCCTTCCCGTGTAATCGTGGATCCCCTAAAAACAATGCCTCCCAAATCGCCCATTTTGGATTTAAAATCGGATATATTGGCCGAAAATGAATAGCGAAGCTCTCCAACATTGTCTTTCCAACTTACCTGGGCATCCCAGCCTTTAGTGTACATATTACCAGTATTCTGTTCTGGATTTTCATACCCCATATAGTCCGGTATTTCAAGTTCCAGCAACATGTCCTTGGTGGTCTTTTCGTAATAATCAAATGTGAGCATCAGACGGTTGTCGAAAAAATAGGATTCCAATCCATAGTTTGCTGTTTTTGTGGTTTCCCAAGATATATCCTGAATGGCATAAGAGAATTGTGCAGCGGTTGTTGCAGAAACCACTTGTCCTCCTCTATAGAACAGTGCATCCGAATAGCCGATGGTCGATTGGTAGGGATAATTTCCTATCCGCTCATTCCCCAACTCTCCCCAACTGGCTTTCAACTTTAGATAAGAGATTGCTGAATTTTTAGGAAAAAACGATTCTTCGGACACCACCCAACCGGCAGATACTGATGGGAACGAACCCCACCTATAATCAGGATGGAACCTGGAAGAACCATCTACCCTAACGTTCGATTGGAGCAGATACTTCCCCTTATAGTCAAACATGACCCTTCCAAAATAAGAACGATAGGCTGTTTCGGTAGCCCCTCCCGCATTTCTCATATAATCCAACGGCCCAAGGCTTAGATAAGGATAGTTTCTGAGGGTATAATTCTCAGCACTGGCATCCAGGGTTTCAGAAAAAGAGGAAAAACCCTCATAACCTCCCAGGAAGTCGAGCTTATATCCCCCAAAATCCTTGGAATAGTTCACCAAAAACTGGGTGGTCAGGTTCCTTCCATCGTTTCGGGCCTCATATAGATTGGTAGTTTCCGCGTTTGAAATGTAGCCGGCAAACTGTGACGGATCATCCGCATCATAGTATGAGATTTGCTTTTCAAACCTTTTGCCCTTTGTATTATACAGATAGGGTGCAAAAACACCTGTGAAAACCAAATTCTCAACAGGTTCATACGCCAAACTCAATCGAGCGTTCAGTTTGTTCCTCCAAACATTGTCAAAACCTCCATAGTGCAAACGCGCATAGGTATTAAATCCATTCTGGCCCATTCCTATCCTGCCATCGTCCCACTGCGCCGCAAAGATATCTGGATACCGTTGGGCAGAAACGACAGGATCGATGGTTGGGGCCTTTCTCACCTCGTATATATAGGACAGATCAACATTTGCCTTAAGCTTTTTGGAAATGGTAAATTCATTGTTGACCCTGGTCATGATTCTTTCAAAGGAATTGTGGTCATACAGGGCATCCACCTGTTCATAGTTTAAAGAAGCCCGTGTCCGAAAATTTTCGTTTCCGCTTGCAAATGAAAGGTTGTGGGAACTGCGCGGTGCATAATCATTGATCATCAAGTCGGTCCAATCGGTCAAGGGGTATTGGTTGGGATTATCTTGATGAAGCGCATCCCAATTGTTCACCTCTTCTTCGGTGTAGAGGGAATATTCACCACCTTCTGGATTTCCTGCATCGTTCCATGTAAACTCGTTGATCATTTCAAGATACCTCTTCACACCCACCATATCAGGAAATGAGGTGGGCTTGTCAATACCATAAGTCACATTGTAGGTAAGGCTTGATTTTTGGGTCCTTGCCCTCTTGGTGGTAATTAACACGACGCCCGCCGCAGCTCGCGCTCCATAAATTGAGGCGGATGCGGCATCCTTCAATACCGAGATATCCTGAATATCCGCTGCATTGACATCATTTATACTGGCAACAGGGACTCCATCAACAATTATTAACGGATCGCTGTCACCGATGGTGGTTATCCCCCTCACCCGAATGGTGGCACTTGCGCCGGGCTGTGAGTTACTTCGGGTCACCATAACCCCAGGCATTGTTCCTTGTAAGGCCTGGGCCACTTGAGTGGTGTTTCTCTTCGCCAGAACATCCCCTTCCACGGTGGCAATGGAACCACTCAAGTCTTTCTTCTTTGCCCTACCATAACCGATTGCCACTACTTCATCCAAGGCATACGTATCCGTTTCCAGCACTATCCTCAAGTTCTTGCTTGATCCCACTGTAACTTCCGTGGTTTTAAATCCCATGGAAGAAAACACCAATATACTGTTCTGGGATGGCACATCCAATTGGAAATGTCCATCAAAATCCGTAATGGCACCTTGGTTGGTGTCTTTGATCCCAACTGTCACCCCGGCCAACGGAACCCCCTCTTCATCCAAAACCTCTCCGGCAATCTTCAACTCTTGTGCCATGGCATGGAATGAAAAACATGACCAGATAAGAAGGATAAATACATTTAAGTTACTTTTCATCTTTTCTAAAAATTGTTTGGTTTAGTAATCTTTTTGGTCCATTCTTAAACAAAATGGAAACATTGCATGCGCATCCTTTTTTATGGATACCGTAAATTTAAGTTAATTAAATCAAATAAAACAAATATAAACCCATAAAATTCATTAATTATACATTATGAAACAAAATAAAACTATATTTGTTAAGTTGAGTTTAAATAAAGGTTGTACTTTTATTATATATATGTTTCGTTTTAAATTTAGTTTGATATTTACTGCACCTTAATGATTGTATAACATGGATATTACCGATAGACATAGTGCCATCCTAGAGAAGCTAAAAGAAGATGGAAGGGTCAAAATAAATGATCTAAGTGAAGAATTAAATGTTTCAGGAGTAACAATCAGAAAGGACCTGAAACTCCTAGAAGATAAAAAATTACTGTTCCGGACACATGGTGGGGCCTCATTGAACAATCCCTATATGAATGAAAGGACCATCAATGAAAAGGAAACCATCAATGTAGAGGCCAAAAGAAAGATTGCGGCAGAAGCCTTAAAACTGATCGGGGAAAACGATTCCATAATCATTGGCTCAGGAACCACAGTTTTTCAGTTGGCCCATATTCTAAAACCCAAGAAATCCTTGACCGTGATTACTCCAGCGGTAAAGGTCACCATGGAAATCTGCAATCGTCCTTTTATAGAGGTATATCAATTGGGCGGGGTCATAAGGCAAAACTCCTCGTCTGTTACCGGTAGCGCTGCAGAGGAGGCCCTTAAGGAGATTTCCTCAAGAATCCTGTTTTTGGGTGTTGACGGGATTGATCTTGATTTCGGTTTTTCTATAACCAACCTTACAGAGGCCCCTTTGAACAAAAAAATGATAGAATCTGCACAAATTGTGGTTGTACTAGCCGACAGCACAAAGTTTGGCAAACGCGGGCTTGGCAAAATCTGTAGTTTCGAACAAGTTCACTATGTGGTTACAGATGATGGAATTCCACCGAGGGCAGAAAAAATGCTTAAGGAAAAAGATGTGGAGGTTATCATCGCAAAATAGTATTTAAAGAAGCTGTATTGTGAACTCAGGTGGAAACGCCGGACATATTATACTCCCTTCGCCGGTCAAAATTGAACACCCTCAAAACCAACACAAAAATCTAATTTTCAACTCACTAAAACCAAATATTGAGTGGCTCACATTTTCCGTTTTTGGTGGCCTTGACCATCCGGCTCATCCATTTGAACTTTGTTTACTATAATCATACAATGTATTCATTGTTTCTTCTTGCCTTTCTTTAGTAATATTTTCAAGTCTGAGTATAAATAAACTCCAACAATTAATAACGTTGCCAGTGCAATTAGATAATTACCGCTTGGAATGACGAAAATGAAGCAAACGGCAATCAATAAAAAAGAGAGAGCATAGGTAATGATTCTCAACAGTATTTTTTTCATCCCCCATTCATCCTCCAATTTATCGCCTTCCACCTCGATTTCCAAAATTTCGTAAATCTGACTCAATTGGATTTTCTTCTCCATTTGGTAGATTTTGAAGCTTATCAAACCAAAAATCCCGAAGAAAACAACCCAGGTAATAATTTGGATCCAGTGAGAAGCTGGGTCATAATCATCAAATATCCAATTTAACCAAGGAATGGAAACCACAGCACATAAAAGAATGTAAACAATCAGTCCAACTGGATTAATTCTGTCTGTGATTTTCACTAAATATCCATCGTTGTTTAGGTGGAATTTAAAAATGGGATAAAACACCCCATTCCAAACATTTTGTCTCCAAACTCTTATTTCTCGTTTCTGTATCTCACCAGTGGGACGAAAACCCCATTTTAATATGGCATTTAAGTGATTCGTAAAACTGTCGGTTTTCTCATCTTCAATTAACTCGATTATGTCAGATTTTGATACTTTCAATTATCGTTAATTTGAACTTTAAAGATGCTCAATAAAATTCATGCGTTGGCCCAACACCCTAACAATAAAAATTTCGTTGGCACTATCAAATTGGCAGAAAATGACATGAGCTTTATAACTGTAGTATTTTAAAGGACCGGAAATGGCCGATGCATCTTTGGCCAATTCTGGGCGTTCGGCGAGTTCCTCTAAAAAATTTTCCAAATTCAA
The DNA here is from genome assembly GCF_007785775.2 of Flagellimonas hadalis. Classification (GTDB taxonomy): domain Bacteria; phylum Bacteroidota; class Bacteroidia; order Flavobacteriales; family Flavobacteriaceae; genus Flagellimonas; species Flagellimonas hadalis. The sequence continues at coordinate 33,115 of NZ_VNIK02000007.1, forward strand.
TAAATACTTGGAGGCCTGTTGAGGACCAAAAAACTTTATACCATATTTATAAATGCCAACTAAGTCATATTGGGCCCTGGTAGATAAATTATAATTCCCCATTATCAACTTTTGTGATAATGTCATTTATTTTGAGACTACTTCTGCCACTTTGCAATCCATCATCAATTGCGGCCTTAAGTTCCGCGAGTTTCATGTTCTCTTCCTGGTCCTTTCTTACCAAATCCCTTATATATTCACTATCATTGGTAAAGTCACCTGATTGAACCCTAAGCTTTATCCAACCATCTTGTTGATTTGTAAAAGTGATTGACTTTCTAACTGTTTCCATAAATCTATGTTTGTGGTGCAATATAATACTTTTTTGCACCACTTAGATGTGTTCGGCTCTTTTTAAAAATTTAGAGTGAGCATATACGCCTCGCTAATAGGTTGGTCAGCTATCGTTTACTTGAACTTTAAACTTAATATTGTTCGTGCAGAAAGTTTATAAATTCATCCTTATCTTCATCTTCTTCACGACCAAGAAAATGGATAACGGCCAACCTTTCATTGCTGACATAGTATTGATGGCACTCCAACCGGTACTGAATATCATCCTCACCATCTGAGAACCATATCTCTATTTCAATCGGAGTACTGTAATCTACGCCTAGTTTCTCCAGTTCTCGAAGATTTTCATGAATACCGCTCGGAGTTTCATCATTGAGAAGGTTTCCGTCATCATCAAAAAGGTCTTCCTGCTCCCGCCGCCGCATGACCAAGTAAACCGTTTTATGATTTTCAACAAAATAAGCTCCGTCAATGGTTGTTTCCACCGTCTCTTCCCCATTGACAATCCTGGCAGTAATACGATTGGCAATCAAATCATTCCTTATCCAGTCCTCGACAATTTCCAATAGTATGCCAAAATTTACGCTTATTTTCTGCATGTTTATTTGTACTTTTTAATCAGATAAATATCCGTTAAAGATGTCTTTTGAAATCTCTTACTTGTCCTAAAATGCGAACGACGAATATGCCCTTTTCAGTTGGTTCGTAAAAAATTGTGTGTGCCTTATAGTTGTATCTTCTAAGTAGAGCCGCAAATTCTGAAGCACTTCGGCCAAGATCGGGATTATCTGCCAGAGTTTGTAAAAATTGGTATAATTCGGTAACATAGATATGCGTCTGTGATTCACCCCAAGTTTCCAAGGTATAATCCACTATATCATCGATATCGTCATCCGCTTTGGATGATAAATAATATCTAGGCATTTCTGTTCCTTTTACGAACTATCGCAGCTTCAATAATTTCATCAACAGACCTGATTTTAGAACTTACGCCACTATCATAACCATCCTGTATGGCCGCCTTAGTGATTAAAAACTCCCTATTGCGCTCCTCATCCAATCGTATTAGATGTCGGATGTATTCACTATCGTTTGCGAAGCCACCATTCTTGATTTGTAATTTTATCCACTCTTCCTGGGCAGCAGTTATAGTTAATGATTTTCTTATTGTTGCCATAATAATGGTATTTACATACAATATACGCATTCTAACACATTATTGGTGCATATTTATTGAAAATTTGGCAAAGGGAATTATATCAGGAATGTTTTAGGAATCGTTTATTTGAACTTTTCTTGAATCTCAAAATTTATAGTTTAGTCCCACACCAAGGACAAAAATTGATTTCTATTCCTGAAGTTCCACCATCATGAATGATAATGGAATAGTCATCCGACTCAGTATTATGGTCTATTAAAGTATCAGGGCATTCATATTTATCTTTATGTAAATCACAATTAAATGTTGTGAAGATTTCCATCATTTCACAACAATTAGACTTCCTTTCTGTCATCGTTTATTTGAACTTATTCTTCTTTTTTGATTATTTCAATAGCTTTTTCCAGCAGTTCGTCCTTGCCTTGCCTGATTCCTAAAATGGTCGGTTTGACTTCTATGTCCGGAACAATACCAACTCTTTGCGTCTCTTCTCCATTTGGGTAATATACCCCAATTCCTGAAATCATGGTTCTCATTCCACCAGGCAAATATATCGGGGAAACGTTACCATCAGCTCCTGCAGTTGTACTGCCAATTATGGTGGTATTGTCTCCTGCCCTAAAAGCCATAGAGGTATATTCAGCTTGACTTTGTGTAAGTTCATTGACCAGAACCACTAATTTTCCTTGGTATGTATCTCCTTTACTTGGAATTTTCAACTCTTTTTCAAAAGTAAATTCACCAGGATTGTCTACGGACCCGTGGGTAAACTTTACAAAAGGCGTAGCGGAAGAGACAAAATAATTTCCTAATACAAATGGGACAAACTTTGAAGGATAATTTCTGATGTCCATGATTATACCTTTTGTGTCTCTGAATTGCTTCTTAATTTCGGATATATCTTCATCCTTAATGGTTTGTAAGGTCACATAGCCAATATTGTTATCAAGCAATTTAAAAGATTTTCTATCATCTCTTCTATACCATCGGTATATGTCAAGGCTATCTTTTGGATATAGTTTTAATGACTTGATCTTTACTTTATTTTCCCCTAATTGTACCTTTATTTCAATTTCATCGGAATTCGAGCGCAAAAGGTCCATTGAGATATCCCTAAGCATTGTAGGATAGTTGGAAGCCGGATAATATTTAGCTTTCTCTTCCACTATTTCGGACACGGGTATGTCATTGATCTCGGTGATTACGTCTCCTATTTCCAATCCAACCTTACCTCTATGTTCCTCATTATAAAAATCCGTTACTACTAATTGATTTTCAATGAAGCGAGTATGAACTGGGGGGTAATTTGACCCCTTCCAAGCATTTAGCTTCCCTGCACCTTCCCATATATTGGCATGTGTATCTTGAACATCCCCAATAAGCTGGATGGCCGCCATTTCATATTCGAGTTCGTTTTTGGCATTTAGAAAGATTGGAATGTATTCACCAAGTACCGTGTTCCAATCCTTATCGGTAAGATGCCTGTATGGAAAAAAATAATGAATCATGTTCCAAAATCTATATAGCGCAAGCAATCTGTATCCATCATCGGGAAAAGGCATGAGATAGTATGCCTCTTCATTTTTAAATATTGGATTACGAACGCCAGGTGCCATCCCTATGTAATAATGCTTTCCCTGGGAACGGCTATTGTACACATCCAGTAACTTTTCTTTGAGTTGAGCATCTTGATCCTCAATCCAATTATGATCAGGGCGAATCACCGCGTCTTCACTAGTGGGTTCACATTTGGAACAATTTTTCAAATCACCCAAGGAATCAATCCATTCAATTAATAGAGTATTTCTCTCTACCTCGCTTTTGGTTAGAACATATTTTGGCAAAAACCGAAAGAGTTCATAGTCCCAATTATAATTGCCCTTGGCTATTTCTGGATGGTGGTATTTGAGAAAACCCCAAACCCGTCCCAACAACTCCAAATTTTCTATGCCGTTAGGTGTCACGTTGGACAAATCAATCTTGGATCCTGAGTCGAATTCCTTGTCCAATTCCGCTTTGGCAAGTTCCCTTTCGACCTCTTTAAGGGTTTGGATGTCGTTGCCATCGATGGTCAATGTGAAATCATCGAACCAAGCCTCACCCTTGCCCACCAATATACCTGCAACATAGATATATTCAGCTCCCTTCGGATAGGGAAGGGTTATGGTATATTTTGTCCAGTCATTGGTCCCCGTGATATTCTGTTTTTGCATGTTATCAAATTCCAGGGCAGAACCATTGCCATCAATTCTCATCAACAAACCTACAAACCCATCATGGACATCCTTGGTTTTCATATATCCCTCAAGGGTTATGCTCTTACCTTGATACTTGGCGGGAATTTTGTACGCTATACTTCCAAAGTCACCGTTTTGGGTGGAAGTGATCTTACCAGACCTTGCTCCTGTGTGTGCCATAGAATCTATGGTCAGTATATGGTCTCCCCATTGAAACCAACCATCTGATAGGTCATTCCCAGTTTCCTGGTCTTCAAATCCCAAATTGAATTTTTCCTCTACTTGGCCACGGCAACTTATTGATATGATCAATATCAAAACGGACGTAAATAGCTTCATTGAAAATTGGTTTTTAACGTTTTATCAATTGTATTGGCCGGGGTTCGGCAGCCTTCCGACAAACAATGGGGGAGATTACGGCAAACATTGCTGCCCAATAAAAGTAAGAAAATTCAAATGGGATAAAAGGCGTTTAACTGTAATTTAAGTTCAATCTTGGATTCAATGTTCTAGAATGCATTTATAAATTTGGGACAAAAATATCTTGCTGCTTATTGACTATTTTAAGAATATAATCACTGTGAAAAATGAATGGAGTACACATCACAATGAACTCTTACATCTTAGCTATTCTTCAAATTCATGATCAATCCTAAAAAGTTCAGGTTGATTTTCCGAATATTTGATGGGCACATAATGTCCAACTACATAACGGTCGTCATAGTCTGAAAGTCTTTGAATGATTTCCTTTCCTTTGTCAAAATATTGGATCGTGGCGTAAACCCGAACTCGATTACCGCTTCTTCTGCCAAATCCACGTACGCGTTCCTTCCCAATTACCTCAGCAAATGTTGGAATTGTTGCCTCTTTCTCATAAAAGCTACTTCTCTGACTTACCATTAGAAAAATTGAAGTAATTCCCAGCGATACTGAGAGGAAGTAAAATTTCAAACGTTTTTTTTCATACCATCCACTTTTATAAGGGCTATCAACAAAAGTCATTAAAGCTAAAATAACACCTAGCATAGCCATTGTCCCACCAATCATGTCATTCCATGATTTGTATCCATAGGATTTGTATACAAATAGATAATATCCAATGCCAATCATTGCAAGCTGCATTAGAATCCAGACTATTTTCCAATTCTTTGAAAGTTTCTTTGGATAAAATGATTTCATCATTTGGCCCGACAGTCTTGAAGAACTGTCAATTATCGTTTATTTGAACTTTGTTTGATTCAATATGTACTTATATTAATTCATCAAATATCTTTCTTGAGTCCAACAGAAAACCAGAACATTTGATTAAATAGGCTTTCATTTTGTTGTCGAATAGTTTTACTCCATCCTCTGTCAAATACACCTAATACTTCAAACTTAAGGTTCTCGTTCAAAGAAAACTTAGCCCCGATTCCAGCAATAGATGAAATATCTAGTTTACCTCGAATGTTTTCTTCCACAATCTCATTTCCAAGTTCATCAGTCTTAATCAAATAGGAAAATCCTGGACCTAGAGTAATGAAAGGTTGAAATGGATCACTATTCATTAGTGGATAATATCGCACTAGAACTGAAGCGCTTAAATAATCCAATTTACGTTTAAAATTGTCTATCCCAACTCTTAGTATGCTTTCCTCATCAAAGTCCCCACCTCCTTTGCCTTGATAGCCTAAACTGGCGTCCAGTCCAAAATGGTTTGATAATGTGTATTCAGAGGTAATGGATAAATTGAGCCTAGTCAAAGACTCGGTAGCCCCTGTATTATTAGATCCAGTGTTATCTCCAGTTCTTAATGTTGCAAAGTTTAACCCAGTCCTCATACCAATTTCAAAATTTTGACTTTTAACGGTTAGAGAAAAAAAGAAGGCTAAGTAAAATAGAAGGTTATAGTATTTCATTCTTATTGTAATCGTTTATTTGAACTTTGAATTTTTTTTTCATTGTTTCACCTTGTCAAAACAGTCTTGCATTATTGACTGTTCTTTCTCAAGAATTGTTTTAGCTCCTACATTCGAGTTTTTATATTTTTCTCCAAGATTATCAAAGACACATTCACAGTATTTATCTGCGACTTTTTTGGCAATTTCTGGATTGGAAGTTCTGAATTTCTTGCTGCATTCTTCAATTACATCTTTTTGAACATCCTTTTTTACTTTAAAGTAGTCATATACGTTGTAACCAATTACGATGATTACTATTGCAAGTCCAAGGTTTTTATACTTCTGCATCGTTTATTTAAACTTTTGAAAATTTCGCACTATAATTCCGAGGCTTTATTTGTTTCAAAAATCGACGCTGCCCAACATTTCATTCCCAAAATACAATGCATAGCTTGATTCATCCAATAAATCCTTTTCAAGTACAAAATAGAAGTCTGCGGTAAATTTTCTTTTACTTTCAACTTTTCCGTAATAATTAGAAATGTTTTGTCCGCTGGAAAATGGAAATCTAGTTTCAGAAATTTTGTAATCACTAAAGGTATAATCTAAAAAAGTGTCCTTTATCAAGGGATTATATTCAGCATAAGAAACCTCAATTTCCTTACCTTTTTTATTTATTGGTTTTTCTTTCCAATACCTATTTATTTTGGGCCCACCAAAGGCATAATATGCAGTTACATCGGATAATCGATATCTAAGTTTATTTTTTGTATCGACCAAAGAAAATGCATTAATGTCAATTTGACCATCAAGTGGATTTATTTTACACCTGACCATTACTCTTTTTGCATTCTTATCTCTTATAATGGTATGTGCCCTCGCATTAAGAGTCTTGGACACCTTTTTTGATTTCAAAATTTCAATTCTAGGATGTCTGGTTTTTGGAATAGCTGACTCTTGTGATATTATTGGATTAATTGACAAACAACAAAGGATAAACAAGATTTTGTTCATTTAACTATTTGTTTATGGACTGGGATTGCAGGTATTCAGTTTATTTTAACTTTCTTTAAATGTAGGAAATTTCCATTTATCAAAATTTGGGTTTTAGGTGAAAGGAGCGAATAGTAGTCAAACGGTTTTGAGAAACCGAGCTACATCTTAGGGGTAAAAAAGGGTCTAAATGGTAAACAAATTAAGTGTACGGAAAAAGTAAACTACTTAGAATCAGTGGACTCGTTTTGCACTGAAAGTTCAATAAAGCGGTGCCTAAAAGACCTGATCTTGAATCAGGAAACGAATTAAAAAGCGAAGGAAACGAAGTGGAGTGCTGCAAGCCCCAGATCTTCCCCTTAACTAATACTACTGAGCGAGGCAATATTATCCATTGGTTAAAAACATTTTCTAATCCTTTGAGATAATCCAATGGTCTATCGCCCTTAATTTTATATAGTTCCAACCTCCCTTACGTTATTTTAAGCTTTAGCTTGCTTTTCCATAGGCCCAATTTTGTTTTTTCGTCAAATTGCGTCAATTTTTTCGTCAAAATTTCCAGTGTTTACAGGGCTTCCCAAAGGGTTTACTATACATTTTGGAAAAGTCTTCTGTAGCCCCTGATTTTGCACAGCACTTCAAAAACATTTTAAACAACTGGTTTTCAACTTGTTGAAGACCAAAAAACGACCGTGATGCCGCAATTTGCGCATCACCCTCTTGCTATTCGTTTTTTCACGCGAGCGTGAAAACCCAAATACCTTTCTTTGGTGTGTCAAGCAATGAATAAATTCAGTGGTTTTTGTTGATTAGAAGTTGTTGATCAAACATACCTTCCCGATCACCACAATAACCAAATGGAAACCAAACCCAAGTGTTGAAGGAAGGACTTGGGACAAAACATATATGATGTGCATTTATGAATGGCTTTTCAGGATTACAAATCAAAAGTCTAGATTTCCAAACTTTTCAATATTGTCATTTGAATCTAAAAACTTCGAATCCAGAATCGTTTCCAAACCACTCATATCTTCACTTATTTTGTTATCCAATACTCTTGCATAAACTTGGGTAGTGGCCAATTTTGTATGTCCCAATATTTTGGAAACCGTCTCTATGGGAACTCCATTACTCAAAGTAATCGTAGTTGCAAAAGTGTGCCTTGCCATATGGAAAGTAACATTTTTTGGAATGTCACATGCATCCGCGATTTCCTTTAAATAACTGTTCAATTTTTGATTGGAGATTCTAGGGAATAGTTTTTCCGGTTCTCGTTTAGGATGATATTGGAATCGCTTAATAATAGATAATGCTGGACCAACCAATGGAAGCTTAAAACTATTCTTCGTTTTCATCCTTTTTGTGCTTATCCAATATTTTCCATCAATGCCAAGTACAAGGTTATCTTCGCTAAGACCCATTATATCACAATAGGAAATACCAGTATAGCAACTAAAAACAAACAAGTCTTTTACTATACGTAACCGTTCAATCCCTGTATGATACTCTTGAATTTTCTGAAGTTCAGGTAAGTTCAAAAACTCCTTTTCCTTTCTTTCCATTCTAATTTTAAACTTTCGAAATGGGTCTTTATCAATCCATTCATTATCAACGGCCATTCTAATCATTTTTCGTAGACGTTGAATATGCTTCATTGCACCATTGTTTGAAAGGTTAGCGTGATGATTTATGGGATGTAGTTTGCGTAAATATGTTTCAAATCCAACTATAAATTGGTGATTAAGTTGTGATAGTCTGTAGTCATCACATTTATATTGTTGTTTGATATACTTCAACAGGTACTTCTGACATGTCTTGTAATGACTAAGAGTAGCCTTGCAAAGGCTATGTGCATTGTGTGTGTTGTGATACTCAAACAAACTCTTTAAAGTAACTTCGCTCACATCTTCCCCAAAATAGTGCGCCTTGACCATCTGTGGAGTGATATGGGACGTTCTAGACCGAAGTTCACGATAGCATTGAAAAAGTTCTGTTTCAACTTCCATCAGATAAGTATTGATTTCCTGAGCTTCTTTTGTTCGCCCCAGAACCTTCGACCCCTTACTGTCCCATATCTCTTTCGGGATAGTATACTTTAAACTCATGTTTGCCCTTTGCGAATCAACGGTGATTCGGGCATAGATCTTTGCGTTGCCGTCATTTCTTCGGGAAGTACTTATCCAGAAACTGATTGAAAATGTAGTCCGGGTTCTCATAGGTTTTGTGTTAAATTGAGCGATAATTACCTACGAAAGTCAAATACTAAGTGATTGTAATATAGTTAATTACAAGCTTATTCGGTTAACACTTTGAAGAAAAAAATTTACTAACCGAATTACAAACCAAAACATACCATTTCAAACCAATTCAAATGGGGCTCCTAAAACATTAAAGCCTTGCAAATCAATAAGATATGCAAGGCTTTGTTTTTATTTGAACTCTTAAAGTGATCGCGATAGGATTCGAACCTATGACCGTCTGCTTAGAAGGCAGATGCTCTATCCAGCTGAGCTACGCGACCGCTCTTTTGCGGGTGCAAAGATACTAATGTGAACCGTTGTAAAAAATATTTTTTTGATTTCTTACCCTTTTCACTCGAAAAAGCTCTTGACCGATAATTTAACTAATCAAAGCCTATCTCCTTGATGCCTTTGTGGCTGATCTTGATCACCTCCAAAGGTTCTTTGTCCCATGTCATATCCTGCTCCACAAAATATTTCATCATACCAGAGGTCTCCTTTTCGTCCAAAATTCTCTTAAAATCGATATGGCCTTCACCCACGGGGGCAAATTTACCCTCATCATCCATATCTTTTACGTGCCATGACTTGAACCTTCCTGGGTATTTTTCAAAATAAGCTACGGGATCTGACCCGGCTTTGGTCACCCAATAGAGGTCCATCTGGAAATTCACGTATTTTGGGTCCGTATTCTCCAATAAATAATCTATGGTAACCACACCATCTTCGTTCTTCTTAAATTCGAAATCGTGGTTGTGGTACAATAATTTGAGACCGGCCGCTTCGCATTTCTTACCCAGTTCCGTGAGCACGTCCGCCAAGTCCTTGACCGTCCCCTTCATTCCCATGGTACGGGATTCCGGATTGAATGTGAACATGCCCATAGGCGGCACTGGAATGGTGAAATACTCAAACCCGGCTGCCTTTACGGCTGCAATCTGCTCATCAGCGTTCTCTAGGGTCACTGTTCCTTGGTGGGTGCTCACGGGCTTTAGTCCCAAACTTTCCAGATAGGCCTTAAAATCCTCTGGGGCCATCCCATAAAATTTTCCTTCGTTGTAGCCCGCAGCTTCGACATAGGCATATCCTGCTTCCTCTACTTTTTCCAAGGTTGCCTTCGGGTCCTGCCCCATATGATCCCTCACCGTATAAAGGGCCAGTCCACCAAAATTGTCCTGTGCCTGCATTGAAGTCGCCAAAGCAGTCAGCATGAAGACTGAAATGGCCTTTTTTCCGTTGTTGATTATGAAATTGTGCATATTGTTTGTTTTAGTTGAAAATAAGTTTCACAAGATACCTATTTCCTGAAATATGTCCACTCCCCTTTGAACATAAAAAATCCGTTGGACAAGGCATCCCAACGGATTGGATCTATAATTCAAACAAAGGCTATATCTCTTTCAATTTAAGGGAAAATTGCACCTTGATCTTGTTGTCCACTTTGATCATTCCCAAAACCTTTCGGGGGGGCTCCAGACCAAAATCGCTCAAAAGAAGGTCCAAGCTACCGTTCACACAGATATCCCCTGCCTGGACACAGTTCAATGTGGTCTGGTATTTTCGGGCCACACCGGCAATGGTGATTTCCATACCCACCCCAATTTTCTGGGCATCGGATTCTAGGGGATCCACGTGGAGCAGTCTGAGTTCCACTTGTGGATGGCGCTCGGTCTTCAACAGTTCCCTAAAATCCTTGTTGATGGCCTTTCCCCCGCAATCAAAACAGTCGTTTGCCAGTTTGAGCTTGGCATTCTTGAACTGGATCTGTTCCACTTTCTCATTATAGGTCAACTGTACGGGTACTTCGAGTTCCTGTACATTGTACCTGCACGTAAAGGCGTTGACATTGGTGGTGCCCTTGATCACCACTTCACTTTCAGGGGCCACCCACACCCGTGTTTCCCTTTCCGGAGCCGAAAAGAAGGCCCCGATAAAAAGGAGGGTCATGGTGGATATGCTCTTGATGTTGTGGATCACAAATGGTATCATGGTATCTAAAGGTATCGATTTTTATGATTTGAATAAGGTCTGGGACCAGCGTCCCAGACCTTTTCACCTAAAATCAAGAGTGACCTAGAAACTGATGACAGCTTCCAATAGAACTCCTTTAAATTCTCCTTCACTGAAGATGCTTGCTGGGTCAAAACCGTCATACTGTTGGTTGACGTACTCAATTTTGGCAAGTATGTTCTTGGTCAAGAAAACACCACCTCCCAATTGAAATCTGTCAATGGTAATGTCCTCTCCTGCAGCGGTGTCGGCATTTACCGTATTATATCGGGTTCCTAGATAGAAGTTTTCTGTCTTGCCGAATCTGTAGATGAGCTCTCCGGCCAATTGGGTAGCGGTCCTGTCATCTGCTTCGGCCTCCAACTTGCCTTTGGCCTGCTCAAAGGTTCCGAAGAACTCAAATCCTTTGTATTTTAGGAACGGGTTCACCATAAAGGCAGTGATCTCATTTCGCATGCCTGGGTCGAACCTACCGGAACGGAAATTGCCGGATGTGCTGGCCTCGGTGTTTTCCATGACCAAATAGTATCGGGAACCACTGCGGTCGGCACTGTATAGGTAGACGTTCCCAGATTTTCCAGTGGAGTACATGGATCCTGTCAAACGGAACCTAAAGTCATCTGTCAGTTGTTTGTCATATCCCAATTTGGCCAAGATAGAGGCCCCTGTGGTACCAGGATTGTTCACGGCTTGGTTCAGCTTGCCATTGGATAGCCCAAACATCCCTAGGAAACCATTCTTCCTGAAATAGACCTCGCCACCTACCTCTGTGGTAAAGGCATCCATGATCAGGTTGCCCACAAAGGGGTTGTGCATGGCCTGTGCGTTGTCGGTCCTCCTAAAGTGGGCGTCACCATAGTTGTTTTCCATGTGGCCCACTTTCACGGTCACATATTTCATGGCGTCCTCCAAAAGGCCGGGGCTGATGAAATCCAAGTTGTCCACTTGGAAATACCCGCCCTTCACATAGGGTTCTGGGTGGTGTCTGGAGGACAGATAGGTCCTTAAGTGCATACGTACACCTTTGGCCAAGGCCACGTCAAGATCCAAGTTGGCGGTTGCCAAGTTGAAGTTGTCCCCTATTTCAATGAGTTCCACTGCACCTGAGTTTTCATGGTCCACTGCCTGGAACTGGAGCGTGGATGATCCTCCTACCCTTACCTTTACCCCATCAAAGGTAAGCGCAGTATCTTTTGGGCTTTCAAAAACATTGACACCATTCTTGTCCGGTTGTCTGTAGTTGTCCAGATTTCGGTTTTGGGAATATCCCCATAGACCTACCATACATGTTATGGCAAACACCCCGTATTTTATGTATTTTTTCATTGTGATTGATTTTTAGTTGAGTACTTCTTTTATTGTTTATCTATTTATTTTTTCCAAATGGTGTTATAGTGAATTTCAATTTCATCACCTGTTTTGATGGTCCCCATCAAAGCTTTGGGAGGCTCTACCCCATAATCTGTCATTTTCAGTCCCTTTTTGCCTTCCAAAATGGCCTTATCTCCATTTACTGTTAGATCAAAGGGCAATTCTATTTTGTTTGTCTTGCCAGCGATGGTCAAGTTGCCATTGGCCACTACCTTGTATTTGTTAGAAGAAGAGGTCACAGGTGAAATCTCTTTGATACTTGAAAGTTGAAAAACAATCTGTTTGTGACTATCCGTGTTCAAGGCTTTGTAGGTGTTCTTGTCCATGGCACCCTTGCCACTTTTCAAGCTTTCCGCCTCAACGGTGAACTTTAAGGTTGTGATCTTGGGCAGTTCCCCGGTAACGTCCACTTGGAGCGTACCGGATTTCTGCTCGGCAACCTCTTCCCAATCATGCAGGCTGGATGTTCCGGTGACCATGAGCTTCCCTTCGCCGTTACTGAGCTTGAAACTTTGTGCGGAAAGGGTTATGGGCACCAGTCCCAACACCGTTGCCAGCAAGGCCAATTTTACTGATCGCTGATTCTTTTTGATATAGCTTATCATAGTTTCTAGGTTTTGATAGGACAAAGATCTTGTACTGACTATTCTTAAAAGATGATATATGTCAGGTTTTTCCTAAAACCCTATTTTCCTTTGGAAAAGACCTGTCATTTATCACTTTCTTATTTCTAAAGGAGTAAAATTGGACCATATCCCACAAAAACGGCACAATTTGGGAAACCCTGATTTCTTTGGAAAAGTTGACTAAGGACGGACCTACTGAAGACACTTCTTCTTAACTTTGAAATTCTGGTCCACCAGTGGAAAATTGTTCCAATAACCATTAAACGCCACCCGATATGCACTTACCCATGTTACAGGATTTTTTGATCTTGCTAGGACTTTCCATGGTAGTGGTATTTGTCCTGCAACGCTTGAAACTGCCCTCCATCTTGGGTTTTTTGGTCACTGGGATCTTGATAGGGCCCTATGGTTTTGGCCTTTTGCACGAATCCGATCAAATCGAGGCCATTTCGGAAATCGGGGTCATCCTGCTGCTGTTCGTCATCGGGATGGAGCTTTCCATCAAACAGTTGATTTCCATTAAGAATACGGTGTTCATTGGTGGTGCCCTGCAGGTGGGACTGACCGTATTGGTCTCTGGCTTGATCTACTATTTATTGGGCTATACGTGGAACGAGGCCCTTTTTGTGGGATTCCTTTTTTCAATGTCCAGCACCGCAATCGTATTAAAGGTCATGCAGGAGCGTAACGAAATGTCTTCCCCACACGGGCGTAATGCACTGGCCATCCTTATTTTCCAAGATATCATTGTGGTGCCCATGATGCTGTTCACGCCTATTATTGCCGGACAGTCGGGCAATGTGACGAACAGTATTCTGATGTTGCTGCTCAAAACGGCCATTGTTCTGGGTATTACTGTCATCAGTGCACGGTATCTGGTGCCGAGGCTGATGCACTTGGTGGCCAAGACCAAGAGCAAGGAACTTTTTCTGATCACTACGATCACCATTTGCTTTGCCGTGGCCTTCCTTACTTCGGAAGCTGGGCTATCGCTTGCATTAGGAGCCTTTTTGGCGGGTCTGATCATTTCTGAATCGGAATATAGCCATCAGGCCACCAGCATCATATTGCCGTTCAGGGAGCTTTTTACCAGTTTCTTCTTTATATCGGTAGGTATGATGCTGGACCTTACTTTTTTCAGCAAAAATGTAGGGGTCATTTTATTGATCGTATTTGGGGTCTTCTTGGTCAAATCTTTGATCGCGGCACTGGCCATTGCCGTACTCAAATATCCGGCAAGGACATTTCTATTGACCGGTCTTGCACTTTTCCAAGTGGGCGAATTTGCCTTTATTCTTTCAAAGGTAGGTATCCAATATGGGCTCTTGGATGCTGAAACCAACCAATATTTCTTGGCCGTTTCCATCATTTCGATGTTTTTGACCCCCTTTGTCATCATTTTTTCGGAGAACATTGCCTTTGGCGTGATGAAACTGAGGCCCATGAAAGCGGTGGACAAAATGCTCATAGCTTCGGAAGAAACGGAAAAATCCGATGAATTGAAGAACCATTTGGTCATCATAGGATATGGCATAAACGGAAGCAATCTTGCCAAGGCCGCTGAATTCAGCAGCATACCCTATGTGGTCGTGGAACTCAATGCCGATGTGGTAAGAAGGGAGAAACAGAACAATGTACCCATCCATTTTGGGGATGCCACCCAGGACCATATCCTTGAATTTGCGCATATCTCCCAGGCCCGTGTCGTGGTCATCGCCATTTCCGATCCCATTGCCACGAAGGCCATCATAAAAAACATACGCAGCATTAGTCGCTCCATCCATATCATTGTCAGGACCCGATATGTAAAAGAGATCACGGAGCTGATCGCCATGGGTGCGGACGATGTGATCCCAGAGGAATTTGAAACATCCATAGAGATATTTTCAAGGACCTTGCACAATTTTTTGGTCCCAGAAGATGATATCGAACATTTGGTGAACACTGCCCGATTGGACAACTATGAATTGTTCCAAAACAAAAAAGGCACTCCTCGAACCTTCAGACCCACCGAGTTCCCCGATTTCAACATTTCCTGTGTACGGGTCAATACCGACGACAGGGATATTGTGGGCAAGGAACTCAAGGACCTGAACCTAAGGAATGCCTATGGCATCAATATTTTGGGCATCTCCAGAAAAAATGAGCTCCATAGTTCCATAAAGCCATCCGATAAAATTTACCAAGATGACCTACTCTTTGTGAGCGGGGACCAAATGGGCATCGACCAATTCCGGAAAAGTATTGATTAAATAATACTTTATAACAAACTGTATGTGAAGGTAATCTCAACTGGTTTGACCAATCCGCCAACATCCCTGACATCGTAGTCATTGGTGAATGAGAATTCAGTCCCATTGACATTGAATTCTATATCTGTGTTCTGCAGACTACATGCGCTGACCAAGCTCAGATTCGCTGAGGCCATTCGCCATGTTCCTTCCAATGCTACCTTGTTTTGGCAATCCGTTGCATTTTGCCCTTGCTCATATTCATAACTCCTGTCCGAGTTGAAAGTGTAGGAAGCGTCCCTTTGGCAGGCAGAATATTGTGCAAAAAAATCAGTGCTTGGATTGTCCACGTCATCATCGGTAAGGTCGATTTCCTCATCTGCGGTAATAGCGGAAAGTACCCAGGTCCCGACAAGTAGTTCTTCTTCAGCAACCAATTCGCCGGTAAAATCCTCCGGGCAATCAATCTCATTGTCCGAGTTGCAGGAAGTGATGACCCCTCCCATCAAGATCATGGCACCGATAATAAAAGCGTTTCTTTTCATAAACATATCAAATTTACAAGTTTATAGATTGATGGGGAAAATGCCATTTGGTTGCATCATTTTCCCCAAAATCTTTTTTGACCCTCTCTTTTGACATGGGTCACAACATCCGGCAACACCTCTATCTCGAACCCCAATCCCTTCACTATCCTATAGATACTTTCAATACAGATTTCCATGTCCAGCTTGGATTGCACCCTAAGGATATTGTCACAATCCTCCAGGTCAAAGTTGATACCAAGGTATGGAAATTGGGTCTGGAGAACACCCAGGACCTGTTCGGCATTGATGTTCGATATTATGTTTGTTTTGAAGACTTCTACCATGGCGGGCGCGATCATGACCAAACCGAGGGAATGAAAAAAAATTACCCTTCTACATAGGTTTTGAAGTTATTCAGAATGGCCTGCCAACCTCCTTCCTGCATTTCCAAAGGATTTTGGTCCTCTGGGTCAAAAACGGTGGTCACCAAGGTCCCATTTCCAGAATTTTCGAAAGTGGTCGTGGCCTGTCTGCCGTCCATCATGGTGTAGGAAATCTTTTTGTGCCTTACCACTTCATCGTAAATGGCTTCAAAGTCAAAGCCAAAACTACCATCCTTAGCTTCCATTCTGGCCATATATCTGCCCCCGACCTTAAGGTCGTTTTCTGCTCTTGGACAGCACCAACTGTCCGCGGCAAAGTTCCATTGGGTAATGTGCTCTGGATGGGTCCAGCATTCCCATACCCTTTCCACTTCATTTTTTACCATGGCCTTTACGGTGATTCTATGTGTTTCCATCTTATACGTATTGTTCGTTGAAGTTTACCATCCATCGCACACCGAACTTATCGGTGAAACTGCCAAAATAATCGCCCCAAAACTGGTCTTCCATAGGCATTTCCACATCACCTCCCTGTGAAAGTCCACTGAAAATTCGGTCGGCTTCCTGTCTACTTTCCGGATGCAGGGAAATGTACACGCTATTCCCTTGGTCCAAGGTGTGTCCCATGGAAGGAACAATATCCGAGCCCATCAAAATGGTATCCTTGCCAATGGGAAGGCTGATGTGCATGACTCGGTTTTTCTCCTCTTCGTTGAGACCGTCAGTGCCTGGAGCATCGTCCATCTTCATATTGGCAGTGAACTCACCACCAAAAACCGATCTATAAAAATTGAATGCCTCTTGGGTTTTACCGTCAAAGTTCAAATAGGGGTTTACTTTCATTTTTCTTGCTTTTTAGTTGAAGATTATGTTGAATTTTTATTGGAATATAGGCCTGTACTTGTGCCTGTTCTCATACATGATCCATCCCATGATGACAGCCAGCACCAATGCGATGACCAATCCGCTTGTATCCACCACCGTATTGACGAGCAAAATGCCCACCATCACTGGGAAAAGGATCAATGCCCCCAAGGCCCTTGTTCTGGGGATGATGATCAATATGCCGCCAATGAGCTCGGCCAAGCCCACCAAGGGCATGAGCCACGAAATTTCCATCAGTGCCTGAAAATCCTTCAGTAGGGCTTCGGGCATTTCTTCTGGCATGGGCATGTAGTTCAAAAATTTATTGAGGCCTGCATTGGCGAACATCAGTCCGAACAGCAAGGCCAGAACAAAGAGAATCTTGTTTTTCATGATTGTTGAATTTTTATGG
The DNA here is from genome assembly GCF_007785775.2 of Flagellimonas hadalis. GTDB lineage: Bacteria > Bacteroidota > Bacteroidia > Flavobacteriales > Flavobacteriaceae > Flagellimonas > Flagellimonas hadalis. The sequence continues at coordinate 50,381 of NZ_VNIK02000007.1, forward strand.
GTTGTCGATTATAAAACTAAGGGATAATAACATAAAACCAAGGTGTAAAAACGGTGGTTTTAGGGGGTATTCCCGCCAAAATCCTATTTCTTGAAAGCTGCCAACTGTTGCTGGTATCTATAGGCCGTCATCCGCTTGATGAGTTCCATCGGCAATGGCCGATCATGTGGGAACTGGACTGAGCCCTTTCCTTGTTTATATCCGGCCAATTCCTTTGCAAAATGTTCGTGGGTGTTTGGGATGGCGTAGAAGCCTATGTGTTTTTCATAAGCTGCGTAATATACCAAGACACCTTTATACTTCAGGGCCGGCATGTTATAACTGATCACTTCACTGGCCAACGGGGCCACGGCTTTCAATTCCTGACGGATGGTGTTCATGCGCTCAAGGGCCACTTTGGGAATTTCCTTAAAATAATCGTCCACAGTCGTGAATTTTTTACCTTTCATATCCTTGAAATTTAATTGTTGTTCTTTTTACAATGGAACAACCATTCGTTGCCGAATTTGTCCACCAATCCTCCAAAAAGATTTCCCCAATGGGTCCTTTCCAAAGGGTATGTACTTCTGCTCCCCTTTTTTAGTTTTTGGTAATAGCGTTGGAGTTGTTCTTCGTTGGAAGTTCCCAAAAAAATGGATATGGAGTTGCCCCTTATCAATTTCTTATCGACCATATCCGTGCCCATCAATAGTATTCCATCCTTTTCAAGGATGGCCTGTACCACATAGTCCTTCATATCGTCCGGGAACTTTTTTGGCTTTGGGACATCCTTCAACGTTTGTAGTTTCAACTCTCCCCCTATGCACTCCTGATAAAATTCCATCGCTTCCCTGCAATTTCCATTAAATGTAAGATATGCAATGATCTGATCCATTCGTTCACTGATTTTCAACATAACAAAGATGAAAATGATAAAAAGAAACCTTCGGGTGTATAAACGACTGATTCACGGGTTGATTCCGCCAAAGGTTTTCACTACTTTTGACACATGAAGACCATACACATATTGATTCCAAAAACTGCTGTTGGCTCTGGGGTCACGGCAGCCCGATATCTGTTTACAACGGCCAATCAATTTTTGCAGGCTGCTGGCAAGGAACCGCTGTTCAAAGTACTGATGGTGGGTTCCGACCGCGAGATACGGATACAGGATGGGGTGTATTCGATAACCACCGATGTACTTTTGGAAGACTCCGGACCAGCTGATTTGGTCATCATCCCCCCCATTTTTGGTGACATGGAAACGGCTTTGGCTCTGAACGAAGATGCGATTCCTTGGATCATAAAACAGCGGGATAAGGGTGCCGAAGTGGCCTCTTTGTGCATTGGAGCATTTCTTTTGGCCTCCACAGGCATGCTGGATGGCAAAAAATGTTCCACCCATTGGGCCTTTTATACTGAGTTCAAGGAAATGTTCCCCGAGGTGGAAGTGGTGGATGGAGGGGTCATCACCGAAGAGAATGGCATCTATTCCAGCGGTGGCGCCAATTCGATATGGAACCTCTTGCTCTATCTCTTGGAAAAATATACGGACAGGGACATGGCCATATTGGCTTCCAAATATTTTGCCATTGATATTGACAGGAACAGCCAAGCGGCCTTTATGATGTTCACTGGACAAAAGGACCATAATGACAAACAGGTAAAGAAAGTCCAAGAATATATTGAAGGGAACTATAACGAAAAAATGACCGTGGACGAACTGGCCGAGATGGTCGCCGTGAGCCGAAGAAGCTTTGAACGACGGTTCAAACAAGCCACGAACAACACCGTGGTGGAATATATGCAACGGGTGAAGATAGAGGCCGCAAAGCGGAGTTTTGAGTCTACTCGAAAAAATATCACCGAGGTGATGTTCGATGTGGGCTACACCGATTCCAAGGCTTTCAGGAACGTTTTCAAGAAAATAACCGGGCTTACTCCCATTGAGTATCGGAACAAATACAACAAAGATGTGACCACGGCTGCTTGATCTGGACCATTATCATTGGAAAAGTTTGGGCTCCAGCCATAACCAACCCATGCAAAGGAGAAATGGGACGAAGAACCATAACGGGGATATGGGAACATGCTCCCTTGATGTTGAGGGGTTCACTTTTCCAAAACCTTCATGCTGCCCAAATTCCCTGATGTTGGCTTCCAGTACATTTTTTTGCGTCGCGGCCTTTCGTTCATTTGTATCAAACACATAATAGGAAAAACGGGATAGGGAATCCGTAGAAAGCTGAAGATGATTCCAGCCAGTGCTGCGGGGATATGTGGTTCCGTTCCACAAAGTGGATACCGAAAAATCCTGAAGCAGGGGAATAGCTGCACCTTGATCTGTTTTAACTTGAGGACTTTCCACATTGGTTCGTAATTGGAAATCAAATGGTTGGTCTCGCCTCGGAACATCAGTCAATGCCTGCCACTCCGTCCCCACTTCCTTCTGACGGACAAGATCGTTCAATAGATGCGTCCAAAGTCTTGCATATACATCTTGTTGTCCGTTCAATATCAAATGGTAGGTGTCCTGCAGTACGGAACTGGCCATCTTGCCCTTTTCCATGGGCATGTAAAAAGCGATTTCTACAGAATCCGTCACAATGGGTTGCAGCGGAAAACCACCTAAAAAGTTGTACGGGTATTTTTTCAGTTTTTGCGCAGCCCCACCAAAGGTGATCTCCGTTCCACCATCTATCTGAAATCGAAAGGGCGACTGTCTCTGGGAAAGTTTGAAAAATGCGGCATTGGGTTGAATGAACAATCCTGTTCCCTGTTCCCGTATCGCTTCTTCCAAGGCCGCTTTGGAGGATGATCCCAAACCTATATGCGAATCCACATCCATGACAATCAGGTCAAAACCTTCCAACGCCTTTGGCGTCATTTGGTATATGGGAGACGCCTCTCGATTAAAATATTCAAACTTGAACCTGTTCGTTGTCAATTGTGTCCGTGCCAGCACACTATGCCCATTTTCTGCCAGAAAGTTTTTGAGGTACTTGGTCTCAAATGTCGGAAAATTATTGACCATCAATATGTTAAGGAGTTCCCGGTCCACAACCTTTACGGGCAGGGGCTCTTTGCCCACAAAAGAACCTTCTGTATTTTTCTCCTCCAATGAATACGTAAACTGACCACTGGTCTTGGGCTTGGCTATCAACTCAATATATTGTTCTGGGCCATCCCCCAGCGATATGGAATCCAAGCTATTTCCTCCGGGATCGTTCAAAATAAGCCAATGTCCTGCTTTCGGATGGTTGTATCTTGTCTTGACCAAAAGTTCATCCCCCAACAAAATTTCATTTTCGTATGTTATATCCACCAAGCCTTCAGGCTCCTTTCCTCTCAGAAAGTTAATGGCCTTGCCATTGAATTGCCACATATCAAAAGAATGTACCCCGTGGCCCAACACAAAAATGGAATCTGTGGTTTCCAAAAGGGCCAGATTCTTTCCCGGGACATAGCTCTCTGTTTTTATACGTTTGAAAATTGCTTTTAAACTGTCCAATTGTTCCGGTCGGTGCCCTTCCGTCAATAGGATGCCTCTTCCCAAAAGTGCTTCTTTTTGATGGGCGGGCCGCAAGGCCATCAGCAACAAAGAAGCTACCCCGATAAAGGAAACCGTCAATTTCACCCAAAACCTTCGCTCTTTTCGTTGTGACCATTCTTTCCAGATGAATATGCCCCAAAGTAGCAGACTACCCACAAAAAATGGCCAAAAAAATTGTAAGTTCAAAAAAGACAGTCCATCAATCATAATTCCCCAATTCCTTTAGGTACAACACATTGATTTCGTCTTCCAAACCAGTCTTCTTTCCTGGATTCCCTTCCACTTCAGTAATCACGGAAAGAAGGTTTTTCTGGACTTCCCTGAATTTTTCGGGTGTTCGCTCTTCTGCCTTATCAAAATCACGCAGACCTCGCAATACCTTTAGGTATTTTAAGGGCTCATCTACCGCTTTTTGGGCCAGTTCGTTGCCTGCCTCTTGAAAAAGGGCCCTGTCCGTTTCCTTGAATGTCGTTCTGCCCAGACTTAAAAGTTCCAATCGGGATATGGCCTGTCGGGTGGATGCAAAGGACATGGTATGGTCAAACTGTTCCTTTTTATCGTAATTCGTAATGGCCTTAATATCGCCGGTCAACCGCTTTTCTTCTTTGATGGGAGGCGGGTCATAACCTATGCGGTGTACATAGATACGGGCGCTGTTCTTGATTTCCTGTATGAGTTCAAGTGCCTTGTACTGGTAAGGCAATGAGCTTTTGGGTTCATAAAGTCTCAGATACAGCTCTGCATCCCACATAATGTTCAGGGCTTCCCTGAGCTTGTCCTTCACTGACTTTTCGAAAAGGGTGGATTCCTCGGGATTGTCATGATTGTGAAGATAATCATGTAAAGGATCCTCTGCTTCTTCCCCGTTTTCCTCTTCGTGCCCATGATCGTGGTCGCTTTCTGGCACCAAATTGTGCTCATTGTCACTGTCATGTCTGTGGCTGTATCCTTCCAGAAGGTCCTCCTCCCCTTCTTCATGATCATGGTCGTGGTCATGGTCCTCTTCACTTTCCGTATGGGTCACCGCTCCGGGAGCAGCCTGCATTTCGGCTTCGTCCCCCATGAACTGTCCATATTTTAATCGAAGTGATTTTTGGTCAAAGCCAAGTTCGTTGCTCTTGAACTTGAACTGGTACTCGGACAGATTGGGGCGGTCTTTGATAAGTTTTTCGGTGTCGATGATCAATTGGCGCTGGCTCCTGAAATAATCGGGCATCAGGTCCACGCCCAAAGTGCCCTCCACGGCAAAACCATCGCTGACCGTGTCCCTGATCACCGCAAAATAAGTTTCGCTTCGGGAAATATTCGCGTTTGGAACTTTATTGTCCAAGGCTTCCACATAAAAATAGAGTTCGTCACCAGGGTCCATGCCCAGTTTGTCCAAATCCAACTGTTTTCGTAAGTCCAGTTTTTTGCTTCCTTTTGAAAAAGTACCGTCAAAGCGGATAGTTTCTTCCCTGAATTTTACCGATTCGCCAGAGCCTTTGCTTACCGTGGCCACAATATATGCGTCATCCACCCCAAAATCATCAGTGGTCTTGGCTTTCAGCAAGATCTCTTTGGCCGAATCATATTCAAAATAACTGTATTGGGGCAATTCGTCCACTTCGATGACCGGCGGAATATCTTTTATGGCCTCCAAGGAATATAAATCCGTGGTATATGCGTTGCCTTCCACATCCTTGAAATTGAAACTATAGAACCCGGATGCCTCCACTTTTTGGCTGAGTGTGTATTGCCCGTTTGCCTTCGAGAGGGCAAAAACATCGCCCATACGTTCCATGTCGATGGAGGTCACTTCACCTTCAAAGACCAAGGTCCAGGTCACTACAGACCCTACCACTGCACTGATATTGGGGTTCGAGGTTTTCAACGTGGTCAATTGGGTATAATCCGGATAGTTGACCGCGATGGAGGTCTCTTTCAATTCGGGGGCCTGCACAGTGTTCGCCAGCGTATCCAAAGGCGTGAATTGGATCTGGCTTTCGGTCGATGGCTCCACAAGATGTTTTCCATAGGTCTTGACCCCAAAATGAACAGCAAAACCTATCAAAACAAGACCCAGCATCACCGAAATGGAAGCAATCAATTTGTTGGGCGGGTTCAGTTTGGGCAAAATGGTTCGCAGTTGGGAATACACTTTGTGTTGCTGCAGCTTGGACAGATCGGAAAGCTCTTCCGTCGAAATTGCCAAAAGCCCACTACTGTAAGCAGCTTCCGGCACATGGGCATCTATATAGGCCACAGCACTTTCCATTTGTAAGTTCCAAGGCCGGTAAAAATAGAGTGCGACCAAGAAAGCTAGAACAAAAACCGCAATAGTCACCAAAATATTCCATGATACCAGATAGGCCAGTGCACCAAAACCCAGAGCATAGCACAGGCACTCCAAATATAGGATCCTTTGCCATCTTTTCCTGAACTGTACCAATTGCCCCTCTCCCACCATCATTGTTTTTTAAGGTATGAAACCACGCGTTCGACCATCATCAACACCAAAAGAACAAAAAATGCCCAATGGGACATATCCTTGAATGTGGCCCGTTCCCTTTTCGATTTGGGTTCCACATAATTGGGCTCCAGCTCGGATGCATCCATCTGACGGGAATCCGCTGCTGAGATAAGTTCCTCAATATCAACATCCAAGTCCAACAAGGTGAGCAATTGCTCTGCAAAATGGTCCTCCACCGTGTTCTCGGCTGTCAGGGGCTTGGTCAGATAATGGTGTCCTTCTTTAGTACTGGGCTCTATCAATCTTTTGGCCAATGGGTCTTCATGGAACACCAACCATTTTCCCGAAAAAGTATCCGAAGAATCACTGCGCAGCCAAACGTTCAAATCTGCGGATGAACCATCGGGCTGTTCGCCATCTTCAAATGTTTGAATATTGATATCCCGCTGAAGATAGTTGGACAGTGCTGCCAACGAGGCTTCAATGTATTTTTTTTTGGCTTCAGTTTCCGTATCGGAATAAAGTGCCACTTCGATAGGGTTTAAAACGGTATGACCTATGGTTTTTGTCCCATTGTCCGCTTCCAGCCTAAGGCTGTCCTTGTTTTCGGTAAGGGAAAAACCGTTGGTCAGCTTTTCCTTTTTGAAAAGATTGTTCTGTCCATCACCAACAAGTGATATCAATTCTGTTTCTTCCCCATTCCCCAGCGCCATCAATGGGGTATCCGCAAAGTTTTCGGGTTCCATGACCACCCAATTGATTTTTTTGTGCGTAGTGGGCCTTACGGACCGGAATCCTTGAACACGGGCATGGGAAAAGACCACAATGCTATCGGATGGGAGGGAATCCATTTTTTGGACCAACTGCCAATAATGGGGTGTTGCTGTTCCTGGCGTTTCCAAATCCAATTCCCATTCTGGAAATCCATTTTTCAACAGCAATACCTCCGAAGTTTCATTCAAGCTGTCCAAAACCTTATCCAAGGTATGATGACCCACAAGAGAGGGTTCCACCAAATAGGTGACCAAATCCCTATTTTTATGGGTTCGCCATTGGGGCCCGGCCATCAGCATGACTGCAAGGGTGATGACCAACATCCGAAGTAAAAGCAGGAACCATTCGTTCAGTTGCAGGCTGCTCGATTGCCTTGAGTTGGATTCGTCCAACAACTGTATGCTACCGATCTTGATGGTCTTCGCTTCCTTTTTGCTCCACAAATGGATGGCCAAGGGAACCAAAAGACCCCATAATGCCCATAAATATGAAGGATTTGCAAATACCATTCTAATTCAATCTTGATCGTTCCTTTAAAAATAATTGCAGTGCATTGCCCAAGTGCGCATCCATCCGAAAAAGATGAAAGTGTACTCCTTTGGAGAGCAATTGTTCCTTGGTTCGCGTCATTTTGGCTTCCAAGGCCTTTAAATAAGCATCTTTGGCCTTGTCCACATCCACCTTTACCTTGGCCCCGGTCTCCAAATCTTCAAAAGTGACCGATTTTTTATAATCAAAATCCAGTTCGTTGCCCGCCATAAGCTGAAGCACCACGACCTCATTATTGGAGGTTTTCAGTTCCTTCGCAAAATCGGAGAGTTCCGAAATGTCTTCGTACATATCTGTCAGGAAAAACACCAACTCCCTCGTTCCCCTACTGTGTATTTTTTTGGTAGCGACGGATAGTTTTGGCCATTTTCCCTTGGTGGATATATGGAGGAGTTCCAAAAGCAATCGGTTGTAGTGTTTTTGGTCCGCCTTTGGATAGATCTCTACGAATTCATCTTCGTTCAAGGCAAAAAGGCCGACAGAATCGCCTTGTTTCTGTGCTATTTGGGACAGACAGGCCACAATGACACGGGCAAATTCCAATTTGGAGAGGCCATTTTCGGTATGCTCCATGGAGGCACTTGCGTCCACGATAAACTTCACCACGACCTGACTTTCCACTTCAGATTGTCGGATATAGTACCTTCCTGAACGGGCCAACATTTTCCAATCGAGCAAACGAAGGTCGTCCCCTGGTTCATAGGCACGGTATTGGCTGAACTCCATCCCGGGACCCACGCTCCTGCTCCTGTGCAGACCCGACAGGTAGCCTTCCACCACGATACGCGATATCAGGGAAAGTCCCGATACGGTATTGATGACTTCCGGTTTTAACAGATCATGGTAGTCCCTAGTGGCCATTGATTTTTTTTATTTGGACTATTGATTGCTTCTATTTAAAACACTAATCACCAATCGCTTTACCGTTTCCATTTCCTCAGGTTTGCTAGATGCTATAAACAGCGTTAGGCTGGCTAGTGTTTCATTGGCAATTATTGGTTGTTGTTTGGTATTAAAAAGCATATTGTTTTGTTGTAAGAATTTTAGAAAACATGCTGCAGCAATTCGTTTATTGCCATCTACAAATGAATGGTTTTTCACGATCAAGTATAAAAGCATTGCAGCCTTTTCTTCTAATGTGGGATAAAAATCACTTTTGTCAAAGCCCTTCGTGATTTGGTTCAAAGAGCTTTGAAAACTGTTGTCCTTTTCCTTACCAAATACCGCACTATCAAACTCAGATTTCATTTGGTTTACCACCTCAAAATAAGCCTCTAAAGTTGGATAGCTGGCTGCTCTTTTAGTTAATCCTTTGGCATCTAATTGCTCATGGTCATAATCATCCAATAAGCGTAAACCTTTAGCGTAAACTGTAAGCCATTCATTATCTTCTAATTTTTCTTCGATGGCTCTGCTTAATATTTGTATGCCTCCTTTTAAAAGTTGTACTTCTTGCTCCTTTTGGGCCAAGCGCTTTTCATTTACAGCGTATCCTTGTATAAGATATTCTTTTAGAATATTGGAAGCCCAAATTCTAAATTGGGTTCCTCTTTGGGATTTCACCCTATAACCTACAGAAATTATAACATCTAAATTGTAAATGTTAACGCTGGAGGTTTGTGTTTTCCCTGCAATGGCCCCATGCTGAGTGGTTGTCCGGGATTTCCGGACAACCACTTTTTCGTCCAGTTCACCTTCTTTAAAAATGTTTCTTATGTGCTCTGAAATTGTACGCTTGTTTTTTTCAAATAGTTGCCCCATTTGCGCCTGTGTCAACCAAACAGTATCTTGCTCAAGTTGAACATTAATCTGAGTGGAACCATCATTAGCCTGGTAAATCTCTATTTGCTTATCCGTTTTCATACAGTTCTGAACTGATACTTTCTGTTCAAGACAATTTTTGTTCAAGCACTTTCAGTTGTAAGTTATCGTTTATGTGAACTATTTTCAACCTTGACGTTTTGATTTAATGATTGGATTCAATTTTCTCTCCAGAAACATTTATCCAGATGGTGGTCCTTAGTGGCCATTATTTTTCCTTTAACTGGACAGTTTTCAAGATGTGGCGGGTCACTGCATCCGAGGTTATCCCTTCGGCCTCTGCTCTAAAATTGACCAATACCCTGTGGCGCAATACGGGAACGGCGACCGACTTTAAATCTTCAAGGGAAACGGCCAAACGTCCTTCCAAAAGTGCATGGGCCTTGGCGGTCAATATCATGGCCTGACCGGCACGGGGACCGGCACCCCAATCCACCCAATCCTTGACATAGTCAATCGGTGTGGTGTCCGGTCGTGTAGCACGAATGACATCGCTGACATATTTGATCAGTCCATCACTAATGGATACATCCCGGACCAATTGTTGCAAACGGATGATGTCTTCGCCTGTAATGACCTTGTTCAATTCGACCTTGACCCTACCCGTGGTCGCCTTCAAGATCTCCGTTTCCTCCGTTTCCGTGGGATAGCCAATTTTGATGTACAGCAAAAACCTGTCTTGCTGGGCTTCGGGAAGGACAAAAGTCCCTGATTGCTCTATCGGGTTCTGGGTGGCCAAAATGAAGAAAGGCCTGTCCAGCGAATAGGTCTTGTCACCATAAGTCACTTCAAATTCCTGCATGGCCTCCAAAAGGGCCGCCTGTGTTTTTGGGGGTGTCCTATTGATCTCATCCGCCAAAATGATGTTGGAAAAAATAGGCCCTTTGTTGAACTTGAAGAATTTTTTGCCCGTGGTATGGTCCTCTTCCAAAATCTCTGTTCCAATGATGTCCGAGGGCATCAGATCGGGCGTGAACTGTATCCGTTTGAATTTTAGATCGATGGCATTGGCCAAGGTGCGGATCATTAAGGTCTTCGCCAGTCCCGGTACGCCTTCCAAAAGGGCATGTCCCCCGGCCAAAAAGGTAATGAGCAATTGGGATACGGTCTCTTCTTGCCCAATGATCACTTTGCCGATCTCTTTTTTGAGTGCCTTTAGTTTTGCGGAAAGGTTCTCGACCTCAGTGGCTATCTGTTGTAGTTCTTTGTCCAAATTCGTAATGTTATGAAGTTAGGGCATAAAGCACAATGTTCACCGCAAAGCGGGTATTGTCCACTTTATACCATCGTTTGTTCCTAAAATCGTAATCCCATTCGCAACCATAGTCCTTGTTGCTGTAGAGCACCCCTATCCTTCCGTTGATAACGATGGCCTTCAAATAGTCGTGGACAAGGTCGTCGCCCCAACCGTTCAGTTCCTGCGAAGTGGTCGGAGGGCCATTTTCAAACTCAAAAAAAATGGAATAGAGCTCGTGGTCGTTCGGGATTTTCTGAAGCTCCCCCGGCCCGAATATTTCCTCCATTTGGCGCTCAAAGGATTTGGCAAAAAGTCCATCAATATCGTGGTTGCAATCATCGGCAAATACAAAGCCTCCGTTGCGTACATATTTTTCAAAATTTTCCCTTTCCTTTTTGGTAAACTGCACAAGTTTATGCCCTGAAATGTAACAGAAGGGACTTTTGAAGATGTCGTCACTGGCCAGGGTAATGATCTTTTCCTGGGTGTCCACTTTCAACGTGGTATATTCCACCAAGGAATTCAGCAGATTGGAGGGCATGCGCTGGTCCACATCCCAATCGCCGGACTCATATTGTAAACGTGTAAAAAAGAATTCATTTTGCAACGCCATAGGGTATTGGGGGCTACATCATCACTTCCAAAATGAAAACTGGCGGCCACGAACGTGTCATTGACCACCAGTTTTACTATTATCCTATTGTTTATACTGCATCGGAAAGACTGGTGAACGTAAAGTCACGAATCTTCATATAGGGAATGAGGTTTCCATCGACCCGAACCTGTTTTCCTAGGGATTCCAAGTTGTTGAGCATGATGATGGGGCTCTCATTGAACCTAAAGTTCTTGACCGGGAACTTGATCTTACCGTTTTCAATATAGAACGTTCCGTCCCTGGTCAGACCTGTATAGAGCAAAGTTTGGGGGTCCACACTTCGTATGTACCAAAACCGGGTGACAAGTATTCCCTTTTTGGTTCCCTTGATCATATCTTCCAAACTTTCATCACCACCGGCCATGATGGCATTGGAAGGGAACGGCATGGGGTCCACCCCTTTTTGTTCTGCCCAATATCGGCTATAGGCCAAGTTCTTGACCACTCCGTTCTCTATCCAAGAGGTTTTCTTTAGGGGCATACCTTCTCCGTTCCAAGTGGATGTGGGTACGTCGGGGTGCAAGGGATCGGACCAAATGTTTACGCGTTCGTCCACGATTTTTTGACCCAATTTGTTCCCACCATCCGGGGCCGACATGAAGTTTCGACCTTCATCCGCTGAACGGGCATTGAAAGAGCCGAACATATTCCGCAACAGGTCTGATGCCGCGGCAGGCTCCAATATGACCGTATATTTTCCTGGCTCTATGGCCTGCGCCCCTTTGGACATCACGGCTTTGTCTATGGCGGTGTTTGAGGCCTCTGAGGCATTGAACTTTGAAATGTCGTTGTAATCGCGGGTCACCCAGCCAGAACCCGTACCATCGTTGGTACGCATGGTCACCGTAAAATCGACATTGGTGGATTTGTTATAGGCGAACAAGCCGTTGGAGTTGATCATGGCGGAAAAACGGGCGCCATCATTCAAAAACCCTGCTGCAGTGACATCTTTGGCCGCGGCCGGAACAATGCTCTGACTGGCCACTTCTGCCCTATATTCTGGTGTAGTATTGGCCGTGGCTTCCACATAAGTGATGGATTCGTCATAGGTCTGAGGGCCCAAAGGTTGCATAAATTCGGGATTTTCAGGAGATAGGTTTGCCAATTCCTCTGCCCTGCGGACCACTTTTTCCAAAGAGGCGTCATCAAATTCATCTATGGTTGCGGTACCTACCTTTTTGCCGAAACTGGATTGTACCACCAAACTCTGACTGGATTGGTGCCCGGCAGTGGATACCGTATTACGGGCATATCGAATGTTTCCACTGTTGGAGCCACTAAGGTTTATTTCACAGGCATCGGCCTTGGAAAAGCTAAGGGCCTTTTCCAAAATCTTCTTTGCTTCTTCTTTAGTATATATAGCCATTGTATTATTTTTTGAATGAATGAACCTTAGATGGTCCTACCTGTATTGATTACATTGATCCCGTTGAACCTGGTAGTGGAGCTTCCGTGGGAAACCGCACTCACCTGTGATGGTTGTCCTTTTCCATCGAAAAAGGAACCGAACATCCTGTAGTCGTCCTGATCACAGATCTTGGCACAGGAATTCCAGAATTCCTGGGTATTGGACTGGTAGGCCACATCTTCCAACATGCCCACAATCTCCCCGTTCTTGATCTCATAGAACAAGGTGCCCCCAAACTGGAAGTTGTAGCGTTGCTGATCAATGGAATAAGATCCCCTTCCCAGAATGTAGATTCCTTTTTCCACATCCTTGATCATCTCCTGCAAGGAATATTTTTCTTTTCCTGGTTCCAAGGAAACGTTGGGCATACGCTGGAACTGTACATCTTCCCAACTCTGCGCATAGCAGCAGCCATGGGATTCGTTCTGGCCTATCATATGGACTTGGTCCCTGATGGCCTGATAATTTACCAAGGTTCCGTTCCTGATCAAGTCCCATTTCTTGGTCTTCACCCCTTCGTCATCATAGCCAACGGCGCCCAATGATCCCACTTGGGTCTTATCTGCCACTATATTGACCAGGTCACTTCCGTAGTTGAAGTTTTTGCTCTCCCATTTGTCCAAAGTGGCAAAACTGGTCCCAGCATAGTTGGCCTCGTAACCAAGTACCCTATCGAGCTCCAATGGGTGTCCTACGGATTCGTGGATGGTGAGCCCCAAATGGTTGGGTTCCAATACCAGGTCATATTTGCCGGCCTCGACCGATTTTGCGGTCAATTTTTGCTGTGCCTGTTTAGCGGCCAGCGTGGCATCTTCCACGATATCGTAACTGTTCCTGTATAGCTTGATGCCTTCAGGTCCTGAAAGCTTTTCGGACTCCAGACCATCCATATATTCGTAGCCCATACCCATAGGGGCACTCATGGCCTCCCTGGTCTTGAACTTACCTGCTTGACGATCTACTGCGGTCACGCTGAAAGTGGGCCAAATCCGATGTACATCTTGATCAATGTATGACCCATCTGTGGATGCAAAATACTTCTGCTCATTGACCATGAACAAGGCTGAGTTCACAAAGCTTGCCCCATTTGCCGTAGCGGCAGCGTTCGCACTCAACAACAAGTCCACCTTTTCTGAAATGGGGACTTCCTTAAAATCCTTTTTGATGGGTGTTTTCCAAGAAACCTCCCCATACGATTGTACTGGGGCCAGAACAACGGGCTCCTTTTGGATCTTTGAATTGGCCTTGGCAATGGCAACGGCCTGTTCGGTTGCTTTTTTGATGCCGTCCTCGGTCACATCATTGGTAGAGGAAAATCCCCAAGTTCCATTGGCGATCACACGGATACCTATTCCAAAGGATTCTGTGTTGACCACGTTCTGGACCTTGTCCTCCCTGGTAAAAACGTACTGGTTCAAGTACCTTCCAATTCTAGCATCGGCATAAGTTGCCCCCAAAGATTTGGCGGTGTTCAGTGCCACATCGGCCATTTTCTTTTTGAGCACTGTGTCCATGCCCGGCTCCAGGAGCATCTCTACGGGAATGTTGTTTCCCAAGAGCATGGAGGGCATCAAAATGGCCCCGGTTCCCAGACCAGCATACTGTACAAAATTTCTTCTTTTCATATGTTTTGGTTATCTGATTTATTGTCCCGATCAGTGGATAGTTTAAAAAACCTGTCCTGACACTGATCTTTTTTCATGGGCTTTTAAAAATAAGTAGTGTATGTGTAGTCTTATGTTAATTTTAACCTAAAATCCAAATGGACACTTCATTTAAAAAAATGGGCAACACCCATTGGGTTCTTATGTGTTCCGAAGTTCCCAACTTGGAGCTTGACCTATCAGTTTGTATCAATTTTCACTTATCTGTTACAATATTTGGAAATACATTCAAGAAAAAAGTCTTGCAACCTATTATAATCACTAAAAATAATATGTTATAATCACTAAAAATATGGTTTCTACAAAACAAGGCCCGGCCAATTGCCCAGTGGATTATCTTTGTTGTACAAACCCATTACCCATAGATGCTTATTCCCATTCTCATAGTGGTTTATATCGTCATCGCCCTTACGATGGTGGTGAGTCTATTGCTGAACGGGATAAGGCCCAGTAAAACCTTGGCATGGCTCTTGGCCATTTTCACCATTCCCGTTGGCGGGGTACTTTTCTATCTATTGTTCGGAAGGAACAGGAGGAAGAACAAAATGTTTTCCCTGAAGGACAATTTTGCCCTCAGAAATGAAAGGTTTCATGGAACTTGCATCCCCAACATCTCCCAAGGCAAAGAAAAGACCACCGAGCTTATCCATAAGACCGCCAAATGCCCTGTTACCTGCGAGAATGGACTTACACTTTTGAAAGATGGCAAAAATACGTTTGAGAGTATATTCGAAGCCCTGGAAAGTGCTTCGGAACACATCCACCTCCAGTATTACATTTTCGAGGATGGCCTCTTGGCCGAAAAGCTTTTGGAAATCTTTGAACGAAAAATTGCCCACAATGTGACCATAAGGCTTTTGTATGATGGGATCGGGAGTTATTCCCTGAGCAAAAAATACCTTAAAAGACTCAAGGAAATGGGAGTGGAAACCGCACAGTTCCTCCCCTTCCGGTTTGGTCGCTTTTTATCGTCCCTCAACTACAGGAACCATAGAAAGATCATTGTGGTGGACAACAAGATAGGGTTTACCGGGGGGATCAACATATCGGACAAATACCTGAAGGGTGACCCCTCATTGGGCAAATGGCACGATACCCACTTAAAGATTGAAGGAGAGGCGGTCGACTTTTTGAACGAGATCTTTGTGACCGATTGGTATTTGGCCAGTGGCAAAAAGGTGGATATGTCAAACTTCAGGGTCCAAAAGAACACAGGGAAGCACTTTCCTTTGCAAATTGTGCCCAGTGGCCCGGACGATGACTTTGATGTGATGGAGCAGGCTTATTTTTCCCTCATCAACAGTGCGGAGGATTACCTGTACATCATCAACCCCTACATCATCCCCAACCATGCCATCCTACAAGGGCTGGAAACCGCTGCCCTCAGTGGTGTGGACGTTCGCCTGCTGATGTCCTCCAGTACCGACATCAAATTGGTGGACTGGTGCGTTAGGGCCTATTTTGAGTCCTACCTCAAGGCCGGTATCAAGATATACCTTTATCCGGATGGTTTTTTGCACAGCAAGGTCATGCTCTGTGACGACGAAGTGGTAAGTATCGGCACTGCCAATCTGGACAATAGGAGCCTTCAACAGAACTATGAGGCCCAAGTCTTTGTCTATGATGGTGACCTATGCCAACAAATGAAATCGGATTTTCTGAAGGATTGCTCCAAATCTGCCGTGCTGGAAGATCATGAGGCCTACAGTAAGCGCCCCTGGGTCCGCAAACTCGTTGAAGGCATGGCAAAGCTGATGAGCCCCTTGTTATGAAACAAAGGTTTCGTAGCCCAGTTCATTTTTGCAGCCCCTTCCCTCTTCCCAACAATCAAGGTTGGATATGGTGGTCTGCGCTATCCTGAGCAAGGCTTCCTTTGTTGCAAAGGCTTGATGGGGCGTCAAAAGCACATGGGGCAGGGAAATCAGTTCCTTGAGTTGCTCGTCTTCAATGCCCTTTTTGCTATGGTCTTGGAAGAAAATACCCCTCTCGTTTTCATAGACATCCGTTGCATACCCTCCAAGGTGGCCATTTTTGATATTGCTGATGAGATCTTCTGTCTTCACGATGCCCCCTCTCGCGGTATTGACCAAGATGGTTCCCTTTTTCATGAGCTTGAACAGCGAATTCCTGAATAGGTGATGGGTCTCATAGGTAAGTGGCACATTGATGCTGATAATGTCCGCCTTTTTGCACATTTCTTCCAAAGGAAGGTATTTCAGATCATAGTGGCTCTCCAGATATTGGTTCTTTGTAAGGTCCGTGGCCATCAACTTGCAGCCAAAGGCATGGAATATCCTCACCAAAATGGAGCCTATCTTTCCTGTTCCCAAAATGCCCACTGTCTTTCCGTTTAGGTCAAAACCCACCAAATTGTCCATAGAGAAGTTGTATTGCTTTACTTGCGCATCTGCTTGCACCAATTTTCGATTGAGCGCCAACACCAGCGCCACGGTATGTTCGGCTATGGCGTTGGGCGAGTATTCGGGGGCATAGGCCACCTTGAGCCCTATCCGCTTGGCGGACTTGATGCTCACATTGTTGTATCCTGTGGACCTCAATGTAATGTACTTGACCCCCATATCCTTCAAAGTCTCAAGGACGACCAATGAAGCATCATCATTGGAAAAAATGGAAATGGCATCATATCCAGCGGCCAGAACGGCCGTATCGGCATCAAGGGCTTCGGGCACGAATGTCAACGTATGCTTTTTACCATTGGCCTTTTTGAGATTGTCCTTTTCAAAATCCTTGGTACTGTAAACCAATACTTTCATAGCTTCTTTTTTAGATTGAAATAACTTACATGCATTGCCGCTTGGGTTTAAACCATCCCATTCTGAAAAGTCGGAAAAACTCTCCTTTCCGCAAGACAACGCTAATGGTCTCTTGCCTGTTCCATCCTATCTTGTTTTCAATTATCATTCAGTTCCAAAATGGGTACTTTGGGATCATATCCTATTTCTTTCACCAAGGGATTGGAGAGAATGGTGCGAAGGAAGGTATGTTTTCTGTTCAAAAAAGCGACCATATCCCCTTCTTTGCTTTCAAGGAAACCTTCAATGCCCTTACCTAGTTTTACCGGAGGTAAAAAATGCATTTCATAGTCCGTTCCGTCCAAAATATCCTCCAACAATTTTTTATTGGCCTCCTCACTGTCATTGAGTTTTCCATCCTTGCCCCTGTCCAAGTGCACTACATTGATCCTTGCTCCATGCAGGTTTGCTATTTCCATCAGGTCCTTGATCTCCTTTTTTTGGAAGCTGTGCCTAAAATCGGTAGGAAACACAATTTCTTTTGGGGGCACAAAAAGACAATCACTGGGTACCGCCATCACTGGACATTGTTTGATGTATTCCATGACACGTACGGTATTTGTCCCAAAGATCTTGGCCATGGAACCCGTGGCGCCCTTTGTTCCCATAACGATGGCATCAATATCATTTTTCCTGACGGCATGGGCCACAGCTTCCACAAAACTGTTGAACGTACAAATGGCATGGAAGCGGTGCCTATGGTTTTCCGGCAGCAACTTGATCATCTGCAGCAGGCGTTCCATGCCCTCCTCGGATTCTTTCTTTGCCGCTTCGTAGAGGGGTTCCCCTTCCTCAGGGACCCTCATGCTCTCCAAGGTATACCCGGAAACCTGATAGGCATTCAGAAGGTAAAAATCGCACTGCACATCCCCATAAAGTCCTAGGGCATACTTAATGGCATTGAATGCATTTTTTGAATAATCCGTGGGCAACAATACTCTTTTGTCCATCATGGCATCTATTTGCATTAAAATTACCCCGATGCAAAATACTGTACCATGATTTTGGTCAGCTTCATATGCACAAGAACATAAAATCAGGCCTCAACACCATACGGAAGCACCAAAAAAGGGACCTTGCTGTGCAACCCAATGTTCTTTATCACGGGTTCCATAAAAAGACGTTCAAAGAACGAGTGCCTGTTATTGATCATGGACAACATGTCGATGGGCGTCCTTTCCTGAAACGAATTGATGGCCTGGATAAGCTCTTGGTCAGGAAGGTCGTGGCTATCATGGTTGTGCTCCAACATCAACCCTTCCAATTTGGCCTTGTTGTTTTCCTGTTCGAGGGTCAACCCACCAGGTGATGATACATGGAGTATATGTATCTTGGAATGCCATAGCTTGGCAATCCAGAATAAAAAATCCAGAGGGGCCCGTCCATAATCCACTTCAAAATCTGTAGGGAACAAAAGATGTCTGGGCAGTTCAAATCCAAAGTTGGACGGTATGGCCAAAACGGGCACTTCCATATTTTCCATTGCCTGCACCGTGTTGGAACCCAATAGGATTTCCTTTGCCCCGGTGGCACCCTGGGTGCCCATAACAACAAAATCGATGTTTTCCCTTTGGACGATATTCTTTATTTCATCCACCAATGTGTTGAGAGAGGCGTGGAGGACAAAAGTATGTCTGTGGTTTTCGAACTTTTCCTTGATCTGCTCTAGGAGTTTTTCCAGTGAAGATTCCGCAATGTATTTATGCTCGTCTGGCAGCCCTATCTGGCCTGGGCTACCCAGCGCATAGTCTATTCGATATATGGGAGGTGAGTATACATGTAGCAAATAGAACTCACAGGTTGCATTTTCACACAGACGGAGGGCATACTCGATTGCATGGAATGCATTCGGGGAAAAATCGGTGGGCACCAGTATTTTCGTCATAAGATCTTCCTTTTAAATGGCCCTTGTTGTACAGGGTTTTACTCATGGATGACAAAGAATGGTATCTTGGTGTGGAAACTGATCTTCTCCGTCAGGGAGTCAAAAAGAATCTGTTGGATGAAGTTCAAGTTCTTGGCCACCATGACCATCATGTCTATGTCCCGGCTCTCCACAAAACATTGGATGGCCAGCTTTGCGCTTTTGTTCGTCAAGGAATGGAAACTGTATCTGTCCGGAAAGGTTTCTTCCATATAATCCAACAGAAATTCCTTGTTGTTTTGCTGCTCCGGATTCATGACCACTCCTTCCCTTTTGGCATTCATGATCCGAAAATTGCCCTTTCCCAAGTGCATCATCTCGGTCATGGACCTCAATATGCCATGGGAGTAAAAGATATTAAAATCTGTTGGAAAAGCAATTTCCATGGGCTTGATATATTCGACCTGGTTAGGGACCACCAATGTATTGCACTGCACCTTAACGATCACGTCCCCTGCATTGCTCCCCACTACCTTTTCCCTGAGACCTGATACTCCTTTGGTACCCATTACGATAAGGTCTATCTGTTTTTCCTCCAAATGTTTTTTGATGGTGGGTACAAAAAAGCCGTATTCGTGCAGGGCATAAAAAGAATGGCCAGCATAGGCACTGTTTTTTTTGCTGTCATCCAACAAGTCCTGCAATTGTTGTTTGGTACTTCCCGTAGGACCATCACCTATGTCCGCCAAGGCATCGGTATCGGCTTTGACGTCCAAAAGAGTTCCAACATACAACAAATAGAAATTGCACTCCAATGCCCCAAACAGCATTTGTGCATACTTTAGGGCGGTCTTGGAGTTTTCCGAAAAATCAGTCGGGACCAGGATATTCTTCATCTGCCATAAAATGATGGGGCAAGATTAACATTCCATTGGTGATACGGAATGATAAATATCATCTGGGCTGATTATGGCCAAAAAGTGTCTAATGAACGTGTTCCAGGGCCTTCTTGTCCAACACTTTGATATTCCTGTTCTCTATGGTTATCAGCCCCTCGTTCCTGAAGTCGGACAAGGTCCTGATAAGGCTTTCCGTGGCAATCCCCGCCACGCCTGCCAAATCGCTACGGGTCACTTTAAGGGGTGCTTCCTTTCCCCTGTTCATCGTGTTGGAGTACATCAACAGGGTCTGGGCGGTCTTCTTACGTACGGAGCTATAGGCCATTTGCAGCAATTGCCTTTTGATGTTGGCCAAATTATCGGCAATGACATCCATCAGCTCCAAGGAAATGTTCTTATTGTCTTCCAAAATGACCTTGACCCTTTCCTTTGAGATTCCTGCCAGCTCCACATCTTCCATGGCCACTGCATAGTCTTGGTGCGGAAGGTTCTCGGTCAGGGAAGTGAACCCTAAAAAATCGTCCTCACAATGGATGGAGGTGATCAGTTCCTTGCCGTCTTCATCCAGGCCACAGCATTTGACCACACCTCCCAGAATAAGGTAAACCATATTGGAATGGTCTCCAATCGTATATATGGTCTCGTCCTTTTTATAGGAGAACGATTGTCCATTATCATCAAAAAAATTCTTCAGTTCGTTCAGCGACCTGATGTCATTTTCCTTTTTTTTTTGGCCGGGAAACCCCTTGAGTGCATCCCCGTACTGCTTTGCCTTTTCCAATCTGGTCTGGATGGCGCCCAAGAGTTCATCTTCCTCAAAAGGTTTGGTGAGATAATCGTCCGCTCCAAGGTTCATGCCCTTTCTGATCTCGTGCCGCTCGGTCTTGGCCGACACAAAGATGAAGGGAATATGTTTGGTGGATTCGTCCGATGAGAGATGCTCAAGAACCTCATATCCATCCATTTCGGGCATCATGATGTCGCATAGCACTACGTCCGGGAGTTCCCTTCGGGCCATCTCCACCGCTATTTTTCCATTGGAAGCCGTAAAAACTTCAAAACCGGACAGTTCCAATAGCTCTTCCACATTTTCTCGCAGTGAGGTATCGTCCTCAACCAGTAATATCTTTGTCATTTTCTATGCCTTTATGGGTATGTGCAATGTAAATATGGACCCTTCCCCCTGTTTGCTGGTAAAAGTGAGGTTGGCCCCAAGGTTGTGTATGTGCTGCTGAACAATGTTCAGCCCTATTCCCGTTCCCTGTATCGTCAAAACGTTGCTGGCCCTGAAATACCTGTCAAAAACAAAAGGCTGGTCCTCCGGCGGAATCCCAAAACCTTTGTCCACTATATCGATGTGCAGCCAATCTTCCCCATTCGACACCCGTAATTCTATTTCTGTCCTTTCCGGGGAATATTTGATGGCATTGTGCACCAAATTGGAAAGTGCCAAGGTCATGATCTTCTCATCAAAGTCCACATTGATCCCGTCTATGTTCTCCGGATAGCGGATGCGCTGTCCCTCTTTCAGCAGCATATTGGAGTCATAGATCACCTCGTTCACCAATTTGCTCAAGGGAAAATTGGTCATGGTATAGTTCACCTTTCCGGAGTCCAAACGTTCAATGGAAAGGAAATCGGTAAGGATATTGTCCAGGTATTTTACTTTGGCCTTGATGGTCCCAATATGCTTGTCCCTTTTTTGCTGCTGCTCGGTTTCCGTGTATTTGGACAAGAGCGATGTAGAGGTCAGAATACTGGTGAGCGGTGTCTTGAACTCATGGGAAACCAAAGACAGGAATTTGGTTTTCAGCTCATTGAGTTTTTTTTCAGCCTTCAACGCTTCCCGTAGCTGTTCCGTTCGTTCCTCCACTTTGTTCTCCAACTCGTGGGTGTAGTTCTTTCTTTCCGTGATGTCCAATACAATGGCCACGAAGACCTGTCTTTTTCCAATGGACGACAATTGCAGGTGTACCTCCACTGGATACGCGGAGCCGTCCTTGCGTTGGTGTTCCGCCTCGAAGATGACCTTTTCCTTTTTCTTGTTCAAAAGTGGGGACAACATTTTTTCAAAATGTGCTTTGGTCATTTGGGTCTTGATGTCCAAGACCGACATTTGGCACAATTCGTCGTGGCTATATCCCAAGTTGAGCTGTGCGCCCCGGTTCACATTGATGAACACATAGGTTTCGGCATCAAAAACATAAATCTCATTGAGGGATTCTTCAAAAATCTTAAACCAGTAATCAATGGTCTGCTGTGCCCTTTTTCTTTCGGTAATGTCCACGATCAAGGCCATGACATACCTTTTTCCCATCAAATTGAACGGATTAAGGCTTATTTCCAAAGGAAACTCGTCCCCGTCCTTTCGCAGTCCCACCAAATCCAAACCGGGGCCCATTCGTCTTGCCTTCCCGCTTTTCACAAATTCGCCTACGTCCTTATGGTGCCCTTGCCTTACATTTTTGGGGATCAGTATCTCCAATGGTTTTCCGTTCAGTTCGTCCTTTTCATAGCCGAACATCTTATTGGCAGTGGCATTGCTGGACAGGATATTGTGCGCATCATTGACAATAATGATTCCCTCAGAGACTACCTCCGACAGCATTTCCAATACAATGCCTTCTTCCAAAAGTTCTACCATGATGCGTTAAAAATACTGACTTTGATCATGGAGCAATCCATTTTCCATGATTATATTTACCAACAAAAGCATTAAAATTTAAGAAAATGTCGGATTCCAAAAAAAAATTGGGCAATGAATTTTACCAAAACTTAGGGAAACTGTTCTATGCCGTAGCCATGGCAGACCATAGTGTCCATATGAAAGAGCTGGAAAAACTGAATGAGGTGATACGCGACCATTGGCTGGATGTGGACGACATTGAGGACGAATTTGGAACAGATTCCGCGCACCAGATCAGCACTGTTTTTGATTGGCTCCTGGAATATGCGAAAGACGGGGAGGAAATCTATGAAGAGTTTGAGGAATTCTACACCGACCATAAGGTACTCTTCACTCCCGAGGTGAAAAGCTTGACCATGTCCACTTCAAGGGCCATAGCCTCTGCCTTTGCTGGAAGCAATAAGGCGGAATTGGTGCTCTTGGGACGTCTTGAACTTTTGTTCAAGAACTGACAAAAGGGATTTCCAAGGTCTCGTGCCTATTATTCCAACCTGTCCAGTTTCCTTCGCAACGACATCACTTCTTTTTGAAGGTCCTCGACCTGCTGCAAAAGATGGTGGATGGCCTGTATGCCCTCTGGGTTGATGTCCAGTTCACGGTGCAGGCGGACCATTTTTTCCAAAAGCGGAAGTTCTTCCATGGACAACAAGGCTTCACCTTGGCCTTGGTCCATTTGGACCAGTTCAAATTCGTACATGGAATATACAAAGGACTCCTGCACACCATGCCGTTCACAAAAGGTTCTCAATGAAATGTGGTTCTTTTTTTCCATGTTCCTATTCCAATTTGGTCTTTTCCAATGCTTCAAAAAGTGATCGCTGCTCATGGGTCAATTTTTTGGGGATGGCAACCGAGTAGGTCAATATGAGATCTCCGAACTGCCCTTCTTTCTTATATTTTGGGAATCCCTTTCCCTTGAGCTTGACCTTGGTTCCATTGTCCGTTCCTGGGGCAATCTTCAATTTTACCTTTCCTGTGAGGGTCTCCACAACGATCTCACCGCCCAGCACGGCTTTTACGAGTGGGACTTGCACTGTTTTGAACAAATCGGCACCATCCCTTTTAAACTCGGTATTGTTGACAATGGAAAAGGTGATATAGAGATCTCCCGAAGGGCCGCCCTCGATTCCCGGCCCACCGTGTCCCTTTATCTTGATGGTCTGCCCATCCTCCACCCCTCCAGGTATGGAAAGGCGGATGTTTTTTCCGTTCACGGTCAGGGTCTGCTTTTGGGCGGTGTACACATCCATCAGCGATAATTGCAGTTGGGTCTGGTAGTCCTGCCCCCGAAAACGGACTTTTTGCCTATGGGACCCAAAACCTGAACCGCTGCCCCCGAACATGGACTCAAAAAAATCTGAAAAGTCCTCCGCAGAGCCGCCACTTCCTGAATAGGTGTAGCCCGAATATCCCCCCTGTCCGCTTTGCGCCCGGGAGCGTTTGGCCTTTTCAAACTCCTCAGCGTGCTGCCAATCCTTCCCATATTCGTCATACTTCTTCCGCTTCTCGGGGTCGGACAACACTTCGTGGGCCTCATTTATCCTTTTGAAGTTCAGCTCGGCTTCTTGATCGTTGGGGTTAAGGTCGGGGTGGTACTTTCTGGCCAGCTTTCTGTACTGTTTCTTGATTTCTTCGGCGGTTGCCCCCTTGTCCACGCCCAATACTTTATAATAATCTATATACTCCATGGGTAAATCCAGTGATCAACGGTTAACTGTTTTCTTTCGCAAGTCCTTCATCATTTTTCTTCAAAATAAGTAAAAGTTAGCTAAGGTACACAATGATGAATGTCAGAATCGGTCACCACAAAAAGCTGTACCTTGTAACTTTCTGTCTATTTTTAAGAGACAAAACCATCATCCAATGATAACCCACCAATTTGACCAAAGGAACTCGATACTCAACACCTTCATTTCCGAACTGCGTGATGTGGCCATCCAGAAAGATGCCATGCGTTTCCGAAGGAACATTGAACGCATTGGTGAGATCATGGCCTATGAGGTCAGCCAGACACTGGATTACGAAGAAACCGAGGTGACCACTCCTTTGGGCACCAAAAAAACATTTCGCCGCACCGATCGTTTGGTCATCTGTTCCGTGCTCAGGGCAGGGTTACCGTTGCACCATGGCATTTTGAATTATTTTGATGCTGCGGAGAACGCTTTCATATCGGCATATCGGCACCATCCCAACAATGATGACGATTTTGAGGTGGTCGTGAACTATTTTGCCTCCCCTTCCTTGGAAGGTAAGGTTCTGATCCTTACCGATCCCATGCTCGCCACGGGCAAAACCTTGGAAAATGTGTTGAATGTTTTGAAGGACCATGGAACCCCAAAACAGATCCATATCATCTCCGTGATCGGTTCACTAACAGGCGTGGCCAAAGTGGAAAAGGTATTTCCCAAGGATACCCAACTGTGGATTGCCGCCGTGGATGAAAAGCTTTCGAGCAGAGGGTATATTTTGCCCGGTCTTGGCGATGCCGGTGACCTGAGCTATGGAGTGAAATTAT
This sequence comes from Flagellimonas hadalis, assembly GCF_007785775.2. Taxonomy (GTDB): domain Bacteria; phylum Bacteroidota; class Bacteroidia; order Flavobacteriales; family Flavobacteriaceae; genus Flagellimonas; species Flagellimonas hadalis. Next base: position 75,250 of record NZ_VNIK02000007.1, read on the forward strand.
GACCTCAAATCAAATCGGGATTTCCACGGTTTCGTAGAGATCCGGGATGTGGCAGTTCCAGCGGTACTTTTCGTGGATCTTGTCCTTGTAAATTGCCATGGTTTCCTTTTCTCCATGGACCAAGAACACCTTTTCGGGAACATTTTTGATGTCCTCCATCCAAGAAAGCAATTCGGATTGGCCCGCATGTGCGGAGAGGCTTTCCAAGTGGGCTACTTTTGCCCTTATGGGGATGTATTTGCCGTACATCTTCAACTCCGTGGCCCCTTCCAACAATTTTCTTCCCCGGGTCTCCTCGGCCTGAAAACCCACGAGCAGTATGGTGGTGGATTTCTTTTCCGCCAGTTGCTTGATGTAGGTAAGCACCCTGCCACCGGTCACCATTCCACTGCCTGCAATGACGATTTTGGGTCGGGGGTCGTCAATGGTTTCCCAGGTCTCCCGATAGGAACTCACCAAAGTGACATGGTTGCACATGTTTTTGTATTCACGTGGGTCGAGCTTGTGCCAATCGGGGTGACGTTCAAAAACCTCAAGGACATTGATTCCCATGGGGCTGTCCACAAAAATGGGAATGTTGGGAATCTTGTTTTTATCATAGAGCTTCCAGAGCAAATACATCAAGGATTGCAAACGCTCTACGGCAAAAGAAGGAATGATCAGGGTGCCCCGCTCCCGTATAGTCTGATCCACTAGATCCTGAATGATGCCTTCCACATCTTCGTCCGGATGGTCTTTGTCCCCATACGTGCTCTCCACAAAAAGATAATCGGCCCATTGTGGTCGTTTTGGGGGATGGAGCAAATGGTCCTCTTCCCTGCCCACATCGCCTGAAAAGACCAACACCTTGCCATGAAAGATCATTTCGATATAGGTTGATCCAATGATGTGTCCATTGTATTTGAAACAAGCTGTACAATTAGGTGAAAGCATAACGGTTTCTCCCTCTTCGATACTTTTGAAAAACTTCAAGGTACGCACCACATCATCTTGTGTATAGAGCGGGAGCGCAGGATCGTGTTTGCTATATCCTTCGGCGTTGGCCCGTTCGGCTTCCTCTTCGTGGATCTTGGCACTGTCCTCCAGAATGATCTTGGCTATTTCCAAGGTAGGTGCCGTTCCTAGAATGTTTCCCTTGAACCCTTGTTTCACCAAAAGGGGAAGGTATCCACAGTGATCCAGGTGACCATGTGTCAATAATACAAAGTCCACCTCATCCACTTGAATGGGCAACGGTTCCCAATTTTGTTTTCTGAGTTCCTTTGTTCCCTGAAAAACACCGCAATCCACCAAAATCTTTATCTCTTCTGAATTCAGATAGAATTTGGAACCCGTTACCGTTCCCGACCCTCCCAAAAATTGAACTTGAAGTTTTTCCATGTCCTGTCTATATTTTACAAAGGGATTCCATCTCCGCCAATATCCTGGTCTTCCTGCCATTGGAAACTCCTAAATGATCCAAAAAGAAATGCTCTTGGACCAGCTGTTTGCACAACACCACATCCCTGTTCAGCAGAAAATGTTTTTCCTTTTCGGACAATAATGTGGAAACGGTTATGGGATAAAGCCCCAATCGATCTATCCTATCCTTTATGCTATTTCCATTGGGATGGTCCCAACTCAACAGATATAGTCCAGCACATTTTCCGTATTGGAGGGCATCCACGGTAAATCGGGTGTTCGTGACCACCCAACCCAATGTTTCCCTGTAGGTCTTGTCCTTTTTGGATTCCAAGGGCACTTTCACATCATTGTACCTGGAATGGATATAGAGGGGTACTTTCACATTGCAATTGAGCCCATCTTCTCCATGGAACTTGCATTCGATAATGTTGAGGGTGCCATTTTTGATGGCCAACACGTCTATTTCATGGGAAACGCAGGTTCCCTGAAGCACCTCGCCCACCTTGGTCTCGTAACCGGAATAGTGCAGGATGCCACTGATAAAGCGTTCAAAAGGGAAACCGGTCGGTCCCAGTTCATAAATGGCCTTTTTCAGCTTGTATTTTGAGGCGAAGAGTGACTTTTTTTTCTTCAAAAGTGCATAGGCCCTGTTGTGGATTTCCCTAGTGGAGATCCCTGGATACAATTCTTCCTCCACACGATGGATGATTTCCTCGATCAGGTCGTCACTGGCTCCGCTATGTTTCAAGGATCGCTGTAATTTATCCAACGAAAACTGTGCCCTTTCCCCAGAGGATTTTGTGATGTCAGGTATCTGTTTGGTCATGACACTAAGGTAAACATCATTTCCAGATGTCTGATTTCTCAACGCGCATATATTTTTTGATATGGGATATATTAGCCACCAGGGCATTTCCCCATCCTTTCTATGTTATGTTGAAAATGTACATATTGGATATGACCTTGCACGTAAAAAAAATCCCGGAAAGTTCCTTGTGTTCTTGGGCTTCTAAAATTTTCCAGATACTCCACAGTTCCTTTTCAACTGAAATTTGATGGTGCTCAATTTGGGTCCATCCATGAAGCCTAGATGGTTCCGTTGTCAAATGCGGTATTAAAATGGAGCCAAGGCGTGTAGGAATTGATTGTATAATTTCATATCATTGTAATGGTAGAATGTTCCCCCCCTTTGCATCAACCTAATCAATGCCTTTGCCCATGTTAAGCAAAGAATCCGACAAACTCAGTCTGTTCAAGTATCTAGAGGGTGTCTTCAACGACCTGGAACAACAAAAAATTGCCCTGGACCAATCTGCCATTGTAGCTTTTACGGACACCAAAGGAGATATCACCTATGTAAACGACAAGTTTTGTGAAATCTCCCAATATGCGAGGGAAGAGCTGGTGGGACAAAACCATCGGATCATCAACTCTGGTTATCATGGCAAGGATTTTTTTACAAATCTTTGGCGTACGATCGCCCAAGGAAAAGTTTGGAGCGGAGAAATAAGGAACCGTGCAAAGGACGGTTCCCACTATTGGGTCTATACCACCATTGTTCCCTACCTTGGTGCAAACGGAAAGCCCTACCAATATGTGTCCATTCGGTTTGACATCACCAAGCAGAAAAACCAAGAACTGGAGCTGAAACAGAGGACCAAGCAGTTGGAAGATTTTTGTTTCATTGTCTCCCATAACCTAAGGGCCCCTCTTTCCAACCTGCTTTTGCTCACCTCGATGATAAAGGAAAGCGATTCACTTGAAGATCAAAGGACCCTCATCGATAAATTGGCCAAACCGGTCCATATCCTGAACGAAACCTTCAATGAACTGGTGGAGTCCCTGCAGATCAGGCAGGACGTAGATATCAAAAAGGAAAAATTGCGGTTCGATGAATGTTTTCAAAAAACCATGGAAAGTCTAAATGTTGATGTCATATATCCAGATATTACCATTGAAGGCAATTTTGACAAAGCACCGGAAATCCATTATCCGAAAAAATACTTGATGAGCATTATGCACAATCTGCTGAGCAATGCCATCCGGTACCGCTCCCCGAAGAGAAATTTGAAAGTGGAGTTGGAAAGCTACCTAAAGAACGGGGAAGTACACATGAAGGTCAAGGACAATGGCATAGGAATAGACATGGCGGCCAATGAAAAGAAATTATTTGGGTTGCGAAAAACATTCCATGACAACCACGATGCCAAAGGATTTGGCCTTTTTATCACCAAAACGCAGATAGAGACCATGGGAGGTAGCATATATGCAGAAAGTGAGCTTGAAAAAGGGAGCACTTTCTTTGTGCAGTTCCATAAAAATGAATCTTATGAAAGAAATTGATACGCTCTTCCTTGTTGACGATGATGACACCTACCAATTTATTGTCCAACGTACTCTTTCTTCCATCAATCTCGTAAAATCCATAAGGATTTTCTCCAACGGAAGGGAAGCCATCAATTTCTTGGAATCCTCCATTGGCGACCCCAACCTGATACCTGATGTGATACTTTTGGATTTGACCATGCCCATCATGGATGGGTGGCAGTTTCTTGAAAACTACATTTTGCTAAAACCTCGATTAGGGAAAAGAGTCCATATCTATGTAGTCTCTTCATCAGTAGATCCTTCTGATGTGGAAAGGGCCAAGAACATCAGTGAGGTATCCGACTATATCGTGAAACCGATTACCAAGCAAAAACTGATCTCGCTGTTGAGCAGTCTTTCTTGATAGTTTGCCCTTACCATTTAGGTTTGCCCCAACTTGTTATGGGTAGAAAATAAATAAATCAGTGTTGGCCACATGCTTTCACAAAAGCGTCCCTTCTCCGTGTGGAAACCTCGATCTTGGTACCATCAAAAAGAATGGCATACCCATTTTTATGGTAGGAGGCCACAAAACCCAGATTGATGAGGTGCGAATTGTGTGTCCTAAAAAATTGATGCCCGTCCAGCAGCTGTTCAAAATGCTTCAAGGTCTTTGAGGCCGTGTATTTTTTCCCGTCCGAAGTAAAGATATGGGTATAGTTCACATCGGCCTGACACCTGACAATATCGGTGACCGTGATAAAAATATACCCCTCTTTGTGGGGAACTGAAATCCTTTTTGGGCTATCCCCCTTTGAAAGATTGGACAGTAGCACGTTGATCCTATCATTCAGTTGGGCCTGTTCCGTTTTGTCCAGTGCTTTTTGGAAGGCGAATTCAAAATCGTCCCGGTCCACAGGTTTTAGCAGATAGGCGATGGCCGAAAATTTGAAGGCCTCGATGGCGTACTTTTCATAAGCTGTGGTGAAGATGAGGCTAAAATCGCGATAGGTCACCGATGAAAGAAAATCAAAACCGGTTCTGTCATGGAGCTGTACATCCAAAAAAACAACATCGGGACGTAGGTAATCCACTCCTTTTTGGGCCGCATCCATTGTATTGTAACTGACGATTTCCACATGGTCCGAATGCGGTTCGAGCAAGTGCATCAAACGGTCTATGCAGTGCTGTTCGTCATCGATTATGGCTACGGTCATCTTATTCTCTGTCTGTTTAAAAAATGGTCTCCAAAGGTAGGCTCACCTCCACACGGGTGCCCTTGTCACGTCCTTTGTCCAAAATGTCCAATTTGCCTTGGGTGTTCTTCTGTGCGTTCAGGATTTCCAATCGGCTTTCGGTAATGGCCACCCCAAACGATTTTTTTGTTGCCAAAACACTGTCTTCCGTCTGCCTACCCTGTCCATCATCATCCACCGTGCACAAAAGCATGTTTCCTTGTTTGGCAATGCCAATGGAAATGTGTCCCCTATCGGCTTTTTGGGCAAATCCATGCCAAATGCTGTTCTCGATGAATGGTTGTAGCATCATGGGGGGTACTGCAATATTTTCCGTATCCAAGTCTTCTTCCACTATGATTTCATAGGAAAACTTACCTGGTTGTCTTTTGCTCTCCACTTGAAGATAGAGATCAAGAAATTTCAAATCTTCGGACAACGGGATTTCTTTGAATTCTGAATTTTCGAGCACCATTCGCATCAATTTGGCGAACTTGGTGAGGTATTCCATTGCCGTTTCGGTGTCGTTCTTTAAAATATAATCCCCAATGGAATTCAGGGAGTTGAAGATAAAATGGGGGTTCATCTGGGCCCTGAGTGCCTTGAGCTCAGTATCGGAGACCAATGCCCTAAACTCCGCTTCCCTTTTCTGCTCAAGATCATCCCTTCGGCGTTTGTACAGCATAAAACCAAAGACCGATGCCAGAAGCAGGCCTCCACCGCCCAAAAGGGTCGCCCTTTTTATGGTGGTCTGTCGTTCGATCTCTGCCTTGGTGACGGTCCGTTCCTTTTCAAAATCAAATTCCAATTGCTTTCGGTTGATCTCCACCCTTCTGTTCTGCCCATTGAGACTGTCCTTCAACGTGGAAAATTTTTTGTAGGCGTCCAAAGCTTCTGAAAAATTGCCCTTTGCCGCATACACATCGGCCAAGGTTCCCCATGCCGATTTTTGTAAAAACAGATTTCCCTGCGCATCGCTCAGTTCCAACGACAACTTTGCATATTTTTCGGCCATTTCATAGTCGTTGTTGCCCATATAGGCCATGGAAGCATTGGCATAGGCGGTGGGCCGCACAAATTCGATTCCATATTGTTCAATCAGCGCAATACTTTTCTCTGCGGAGACCAATGCAGAATCCACTTGGCCGTCCTGTCCATAGATCAGGGAAAGGTTGCTGTGAAGATTGGCCCTGTAAGTAGGGTTGTCCTTCACCTGTTCCATGTCAAGGGCCTTGTTGTAATAATAGATTGCGGAGTCCAATTGGTTGATTGAACCATAAATATTGGCCATGTTGGCCGTGGCGGTCAGCTCAAGGTTCTTGTCGTGTTTCAACACCTGTTTGAAAAAGTCCAGTGCCTTCCCATATTCTTCCTGCTCGTAGTAGAGGGTGCCAATTCCCCCGTAGATGCTCCATCCGTAGGGTTTCAGCCTTTTGTCCTTCTCCATCAAGGCAAGGGCCTTATGATAGTATTCCTGGGCCTTATATGGGTTGGAAAAGGAATATTGATGGATGAGGGCCAAGCGTTCATAGGCAAGCATGGTTCCCTTTCCATACCCCATTTTCGTTGAAATTTCAAGGGTTTTTTCAGCAAAGTCCAATAATGTAGTGTCCGCAGGATTTGCGAAAAGGGCCTGTTTGGTGTAGTGGTTCCTAAGGTCAATGGTGGCGGTATCAGTTAACGACCGATTCTCCATCAATCGGGAAAGGGAATCCAACTCTTTCTGGAACTGTTGTGCAGATATGGGCAGAACAAAGGCAACAAAGGCGAGCAAGCACAATATGCGTTTTACAAAAGCATCCATTTAGCGTAAAGTCAAGGAATGATGAAAGTACACATTTTAGCAAAAAATAAACGCTCCCCTGCACAAAATAAAAATACCCGACCACAGGATCATTAGGGGTTTTGTGGGTGTGGCGGTTCCCCTAGTTTTGGAATATAAAGAACCAAACCTCACAACATGGACAAGGAAACCGTCATCCACTTTTTCACCCGCTCCGAAAAATCACTTTTGGGCGTTTGCAGCACCATCGCACAGAAATTCAAATTACCCCCAATCGGGGTCAGGGTGGCCCTGATCGTGTTGACCCTGATTTTTATCCCTTTAGGGATCATCGTCTATTTGGGGTCCTATCTTGCTTTCAATCAAAAGAAAGGCAGAATGGTGACCTTCGGGCTGCTCGGGGCCCTGTTGGGCATTCCGTTGAGTTATTACTTCCAGTCGGACATGGTCCAAAACTATGGAAGCCTTTATGGGAACACTGGGATGTTCAGCTACCTAAAGAATTTCACGACCATAGTGGATGAATACGACAAATATGTGGGCAATGGCTGGGACATTGTCTTCAACGTGCTGGTGAGCATCGTTGTATTTGCCTTGGTGGGCGGAGCCATCGGATACTTTATGGACAAAAATGAAAAAAACAACAAACTACACAACTAAAACACAACCTTATGAGATCTAGATCATTCCTTTTGATGACCGTATCGTTTGCATTCCTTATGTTTTCCTGTGGAAGTTCCATGGAAAGTGATGCCAAAAAGTTTGCCGAACTACAATGCGAGACCATGCAAGATGCCCTTAAAGGTGGACTTGGCGCCATTGACACCGCAAGGGAAGAAGCGATGGACGAATTGGAAGGCAAGTACAGGGAATCGAACGAGATTGCAAAATTCAGACAACTGGTGGATAAAGAGTACAAAGAAAACTGCAAACTGAATACCCGCTAAAATATCCAACCCTATAATGGGTTCCGCACAAATAATATCCAATGAAAAATCCATACAAGTATCTTTCCATCTTTCTGATTGCAAGTTTGTTCCTTTTCAGTTGTTCAAAAAGTGACAACGGGACTGACGAAACTGACAGTGATTATTATTTCCGTTTCAAAGTTGATGGAAACCAGGTTGATTATGTTTTCAAACCGGATACCCAAATCAATCTCACGGGAATCATCGACCATGATGAGCAATCTGGCGTGCATGCAATGAACATTGGGGGGATAGACACTATTTTTGAAACGGGACTGACCAATAGGTTCTCCATTCTTATCGGGGATATGGAGAATATTGTGGCAGGAACATCCTACACCAATATCCAAGGCCAGGGCGACAGAACACCGGATTCTGCTTTTAACATGAGCTACTTTGATGCGGAAGGGAACATTTACATCGCCGTGTTGAACACCACAGCCACACAACTTTATGATTTGGCGACCGTGAAATTCACGGAAATCACGGATTCCCATGTCAGTGGATCATTCTCTGGCACTTTAAAATGGTACGATGTCAGTGGCGGAACTGTGGAATTGGTGGATTCGGTCATCATTTCCGAAGGAATATTCAAAGTGCCACGCTATTGAATATTCCACTCAACGCAAGCTGTAAACCTAAACTTCTAGGGTTACATTGACCAAACTATAACTGTGTCCGGCATTTGACCCAAAGAAAAAACTCCTTGGGTCGTGTTTGTTTTTGGTTTTTCGTAGTATTTTCATCCCAACTATAAAAAGAATATCATGAAACGAACACTGCTATGCCTATTGGCCTTCCAATTGGTGGGATGTACGGAACTCCAACAGGTGGTCAACCAACTACCCCAGGGAACCACAGGAATCGGAAATGCCGAAATAGCCCAAGGACTTCGCGAGGCCCTCAACATGGGCATTGAGAAACAGGTGAACAAACTGGCCAACGAAAATGGTTTTTTCAGGAACGAACTCGTAAAGATCCTACTCCCCGAAGAGCTTCAAAAAGTGGACAAGACCCTTAGGGATGTAGGTTTGGGAAGTTTGGCCGATGAAGGGCTCAAAATCATCAACCGTGCAGCTGAGGATGCCGTTGGTGAGGCTACCCCTATTTTTGTGGATGCCGTGAAGGGAATCACTTTCAACGATGCCAAACAGATTCTGTTGGGGGCCGATAATGCTGCTACACAATACTTGGAGCGGTCAACGAAAACCCAATTGTACGGGAAATTCAACCCGATCATCAAAAATTCGTTCCAAAAAGTCGGGGCCGATAAAATCTGGAGCAACATCATCACGAAGTACAACAACCTGCCGCTCACCAATGACGTAAACCCTGACCTGACCGACTATACGACCAATGAGGCCTTGGAGGGCGTATATACCATGATCGCTTTGGAGGAAAAGGAAATCAGAACAAAAGTATCGTCCAGAACAACGGATTTGTTAAAAAGGGTGTTTTCCCTTCAAGATTAATCACAATTTTTTCACAATAACGCAATAAGTGGAAAATAAGCCCGTTATAAACTCAATAAAAGAGAACAAGTATAACATATTCCTAAAGTTAAATTAACCTCTTGCTGAAGGTTAAACAGGAATTTTGCAACGAGTTAGTTATCTGAGTTAGCATTTTTTTGAGTTAGTTAGTTTAAAAAACCGGTGGGCCACACCGGTTTTTTTGTTCATTGCTTTTTGTAAAGGCCATCAAAGGCAGTGGATACCACTTTTTCACCTTGCAGCACCTCCCATAACTGCCGAACGGTACCATCGCTGTTTTGGGTCCAAGTGATCCGATTGCGGTACTTCTTCCCATCATCTTTGGTAAATTCATCGGATACCAATATCATTTGATTGTCCCTCCTATCCCCTATCAATTTTAAATAAGCACCGGAATTGTCCACCCAGAGCTGTTCCCATTGTTGGGTATCCTTGTTGTAAAAGTTCAAGCTAGTGCCCGTGTACCCCGCATTGGCACTGGTCCAGTTTTCCCTGATCACACAGCCGCCCTCTTCCTTACTGATGATACTGGTGCCAGCAGGCTTGCCATCAGTGGAATTCACTACCTCCCATTCCCCTATCCAAAAGTCAAATGTCCGCTGCTCTTCTGAACAACAGTTGCAGGCATCCTTTTCCTGTGCATTTGACACCGCGAAGACCATAAATGCAAAAAATACCACTCTTTTCATACACTATCGGTTTTTGTAGCCATCCATACTTATATTAAAGGTACGTTAATTTAAATCTAAAGAAATGTGAGAAAATGTACTCATGGAGGTCGGTTTCGTTAAATTTTAGATAAAATACCTGATTTCTAGACATATATCATCGGAAGGCATCATCCACAAGTCCGTTTTGGACGTATCTTTAGCATAACAAATCTTGGGAACAATGGACAATCAATATTGCAAAGTAGGGGCAGTTACCCCGATCACCAGCGGAAACCAGGCAATCTATGTTCTGGAAGTTATGTACAACAACTTTGTTGAAAAGGCGGCCAACGTGTCACAGGCCGACATGCATCTTGGCGAATTTTTCAAAAGAAAGGCGCAGAGCATCAAAAAGACATTGGAAAGTCTGGGTTGAGTTAAGGTAGTTTTGCCAACTCCAACTCCATTTCTCCTTGGATTTCCTTTGCCTTTTTCGCAGCGACTTGCGCAAAATCCTGCCCATTCGAGGCATACAAAATACCGCGCGAGGAATTGACCAAGAGTCCTATGTCCTTGGTGATGCCGTATTTACAGACTTCCTGCAAACTTCCTCCTTGGGCACCGACCCCAGGGACCAATAAAAAGCTCTCGGGTACTATTTGCCTAATTTCTTTCAAGAAAGATGCCTTGGTCGCCCCGACCACATACATCAACCTTTCTGAACCTTTGTAGGTCTTCGAGGTGGCCAGAACTTCTTTATACAGTTCCCTGTCCCCCACTTTTTGGGTCTGGAAATCAAACGCTCCTTGGTTGGAAGTCAAAGCCAACAAAATGGTGTGTCTGTCCCCAAACTCCAAAAAAGGCTCCACGGAATCCCTGCCCATGTAGGGTGCAATAGTGATGGAATCAAAATCCATCGTATCGAAAAAGGCCTTTGCGTAGCGCGTGGAAGTATTCCCGATATCACCCCGTTTTGCATCGGCTATGGTGAAGATTTCTGGATGGTTGACGTTCAGGTATTCCAAGGTACGCTCCAAGGATTTCCAACCCTTCAACCCATAGGCCTCATAGAAGGCAATGTTTGGCTTGTAGGCCACACAATAGGGATGTGTAGCATCGATAATGGCCTTGTTGAAAGCAAAAATGGGGTCTTCGTCGTCCAGTAAATGTGCTGGAATCTTGTCCAAATCCGTGTCAAGACCAACGCAGAGAAACGATTTTTTCTGACGGATCTGCGAAATTAGATGTTCTGTCTTCATTTCAAAAGGTTCTCGACTGCGCTCGACCTGACATACAAGACCAGTCAATAAAAAGTTTAAAAAATCTCCGAAGCCTCTTTCAGTTTTTCGGTGTTTTCCACCAACATCAGCTCATCGATTATTTTTTGGACATCGCCGTTCATGATGTTCTGCAGGTCATACAGGGTAAGCCCGATCCTGTGATCGGTGACCCTTCCCTGTGGATAATTGTACGTTCGGATCTTGGCCGAACGGTCCCCACTGCTCACCTGTGAATTTCGTTTTGCGGCATCCTCGGCCTGCCTTTTGGCCAGTTCCATATCATATAACCTCGAACGGAGTACCTTAAAGGCTTTGTCCTTGTTCTTGTGTTGGGATTTTTCGTCCTGGCACTGGGCCACGATACCTGTGGGAAGGTGGGTCAAACGTACCGCGGAATAGGTGGTGTTCACCGATTGTCCTCCAGGTCCTGACGAACAGAAATAATCGATACGGACCTCTTTGGGGTCTATCTGCACATCAAATTCCTCCGCTTCGGGAATCACCATCACGGTTGCCGCACTGGTATGCACCCTACCTTGTGTCTCGGTCTGGGGCACACGCTGCACTCGGTGCACGCCCGCTTCAAATTTCAAGGTACCGTACACATCCTCTCCCGTGACCTCAAAATGGATTTCCTTGTATCCGCCACTGGTGCCTTCGCTCAAATCGATGACGTTGGTCTTCCATCCTTTGGATTCACAGTATTTGGTGTACATGCGGAACAGGTCCCCCGCAAAGATACTGGCCTCGTCGCCTCCGGTCCCGGCCCTGATCTCCATCACCACGTCCTTGGCATCCTCGGGATCTTTTGGAATCAGTAGGAACTTGATTTCCTCTTCCAACTTGGGCAGGGCACTTTTGGCCTCATCGAGCTGCATCTTGGCCATTTCCACCATTTCGGGATCACTGCCATCGGCGATGATCTCCTCGGCCTCGTTGATGTTATTGGTCAGGGAAATATAATCCTCGCGTTTTTCCGCAAGGGCTTTCAAGTCCTTGTATTCCTTGTTCAATTTAATATACCGCTGCTGGTCCGAAATGACATCGGGCTGGATGATAAGGTCGGAAACCTCATCAAAACGCTGCTTTACGATATTGAGTTTGTCAAGCATAGATCAATCTTCCTTAGGGATGCGAATTTACGATTTTTTAGTTGGATTCCTTTCCAACAAAATTGGGTCAGTTCCCCACAAAAGTAGTTCCGAGCGTAACGATGAACGCATTGAGGCCATCACTTCGGTCGTATTGGCTAAAACGGAGGTCGATGGTCTTCAGGCCAAAACTGAACACTTTGGCCGAGGCAAAAATGTCGCGGTACTGCACTCCCATCCCATATTGATGGGCATTGTAATCCGATAGATCATAATCCGAAGTATAATAGGTATCTGTGGACAGTGCTTCCTCTTTGGGATAAAAATAATCTGCTGCGGTCTGGGTGTAATAGCGATAGGTGGGATACAGGATGAACTTGTCCGTTACCTTGAAGGGTGCCTCCAAACTGGCCGTGTGGGAAGTAATCCCCCAATCGTCCCAATAAAAACGGTAATAGGAACGTAACACTACCAAGTCGTTCAGATAGTAGTTCAACCTGCCCCCGAAGGGTATTTTGAACCTACTGTCCGGTAATTGCTCCACATTGTCCGCCAATTGGAAATCATCGATATAAAAATCTTCAAAATCCGCAAAGTACACCCGCTGGAAAGGCGTGCTCAACAATCCGTTCTGGGAAACAAGGTCCATGAACAAGGCACCTTGCAATTTTTTTCCCATAATCTGTGAAAAGTTCAACGAAAGCGAATAGGAGTTTCTGTTCTCCTTTTCAAATTCCGAAAAAATGGGGTTATAAGTGCCGTTCCCGGTAATCCGATCATCAAAAAAACCTTCACGTAGTTCAATGGGATATTGCGGGTTCCACTTGTCCAAAAACACCCGGCCGCTCAAGGTCAGTTCTGTGTTCTTCTCGTTGAACAAACGGGTATAGCTCCCTCCAAAACCAAGGGACAGATAATCGTACTCCGTGGAAAAATAGGCATTGGCGCTCCAGATGGAATTCCTGTCATCGGAACTGTGCTGATAGCTGGGGTTGATATAGGTCAAAAGGTCCTTCCTGGATTCCCCCGAAGAGGCATCAAATGGGGAAACACTGAGTCCGCCATCCAAAGGGTTCACGTTGCTGGAAGAGGCAGAAGTGTAGGCCGAAAGGCCGACATCCACCGTTAAAATATCATTCTCGTTCATGGGCATCCGCAGTACAATGCTGGAAGTGGCATCGGTCAACTCTTCAGTTCCCTCGCCCCCAGTCACCGCGGCATTTTGCCCATCCTGCTTGTAATAACTGAACAACAGATCGACCTCACTTGTCTCCAGAACACGTTTTTGGTAAGAGGTGCCGGTCTGCTGCGAACGGGCCGCCATAGAGCAAAGAAAGAGCAATCCAAAACAGAACAGTGTCCTTTTGGCGACTCCTGATCTTTTGATGCAATGTTTCATAGTGTCCCGTAGCATTTAATTACAGCCACAACCGCCCCCTGTTTTGCCTCCATTGGCCCCGGCGGATGCTTCCCGGTAGATGTGGAAATTAGTCTCAAAGCGTTCACTGGCCCTAGCGCCCAATTGCATCTCTGCATCGTTCAGATAGGCCTTGTCGTACTCGCGCACGGCCACACAGGAACTTGAAAGGAGCAATACCAAGAGAAAAAACATCGCTTTGACCATGGTCTAAATTTACGGATTCATGTCGAATATGATCCCCGAACTCTTGTGAATTTTGTTGTCCGAGTCCACGACCACGGCCTCTACCCCATCCATCTGGTTGATCATGTGCAGGCCAACATCCCTTCCCATGATGAAAACGGCCGTGGCCAAAGCGTCACAAAGTTCTGCCTGTTTTGCAAAAATGGACACGCTGTTGACCCCCGTTGTGGGGTATCCTGTCCTAGGATCGATGATATGGGAATATTTTTTTCCGTTCAGGGTGATGAACTTTTCGTAATTGCCCGACGTGGCCACCGACGATTCGATGACGGGTAACCAACTGAACACTTTGTCCTTGCTCAACGGATTGGCGATGCCTACCAGCCACTTCTCCCCTGTCACTTTGGTCCCCCAAGTGGTCAGGTCGCCAGAAGCGTTGATGATGCCCCCTTTTACATCCTTGGAAACCATGAGCTCTTTGGCCTTGTCAGCAGCATATCCCTTTCCAATGGCCCCAAACCCGATACACATGCCCGGTTCAGGCAAGAACACGGTTTGGTTCTTTTGGTCCAAAACAATTTTCTTGTATCCGATCTTTGCCACAGCTTTTTGGATATCCTCTTCCTTGGGTGCACTTTCCATACTGCCATCGAACTTCCAGATGTTGTCCATGGACGCATAGGTGATGTCGAAGGCGCCATCAGTGATTTCGGAGATCCGTATGGAACGCTCGATAAGGCCAAAAAGCTCTGGACTCACCTTCACTGGCTTTATGCCTGAATTTTTGTTGATGAGCGAAGTCTCGGAGTTTTCATCCCACGAAGATATGATCTTTTCAATACGTTGTATTTCGGAAACGGCCTCATCAATGTTGATATAGCCTATTTCCTCGTTCGGGGCCACCACGGTGACCTCAAAACGGGTCCCCATCAACTTGAGCGTCTTTTTTACAGTGACATCCTTCTGTCCCAATTGCCCCAAGGACAATAGACAGGAAAGGCTGCACAAAAAAACGGTGATCGCTTTCATTTGATGAACTTGTTGAGGAGTGAAATATATTTTTCTGGGGTAAGCCTAGGGTTGAACCCTGTTTCTCCCAAAACAGATTCGTTCTTGTCCAAGACCACGACCAAGGGAAAGTATCCTTTGGGATTGTATTTTTCGGCCAGCGTTTTGTTCACACCCGATTTATCTTCGGGAAGCTGGTTTTGTTTTTTTCGGGGAAAATCGGCATTGTACAGCACGTAGTTTTCGGTAGCATAAACCTTGAATTCCTCCGAATCCAGGATCTTTTTTTTCAAACGGATGCAGGGAGCGCACCAATCGGAACCGGAAAACACGAGAACAATGGGTTTGTCAGTGGTATTTGCCCTATCCAATGCACTGGCATAACTCTCCTGCCACTCCTGTGCATGCAGGGTGCCAAGACATACCAATAGCAATAAGGTCAACAATCGTTTCATAAGATTTGGGACTACAAATTACTCAAATACTCGCAGCAGGGATCCATCAAGTTCGGTATTGAACACTTTGAGGGCACGGGCAGGTTTACTGTCCACTTTGTTCAACGGCGTTCCATCCTGTCCAAAACGTGATCCGTGGACATCGCAATAGAAAATACCACCATCCTGGTTCACGAACCTTACTTGATCATAGGATTCATGGCTGCATACCTGACTGGCCGCCACATATTCTCCCTGCAGGTTTCTGGCCACAACGACCAGATTCTTCAAAATAAACCCTCCATTTGTCGCTAGTGCTTGGGCTTCTTGGGAAGTAAGATCTACTGTAAAATCCACGCCTGTGGGCACTTCTTCAAGATTTCCATCAATTTCGTCCTTGGAACATCCATGCAGACAGGGAAAAGTAAGGGCAAATGCAGCACCTGCACCCAAACTTCTCAGAAATTGCTTTCTTTCCATAGCTAGAGGTTTATAATAAAGAACGCTAAACTAAAAGGAATCGTATGCTAATAGTGAAACTTGCCGTACTCGCTCTGGATGGTCAGCTTTTTGGTTTCCGATGGTTCAACTCTACCTATGATTTGGGCATCTACCTCAAAACTTTTGGAAATCTTGATGATATCCTCAGCAACCTTCTCATTTACATAGAGTTCCATGCGGTGTCCGCAATTAAAAACCTGGTACATTTCCTTCCAATCAGTACCGGATTGCTCTTGGATCAATTTGAACAGCGGTGGTACGGAGAACATATTATCCTTGATGATATGAAGGTTGTCCACAAAGTGAAGGATCTTCGTCTGTGCTCCCCCACTACAGTGTACCATCCCGTGGATTTCCTTGGAGGAATAGCTTTCCAGTATCTTTTTGATGATGGGCGCATAGGTCCTTGTGGGAGACAGCACCAATTTTCCGGCATCCAAAGGTGAGCCCGGAACGACATCCGTCAACTGGGTCTGACCAGAATATACCAACTCTTCAGGAACGGAAGCATCATAGCTTTCGGGATATTTTTGGGCCAGATATTTTCCAAAAACATCATGCCTGGCAGAGGTAAGCCCATTGCTGCCCATTCCGCCGTTATATTCGGTCTCATAAGTCGCTTTTCCATAGGAAGCGAGGCCCACGATGACATCACCTGCAACGATATTGGCATTATCGATCACCTGGCTCCTTTTCATACGGGCAGTAACGGTCGAATCCACGATTATGGTCCGTACCAAGTCGCCCACATCGGCCGTTTCCCCACCTGTGGAATGGATGGTGATGCCGTGCTTTTTCAGGTCGGAAATCAATGCCTCCGTACCATTGATGATTGCTGAAATGACTTCGCCGGGAATCAGGTTCTTGTTCCTTCCGATGGTGGAGGAAAGCATGATATTATCGGTTGCCCCCACACAGATCAGGTCGTCCACGTTCATGATCAGGGCATCCTGGGCTATCCCTTTCCAAACGGACAGGTCACCCGTCTCCTTCCAGTACATATAGGCCAAGGAGGATTTGGTTCCGGCACCATCGGCATGCATCACAAGGCAATGGTCTTCACTACCGGTCAAATAATCTGGGACGATTTTGCAAAAAGCCTTGGGAAAAAGTCCTTTGTCTATGTTCTTGATGGCACTGTGCACATCTTCCTTGGAAGCGGAAACCCCTCTCTGGGCATATCTTTTACTCGTGTCGGATGACATAAAAATGGGTTTGGGCAAAAATAACGGAAAGCCATCAATTAATCGACAGCTCTCCGTAGGTTTTCATTTTTGCAGCTCTTATTATTTGGCAAATAGCAATTCCCTGTATTTCGTAAAGGGCCAAAGATCGTCCGCAATCAATTTTTCCAATTTATCGGACTGTTCCCTGATCTTCTCAAAATAGGGTTTTACATTGTTGCAATAGGCTTGGGCCTTTTTGTTGCTCATGGCCATCCCATTGGCACGTTTTCTGGCATCGATCATCTCATCGGTCAGCTTTTTGATCTGGACAATGTGCTCTCCTACCTGCTCCAAGATGTTCAACTGGCTTTCGGCCACATTTTTATGGGCCGCTCCATAGACCTCTTTCAGGCCACTTACGTTCTTCAACAAAATATTTTGGTATCGGATAGCGGCAGGGATGATGTGGTTATAGACCATTTCCCCGAGCACCCTTCCTTCAATCTGGATATGGAAAATATAGGCTCCCAACTCCACTTCTTGATGGGCCTTGAGTTCCACTTCGCTCATTACGCCCATTTCCTTGAAAAGTTCCAAACTCTCCTTGGAGGTGATCACTTGCAGGGCCTCCGGGGTGTTTTTGTTGTTGCTCAATTTGCGCCTTCTGGCCTCTTCCTGCCATTCCATTCCGTAACCATCGCCCTCAAAACGGATACGCTTGGAGGTCTTGATGTATTCACGAAGCACATTGAAAACGGCCTCGTCCTTTTTCAGGCCTTTCTTGTCGATCAGTACATCCACTTCCTTTTTAAAGTCGGTGAGTTGTTTGGCCACGATGGTGTTGAGGATGGTCATCGGTTTGGCGCAATTGGTCTTGGAGCCCACACCTCTCATCTCAAACTTGTTTCCTGTGAAGGCAAAGGGGGATGTACGGTTCCTATCGGTGTTGTCCAACAGGATTTCCGGGATTTTGCCCACCACGTTGAGTTTGAGCTCCGTCTTTTCTTCGGGGGACAGTTTTCCTTTGGAAACGCCTTCGAGTTCATCCAGTACATTACTCAATTGTTTTCCAATAAAAATGGAAAGGATGGACGGCGGGGCCTCGTTGGCACCCAATCTGTGGTCGTTGCTAGCAGAGGCGATGGAGGCGCGCAAAAGCTCCTCATAGGTGTCCACTGCTTTTATGGTATTCACGAAAAAGGTCAAAAACTGAAGGTTTTTCATGGGCGTGCTCCCTGGACTGAGCAGGTTCACCCCGGTATCGGTGGCGAGGGACCAGTTGTTGTGCTTTCCAGAGCCGTTGATCCCTGCAAAGGGTTTTTCATGGAACAGCACTGAAAAATGGTGGCGGTCCGCAATCTCTTCCATGACGTCCATCAACAATAGGTTGTGGTCCACGGAGAGGTTGGCTTCCTCGAAAACGGGTGCAAGTTCAAATTGATTGGGAGCTACCTCATTATGGCGGGTCTTGACTGGGATGCCCAATTTGGTGCATTCCTTTTCCAAGTCGCTCATAAAGCTCAAAACCCTGGGTGGTATCACTCCAAAATAATGGTCGTCCAACTGCTGGCCCTTGGCAGAAAAATTGCCCACGAGGGTCCTTCCGGTCATGGTAAGGTCCAAACGCGATTTGGCCAATGCTTTGTCCACCAAAAAATATTCTTGTTCCCAGCCCAAAGTGGCATAGACCTTTCTCACATTTTTGTCAAAATACTGGGCAACACCTGTCGCTGCTTGGTCAACTGCGTGCAATGCCCGTAGCAACGGTGCCTTGTTGTCCAAGGCCTCACCCGTGTAGGCTACAAATATGGTGGGAATACAGAGGGTGGTCTTATAGATGAATGCCGGGGAAGTCGGGTCCCAAGCAGTATATCCACGGGCCTCGAAAGTATTCCTTATGCCACCACTGGGAAAACTGGACGCATCGGGTTCTTGCTGCACCAATTGGGCCCCTCCGAACTTTTCCATGGCCCTACCATCAGGAAGTATGTCAAAAAAAGCATCGTGCTTTTCGGCAGTGGCTCCGGTCAAGGGTTGGAACCAATGGGTGTAGTGCGTAGCGCCCATGCTCAGGGCCCATGCCTTCATCCCTTCGGCCACCTGGTCGGCAATTTTACGATCTATCTTATTACCCTGAAAAATGGCAGATTTTACATTTTCAAAAGCTTCCCTTGTCAGGAATTGGAGCATTTTGTCCTCATTGAAAACATGCTTCCCGAAGAGTTCGGAACGTTTTCCAATCTCGCTTATCGATGTATGTTCCCTTTTACGGCTTTCGGCCAAGGCTTGAAATCTTACTTTCGGCATTTCATTTGTGTTTAGGAGACAAAATTACAATTAACAATTTAATAATATAAGTTCGAAAAAATACTTTTTTTTCACTTTCCCCCACCTAAAATAGGGGTATTATAAATTATAACGAGAATTTTGTGATTTTACCCCCATGAAACATTGATTATTAAATGAAAAAACTATTTTTGCTTCCATTATTTGAGAACGATTAACTACCAAAATTATGAGCAAATCTAAATTAGAGTATATCTGGTTGGATGGTTACTTCCCTACCGCCAACATGAGGAGCAAGACTAAAATCGAGGAGAATTTTAGTGGTAAATTGGAGGACTGTCCCATATGGTCCTTCGACGGAAGCTCAACAGGGCAAGCGGAAGGTGGTTCTTCCGACTGCTTGTTGAAACCTGTTTCCATCTTCCCTGACCCAGCAAGAAATAATGGCTTTTTGGTCATGGCAGAAGTATTGAACGCCGATGGCACTGTGCACGAAACCAACTCAAGGGCCACTATTGATGATGAAAATGATGACTTCTGGTTTGGTTTCGAGCAGGAATACTTTATCATGGACACCCACACCCAATTGCCCCTCGGGTTCCCAATGGGCGGGTATCCCGGCCCACAAGGATTGTACTACTGCTCCGTTGGTGGTAAAAATACCCATGGTAGGGATTTGGTGGAGCGTCATGCCGACCTATGCCTTGAAGCGGGAATCAACTTTGAAGGAATCAACCAAGAAGTTGCCTGCGGACAGTGGGAGTTCCAAATTTTTGCCAAAGGTGGCAAACACGCTGGTGACCAAGTTTGGATTGCCCGTTATCTTTTGGACAGATTGACCGAGGAGTATGGTTACTACATCGAGTACCACCCAAAACCCATCAAAGGGGATTGGAACGGTTCCGGTATGCACGCCAACTTTTCCAACACTACGTTGCGCACGGCCGGTTCCAAAGAAGTTTATGAAAAAATATGTGAGGCCTTCCGCCCTGTTACCGCTGAGCACATTGCTGTTTACGGTGAGTTCAACGATCAGCGTTTGACCGGTAAGCACGAAACTGCTTCCATCAAGGATTTCAGCTATGGAGTTTCCGATAGGGGCGCTTCCATCAGGATTCCGATCATGACCGTTGAAAAAGGATGGAAAGGATGGCTGGAGGACAGAAGACCTGCCTCTAACGCCGACCCATACAAAGTTGCGGCCAGGATCATCAAAACAGTAAAGTCTGCAAAGATATAACTGGGAGCAAATAAATTAGTTGTTGATTATAGATGAAAAGCCGTCCCAACCATGGGGCGGTTTTTTATTTTAGTGTCATATACACAAACGTGACGTAAAAGGCCAAAAGCACAAGACCGTCCTTCCACCCCAAGCGCAATCCCTTTGGGAAGAACACCAAGGGCAATATCAAAAAGGAGATGCCCAGCATCCAAAAGATGTCGTTATAGAGCAATCCCTTGTCCACTACATTTATAGGAGTGATAATGGCCGTTATTCCCAAAACAGCCAGTAGGTTAAAAATGTTAGAGCCAATCAAGTTGCCCAAAGAGATGGCCTTTTCCTTTTTGAGCACTGCAATCACTGAAGCTGCCAATTCCGGAACGCTGGTCCCAATTGAAACCACGGTTATCCCAATGATTCGGTCACTCACCCCAAAAGCGGAGGCCATGCCCACAGCTCCTTTGATCAGGAGCTCCGATCCGCCCCAAAGCGCCGTTCCCCCTATCCCCAGCAACAATACCGTTCTATATAAAGGTAGCGGAACATCATCTTCTGGCTTTTCATCCACAACGGCCGTTTGCTGAAACCTAAGTAGGTACACCAAAAAGAGAAATAGACAGGACACAAGGATGATTCCTTCATATTGCTGCAGCACACCATCAAAGTAAACAAAACCACAAAACAGCAATGAGGCCACCATCATCACCGGCCAATCGGTGGAATAAAAACTCTTTCGCACATCTATACTCCCCAATATAATGGTAATGGCCAGTACCAATCCAAGGTTGGCGATGTTAGATCCCACCACATTGGCAAGGGCAAGATCTGGAAAACCGTCCAAAGCAGCTTTTACGCTCACAATAAGTTCCGGGGCCGATGTGGCGAAGGAGACCACCGTCATCCCGATCACAATTTTTGGGATGGACAACCTGAGCGATAGGGCCACTGCCGATTTCAACAACCAATTTCCCCCGGCAATAAGAAGGCCAAGCCCCAGCACAACAAAAAGTAGATTTTCCAAAGAGTCGAGTTTTGCGTAAAAATAGCGGAAGATTTGATCAACCAAAAGTGTTCTTGAAAGAATAAAAAACTATAAAAATAGTTAATAAACTATAAAAATAGTTGTTTAACTATGGAATTAGTATTATGTTTGGGACTGTAATTTCCGAGACTATGCAAAAATTGACCAACAAGGAAGAGGAAGTGATGAAAATCCTTTGGAAGCTGAAAAAGGCTTTCGTTAAGGAGATTTTGGAAGAGATAGATGGCGAGAAGCCGCATTACAACACCCTCTCCACCATCGTGAGAAATTTACAAGAAAAGGGATATGTGGGCCATGAGGCCTTTGGGAACACCCACCGCTATTTTCCCATGGTGACCAAGGAACAATACCGCAAAAAGTATGTCAACGCCGCCATAGCCGACTATTATGACGATTCCTACAAAAGTCTGGTTTCCCATTTTGCGAATGAGGAGAAGATATCGGTAAGGGAACTCCAAGAAATCATTGACCTCATCGAAAAGAAGAAATAATGGAACCTATCCTATTGTACTTTGCAAAAACGGTTTTGATCACCTCCCTTTTTTTGGGGGTCTACCATTTGTTCCTGAAGCGGGACACCTTTTTCAAGGAAAACAGGTTGTTCCTACTTTCCGGGCTCATTCTCTCCCTCCTCTTTCCCTTGATCAAGATTGAAAAGGTGGTTGTGGCCACCAAACCCGTCCTGGTCAATTTGGCAAGCAACTCCAATGCTGCCAAGATAGCTCCTGTGCAGACCCTCTTCACACTTGAAAATGTGCTCTGGGCCGTCTACTTGATCGGGTGTGCCCTACTATTGGTGAAATTTCTGGTTCAATTGAGTTCATTGAGAACCTTGACCAAAAATGCCAAAACTTGGAAGGAACATCCTTTTTTGCATGTGGAAACGGAAAAACGGATTTCGCCTTTCTCCTTTTTCAATTCCATTTTTTACAACCCGTCCCTGTTCAACACCAAAGAGCTTAGGACCATCCTGTCCCATGAAAAGGTACATGCAAGGCAATACCACACACTGGATATCTTACTATTGGAAACCTTGAAAATTGTATTATGGTTCAATCCTGTCCTGTGGCTCTACACACGGGCAGTAAGACAAAACTTGGAGTTTTTGGCCGATTCGGAGACCATCAGCCAAATGGAGAACAAGAAAACCTACCAATACCTTATGCTGAAACAGGCAGTGGATGGTCAGCAATTCAAAATCACAAATTCATTCTATAATTCATTAATCAAAAAACGAATAGTCATGTTAAATCAAAATCAATCCAAAAAAATCAATGTGTTCAAAACATTGTTCGTGCTACCACTGCTGGGACTATTCCTGGTCAGTTTTAGCGTAGAAGAGGTATATCGTTATTCCAGTTCTGAAAGCATTGAAGGCATCATGGACGACAAATCCGTTGAGCTATCCATCGACAAGGACACTTCCAATGACGACTTGGACAAGATGAAGAAAAAGCTGTCCGAAGATGGCATTGATTTCAGCTACACAGCGGTCAGGAACGACGAAAAAGAAATTATTGAGATCACTTTGAATTTGAGCGGCAAAAATTCCAAGGGAGAAAAATTCAGTGGCAACTACACTTCCAATTCAGATGGTCCCATAGACCCACTCACTGTTTTTTATGACGATGGGGCCAACTTGGTCTCGTTTGGCAATGCCAAGCACAACAAGATCCGCATCCATAAAATGGATGATGATGTGACCTGGACCACTTCGGGCAAGACAGAAATCAGGGTCGATGGATCCAATGCCAAAAAAACTGTAATCGTCAACGGAAAAAAACTCAGCGACGAAGAAATTGAAGAAATAGAAATAGGCACAGGCACTTCAATCCATTTTAGTTCAGATGATGATGACAGTGTAAGCCATAAGGTCATCAGAATCAATAAAATGGCAGACAAGGACGAGAAGAAACAGGTGATGATCATCAGGAATTCGGATGATGATAAGGATATTGAAGTAATTGAAAAAGATGCCAGCTTCTTGTATATAGATAACGATGGGGACAGCGAACCGCTCTATTATATAGATGGAAAAAAAGTGTCCAGCAAAGACGTACAAAAAATCTCCCCCAAGGATATTAAAAGCATGAATGTGCTCAAAGGCGAAATGGCCATTGAGAAATATGGGAAAAAAGCCAAAGATGGGGTCGTGGAAATTACTACAAAAAAGGGTAAGAAATAGAAAAAAATATCCCTGAAAAAGGAAAGGAACCGCTCATTAGAAAGTGGTTCCTTTTTTTTTGGGGGCAAACGAAAAGGCCAAAAAATGGTCTTTTGGAAACGAAACCTCCCTTGGTTTTCAAAAAACACCTAAAAACACCCCTACAAAAGTTACAGTTTAATACATGAAACATACTATGGAATTACATTTTAAAACTCTAAACAAGGAACATGTTTAATTTTCAAGGAGCATCTCGTTCAAAAGACTACAATCTTGTATGCAATTGTATTGATTTTGGGCTAAAAGTTTGGTAACATGAATCTTATCATTTTATATTCGAAAAATGCAACCGGTCAGCACTAGTTTTTTAACCTAAAAAAATCAATCGGACTATGATCGCAATAGTAAAGTTTTTCGTTATGCTTCTAATTCACCTCATCACCCTTGTTTTCATGTAACAATGGTCGGTGGACTCCATAGTACCGCAACTGTTTAGTATATTTGGTAAATCCAACACCACAAACCATGTTGTACAAGATTTTGGCAAAAATCAACAAAGCGGTTCTTCCCTCTTTCACCAAAAAGGGTCTTGACCTGTCCAAGGCATCAAAGTGGCAACTGGCCCTCATAGGCTGGCGCTACTATGTCACCACCAGGGCATTGGACGGCGGGAATTAATATTGGAGCAATGACCTGATGGGGTATCCTTTGAGCTTATCGGCTCCGTTCAAGAAGGTCAGTTGGATCAAAAAATTGCACTGAACCACCTCGCCCCCGAGCCGTTCCACCAATTGACAGACCGCTTTGGCCGTTCCGCCGGTGGCCAGGACATCATCATGGACCAGTACCTTATCCCCTTTTTCAATGGCATCGGAATGGATATGAAGGGTTTCCGCTCCATATTCCAGATCATAACTCTCGGACAAGGTATCAAAAGGAAGCTTTCCAGATTTCCGGACAGGCACAAAACCGGCACCAATTTTCTGGGCCAACAAGGGCGCAAAAATAAACCCTCGACTATCCACTCCAACCACTTTATCAACTTTGGCATCAGTGATAAAATCCAAAAGTGATTCCGTTGCCAATGTTAGGGCCTTGGGGTCTTTCAGAAGCGGTGTGATGTCCTTAAAAACAACGCCGGACTTTGGAAAATTGGGGATATCACGAATGTATGTGGAAAGGTCCATTATTTTTGTATGCCAAGGTTTTGTGGTAAATTTAAAAAGAAATATATTTGCAGCCCATTAAAACGGCCTCGTGGCGCAACTGAATAGCGCATCTGATTACGGCTCAGAAGGTTGCAGGTTTGAATCCTGCCGAGGTCACTTGATGGGACAAATTCAAAAATGATGAATTTGTCCCTTTTTTATTTCCATTTAAGTCTTTGTCTATCAGTGTGATATACTTAATTGCTTCATTGATCCGGGTGGTTCGATATTCAAATCCGTCAAAAGTCAGATTTTCAGGAAAGACCGAACCAATAATCTTTCTTTTTTGCGTAATCGTCCCGGTTTCATACAAATAGCCCAACTGAGAAAGATTGCTGATTGCCTTGTCCCACAGGGGTTCCACGTTTTGCGTGTCTGTAATCGTACTTGTGAGTTTAGCTTCCAGCCTGTTTATTTTTTTATCGGCATCCGCTTTCATCATTCGGTAATCATCCGCTTCAATATCACCACATAAAAGCAGTTCTCTGGCTTTACTCAGTTTATTATTTTCATCCTGTAAACGGATTTTGAGTTGCTGTATATTTCCAATCCTATTTCTGGTTTTTGCTTTATATACCGTAGTAATGACTTCTTTAAATAGATTCAGTTTAGGAATGGAATACACATATTTCCCAATTTCGGAAACGATCTTTTCATTCATATCTTCGGCCTTGTGTCTGAATTTACAGCCACCAGAGCAATGGTAATAATAATAATACTGGGAACGCCCTTTCGACTTGCTACCGGTCAGCATACGTCCGCAATCCGGGCAAATCACAAATCCACGTAATGGAAAATGACCATCCACCTTCATTTTAGCCCGCATCACTTTTTTACGACCGTCAAGCACATCCTGTACATCATAAAACAAGGCTTCAGATATCAGG
Source organism: Flagellimonas hadalis (assembly GCF_007785775.2). Taxonomy (GTDB): domain Bacteria; phylum Bacteroidota; class Bacteroidia; order Flavobacteriales; family Flavobacteriaceae; genus Flagellimonas; species Flagellimonas hadalis. Next base: position 100,982 of record NZ_VNIK02000007.1, read on the forward strand.
GGTTCGTGTTGCCCCATTACCAATTGACTTTCTTCATCTTTGTATTTAGGAATAAATATTTTACCGCAATACATAGGATTACGGATAGCTGTCCAGAAATTATTCTTACTGCATTTCAGCCCCTTTTCCTTTGCCATTTTCCAAACCTGCTCGGTACTGAACATATTTTTTGCCAACTCTTTGAACGCCCATTTCATAATATCGCTCTGAACTTCCCTTGGGGCAATATATTTTTTACAGCTTTCGTTGGTTTTATTGACGTATCCAATCGGCGCTGTTCCCATCCAGCGACCTTCTTTTTTAGCCCTGCGCATCCCATGAAATACATTCAATGCCCTTCTGTCATTTTCCACTTCAGGAGCAGCCAAATAAAAGGCGAGCATCATTTTATTTTCAGGGATTGATAAATCTAGCGGTTGTTCGACTGCCTGCGGTTCTACCCCCAATCTTCTCAACGTGCCGATCATCTGATAAGCATCTCCCGCATTTCGGCTGAACCTGTCCCATTTGGTAAATAATATCAAATCGGACTGCCCTCTGGATTTACGAAGGATGCCCAACAGTTTTGTCCAGGAAGGACGTTTAAAGGTTTTTGCAGAATGATCCTCATAAATCACTTTCCGTACCTGAATATGGTTGATTTCACAATACTTACGCAAACGCTCTTCCTGATCCCGTTGTGAGTATCCCTTATCGGCCTGTTCATCCGTGCTTACCCGTATGTATAAATCTGCAATTTTCATCTTTTGAGTGTCTTAAGGTTGTACCATCTAACAGACTGATTTCGTTTATAAATATACGAAATTCAGGCAGGTTTTGCCAGATACTGATCTACTACAATATCCGCTATCTCATACATAAAATCCAGTATTACTTTCACCTGTTCAGCTGTTACTTCTATACCGTCTTCTTTTAATAGTGCTATTGCTTTTTCCGGCGGAATTCTTTTTACTTCATTTTCCATCTTACACCTCCGCTTTAAAACAGCAAAAGCCCCGAAGGGCTTTATACCGAAAAATTAATTCATGCTACCCATCGCTTTCGGGAAAGTAGATTTTACTCCCCTTGTTTTTATTAAATGAGGGTTCATACCGTATATACCCGTAGGCATTGAGATCCTTTACACATTTATGATACGTCATGGCAGATGATATTTTTGCAATCTTCATAATGTCATAACTGAATGCCACTATCGGATTGCTATTGCCCATCTTTGCCCTGTACTCTAACAGGGCAGCATATATCCCTATATGTGTAATACTGATACGGCCATCTTGCTCAATAGCCGTAAAAAAATCAGATAAAGGCTTTAACTCTTCCATATCATTTAGGTTATGGTGGGTCTCTTTCTTTTCTTCTTAGCCTTCGGTATGTCCGGAGCTTCATCTGCAATCGGCTGCTGCTGACCTTTATGCTCCTGTTTAGCAGAGCGGCTTTGTGCTTCCGATTGTTTTTCCGTCTTGGACTGGCGGTTATCCACCCGTTGCATATTACTGTCATAGATATTGATAGTCTTAAACCGTGGATTCGCCTCGATGTACTGTTTTTGCTCCGAACCTTCGTTTTGAAAAGTTGCCGATTGCAGGTTTCCCTTTTTCAGGGAATCGATTAGGTTGGATTTATAGGTTTCGTTCTCCAGTTCTTTAATAGGATGTTTGGAGAGTGTTGCTTCCAGATCATACCCATAGTTTTGATGATACTGCTGTATTTTGAAATTTCCATTGTCATCACTCTGTTTAAAATCCATCTGTAACCAGGCATTGTAGAGTTGCCCCTCCTTGTTGGTCAAATCCTTATTGACCGACCGGCCTTCCATTAAGTTGTAGGCTTCTTTGAGGGTAATGTTATTCCCTTTGTTGATATAGAAGGTCTGTTTCATGGCTTCATCGGGATTGTTTTCCTTTTGCACACTCACCTGGTACGAGTTGAAGAAATACATATCCGTTTGCTTGGACTTACTAAAATTCATTCGGGCTTCCACCTTATCAGTACCGAATTTCGTTTCATGTACCAGCTTAAAGGCTGGCTTTTCTATTTCCATCATTCGCTTTAAGGGAGCTTCAAAACCTTCCCCGAAACCGGTATATTTAATCTGGTCTTTCAAGTATTCTAAATTCTTCTGATTCATGATAATTGATTTAAAAGTTATTGATAGGTGTATTTCCTGTTGATTTGCAATTTGGGAAGTACTGCCGCTTTAATAATCGTCCTGTTTTTTACACTGAGCTCGATATGCCTTCCGCCGTTTGCTTCAAACAATTGAATGGCGAGGTATTTCTTATCGGGAATGGTAAATTTGGGAACCGCAACCACCAAGGTCTGTGAAGACCGACCGTTAATTTTTGTTACGTTATTTTGGAGGTGTGCCGGGGTAATCTCAATTTCCTGTGAAGCCGTACGTTTAGCCTTTTTCTGGTCACGGATAAAAAAGCGTAATTGGTCAATATCATAGCTGATATTGGATGTGTTGGTAATGGTTAACCGCAGGTACATCAGGTTGTCCCGAATGAATATTCCATTCAATCCGAAACGGATACCATATTTGCGGTGCTTTACCTTACGCCCCTTGTATTTGGAATATAGGGCGTGTGTAGCATAGGTGGTGACTTCAGCCTCATTAATCGATCCGGGTGAAAGGAAAATACTGTTTTTGTTATTCCTTTCCTTCATGGAAACATTTAATACGGACGGCTTTAGGGTATAGTTAATCACAAAGGAGTTTAGTTTTCCGTCTGCGGTAACTACCGTCAGGTTGGTCTCTGGGAAACTATCCCTTGCCGCTTTGAGCTGTAGAATATTGGTAGCCCCTTTGGCTTTTTGCGCCAATACATCTTTGCTGCCCCTATCCACACCTACAATGGCACTTGGAAATATAATATTTGTCGTTTTGAAATAGGTAATCTCCAAAGGATAGGGAGCGATGGATTTGGGCTCAAGCTTAGCGATGCTTTGAGCATTTACATTCAATACGAAAAGGAACAGGAAAAATCCCATTACCATACATGCATTTATCTTTTTCATCTTTATGGAATTTTAAATGGTTATTACTTATTGATTACTGATTTGTTTTTGTTTTTCATCACGGAGCAATACCTGATAGCCCGCTTTCAGGGTTACTTTTATCAGTTTTACTTTTTTACTGAACAGTGATTTAGCCGTTTCTATACCGGCACCTGCGGCCTGTGCCTGCCAGGAAGGGTCAAGAGAGGTCAATCCGATGTTTTGCATGGAGCGGTCAGCCGATTGTTTGGCGACATCCCGGGTAATGGCGCCGGGAATGTAAACCCCGTCCAATCCATCCATATCGTACACGGAGAGTTCTACCGGGAAAAGGGAATTACCGCTTCTAATGCTGTTGATCTTGATATGCAGCCTTTCCCCGCTAAAGGAAGCAATTCCAAACACAAAGTTGTCTTTGGGAATATGCACCCCATTAATGAATACATCATTGACCAGGCGAAGCTTTACGGTAGACCCGTTCACTACGGTCTGTGATTCGTGAATAACCGCTTGTATGGCATTTTCTGGTTGTTCAGCAATTTGGTCATCGTCCAGGGAATAAAATCCATTTGCCGTAGGAGTAACAAAGCGTCCGGTATGCATCAGCGAAATACTATCATCTTTCTGTGCAGTGGATACTTTGTACAATTGTTCCCTGCGATCCTCCGATAGTTGTTTTAGTTTCTCCTGAACCCGCTCGGGATGCTGTACATCAAGAATCTTTTCCAGCATACTGTTGAGTTGTTCCAGTTCCGGGTCAGGTGCTTCCGGCTGGGTCATGGTGTGCATCATTTCTTCCAGCCTGTCCACATCACTGGAACTCACCGATGTATTACCATAATTGGTTTTTGTTTCCTGTTTCGGGGAATCTTCAGGAAGCTGGGTTCGTTCCACCGGTTTGTTCAATTCCCTGTTTAAAGCTTCCAGCTTTTTATAAATTTTATCCGTATTCGGATCGTTGCCCTGACCGCTTCCGTAGAGGGAAGTTTTCAGTCCACCGGAAGATAGTTGACCGGGTTTTACTTCCTGTTGGGGTAATACATCATCCATATCTGAAATCACACTGTTTTTATAGTTCGGATCATTTTTACGGAGTTCCCTGAATTTTGCCGAATCCTGTTCTGCCCGGTTGTAATAGCTCATCTTATCCATTTGCTTGTCATCGGTCAGTTTTGCTTCCGGCAGGTAAAGGTTAAACCCGTTCTGTGGAGTTTCCTGTGCCTGTAGTTCCTGTACCTGTCCGCCTCCCAATACCCAAAATATCAGAGTGGTGAAAGGAAGTACGAGCAGCGGCAATACCAATAGGAACTTGCGTTGTCTTTTCATTTTTGGTGTTATTACCTGTTTTTCCATGGTTATTGATTTTTAAAGTTTTGATATTCTTTTTCGATATAGCGAACCGAATCCATCAGTCCCGGACGGGTTGCTATGATACTGTCGCCCGATGGACTTCGGGCAAGGCTATCCATATACAACCGGAACTTTTGGATGCGCCTGTAATCCTGTTTGGATATCGGAGGGAGCGGTGATTCCATAGCTCCGGATTCCGTAAGATGCCGGGGACTTTTGATCGAGGTTACCGTAAAGGCATTGCCCTTACTTTTTCCCGTGATGGCGTGTACCCCAAGGTAGATACAGTATCCGCTGGTTAGGCTTACAAAAACGACCAGCGCTATGGTAACTGTCCGCTTTGAAATACGCTTTGTCTTATTCGACATCCATTTTGCCCATGCTTTTTGCAGCCATTTGTATAAGGCAAATAATCCCAAGACTAAGAGTCCGTTTTTAGGAGCCTCCTTTTTCTGTTTTGCGTTTTGTTTCATCTGTACAAAGTTTTATAAGCCATTGATTTATATTTGTTTGTATTGATTGGAATTGTCCATTTTTTTTTCAAAAGCCCATTATGGGCTAATACCGTCTGGCGGTCGTTTTCAAATCCTTGTTGGCGATAGTTGCCCAGCGTTCAATCAGAAAACCATGCGCATTGTTATCACTGCGGGACACATTACGCAACGCCCCTTCGGTAATCAGGCTGCGGGTGGTTATGCTGGTGGGACGGACGATACGCTGGGTAGCATAGCACCGAAATCTATAAGGATATTCATTGATGTCCACCGCTACGCTATCCACATGGATAGTTTGGTTAACATTTCCGGAAATAAGCCCGGCATAATACCCGTTCTCCTTCAGGTCATCATAGATCCGTTTGGCACTGCCATCCGCCAGGTATAAAGCTTTAGTGATATTCGTTTCAATTGCTTTATCATCCGGGTCAAGGGTAAAGAACAATTGGTGGAAGGTTTTCACATGATCCCGTGCTTCCACTGGGATATTGTCCTTACGTCCGGCGGAATAGGCTTCCAGTGCCTTGCCATTGGCAAGAATGTAAATCCTGTCCTGCATTTCGGATACCAGACTAAAACTCTTATATAGGGCAAAGCAGGATAATAGCACTGAGCCTGCAATAATGAGCATGGTAAATCCCCGGATATGCCGAAAAGCCGTATCGATATTTTTCATTTTTTTAAACATGATTTCTCCTTTTTGGGGTTAAGAATTACCTTTGAGTTTGTCATTCATATAGCCGGAGCCACCGCCATCCGAATTGCCATCCTTGAAATAAGGATTGGTTGTACCATTGCTGGCCATACTCTGGGAAATACGACTTGCAGCATTACCCATTGCATCCGCCGCCATGCTGGCTCCGCCTGTAGCTGCTCCCATAACCGCTCTGGAGGAACTGCTGAAGATACTGGTGACTTTCTGTCCCAAAGCACCACCACCTCCTGCATGGACAATGTAATTGGCTACCGAAGGCACGGTAAAGTATCCCACAATGCCAATAATCATAAAGACCAGATACGCCATATCCGTCCGGCTGAAAAAAGTATCCCCGTAATCCTGTACCTGGGCAATGTCCATTTCCAGCATTTTCTCCTGGATTTTTCCGATAATGCTCCCGAAAATATTGGCTACCGGAAGCCAGAGAAAAATATTGATATAGCGGGCAATCCAAACCGTCAGGGTATGCTGGAACCCGTCAAAGACGGCAATCCCAAATACCAGCGGCCCCAATATGGCAAGTACCACCAATTGAAAGGTTCGTAGCGTATCGATACATAAGGCTGCGGCTTCAAAGAGTACCCGCAGTACTTCACTCATCCATTCCTTGACCGAATTGCGGAAATTGTAAGAGGCTTTGGACATGGCAAACTTGATGTCGTTACCAATCCCTTCAAAAAAGCCTTCATCGGAAGGGCTGGCATTATCATGGGTGTATTTATACCATCGGTCCCGGTCACCGTCACCGCTTTCACCTACATACATCTGCCATACATCCGTTTTTTTGATGGCCTCTTCCTTCTTTTCCAAGAGTACCGCAATTGCCCTGTCGGAACCTTCCACCATCGAAGCGGTAGCGGTCACCGTCGGTTTCATGATCCCGTTGATCAATCCCAAAACGGAAGGGAATATCAGCACACAAAACCCGATGACAAACGGGCGAAAAAGCGGGTAAAAGTCGATAGGTTCCGCTCTTGACAAATGTCCCCAGACCCTGGAGGCGATATACCACATGGCGGCAAATCCCGCCAGTGCCTGTCCCACACCAATAAGCTGACTGCACAGTGGCATCATTTCATCATAGAGTTGTTCCAAAACGCTATGCAAGCCGTTCATCTCACCGGCAATGCCCTGTGCACTGCCCATAAAAGGCAATAACAATCCTGTGACCGCCAGCCAGGCGGTTTTTCTATACGTAGCCATACTATTGATTTTTAGTTATTTATCCCATAGCTATTGCGAATGGTCTGGGCATCATTTCTTTCTTTTGCCCTTTGCACCGCAAGAATGGTCGTGTTATTGTTAAAGTGTCTGAGGAACATTAGTTTGTCCTGCATATCGGCATAGATCCGGTCAATAGCCTGTAAACGTTCATCATCACTCATACGGGCTTTCCCTGCTGTGATAATGACCAGTAATTCATCGAGGTTACGCAGGCTTTCATCAAAGAGATGGTCGTACACCCGTCCTAGATACGCCAGTTCCTGCGGATTGAAATTCCCGTCACTTTGAAACCGGTCATACGCATCCCGGTATTCCCTGACCAGTATTATCTGGTAGTTTACAATATCACCTACACGTTTGTAATTGCGAATGGTGGGGCTTACTTCCATCAGCCCGTCCAAAAAAGCTTTGTGCAGGCTAAAGTTCCCTTCCGATATATCCTTGATGGTATTGTAACCCCCTTCCAATATCTGGTAGCCTTTTTTCATGTCGCTCAATATCTGCTTGAACTGGGTCAGTTTTTCTACATTGAGCAAGAGCTGTTGTATCTCTGCGGATTGCGCTGATGCCCTGAAAGAGCAGAAGAGCCCGCAGATCACAAGTCCTATAAGTATTCCTGTTTTTTTCATGGGTTTTCGTTTTGAAGGTTCCTGAGTGTTTTGCCGTATTGTACTTCATGGTATTCCCTGATCCGAACGGCTGCCATGACCTTGGCTTCATTGCCGAAACTTTGGGAGAAGGTGTAATTGTCCTGCATCCGCAGGTAAAGCTTATCGATACGCTTCATGCGCTCATTATCTTCCATTTGCAATTCGGCATCCGTGGTTATTGCAATAAGTTCATCCAGTGCCTGTTCACAATCCTCCAAGAGCCGGGTAAAAACCCGCCCGATATAGTTGAGTTCTGCTTCGGTAAAAGCATCGCTATCGTCAAGTTGTCCGTAGGTTTGCCCGTAATCCTGAACAATGCGTATTTCAAGGGCAATAATGTCTGCTACCTTTGCATAGTTTCTGATTTCAGGGTTGACCGTACTTAAGGAATTTATAAAATCACTGTGCAGATCAAATTCCCCTTGGGTAAACCCGCCGATGGTGTTCAAACCTTCTTTGGCAATACGATAGCCTTTTTGAGCATATCCGATATATACCTGTAAAGCGGCTATCTGCTGAAGCAGGTATTTCTTCTGTGTCTTTTTCTGGCGAAACCACTCTGAAAAGGTCTGTGCCTGAACGCTTCCTGCTGCCAGAAACAGCATGAGTCCTATTAAAATTATCTTTCTCATAGTTCGTGTTATTGGGGAAGTCCATATAATTTTTTCACGGTTTGCACTTCAATGGAAGTCTTTGCCCGGGAAAGGCTCAGCAATACATTTTGCTGATTAAATCGCATCAGGTCATCATAATTGGCATCAACCTGATCGGCGGCATTGTTGATGATCTCCAAGCGTTTGGCATCACTCATCGTAGTAGTAAAGGATTGAACGATCAAGGTAATCTGGTCGATGTTGTTCAGGCTCTCTTCCAGGATGCCGGAGTACACCTGGGACATATATTCAATTTCATCCGTAGTAAAGTGGTCGTCCTGCTGAATGAGCTGCCAGGCATGTTGGTATTCATTGACCAGCCGAACCTGTTTTTGGGTAATATCCCGGATGCGCTGGTAGTAGGAAATAATCGCCTTTACCTTAGCCAGCTCTTCGTAATACTCCCGGTATTGCTCTTTTTGTTTTTCCGTCCACTCGGAAATCTCATCCAGTTTGAGCTTGGAAAGCGTGTTTTCCAATGTTTTCTGGGCGTTCTGTAACCAGATGGTCTTGTTCTGTAAACGCTGGATTTTTAAATCCACCGCTTTAATTACTTTTTTAATGCCTGCTTTGATGATTTCCAGTATGGCTATCGGGGTGGCATTCGCCTGTTGTACCGGTAGTACCGTAAAGGAGATACAAAGGGCAAGCAGTAACATTCTTGCATATTTTTTCATGGTTCATCATTTTTTAAGTTTTAGATCTTCTGCCATTGCGGCAATGCCCTTGCGGATGTCCCCGCTAAATTTTGCCGCATATTCCATCAGTTTTACCTTTTCAGTCTGCTCAGTGGTATACGCCAGATATTCTTCCACGCTTACTTCAGTGCGGTACACCTTGCTAAGCATTCCACCCAAACTGATAAATACCTCTTTGTATTTTCGGGCAGGGTCATTGGCTTTATTGACCGACAACACAAGTGCTTTTTCTTTTTCGGTTAATCCTAAAAGTTCCTGTATCTGATCAAATTTGTTCTGGTACTTGCTCTGGTCGAGCAGTATTTTACAATCGCTGTTATTGATGATCGCCTGCTTGACCACCGGGGAAGAAATAATATCTTCTACTTCCTGGGTCACCACGATAGCCTCCCCAAAGAATTTCCGTACCGTTTTAAAGAGATATTTGATGTATTCCGCAAAGCCTTCTTTCATCAGGGCTTTCCAGGCTTCTTCAATTAAGATCATCTTACGGATGCCTTTCATTTTACGCATCTTGTTGATGAAGACTTCCATGATAATGATGGTCACTACCGGAAAGAGGATGGGATGGTCTTTGATATTGTCCAGTTCGAACACGATAAAGCGTTCCTGTAAAAGGTTCAGGTTTTCCGTAGCATTGAGCAGGTAGTCAAATTCCCCACCCTGATAATACGGGCGGAGTACATACAGGAAATTATCCATATCAAAATCCCGGTCTTTTACCCGATCCTGTTGAAGAACCGCTACATACTCATCCCGCAGGAATTCATAAAAACTATTGAAACAAGGAAACACCGATGGATTCTTCTCAAGGTGCTGGTAGTATCCTGTAATGGCATTGGAAAGCGCTACATACTCGCTGCGTTTAAAGGCTTCATCATCCTTTTTCCAAAGGGCGAGCAGCAGTGTTTTGATACTTTCTTTCTTTTCCGTGTCCAAGTTGTCACCCTCACCAATAAAGAAAGGATTGAAACGGATCGGGTTTTCTTCACTATAGGTGAAATAGTAGCCGTTTACCATATCACACAAGCCTTTATAGCTATGTCCTACATCCACCAGTACGATATGCGTTCCCTGCTCGTAATAGCTGCGTACCATGTGATTGGTAAAAAAGGATTTTCCGCTCCCCGAGGGACCTAGAATAAACTTGTTACGGTTGGTACAAATCCCCATTTTCATAGGTTCATCACTAATGTCCACATGCACGGGTCTGCCCGTCATCCGATCTCCCAGACGAATACCTACAGGACTTAAGGAAGTACGGTAACCCGTTTCTAGGTTCAGAAAACAGGTTGCCTGCTCGGCAAAGGTGTCAAAGGTGTCGTTCATCGGAAAGTCAGCAGCATTACCCGGAATACCCGCCCAGAAAATCTGGGGAGCACCGATGGTTTCCTGTTTGGCTACCGCATCCATCTGCGCCAGTGCGGAGGATACTTTGTTTTTCAGGTCTTTGAGTTCTTCCTTATCTTCCGTCCATACCAGTACATTAAAATGGGCTTTTACAGGAAGGCGTTGCTGACTGATGGCTTCATTTAAAAAATCATTGGTCGCATCACGCGCAATCATATTTTCCCTGCTATAAGCGGACAGGGATTGCAAGCGCAATCTTTTGGATTCCAGTTTAGTGATCGTCTTCTGGGCATCCTCGATAAACAGATACTGATTGTAAATATGGTTACAGGGCAGTAGTTGTCCCAGCGTAGAGGCAAAACCGATACTGAACTTGGTTTTGTCCGTACTGTACTTGTCGTAATTGATGCGACTTCCACAAAGTGCCGGTAGGTCGGCAGCATCCCCCAAGGTATAAAGTTGGCAATGCTTTGAACCTACCTGTAAGCCTTCCTGGAAATTGATGTCCCCCATTAGATACTGGTCATTGCGCTCGGACAGGTAGCAATACTTTTCAATAATGCCCATTGTGCGTTTGCCGCTCCAAAGTTCACTTTCCCGTAACCGGGTCAGCTTTACAAAACCGCTGTCTTCCATGATGCGTTTGAACTGACCGGTACTGTCCAGAAAATCCTGTAACAAGGAGGGCTTCAACGTTTCTTCCGGTACGATGCTTCTGCGTAGCAGGCTGGAATAGGCAGAAGTTGCGGTTTTGCGGTTATCCGGTTTTTTGGTCAGCAGGATATAACAGCTATGATCCAGAAAGGGACGTTCATTAAAAAACCGCTCACTTGCCCGGCTTAAAAAACTGGTATCCGCTTTGGTAAAATCAGGTTGATGCCCGGTTTGCAAAAACCAGTCCTGTTTATGCAGTACACTGAATTTAGGCAATACTTTAATGGCTTTTACCCAGGCCTGATGAAAAGCTTCATATTCCTGATCGGAAAGGGTAAAGATCTCCGGCAGGTCTGCTTTAAACACCACGGTGACATCGCCTTGTTTGCTCAGGATGCAGTCGTGTTCCACATCCATAATCGGTAATAGGTCATCCAACATTTTTTCCATTCTTATAGTATTTACCGAGTTGTTACTTAATTTTTTTATCGTTTAAAAAAAGCCCTGCGGCTCCTGGAGCGGATTGCTTTGGGAACCTGTTTTCGTGCCAGGGTTTTCATAAGTCCGTGTTCCCCGTATTGATGGCTCATCCGGTAGATTTTCATCACTAGCAAGGTGCCCGAGCCTAGAATAACACCGATGCATACCAGTGTGGGCAGGCCGATGATATACATGATGGCAAATACGATGAGCAATCCTACCACACCGCCACCCAAATACCAGATATACTGGGCTTTTAATCCCTTAAATTCAATACTGCGGTTGATTCCTTTATTGACCTGATATACACTATTTGCCATATGCTCCTTTTTTTAAATGTTACAATCGCATCCTGCTACGGGGACGCTCCGATGCCGAAGCAGTTACTATAGACTCTTTGGCGGTATGACCGTTTGTCTGATGTTCCCCGAGCTTTATGACCGGGGTTTGTTCTTCATCCGGTTCATTGGGTTGGTGTTGCTTTAACTGGTTTTCCTGAATTTTAATAGCAATCTGTCGTTCCAGATTAGCAAGTTCTGTTTTCAGCTCCCGCAGCTCGCTTTCTTTTGTAAAAGGTTTGGTAGTCAGTTTTTCAATCTTGGGAAGCTCGGTTTTCAGATCGGAAAGGTTCCGTTCATACCGCTCTTTAAGATGCTCCACCCGGTCAATGGCATTTAAAAAATGCCGTGCTGCCAGCTTCGGATTATCCGTATTGGGTAAACCGTTATTGTAGGTGTATTTGATTCCCTCACTTTCCCTTTGCGCATAGAAACTATTGGAATACCGGTATTTAAACAATCCGTTTTCTTCATAGGCTTCCTGTTGCCTGCGGATGTATAACCGAAAACCGTATAGGTTACCAATTTTTTCTTCGTGCTGCCCGGTTGGTGGCTTCCAGTTTTGATACAACTGGATAATGTGCTTGCCTATAGCTTCACTGTCCCGACTCGCTGTTCCATTCAATTGAATGGGGTTGGCTTTGGTACCTTCTTTGGTCATCTGGAGACGGTCTTTATACACGGCTGCATCGGCGGAGAGCTTTCCGAGTGTTTTTTTCGTGGAAGCATGATCGTTTTGCAGTTTTTCCAACTGGTTTTTATGACGGGTGAGTTCCCTAAGGTGGGAATGCTTCAGGCTTTCCATTACCGCCACTTTCTTTTCCAGTTTGCTTTTTTCCAGAAGGGAAGTGTCCCCGGAAAGGATAGCAATGTATTCGGAGAAGTTCATACCGCTTTTTTCATCTACAGCCCCTTCATCAATGGTACGGACATTGAGTTCGCTGTTCTTCATTTGGGAAATAAACGTCTGCTTGTTTTTAAGCAGGTTGAATTTATAGTTGTCCAGCGATTGCTCTACGGCATAGACGAAATTCTGTACCTGATTGCCGTAATGTTCTTTGGCAATACGGTTACCCTGTCTTGCCCCACGGCCGTTGCGTTGTTCCAGTTCTGAAGGCTTCCAGGGGATGTCCAGGTGATGCATCGCTACCACACGCTCCTGTACATTCAAACCGGTACCCGCTTTTTCCGTACTTCCAAGCAGGATGCGGATTTCACCCCGGTTCATCTTACGGAAGAGTTCCGGTTTCTTGCGATCCGTCCAGTCGTGGATAAAAGTGACTTCCGTGGCAGGGATATGAAAATCCCTCACCAGTTTTTCCTTCAGGGTATCATAAATATTAAACTGATCCGGTTTGGGGGTACCGATATCTGAAAAGACAATCTGCGTACCTTTATGAGGTTGGGTGTGGTGATAAATTTCAACGATTTTTCTTGCGGCGGTGTTCACCTTGTTATCCGGATGGTCTCCGTATTTCCAATCATCTACCAATCGCATATCCGCTGCCATTTTCTTGGCGTAATTGGTTGCAATAAGCATTCGTCCTTTATCTTCTTCCGGGGTCAGCCTGCCACGCCCGATCAGTTCTCCATTACCGGTCTTGGCGAATTGCATCAGGTTTTTGATAAATACCGATTGCTCTGGTGTAGGCGGAATATTGACCAGGGTTTCCCTGAGTTCCGGTTTATCCAGGTTGATGTGCCTGGCGGTTTTGTAATCGGTAATCTCGTTATAGAACAAAGCGAGTTCAGGAACTTTAATAAAATGACGGAAGCGTTCTTTGGCAATGATTTCATTGGTCACACTAAACTCAAAGTCCGTGGTTTTACGGGCAAATACCGCTGCCCAGCCGTCAAAATTCTCAATACGCTGGCGTTCCATTTCTTTAGGTCGCAGGTATTTAAAAAGCAGGTACATTTCCGTCAGGCTGTTGGAAATGGGTGTACCCGATAAGAAGGTCACACAGAGATCGGAATTGAAACGCTCCTGCAAGGTGCGCACGGCAAAAAGCATGTTAAGCGCCTTTTGGCTGCCTGCCATATTGCCCAATCCGGCCACCCGGTTATGGCGGGTGGTGAAGGTCAGGTTTTTGAACTTATGGGATTCGTCCACAAACAAATGGTCAACACCCATTTCCTTAAAGTTGATGCCGGTATCTTTCTTTTCTTCAATATCCTTGAGTACCGTTTTTAATTTTCCTTCCAGATTGTTCTTGCGGATTTCCAGCCCTTTGAGCATTTTTTTGGAAATCGCCCCGCCCAACTCCCTGACGGTATTCAGATCACGCTGGATATGATCCAGTTCCGTCTGGAAGATTTGTTGCTGCATTTCCGGGGACTGTGGTATTTTACCGAACTGGTCATGGGTAAGGATAATACAATCCCAATTGTTGTTTTTGATTTCATGGAATAAGCGTAGCCTTTTAGCCGGGGTAAAATCATTTTGTCCCGGGGACAATATCCGGGCATGGGGATAGGCTTTGCGATAGGTTTCCGCAATTTGATTAACATTGGCTTTCAGGGCAAGGATCATCGGTTTTTGGACAATACCGAGCCGTTTCATTTCCTGAGCGGAAACGATCATGGTCAGGGTTTTTCCCAATCCCACTTCGTGATCGATCAGTGCGCCCCGGTTCTGGATGATGCGCCAGGCAGCATTTTTCTGACTGCTGTACAAATCTTCAATCCCCAAAGCCTTTTTGTCCAGTCCGGGAAAGTTCAGGTGGCTGCCGTCAAATTCACGGAGCACATAACAATTGAAGGTATCGTTATACAGGTTCTCGATATGCTTTTTATCGGTGTCCGGCAATTCTTTGAGCCAGTCTATAAAACCGTTGCGTATCTGGTCGATCTTTTGGTGCGCCAGTTGAATGGCCTCATTATCGGGAACCCGTATGCTTTTGCCATCCCCAACGGATACCTCATAAGTAAAAAAAGGGGTTGTGTTTTCGAGGGCATGTTCCAGCAAGGTATAGCCGTAGGTAGTCCGTCCACTTTTCGGAGTAACGGCAAATTCCCGGGCTACTTTGGTATTCATCCCGGTGGTGACCTTAAAGGCATCCAGTGAAGGGAAATAGTTGATGTCCGTATGTTGCTCGAAAAGTTCCGCTGCAAAGCGTTCGTAATAGCTTACGGGAATCCAGCGTTCGCCCAGGTTAAAATCCAATAATTCGAAAGGGATGCGTTCGGGTTGTACTTTTTCCAAAGCGTTTAGGCTTCGCTGTGCTTGTGGGGTATCATTTTCGGTATCCGTTTGTTGTTTTGCCTGTCGTAATTTTTCCACGACATTACCGCTCAGGAACTGATCTGCGGTTTCCCAGTCATTGCTTATCGGGTTCAGGTAAATATGTTCGCCCAAACGGGCAATGGTTTCCGGTTCTTCCAATCCCATGGCTGCACCAATAAACCCAATATTCACCTTTCCGGTATCGTTCAGGCTATGTGCCAGGGCTTCAATCGGGTCATCGGTGACAAAACGTTTTGTAGATGCCTGGCCAGTACCGGTCAGCATATCGGACTTGACAAAATGTTCACCTTCCCTGCGTTCCAAAGAGGATAACATGGTCAAACCGAAAGCGGTATCTTCCAGTATTCGTCTGCGGTTACCTTGGCTGTTTAACTGCCCATATTGGGAAATGAACCGGTCATAACGCTGGTTCAACTCACCCCGTTCAGTTTGGGGAACAGAAGTTCCTGTGCTTTCTTTTTCGGAGATTTCCAGGTACTGATCCCGAATGCTGGTATACTGTTCATAGAAGCGTTTGTCGGTTTGCATCCCCAGGGGTTGGAAGACCGCATTTTTAAAATCACCATCGATTTCGGAAAGTGTACCCACTTGTCCCTGATAAACGATCAGTGTACCTTCTTTATGAAAGGCTTGTATATCGGTAAAGGGACGTGCTGCCTGCCCGTTTAATTGAAATATCCCTTCTAAGGTTTGGTCGCCTTCGTAGGTAAATGTATGGCCAAACCCTTGCAATTCCCCGGACAGGTTTTGCAGTTCATGCCCCAATAAGCGGGCATCCATCCAGTTGGCAGAGAAATGATCGATCTGCTTGACGTTGGAATATAGTTTATACAGGTAGCGATTGGATTTTTGTTGTTTGGCTGCCAAAAGCACAATACTCTCGTGCATAGGTTCATCGGTAGTACGAATGGTACTGATCATCCGTGCACTTTCTTTTCGAACGACGGTTGCATCCAAAGGATTGATATAGGCTATTGCCCGGTTGATTTGTTCTGCTGGAGCGGTATCAAAAAGCCCTAACTGTACTGAAACGGTTTCTGATTTATTTTCGGGCATCGGAAGATAGGTGAGCTTCCTGCCACCAAATTCCTGTTTTTCTTTTGGCAGAGATTGACTTTGGAAATAACGCTCCCGATTCAAACGGGTAGTAAAACCTTCGGTAATCGTCTGTCCAAGTTTTTCACGAATTTCATTGAGGTCGCCTTGTTGCCATACGGTTTCATGTGCCTGTCCATATTGATTTTTACCCGGTTGGAGAATATTGCCCGTAATAATGTCCCGATGCTGTTGGATATAACTATTGCTAGGGTAGGTTCCATATTCATTCTCTAATGGTACGGTAGTAATTAGTAGGGCTTCTTCTTCGGATAGGGTCTCTTTTGTTGCATTCTTTTGAACAATCAGTAGATGATTGGGAGCTTCGGTATTGCCGGTATCCTTCATCAGGTTATCGGGCATAACGGAAAGGCTTATAAAATCCGCTTTACCGAACAGGTATTCCCTCGCTTTTTGATTGGATGGGCTGTTTAAAAAGGCATCTGTGGTAATGTAAGCCATAAGACCACCATCAGCCAGTTTGTCCAGTCCTTTGACAAAAAAGTAATTGTGTATTTTTCCGGATAGTGCTTTATCGGGATACGCCTCATCATATACCGAAAAATTACCGAACGGAATATTGCTGACGATAAGGTCATAGCTGTAATTTTCGGTAACCGGAGTTTTTTCAAAACCGGTGATATGGGTTTCTACCGGAACAGAAAGCGTACCGTTGATAGCAGAGAGTACCAACCCGGAAAGGGTATCTTTCTCTACAGCAGTGATTTGTTCCAATTCAGGAAAAGCCCTTACCGCTTCACTGATAAAAACACCGGAACCTGCCGAAGGTTCGTACAATCGTTTGGGTTGCAGGTTTTGAGCTTTCAGAACAGTATATAAAGTTTCGGGAACTACCTGCGGGGTATA
Source organism: Flagellimonas hadalis (assembly GCF_007785775.2). Classification (GTDB taxonomy): domain Bacteria; phylum Bacteroidota; class Bacteroidia; order Flavobacteriales; family Flavobacteriaceae; genus Flagellimonas; species Flagellimonas hadalis. The sequence continues at coordinate 117,800 of NZ_VNIK02000007.1, forward strand.
AAAGGCGGTCAGCACACTATTGCGCAAAGAAGAAATGATTTCCCGATATTGAGTTTCACTATAATTCTCTTTTAGCAGCTCATGAAGTTCCATAATCCCTGCACGGTGTTTCAGGTCTTCTTTGGTAGCCCCATTGGCTGACCATTCTTCCTTTGTGGCATAAGGGTATAGGATAGCCTTGATCCCTCCAAAACCTGAGAATTTTTTCAGGTTCGAGACTTCATCAGAATTTAGTTCCTTTCCGTCTTGATGGCTCAGGGCGATCCGAATCGCCCTGATATTATCCTGTAGTTTTTCTGAAATATTGTAAGCCATATCCACACATTTATCATTCTCACAATTTCTTTATGGCTGTAAAGCCGTCACTTTCTCCTGATGACCGGCCTTTTCGTATCGGTAGTTAACTCAGATACTCGTGTACCTGTCCGATGACAGTGTATCGTAGCTGCCTGTCCTCTTCATTTGCTGCATTGAATCCGTATCCGTCAAAAATGTCCTTGCAGTAAGCAATCAGGTTGACGACTTCATAGGTGAGCGTCCCGCTTTCCCGTAACCGCTCATAGTCGGCAGTAAATTCTTCTTCCAGTATTGAAAGGAGGTAGTGGTAACGGGAAGGTTTAAGTTCTTCAGTCATCTGCTCCAGGCATAATTCTTCCACAACATAAACGGGTCGGTTTTCAGAAAGTAATTGTTCCGCCAAAGGCATAATGTCCTTTACTTTTGAATCCAGATAGTTGGTCACCGAATAGTCTTCCTGCAAATTGAACATCAGTTCGGGATTGTTGTGGACGATAAACGTCCACAACTTTTCTTTTAATTGTGTCTGCATACTTCAGGAATTTTAGATACCGAAGAACGACTGAATGACGGTAGCCACGACCACCAGGAAAATACAACTGCCAAACCAGGCGGCCGCTACCTTTCCCGTGTCCTGATCGCCGTTGTTCCATTTTTGATAGACCTTTACGGCGCCGATTAAGCCGAGGATTGCTCCAACGGCATACATCAGATTGGTGCCTGCAGCAAAGTAGCTGCGTACTTTGGTGTTGGCTTCATTGATCCCCTCGATACCATCCTGTGCATAGGCACTGTATTGAATGGCTAATAATGCCATAGCGGCACAAATGGTGATCACCTTTTTTCGGTTAAACTTTGTTGTTTTCTTGCTGCACATTTTCATAACTCACATGTATTAAAGTTTAAAATCAAAAGCTTTTTTTGAAATAAAAAGCGGAACGGTTTCGCCGCCACATGCCCATCCATTCTGTCACACATCGCCTTACGCCCGGGGTTGGGCAGGGAAACACGTTCCGCCGGGATTGCTACCTTTCCTCACTCCACAACGCATCCACTTCCTCTTCATTAAAGGCACCAATCCCTTGTTTTTCGCACTCCGATACAATCAATTCATTGACCGAAGGACGGAGTACGGATGTTTTTATGGAGGGAAATTCTTTAAGGACAAGGCGTAGGTAATGCCTAAATTCTTCCTTGACAAGTTGTTTGCCGAGCGCATCGGCAATCATGGCTTTTACTTTTTCGATCAAGTGTTCCACTTCTGCGAATTCGTCATCGGTATCTTCATCTGTAGTTACCGAAATATCTTCTGAAGTTTCATTTTGCAAGGGTTCATTTTGCGGATAACCAGATGGCTTTAAGGTACGTTTTCGTTTTCCTGTCAACAGGGCTATGAGGTCACTAGAAAAATACCGTACCCCAACAAATAGATAATAAATAGCTAGTAGTATGGAGACCGCCAACAGGTAGTCTGTCCATGAAATCTGGGTAAACATACGCCTCTCATTTTATCGTTTCACAATTCAACTCGGCATTTCAATGTCGGGTCGTTTACATTAATCTCGATAGCAAAGAAACGAATGCAGGCAGGGTGCTACAAGTCCAACTTTTGGCTGTAACCTTTTTGTAACCATTGGAACCTTAGTGGAATAGATGTCTTTCGTGAAGAGATTATTCAAAAAAAAAGAGAACATTCTTAAAAAGTTCTCTTTTGTAACTATGATATGGAAAAATGATTTTTATGGCTTTATCAATTTCCATTTGCCATCTGTGAAACGTAGTGTAGCGGAGCGATCAATCGGTTTGGAAAAATCACGTTTCATCAAGACAGAAAATGGGGTGATATTGGTACAGGTTACTGTATAAGTCACCGGGATAGATGTTTTTCCATTGGATTTAGACCTATTTCCGAGTTTGATGTTATCTATGGTTTCTTCTGCAATCTTTACTTTTTGAATGTCGAGCTTCCTTTCCTTTGCTGTAGGTTTAATCAGATACGGTTGGGCTGCTTCGGTAAAAGAGATTAACGGTGAACCGATATCTTTTAATTTTTGTGTTTTCTGAATGGTAACCATTCCTTTCTCATCAAGCTTTAAATCCAGCAACTTTTTAGCATGAGCAGGATCACTACAAAAGATTTCATAATCAATAGTACGTGGAAAGTTTAGATCATCATTGATTCTTTTTAAGACAGTCTCCTTATCAGGTTTTTGATTTGTTTGACATCCAATCACAGGGATGATAATGAATATGAGAAATAGTTTTTTCATAGTATAGTGGTTTTAATATTCTTTGATTTTTTTAATAATTCGTTCCAGGGTTTCAATGGCTATTTGTTTGTCTCGTTCTTCTGCTACATACGATTTGCTACGCATGCCATCGTAGGACAGGTCTTCTTTATAAGGGGTTGATAAATGGGGGACTATAGTTTTAAATACCTGGCTCATTGACTTTGCAACCAATATTCGTAGCTCATCGGAAGCACGAAGGATAAGCCCTATCTGGTCAGTAGAAAGCATACAAAGTACTTTCTGCTTCTCCTTTGCGGTTGATTGCTTTTCTACTGGGTTTTCCTTTTTACTTTGCAGCGGGACAACTGATAGATGTAATTTCTTTTCTAGGTAAAGAATCTCTTGTGTAAACCAATTTCCCAAAATTGTTTCCAGATCATGATAGTTAGGGTTCAGTACTAAACCTGGCTTGCGATGTAATTGGTTGAAAGCTTTGTAATAGTATAGCAATCTATCCATTTTCTCAATAGAATTATCACAGCTATTAATACATTGAGAAATACGTTCAGTAAGTAAATTAATGTAGCCTTTACTGTTGAAATTTAAAAAGATTAGTAGCTCATCAATAGGAGAAAAAGCTTTATTATTTACTGAATTCCAATCTATTTCTTCCAACCCCCGTACCAGATCTTTTTTGTAAAAAATATCTCTAAAAGCTATTTTATATCTCAAGTTGGTGTCTGTAAAACGATATAATCTCTTTAATACAATATCCATAACAGGATTTGTAATTCTTTTATGTTTTGATTTTAATCTATCCAATTTCTTCCTGAGCTCTTTACGTGTTACCGAAAGATAGGTTTCTGGGACCTCTTCTTCAGGGCTTAGATAATTGGCAAAGTGGGTTTCTATGAAAGAAAGAAGTTCGTCAATATTTACAAGTAAGCTCTTATAGGTATTCTTTAAAATTAATTTCCTTGGGATTGCCGCTTTTTGATTTTCTAGAGTTTGATTTAATAATATGATAAAGGAAGAGTGGTATTGTTTGATAAGCAGTTTTATTTCATTTTCCTTGTTTGTGGAAAAGACCTGGCTTTTTATGAGTAGTTGTAAACGAAGATTTTCTTCAGAAATTCGAAGGATAATATTATTTAACTGCACATCGGTAATTGCCCCTATATCTGTTTTGGAGGGGTTGAGCGTGACTGTAATAAGTAGATCGAGCCATTCAAGTGGATATGATTTGTTTGCATTTTTCAAGATAATTCATTTGCGGACTCTATTCTTACAGTTAATTATATATTCTTCCTTTTTATAATATTCAGGTTGTTTTATAGGATTATAAATTGATTCTATCCATAGGATTGCCAGGAAATGATATCACTAAAAAACGTAGGTATTCTGAGTGTCTATTACAAATTTTATGAGATTGTTTTTTTTCAATTTTAATCCCTTCATTTTGTTTTACAACAATTTCTTTTTTGTTGAGTAGAAATGTTGCAACGCCTTCAAGAATATAAAAGAATTGCGCAGTTTCATTATGATAATGTGTTTGTTCTTCCGTATTTAGTGGCATTTTTTCTTCTTTGATGATGACTTGGTCTGATTGTATTAATGTCCAGGCATCACAATGATTTCCCCATCTGTAGTGAGGGGTATTCTCTGTATTTGTAGTCATAATTTTTTGAGGTTATAAGTCATCTGTATAATGTCTTTTGCTTTTCTCCTGTGAAAATTTTCGATTGTTGTAATTTCCTGATTTATTTCTGGCTATGGATAATGTATTCCACGCTTCGTTTTTCAGCATTTTGGCAATGAAAACCATCTGACCAATATGATATGGGTAGTGAGCTAATTGTCTATTAATGGCCTCTACTACGGTATGGCCATCATTTCGTATATAAATAATTTTTTCCAAGTCTTTTTCTGATAATTGTTCAAGCGTAGTTAAGAGACATTCCCATCCTTTATTCCAATAGTTCATCATTTCTGTTTTGTTCAAAAATGAATTCGTAAATTCAGAATCCCTATTACGCCAGTCCTTTTCTCCGTCTGTGGTTAGAAAATCGGTAAATCTTGATAACATATTTCCAGCAATATGATTTGTTAGAATGGCTATGCTATTGCTTTCTTCATTGTATTGCCAAAACAATTGTTCTTCAGTTAGTTGTTCCATCGCTTTTTCTCCTAACATTTTATAATAGAGAAACTGTTTTTTAATACTTTCCAAGTAACTATTCATCTCTTTTGGTTTTGATTATATTTTTTAATTCTTTAACGGAGCAAATACCTACACCTATCCCTTTCAATTCATCGATACCTTTAGGGTAAATTCTGGAAATAGCCTCAGGAACAATACTAATATGGTAATCTCTTTCACTAGCTTCATATATGGTAGTTCTGGGGCAATTGGGGAAATTGCAGCCTGCAATCAACAACGAATTGATTTGATGACTGGTAAGCCAATCATCTAATTGTGTGCTATAGAAAGCTCCCCAGCGAGGTTTATAGACTATAAAATCATAAGGGGCTATTGGTATAATCTGACCGTTTAGCAGCGATATATCTGAATAATTTTCTGCATTTTCGGGTAATAATTCCGTAATTATCTTAGCTCCATTACTACCCGGGGAAACGATTTTTTTACCATCTTGAAACAAGCTCTTTCTGCATAGCTCAGCATTACTGCCATCCTCTTTATAAAGTCTAATGACGTGGATGACCGGAAGTTGGCAGTTACGAAATACAGATGCCAGTTTGGCAATATTTTCCGTAACGTCTTCGGTTCCCTGTATATATGATGCACCATCTTTTTTTGCAAAATCCTTTTGCATGTCAATGATGATCAAGGCACTCCTATTCCAATTCATTTTTGTGTATTCCATTTTCTTACTGGATTTTATAATGTGCTCTTACTTTACTTACTTTTCCTTCATTATTCAATTCCATATATTCTGCCGAAAAGGAGTTATTTACACTTCGGTAAAACAAAACGATTGAGTGAGATCCTTTGAGTTCGTGATATAATTCAAAGTGCAGGTCGGGGTATTTTTTCAGGGCTTTTGAAAAATAATCCTTTAAATCACTTTTATTGGAAATTTTACCTTCTGCGTTTATTCCCATTTGCTGGATAATAGGAGATACAAAATCAATTTTTTCGCTGTAATGCTCCATTATTTTATTCAAATCGTGACTGTTCCACGCCATGAGCCACTCCTGTGCAAAATCTGTATTCATATCCGTTTATTTTAATCGACTGTTTTGAATAATTTCTTCTGAACTCAATCCAAACATTGGCGGTGTCTTTACATCCAACAGGTTCAGATAAATATAAAGCTGTGCTCTGTGATGAATTTCGTGTTCGGTCATTGCACGAAGCCACTTCCATACCGTAATAGGTGTATTGGCGGGTGTCAGGCATTTTCGTTGCAAGTCATCATTGCTAAGCTTTTTTAAAATGGCGAATGTTTCCTCGTGTTTCTCATTAAAATACCCGATTATCTCATTGTATCCATCTGCTAATTCTTTACCACAACCGCTATAGCTACATGGCTTTCCTAAAATGGTTTCGGCAAACATATATCTTTCTATTGCTGCAATATGACGTATTTGGTCGGCTATGGTAAACTTTCCGGGTCTATACGCCCAATCCATGTATTCTGGTTGAATAACAGCTATCAATCGGTTCGTCCGTTCCCTGATTTTTCCATAATAGTCCAGAAAGGTGTTGATATTGGTTATTTCCATAATTAGTTCAGTCTATTTGTTTGTCAGGAGCTTTTTTGGATAACTGCATTAAGGTTACTAATGAAGTTGCCGCTAGTGTTTCCTCGCCTTTATTCGTAATACTAAATACATCTGAACGCACCACAGTAAGCACTTTTCCGTTTTTTACCACCTGCGCTTTAGCCACCAATTGTTCTCCAAAAGCGGGATTTAGATAATTTACTTTTAATTCAACCGTAGTAAAGTAACTGTCTTTCGGTTTTGCCGAAGCTCCTGCATAACCAGAGGAAACATCTACTAAAGTAGCAATGGTACTGCCGTTGAACATTCCTGCGGGGCGAGCCATAAATTCTTGTTTAGCAACGGTAATTTCAAAATAGCCCTCGCCAATTCCGGTTATTTCTGCTCCAAATAATTCCATCATTTTGGAACGGTTAAAACTTTCCTGTAATTGCTTTTTTCGTTCGTTACTGATTGTTTTCATAGAACCAATTATTTAAAAATTCATTCATAAGTGTGTTGCACGTACTTGTGTTTTGTACCCCTGTATGGATTTCTGCTTCAGATTGTACATAAGGAAGCGGTTCTATGTCTTCTTTTCCATTTTCAAGCATTTGCAATAAGCTGGTTTGTGTTACTTCCAAATGAAATTGAAGTCCTATTACATTTTTATTGTAGTAAAAAGCCTGATGCGCATTGGCTTCTGAATACAATAGGTCTAAACTTCCGTTATCAGGAATATCGAACCGGTCTGCGTGCCAGTGAAAGACGATGGGTTTATTGCTGAACAGCTTATAAAACCAAGGTAGCTTTTTACTTTCTTCGGTAGGGAAAACCGGAAACCAACCTATCTCTTTATAAGTGGCAGGAGATACTTTTGCACCTAAACAATCCGCAATGAGTTGTGCACCCAAACAAATTCCCAATACTTTTTTGCCTGCGGCTATACAGGATTTGATAAACAATTTTTCTGCCTTTAACCATTGATATACCGATTCTTCGTAAATACCCATTGGGCCTCCCAGTACAATCAAGGCATCTATCTCTGAAATATCAGGTAGTAGAAACCCGGGATCATAAAATTTTGTGGAGGATATTTTGTGTTCTTTGTCATCCAACCAGATTTTAATAGCTCCTAAACCTTCAAAGGGTACGTGTTGTAAATAATGGACATTCATAGGTATGCTTTATTTTCATTCCAATAATAACTGTCAGGGTACATACGCTGCCCGAAGACTGCTGTGCCCACCCTGATTATTGTAGCCCCTTCTTTTATGGCTGTTTCTAAATCTCCACTCATTCCCATTGACAATTCCTTCATTACGACGTTGGGGATATTTAAAGCAATAATTTCCTGTTGTATGTTTTTCAGTAAGCGAAAACATGCACGGACTTTCTCCGTTTCGGCACTAAATAATCCTATGGTCATCAATCCTTTTATTTTTAGTCTATCGAATTTTGCTACTTGTTGCACCAAGTCAATAGCTTTGCTGGGATGTACACCGAATTTACTTTCTTCATTAGAAGTGTTTACTTGTATAAAAACCTCTATTTGCTTGTTCTCAAATTCCAATCGCTGTTGTAATTTCTCTGCTAAGTCCAACCGGTCAAGGGATTGAATGCAAGAGACCTCATATTTTAAAATTTCTTTGATCTTATTGGTCTGTAAATGCCCGATAAAATGACTGATGTGCGGGGTGCCTTTTAAGGCATCGTATTTAGCTTTTAATTCCTGCACCTTATTTTCGGCAATCAATGTTTGTCCTGAATTTAAGGCTGCTTTAATACGCTCTGCCGAAACGGTTTTGGTGGCTAATAGTAGTTTTACCTCACTACAATCACGATTGCTTTCGGTACAGGCGTTTTGTATTCGCTGTTGAATAGTTTGCAGATTATGTATTATATCACTGTTCATATTGCATTGCTTTTTCCTGTTGCTCTAACTCATCCAGCAACATAGATTTTATAAGTGTGTAGGTATAATCTTTAGCTTCAGCAAATGATAGATTGTAATCCCTTTTAATAGTTTGTATATTTTCCGGAAATACAGCCAGCAATTTATTGTAATAGCTGTCCAATAATTCCTTGTTAGGTAAGCTGTATTCAATCCTAATCTGAAATCTCCTTATCAGTGCTGTGTCAATCATTTTCTTATGATTCGTGGCGCAAATCAACAAGGCATTTTCAGGGAAATAATCCATTAATTGGATAATGGTATTTACTAATCTCCTCATTTCCCCTACATCCTTCTCATCGTTTCCCCTTGCTTTGCCTACTTGGTCAAATTCATCTAAAAACAACACCGACTTTTCTCTGCCTGCTTTATCAAAAATCTGTTTGAGGTTTTTTGATGTTTCCCCTATTCGAGAACAGACAATATTGCTCAAATTGAGTATAAGGATGTTTTTACCCAAACTACTTGCAATAGCTTTTGCAGTCATTGTTTTACCACATCCTGAACTGCCGTGAAGCAAAATTTTATTATTAACAGGCAGTCCGTATTTTGATAGTTCGTTAATGTGTTTGTGTTCCCTAATGAGTTGCTTTATTTGATCTTGATTTTCACAGTCAAGTAAGACCTCATCAAGGAGAACCTTTTCTTTATCATTTATAAGCAGGTCATATACATTCATAAATTTATTGCTATTCTAAATATTCATTTTTCGAAAATGAATATTGATTGTCTTTTCTAAAGTTTTAATCCCTCATTGAGGGTCTCTCTTTTTCGAGGCTTGCCCCAAAATTTTAAAAAGGCGTTTCGATTCATAAATTGTGGAATCGCCCCAAGGTTATTGATTTGAGGTCGGAAATGGATTTGAACCATTGTAAAGGATATTGCGTATCCTTGCCTAACCACTCAGCCATCCGACCTTTTATGTTATATCAACAGCTATTTGCTGTATAAATTATTTCTTCTTATCTCCATAAGTCTTTCCGGGTGTTCAGGAGATTGGAAACCGAATTTGCTATATAGTGCGTGTGCATCGAGTGTAGCCAATAATATCCTTCTCATTCCTTTTACGTCATCCAAACCCATTATATATTCCATCAGTTTTTTGGAGAGTCCTTCTCCTCGGTGCTGTTCCAGAATATACACATCTGCCAAATAGGCAAATGTGGTATAATCCGTAATCAGTCTGGCAAAGCCTATTTGTTTGTCGGCTAGAAATACCCCGACACAAAAAGAGTGCTGCAAAGCTTTTTCAACCAGTTCCTTCGAAATTCCTTTAGCCCAATAGCTCTCCATGCATAGAAATTGGTGAATGGCCTGGATATTCATATTGCCATACCCTGTTTTTATGCTGTAGTTTTTCTTTAATTCCATCCCATTTTTTCTTTTGTATTTACAATGTGCGCCAAATGATGTTTGCAGTGCCAACTGTATTTGTCCATTGCCTGAGCTATAGTCTGGTTTTTTTGGAGTTCAGGATGAAAAAAGGATTTTTGCCAATCCTTTTCTTTCAGATTTTCCAAAAGAGCAACCCAGCGCTCATGAATCCCTTCGAGAATTTTTAGAGAAGGTGTAATGTCTGTTAGTTTGGCGTCAAACAGGTCTGCCCAGGGCTTTTCTGCAAAAGGTTTAATACTTGGATTTTCTTCGGTCAACGCAAATTTGATACGTGCAAAACAATTTATATTACTGTCTGCCAGATGATGAATAACCTGCCTGACTGTCCAACCATTTTCCCGGTACGGGGTGTCCAATTGAAGCTGCGTGAGCGACTGTACTTCTTCTTTGATACGGAAAGGCAATGATGCAATAGTAGCAATCCATTGTTGTTGCATCTGCTGATGCAATTCCAGGTTTTCTATATATCGGCCTATTGGATATTGATCTTTTTCATTCATAGGATGCTTATTTTAGATAAAGTGATTCCATGAGTGGGTGTCTTTTGCTCTTCCTTTTCGGATGTTCTCCAAAGCTGTTTTCAGTTGAAACATTATAGCACCATCTTCTATGTAAGGGGAATAGTCTTTGCCTTGTATCTGAATGCTATATACTGGAGAAATAACTGCTGCGGTACCCACACCAAAAAGTTCCACTCGATTTCCGGCATTAAACGCATCTTCCAGCTCTTGATAGCTAATAGCCCGTTCTTCCACATTCATTCCTTTATCCCTGGCAATCTGGATAATGGAATTTCGGGTCACCCCATCCAGGATAGAAGTGCTCAAACGTGGAGTGATGAGTGTATCCTTGAGCATTACCATCATATTCATAGTTCCGGCTTCTTCCAAAAACTGATGTGTTTTGGCATCTGTCCAGATAATTTGATCGAACCCCTGTTCTTTTGCCTGTTGTGTAGGGTAAAAGGCGGCTCCGTAGTTTCCGCCACATTTTACGTAGCCCACACCGCCTTCTGCTGCCCTAACGTATTCGGTTTCAACTTTTACCCTTACCGGTTTGGGATAGTACAGCCCCATTGGGGTACAGGTAATACAAAACGTATAGTTGTCAGCCACTTTAACCCCCAAACGTGGCTCCGTAGCAAAAACAAACGGGCGGATATATAGACTTACTTCTTTATCCTGTGGAATCCAATGCTGTTCAAGCCTTACTAATTCTTCCAAAGCATTGATGAAAAGCTCTTTTTCTATGGGCGGCATGCACATACGCTCCAAAGAACGATTGAAACGTTGGTGATGCTTTTCGGGGCGAAAAATATGTACTTTACCGTTATCTTGACGAAAAGCTTTCATTCCTTCAAAAACGGTTTGCCCATAGTGAAGACAAAGCGCAAAAGGACTTAATGAAAAATGTTGTGTGGGTACAATTCTATGAGACCTCCAGTTTCCATGATCATATTCGCTCAGGAATAGGTGATCGGTAGGCTGTGTCCCAAAATTAAAATCATCATAATTGAATGCTGATTGTTTACTCTGATCATTTTTGTGAATGTCTATTGCCATTGTTTCCATAGCTTACTATTTTATGTTTAATTCCATTTTAGTGTCTGCTCTTTTATAAATGCCCTGTTCTATGGGTATTTGTTGAAACCCAAATTTTTTATAAATGCTTAAAGCAGGTTTTAAAGCAGATTGAGTATAGAGCACTAATTTTTTTACTTCTAGTTCTTTTGCTTTTTCCAGGGCTGATTTACATAGTTTTGTACCTGCCCCAAGTCCGTGAAAAGCCTCGTCCACAGCCATTTTGGTAAGTTCCATAGTAGCATTGTCTATTTTTTTCAGTGCCACTGCACCTATTACCGTTTGATTATGAAGCGCAAATAAAATTTCTCCCCCATCTTTTAAAATAGCTTCTTCAGGATGAGTTAGGACATAGTTGTCAATAGCTTCCAATACAAAATGTTTTTCAATCCAAGCTTTGTTGAATTTTTCAAAGTAAGGTTGCCATTCAGGACGGTATGGTGCTATGTGTATGTTTGTCATAATTTTATTTCAAATAAGCTGACTTCAATATTGTTGTAATGGGCAGGAAGATTACTTTTAGGGGGCAATTGTTTTTTCCCGATTAACCGGAACCCTAAGTTTTGGTAATAGGTTATCAATTTCTTATTACTGGCCCAGGTATCAATTCTTATAAATTTCTTTTTGCTTTTAAAGGCTTCAATCATAGCCCATTCTACAACTCGTTTCGCTATATTTTTCCCTCTGTAATTGTTGAGAATTGCCATTCGATGTAGATAGATGGCTTCCTTTCCTTTATCATCATTCCAAATGATGGGGTCGACATTCATTACGGAAAAAACGCCTGCAATTTCATCTTCGTCAGTCACTACCTTAAAATGTCTTTTCTCTTCAATCTCTTGTTTTATGAAAGATGGGCTGAATGGATACCAACTGTAACCGGTTTGTTGATGTTGATATGCAATTGCTTCTGTGTATATTTTTTCAACACTGGAAATATCTGTTATGATGGTTTGTTCTATTCTCATTGTATTGCCATTTTTCGATATCCTCTGTTGATACAATACACACCGGAAAGTGTAGCGGTTAAAGCTAATAGCGTTATATCCGTAAGGGGTTCATTCAGGAAAAAATACCCTAGCATAATGGCTATAAAAGGATTGATGTATGCGTATAAAGAGGAGACACCAATGGGTAAATGTTTCAGGGCATATACAAAACTGGAGTAAGCGATAATAGAGCCAAATACGATAAGGTATGCCAATGCCCATATACTTTTGCCTGAAATTACTTTTAGCTCTGTGTAGTCGTCTAAAAAGAGGCTAAAAAGCGCTAATGTAATCCCTCCCATGAGCAGTTGTAAGGCTGCATTTTGGAAAACATTTTTATGATTTAAAATTTTGAACTTACTGAAGACACTTCCCGAAGCCCATGCCAGGCAGGCTCCAAATGCAATAAGCATTCCTAGAAAATATTCCGGATTGGCAATATCTTTTAGATTATCCCTGAAAATGAGTATGATTCCCAAACAACCCAATATCAATCCAAATAAGATCAAAATGTGCGGTCTTCTTCTATCAAAACCAAACAGATAGCTGATTACTACCACAAATACAGGAATAAGTGATAATATCAATGCGGCCAGTCCACTGGTAATGTAACGTTCGCACCAACCAATTACGCCATTGCCTAAAGTGACCATTAAAATACCGGTAATGGATTGATTAAGTAAATCCGATCTTCTAAGCTGAAGTTTTCCAATGATTTTTAATGCGACCAGCATGATGCCTCCTGCCATGATTTGCCGAATAGCAGAAAATAGAAAGGGAGGAAAAGTGGCTACGCCTATTCGGATTGCAAAGTAGGTAGAGCCCCATACTAAGCATACGATAATAAGAGATAAATATGCTAATAGATTTTTATTCATAGCAAGTAGGTAATTTTTATAACAAAATAAAGCAGAAAAAATGAATGGTTACAGATACAATTTTATTAATTTTGACGGATACAGATTTTATAATGAAGACTACACTATATCAAAAAATTGCCGAAACATTATCAGATCAGATTCAAAGCGGCACTATAAAGACCGGGGAAAAAATGCCTTCTCTTAGAGATCTAAAGAGAGAATATGGGGTTAGTATGAACACGGTTATTCAGGCCTACCTGGAACTGGAATCACAAGGGTTAATTATCTCCAGACCTAAATCAGGGTATTTTGTTAATTACAAACCCAATCGATTATCTGTACCCTCAACCAGTAATCCGGAAGGAATTGAGGAGCCGGAATGTGTGGAAAGCCTAATCGCTAAAGTATATACCTCATTAAATGATACCAGGATTACCCGATTCTCTTTGGGAGTACCGGAGAATGAATTGTTGCCTATAGCAAAATTGAACAAGGAACTGGTGAATGCCACGCGAAACCTTAAAGGAGGTGGAACTGAGTATGAAAATATACAGGGAAACCAAAAACTACGCAGGGATATTGCCAGGTTCACCTATACTTGGAATGGTAATTTACAGGAGGAAGACATTATTACTACCGCAGGAGCAATGAATGCCCTTTCATTTGCATTGATGGCACTTACCAAAAAGGGAGATACCATTGCAGTAGAAAGCCCTGTTTATTTCGGAATATTACAATTAGCAAAAAGCCTGGGACTGCACGTTATTGAACTTCCAACAAATCCTATTACCGGGGTGGAACTGGAAGCTTTAAAAAAAGTAATTCCTAAAATTAAAACCTGTATTCTGATTTCTAATTTTAACAATCCATTGGGGAGTTGTATGCCTGAAACACATAAAAAGGAAGTGGTTTCTATGCTAGCCAAGTATGGAATTCCTTTGATAGAAGATGATCTGTATGGAGATGTATATTTTGGAAGCAACCGCCCTAAGCCCTGTAAGGCGTTTGACAAAGAAGGATTGGTTTTATGGATAGGATCGGTTTCTAAAACTCTTGCTCCAGGCTATCGGGTAGGTTGGATAGCCCCCGGAAAATTCAAAGAAAAAATCATTCATCAGAAATTAATCCATACCGTTTCTTCTACAACCATAACACAAGAAGCAATTGCCAACTTTTTGGAGAAAGGACGTTATGAGAATTATTTGAGAAAGTTGCGAAAAACATTACATTCCAATAGTTTGCACTATGCCAGGGCAATAGCAGAATATTTTCCGGAGAAAACCAAAATCAGCAACCCTCAGGGAGGATTCATGTTGTGGGTAGAATTGGAAGAAAAAATAAATACTGTAGAACTATACGAAAAGGCTATCCGCCAAAATATAAGCATTGCCCCGGGCAGGATGTCTACCTTACAAAATCAATTTAACAATTGTATGCGTCTAAGCTATGGACAACGTTGGTCAGAACATATAGAAGATAAACTAAAACAATTAGGAAGAATTGCTAAAAGAATGTCGTAATTGTTAAATAATCTGTTCTATGATTTACTAGGTATAGATAGCTATTTGTAAGGACATCTTTTTATATAAAGTTTGAACTCAAAAAGCTATCTTTGTAAAAAATATTCTTGAAGCGTTTTGCTTTGAGTCCGGCACTGAAACTTAGGAAATTTCGATAACAGCAGGACAACAAGTGAAGAACGCTCATGCTATTGCGTGGGCGCACTTATTGTTGTTGGGTTTCCTAAGACCTCAGTGCTGTAAGTTGCTGCCTGCGCTATTTTAAATCAGGCGGTATTAATCCATAAAAATATTGATATGAAAGCAGCCGCCCAGCATTTTCCCGGATTTCAATATTCAGCTTCAGAACTCCTCAAATACATTACCGTAGCTAACGATTTTACCTTAATGCTATCCTCAGGAGAATTTATTAAATTTACTCCTATTAACGATTCATTATTTGAAGATTGGCTCATAGCAAATAAGGTTCAAAATATCAGAAAAGAAGAAGGCTGGATAACCGAATAACCAGCCTGAATACTTTACTTCCCTTTTCCTAACTCATTCAACTTTTCTTTGAGTTCAATAAGTCCGGCTTTTTCGAGATATTGACCGGCAATACTTTTCAATTCTACCAGGTTTTCTTCGGGCACATTAGATAGAAGTCCATCATTTTTCTCATCATCTTTCACGACTAATCCACGCTCAATTACATGGTTTAGTAATAGCACATTTTTACGTGAGATCCTCAAATCAATCTTCACTGTGTCATTCATGCCAGGGATACTTAAGATCGTATCATAAACTTTGGCTACATCATTTGTTGTCAACATAATCACACGTTTTAAATCATTCAACATTAATAACAAAAGTATTAAGAGTAAAAGAAATCATCCTCATCAAAATATGAAGGAGATAATTATTAGAACTATGAAAAACAAATCAAGCGCTATTATTATTACAGGAGGTCCCGGAATGGGAAAGACATCCGTGTTAGAACAACTTTCAGTTATGGGATATCATTCCGTTGAAGAAACCGGTAGAAGCATTATCCAAAAAGAACTGAAAACAGATGGAAATCGTTTACCTTGGCTTGATAAAGAAGGGTTTGCAATGGCTATGTTTAAGCAATCCCTTAAAGATTTTCAAAATGTATCGGAGAAGAGTGGATTAACATTTTTTGACCGTGGTATTCCCGATGTTATCGGATACCTAAAATTGTGCAATATTTCCATTCCTGAAACAATGTGGCAGGCAGCGAAAGAAAAGCGATACTATCCTAAGGTTTTTATTACCCCACCTTGGAAATCAATTTATGTTAATGATGCCGAGAGAAAACAGACTTTTGAAGAAGCGGTTGCCACGTATCATATAATGAAGGAAACCTATTCTTTCTTGGGATATGAATTGGTTGAATTGCCTAAAACTACAGTTTTAAAAAGAGCAAAATTCATTCTTAATTATCTTTTAATCTATTGATTACCATCCCATTCAAAATATAGAGAGGATAGGTAGAAGCCATACCACTTGTTTAACTTTACGTCAGTAAACTGAATAGTGAAGGTGAAAATGTGTGGTTATGGATTTCAGGAAACAAAAACTTTCCATTGCGGAAGCAAAAGAAATGGACATGGTTCAGTACTTGTCCTCATTAGGTCATGAACCTTCGAAAATCAGGAACAATGACTACTGGTATCATTCTCCGTTAAGGGAAGAAAATACAGCCTCATTTAAGGTAAATCGAAAGCTGAACCGATGGTATGATCATGGACTTGGTAAGGGAGGTAATATTATCGATTTCGGAATTGAATATCATGGTTGCTCGGTTGGAGAATTTCTAAAAAAATTGGATGGTGGTTTTTCTTTTCAGAAGACCATAAAAAATATTCCCAAAATAGAAAATGCATCGGAGCATCCACTTAAAATTTTTAAAGAGGTTGAGCTTAGTTCATACACATTGACCAGCTACTTGGAACAGCGAAAAATTCCTGTTGAAATTGCAACCCAATATTGTAGGGAAGTACATTATGAACTGAATGCTAAAAGCTATTATGGAATTGGTTTTAAAAATGATTCCGGTGGATTTGAAATACGCAATCCTTATTTCAAAGCAAGCAGTTCTCCAAAGGATATTACCACAGTAAAAAATGCCTCAGATGAGGTGGCTGTATTCGAAGGATTTATGGATTTTCTTTCGTTCAAAAGTATCAGAGCAAATGAGGTAAATAATTCTTCTGATTTTGTTATTTTAAATTCCCTTTCCCTGTTTGAAAAAGCACGTCCGTTTCTGGAATCGCACAAATCAATACGGCTATACCTAGACAATGATGGTGCCGGGAAAAAAGTTGTCAGGGAAGCATTGTCTAATAGCAAGAAATATAACGATCATAGCAAGCTTTACCAAAACCACAAAGACCTTAATGACTGGCTTGTGTATATTGGAAAGCAGCAGAAGAAACGCTTAGGGAATAAACTGTAAAAGTGTTTCTAAGCATTTTAGAAAACTTCACTATTTAGAAAATCGCCAGAATCCCTGAAAGTACATAATAAGCCTCTGGGAGACTTTGGCAAAACGACGAGTTTGCAACGTTCCTGCAAACGGCAAGATGAACGGTTGTTAAACAACCGACATCTTGCTGCCTATCACTCGGAACTCGTGGGCAGGGCGTATAGAATGAATTTTTGAGTTTGATAACAGGATAAAGGAGAATGAGATGGAAGGAAAAAAATCAAACAGGACACGCATTATCGGGTTGCGTTTAACACCCGATGAGTATGCGAAAATCGAAAAGAAATGGCAAAACAGTACCTGCCGAAAGCTAAGTGAATATGTTCGTCACAGCCTTTTTGAAAAGCCCATTGTAACGATGTATCGCAACCAATCTGCTGATGATTTTATGGCAGAAATGGCTCAGCTTAGAAATGAACTTAACCACGTGGGCAACAACTTTAATCAGGCGGTAAAAAAACTCCATACGCTTCAAAAAAGTACAGAATTTAAAAGCTGGCTGATTGCCTATGAAGTGGAAAAACGAACCCTGTTCAATAAGGTGGATGAGATCAAAAATCACATCCAAAAAATGGCAGAAAAATGGTTGCAGTAATCAAAACAGGGCACTCCATTCACCGCATTTTAAACTACAATGAGAACAAAGTAAAGCAGGGAGTTGCGGAATGTATCGGGGCAGGAAATTATCCGGTTGATCCGGATAAAATGAGTTTTACCATGAAGCTGAACCGCTTCTTAAAACAGATGGAATTAAATGAAAAAACAAAACGGAACAGTGTCCATATTTCACTCAATTTTGATGTTTCAGAGAGCCATTTATCAAAGCAAAAACTGCTTGAAATAGCCGATAGTTATCTGGATAAAATCGGTTTTGGAGAACAACCTTATTTGGTCTATCAACACCACGATGCAGGGCATCCGCATATCCATTTGGTAACTACCAATATTGAAGCCGACGGCAAACGAATTGACTTGCACCATTTGGGCATTCGTAAGTCTGAACCCGCCCGGAAAGCACTGGAAAAAGAGTTTGGTTTGGTACAGGCCGAAGCTCAAAAAAAAGACAAAAATTATCAGTTAAAACCCACAGCTGTCGGCAAGGCAATGTATGGTAAATCACAAACTAAAATGGCTATCCAGAACATTCTGGAAAATGTGTTGAATCCATACAAATATACCAGTCTTCCGGAACTGAATGCAGTACTTAATCAATACAATGTAAAAGCTGAACGGGGAACAGAAAATTCAAAGGTGTATCAGACTGGCGGATTGCTATACCGGGTACTGGATACTGATGGTAATCCGGTAGGCGTCCCTATCAAAGCCAGCTTGTTTTATAATAAACCTACCCTGAAATTTCTAGAGCAGAAATTCAAAGAAAATGTAGCAAAAAGAGCACCTTTTAAAAGACGGATAAAAAATGCTGTGGATAAGGAGTTGCTGTCAAAAAAGAAATCCATCCCGGAACTAATAAAAGCATTAGAAAAACAAGGGGTTCATATCGTACTCAGGGAAAATGCTAATGGAATTTTATACGGAATCACCTATGTGGATCACCAAACCAAATGTGTTTTTAACGGGAGCGCTTTAGGCAAAGCCTATAGTGCCAAAGCTATTCAGGAAAGGTGTTTACTGGAAAGGGTTTCAGGACAGTATTTGCTAAGGCATCCCGACCCGAAACAAACTATTGGATTACAGCCACAGACTACCGCTGCGGCAGAAACCAAAGAAGCTGATAAAGAGATTCAATCTACTACTGTGCCAACAGGAAAGAAAAATGTATTGGAGGTTTTGACTCAAGCAGAAAACACCTCAGATTATTTACCTAATCAGCTTAAAAAGAAACGCAAAAAGAAGAAAAAAAGAAATCTGAATAATAACCAGTAAAAAATTTAAGCTATGGCAATGCACACCGGAGAAAATGAACAGGCACTGAGAAAGATACTGGATATGACCAGGCTTATCAGTATTACCATATTAATCATCCATTTCTATT
Organism: Flagellimonas hadalis; assembly: GCF_007785775.2. GTDB lineage: Bacteria > Bacteroidota > Bacteroidia > Flavobacteriales > Flavobacteriaceae > Flagellimonas > Flagellimonas hadalis. The sequence goes on from NZ_VNIK02000007.1 coordinate 136,836, forward strand.
ATTACTGCTACAGTGCTTTTGAACTATGGGGATGGCAAAGCACATTTAGCGACCGTATTCTAAGTAATATTTATAAGACGGGATTGTTTAGCAATTTTCACAAATCGAAATTAATTGCGCTTGGTTTTTTAGGTATATCCCTTTTAGGAGCTAAAGGGAAAAAGAACGAAAAACTTAATTACAAAACAGCTTTTGCATACCTGATTACCGGACTGCTTATTTATTTTATCAGCTATCTGTGTATGAAGTTAAATACACCTGTAATTACGACTGCTATTCTGTATATGGCACTAACAGGAATAGGCTTTCTTCTGGTGTTGACGGGAGGCACTTTACTTTCCCGAATTATCAGGGATAAAATCAATAGCAAGGATATTTTTAATAAGGAAAATGAAACCTTTCCACAGGAAGAACGATTGCTGGAAAATGAATATTCCATTAATCTTCCTGCCCAATACCAATTAAAAGATAAGCAGCGGAAAAGTTGGGTCAATATCATTAATCCATTTCGGGCGATTATGGTATTGGGAACACCTGGTTCCGGTAAATCCTACTTTGTGATACGTCATGTGATTACCCAACATATCCGCAAAGGGTTTACCATGTTTGTGTACGACTTTAAGTTTGATGATCTTTCCAAAATAGCCTATAACACCTGGCTGAAAAACCAACATCGATATACCAAGCCCCCGGCATTTTATGTGATTAATTTCGATGATCTTACCTGTAGCCATCGGTGCAATCCTTTAGAGCCTTCAGCAATGACCGATATTACCGATGCAGCAGAAAGTGCCCGTACTATTTTAATGGGGTTGAACAGGGAATGGATCAAACGTCAGGGAGACTTCTTTGTGGAATCCCCAATCAACTTTCTAACCGCAATTATCTGGTATCTAAAAAAATACAAGGATGGGGAATTCTGCACCTTACCACATGTGATAGAATTAATGCAGGTAGATTATGATAGCCTGTTTACATTATTACGAACCGAAAAAGAAATCGAAGTACTGATAAATCCTTTTGTTAATGCATACCTTAATGATGTTATGGAACAATTGGAAGGTCAGATCGCTTCCGCAAAAGTGGCAATGGCAAGGCTTTCATCCCCACAATTATACTATGTATTGTCAGGAAATGATTTCAATCTGGATATTAATAATCCGGACGATCCAAAGATTGTATGTATGGGAAATAATCCGCAAAAAATACAGATCTACGGAGCAGTATTATCACTCTATGTGAACCGGCTAATCAAGCTAGTGAACAAAAAAGGAAAGCTAAAGAGCAGTCTCATATTTGATGAGTTCCCGACTATCTATCTGAACAATATGGACAGCCTGATTGCCACTGCACGGAGCAATAAGGTTTCTACTTGTCTGGGGATTCAGGATTTTAGTCAGCTCCGCAAAGATTACGGACGTGAGCAAGCAGATGTAATTATGAATATTACAGGGAATATTGTTAGCGGTCAGGTTACGGGCGATACCGCTAAACAACTCTCCGAACGCTTTGGGAAAATCATGCAGGATAGGGAAAGTTATTCTATTAACAGCGGGGACACTTCCATCAGCCGATCCAAACAATTGGAAGCAGCCATACCACCTTCCAAAATATCAGGGTTAAGCTCCGGTGAATTTGTGGGCATGGTGGCTGATAATCCAGATTGTAAGATTGACCTAAAAGCTTTCCATTGTGAGATTATTAATGACCATGACAGCCTTAAGCGTGAGGAACAAAATTATAAGGACATTGAAATCATCCGAAAGTTGGATTCAGGTATGGTACAGCGTAACTACTTCCAAATCAAACAGGATATTCAGGATATTATCCAATCAGAAATGGAGCGGTTGCTGAATGATCCGGGATTGAGCCATTTGGTGGTAAAGAAATAATAGCATATTCGTTTTTTTTCCTTGGATAAGAATGACTTTTTTTGTTGTTTTCAAAATTTGAAAAACTCTACAAAATAATTTTATAGAATATTCTGTGTTTTTTATAAATTTGTAGTGAATTTGAAATAAGCTACAAATTAAATGAAGGTTAAATTAGGAGATATTGCTCAATTACAATTTGGTTTATACGTAAAGCCTAAAAGTATTGGAGATGCGGTGTATTTGCAAGCTAAGCATTTTGATGATTGGGGGAATCAAACGGATGAGGTTGACACTTTCGTTCAGATAGATCAAAAAAAGAAAGCTCACCTTCTTGAAGATGGAGATATTTTATTGGTTGGAAAAGGAATGAGGAACTTTGCTTGGACTTATTATAAAGAATTTGGTCCAGCAATAGCGTCTTCAATTTTTTTTGTTATCAAACCTGACCCATTAAAAGTAATGCCCGAATTTTTAACTACCCTATTTAATATGCCACAAACGCAGGCTTATTTCCAGACTCTTGGTGCAGGGAGTTCTATCCCTTCCATTCGTAAATCTGAATTGGAGGCTTTTGCAGTAAAGCTTCCTCCTTTGGAATTACAACAAAAAGCAATAGCTATTAAGTCCTTGCATTATAGAGATATGGAAATATCAAAACAGATTATTTTAGAAAAACAAAAAGTATATCAAGCTATCATTAAAAATATAATTTATAAAAAAGCATGAGTAAAAAACCAATTACACAAAACGAGATTAACAATATTGTTTGGAAGGCATGTGACACCTTTAGAGGGGTTATTGATCCATCACAGTACAAGGATTATATCCTTACTATGCTTTTTGTGAAATATGTATCAGATGTATGGAAAGACAAAAAGAATTTCTATGCAGAAAAGTATAGCGGTGATGAAATCAGAGTGCAAAGAGCTTTGAGGAATGAGCGTTTCCAATTGCCCGATACTTGTAGTTTCGACTATTTGTTTGAAAACAGAAATGCGGCAAATATTGGAGAGTTGATTAACACTGCACTGGAAAGTATGGAGGACGCCAACCGAAGTAAACTGGAGCGTGTATTCCGAAATATTGACTTCAATTCAGAAGCAAATCTAGGTCAGACTAAAGATAGAAACAGAAGACTTAAAAATCTATTGGTTGACTTTTCTGCGTTAGATTTACAGCCTTCCCATTTAGAGGATAATGACGTTATTGGTGATGCTTATGAATATCTAATTGAAAAATTTGCCAGTGATGCCGGAAAGAAAGCGGGGGAATTTTATACGCCTGCGCAAGTTTCAAAACTTTTAGCCAAACTACTCAATCCTCAGCCTGGTGATCGCATCATTGATCCTACGTGTGGTTCTGGCTCATTGTTGATTAAACTTGCTAAAGAGGTAGGGAATAAAAATTATTCACTTTATGGTCAGGAAATCAATGGAAGTACTTGGGCTCTTGCTCGTATGAACATGTTTTTGCATGAGATAGATGATGCTACTATTGAATGGGGTGACACCTTAAACAATCCTAAGTTGTTGGAAGAAGATAGCCTGCTTAAAGGAAATATAGTAGGAGCAAATCCTCCATTTTCATTAGATAAGTGGGGGGCTGACAACGCTATTTCTGATCAGTTTAACAGATTCCATAGGGGAACTCCTCCAAAGAGTAAGGGAGATTATGCTTTTGTATCTCACATGATAGAGTCTACGTATCATGACACAGGTCGCGTTGGTGTTATTCTACCACATGGGGTACTTTTCAGAGGAAGTAGTGAAGGTAAAATAAGAAAGCAGTTAATTGAAGAAAACTTGTTAGAAGCTGTGATTGGATTGCCAGCTAATTTGTTTTACGGAACAGGTATTCCTGCAACTATTCTCATTTTTAATAGAGCAAAAGGGAAAAATAAAGATATTCTCTTTGTTGATGCTAGTGAAGGATATGAATCCAGCACCAATCAAAATCGTCTTCGTGATATTGATATAGACAAGATTGTCAATACATACAAAGCATTTCAAAAAGCCATTCCTTTGACTTCTAAAGAAGGTAAGGTATTAGAAGAAAAGTATGCTTATAGAGCATCTATTCAAGAGGTTGCCGAAAACGAGTACAATCTCAATATTCCCCGCTATGTGGATACATTCGAAGAAGAAGAAGAAATTGACATCCCAGCAACTCAAAATAATATCAAAGAATTAAAGAAGGAGCTTGCAACGGTAGAACAACAAATCAATAATTACCTAGTAGAATTAGGGTTTAATGAATAAGACAGTCGAAATAACATATAAAACCAAACACACAAAAGTTGGAGATATCCCAAAGGATTGGAGCTTGGATAAACTTAGAAAAAATGCAATTGTTCTCTTTAGTAATGTTGATAAGCATATTAAGGAAAATGAAATACCTGTTTCATTATGCAACTATCAAGATGTTTATTATCATGATTATATAACCTCTAGCATTCCATTTTCTGCAGGTTCAGTAAAAGAATCCGAGTTTTACAAATTCCAACTACACAAAGGAGACGTAATAATAACAAAAGACTCTGAAGATAGAAACGATATTGCTGTGCCAGCTTATGTCATTGAAGAAATCCCCAATTTAATTTGTGGTTACCATCTTGCAATTCTGAGACCTAATGAAGCTCATTTAGATGGTGTGTTTTTATCTTTTCTGTTGCAGTCCCACAACATTAATCATTATTTTAAAAAATTAGCAAATGGGGTTACACGATTTGGCTTAACAACTGACTCAATAAAAAATGCCTTAATTCCTATTCCTCCATTACCAGAACAACAAAAAATAGCTGAGATACTTAGTACCTGGGATTTAGCTATTTCTACTACGCACAATCTAATAGAAGAGATTAAATTTCGAAATAAAGGGCTTGCTCAGCAATTGCTGACTGGGAAGAAACGATTGAAAGGGTTTGATGGAGAGTTGAGAAAAAAACCTTTAAGTTATTTTGTGGACTATACTCCAAGACCTGTTGATAAACCATTGGAAAGCTACCTTTCCTTAGGTGTGAGAAGTCACGGAAAAGGTATCTTTCATAAACCTGATTTTGATCCAGATTCCATTGCAATGAAGACATTGTACAGTGTAAAAGAGAACGACCTTGTCGTTAATATAACTTTCGCTTGGGAACAGGCCGTCGCCATTGCAAGCAAAGAAGATGAGGGAGGACTTGTTTCCCATAGATTTCCGACTTATGTCTTCAAAGCTGAAAAGGCGACTCCCAAGTATTTCAAGTTCCTAATACTTCAACCCTATTTCAAATACTTACTTGATCTAATTTCTCCCGGTGGTGCGGGTCGTAACAGGGTGTTGAGTAAAAAGGAGTTTATGAAGCTGGAAATCAAATGTCCCGAATTGGAAGAGCAAGTAGCTATTGCCTGCGTACTTTCAGAAGCTGACAAAGAGCTAAAGCTATATCGACAAAAATTAAATACCCTGAAAGAGCAAAAGAAAGGTTTGATGCAAAAGCTATTGACGGGTGAGATTAGAGTAAACATAAAATAAAAATGATATGCAGTTAAATTACTTCCCCATACGGTTTGATTTTTCAGATTACCAGATAATAACGAAGACATATTCTGATGAACGATTGCAAGAATTGAGGCAAAACTATAATAGTTCTTACTCATTTTTTAGGGATAGTAATTTGATTGTTATTTCTAATAAAGATGATGAGAAAGGCCTGCTTAGCGGTAAGGTAGAAAAGCGATCGGTATTTGGTGATGCCAAGGTAACCGCATCATTGGTAAAGCACATTTTTTTTAGAACGTTTAAAGATAGGTTTCAAGGCTTTATACCGGTTGATTTTTATCCTTTTAGATTTTATTCACGCCAAGATAAAGATGATTTAATTTTAAATTTTCTGCCAGAAAGATTAAAACATAAAATTGCGTTTAAGAAACTTATCGAGATACAACTCCGAGAAACAAACATTAATGACTCTAAAGGTTTTGCTTTTTTAGTTAACATTCGTAGAAACTGGGTATTTAATATTTCATGTTTGGAACTATCTCAGGAAGGCTTTGATTTGATTGATTTTGAAGTATTACATACTGAAACGCTTCCGGGATTAGATGATATACTTGCTCCAAACGAAGATTTTGTAGGTGTAATAAAATCGATCAGTGCCAATATAGCGACAGTTTCCACAAATGATGGTGACGAGAGTTATCCACTGAACGAACTCTTTATTCGTAAAACGAGGAGAAATATTCAAGCTTATTTAAACTTTGCTATTAATGAGCAAAAATGTGATCAAATATTAGAGGCTGTAAAACAAGAACGTATTAAAAAGCAAAATCCTGTTAGCCAGCTTGCTGAAATAAATAAGATTGCAAAGCACCTTTTTTCGGATGGTGATAATCCAATTTTGTTTCAAAACCGAGATGGATTTTGTTTTAAAGTAGATACATCGCCATTGCAAGTTCAAAATAGCATGAATTTGCAAACACCAACATTTATCTATGATCATGCTGGCACAAAAAAGAATAATATAAATGCCGATATGGGACTGTCAAATTATGGACCTTATGACAGCATTAGTTTTGATATAAAAAATCCAAGAATAATAAGTATTTGTCATAGAGCCAAGAGAGGTGATTTCACAAGATTCTTGTCTCATTTAAAGGATGGTATAGCAAACTCCCAATACTTCCAAAAAGGATTACTTAAAAAATATGAGCTTCAAGATATTAATTTTGATATACAGGAAATTTCTGATTATGGCTTAAAGGACTATTTAAGTATAATAAGTAATTATGATAATGAGAAGCCACATCTTGCTATAATCGAGATACCTGATAGATTTAAGGCTCTTTCAGACAGAGACAATCCATATTATAAGATTAAGGCGAAACTACTTTCTTTAGAAATACCGGTACAGTTTGTAAGATCATCTACCATATCTAACTATACGGAATATATATTAAACCCACTAGCTCTTCAGATTTATGCAAAGCTAGGAGGAACACCGTGGGTATTGCCCGCCCAAAGGTCGGTGGACAGAGAAATCGTAATAGGGATAGGACATAGTTGGCTGAGAAGTACAATATACAAGGGAGCTGAAAGTAGTCGTGTAGTGGGAATTACCACCTTTATGTCGAGTGACGGACAATATCTTTTAGGAGACAAGGTAAAAGATGTTCCGTACGAAAGTTATTTCGAAGAATTACTCAAAAGTCTTAAAAGTTCAATTGGCCGTCTTTCAGATGAATATGCATGGCAAGAAGGAGATACTGTAAGGTTGATTTTTCACATATTTAAACCGATTAAAAATGTAGAGTTTGGAGTTATTAGCCAGCTAGTTAAAGAGATTGGACAGTTTAATATCAAGTTTGCTTTCGTAACAATAAGCAAAAGCCATCCAAGTATTTTATTCGATACTAGTCAACAAGGAGAGTCAAAATATGGATCGCGTCAAATTATAGGGAAGTATATTCCACGGCGAGGAAGTAATGTCTTTATAGATGATGAAACCTGTTTAGTACAGATGCTGGGAGCAAGGGAACTAAAAACGGCTAAGCATGGTATGAGCACCCCTATTCAAATTAAAATAAGAAAGCCTCAAGGAAATTATGATGATCCCGAATTAAAAGACTTGATGTTTTATGATTTGAATTATATCACCCAGCAGATTTATTCATTCACCTATTTATCCTGGAGAGGTTTTTTACCGAGAGAAGAACCTGCGACTATGCTGTATTCTAATCTTATTTCAAGACTACTTGGAAAAATGAGACATATACCTGAATGGGATGCTGATAAATTGAACTATACCTTAAAGCGAAAAAAATGGTTTTTATAGAAGAAAAGCATAGTTATTTGAGCAGTCTAGCCAATCAACCTAAGCAAGCTGCTTTGGTTGCCTTGGTTACCGATGAGGTATTTCAATTACCTCAAGGTAGTTTTTCAGAACCTGATACAATTTATTACTCGTCTATTCAGGCTATTAAAAAGAATTCAAAAGAAAGTTTTGAGTCTCAATATGCCAAAATATCAAAACGTAAAGTTTCTGAGAACTCTGTTGCTCCTTTTATACATGACGATTTCCTGATTTTTACATTGGTTATAGGGGTGCTGAAATTTGAATGTGATAAAGAATGGCTTTTGGGTGTCATCCGAAACCGAGCTAGAGGTAAAGTTACTACTAGCTTTGAAAATTTATTGATTGGTAATTATCTAAGCAAAGCCAACAATCAGTCTATGGTTTTGGTGTTTCTCTTTTTACTGGATAAATCAAAAATAACCAATGACCAATTGAATGAAGCGTATAATACAATGAGCAACACCAAAGAATCATTTAACAGCGACTTCATACGTATCGTGTATTACCGTGCATTTGATATTATTATCCAGTTTAAGCTGCCAAGAGATGCCGATGAAGTATCTCGTTTATTAGAATTTGAGAGTCGTTTTAAAAAGCGAATCAATATTTTTTCAATTGTAGTATACAACCTTTTTATTATTGGGATTCTTTGTGGAGCATATAAAGTCTTTCAATTGCTACCTGAAGACAAAAAGCTATTTGTGAATGACTTGAATCTAATCTTAGGATTAGGTGCAGTTATAGGTTTGTCAGGAAACTTTATACCTAAACTAAAAACCAGGTTTCAAGAAATGATATTAAGAGCCTTTGGCTATGAAAATGTAAAGTAATTATGGCAATATTCTTATATGAGATAAAATTCACTACTATATTTCAAATGCTGAGATTGAATAAAAGTGTGCAGAGTTTTGGATTTGATAACTAAAAAACAATTCAATAATGAGCAAGAAGATAGGAAGAAACGATAAATGCCCATGTGGCAGTGGCAAAAAATACAAGAAGTGTTGTATGAATTCTGGTCGTACGTTTAGTACTTCACATACTCAGCAACAACCTCGCCCATTTTTCTCTGAATACAATTCAATTGACCTTCTAAAGTCCTTCGCTGGTCTCACCTTGCTCGCCCAAAATCACGGTAAGAACGTCCGTTTCGAAGAGCTTTCGAGGATGTCCCTAAGAAACTTTAATGACGATAAGCCTAATGTGTCTCAAGCAGCATTAACGACCTTCCTAAATGAGAATTACCCCTCACATTATCTGGAAGATCCTGTCACGAACCTATTCATAGACTTAATCACATTCTATGGTGGTGACTACATTATTTTCCCGGGCATTACAGAAGGTGGTAGCTATGTGCCCTCCAAGCTATTAACGGCAATTTACAATTGGCCTGATTCAGGCATTCCAGACTGGTTTAAAAGCAATTGCATGCATGCAGCTCTGCTAATATTAAATCTATCAGACAGAGTTGCTGCCCGTTTAGGATATGGCCGATACCAATTTGAAAAAGTTGAGAGTAACCTCATATCTATTCCTGATTCAACACACCTTGCAGAATTAAAAGCAGCCGTTACTCTTTCTGAGGAGGAAATAACCCAATTACTTCAATCTAAGCAAATAGCAAGGGAAGCGCTGGACATGTTTATAATTGACATCAACGATCCTGAATTAGCTAATGATCATATTGAGGAAAGTCCGTTGCTGACTAAACCAATAATTCACCACAATGGTGAATACATCATTACCTCCCCGGCAACACTCAGCTATGCTTTGGTCGATTTCATTCATTCAGAAGCAAGCACATCGGGCTGCCTCCCTGCTGTTAGCAATGCCTATCATAATGTCATTTGGAATTACACACAGCTTCACTTGAAGCAACTTGGCTTTTCACGAATTGATATTCCTGCAATTTCAGAAAATACAGACCCTACCATAAGAGAAGTGATCTATCGCTTTGATGATGACAAACTTGCATTTGTTCAATACAGAACATCAGGTGAAGCAACACATGAGCAAAGAAAGCAACAGATTATAAACAGCACCCTGGCGTTACCTGAATTTGCTGGTCACCAGTTTATGGACATCTCCCTGATTTCTTCAATGGGTAAAGACATGTTCTTCATGTATGGCAATACTGTAAACTCTGTGAGTATAGGAATGCCAATCTATGATTTTTACACATTGGTGAAATTGAAAGAACATGACGCAATTGACCTTTGGAATTTCGCCAACGCAAGAGATAGTCAGATCCCAGGCAGCAACATGTTTGGAGCTTCTTTTTTGGATGTCTTTAAAGTATACAAGGAAAATGATGATTCCTTTTATGTTTCAGATGATAGTTCCGGTGTTATCCTTCACGTAGAGCCGGGATATGCAGGTAGTTTATATCAGGAAGCAAAGCTTCTTTCTGATGAGCATTCAGCAACACGATTAGTCGAAGGTAGGCTTGCGAACATCCCTGTGACACGAAAGGATAAGTATGCTCCAATTTATTGCTCCATTGATGAATTGTCAGCAGGCAATCTCAATATGGCTGTTGAAGGGTTTCCTTTACCTGTTTGGGTTTCCCCGAATAAAAACTCATTTGACATCCCTGCATCTGCAAGAGGCTTGTATTTTGAAATGACTGACGCCATCGCTTTTTGGTTATGGCAATGTCAGGAATTTATAAATGCCGACTTATCTCATCTTGAGCAAGCTCCTATTGCTTTTAGATTCGAATTTGAGCAGGAAGACCGTTTCAATCCTATAGAACGAAACTTTGAACGTGATCCTGAATTGGCCGGTCATTTCAACATATCAATTGATGGCAATACTATCTCAATTTCGATACCACCTGCCATTATACCATATCTGTACGGGGCAGACAATCAAGGAGAGCGAGAATTAACAAGGCAGATTCTTCGAGGAATAAATCTCCTGTTGGAGGCTCAACAGAAGCCGACTATCGAGAATGAAAGGATTAATCAAATTGTTGATGCGGCTGCACCACTCGGAGTGAAGAAGAAAATTTTTATTCTGGATTCAGCTGATAATCTATTACTCGATCCTTCAAACCTTACAAGCCATAGATATATACAAGGCTACAATGTGAATACCATATTAAATAGTCTTATTCCGGGCTTGGACAACTTATGCCCTCCAGTTGGAGAGATTACTGATAAAGCTGTAAAGACCAAATTGACAAGGGATGTAGTGATGCGAGTATTGCTACCTATGTTGCAGACAACAATTAGCCAATACCCTAATGAACCTCTCCTCAAAAGATTATTCAATCTCAATGAAAGCTTAATTCATAAAAGAGAAGAACTAAGAGTCAAAACACCAACCCGAATTGCATGCTTTGTTACTCAGGAACAACAAACAAGTGATTTGCAAGATAACCTTGCTAAACTCAATCAAACGACCATTGCGGTAAGGTGTTTAATAGAACATCTGGCTGCAGAACCCTCCACTGGCAATAAGATCATTAGCACAACTGCTATAGATGAGCTAGTAGCCATAATGAACGCAATAATCGATTGGGGTTCTATGGGTGATCAGATTGAATTTGACCTTTTCGAAATAGAAATGGGCATTTTGCCTTCAGGTCGTATAGGTACAAGCAAACAACTCTTCCGAGAAATTTTTGACCCATATCACGCCTCCAAGTCTAAAGAGAATGTGCGTGATGCTCAAGACACTTTCGAACAAGTATTTCCACAACTGAATCCTATGGAGGGCTCAGACGTACCCGAAAGTCTTGATAAAGCTTTCACAGAAGAGTTTGGAATCTCCTTCACAAGGTTGTGTGAGGTAGTAAATGACTTGGGAATTGTAGCCTATTCCCAACCTAATGCATGTGCAACCATGCTGAAAAAGGATTTATACATTGAAATAAACAAGCATGATCACACCTATACTGAGGAAGAATTTAATACAGCAATAGCATATCTGAGTTTATTCAATAGAGGAAAAGTACATCGTGTTCCTGCTGGTTTTGACAATATTGACATTTCACCTTGGAGGTTTAACAGAAGACTTTCCCTGCTTCGCAAGCCTTTAGTTTTGGTTGACAACCCCACAGACCCAGACAACCCCACCGTTTACTGGGGATTTAGACAGCTACTTTCAAGTAGAACGTATTGGTATGACCAATGTACCACCAACAGACTAAGGGTAAGTGAAGATGGACCAGTACAAAGGGTCTTAGGCAAGCTGGCACAACATAATGGTAAAAGATTAGTGGAATCCGTTCTGAATGAATTTGAAACAGATGACTTAGTAATTGATTCTGAAGTTCCAATCAATCCAAAATCAGACCTCAAAAATGATACTGACATAGGTGATGTTGATGTTCTGGTAATAGACACTTCCACAAAGACCATTTACAGTTTAGAATGTAAAAGCATGGCTCCAAGTCGAAACATCAAAGAAATGATTGGCGAGGTTGACAAACTATTTGGGAGTGATTCAGAAAAAGGTTGGATCGATAAACATGTGGAGCGAGATACCTGGTTAAAGGCAAATTTGGATCAACTCAGTACAAAGTACGACTTGGACTTATCTGATTATACAGTGAAGTCCTTTTTTGTGACTCAGGAAGATATGTTGACACCATACCTAAAAACAAGGCAATTGGCTATGCCATTTGTCACGCTGTACGATTTAAAAGAAAAAGGATTAAAAGCTCTTAATTAAAAGATTAATACAATGGTACCATCATTTAAAGAAGACCATATATCACAGCTTCCCGCACTAAAGCTGCTTATGAATATGGGCTGGAAATACCTCTCTCCAGAGCAAGCTTTAGAAGCCCGTGGAGGCAGGACATCCAATGTGTTGTTGGAGACCATTTTGAAGGATCAACTTCAAGTCATCAACACCATTGAATACAAGGGCAAAGAGTTTCCCTTTTCTGATGCCAACGTAAACAACGCTATTCTTGCCATTCGTGACCTTCCGGTTCAGGATGGTTTTATTGCTGCCAATAAAGCCTTTTATGAACTCATCACCTTGGGCAGGAGCTTTGAGCAGTCGGTTTTAGGTGATAAAAAGAGCTTTTCATTCCATTACATTGATTGGAAACATCCTGAAAACAACACTTATCACGTATCAGAAGAGTTTAGTGTGCTCAGAAGTGGCAGCAGTGAACATTACCGCCCTGATATTGTATTGTTTATCAATGGTATTCCAGTTGTGGTTATTGAGTGTAAGAGTCCAAAGATCAAAGACCCAATCGACAAATCAATTGAGCAACATCTTAGGAATCAGCAGGAAGATGGAATACGTGCATTATATCAATACTCCAACTTGGCCATGGGACTGTCCACCCATGAAGCCAAATACGCCACAACTGCCACTCAAAAAGAGTTTTGGAGTTTTTGGAAAGAACTCTTTAAAACAAAAGCGGAAGAAACTGCCTGGCTCGATAAGCTCCAAGCTTTAAAAAATCAGCCACTACCTACCAACGAAAGAACAACGCTTTTTCAAGAACGGTATAAAAACGTTTTGACTTTCTTCCAGAACCTCGAAAAAGAAGAACAGGCGATAACAGAACAAGACAAGCTACTATTTAGCATTTGTAAGCCAGAGAGACTTTTAGACCTATTCTTCAACTTCACTCTCTATGATGATGGGATCAAGAAAGTCACTAGGTATCAGCAATACTTTGCCGTTCACAATACCTTGGATAAGATCGTAAAAACAGATAGCGAAGGATTAAGAAAAGGCGGTGTAATCTGGCACACTCAGGGAAGTGGCAAATCCCTCACTATGGTCATGTTGGCTCAACTGATTGCTACGCATCCTCAAATCAAGAATCCTAAAATCATCTTAGTTACTGACCGTATTGATTTGGACGATCAAATCACAGAGACGTTTAAAAAATGTCAAATACCAGTAGAAAATGCTCAAACAGGCAAGCACTTGGTAGAGCTTCTTTCCGGCACAGGTGATACAGTTATCACTACTTTGATTCATAAATTTGAAGCGGCTGTTAATCAGGCCAAAGAAGGATTTGATTCACCCGACATTTTTGTTTTGGTAGATGAAGGACATAGAAGTCAATATGGTACATTCAATATCAAAATGCAAAAGGTATTTCCTAAAGGTTGTTTTATAGCCTTTACAGGAACTCCTTTAATGAAGAAAGAGAAAAGTACTGCAAATCGCTTTGGAGGTTTGATAGATGTTTACTCTATTACCGATGCAGTTGAAGATGGAGCAGTAGTCCCCCTACTTTATGAAGGTCGCCATAACTTAATTGAAGTGAATGAAAAGCCTTTGGATAATTATTTTGATCGAATATCCGAACCGCTCACCCCTTATGGTAAAGCTGCTCTCAAGAGAAAGTTTAGTTCCACCAATCAGCTTAATAAAGCGGAAGAGATTATCTACGCCCGTGCTTGGGATATTTCAGATCACTATGAGCAAAACGTTCAAGACATACTTTTTGGAAGTTTAAAAGCTAAGGGGCAGTTAGTAGCTCCAAATAAGACGACGGCTTTACGTTATCGGGAGTTTATCAAAGAACACAAAAAGGTTAGCTGTGAAGTCCTGATCTCCCCTCCTGATGTGCGAGAAAACTATGAGGATGCTTTTGAAGAAAGCGACGATTTGATATTAAAGTTTTGGAAAGCCATGATGGATAAATATGGCAGTCCGGAGAACTATGAAAAGTCGTTGATCAACTCGTTCAAAAAGCAAGATCACCCTGAAATAATCATTGTGGTAGACAAACTGCTTACTGGCTTTGATGCTCCCAATAACTACGTTTTGTATCTCACTCGCCAGCTCAAAGAACACACGCTACTACAAGCGATTGCGAGAGTAAACCGTTTAGCTCCAGGCAAGGAACACGGTTTAATTATAGATTACTATGGCAATCTGGAGAATCTTGACAGTGCATTAGAAACCTATTCAGGTACAAACAACTATGATGCAGCTGATCTGGAAGGTACATTGACCAACATCAGTGAAGAAATCAAAAAGTTACCGCAAGCGCATTCAGAAGTATGGGACATCTTCAAAGAAGTCAAAAACAAGTATGACGAACCTGCCTATGAAATGCTATTGCAGGATGAGGCCATTCGCCACATCTTCTATGAAAAGGTATCGGCTTTTTCTCGCTTGTTAAAGCTAGCCCTATCGAGTTTTGAGTTTATCAGTAAAACTCCGGAGCAGCAAATAAATAAGTACAAACAGGATGCTAAATTTTTCCTTGGATTAAGAATTGCGGTCAAACGAAGATACTTTGACGATCTTGAATATAAGGAATACGAGCCACAAGTTCAGAAACTCATTGACAAGCATATTACCACAGAAGGTGAAATTCTTCGTATTACTGAAATGGTCAATATTTTTGATAAAGAAGAAAGGGATCGTGAAGTTGAGAAGATAACCAGTAAGGCAGCCAAAGCCGATCATATTGCTAGCAGGACTATAAAAGCTATCAATGTGAAAATAAATGAAGATCCAGTTTACTATAAAAAACTTTCAAGACTTATTAGAGATACTATTGAAGACTATCACCAGCATCGTATTTCAGAAGCTGACTATTTAAATAAAGCGAGAGAATACGAAGATCAATTTCATAATGGTAGACAGGACAATGTGCCGGAGAACCTTTCTGGAAATGATACCGGTATTGCCATTTATAATTTAGTGAATGAGATTTTTAAAGGAAACTTAAAGCGTTCGGAAGGCTCACAAAACATTGCTGCATTGATGGCTGAAGGTATTGACGAAGTTATTAAGTCTATTGTATTTGAAAACGGGAAGCCAATAATTGATTGGGTAAATAAATCAGATATTGAAGGAAGGATAAAAATTGATATTGACGATTATTTATTCGATTTAAAGACACAGCAAGGTATAGAATTGCCCTTTGACCTAATAGATGAATTGGTTGAAGAAGGAATCAAAGTAGCTAAATTGAAATATGTCTGAAACGCTTAACATAAAATCTATAGAATTTGGTTCGAGAAAAATCACCTTTGAACTTTCTTATAAGGATCGAAAAACCCTTGGCATTCGGGTGTATCCTGATTGTAAAGTAAAAGTGATTGCTCCGTATAATACCACAGAGGAGAAACTGGAAGCTAAACTTCGGGAAAAAGCACCTTGGATCATTAAACAGCAGCTTGAATTTTTATCCTATCATCCATTAACACCACCAAGAAAATATATTAATGGAGAAACTCATCTTTATTTAGGTAGGCAATATAAACTTAGAATAGAGAAGTCAGAAACTAATGAAGTAAAGTTATTTAGAGGAAGATTATTAGTGTTGAAAAAGGATAATAAATCCGCTAAAAGTCTATTGTCTGAGTGGTATAGAGAAAAAGCTTTCGTTCATTTTGCGGAAACATTGAAAAAAACAATTCCGCTTTTTAAACGATTTGATATTGATGAACCTGAGATCCAAATTAGACTAATGGCCACTCGCTGGGGAAGTTGTACCTCTCAAGGCAAAGTAATTTTAAACCCTGAATTGATAAAGGCTCCTAAAGGAAGTATTGAATACGTTATTATTCATGAATTATGCCATTTGGTTCACCACAATCATACTCGAGCATTTTATGCTTTACAAGAAGCAATCATGCCAGATTGGAAAAAATGGAAAGAAAGACTTGAAACCTCTTTGATATGATTTAAAGGAATTATATTATGATAATAACTAGAGAAATAACACAATATTCTGATTTTGGCGCACATATATTCATAAAAAAGAATTGTATAGTATAAGAGAAATAGAGAAAATGTTAAATCCATTTCTATTATATAGGAATCGATTAATCTAATGATTCTATGACTGAACAACAAAAGATAAGGAAATTTGAATCGGATATATTGGATATAGCCCATATTAATTACGAATTCTATCAATATTCTGAGGATGTTGTTATTCCTTATTTATTACAAGTCTATGGAGATACTGAAAGACATAGAGACAATCTAATAGCAAATGGGCAAGATGCCCATAATGTATCCATTTATTTAAGTAATATGATACACGGAATTGGTCATTGTATTAGATGGATGCTAAAACAAAACCAACCATTGCATAGGGATATATCCGATGAATCACCAAGGCAATTACAAGAAATGGCTGCCGATTTTTTAGATTGGGGAACCGGATATCATATGATTGCTCAAGAATTTGTTACATGGTCGAGAGGAGTTAAAACAGCTATTTTTAGCGAAGAGAATAAAACTATAACATTTTTAAATCCCGAGGGGTATAATTACTCCAGTGTGTACGATAAACAACTTTTGTACGCTAAGCAAATGCAAGTAGTTTATTATAGTTATCCCCATGAAGAAATGGAAAGCGAATATGAAGAGTGGTTAAAAGATATAGATTTTTCTTCGCCTCCTATAGCTAATCATATAGACTGGGATAGGGGCAGAGATTCTAAATCTTATCCCCTATTATATAGAAAAATGTGTGAAATATTGTTTCCGGAACTAGAAGAAATTACGGAATTTGATGGTTATAACCTGAGACAACTTCGACAATTTTATGCTCTATTTTTTCTAAATTTTCATTTTATTCGCTGGACGGAAGCGGTCTTAGACTCTAAATCAGGAAAAAATCTTTCTTTTGGTTCGAATCCATTATATTTGAGTACTAATCAATTTGAAAATTTGGCATCCACTATTACGGGACTCCCGAAGAAAGTAGTTGCTGCAATAATTAATGATCTTACCTTTAATCCTAATACTTTCCACACAAGTGTTAGTATTCAGCCACTTATACTTTCTTCATCTGGCACATACTATATCTTACCGAACCTCTTTTCGCAACTAGAGCCATCAAGAATGATTTTAGGGGCTTTAAATAAAGGATCTAAAAAGAAAATTTATGATAAGCTAATCAATTTGATTGAAAAGTGTAATCTCAAAGAACTCTACAACTCTGTAAAAGATGTAGGCTCTTGGACACCTTATTTGGAGAAGACGATCAAATTCGGTGGTAAACAGATACACCCTGACCTTATTCTTATCAATTCAGATGATAGATGTATATATATTATAGATTATAAACATTTTATTGGGCCAATTTCTGCTTCTGAAGTAGATTATAAAATGAATGAACTTAAAAAGGGCAGTAACCAAGTAAAAAATTATATTGAGTTATTTAGAAAACTATGTAAAATTGGCACAACTAATATTGAAGGTTTTGCTACATATGGCTTATTGATAACTCATAAGCCATTACCTGTCCCTATTTCCGATAATATAGATATTCCTATTTTGGACATGTTAACATTCAAACAAAAGATAGCTTCCATCAAAGAAGGCAAAGGAAGTATTAATGAACTAATGGGAATTATTGAGGATGATAAAAATCACGAGAATGTTTTTACTCCTTTTGAAAATGAAATAAAAGTAGGTGAATGGAAAATTATCCGTTCTCAGCATAAAATAACTCAATCAAAATAATTATGCCTAAAGTAGGACAATTAAACGATTCATTTTTAGAACCTCACCATATTTTGAGTAGGATAGAAAAACACTTAATAGGTAGCTTTGTATTTGAGAAAATGCAGAGCGAAAATGGAGCGAGGAGAAACTCAAAACATAGAATACAAGCAGGCTTGGAGAGATGAATATCTGAAATGGATTTGCGGTTTCGCAAACGCAAAAGGAGGGCATATATACATTGGCATTGATGATAGCGGAAATATTACCGGTGTAGATAATTATAAAAAGCTGATGGAAGACATTCCAAACAAGTCTGTTAACCATTTAGGACTTGTGGTTGATGTGAATCTGCATGCGGCTGAAGGAAAAAATTATCTTGAAATTATTGTTCCAATTAGTAATATACCTATTGCTTATCATGGTGTTTATCACTACCGAAGCGGAAGTACTAAACAAGAACTTAAAGGAATTGCTCTACAAAACCTGTTACTCAATAAAATGGGAAAGAAATGGGAGGATATGGCCGTTGAAGGAATAACATTTTCCGACCTTAATGATAATAGCATCCAAGCATTTATTATTAAGGCAATTGAGAAAGATCGTATTCCTCCAAATACACTAAACATTGGCAAAGAAACGCTATTCAAAAACCTTGGACTTCTTACGAAACAAGGTCAGCTAACAAATGCCGCCGTTTTATTATTTGGGAAAAATCTAATCAAGGTATCAGTAACGGCAAGTTTCAAGATTGGACGATTTGGAAAATCCAGCCATGATCTTTTGTTTCAAGACATAGTTGAAACCAACATTTTTGAAATGGCTGATAAAGTAATCGAAACCCTTAAAACCAAATATTTGGTTAGACCTATTTCTTATAAAGGATTGGAGCGTATGGAACCATTGGAATATCCGGAAACAGCCTTAAGGGAAGCGATTTTAAATGCTATTATTCATAAAGATTATTCCAGTACTTATACCTTTCTTCGAGTGTATGATGATCGATTACATTTATGGAATCCGGGAACTTTACCAGAAGAATTGACAATTGATAAACTAAAACAAGAACATTCATCCTATCCCCGAAATCGAAATATAGCCAATGCATTTTTTAAAGCTGGTTATATCGAATCCTGGGGGCGAGGGATAAATAAAATCATTGATGCCTGTAAAGAGGCAGGATTGCCTGAACCGATTATTGAGGAAGATCAAGGTGGGGTAAGTGTTACTTTTCTAAAGGATATTTATACAGAAGAAATTCTGAAAACATACAATCTTGAATCTCGACATATTAAAGCTTTGTTATTTATAAAAGACAATGGTCGAATCAATAATAAACAATACCAAGAACTTTTTGAAATCTCCAAGAGGATGGTGTCTTATGATTTACAAATGCTTGTTGATAGGAATTTTATAACCAAAATAGGTTCCACAGGAAAGGGAACCTACTATATTCTCCAAAGGGGAAATAAAGGGGTAAAATAGTCTCCAAAAGGGCAATAAAGGAGCAATTGTACAAAAACTATATATATTGAATCTACTTCTGTCTCCACACAGGTAATTACTTTGTTCCGATTTCCAAAATCCAAACGCTCACGCAAGGTATGTTTGTGGTGTTGGTAAATACCTTTTGTAAACTGGAAAATTCATTTATAGTAGAGTAATACCTGCAAGGATTGAATAAATTTGCAACTCAAATGCTAAAGTAATGAACGAAATTATGGATCAGGATTATCATCCTAAATTTATGTTGAGAGCAATTGAGCTTTCGAAAATGGCATACAAGAGCGGCAAAGGTCTTCCAATTGGCTGTGTAATTGTTAGAAATGGTAAAATTATTGGAGAGGGACATAATGAAATTTTTGAGCGGGTCAATCCAACATCACACGGAGAAATTGTCGCTATTGAAAGGGCTTGCAGAAATATCAATGATCTTCAATTATCTGAATGCCAAATGTACACCACATTAGAACCCTGTCCTATGTGCTTAGGTGCTATTTATTGGGCAAAAATTCACAAAGTTTATTATGCGAATACAAATGCTGATGCCGCTAAAGTTGGGTTTGATGACACATTTATATTTGATGAATTACGAAAAAGTGCCAATGAGCGTAAAATTAATTTCTTGTATGTGCCCGATAAAAATGCAATAACCGTTTTAGAAGAATGGAAATCCAAAGATTTAATATCTGCCCAACCTTGGAATGGTAAATAATGTCAATTAATCTTGTCCATCAAATTATTGTTCCATTCAAGTTATAGGTATCAGGCACAATGATATTAATACTGATAGTAGTAAATTGTGATAAACTATTCTTAGTCCAATATAGGAAGTCCATAAGGAGTTCATTGAAAGAAAGAAAATACTATATTTCTTCAAAGGGGCAATAAAGGGGCAAGAACGCCTTTAAAGGGGCAATAAAGAAGCAATTGAACAAAACTACTTCTTAAACCATTTATAAATAAGTGGTTTGATTTTTTAAGCAGCTAGTATATCAGCTAAAAGCTTTAAATCCTCTATTAATTGGTTCGAGTTTTGTACCATATCGTTCACAAGGTAGCGATACCAAACACACGGAAACCCTGCAAAATCTACGAGATTGCAGGGTTTTTGACGTTTTTGGGGCGTCATTTAATTCGGTTTGATTTGATTCGTCAACGAAATCAGGGTCGTCAGCGAGGTATAAGCGAGGGCTATTGTTAATGGGAAAAGAGCAAATATTGGCCTCAAACGAAAGATTGACATTCAACTTTGGGGCAACCAAAGCAAAAAGGCAATCGGGAAACACCCTGAAAAAATGGTTCTGCCCTCTTTAAGAAACTTTATTTACATTGTGTATTCCTCCAATTTTGTGCTATAGTTTTTTTAGGCTGGGATTGTTTCAAAAATCTCTTTACATATGACGTAAGTTTGCCATATCAACCTTAGAGCAATTAAAATGAACAAGTTAAGGTCAAAATTAAACGTTTAGGCCAAAAAAGCCTATTTTGTAAATCTAAACCTCAACCATTACAGGCATTGCATTTAGGCCAGTACCATAACATATGCTCCAAGGCGAACTCTTTACTCGTCCTATTCTTGTTTTTCTGTTTTCGAGTTTTGGTGCCAATTTATGCACAGGAGCCTGTGGATATGCAAGGACAATTGTTGTTCAACAACCTAACGGTGGATGATGGTCTTTCCCAAAACAGCGTAGTGGGCATTGCCCAGGACAGCACCGGATATTTATGGTTGGCCACATTGAACGGCCTGAACCGGTACAGCGGAACGGACTTTGTACACTATGAAAAACAGTTTGCCTATACCATCCATCCCATGTTCAGCAAACCTGGAGGGCTTTATGTGGACAGACAGGACAGGTTATGGATCGTAATTGCCGGCAAACTTGAACTTTATCGCCCAAAAACCAATGACTTTAGACGAATTCCTTCTTTTTCAGATGTCACAAAGATCCATCAAGCGCAAAATTTAGACCTGTACATTGGCACTTATGGCAAGGGAGTCTTTAAAATAGACGCAGAAACAAAGGATACCCTCCTGCTTCCGAAGCCTGAAAAAACAACTATCACGGCTCTTGATTTCCATGAATTCGATAAGAAAATATGGATGGCCTGCAACGAGGGAATCTATGCCTATGACCCTCTTTCCAATCTTATGGAAACAGTGTCAATAGAAGGCATTCCCGCCCTCAATTACAGTGCCCTCGAACATACTCGGGACAGTACGCTATGGCTGGGAACTTCAAATAAGGGACTTTTTTACCAATCGCCGGGCCATGACGGGTTTCTTCCCTTCAAGCACAAGGAACTACCCGAAAATCTCATCATCAGCAGTCTATTGGTGGACAGCAAGGACCAATTATGGGTCGGCACCTACGGTAATGGGGCGTACTTGTACAATCCGGCCAACAAAAGTGTCGTCAACTTTAAAAAAGAAAGAAGGACCTCCTTTGCTGTTCAATACAACGACCTGCCTTTTGTCTATGAGGATGGGACAGAAGTTATTTGGATTGGTTCCGATGGTATGGGGGCCTATTATTATGACCCATATTTGTTCAAATTCAATGTGCTCACCAATGACCAGTTGCCCTATGATGTGGACGTTGGAATGGTGCGTAGCATAGCCTCCGACCCGCAAGGGAACATATGGATAGGGACTTCTGGCAATGGTCTTACGTTGATAAATACAGAAACGGACAACTATGTCACCTACAACACAGACAACTCCCCTTTGTCCAGCAACCGGGTCGTAAGTTTGATGCATGATGGAACAGACCTGTGGATCGGGTATGCCGGTGCCGGACTCAACATTAGGGAGCCTTCTGGAAAATACCTGTCCTTTCCCAAAATAAAGACCTATAACATCTATGGCATTGTCAAAAAATCCAATACGGAAAGTTGGCTTTGCACGGAACATCATGGGCTTGTTCTTTTTGACAAGTACAATGGGACCATAGAACAATTCAACACCCAAAACTCCAAACTTACCACCGATAACATAAGGACCATCGAAAAAGGGAACGATAGTATTTGGTGGATGGGGACAGAGGAAAAAGGATTGTTCAGGCTTTCCATGGCCACTAAAGAGATTTCCCCCATAAACGAAATTCCAGATAAGGTGAAGTCACTTTATTTTGATGATGGGATCCTTTGGATAGGGACCAATGGCAACGGCCTGAAAAAATATGACACAGCAACTGGAGAAACCCTTCATTTTTCAATTGAACAAGGTCTTTCCGATAACGTGGTGTATGGCATCCTGGCCGACGACAAGGACAACCTTTGGTTGAGCTCCAACAAAGGCATCACCCAGTTCAATACAAAAGATTTCAAAGTCACCAATCATAACGATCAGGTCTATCTTCAATTCAACGAGTTCAATACAGGTGCCTACCACAAGGACAAGGAGGGCAATCTGTACTTTGGCGGGATAAAGGGAATCAACTGGTTCCGCCCCAATCACATAAAGACCAATCCCTACAGGCCCAAAACGGTGATCACCAATATAAAGGTGTTCAATGATACCCGAAGCCTTTCTGAGGAAATTCCATTGAAACACACACAAAACACCATCACCTTCACTTTTGCCTCATTACAGTTTTCCCAACCCAAATTGAACCATTACAAATACCGGTTGGTGGGGTATGATGACGATTGGGTCTTGGCAGGAAACAACAATGAGGTGCGCTACACCAACCTTTCGCCCGGAACGTATAGCTTCCAGGTCGTATCCAGTAACTACGACCGTCTATGGGGCGATGAACCCGCCACCTACAACTTTGAGATTGAGCAACCTTGGCACTTTACCAATATGGCAACCGCTGTGTTCACCACATTCATTCTCCAAGGATGCTTCATCGCCATTGGCCTGTTTATGCTTCTGCTCTATTTTAGGTTGAGAAAGCAGGATTACCTTTTGTATGGAATCTATATTCTACTCTTCGCCGCCTATTTTTTCCTACGGATAGACCTAGAGCTCCAAACTGGTCTATTTTGGACGGACAGCGACTCCATTTATTATTTTTTGACACCCATCATTTTCTTGGTCACTGGGATATTCATTGCCTTTGTCAATTCGTTTGCGGAAATTCGGGAACACCACCCCGGGTTTTCAAAAGAAATACAACGGTTTGCCCTCTTTACCTATGTAGTGGCCGCAGTAGCGTTCCTCTACCTTTTGCTCACCAAGGACTTCACCTTAGTGAAGGACCATTTGAATTTGGTTTTGTTGCCCTTGCACCTGTACGCCATGTATGCCGTGGTCAGGGCCTTTATTGTTGTGAAGTCTCCTTTGCGTTACTATATCCTGCTAGGCAATATATTCCTTATCGGGTTTTCCATGGTCGGGGTATATTATGGCTCCAAGAATGCCTTTTCAGGAGGTGCCGAGGGAAACAATGTATTCGGTTTCTATAGCTTTAATATTTCGCAGATGGGAGTGTTTTTGGAGATGATCGTATTCTCTCTGGGTCTGGGACATAAATTTTACCTTGTTGAAATAGAAAAGGACAAGATCCAGAGAACGGACGAACTAAAGACCAAGCTCTATACGGACATTTCCCACGAAATACGCACTCCTCTGACCCTTATCTCTGGCCCTATTGAGCACCAACTGGGCCGAAAAGGACTTTCCCAAGAAGACAAGAAAGAGCTGTCGCTCATCAAGGACAATGCCCAGAGACTATTGGGTTTGGTCAACCAAATGCTCGACCTTTCCATGATAGATTCCGGCCACCTAAAACTCAAAGTTGAAAAAGGAGACCTAAGAGGTGTGTTGGTCCAATTGGTGGAAGCCTTTGCCTATATCGCGAAGGAGAAAAACATAACGATCACATCTGAGTTCGGAAAAATGGACGATGCTTGGTTCGACAGGGATGTCGTGGAAAAGATAGTTTCCAATCTTTTGTCCAATGCAGTGAAATATGCACCTAAGGGCAGTCAAGTATTGGTAAATGCCAGAAAAGAGCAGGACAGTTTGGTCCTCTCCACAGTAAACAACACCAATGGAATGGAAATTGAAGACCTCGGCAAGTTGTTCAATCGGTTCCACCAGAACAATGCAGCTTCGGAAGGGGTCGGCGTTGGCCTGGCATTGGTCAGGGAGCTGGTATCCTTATCCCAGGGAAGTATCATTGCGCACAATATTGGGGAGAACATGATCCAATTCACGCTCACATTGCCCATAATCCAATCAGCTTATGGGTCAAACGGTCTGGACAAGGTCATTGCCCCTAGAAACAAAACGGTTCTTGGCCAGACCACAAAAAAAGGCACCAAAAAAACATCCCTACTCCTTGTGGATGATGATACGGATATTTTGGCCTATTTGGTCTCCATTTTCAAAAATGATTACACCATCCTGAAGGCACGGAACGGCAAGGAAGGCGTAGAAACGGCCATGGACCAACTTCCGGATCTGATCATCAGTGATATTATGATGCCGGTTCAAAATGGTATCGAACTCTGTAAGATCATTAAAAATGATGAACTCACCAGCCATATCCCTGTAGTTTTGCTTACGGCCAAGGCAGGAGAGGAAAACCAATTAAGAGGGCTAGAGACCGGGGCCGACGCCTATGTGACCAAACCGTTCAGCCCTACTGTTTTGAAGGTGAGGGTAGAAAAACTTTTGGAAAATAGGATACGCCTTCAACAGCATTATTCCAAGACCTTCAAAGTGGACCCGGGACTTGTACCCACCAAGACAGAGACCGAGTTTTTGGGGCGACTCCAGCAAGTTCTGGACAAGAACATCACAACCCCTGACTTTACCAGCGAAAAGTTTTCCCAACTGATGCACATGAGCCGTTCGCAGCTCCATAAAAAGTTACATGCCGTCACAGGAATGTCCACCACGGAATTTGTACGGACACAGCGCATCAACCTGGCCAAAGAACTACTGGCCGAATCCGATGCTTCCATCTCGGAAATTGCCTATCAGGTCGGGTTCAACACTCCTTCTTATTTCAACAAATGTTTCAAGGAGATTGTGGGCTGTACTCCAATCGAATACCTCTCCAAACAGGTGTAGGACAAAGCATTACCATCACTTGAAACATATGTTCCATCATTGGAAACATATCTTCCATACCAAAGCTGTTGGCCAGCCTACATTTACATCCAACAATCACCTGCATTCATGCCCATCACCATGAAAACCCAAATGGGACACGATAAAATATATATGAGTATAGACCATCTGAAAAGTGGGACATACCAATTGAACATTTTATTGGGAAACAAGGTGATAAAGGTCTTGGAGATCGAGAAGAAAGATATCAAGCACACAGACCTGTAACGGAAAGGACCATTCCCCCTCCCTCCTTCCCTTTAGCTAGATTGAATACAGAACCATAAAATAGTATCATGATGAGAAGAAAATTTCCATTCGTGTTGATATGCTGCCTTGCAGTATCATTTTCAACCCAGGCACAGTTTTTAAAAAAGCTCAAAAAAGCGGCTGAAAATGCTGCGGAACGGACCATCTTGAACCGGACCGATGAGGAAGTTTCCAAAGGAACGGACAAGACCATCGATTCCATAACCCAAGGAAAAAAGGGCAAAAAGAACAAAAAAGACAACTCAAAAAAGATAGGGGAAACCGAAAAAAACCTGGACTCAGCAAAACAACAAAACCAAGCCAAGGAAGCTGCCATGCAAAAAAAGATGGCAGGTTTGTTCGGAGGTGGCGGTCTAAAAGGCATTCCTGATGTTTATGAATTCTCGTACAGGGCCACAATGAAAATCACCTCCCAAAAAGATGAGAGCGATATACACTATTGGATGGAACCCGGCCAACGCTATTTTGGTAACAGGTACAACGATGACAAAACAAACAGTGTAACGGTCATGGACATGGAAAACCAAGCCATGGTGATGTTCACCGACGATGGCAAGCAAAAAATGGCCATGAAAATTCCGGCAGGTAAAAAAACAATTGAAAAGTTGACCAAAAAAATGGAAGAAAAGAACAAGGCAACTGCAGAAGATATCAAGGTCATTCCCATTGCGGGCAAGACCATTCTGGGCTACAATTGCGAAGGCTATCAAATTACGAGCAAGGATGGCATTTCCAAAGTTTGGGTCACCAATGAGACCCCAGTGGGATACTTGGGCGGCATAGCCAACACGGAAGGCCTGCCGAGCAGTGTGTTGCCCATTGGCGAGAACACCATGTTCATGGAAATGCAGTTTGAGTCTGCCAAGAAGAAAAAGGACAACTTCAGCATGGTATGCACCGAACTGAAAGAAGAAAGCATGTCCATTGTAAAAGCGGAATATTCCACCATGGGTGGGTTTTAAGATTATTTAATCACCATAGAATATTGATATGAAAAAAATATTGGGATACGCCATGCTTTTCTTGCTTATGGGCACTGGAATGCAGGCACAGGATTTTGACCTGGACGACATCATGGGCGAAGCGCAGGATTTCTTTGGCGAGGCACAGGATGATGCCGAAAAAGCCGCAGATACTGAAGCTCAACGGAAATTTAAGGAGGCATTTAAAGATAAATTCAAAAAATGGGGGGAGTTTTCAGAAAATCTCGATGATTATTCGCCTCAGACCAAATGCTTGTACCTAATGGCCAAATATATTTCGGAATTAGAAGCACTTAAGACAGAAACAGAAAAGGATAGTGACTGCAGAAGGACCTACGACCTGTTAGGGATGCAACTGATGGCCATGATGTCCAGCACCACGATTATGTTCTGTACGGAGGAATTATTCAACACTTTAGGTAAGTTGGGACCAGAAATGTCACAAGAAGATATGGATTATATTTCCGAAATAAAAAAAGACTTTAATCTATTGTATGGTAAAGAGAAAAACACAGATTTTGAAAAAACCATGGTACAGTTTTACATAAACGATTACGCCTTTGTAGACCCTTACTATGAAGATAATTTGTCGATAGAATTCACAAAAATAAATCAATACTTGCTGAAATACTTTCATCCGCTTTCCCTTATGAAAGAAGGCATGGCCATAAGCCAACAAATGGACAAGCTCAAACCTTGCACAGGGTATTAAAACCAATCATTGTCCTATGAAAATCAATAACTCCTATATAATTCCATTTGTTTCGTTCCTGCTCGTATCCTGTGGAAGGAAAGAAAGCAAGAAACCCGACCAAGATGCAACCAACACCGTTGAACTGGTAAGGACAGTCAAGGATGTGCAAGAGAACCAGTCAAGTCTGGCGAATGAAACGCCTTTGACCAAGGAAGAATTTGCGTCATGGTTGCCGGGGACACTTTTAGGAATGCCCCTTACTTCCTCGACCATCAACATGCTTCCAGAAATTGGCTCCTGTAGCGCAACATATAGTGTAAAAAACAGGAGAATCAGGGTAATGGTCATTGATGGCGCTGGTGAAAAAGGAAACAATGCCGTTAGTTCCTACCGAATGTCCAGCACCATGGAATACGATGAGAAAGGTACTTGGGGCAGCACCAAAACAACAACCATCAGCGGCATCAAAGTAAAAGAATCCAGCCTGAAAAATGGCAAGTTCAACCTGTCCATGTTCTACAATAACCGATTTGCAGTTGACGTGGAGACCAATGAGGTGGGGCATGAAGAATTGGAACAACTCGTCAAGGAATTGAATTTGGAACAACTTAAATAAATGAAATCATGAAAACAAGAACCATTATCCTCGCGATCGCATTCATAAGCATCGCCACACTCACAAAGGCCCAATCAAAGGCAACATCATTTAAAAATGGTAAAAAAATCATTTTGGCCATTGACAATGAAACAAAAACAGTTGTGGATATCCTTCCAGCAGATGCCCTGCCAGACAAAACCATCGCAGCAAAAAAATACCCGGGCAGCATTTTTTTTGCTGGCATGCTATACGGGGAATCCAGCCGTTCGGTACATCCGCATGAGTACTCGGATATCAAAAAAAGACCATTTGCAAGCAACAGCTCCAAAACAGATTCCCGCTCAGTACGGCCCCATGAGTACTCGGATATCGAGAAAAGGACGTTCCTCTCCATAAAGAGCACTAAAAACTTTACGGTGGCGCCAAAAAAAGATGCCATACTGACCTTTGATCTGTCGCAAACCTATATCCCCGGAGATACATTCATTCCTGGCGATACATTTCTTCCCGGAGATCAATTCTTACCTGGTGATCAGTTCCTACCTGGCGACTAATTTCTTGTCATGTTTGACGAGAAGAAAAAAATGGTCGTATTAAAATCCAAGTAGCACAATCTTAAAACTTAAATGATGCATTATAGAAAATCATATTTCCACAATTATCTTTTTTCCATTTTAATGGTCGGAACCCTCTTGTTTTCTTGCAAAAATGCCGAAAAAAAGAAAGTTGCAGCGTCCACTGGTGAACTTTCGGGCAACTTTGCCGTGGAGGTCACCATGGAAAACAAGGTGTTCCATATTGAACAAGAAGACTTGCTGCCTGCAAAACGAACCTTTGCAAACGATAGTATTTTACTTTTGTTCAGGGCGGATGGAAACCCGTTTCAGCTTAATTTGAACCTTACCCATACCGACGTTCTGGACAACCAAAGTGGAGAATACAGCATCCCAGATGCGAATGCGGGAAAAATAAAAGTGGATCTCAACTTCTTCAATGCCGATAGGGATGTAAAAAGAACCAACAAACGGATCGTTTTCA
This sequence comes from Flagellimonas hadalis, assembly GCF_007785775.2. Classification (GTDB taxonomy): domain Bacteria; phylum Bacteroidota; class Bacteroidia; order Flavobacteriales; family Flavobacteriaceae; genus Flagellimonas; species Flagellimonas hadalis. The sequence continues at coordinate 166,103 of NZ_VNIK02000007.1, forward strand.
AAAAAGGGATCATCACCATTAAAAAGTTAACAGCAAACAAGCTGGAAATGACCTTTACGGGCGAAGGCAGTGGAATGATAGAACGTGATGGCAATTTTCCGATTTCGGGCAAAATAAATGCCTCTTATTAAAACCATAATCCATTGTAATCAAATGAAAACAACATTGAAAATACTGGGCCTGATGTTGCTAATGGTCTCATGCAATACGCAGAACAAAAAAGACAACACCGTTGATGAAACCGTAAAAATGGGCAAAACCGTACAAGATTTGGCCAAACAGTCACAAGACTTAAAAGAAACCGTGCCTGTTTCCGAGGAAACACTCAACAATTGGTTTCCAAAAACCCTTCAGGGCATGGAACTCCAGAAAATAGTCAAAGGCACTTTGACGGGCTACGGAATAAGCGGTGCCACGGCCACATACGAAGGCTCCGATAAAAGCAGATTAGTTGTGAACGTGAACGATGGTGCCGGGGAAAAGGGTACAATGCTCACCTCGCAGTACATTGCCTTCAAAAACCTGAACACTGATTCGGAAACCGATACTAAATCGGAAAAGATCCTGAACAACAACACCATGTTGGGTGTAGAAACTGTTTATAAAGCAGAAAAGAAGGTTTTGATCAACTTCCTGTACAAAGACCGATTTGCGGTAAACATGCAAGCGGACAATATAGAAAAACAAGCCGTTTGGAATGCCCTCAAGGAACTTAAATTGGATAAGTTGTTTCATTGAAACCCTGAACATACGGTTACAAAAAAGAAAAACCAAGGCGTTTCAATCTTGGAAAAACACATATGGAAGCGAAATTTAATAGAAGAGAATTTATCGAATTGGTCGGAATTGGTTCAGCAGGGCTTTCATTTTCACCGTTGTTGCTTTCGGGCTGTGACAGTAAAGATCCATCGGTACCATTTGGGGTATGGAAGGAAATGATCGCGGCATTGGAGCAAAGCCCTGACCATCTTCCGGGCAGAAGAAATACACTGGTTGCGGCCAAAGACCCCAAAGCCATGGCCGAATTTGTGCGTGACAGCCTGCAAATGATCCCTGAAGTAGGACAGTTTCTACACAATGCCAACCGTTGGTCCCTTTATGGTACCGAAGGTGCCCTAAGATGTGGATTGGCCACCCCCCGCGAAAAGGCTGAAATATTAAAAGATATGCTCATTGAGGCTGGCTTTGAGGCAAAAGTGGTCTTGGAAGCAACCGAAATTACCGAAGAAGATGCAAAGCATATCGTATTTCGCGAAAATAGTGCAGCCTTTGCACCTCCCATCAGCAAAAAGCAACTCAAAAAATGGAAGAGGTTGCTAGGGGCAAACGACACCAATGGGAGTGTCCATCAAATACCTGGCCTTGATGAAAAATGCACGCAATTGGCAGATGAACTTGTTTCACAGCTTGATGAAAAACAATATGCTGCCATTAGACCCAATTCCTTCCGTTTCCACAAAAATGAGGTTCCTTCGGTAGTATATGTCCAGGACGGAACGGAAAAATACGCCCATGTTTTTGATTCTCGAGTAGCCGTTGGGCAGTTGCACCCAAGCAATAAGGGCAATATGTTCAAGGACGCCCCAAAAATTTCCGAGGTACGCGAAGAGGACATCAAGATTTCATTGACCTACAGGACGGCCATTGATTATTGGGAAGAAAGGGAACTCCTTTCCGGAACATGGAAACTGAGCGATCTAACCGGCAGCACCATGCAGATCTTGTTCATGAAGAATATGGATTTTACCCAGCAGGCCACCAAGTCCATTTCCGACATCAGCACATTTACACCCTGTTTCTCATATCAAAAATTTGATACGGATCTGTCCTTTATGGAAGAACGTTCGCTTGTGGGCGAGCCCATCTCCTTGGAAGGGGATGAAATCCTGCAACATATCGTGGTGCAGGAAGACAATGCCAAACCAGGAGATATCTCACGGGTGAAGTCAATTGAAGTGAAGGCGCATCCCATGACCTTTCCCAAAGTAAAACTGGAACTCTTCCCAAAGGACAAATCCGGTGCCATTGTTGAAGGCTTGTCGGCCGCCAACTTTACCATAACGGACAACGGCAAGACCATGAATGGATGGTTGGAACAAAATGTGCTTTCCCCAAGGATCATGCTGCTTTATGACACCTCTTTGAGTATGCCAGTGGAGTACCGTGGGGATGGCGCAAGGGACTTTTCGGAATCGCTTGAAGAGATGGTAAAGGAAATGTATCCGCATGCCAGGGTTACAAGCAAGGCGACCACTTCCAATATTTACACCTCCCTCTTAAAGGCCAAACAAAGTAGTCAGGACCTGATATTGTACGCTACCGATGGCCACAATGACGACCAATTCCAGACCGAGTACAAAGATGTGTACGAATCAGGACCACCTGCCATTTTGTTGAATGTTTACAATGTTGATACGTTTTATAAACACCTACGGGAGAATTTCGAGTTCAAGGAGATTCCTGCCGATGATCAGGAAAAAACAAAGACAGAGATCCAAAAGATCATTTCACAGATGTCCTTTCCACCTTATGTGCTCACCTACCATTCATTTGAAGAGGAAAAAGAACATCGTATAAATGTTTCCATTAAAGAAAGGGGGATTTCGGATGAAGCCACCATCACATTTCCCCCTCCAAATGATCTCTATTTGGGCGAACGGATCATAGGGCTGTATGTAGAAATCAGTTGGAGGAACAACAAAATAAAACGCACTTTGGCAGGGTGGGACAATTATCTGGACAAGGATCGTATTACACCCAGTCGAAAATATATTGACGATGTGCACGAAATGATGCTCGGTGGTGCCATGTTGGCCTTCGAACGGGAAGCCCCCACCTTGTCCGTAAGGCTTTCCGAGTACCTGAGGTCCCTGCTCAGCAATGAGGAATGGTTTATGGCACAACAGGCGAACGACACACAAAAAGCCGTGGATGCATTGGAAAAAGGGACATTGGGTTACCCTCCGTTGTTACTTACCATGATGCAGCCATTGAGCGGGCATACTACTGGGGAGTCCGTTACCTATCCAACGCAATTCCGGTCCTGTTTACTTAGGATGAAGGCCGGCTACTATCAAAATAAATCCAAGGTATTGTTTGACTACCTACCCACCGCAAAGTATACAAGTATCAGCAAATCGGGGAGCAAGAGGGACAACTTGTACGAAACCATCAAAAAGACGGCCCAATTTGCCTTTTTGGAAGAATCGGAATTTGACGACAGTGCCGTAAAACAATTGGAAGGGCATGAACTGGTCTGTTTGCACAATATCCGAAACGAACCCGAATATGGCTATAACATATTGAAAAGTAAGCACAAAGTTTTCCAAAACCGGATTTTTAGGGAGAACCAATTATCCTTTTTTGAGAAGAAAATGACTGTTACTTCCTACTATGAAGTGGATAAAAACACCGGGGAGCTCCGAGGGGTTCTGCCAGACGGAAGTGGAGGTGGGAGTTCCTCAACTATCGAACAATTGAAAGCCCTGGACAATGTGATCAAGGAATATCAAAAAGTGTTGGCCGGAATACAACTCATGATGATGATCCCGGGCGCTGCTACTTCGGCGGCCCCGATCGTGGCATTGTACAGCATGACCTTGGTGAAACTATACGCATTCGCAACAGAGGCCATCATATTGATGAATCCCGATAAATTGGAAGGACAAGTCAACATGGCGCTGAAGGAATTGGCCTGTAATGTGTATAAAAGCATCATTATGACCTTTATTGGAAAAATGGGGACCGGGAAAGCGCAGGGGGTCATCAATACTATGGATGGATTGGAAAACCTGATTGCCATGTCTGGAGGTAATTTTTCCTTTTTACCATGTCCGTCAGCATGAACATAGCCTTCAAAATAATACGACAATCAAAGAGCAGCCCGTTCAAAATGTAGCATACCAACTCCTATGAACCAATGTCCTTTTGCTGTTTATATTTAATAGGTCAATCTCATTCTTGAAAACAGCCTTCATTTTCTACTTGAAAAAATCAGTTATCCATAGCCATTTTTTGGGAGGCATATAAACAACTTGTACACTGAAAGTGGAGATACCCCCAAAAAAAAGGGCAAGTTTTCCACAAAGAAGACACTGACCGAATGCTTGGAAATGCATGAACATAAACCAGTTTCAAAAGTCCGGAAGTCAAAATTCAAATGGCCTTAGTCCACAATCCCAAACATTCATTGCCGCGAAATTTCCGCCAACTGTAACCGCTAGTCACCCCTATAGCTAACTTGGGCCGGAACATTACAATCTGTAGACCCTCACCCAATCAATATAGACCGAAGTGGGAAATTGGGCTTCCGGCACTATCGGGCCGCCATAGGTATGATCACTTCCGCCAACCCCCGCACTTAGGATAACGAACATCCTATGTTCGAATGGATGCCACTCATCAAAATGATTTGAATATTCTGAAACGGTCACCCTACGCCCATCTATTTGGGTTACCATCTTTTGGTCCTGGCCGTCCACGACAAAGCCTCCGCCATCATTTAAATAGTGGATATGATATACGTGCCCATCCACGAAGAATTCAATTCGGTCATCATACCAGTCCAAACCATATTCATGAAAACCTGCACTCCCTGCGTTGCGATCGCTTTCCAAAGGTGGAAAACCTCCATAACCCGGTTCTTCAGGGACGGGGGTTTGCTGGGTTTCATAACTATAATAGCCCCCTAAATGCCCATGGTTCCATTCCTGGTATTCATTGTTCTGCCATTCCCATGCATAGTGGACCGTTCCCAAATTATGGTAAGGAATGGAGCCCACATATTCCATAATGTCCACTTCACCTCCTTGGGGCCACATGATATCATCAACCGTCACAGGTTTTTCTTGGGGCATCAACCAAAAGGCAAATCCCTGCCCTTGGTGGTTTACCCCTTCTGGAAATACCCTTGCCACAATCCGATGTCCGGGACCCCATGCACCTTTATCTTTGGTATTGATACGCCCACTGGTGTAGTCCCTATCTTGATACGTCTCTTTACGGGTCGTGATGACCAGACATCCTCCGTCTGCATCTACGATTCCATTTGCGAAACTGACATTTTCCTTCCTATCCGTAGCCCGGTCCAACTGACCCGTACCCCAGTCCCCATTTATTCCAGTACCCGTTTCATAGTTCCATTTGGAAAGGTCAAGACTTCCATCGTTGAACTCATCGGACCAGACCAATCCTGAACGTTCTTCGACATAAACCGTTACGTTCACTGTTTTACTCACAAACTGTCCACCGTTATAGGCCGACACTATGATGGTGTAGCTGTGGGTACCTTCTTTGGAAAAGGTATGGGACAGTGTGTTTGAGGTCAATTCCTCCACTTTGCCTTCTATATGTACCTTGAACAAAGAGGCATTTGTGGCCTGAAACATAAAATTCACCCTGCCTTCGCCATTTCCATTGGGGTTTTCATCGGATAGCCCTACAATTTCAACCGTAACGTTCAAATTGGAAGGAGGGGAAGGCATTCCCATTTCAGTTTCTGCACTATCACTCCCACTACATGCGAGGAGCAGTATGAATATTCCAATATATAGCACCTGCTTCATCATATTTAATAGTATCGGCGAAGGGGGATCACCTTTTTACAGTTGCTTATTGCATTTTAAACTCAAGATAGTTGAGATTGAACCCACCCTTTTCAAACGCCACTTTTATTTTGTGGGTCCCTTCTTTCAAATCAATTCCTGAGAGCGTTGCCGTTTTATACGAAGTTGCTCCTTCTGTCGCGGGCAAGACTACAGATTTCGATGTGGTGGAACCATCGATTTTCAAATGAAGTTTGCCCGTGCCTTCCATGCTGGAGTATCTTACATCCATGGCATAGGTCCCTGATTTTTCAATACTTACGGTAAAGAGAAGCCATTCCCCGTCCTGAATATCAAAAACCTCATAACCGTTGTTCTTACTGTCCGAGCAGCTTTGGATGTCCACTCCATCGTTCCGCATTTTACGCCCTTTGTTCCATGCGCCTTGTTCCCCGGTGCTTACGCGATAGTTGATGTAATCCACATCGCTATACGCATAATTCTGCGTCCCCATATCATAATCCGTGGCATAGATAAGCCCAGGAATCGAATGCCTCTTATAGGCCTTGGTCTCAAAGGTCTGCACTTGCCGGAACATGGCATCGACCACATCGGGCTTGACGGTCACATTTTCCATTTTGTAGTTTTCGGCCAACTGCATCAAGGTTTTTTGGGCAAAGGCGATCGTAGGTTTTTCTCCTCCATTTTGCCAATAGTCCAATAGCGTTTCATATTCGGGGGTTTTCGTCACCGAGGTGACCCCGGCTATATTGTCCACCTTTTTCATGGGCCAAAACGCCCAACCAATATTATGGGACTCCATCAGGGTCAGTGCGTCTTTGAACCATACATTGGAGTTTTCGCCGCTTTCCCCCAACCAAATCGGGGCGTTGTACTTCTCGCGATAGTCCAAAACTTGCTGGATGGATTCCGTGGTATTGAAGTTCCAGTATTTGTGGAAACTGATGACCATATTGTCGTCCCACAGCGGAAAAATGCCATTGTAGTTGTTGCCCCAGCAATTCCCTTCGATGTAGATGATGTGGTTGGTATCGATCTTACGGATGGCGGTTGTGATGTCCACCATCAACTGGCGCAAGGGTGCGTTGTTCTTTTCGTCACAACCGTTTGGGTTTTCACCTTCAAAGTTCCAGTTGGGCTCATTCACAATATCATACCCTCCCATCCATGGATGATCTTTGTAGCGTTCGGCCATCTTTTCCCAAAAGGCTATCATTTTCTGCTTGTTGGCCTCACTTTCCCAAAGGGAAGGTTTGGTGGCGTCATAGTCCGAAATATTGGCATCGTGACCCTGTCCGCCCGGGGCCGCATGAAGGTCAAGAATAAGGTACATCTCGTTTTCCGCACACCATTCCAAAAGATCGTCCGTCATGGCAAACCCCTTTTCCAACCACGTGATCTCCCCATTCTTTTCTTCCTCGATGGGAGGTGTGTAGAGGTTGTAGTGCATGGGCAACCGCACCGAATTGAAACCCCACGCCTTCAGCGAGTCAATATCCCTTTTAGTGATACCATTGGCCATATAGGCCTCATAGAAGGCTTCTGTATTTTCCTCGCCAATGAGTTCCGTGATCTTTTGTTTGATGACATGTTGTGGTCCGGCAAAACTGGCTGTTTGCAACATATAGCCTTCCTGCACCATCCACCCACCAAGTCCGAGACCTCTCAGGAGCACATTGTTTCCTTGTGCATCCACAATCTTCTGTCCATCAGTGTGCAGAAACCCTTGCCCAAAAACGGTGGAATTGATCAAAATGAATAAAAAGTATATTGATTTTTTCATGCGAAAAATTTATTGTTCCCAAATATACGTGGCAACAGCCCCACTGTCCAGCGTGGCGGTGACCCATTGGTTCTTGTATTTGATATTGAATGATGTAATGGCCCCTCCATCGTTTTCCACAATAAGGACCATCTGGCCATCTGGGGTCCTAAAGGCCACATTTTGAAGGTCGCCCTGTATATTGGAGCCCACCCGAACCGAACCCGAAGGAACAAATTTTGAGGCATGGGCCACAATATAGTAGCCCACATTGCGGGTAATGTTCCCACTAGAACTGATGGTAAGCCCTCCTTTGCAGACGGTGCAACCTCCATCGGTGTGCGGACCAAAGTTTTCATTGTTGGCCAGGTTCCACTCCAACGCATTCTTGCTCCAGTTGCGCATGGACCCAATGATCACATTTTTCAAATGCCATTTCAAATCCCCTTCAAAAGAGCCGCTTGAAGAAGTATACTGTTCTGTAAAATAGAGATTCTTTTCGGGAAAAGCATTGTGGACAGTAGAGAGTGCACTAATGTCTCCATTGTACAGGTGGAATGCGGAACCATCCACATAGGGATTGGTATCCGGATCACTGAGAATGGTGATCGGGTATTGTGGATTGTCGCAATTATGGTCCCAAACGATGATCTTGGTGGTGATCCCTGCACTGGAAAAGGCAGGGCCAAGGTGATTTTTGATAAAATCCGACTGTTCCTCGGCAGTCATGAACATACTGGGATTGTTCCCATCATGCATGGGTTCGTTCTGTATGGTGATGGCATCCAAAACTATCCCTTCGGCTTCCATAGCTTCGAGATACTTTACAAAATATTGCGCATATACACTATAGTATTGCGATTGAAGACTACCTCCCACAAAGCTACCATTGTCCTTCATCCAAACTGGGGCAGACCAAGGGGAGCCCATGATCTTGATGTTGGGATTGATTTCCAAAATTTCCTTGAGAACAGCCACGACGCCGTCCATATCCGGTTCCAAACTAAAATGTGTCAAGGCTTCATCGGTTTCCCCTTCGGGCATGTCATTGTAGGTAAAAGGAGCTTCATTGAGGTCGGATGCCCCGATGCTTATCCTTAGATAACTTATGCCTATATCACCTTCCGAAGTACCAAAAAGTTCCTGCAAAAGTGCATCTTTCTTATTTGTATCCAATTGATTGATGACCGCTGCGCTGCCACCTGTCAAGGTAAACCCAAAACCGTCTATGGTCTGATAGGTCAAGGATTCATCCACTGTAATGGTGGGAAAAGTGTTCGAAGTGGTCCCAAAGGACAGGACATTGTCCTGTTTTTTCAACAACACGGTCTGGTTCGAGAGCGTCAACCAAGCCTCCACATCACTTATGGTGGCCGGTGGGTTATTGCCCGGAGGATTTCCATCAGGGGTCTGTCCAGTATCGTCGGTACCCCTATCTCCTGAAGAAGAACAGTGTGTCATGGGAAGCAGAAGCGCCCAAACTGCCATTAGAACTATATTCTTTCTAATCATATGCCTATTTTATTTTTGTGTCAACCATCCTTTGATGGCCACCATTTCCATCTTGTTCATTTAGGATCAGCGTACCTATCTTGCCAGGAACTGACCCTTTATCCCTGTCTTGAACATGCCTTAAAAATAGCCCATGGCCAAGAAGACCATGGGCCTTGAATTAAAAAAAACTAACTCAACTCAAATAATCGATTAAATGATTTTTCAATTGGTACCTCTAAACTCCACATTGTCGATAGTGATAGCTCCCACATTTCCACCTCCGCATTTGATGACCAGATAGACCGTGGTGTCGGTATCAAAACTTACAATGTTTCCCTCACCAGCACAACTCAGTTGGGAGAGTTTTCCACTAAATGGTGCATTGCCACAACCATTCCAAGTGTTCAGGCCTATCTTGGTGCCATCGGCCGAATAATCGGATCCTTGGACCGGTGCTGTTGTGGACACATAGACCTCAAACCAAGTATCCACCGAACCTTCACCCTGCACGGACATATCCACGGCATAGTTTTTACCGCCTTGCACATCTATGGCCTGAAAGACTCCCTGTTGGTTCCAATCACTTGCCGTAATGGTAGCGGTGCCTGAACCGAAGGTCCAATTTGCCCCTGATGCACTTATGTTCAAAATGGTCCATTGGGCAATATCCTCTTCAGTTTCAAACTTGCCTCCTACGACCAAGTTTCCCGCATTGGGGTCCGATTCTGCCACAACCAGTTCTTGGGAACTGCTTAGGGTTGAACCTCCCCTTCCTATGGCAATGTGGGTAATGGTATAGTTCCCTGCATCAGGCAGAAAGATCTCCTCGGTGGACTTGCCTTGGTATATTCCCTCCCCGATGTTCCATTTGGAGGCAATGACATTGGTGGTGTTTGCTTCCAGCACATATCTATTGGATTCACCCTCGACAGGGGTTATGGTGAAGGATGCATCCACATTGTTATCGGTCAATCCATTGTTGCCAAAGGAGTCCTCCGGGGTGCATGAAGCCAATGTGACCATACCGAATATGACCAGGATGATCAATCTATAGCTATTGGTTATTTTATGTTTTAAACTCATAACAAAATTCATTTTATGGTTGATCAATAATTGGGGTTTTGAACGATCAAAGTGTTTTCCATTTCCCGTAACGGAATAGGGAGCACTTCGTTTTTTCCTGCAACAAAACCCTTATCTGCCAAGGCAGTGGCGGCATTCCCTGTCCGAACCAAATCGAACCATCTATGTCCTTCCCCAGCCAACTCGATACGCCTTTCATTCCATATGGCCTGAAGGGAAACGGGAACCGGTGACAAACCTACCCTGGCCCGTACTGCATCTAGAAGGGCCTGCGCCCTTGCACCGGAACCGCCCAAGGCCTCTGCTTCCAAAAGATAGGTATCGGCCAAACGGATCATATATACGTGTTGCTGATAGTTCAACTCCTTGACCCCTCCGCCAGTGGTGGCATCGCTGTTCAATGGCATAAACTTCTTCAAGTAGTACCCCGTGTCTTTATCCCCATACAAATATTCGATCTCCCCAGCTTCCTCATATGCTTTTAGATTGGCGATGGTCTCGTCAAATCTGGGATCGTTCTCAATGACATCAAAGAACTCGTCGGTAAACACATTGAAACTCCAGCCCGGTGCAAAGTCCGGTGCGGTGGAAGTGGCACTTCTCACATAACTGCGTGGGCCCACCATGATGTTGATACTGTTTCCTTCATCGGCGCCTGACCCCCAAAAACTCCAGTCTGCATTACTTTGATTGGTATTGGTGGTCTCCAAAATGGATTCCGAATTGAAGGTATTGCTGAAATCCCACAGATCTGCAAAATCGTCCAATAGACGGTAGCCATATTTACTGGTACCTCCAGGTGTTCCATTTACCTCGGCCAGTTCTGCGGCGGCTTGGCTGTTCTTGCCATTGTAGAGATATACCTTGCCCAACAGTGCCTGGGCTGCCCCTTTGGAAAAACGTCCTGCTTCGGTGGCAAGGTTCACCATATCGGGAAGACTGTTCTTTGCTTCTTCCAAATCGGTCTCGATTTGTGCATAGACCGCCTCTTTTGATGCCTGTTCCACATTGTAGATCTCTGCGGTCGGAAGGGGTTCCACTATGAGCGGGATGTTTCCGAACATCCGTACCAATTGAAAATAAAAATAGGCACGAAGGGCTTTGGCCTCAGCAGTGAATCGAGTCCTATTACCTTCGCTCATTGGGATTTCGGGCAGTTTGGAAAGCAACACATTGGCCCTGAATATGCCTTGGAAATAATCGTTCCAATAGCTTGCAGGGATGTTGGAGGCCGTAATGGTATAATTGGCGAATGCATGGATCCCTGCACCATCATCCGGTCCACCACCACCAGCGTGATGATCGTCCGACCCTGCGTTCATCATGGTCACCATGTTCTCAAATCCTTTGGATTCCTTACCCAAAACATCGTAAATGGCAATCAACCCGGAATAGGCTTGATTTTCATTGCTGTAATAGTTCTCTTCCAAATAGGTCCCTTTGGGCTCCACATCCAAAAACTCCTTGGTACAGGAAGTGAATGCGAAAACCAGAATTGAACCAAAAACCAAATTCTTTATGTTTCTCAGTTTCATTGTATCTTTTTTAAAATTGTAGATTAATGCCCAACATTCCCGTTCTGGCCTGTGGATAATAGCCTCTGTCTATACCAAATACATTGCCCCCTATTTCGGGATCAAATCCAGTATACTTGGTGAACGTGATCAGGTTTTCCCCTGTCACATACAATCGTATCTTGGAAATACCCACTTTGCCCAAAACATCTTGTGGCAAGGTATACCCGAACTGGATGGTCTTGAACCTCAAATAGTCTCCATCTTCCAAATAGAAGTCGGAGGGATTGGTGAAGTTCTTATTGGTATCATTGGTCGTAAGTCGTGGGAAGGTATTGGACGAACCTTCGCCGGACCATCTGCCCAAAGCCGATGTCTGGAAATTCGCACTTCCAATATCCAATCGACGTAGGGCCTGGAAAATCTTGTTTCCTGCGGCTCCTTGGGCGAAAACGAGCAGGTCAAAATTCTTATAATTTACATTGAGGTTGATACCGAAGGTCACTTTGGGAATGGAACTCCCTATGAAATCCCTGTCATTGTCCGTAATCGATCCATCGCCATCGACATCCTTCCACCTGAAATCCCCAGGTCTGGCCACAGGCTGCATCGGCTGCCCTTCAGAATTCACATAGGCATCTATCTCTGCTTGGTTCTGGAAGATTCCATCGGTCACAAATCCAAAAAATGAATTGACGGGCTGTCCCACTTGGGTGCGGGTAATGGGAAAGGTACTGGCCTGCACCGTAGTACCACCTGATAAGAACTCGACACCTTCTCCCAAAAAGGTGACCTCATTGTGTACGGTGGACATATTGCCGCTCAACGAAAATCTAAGATCTCCAAAACTTTTGTTATAGCTCAACCCAAGGTCCACGCCCTTGTTTTCCATATCGGCCACGTTGCCTGCCGGACTTCCTGTAGCTCCAACATACCCTGGAAGGGGCACATCCCTAAGAATGCCCGTGGTTTTTTTATAATACCAATCAAAGGTGACGTTCAATCCGTTGAACAGCGTTGCATCCAACCCGATGTTGGTCTGGCTGGTCTCTTCCCATTTCAAATCTGGGTTTGCAGGTGCATCGGGACTGTTTCCGATGACCACCGATCCTGTGTTTCCCACTGCGTAGTTTCGACCATCACCTATGGTGGACAGGTATTTAAAGTCACCTATCTGGTCACTACCCGTTACGCCATAGCTTCCCCGGATCTTCAATTGGTTCACAATATTGTTCTCTGGCCAAAAATTTTCCTTATTGGCTACCCATCCCGCTGAAAAGGATGGGAATATCCCAAACTTGTTATTGGACCCGAAACGACTTGAACCGTCCCGTCGCACAATGCCCGTGAACAGGTATTTTTCTTGGAAGGCATAGTTCAGTCTTGCAAATAGCGAGGTGACCTTATGGATTACCCCAGTATAGGCACTGGCATTGATCTGTTCTGTGGGAATGTCAAAATTGAAAGATGCATCCTTGTAATTGTTGACCGGAATGTTGTTATAGGTGATGGACTGTCCTTCGGTGATATTGTCCACATACACGCCTTGGCCCAACAGCACCGTAAAATCGTGTCCCCCAAGGGCCTTGTTGTAGGAAGCAGTATTTTCAATGTTCCAGCCAAACCCCTTGTTGGTGTTTCTGCTCAGGCTATTTTGGGATGTCACAAAAGAAGAAGTCAAAAAGGCAACTGGATTGAAGGATTCCCCTCCCCAGTAAGCCAACTTTCCACCAAAAGTGCTCCGTATCCTCAAATTTTCAATGGGTTCCACCTCAACATAGGCGTTGCCCACAAAATTGTCCGACCAGCTATGGTTGCCCAATCTTGTTTTGGTAAAGGCCAAGGGATTGGTCATCTCTTGTCCCACCAAAGTGGAAATACCGTAGGGAAATCCATTTGGGGCCAAAATAAGATCTGGTCGCAAACTCCCTGTACCATCCACATAGGGAACCCCTGCCAAAACAGCCGGGTCGGTCTCAATGGCCGGTGTTATTGGGTCCAAGTTGACCGCTGAGGACAATGGTCCACCATAGAAGGTGTTTCCATCAATGGCGGCATTTTTCTCATTGGAATATCCAAAAGTTTGGCCTACCCTGATGTAATCGTTGATTTGATGGGTGGAGTTCAACCGGAAATTCTTTCTGATGTAATGGGAAATGTCCGAAACCACAATACCTTCTTGGTCCAAGTAACCAAAAGAGGCATAAAACGTGGATTTTTCAGTTCCACCGCTTACACTAATCTCATGGTTCTCCCGCTTGGCACTATTGCTGAAAATTTGTTCCTGCCAATCCGTTCCCTTTCCATAGGAGTCTGGATTTGGAAAAAGAATGGAACCACCACCGGCCACGGAGGCCTCGTTTCGTAAAGTGGCATATTGGGCCGCATTGAGCAGATCCAACTTTCTAGCAGGGGCCGAAATACCTGTATAGCCATTGTAATTGACAGACAATTTCCCGGATTTCCCACTTTTGGTGGTCACAAGGATAACCCCGGCCGCGGCCCTAGATCCGTAAATGGCTGCAGAAGCGGCATCCTTCAATACTTCAATGGAAGCAACATCGGATTGATTAAGGTAACCTATCCCCCCCGCATCCACGATGACACCATCCACGACCCAAAGAGGCTCGTTGTTGTTCAGGGTAGTGATTCCTCTGACCCGTATGGTAGAGGCTGCGCCCGGTTGCCCAGAATTTGCCGCAATGGTAATCCCCGATGCCCTTCCCTGCAAAGATTGCTCCACCCGGTTGATGGGGAGATCTTGAAGATCACCTTCCTTTACCCCGGATATGGCACCTGTGACCACGCTCTTCTTTTGTGTACCGTATCCTACAACGACAATTTCATCCAGAAGGCTCACATCAGGTTGCAATGTGACCTCTATCTGAGATCTGCCCGCGATTGTTTCTTCTGCTGGCGTGTAGCCAACATAGCTGAAAACCAAGGTTCCATCCGAAGGAACCCCTATTTCAAAATTCCCGTCAAAATCCGTGGTGGTACCCCTGGATGTGTTTTTGAGAATTACAGATGCCCCAGGAAGCGGGGCGCCACTTTCATCCTTGACCGTGCCTCGGACAGTTGAGTCCTGTGCCTGTACGAGCACGGTAAACAGTAAAGATAAAGCACATAATACATATGACTTTGTTAGCTTCATGTGTTGTTAGTTTAAGTTAATTAATGTTAAAAAAATGTGCATTTTTCAGCGATGATAGGCAAGATTTTGACAATGCCACAATAAAATTCCCCTACAAAAACACATCAACATTAAATTTAAATCTTACAAAAACACATCAAAAAATACTATATATCATTGTTTTACAATATTTTAAAAACAAAATAATACTTATCTTGTATTTCATGTTTTTTGTAAAAAACACAACAAACGGATAAATTGCGCTTTATGGACACAATCAGGGGAAATTATGGGTAGTCTCAAATCAATTTTTTATCTATTTATTACGTTTTGCCATCTAGAAGGGAGAATCAAGGAAGACAGTCTAAAATTCACCTTTAAATGCATCCTTGCGTTTCTTGTTTTTTTGCAGCACCTATCCCCTGTCCAGGGTCAGGTCAAGGGCATTGGATTGCCCAGTATCACGAACTATACAAAAACAGAATATCAAAGTGGCACCCAAAACTGGGACATAGATCAAGATACCAATGGCAATGTCTATTTTGCCAATAACAATGGGTTGCTGCAATTTGATGGATCCACTTGGCGAACCTATAAAATACCCAACTCCAACAATGTACGGTCTGTAAAGTTCGACCCCTCGTCAGGAAGGATCTATGTAGGGGCATACAATGAGTTTGGATACTTTGAATCAAGTGAAGATGGTGGGCTTTCCTATGTTTCCCTAATTCCTAAAATTTTGGAATCCAAATACAGGTCCACTGATTTTATCTGGAACATCCATCTTTTCCAGGACGAGGTCATTTTTCAGTCTTTTGGAACTGTGTATGTACTTAAAAATGAGAAAATTACTCCAATGCCAGCGGAAGGCAGATTCCAGTTTTCATACAAGGCCGAAGACAAGCTTTACTTTCAAGAGGTGACCAAAGGAATCTTGGAGTATAAGGATGGAAGAATGTTCGCTTTACCAGGGACAAATTCACTGAATTCCTATGAAATCTGGGGAATCTTTTCACTGGAAGACGATACATTATTGATCGCCACATTGGAAGCAGGCCTCTTTATCCATGATGGGCAACATGTATACCCCTGGAACACTGAGGCAAATCAATTCATCAAAAACAACAGTTCATTGGGCGGGGTAAAGATCAATGAAGATCTCTTTGTCCTCAACTCGGTTTTAGGAGGCATTGTCATTTGCAATTCCAAAGGTGGGGTTGTTCAACAAATAGATTTAAAAAAAGGCCTAAAGAACAATACCGTATTGAGTTCCTTTTTAGATAATTCGAACAACCTTTGGTTGGGTCTGGACAATGGGATTTCCTACCTGAACATCAACTCACCCTTTACCTATTTCAGCTCCAGCCTGAATTTGAGTTCCGTATATGCCACTGTGGTCCATAACGAAAACCTCTACGTGGCCACCAACCAAGGTGTATTCTATCACAAATTGAACGGGACTTTTAAGGACGATTCCTTCAGATTGGTGGAAGGGACCGCTACCCAATCATGGAACATACAGGTAATTGCGGGCGAACTGATCTGCGCCAACAACAAAGGGGCCTTGGTCATTAACGGTAACAAGGTGAGCCGGGTATTGGGACATACAGGCTATTTTGGTTTCAAGGAAATCCCTGGGCTTCCCGGATATATCTTGGGATCCAACTATGGGGGTTTCTCACTTTTTAAGATGGGTCCAAGAGGTATTGAATTTCAGAACAGGATGGATGGTTTTTATAATTCTTCCAAGGATTTTGAAATGGATGCCGATTATGTCTGGCTCCTTCGCGATCAGTTCCTATACCAGCTCGAATTGGCGGATGACCTCCAGACCTTATCCATAAAAAAAAGGCACACGTCCTTAAACGGTGATGGCACCGGCATCAATACCCTTAAAAAAATAGACAACACCCTTTATTTCGTTTCTGAAAACCACTTCTATAGTTATTCCAAAGAGTTGGATGCCTTTCGAGAAGATTTGGTACTAAGTGGGCTCTTCAAGGGGCTCCCTACCATTAATTCCGTAGCTAAAGATACCCATGGAAATTTATGGTACACCTACGATCAATCCAATGAAATTGGGGTGCTCATGAAATTGGAAGGCCCCGGATACACCAATGTACTAGAGCCCTTTTCCAATCTTACGGGAAACCTTGTGTTCAACTACCTATCGGTGAACACGATCGATCCAAACAATATTTTTATTGGCTTGATCAATGGCTTGGCGCATTACGATTCCCAGTTTTCCAAGGAAAACATAGCCCGCCCCAAAGCCTTTATCCGAAGTTTCTCCTATGGGGATCAAACCATTGTACAGGGCAATCCCCAGCATAAAGAAATGGAATATGGACTTCCCTATGCCAACAATAACGTGAGTTTTACATTTTCATCCCCTGATTTTGAAAGTGGCAAGAATATTCAGTATTCCTACCAACTGGAACCCTTTGACAAACAATGGAGCATTTGGTCCAAACAAGCCCTGAAGGAATATACCAATCTCAGGGAAGGCACCTATACCATGAGGGTAAAGGAAAAGAACAGCTATGGTGTGGAATCGGAGCCTGCATCCCTGACATTTACCGTGAGTCCGCCATGGTACCGACATCCCTTTGCCTATATCGGATACTTTATTATGGGCTGTCTGATCATTTATTTGATCAGGTTACAGGTTCAGGCCAAAATCAGGAAGAACAAATATTATGAGACCATTGAGCAGCGTAAGTTATATCTGGAAAAGGAGTCCAAAATACGCATAGAGCAGTACCGTCTGGAAAAAAAGATACAAAAACTCAATAAGGAAAAACTAAAGACCAAGATTTTGGCCAAGGACAAAGAATTGGTGAACAACTCGCTCCAAGTGGTAAAAAAGAACAAGACCTTGAGCAATATTGTCCAAAAATTGAAGGAAATGGATATTGAGTCCATGAACGAGGAAACCAAGTCCCAACTCACCACTTTGAAGAAAAACATTCAAAAGGAAATTGGTGGCAACAGTTGGAAAGACCTTGAAAAACACATCAAAAATGTACACTTTGAGTTTTTGAAAAGACTCAAGGAAAAATACCCCCATATTTCGCCAAGGGAACTGGATCTATCCACCTACCTGCTCATGAACATGTCCACCAAGGAAATTGCCCAAGTGATGAACATATCCAATGGCGGTGTCGAATTGGCCCGCTATCGGCTACGAAAAAAACTCGGCCTATCCAGAAAAGAAAACCTTTCCGGTTTTTTGATGAACATTTGATTGGTCGATTGTTTTTCAGTGCATGGTGGCCTTTCTCAAAAAATGCCAAATATCTTTATTGAGTCCAATCTTGATCTACCATCCAAAGTCGTTTC
Source organism: Flagellimonas hadalis (assembly GCF_007785775.2). GTDB lineage: Bacteria > Bacteroidota > Bacteroidia > Flavobacteriales > Flavobacteriaceae > Flagellimonas > Flagellimonas hadalis. Next base: position 183,995 of record NZ_VNIK02000007.1, read on the forward strand.
AAACCTATGCAAATTTTTCTGGTTTAAAATCCCCTGGACGTCCATGGTCCCGTGATATCCATTTTTAATTTTCCACAAAAGCATTCATCCTGAGTATGGTCCCATCTGGATTATGTATAAGTTCGGTCATTTTCACACTTCTCAAATGCGTCTTTCCACCCGACATGGAGCTATCATGGAAAAACAACCACCACTTGCCCTGATATTCCACTATGGAATGATGGTTGGTCCAACCCAATACGGGATCAAGGATCACGCCTTGGTACGTGAACGGGCCATAGGGATTATCGGCAATCGCATAAGCGATGTTGTGTGTATCCCCTGTGGAATAGGATAAATAATAGGTGTCATTGTATCGGTGCACCCATGCTGCCTCAAAAAACCTGCGGGCGTTGTCCCCAGCCTTGATGGGGTCACCATTTTTATCGAGTACAAGAACATCCTTGGGTTCTTCGGCAAAACTGACCATATCATCGTTCATTAGGGCAATCTTGGGAGCGATGGCGGGTTCATCATCTGTAGGATATTGGTCCTCACCAAGGTATTTACCATCTTTCCATTGTTGGAGCTGTCCGCCCCAGATACCTCCAAAATACATATAATATCTGCCATCGGTATCCTCAAAAACCGCAGGGTCCATACTATAGCTTCCCTCGATAGGGAGATCCAACGCCTTGAAGGGACCTGCTGGCGAGTCACTTTTGGCCACACCAATGTGAAAGATATCTTTTTTGTCCTTCACTGGAAAATATAAAAAGTATTCCCCTTCCTTTTCGGCGGCATCGGGGGCCCACATTTGTCTTCCGGCCCAAGGCACATCATCAATATGCAGTGCCAATCCATGGTCTGTCACCTCTCCCCCTACACTATCCATGGAAAACACATGGTAATCCTCCATATTGAAGTGACTGCCCAGATCATCTTCCGGAATACCTGACTCAAAATCGTGGGAGGGATACACATATAGTTTCCCTTCAAAAACATGGGCCGAAGGATCGGCGGTATATAATTTGGAGCTTAGGGTATATACAACATCTGGGGTTCTCCCGATAGTATCCGCCACAATGCTATCATTCGTAGCGACCTCATCGGGCATTTTCTTTTGTTGCTTACAGGAGGCGGCCAAAACCAGTAAAAATGACAAAATACCTGGAAGATAAAATCGAGTTGGGTTGTTTTTGCAGGTGAAAATTGTGTTTTTCATAGGATAATGTATGGATTTAAATGTTAAAAATACACATTAATATGGTATAGCAATCGTTTGCTTAGTCTTTTTAAGGAACCTATTCAGTTGTATATCCATAGTTTAAGCCCTATAAATAGGGCTTATCAAATATTTTTCAGCTCAATTTTAAATTTTTTTACGCAACCGATTGCGTCAACAAATATAATGTGTATATTTATCACATTCTAAATATTATGTACACTTTTTTGTCATAATGGAACGAATTAACTAAACAAAATAAAAACTTAGTAACATGACTAAACAACCATTAACTGTTCACACAAATAACAGGGGGACAACACCTTTGTTTTTGTACTTGACAAGCCTTTTGCTGTTCGTGCTTTCCACCACTACTGTGCTAGCCCAGAATACCATACAGGTATCCGGTTCCGTCACCGATACTTCGGGCGCTCCTATTCCAGGGGTTAGCATCATCGTGCAAAACACGACAAATGGAACAACAACAGATTTTGACGGGAACTACGTAATTGAGGCGGCTTCCAATGCCACGTTGGAGTTCCGCTATCTTGGATTCGTAACACAAACGGTTGCGATCAATGGTCGATCCACAGTAAGTGTCCAGTTGGCAGAAGACACCCAAGAATTGGATGAGGTAGTCGTAATCGGCTATGGAACGCAAAGAAGGGAGTCCGTAACGGGTTCGGTAGTTTCCATTAAAGGCGAAAGCCTGAACGAGGTGCAAAGTGCCAACTTCACCCAAGCCCTTGTGGGACGTGCCGCTGGTGTAAATATTTCCTCTACCAGTACGCGGCCGGGAGCTGCGCCACAAATTCAAATTCGTGGTGTACGCTCGCTTACTGCCTCAAACGACCCCCTTATTGTATTAAATGGTATTCCTTTTTCTGGGGGACTGAGTGACATCAACCAAAACGACATTGAGAGCTTGGACATCTTAAAGGATGCCTCGGCCACCGCAATTTATGGGTCTAGGGGAGCCAATGGCGTAATCATCATCACAACAAAGTCAGGCACAAAGGGGCAAAAGGCACAATTCACTTACAATTCCTATTATGGCACCAAGGAAGTATTTGCCAAACTTCCCGTAATGAATACGGCCCAACTATTGACATTACGGGAGATTGCCGCTGCCAATGGTACAGGAACGCCCACAGGAAATGATGAAAGTGTTGATAATGATACCGATTGGCAAGATTTATTGTTTGGATCATCGATGCAAACCGCGCATGATATCACTGTACAAGGGGGTACTGAAAATGGTACCTACAATGTAGGTTTGGGCTATTTTAAAGAGACTTCTCCTGTTCCTGGCGATTCTTTTCAAAGATATTCCCTACGTTTTTCATTGGACCAAGAGGTGGGCAAATTATTTCGCTATGGGGTAAACTCAGTGATGAACTATAGTATTACCAATAGTATAGTCGGTCCAGCCGGGGTGTATACCGCATCACCGCTTTTAAGTCCTTATGATGAAAATGGAAACTTTTTGGAATCTGTTAGACTTACGGATGGCCAAGACCAAGTATTTATCCCCTCGCGAAATGAAATCAGCCGAATAGGAAAACGAAGAGCAAACGAACAATTGGACTTCGGTACCTATAACAACATTTACGGTGAACTTAAAATGCCCTTTATTGCTGAAGGCCTTAAGTACCGCCTCAACATTGGTCTTAACCTAAGGTCGAGCAGGGATGGTGATTTTACGGGACAGGGTGTCTTTAGTTTTAATCCGGATCAACCTAACTCGGCCAGTTACGGTACCAGTCTTACACGGGACTATGTAGTTGAGAACCAATTGATTTTCGACCGCATCTTTGCCAATAAGCACAAAGTGAATTTTGTGGGGCTTTTCTCGGCTCAAGGAAATGATTTTGATAATTCCTTTATCCGGGTTCAAAATATACCGGACGAAAACGATTTATGGTACAATACGGATTCAGCCTTATTGGAAGATGTAATGGATTACGATACCGGTTATACAGAATGGGGGCTGTTATCTTTGATGGGAAGGGTGTTGTATGAATATGACAACCGTTACCTGCTTACCGCTACCATCCGTTCAGATGGATCTTCCCGATTATCTCCCGGGAACAAGTGGTATACGTATCCTGCGGTATCCGTGGGGTGGAACATTGCCAATGAAGCCTTTATGGATAATGTTGATGCGATCAACCAATTAAAATTAAGGGCGGGCTATGGAGAAACCTCCAATCAGGCCATTGATCCTTTCTCAGTTCAAGGACGACTAAACGGTGGTGACACCAATCCTGCATATAATTTCGGTGATACCTTTTCAAATGGTTTTGTGGTGACCCAATTGCCCAACCCAAATTTAAAATGGGAGTTTTCGCAAACCTATAATTACGGTATTGATTTTGGGCTGTTCAACAATCGACTCTCAGGAACGGTCGAGTATTATGAAACCAAGACCAACAATATTCTGCTTAACCTCGGCCTACCAAGTACTTCTGGTGTAAGCAACGTAACCAGCAATGTGGGTAAAACAAAGAGTAATGGTGTGGAAATAGCACTGAATGCCACCCCAATCCAAACTTCGGATTTTACCTGGGATATAGGTGTTAACTTGTATACCAACAGAAATGAGATTGTGGAATTGGCATCAGGTCAACAAGAAGATGTAGGTAACCTTTGGTTCGTAGGCCAACCCCTTAGCGTTATTTTTGACCATGAACGATTGGGATTGTGGAATGCCGATGATGAAGGAGCTGAATTTCTAGAACAATATGAACCAGGCGGTAATCTGGGTATGATTCGGGTTCGATATACCGGGGAATTTAATCCGGATGGTTCTCCTGTTCGACAAATCAATGCTGATGACAGGGTAGTTATAGATCCAACTCCAGATTTCCGAGGAGGGTTCAATACCCGTTTGGCTTACAAGAATTTTGATTTTAACATGGTGGGTTCCTTTCAGAGTGGAGGTATTTTGGTAAGCACCCTACACAATAATAACGGTAACACCATGAGGCTAAATGGTAGGGGAAACAACCTTAACGTGGAGTATTGGACCCCGACCAACACAGATGCCAAATATCCTGCACCAGGGGGCATAGGGGGAGACCGTCCAAAATATGGTAGTACCTTGGGATATTTTGATGGCTCTTACCTGAAAGTACGTGCCATGACCTTGGGCTATAGGTTTGACCCCAATGTGATCAAGGCAATGGGAGCCAAAAATTTATACCTATATGCCACAGTACAAAACCCATTTGTACTATTCTCCGATTTCAACGATGCATCGGGATTGGATCCAGAAATAACAAATTCCGGGGTGAACAACGACGGAGTCCGGCAAAATGCGGATATAAATACAGCAGGTCTTATTTCCGGTAATATCCCGACTATTGGTACCAACGTACCATCTACACGAAATTATTTATTTGGATTAAATGTAACTTTCTAAAAAAATGACTGTGAAAATTAATTTTAAAGCTAAAGTGATTACGGTTCTTTCTGTTGCCTTTTTATTGGGCTCCTGCACAAAGGAAATTATAGAAGAGAACCCTAGAGGACAATTTACCCCTGATTTTTTCCAGTCAGAGACTGGTGTTCAGGGCGGAGTGGTGTTCTTATATGAAACCATGAGGGACATATATGGGAACAACGGTTTCTTTAACGCTACGGAAAACGGTACGGACCATTATACTTGGGCAGAGTCTGCAACGGGTGATTTTAAAAACGTGGACTTGTCCGGTGAAGGACAGATTATATCAGATGAAGGTGCAACGGCTGGGGTATGGTTTTCGAGTTTCCCAGCAATAAACACAGCCAATGGTATTTTGGAAAATGCAGAAGCTGTAGGATTGGACCCTGCCCTTGTTGCCGAAGTACGGTTTTTTAGGGCATTTTATTACTTCTTATTGGTACAGACCTATGGAGGCGTACCATTGGATCTGGGGTCTGGAGAACTTGCATTCAATAGGTCTGCGGTGAGGACTTCGACACGAAACACGGTTCCTGAAGTATATTCAAAAGTCATTTTTCCCGATCTGGTTACGGCCGTTAACGATTTACCTGAAAATCCGAGGTTGACCGGTACGGTAACCAAAAATGTGGCCAGACTCATTTTGGCCAAGGCGTATTTGACCTATGGCTGGTGGTTGGAGAATCCAGAAGGGATTCCCACATACCCCGAAGCTCCAAGAAACGATCTCGATGGTAACGGTGCTTCATTTTATTTTCAAGAGGCATACGATTTGGCCATGGATGGTATTCAAAATCCCGGCCCTTACGGCTTGTTGGAGTATTTTTATGATGTTCACGAAGGCTCCAATGATCGACACGAGGAGATGATGTTGTATGCCGACCGTACCCAGGATAACGAACAGTTCAATGGTGCGCCGGTAACAGGTTGGGGGACCACTTCCAACAGTGCCAACACCGCAGTTTGGATGGCGACATCCAATTATACCACCATCAGTGTCGATGGTGTTCCTGCAGTGCAACGGCAATCCGTTCAGAGCCTTGGTAGACCATGGACCCGTATGGCACCTACCATCAACGCTTTGACTGAGAACTTTACCGATAAGGATATAGATTCGCGTTACGATGGTACTTTTACGACCAGTTACCGAGGCAATTGGGACCAAGGAGGCGATCCTACCCCATCATTGACTGGTGCCAACGGCTTGGAAATAGAACCGGGCGACGCTGTCATCTCATTTTTGGATGAATATGATCCGGCTGTGGTGTATGAAGACAATGGAGCGCCCATAAACGGTGCCAATATTGGTGGTGGAGTATTACCGGGAAGAGCAGATTATGTGATCAATTTAAACGAATTCAATAGAAGGTTTTATCCCGGTTTATGGAAGACAGGACCCTTCCGTACCGATAACGAAGGAGGTCTGGGCCAGCCCAATGTACCAAATACGCGCCCTTATCCCATAGCCAAGTTTTCGGAGTTCTATTTTATTGCTGCTGAAGCTGCCGTAAAAGGTGCATCCGGAACAATGAGTGCCAGGGATTTGATAAATGTGCTTCGTGCCCGTGCGGGTAAATGGAGATTTGACAATGGAGAGCAAGAGGAGCGGATTGAAGACAACAGTGCCGCAATGGTGGCTGCCACTCCCATGACCATTGATATCGATTATATCTTGGCTGAGCGTTCACGTGAGTATTTTGGTGAAAGTATCAGATGGTATGATCTGGTACGTACCCAAAAATGGAGTGAAATTGCTGGATCATTTGAAATTGTGGCAAGTATCATTGCAACAGATCATGGCCCTGCGACCACCATATCACGGGAAATCCAGCCTTATCATTACTTAAGGCCTATACCACAAGGTCAAATAGACAATTTGGATATGACCGATGCCGAAAAAGCCACATACCAAAATCCTGGATATTAAGAATAGTAATTGAGTAAATTTCATATAATTAGTTTGAGTTAGTTATTTTAGTTGCGTAAAGAAGGAGGCTGTCCCAAAAGACAGCCTCCTTTGATTATGGAGGGCAATGGGCAGCAAACGAACCACACAATTTATCCCTGCACCAAAGACCTTCTTGTAATAATGAATACCTTTATTTAAATGAAGATTCTTGGAATATCTGCCTACTATCACGACGCTGCCGCTGCCTTAATTGTGGATGGCGAAGTAAGGTATGCTGCCCAGGAAGAACGGTTTTCAAGGATAAAAAATGATGCTTCCTTTCCTGCGGAAGCCATTCAATTTTGCCTGGCCGAATCTGGATATGCCCTTGAAGACCTCGATTACGTAGCATTCTATGATAAGCCCTTCCTAAAATTTGAACGGCTTCTGGAAACCTACTACGCATTTGCACCCAAAGGCTTCAGATCATTTGCCATGGCAATGCCCGTTTGGTTGAAGGAAAAGCTCTTTACAAAACAAGTAATCCGAAAACAACTGAAAAAAATCGGCGGACCACATGCACAAAAAATTTCCATTGTATTTCCAGAGCACCATTTATCCCATGCAGCCAGTGCTTTTTACACCTCTCCATTTCCCAAAAGTGCATTTTTGACCGTAGATGGGGTTGGTGAATGGACAACAACTTCATACGGGCTGGCTTCTGGTGACAAAGGAATTGAAGTACTGGGAGAACTCCATTTTCCAGATTCGTTGGGGCTATTTTATTCATCCTTCACCTATTTCTTGGGATTTAAAGTGAATTCCGGGGAATACAAAATGATGGGCCTTGCCCCCTACAGTAACCACAACTCCAAAGCTGCGCAAAATTTTGTTGCCATTATCCAAGAAAAATTGGTGGACATCAAAGCCGATGGTTCCATCAAACTGAACATGGACTATTTTGAATATCCCGTTGGTTTATGGATGGTCAATCCAAAAAAATGGGAAACCCTCTTCGGATTCAAAAAAAGAACAACCGATGAGCCTTTAACGCAAATGCATGCCGATTTGGCTTTTGCGGCGCAAAAGGTTTTGGAAGAAATCGTCCTTAAGCTGGCCCATCACATCAAAAAGGAAACACAAGCAGACTATTTGTGCTTGGCCGGAGGGGTTGCCCTGAACTGTGTTGCAAATTCGGCAATATTCAATGAAAACATTTTTAAGGATGTTTATGTACAGCCCGCTGCAGGTGATGCCGGAGGGGCCATTGGGGCAGCATTGGCCACTGCCCATTTAAAACAAGATTTGAACTTCACTGGATATAAAAAAGCGTTCAACCCCTATGTGGGCCCATGTTATTCCAATTTAGAAATAGAACGATTGTTGCGCAAACACAAATGCTCCCATCAACATTTTAAATCGACCGATGAACTTCTACAACTAACCGCACAACATATCGGCGATAAAAAAGTGGTGGGATGGTTCAGGGGGCGCACAGAATTTGGTCCAAGGGCGCTGGGCAATCGGAGCATCCTTGCAGACCCAACAGACCCTGAAATGCAATCCAAGCTCAACCTAAAAATAAAGTTTAGGGAAAGTTTTCGGCCTTTTGCCCCTGCGGTTTGTGAAGAGGATTATGACACCTATTTTGAGCCAGGTAAACATTCAGCATATATGCTGTTCACAAATCCCGTAAAGGAGTCCCTAAGAATACCCCTACCCAAAAATTTTGACGAACTTAGTCTGGAAGAAAAGCGTAGAACCCCTAAATCCAGTTTGCCCGCCATTACCCACGTGGATTGTTCAGCCAGGGTACAGGTGGTGAAAAAGGAAGTCAACCCCACATTTTGGAGTTTACTACAGGCCTTTAAAAATTTAACGGGGAACGGAGTGCTCATCAACACCAGCTTTAATGTTAAGGATGAGCCTATTGTAAACACGCCAGAAGATGCTTACCAATGTTTCATCAACTCAGGCATGGATATTTTGGTTTTGGAAAATTATGTAATTGAAAAATAATGGAGTTTTTAAAAGAATTCTTTCTATTTCTAAAAGAGCGCAAAAAGTGGTGGTTGGTGCCCCTGATCATCATATTTGTGCTATTTGGCATACTTATTTTTTTAACCAGTAGTTCCGCATTGGCACCCTTTATTTATACCCTATTTTAATGACTCGGGAAAAAGCTTTTGAGACCATCCTTGTTTTGGCGCTGGCATCGCTCATAATCTCGCTATGGCTGAATGTGGACTGGCTGGAGTATGTCGCCATTGCTTTTTTGGCCATTGGCATTATCTCCAAGAGTGTTTCAATGGCCATTGCCAAAATATGGCTGGGCTTCTCACATTATCTGGGCATTGTGATGAACTTTGTGTTGATGTTCATCATCTTCCATTTTATTTTGATTCCCTTGGCGTTCTTACAACGCTGGTTTGGCAACAATCAGATTCGACGCAAAACAAACGGGAACACTTATTTTCATCCACGTAACCACCACTATTCCAGCAAAGACATCGACAATCCTTGGTAAGTGTCAGAGTAAGATTTACTCCAGTGAAGCTTTCATGCTCTTAAGGTACCGGCTTTTCTTAAAGTAATATTCCGCATAGGCATCGTCCCCTAATTTCTGGCACATCTCCCCTGCCATTTCATATACTTTAAACTGCTCCGGGAACTCAAAAATTAAGGTCTGGGCCACTTTAAGGGCTTTTTTGTAGTCTCCGTCCTCATTGTATTTATGGTAAGCCTGTGTAATAAGATACTGCCATTGTTCCTGATGGTTATGTAGATTGATGGCGGTTGTTTCCTCAAAGGTTGGGTTTTGGGTCACATAATTGTACCCGACCGGTTTGGTTCCGGACATGCTCAAATCATAAGGCCATGACTGTTTAAGGATTTCCACCGCCAATTTCCCTTTGAGCGAATCGATTTGGGTCACTGGAATATCATCAAAGGCCTCTTCATAAGGCACATAATGTTCCCAATCTTCCAATAGGTTCAATGCTTTTACCTTCTCATAAAAAGCATCTGCCATTACAAAATAACCTTCCACATTGGGGTGCACATGCTCGGCCACCAATTCATCGCCTAGAATCCCATTGGGTACCTTTGACTCAAATATGTTCTTCATGTCTACCAAAGGTAGTTTGCGCTCATGGGCCTGCCCCATAATCACTTCATTGATTTTCTCCGGAGCCCGAAACCGAAGCAGGTCCAGTTCTTTGGCCAGGTGCAGGTACTTTTTGGCGGAATCTGGGTTCCGCTCCAGATAGTGTTGTCCCAAAATGTAGGCGGCATCTGCATTATTCTGTGCCAATTCATGCACCTCCGATTTGTTTTCTTCTATTGATTCAACAAAGTTTTCTTTGTCCAGATCATCGCTGATAAAAGGTTTTACATCCTTTTCATTGGATACCAAGGTGGAAAGGATTACTGGAATCCCATGACGTTCGTATTTATCCAAAATTCGTTTCAAATTACCCTCAAATTGGGATATTCCTGCCACAAAGGCTTCTGAATTCAACGGAATTTCCTGCTCTTTGGCCATAACCTCCATTAAAGTGGTCTCGGTAACCGATTTCTTATTTTGGGCACCTGTACCCATCAAACCCGTTAGTGCATTTTCAATCAGTTGAAAAAAACGAAGGTTCTTGAGCTTTAAATAACTCCTTACCAAAACGGGGTGACTCCCAACCGAAGCTGAGGATCCCACGCCCAAAGCACCATAGTACTCATTGTGTCCGGCATAAATGATCACCAAATCAGGCTTCTGATCTATGATCTTGTCCGTTACATCCCACAAGGTATATGAATTGACGGCGGTGATTCCCGTATTCACCACTTCAACGTTCTTCTCAGGAAAAGTTCGGGAGAGTCGATGCTTCAATAACCTTGGAAACGAGGCCCCCCGATAAAATGGATACCCCACCACCGTTGATGCTCCTTGGACAAACACCCTAAAAGTACTGTCGGTTTTTTGCCGTAGGAACAGATCAAATTGACTGTCCGCTCTAAAATCAGTGTCCTTAAAGTATTTTTTGGATAGATTGGGATTGACAACAAGATACTCTACCCCGTTTTCCCCTCTCACCCTATTGAAAAGCTGGTATCCCTCCCCATATCCGAAGAGGCGTAAAACTACCTCAACCAACAAAATCAGGATAATTGGAAGTGCGGCAGCGATGATTCTAAACAATATTTTTTTCTTCAAATCCAGAGTGTATTAGTATTCAAAATCAAAACTTTTGGACAATCGGAATGAATCGACAAACACATAAGGTTAATGAAATTGTGGTTTGGATCGATTCAACAAAACAAGTATCGTATTTCATACGCAATCGATTGCGTTTTCTAAATTTATTAATTATTTTTGAAGGAAATCACTACCATCGCTAATTTACTGAGATTATTATAACAATTATGCAAAATCGATTGTTGACCAAAGGAAATGCTGAACAGGGTAAAATGAGGGTTTTTCAGTACAAATCAACGTGATTAATCTATAAACATGCACATAAAAACAAACCATGAACAAATTCCTGATCCTGATTTTATCCGCAATCGTCTTTGCAGGTAATCAATCCACGCAAGCGCAAACAAACTCCTTGAAAGAAGCGTTCAAGGATAAATTTTTAATGGGCGTTGCCATCAATCGCTCCCAAATAAACCAAGCAAACAAGGAAGAAATCGACCTGATTACATCGCAATTCAATGCATTGACCGCAGAAAATGACATGAAATGGATGTATCTGCACCCCAAACAGGACGAATTCAATTTTGAACAGTCCGACAAATTGATGGAATTGGCAGAAGCCAATGATATGTTTGTGGTGGGCCACACCCTTGTATGGCACAGCCAATTGGCCCCGTGGGTATTTAAAACGGCTGAAGGGGACACCATTGACAATGCCGAACTGACCAACCGCCTAAAAAACCATATTTCCACTATTGTAGGCAGGTACAAAGGAAAGATAAAAGGCTGGGACGTGGTCAATGAAGCTTTGGCTGAAGATGGATCCTACAGAAAATCCCCATTTTTTAAAATAGGTGGGGAAAGCTTTATTGAAAATGCATTTCGGTTTGCCCACGATACAGACCCAGAGGCCGAGCTATATTACAACGACTACAACTTGATCAATGCGGACAAAAGAGACGGTGCCATCCGCATCGTAAAAAACCTAAAAAGCAAAGGAATCAAAATAGACGGTGTGGGCGTCCAGGCCCATTGGAGTTTGAATGAACCTTCCATCGAGGAAATTGAAACTGCCATTGAAATGTATGCGGCAACCGGGGTTAAAGTGATGTTCACCGAACTGGACATTTCAGTCTTGCCAAGCCCTTGGGAAAAGTCAACCGCGGATATTTCAACAAGGTTCGAAAACAGCCCTACCATGAATCCATACCCAGAAAGCCTGCCCGATTCAGTGCAGACCCAACTGGCAAACCGCTATGCTGAAATCTTTGAACTTTTCAACAAACATTCCGATAAAATCAGCAGGGTCACCTTTTGGGGATTACACGACGGCCTATCCTGGAAAAACAACTTCCCCATCCGTGGAAGAACGGACTACACCTTGTTGTTCAATCGGGAAATGAAACCCAAAAAGGCCTACCACGCCGTAATCCAAACCGTTGAAGACTAACATACACCTTATATTTATACAAAACCCATGAGAACAAGCACGGATTTCCGTTTTTTCATATCCCATTGCTTAGCAGGATTGTTGCTGATTCCAGTGTTCGTATCCTGCAAAGGGGAACCAACACAACAAACTGGCGGTGAAACGAACAATTTGGAGAAAATAAACACCCTTCCTACGGAAGATTCCTTTCCCGAAACTTCATTCTTGACAACCGATAAGGCAAAAAGTGGGTTCACATTGGTTGAAAACGGGGTTCCTGCCAATATTTTAGTCAGTGAGTCCGATCATCCCGGTGTTTTACGAATAGCCGGAATGTTTCAAAAAGATTTGGGCCATGTCTCAGGGCAAGAACCGGAACTGATCGTGGGTGAAGCGCACCAAACACAAAACCTCATCATTGTGGGGACTCTGGGCAAAAGCAGTTTGATCGATAAGTTGGCCCAAGAAGGCAAAATTGATGTCACCGAACTGGACGGCAAATGGGAGCAGTTTTTGATCATTCCGGTTCAAAATCCCATGGATGGGGTGGAAAATGCACTGGTCATCGTTGGAAGCGACAAGCGGGGCACCATCTTTGGCATGTTCGACCTTTCGGAAAAAATGGGGGTTTCTCCTTGGCACTGGTGGGCCGATGTTCCCATAAAGGTCCGCAAAAACATCTATGCAAAACCAGAAACCTATACCCTTGGCGAGCCCAAAGTGAAATACAGGGGCATCTTTATCAATGATGAAGCACCGGCCCTATCCGGTTGGGTGACAGAAAAATACGGGGACTTCAACAAGCAATTTTATGAAAAGGTGTTTGAACTCATCCTTCGGATGAAGGGCAATTACCTGTGGCCCGCCATGTGGGGAAGGTCGCTTTGGGACGACGACCCGACCAGTGCCCCTTTGGCAGATGAAATGGGGGTGGTTTTGGCCACATCGCACCATGAACCCCTGATGCGCTCCCATGTGGAATGGGACCGTTATGGGGAAGGTCCGTGGGATTATGAAAAGAACCCCGAAAAGCTCCGGGAATTCTGGCGAGAAGGTATGGAACGCACAAAAGGACAGGAAAAGGTCGTCACCCTTGCCATGCGCGGAGATGGGGATGAAGCCATGAGTGAAGGAACCAACATAGACCTACTCGAAAAAATAGTGGAAGATCAGCGGGAGATTATTGAAGAAGTCACCGGCAGGCCCATTGAAGAGACCCCTCAGGTATGGGCACTGTACAAAGAAGTCCAGGATTATTATGACAAGGGAATGCGGGTTCCCGACGATGTGACGCTATTGCTCTGTGATGACAACTGGGGACAGGTACGCGTTTTGCCCGCTTTGGATAGTGAGCCCCGCAAGGGAGGTTACGGCATGTACTACCACTTTGATTTTGTCGGCGGACCCCGAAGCTATAAATGGCTGAACACCACCCAAATTGAGCGTGTATGGGAGCAAATGCACCTCACCTACTCCTACGGTGTGGATGAGATTTGGTTGGTGAACGTGGGCGATATCAAACCCATGGAATTTCCCATCAGTTTCTTTTTGGAGTATGCTTGGAACCCAGAGGCCTTTCCTGCGGAAAAGCTACCTCAATATTATACCGAATGGGCCCGAAATCAATTTGGAGCCACACATGCCAAAGAAATTGGAGAAATCATAGCATTGTACACCAAATACAATTCCCGTAGAAAACCGGAATTGATAGAACCGACCACCTACAGCCTTGAAAACTTCAATGAAGCGGAAAACATGGTGGAAGATTACAATTCCCTTGTGGAAAGAGTAAAAAAAGTGAAGGAACAATTGCCGAAGGAAGCGTATGATGCTTTTTACCAATTGGTGCAATATCCGGTGGAAGCTTGTGCAAACCTCAACGAAATGTATGTAGCTGCTGGCAAGAACAGGTTATACGGATTTCAAGACCGGGCCTCGACCAATTTCTATGCCGATAAAACAAAAGAACTGTTCTATAAAGACGCGGAATTCACAACCTATTATCACGATTCTGTGGCCAATGGCAAATGGAACCACATGATGTCCCAGACCCACATGGGGCATATCAGTTGGAGTGATCCCGCTTACAATAAAATGCCTGCGGTGTCCTATATCCAATCCGGCACCGAAGCCAATTTGGGTTATGTGGTAGAAAATGGCATCAGCAGGTCCCGATGGCTCCCAAGTGGGCTCAACAGCCGCAGCTTTTCCACTTTTGACCCCATCAACGATCAAAACTATTATGTAGAGATCTTCAACAAGGGCAAAGAAGCGTTGACCTATACCATTACCACAGAAAACGATTGGATAAAATTGTCCTCAGCGGGAGGAACCGTTCAATATGGGGAAAAGGTCTATGTGAGCATTGATTGGGACAAAGCCCCAAAAGGACAGGTTTCCGGGGAAATTGTCATCAGCGCCGCCAATGCGGAGGAAGGCACAAAGGTAAGCGTCCCCATCCGAAATGACATTCCCGAAGGGATAACCGGTTTTGTGGAAAACAATGGCATTGTTAGTATTGATGCGGTGAACTATCAAAATACCAAGGAAACGGATAACGTCTCATGGCAGGTCATACCCAATTTGGGACGCACAGGATCGGCGATAACTTCCATGCCCGTGACCGCATCCAAACAAAATCCAAGCGAAAATGGCCCTTATTTGGAATATGGAGTCTATCTTTTGGATGGAGGAACCTATAACTTGACGACCTATTTTTCGCCAACTCTTAATTTCCAGAAAGATGAAGGCCTGATCTATGCCGTTTCCATTGATGGCGATACACCCCAAATGATAAATTTGCACAAAGATGCCACAGCAGCGGATTGGACCTACCCGACTTGGTGGAACGAAGCGGTAAAGGACAACATCATGAAACAGACCGTTCTTGAAAAAGAATTGTCCGCAGGGGCCCACACCATAAAGTATTGGGCCGTTGATCCCGGGGTGGTGTTGCAAAAAATCGTGTTGCAAAAAGAAGGCGTCAATGCAGAGAACTATTTGGGTCCACCAGAAAGCAAGATCATTAAATGATTTTTTAAATTAAACCATACCGTAAACCCATCATTGTGAAAAACAGGCAATTTTTAATAACATTCATCCTACTGGTGTTCACGGCCACAGCCGGAATGGCCCAAGTAACACTCCCAGAAATCATTCGAGATAGTATGGTCTTGCAGCGCAATGCAAACATCATTATCTGGGGATGGGCATCCGCAGGAGAGCAGGTAACGGCTACTTTTAATGGCAAGCAACGAAAAGCGACTGCCTCAGCAGAAGGAAATTGGAGTGTGGAATTTCCCAAAATGAAGGCAGGTGGCCCCCATACACTCAAGATTTCAGGTAAAAACGATATTCTACTAAAGGATATCTTGATCGGGGATGTATGGTTGTGTTCCGGGCAATCCAACATGGTGCACCAAATGAATATCCATGATGTTACCTACGCCAAGGATATTTCCAATGCCAATTATCCAGAAATACGGCATTTTAAAGTGCCCACAAAAACAGACTTGCAGGGACCCAGCAAGGATTTGGATGGTGGGACTTGGAAGGCTGCTGTGTCCGATGAAGTCCGACCTTTTTCTGCCGTTGCCTACTTTTTTGCACTCAAATTGTATGAAAAATATCAGGTTCCCATCGGATTGATCAATGCCAGCGTTGGCGGTACGCCCATAGAAGCGTGGATAAATGAGCAGGGTTATCAAGGATTCCCTGAAAAATTAAAAATCATAGAAGAAAACAAGGATACTGCTTTTGTGAACAGCCATGTTAGAAGGGGCTTTTCAGGAAATCAGGGGGCCAAGGAACCTTCGGACAAAGGACTTACTGGAGAAATCCCTTGGTATGAGGTGAACTTCACGCCCAAAAACTGGCGCAGGATCAACATTCCAGGGTATTGGGAAGATCAAGGGGCCAGAGACCTCAATGGGGTGGTCTGGTACCGAAAGGAAATTGTGCTGCCCCCCTCCATGTCCGGCCAAGAGGCCACTGTCTTTTTGGGCAGGATTGTGGATGCGGATGAACTCTACATCAACGGAAAAAAAGTGGGAAATACCACCTACCAATATCCCCAAAGAAGATATGACGTGCCCGCAGACCTCTTAAAAGCCGGCAAGAACATTTTTGTCATCCGGGTGACCAATAATTTTGGAAAAGGTGGTTTTGTGCCGGACAAACCTTATTATATTTTTACGGACAAGGATACCGTCGACCTAAAAGGATATTGGCAGTATAAGGTGGGAGAAGTGTTCCCTCCCATTGATTTCTCTTCTTTTTCAAGAAATGAGGAGGAAGAGCCCCGCGAAAGGACCGTAAACCCCCAGAATGAGCCCACGGCCTTGTACAATGGTATGGTGGCGCCCTATATTCAGCTTCCCATAAAAGGAGTGTTGTGGTACCAAGGGGAAAGCAATGCTGGTAAACCTGAAGAATATTTAGATCTTATGCATGCCTTGATCAATGGGTGGAGAGGAATTTACAAAGATCCCGAGCTGCCCTTTATCTATGCACAGCTGCCCAATTTTGGGGATGTGACCTACTCCCCAACGGAGAGCAATTGGGCCGAACTTAGGGAAGCACAGCTTAAAGCGTTGGGCGACCCCAACACCGCAATGACCGTAAATATTGATTTGGGGGAATGGAACGATATCCATCCGGACAACAAAAAAGATGTGGGGGAACGAATGGCCTTGGCGGCCAAAAAGATTGCCTATGGTGAAGATCTAGTGTATTCAGGACCACTTTATGAAGCTTCCCAGATAGACGGAGATAAAATCATCATTTCCTTTTCCCATATGGGCGGCGGATTGATTACAAATGATGGAGAAGCGTTAAGCAGTTTTGAGATTGCAGGGGAAGATAAAAAGTTTGTGTGGGCCGATGCAAAAATTGAAGGAAACAAGGTCATCGTTTGGAGTGATGAGGTGCCCAACCCAAAACATGTGCGCTATGCGTGGGCTGATAATCCGGACAATCCAAATCTATATAACGAAGAAGGACTTCCTGCATCACCATTCCGTACGGAGTAAATTACCTACCGAAGGCTAAAAACAAAAAGGGGAATTCGATGTCGATTTCCCCTCTTTCTTTTATTGAAAAATGCTGGCGGTTATTGAATCAATCCCTAAAAACAGGATCGTTTCCGGTATATTTCAAATATTCGAATGAAGCTGAGTTATTCGCTTTTTCTCCTGATGAAGTGGCATACATCCCATACAAGCAGCCGATAAATCCGCCGGCTTCCTTGGTACTTAGAAATTTGGCATCCACATCATCTTTGACCAACTGCCAGTCCTTTCCATTTATGGAATATTGGAAACTATACACATCTCCTTTTGACTCAATGGCCAGTTTAATCTCATCATTTTGTCCTTTTAAGGGAACTGCAGCCAGCTCTTCCATTTCTCCTCCATCAGGATTGCTTTTGTACAGTTGGATGACCCGCTGACCTTCTTTTTGGGATAGGGCCAAAAAATAAAAGTGTTCTTCGTTTTGAAAGGCCACCAAACCTGCTTTTTCACTTTCGCTTTGCGCCCTAAATTGCATTTCCGTCTCTGCTCTACTGTAGAGGTGTTGCTGCCGTTTTCCCACAAAGGAAGGGTTACCATACTCCGCAATGGTCTCTGGTTTTAGCTTTAGGACCAATCCATGTTTTTTTGAAATGGAAAAAGAACTGCTGTCCACCGTTCGCATAAAGAGCATTGAAGGGTCCAGGCCTTTTTTAAGGTCCAAGGTGTACTCAAAATTTCCAGACTGGGGCAAAGCTCCTTCCTGCAGTATTTCCTTATAATCGCCCTCATAGGCGTATTTTACTTCTTCTCCGCCCAAATCAAAATGGGGCCAGTCGTTCTTCCATTCGATGGGAGCAATAAATGTTTCGCGCCCGGTGTTGTAATAATCCCCTTCATAGGGCCTTACGGCCAAAAAAATGGAATAGGTTTTTCCATCTGGTCCTTCCACAAATTGGGCATGACCCGTGGATGTGATGGGGTTTTCCCTGTCTTCAGGCAAATGCCTTTGGGTAAGGATGGGATTGTTCTCGTAGGCCACATAAGGGCCTTTTGGAGATTTGCTCCTGAAAACCACTTCGGAATGATTGACCGATGTTCCTCCTTCTGCCGCGTACAGATAATACCAGCCGTTTCTTTTCCAAATGTGCGGACCTTCTATCCAAACCGGTTTTTGCGAAATGTCCACTCCCCCGTTCACCAATTGCGTTTCCTCACCAACAACTTTCAGGTTTTTATAGTCAAACTCATACATCCTGATGGTCCTATGCCCAGAATATAATGGTTTATTATCTGGAGCATCGCTATTATAAAGGATGTATGCCTTGTCGTTTTCCTTATCAAAATAGATAGAAGGATCGATTCCCCTGACTTCGGGAAGTTGTACAGGGTCGCTCCACGGTCCAACAGGGTCTGTCGCCGTGACCACAAAATTGCCCATATTATCGATATCTGTGCAACTCACATAAAATATCCCTTTGTAATAACTAATGGCGGGGGCAAACAATCCCCGGGTCATCCGCTCACCCATAAAATCCATTTGCGATGGACGATGGATAACGTTACCAACCTGCTTCCAGTTTTTGAGGTCCTTACTGTGCATGACCGGAATACCCGGAAAGTAGGAAAAAGTGGAATTGATCAAATAATAGTCAGTATCGACCTTTACGATGCTGGGATCAGGGTAGAATCCAGTCAGTATAGGATTTACGATAGTGGTTGATTGGGCTTTTGTGTACTTGGGGCTTAGAAATAGCAGTAAGACCAGCGGGAGTAAAACTATTTTTTTCATTTTGCTTTTGATGGTTTCAATTTATAGGAAATTCCAAGTTCCAATCCTCGTATTTCGGCCAAACCCTTAAGTCTTCCGATCAGCGAATAGCCTGGGTACTTTTCCTTGCCCTCAAAAGAGTGCAGGAATCCGTGGTCGGGTCTCATGGGAAGTGCCGTTTTGTTCTTGTTCATCAACAGCAAGAGCTTTTCGATGATTTCTTCCATGGGATTGTCCCCATTCAAATGCTCCGATTCCCTAAACCGTTTTCCATTCTCTCTCTTTACATTCCGCAAATGCAAAAAATGGATGCGATCTCCGTGTTCATCTATAATCCGAACCAAATTATTGTTGGGTTGTGCACCCAAAGAACCAGTACAATAACAAAGTCCATTGGCGTTTTCCGGAACTGCCGATAAAATTTCTGCGATATCCTTTTCCGTGGATACTACCCGAGGAAGTCCCAGGACCGAAAAAGGAGGGTCATCGGGGTGTATGGCCAATTTTAACCCAAGTTCTTGTGCCACAGGAGCAACCTCGGAAAGAAAATGGATCAAGTTCCTTCTCAGGGCTTCATCATCGATGCCCTTATAAGCGTTCAATATATCCAAAATCTTTTCAGGCGTGAAGCTTTCATCGCTGCCGGGCAATCCCAACAACACATTTTTGAAGAGTTTTTCCTTTTCCAACTCATCCAATGCGTCTCCGTAGGCCTTGGCCTCATCCAATTGTTCCTTGGTGTAACCATCGATTGCTCCAGGTCTTTTCAACAGATACACGTCAAAAAATATAAAGGCCGTCTCATCGAACAACAATGCCTTGGTGCCATCGGGATTGGTATAGGCATGGTCCGTGCGCACCCAGTCCAAAATGGGCATAAAGTTGTAAGTGACCACCTTGATGCCACACTCGGCCAAGTTTCGCAAGCTCTTTTTATAGTTCAAAATGTATTGCCCGTGGTCTCCCCCTCGCCTTTTGATATCTTCATGAACGGGCAAACTCTCAACCACAACCCATTCCATACCTTCGCTCCGGATGATTAGTTGCCGTTCTTGGATATCTTTCACCTCCCAAACTTCTCCCACCGGAATTTGGTGCAAGGCCGTAACAATTCCCGTGACACCGGATTCCCTGATATCCCTAAGGGATACCCCATCCTGGGGACCATACCATCGCATGGTCTGTTGCATTTTGATCATATGTTGTTCCTCTGTGCTCAAAATCCTATACTATTGCCGCCGTCAATGGGGAGTACGGTCCCTGTTGCAAATTTTGATGCGTCCGAAGCGAAAAAATAAACGGCATCCGCAATATCCTCAGGCATGCCCATTTTGCCCATGGGCGTTCGTGAGAAGACCTTGGCCTTCCGTTCCAGATCGGAGTCGAGGGCCTTGGCTGTCATTTTGGTCTTGATGAAACCTGGTGCGATGCAGTTGACCCGTATCCCATGTTCAGCAAGTTCTACGGCCATGGCCCGGGTCATACCCTCTATGGCGGTCTTGCTGGCCGAATAGGCGATCACTTTGGGCATGCCGTACTGTGCCGCCATGGAACTGATGTTGATGATGCTCCCGCCATTGCTTTGCTTCATTTTTTTGACCACTTCCCTACTGATGGCAAAAACACTGGACACATTGGTCCGCATTACTTCTTCAAACTCAGCATCGGTCACCTCCACAAAGTCTTTTTTCATATTGATGCCCGCATTGTTGACCAAAATGTCTATCTGCCCCTCTTTCTTGAAAATATCATCGACCATGGCCGGAATCCTTTCAAAATGGGTCAGGTCCATGATGACGGGAACGGCATTGGGGCCTATTTCGGCGCAGGCCTGCTCTGTTTTTTCCCTGTTCCTTCCCAAAATATATGTCCTTATGCCTTTTTCACAAAACTTTTTGGCAGTGGCAAGGCCCAATCCTGAGTTGCCCCCTGTAACTATGGCTATTTTTTTGTCCATCAATTTTTCTCTGAAAATTAATTCCATGTGGGCCGGATCCCCGGAGCGAATGGAAATTGTAACGATTTGTAATGTTCGAGGGTATTCTCCGGCTTTTCCATTTCCTTTGGAAAATCCATTTTTGAGTATGTTTGAAAATACAGCATGCAGGCATCCCGCCACCATTTGGCCTCCTTGAGCTGTATACCCAATAACATGCTTACTTGATTGTGCCTATATTCATCCACAAAGGGCTTCATGTCCTCCCAAGTTTTTATCATATCCCCGACTTGATCCACTCCTTGCTGGTATTTGATCCCCAAACCATCCCAAAGTGTTCTTCCATTCTTTAGCTGGTAATCCCATGGCAAGTGATGGAACCACAAGAGGTATTCCTCGGGACACGTTTCCAAGTTGCCAAATTTCTCCCCTAGTTCAGGTGCGTATTGGGACAGGGCATCGCTGCCTGTCTTGGTCCTGTCAAAACCAATGCCTTCATCATCTGCTTTATGATAGTATACAGGATTCCATTCCGGTCTGGAAAGATTGTCCACCCAAGGTCCAGGGCCATAATGGTGGCCCGTATCAAACATATGGTGCAATCCCAACGGGTTCATGTAGTTGACCACGGCTTCCCTGGATTCCAACATCATTTTCTTCACGGGCCCCACAAAATTTTCGTTGTTGGTGAAGGTGCAGCGCAGCCATTCCTCCGCAATGGTCCCCGAATCAAGGTATGGATCCCATGCCAACCGCCCAAAGCCGTACCAATCGGCCTGCCCAAAAGGATGGCCCGTCCAGTTGGCATCGGTCCCGATATTGGCAACCCCTGCCATCCCCGTCACTTTTTTATGGTTCAGGGAACCATCGACGACCTTGGCAACCGTAGATCCTTTTCCTTTTTGATAGGTATCGCTCCGGAGTACCTCTTCAAAAAGCTTGGGCAAATAGACAAGGTGTGTGGCAAAGCCCAAATATTCCTTTGTAATTTGAAATTCCATCATTAGGGGCGTCTTCGGCATGGCCCCGAACATGGGGTGAAACGGCTCCCTCGGCTGGAAGTCTATGGGACCGTTCTTTACTTGGATCAGTACATTGTCCCTATACTTCCCATCATCGGGCACAAACTCACTATAGGCTTGTTTGGCCCGGTCCGTATCGTCATGTTCAGAATATACAAAAGCGCGCCAGATGACCACTCCCTCATGAGGCTTTAGGGCATCTGCCAATAGGTTGGCCCCATCCAAATGGGTGCGTCCGTAATTTTGCGGTCCAGGCTGTCCCTCTGAGTTTGCCTTGACCAGAAAGCCCCCAAAATCAGGAATCAGGTCATAAATTTCCTTGGTCTTGTCCTTCCACCATTGGATCACGTCGGCATCTAAGGGATCGGCAGTCTTCAGGCCACCTATTTCAATGGGAGCGGAAAAACGGGCGGTGAGATAAACCTTAAGTCCATAGGGGCGGAACACATCGGCCAAAGCCTTGACCTTTTCCAGATAATGTGGTGTCAAGACCAGCCCATTGGCATTGACGTTGGTCAGTGCCGTGCCATTGATTCCTATTGAGGCATTGGCCCTGGCATAGTCGATATAGCGTTGGTCTATGTAATCGGGCAGCGTATGCCAGTTCCAGATGGAAAACCCAGCATATCCTCTTTCAACGGTGCGGTCGAGATTGTCCCAATGGTTCAGCATACGGATATCCACTTTGGGAGACTCCATCACTTGTAGGCCATCCAATGCTTGGTGCATTTGAAGGATACGGAGAAAATGAAAGGTCCCATAAAGCAGTCCAATGTCCGTTTGGGCCGTGATCAACACCATACGATGTTTTTTATTTTCAATGGTTCTGATAAAATAACCCTCACTTGTAAGATCGGCAGGGTCGACCAAAGTCCGAAGGTCCTCCCCAAGCTCTGCATATCGGGAAACGATCAATTGATTTTGGAAGGTAGGGTTTGGTTCAAACCTTACCTCTTGCTGCAACAACCCTCCCAGACCCCTGTCCAGTTCCCTTTTGATGACATCCATAGTGGCCCCACCATCCGTTACGAACACAGTCTGCAACTGGTTCCTGTAGGTTTCCAAAAGGGACGCATCATCGATTTTACTGTAATTCAACCAAAGGTTGTAGCCATTGTCCATGGAAAATGACATATTGAACAGCAAAAGCAACAAACCAACTAAGTAGGCCGCTCTTGTTTTCTTGGTAAGTTTCATCAGTTGAAAGTTCATAATGGAGAAGTTGATAAATTTATATATCAACCAATTGCGCTCGGTAAAATAAATAAAATATTTATAGATTTGCAAAATAATTACGCAATCGATTCCGAAAATGAAAGTTTTTGCGGAAATTGGATTATAAATGCATAAAAAACAACCAAATACCAAAACTCTCCTTCGAGTCCCCTCAACAAGAATACCAGGGAATGATAATATCATGGCGCAACCACCATACTTTTACCCAGACCTAGAGACTGACTTATGAAAAACTTTATCCATGACGATTTTTTGTTGGAGACCGACCATGCCAAGGAACTATATCACGTCCATGCAAAAAAACAGCCCATCATAGATTACCACTCCCATCTACCCCCAAGTGAGTTGGCGGAAGACAAAAAGTTTAAAAACATGGTCCAGCTTTGGATAGACGGCGACCATTATAAGTGGAGGGCCATGCGTGCCCTGGGCATTTCTGAAAAATACATAACAGGGGATGCGCCGGACAGTGAGAAATTCAAGAAATGGGCAGAAACGGTTCCCTATACCCTTCGAAATCCCCTATACCACTGGACCCATCTGGAACTTGGCCGTTATTTCGGTGTCCATGACCTTTTGGGACCCAAAACTGCAGAAAAAATATACGAAGAATGTAACGCCAAACTAGATTCGGCGGATTATTCGGCTCGTGGCTTGATAGAAAGGATGAACGTCGAGGTGGTCTGCACTACAGATGACCCTTTGGACAGCTTGGACCATCACAGGGACCTTGCCGGATCGGGGTGGCCCGTGAAGGTGCTCCCCACTTTCAGGCCGGACGGACTGATTACTATTGAAGGTGCGGCATTTATCGACTACCTGTCATCGCTTTCCAAGATAACCGATATCAAAATCACCGATTTTGAAACTTTGGGGCTGGCCATCAAGAAAAGGGTGGAATATTTTCATAATAACGGTTGCCGACTTTCAGACCATGGCCTTTCACACGCTTATGCCATGGATTTTACCGAGGCGGAAATCAATAACATTCTGTCGGACCGTCTAAAGGGAAAGACCATCTCGAAAAAAGAGACGGCACAATACAAATCTGCCATTCTTGGTCTTTTGGGTGGCTTCTACACCGAAAAAAAATGGACCATGCAACTCCATTTGGGTCCCATTCGGGACACCAACGAAGCCATTTTATCTAAAGTTGGCGTCAATGCGGGAGTGGACAGCATCGGTGATTTTCCACAGGCCGAACAGCTTGCCGGTCTATTGAACAGACTGAACAACAAAGGCCATCTTCCAAAGACCGTGCTCTATAACTCAAACCCCAACGACAATGAACTGTTTGCTACCATGGCGGGCAACTTCAACGGGGATGGTATAAAGGGCAAGGTACAGTTTGGGGCTGCTTGGTGGTTCTTGGACCAGATGGATGGCATCACCAATCAGTTGAACGCCCTTTCCAATATGGGACTGTTGAGCTGTTCCGTTGGGATGCTGACGGACAGTAGGAGTTTCCTATCCTTCCCACGACATGAATATTACAGAAGGATCCTCTGCAATGTACTGGGCAACGATATCAAGGCCGGTCTTTTACCGAATGATATGGAATGGATCGGGAAAATTGTAAGGGACATCACCTACAACAATGCCAAGGATTTTTTCCAGTTTCCAGATTATGTGGAACAGGTTCCTTTGGAAAATTGATGGGATCTTTTAATGCAGTGGTACTCCCCCATCCCAAATGGCAGTGTCCTGCCTTGGTTCAGCTTGTTTTGGATCGGAGCATCCTTGTCCTTTTCAGCGAGGAGTCCCTTACAATGATCTCCGTGCCAAGGACCGTTATCTCCGTGAGGTCGGCATCATAATTTTGTCCGGAGTGGTTGAGGATTCTTTTGGCCGAAATGGCCCCCATTTTACTGGCCGGGTGCGATACGGTGGACAGGGAAGGCTGCATGATTGAAGCTATCGGGTCGTCATTGAACCCAATCACGGCCAGTTCTTGGGGAACCTCCACTCCCATTTTTTTTGCGCACATAATGGCACTCACGGCTGCCGTGTCGTTTGCAGAAAATATCCCATCGGGCGGTTCGGGCATTTTTAAAAGCTTTTTGGTGGCCTTGTTCCCTTCCTCAAAACTCAAGGTCTTGAAATGGATGATCAGTTCGTCCCTGATGGGTAGACCAGACTCTCTCAGAGCGTCCAGATAGCCCTTTTTCCTTTCCTCGTAGATGTTCCTATGTTGCGCGCCCGCAAAATGGGCAATCCTTGTACATCCTTGGTCTATCAAATGTTTGGTGGCCGAATATCCCGCGGTGTAGTTGTCTATCACCACTTTGTATGAATTGAAGTTGTCCGGTACCCTATCCACAAAGACAATGGGGATACCTTGGTCTATAAACTTCTGGAAATGGGCCATGTCCACCGTTTCCATGGATAGGGAAACAATAAGCCCTGTGATCCTGCTGTCATATAATGCGTTGCAATTGCTCACCTCATTTTCATACATATCGTTGGACTGGCTGATCAGTACATTGTACCCGGCCTTTCGAGCGGTTTCCTCTATACCGCTGATCAGGGAGGCCATAAATGGACGGTTTATCCGAGAGATGAGGACACCTATTGTATTACTCTTGTTGTTCCTGAGACCTGCTGCTAAATTGTTGGGGCGGTACCCCATACCCGCCGCAGCCTCTTTGATCAGCTTGATGGTTTTCTTACTGATGCTCTTATGGTTGTTCAAAGCTCTGGAAATCGTCGAAGGGGAATAGTTCAATTCTTTGGCGAGATCGTAGATGGTAACCTCCTTTTTAATCTTCATCTGTCAAATACCGTTAGGTTCTTTATGCCCGTTAATGGGATAAGCTTGAATTTCAATTTACTAAATTAACTTTTAGTTTCCTTTTAGAATAATTTTTTTAAATTGTTGAAAAAACACTTATTAATGGATAATACCTTGTTTTTTACATATTTCATCTTAATTTTCCCCAATGAAAAAAATAAAGGTTCGGTATTGTAAAAAAAATTATCCTTTCTGTACAATTTAAGGAAATAAAGGTACGCAATCGATTCCGTTGATTATATTTGGAAAGCATATAAATTACTCTAATCATTAAAATTCATGTATTGGATAGGATTCGACATTGGTAGTTCGTCCATAAAAGCTGCCTTGATAAATGCTGAGGATGGAAGCGTGGTGGACATGGCACAACAACCCAAAAAAGAAATGCCCATTGTTTCCATCAACTTGGGTTGGGGCGAACAGGACCCGGAACTTTGGTGGAAACATCTGTGCACAGCCACACAAGAACTGATTAGTAACAACCCTATTTCAAAAAAGGAAATCAAGGGTATCGGTATCTCGTATCAAATGCATGGTTTGGTCACTGTGGGCAAAGATCTAAAGCCGCTAAGGCCTTCCATTATCTGGTGTGATAGTAGGGCCGTGGAAACCGGGGAGCAACTGTTCCAAAAAGCTGGCAAAGCAAAATGTGTGGAGCATTTGCTCAATGCACCGGGCAACTTTACCCTTTCCAAACTCAAATGGGTGAAGGACAACGAGCCTGAGGTCTATGGAAAAATCCACAAATTCATGTTGCCCGGAGATTATATCGCCCTAAAGTTATCCGGAGAGTGTGTGACCACCCCTTCTGGACTGTCCGAAGGTATTATGTGGGACTTTAAAAAGAACCAACTGGCCGAGTGGCTTCTGGAAGATGCAGACATTGATCCGCGAATGGTTTCCGAAATACGTCCCTCCTTTTCGGAACAAGGCTTTGTTAACAAAGAGGGAGCGGAGGAATCCGGTCTCCCCGAAGGCATTCCCATCATGTACCGGGCAGGGGACCAACCCAACAATGCCCTCTCGCTCAATGTAATGGAACCTGGCCAAATAGCTGCCACCGGGGGTACTTCCGGAGTGGTCTATGCCATATCGGGACAAGAAAAGACAAGGGAACACACACGCATCAACAGTTTTGCCCACACCAATCATACCGCCAAGAATCCAAGTATTGGCAAGTTGCTCTGCATCAACGGCACTGGAATCCAGTACAGTTGGATCAAGAACGAGCTCACCCATGGCCTTTCTTATGACCATATGAACCAGTTAGCGGAATCCATACCAGTGGGCTCCGAAGGGCTCCAGATTTTACCTTTTGGCAACGGAGCGGAACGAATGCTGGAAAATTGCAACAAAGGCTCACGGATGTTGAACCTCAATTTCAATGTGCACAAAGCCCCCCATCTGTTCAGGGCAGTTCTGGAAGGCATTGCTTTTTCCTTTGTGTATGGCATGGAAATCCTTAAAAATGACGGTGTGGATATCACCTCCATCAAAGCGGGCAACGATAATCTGTTCAGGGCGGGGCTACTCTCCCAGACCATAGCAACGCTGACGAACAGTAAAATAGACATTGTGCAGACCACTGGGGCCGTAGGGGCGGCGAGGGCGGCGGCCTTTGCCCATGGGGATTTCAAAAGCATTGGCGAGGCAACGGCATCGGATGCCATACAGATGACCCATGAGCCTGTGACTGCATCCGATGCATATCACGAAGCCTATCAAATATGGAAAAAAGAATTGAAAAAATATATTGATAACTGAGCAAACCACAATCATGATCACAATAGGAGACAAAGAATATTTTAAAGGGATAGGAAAAATCCAATATGAGGGAAAGTCATCCGATAATCCACTGGCATTCAAGTATTATGAAGAAAATAAAACCGTGGGAGGAAAGACCATGAAGGAGCATTTCAGGTTTGCCATAGCCTATTGGCATACTTTCACGGGAACAGGTGGAGATCCCTTTGGTGCACCTACCCAAGATTTCCCGTGGCTTATAAGCACTGACCCGATACAACAGGCCAAGGACAAAATGGATGCCGCTTTTGAGTTTATGACAAAGATAGGGACTCCCTACTACTGCTTCCATGATTTCGATTTGATCTCGGAAGGAGCTACCCTTTCCGAATCTGAAAAACGATTGGACCTCATCACAGATTACGCCCAAGAAAAAATGAAGGCCTCTGGGGTAAGACTGCTCTGGGGAACGGCCAATTGTTTCAGTAATCCCCGTTACATGAACGGTGCGGCGACCAACCCCGATTTTGATGTGGTCGCTTTTGCCGGTGCACAGGTGAAAAACGCCCTGGACGCCACCATCAAACTAGGTGGGGAAAACTATGTCTTCTGGGGAGGCCGTGAGGGTTATATGTCCCTGTTGAACACCGACATGGGGCGTGAACTGGACCACATGGCCCGTTTTCTGCACATGGCGAAGGACTATGCCAGAAAGCAAGGCTTCAAAGGTACTTTTTTCATCGAACCAAAGCCGATGGAACCCACCAAGCACCAATATGATTTTGATTCGGCGACAGTGCTCGGCTTCTTGACCAAATATGATCTTTTGGACGATTTCAAACTGAATATCGAGGTGAACCATGCCACACTGGCCCAACACACTTTTGAGCACGAACTCCAAGTGGCCGCGGACAATAACCTCTTGGGAAGCATCGATGCCAATAGGGGCGATTATCAAAATGGATGGGACACTGACCAATTCCCTGTGGATGTGTATGAACTCACCCAAGCGATGCTGGTCATCTTACAAGCAGGTGGTTTTCAGGGTGGTGGAATCAATTTTGACGCCAAGATCAGAAGAAATTCCACGGACCTGGAAGATATTTTCCATGCCCATATCGGCGGAATGGATGCATTTTCAAGGGCATTGCTGGCTGCAAATGCCATATTGGAAAATTCCAACTATGTCAGTATGAGAAACGATCGTTATGCCTCTTTTGATTCTGGGAACGGAAAAGCGTTCGAAGAGGGAAGACTTATTTTGGAGGACCTCTATGCGCATGCCTCTTCCAACCCGGATATCAAAAAGCGTAGTGGCAAGCAAGAATTGTTTGAAAATTTAATCAACCAATACATATAATTATACCCGAACAAGCTAAACCAAAACAACTATGGAATCAGTTTTAGAAAGACCGGATTGGATCGTTCTCGGCATTTATTTCTTGGCCCTTATCGCAGTGGCGGCATGGGTGGTCCTCCAAAAGAACAAGGACACAGAGGATTACTTTTTGGCGGGAAGGAACGTTGGCTGGTTTGTGATCGGGGCTTCCATCTTTGCATCGAACATTGGCTCGGAACACGTTGTGGGACTTGCCGGGACCGGATTTGAATCGGGTACTCCCATGGCCCATTATGAGCTCCATGCCTGGATCGTACTCTTGCTGGGTTGGTTGTTTCTTCCTTTCTATATCAGGAGCGGGGCATTCACCATGCCTGAGTTCCTTGAAAAGAGGTTCGATAGTCGTTCCCGTTGGTTCCTTTCCATTTTTTCGTTGGTCGCTTATGTATTGACCAAGGTTTCCGTCACTATCTATGCCGGCGGCATCGTGGTCTCGGAACTTTTGGGCATCCCCTTTTGGTATGGGGCCATCGGGGTGGTGGTCTTTACAGGGATCTACACCATCGTCGGTGGAATGAAAGCCGTGATCTACACCGAGACCTTACAGACCGTGATCTTGATTTTGGGTTCGTTGACCATCACCTATCTGGGATTACAAGAAGTGGGTGGGTGGGAACAACTCAGGGAAACGGTGACATCCGTTAGTCCAGATCATTTCAATATGTGGCGCCCTATGAGCGACCCCCAGTTCCCATGGACCGGCCTTTTGATCGGTGGGACCATTGTGGGAATCTGGTACTGGTGTACAGACCAGTACATTGTGCAGCGTACCTTGGCCGCGAACAACATTAAAATTGGAAGACGTGGTGCCATTTTTGGTGCCTATCTGAAACTGATGCCCATCCTGATCTTTTTGGTGCCAGGAATTATTGCCTTTGCCCTTACCATCCAAAATCCAGAGGTTTTTAACGTTGATCGTGCCGATAGGGCATTCCCCATGCTGGTAAAGACCCTTCTCCCCGTTGGTTTGAAAGGTTTGGTGGCCGGTGGGCTTATGGCTGCTCTAATGAGTTCGTTGGCATCAGTGTTCAACTCCTGTTCCACCATTTTCACCATTGACATCTATAAAAAACTACGTCCGGAAAAGACCGAACGTGAACTATTGACCATTGGCAAGGTGGCCACTGGTATCATTGTGGTCCTGGGAATCATCTGGATTCCGATTATGGACAAGATAGGTGGCGGGGTCATGTACCAATACTTGCAAAATGTGCAATCCTATATTGCACCTCCGGTCACCACAGTGTTCCTCTTGGGCATCCTCTGGAAACGGGTCAATTCCAAAGCGGCCATAACCACGCTCACAGCCGGGTTGGTACTTTTAGTCCTTCGGTTGGGTTCTGAAATTTATTATCAACCGCAAATTGCCTCCAATGCAGAAGTGACCGGTTTCCTTTTCCAGTTCGCAACGGTGAACTTTGCCCATATGGCCATTTTTATGTTCCTATTTTCCGTAATCTTATGTATTTCGGTCACTTTGGCCACCTCACCTCCCGATTATATAAAGATCAAAGGGCTTTCCATGGGCACATTGTCCGCAGATGACAAAGCGGCCACTAAGGGAAGTTACAGCACTGTTGATGTCGTTCTCTCGGTATTGTTGGTGATCATAGTAATTGTTATACTATCTTATTTCACAGGATAGGGCACATCACGTTATTCATTGTAGGAATATATTGGTTTCAGAAGACCTTGATAATCTCGGATTGATCAAGGTTTTTTTGCCTTCTTTTGTTTCATCATTCCTAAAAAATCACATGGTGATTTTGAAGGCTCCATACCCTTTTCCAGCTGCTTTCAAGTGAATAAATCATCAATTATCAGGACTGTTTTACCAAAATAGGCCCTATGGGATTTGAAAAATACCCAATGCTTAAATCTATTTACATCACCCATTCAATTGTTACAGAATCATCGATAAAATGATTTATTGTTATGCATATCACAATTAATTATACTATAAAACTATGCATTTTATAAGCCTATCTACCGTCAGTGTTCAATCTACACATATTCCACGAATATCAGATTGATGTTTTTTTAAGTTTATTTTTTTGATCTGTTAACAATACGTGTTAAATTTTTGATAAATTTTATTAATATTGTTTATCGATTGGAACTACTTGCTCAGTTCCAATCTAACTCAACAAACTAAACTTTATGGACAAAAACAAAAATCAGACCTTGACAAAGGGGGCTGATCACATCAAAACAATTTCAGCCCTTTTTTTGTCATTTGTATTGCTCTTGACGTGGGAACCCGCATTATCAGCAATCCCGCACTTGGATGGAACCACACCTCCCTATCAGCTAACGGTAACAGGTACGGTCGTGGACAATCTTGGAAACGTTTTACCTGGTACAAACGTCATTGTAAAAGGAACCACTACAGGTACGCAAACAGATTTTGATGGAAAGTACTCCATCACCGCTGACTCTGATGCTACCTTGATTTTTTCTTATGTTGGTTTTAGGACCATTGAAGTACCAATTAATGGCAACCCAACCGTGGACGTTTCCTTGGTAGAAGATGCTGCCGCCCTGGACGAAGTGGTAGTTACCGGTTATGGTACCCAAACAAGGGGTGAGTTGACCGGATCTGTCGGAACGGTTGATGTTTCAGAAGCCACCAAGACACCCATCGTGAATGCGGCCGAAGCACTTCAGGGTAGGGTCTCCGGGGTCACCATAACCAATAACGGAATTCCGGGAGCTTCTCCAGTGGTACGTATCAGGGGGTATGGAACAGGCAATAGTAACGACCCGCTATATATTATAGATGGGGTACAGACCGATGACCCCAGTATCCTAAACTCCATAAATCCTGCGGATATCCAACAAATGAACGTTTTGAAGGACGGTGCCGCCGCCATTTACGGTGCTCGGGCATCCAATGGTGTTGTGATCATCACCACCAAAAGTGGAGGATATAACCTGAATAAGGCAAGGGTATCGCTGGATATGTACACAGGGTTTTCCATCGCCACCAATTTGCCCGAACTGTTGACCCCCCAGCAGCATGGCCAAATGATATGGCAAAGTATTTTGAACGATGGAGGTACACCTTCCCACCCTCAATATGGCAATGGTGCAAATCCAGTTGTCCCCCAAACTATACAAGGGGACGTTCCTGTGACCATGAACGTAAGGCCAAATGGAACAGATTGGTTGGATGAGATCAATAGGACCGCGATTACCCAAAATGCCTCCATTACCTTGGAGAACGGGAACGAAAAATCAAAATTCCTCTTTTCTGCAGGATATTTGAACCGAGATGGTATTCAAATCCATACGGGGTTTAAAAGAGGTTCGGTGAGATTGAACTCTGAGTTTAAAGTTGGGGAGAAAATCAGAATCGGGCAACACGCCAATATTTCCTTTGACCGAAGGAGTGGAGGACAATCGTGGTACAACTTTGCCATGAGGATGTCCCCTTTAGTCCCTGTTTATGATGCAGAAGGAAACTTTGCGGGCAGCTATAGCAACTCCAATGGCTTATCCAACCCCAATAACCCTGTGGCAGAAGCTACCCGACAATCAAATGATTTTAGGAAAACCTTTAGGGTGTTCGGGGATATCTACGCCACTTGGGATATCTTGGACGGCCTTCAGTTCAAAACCTCCATTGGTGGTTCCATAAGGGCCTATAACGATAGGCGCTTTAGGGCGTTGATACCTGAATCTCCTGAACCTATTTCCACAAATACCCTGACGGAAGCCGATCAAGACACCTACGAATGGGTGTGGAGTAATACATTGAGCTATACGAAATCGTTTGGCGACCATAGTATCAATGCACTGGTGGGTATCGAGGCATTGGATGTTCATGGGAAAGGAAAAGAAATTTCCAGGACAGGTTATTTCTTCGAAATACCCGAATACTATCTATTGAGCAATGGGGGTGGTGCAGCGAATGTTGCCTATGCCTATGACAATGCATCTTCCTTGTATTCCTTGTTCGGGACCGCCAATTATGACTATGATGGCCGTTATCTTTTGACGGCGACTGTGAGACGGGATGAGTCATCTAGGTTTATTGGTGACAACAAAAGTGATATTTTCCCATCATTCAGTGCTGGTTGGGTGGTGAGCAACGAAGCCTTCTGGCCAAGTGACACCTTCTTCAGTAGATTGAAATTAAAAGGATCTTGGGGGCAATTGGGAAATCAAACGCTGCCTGTGAACAACCCAACCGTCAATTTCTCAGTTTTAAGCGAGCAATATGCCAATTACGTATATAGCGGCAGTGGTGGGGCCACCCAAGGAGCAATCCTCTCCGCAGCCGGAAATCCAAACCTAAAATGGGAGACCAGCGAAACCACCAACTTTGGTATTGAACTGGGCTTCTTTGACAATAGGTTGAATCTTTCAGCGGAATATTTCACCATCACCACTAAAGATCTGATCAACCAGAACAACAGTTTGTACAGTTCCACTTCCGTTGATGCCGCACCGCCTTATGTAAACCTAGGTTCCATTGAGAACAAAGGTGTTGATGCTACCTTGAGTTATTCAGACCAGACCGATTCTGGTTTTAGTTATGGGGTTGACATCAATTTCTCCAGCTATAAAAATGAGGTTGTTGATCTGATCAGCGCATTCCAAACCGGTTTTGGAGGTTTTAGAACCACTGGTACGGTCACTAGGACACAGGAAGGACAACCTATATCATCCTTTTATGGTAGAATAGTGGATGGAATTTTTGCCTCAGAATCCGAAGTGGCCAGTGCGGCCGATCAAGGGTTCGACAACGATGCAGATGGGGTCGGAAGGTTCCGGTACAGGGATTTGAACGATGATGGCGTAATCAACGATGACGATAGGACCTTTATCGGTTCGCCCCACCCCGATTTCACCTATGGGGTCAACATCACATTGGGGTATAAGGGCTTCGATATGTCCGCCTTCTTCCAAGGTTCCCAAGGAAACGAAATATTCAACAACGAGAAGGTATATACCGACTTTCCTACTTTCTTCGATGCCAACAGAAGCGTAAGGGTACTGGATTCATGGACACCAAACAATTTGGATGCCGAATTGCCCGCTTTAAGCCAAAGCATCACGAACAATGAAGGTTCGGCAAACTCCTTCTTTGTAGAGGATGGTTCCTATATGAGGTTGAAAAACCTTCAGATTGGCTACACCTTCAATCAACAGGTATCCAGTATTTTGGGCATGGACAGTGTACGGTTATACCTGCAGGGCACCAATCTATTTACCATAACTGGTTATGACGGTCTTGATCCTGAACTACAACCAAGATTCTTGGATAGTGGAGCCATAGACAACCTTACCATTGGTGTCTCGGACAACAACTATCCTTTAGCTTCAATTTATTCCTTCGGAGTCAATCTAAAATTTTAAAGAATGAAAAAGAAAGTAATATATACAATAATATTTGCCGGTCTCTTATTATGGACCTGTAGCGAAGATTTTACAGAGAAGGCAGCAACAGGAAATATACCTGATGAAGATTTGAAGACTGCTGTAGGTGTTGACCTTAAACTTACCGCCGCTTATTCTGCCATGGATGGAGAACGTGTGAACAGACAAGGAGAGGGTGTTGCCGCTGGTGGTGACAACTGGTGGACCGATGTGGTCTCCGACGATGCCCACCGTGGTAGTGAGGACGGGGACAACACTGCATTGTTCCAAGTAGAGACCTTGGATTGGCAAACCGGAAACAGCTGGTTCTTGGGCAGGTGGAGTGCCCTGTTTGGAGGGGTCAACCGATGCAATGCCGTTCTGGATCTTATCAGTCAAATCCCGGATGGGGATTTTACCCAACAAGAAGGCGAAGCGTTTTTCCTCAGGGGGTATTTTAACTTTGAACTCCAAAAATTTTGGGGCAATGTCCCTTTCATTTCTGTAGAGAACTTGGTCAATGAAGAATTCAATCAACCCAACCCCGGTCCTATATGGACGGAAATTGAAGCAGATTTTCAAGCAGCTATTGAAAAGCTGGGAGACGACATTGTTCTAGGAAGGGCAAACTCTTGGGTCGCCAAGGCCTTTTTGGGCAAAGCCTACTTGTACCAAGGAAAATATGATGAGGCACTTCCGTTGTTCAACGACGTGATCAATAATGGGCCATATACCTTGAACGAGGAATTTGTGAACAACTTTAACTTCGCTGGGGAGAATGGTCCCGAGTCCATGTTCGCCATTCAATTTTCTTCGGATACAGGCCGTTCCTTTAATGGAAACGGAGCTGGCACCTTGAACTTTCCCGGTGGTGGACCATTGGAAACTTGCTGCGGTTTTTACCAGCCTACCCATGACTTGGTGAACGCCTTCCAAACTGACGGTTCCGGTTTGCCCTTGTTGGATTCCTATGCTGCAACCGATGTTGAAAACGATTATGGAATCAACAGTGATGCTCCCTTTACACCACATACAGGACCATTGGACCCTAGACTGGACTATACAGTAGGAAGAAGGGGAATCGATTATAATGGCTTTGGGCTGAATCCTGGAAAACAATGGATCAGGGCGTCTTTTGGCGATATTTCCGGCCCCTATTTGCCCAAAAAGAACATGTACCAAGCGGGTGAAGTGGATGCCAATCGTGGTATTGGTGGTTGGGGCTCCGACTGGTCGGGCATCAACTATAACGTAATGCGGTTTGCGGATGTATTGCTGATGGCAGCAGAAGCTGCCGTGGAGAAAACTACTCCGGATCTGCCAATGGCCTTGGATTACGTGAACAGGGTACGCAACAGGGCCAAGAACATGACTTATGTACAGGCACTGGACGCTGATAATAATCCTATCCCGAACACTGATGCCGCCAATTATCAAATTGAGCCCTATGCTTCCTTTCCCAATCAGGATTTTGCCAGACAAGCTGTGCGCTTTGAGCGTCGCTTGGAACTGGGCATGGAGGGACATCGTTTGTTCGATCTCAGAAGATGGGGTGTTGCCGAAGACGTTATCACCACCTATATCCAAAATGAGGGTGAAGATTTTGATCAGTCTAGTTATGACACAAAATTTAAAGCTTACCAACCCAAATTCGATCTATTTCCAATTCCAATAAATGCCATAGACCAAAGTGGTGGTATATTGACCCAAAATACCGGATATTAAGAATGTATAATAGCTTGAGTTAGTTTAATTTTGATTTAAGTAAGGTAGGTTGTCAATGTATATTGGCAACCTATTTTAATTATAGATGGACAGCATTAATCAAAAATTAATCCTTATTAGTTGATTGTTAATCATTGAGAATTAAAAATGCAGTACTGGAATTTGTATTTTTAATTCTGAGGTATCTCCATCAAATAAAATAAGCCCAACTTATGGGACAAACAATTGCCCGATGTCTTGCAACCAAAAGCATCTTATCAAAAAATTGGTCAACCCGTAAAAACTTCAGCAC
This sequence comes from Flagellimonas hadalis, assembly GCF_007785775.2. GTDB lineage: Bacteria > Bacteroidota > Bacteroidia > Flavobacteriales > Flavobacteriaceae > Flagellimonas > Flagellimonas hadalis. The sequence goes on from NZ_VNIK02000007.1 coordinate 220,438, forward strand.
AGTGAATAAAAGCTATATTTTAATTGCACTAGTCTCTTTACTGATCCTTTCTTGTTCTAAGAAAAAAGAGGACACCTTGTTCTCAAAGGTTTCCTCAAAACACTCGGGTATCACATTCAACAACCAGATTGTTGAGACCGACAGCTTCAACATTCTCACCAGTGAATACATCTTCAATGGTGGAGGTGTGGCCGTGGGTGACTTTAACAACGATGGAAGTCAAGATCTTTTTTTCACGGGAAATCAGGTGACCAATAAGCTGTACCTGAATAAAGGTGGGTTCAAGTTTGAGGATGTCACTGAAATTTCTGGTGTGGGAGCCCCTGACAAATGGAAAACGGGTGTTGCCGTGATCGATATCAACAACGATTCCCTGCTTGATATCTATATCTGTGCGGCCATGTACGCCACTCCTGAAGAAAAAGCCAATATCCTCTTCGTGAATCAGGGCATTGATGAAAATGGCATTCCTAAATTCAAGGAAATGGCCAAGGAGTATGGTGTTGCAGACACTGGTAATAGCATGAACGCGGCCTTTATCGACTATAACAAAGATGACCATCTGGATCTGTATGTGCTCAACAATGTGGACATACACGTGCTGCCCGCAAATTATAGGGAGAAGATAACCGACGGCTCCTCATTGAGCAATGACCGTCTGTATCGGAACAATGGGGACAATACCTTCACGGACGTTACCATGGAAGCAGGTATCACCATAGAAGGGTATGGTCTTGGCATTGCAGTTTCCGACCTGAATTATGACGGTTGGCCGGATATTTATGTGAGCAATGATTACCTGAGCAATGACATCCTCTATATCAACAACAGGGACGGGACGTTCACGGACCAAATAAGCCAGTTCGTGAAGCACCAGAGCAAGTTCTCCATGGGTTCCGACATCGCAGATTTCAACAATGACGGCTTTCTCGATATCCTTACGCTTGACATGTTGGGCGAAACCAATTACAGGCTAAAGACCACCATCAAGGAAAGCCGCTACAACGATTATTACATGAATGACAAGTTTGGGTATGATTATCAGTACATGAGGAACATGCTCCAAATGGGCCAAGGGCCCAATATGCCCTTCAGTGAGATCGGGTTGATGGCCGGAATAGCCAAAACAGATTGGAGCTGGTCTCCCCTCTTCGTGGATGCCGATAATGATGGACTCAAAGATCTATTGATCACCAATGGTTTTCCACGGGACATCACCGATCTTGATTTTGGTGAATTTCACTTCAACGTGCGCAAATACCTTCGCCCTTCCCAAATTTTGGATTCCATTCCAGTGGTCAAAATACCCAACTATGCCTATAAAAATGAAGGAAATGGCCAGTTCAGGGATGTAGGGAAAGCCTGGGGGTTGAACATTCCCTCATTCTCAAATGGTGCGGCCTTTGCCGATCTGGATGGAGATGGTGATTTGGATTATATCGTGAACAATATCAACGATGAAGCATTCCTTTTCAAGAATAATGCAGAGAACAAGAACCAGGGGCAAAACAACCACATTCAGTTGGACCTGAAAGGCCCATCCACCAATCCGGCAGCATTGGGCACCAAGGTGGCCATCCGATTTGCCGATGGGAGCTTTCAGTATTATGAGCATCAGTTGAACAGAGGCTATTTATCCACTGTTCAGGGCATGGCCCACTTTGGTCTGGGCGCCCATCAAAACATGGCCTCCATTGAAGTGTTGTGGCCTGATGGAAAATTCCAAGCTTTAAAGAACATTCCAAGTAACCAAATCCTGACGATCAATCATGGGGAGGCCGTTTCGCCCAGTTCCCAACAACTTGCATTTCCCCTTGTTCCAAAGGAATCCAAACCCAATTATAAGGAAGTTTCCGATGAATTGAGAATCGATTATGTACATGAGGAAGAAGACAAGGTCGATTTCAACGTGCAGCGCACCCTACCCCACAAACTCACACAAAATGGACCCTGCATTGCCAAAGGCGACATTAACGGCGATGGCCATGAAGACTTTATCATTGGTAGCTCATCCGGATACTCCCCCATGCTGTTCTTCCAAGAATCATCTGGATCGTTTACCAGCACGCCCTTGTTTCTGGACGACAAGAACAAAGGGCATGAGGAAACGAGCATTGCGCTTTTTGACTTGGATAACGATGGTGATCTGGATATGTATTTGGTTTCCGGCAGCAATGAGTTTGACTTGGAATCCCCTTACTATACCGATCGGTTGATGATCAACAATGGCAAGGGAAATTTTACGCTTTCAACAGATAAAATGCCCAAAATAAATGCAAGTGGATCGGTGGTCAGGGCAGAAGATTTTGATGGGGACGGCTATACGGACCTGTTCGTAGGTGGACGCACGCCTTTTTCACAATATCCCACGCCCGAAAAGAGCTATCTGTTGAAAAATGAAAAAGGTATTCTTATCGATGTGACGGAAACCTATTGCAAGGATCTCAGAAGCCCTGGAATGGTGACCGATGCCAAATGGGCCGATCTTGACGGGGACAACCTAAAAGACCTGATTTTGGTCGGCGAGTTTATGCCCATCTCTGTTTTCATGAACAAAAAAGAAATATTTCAGCCATTGGAAAATACAGGTATCCATCAACTATCAGGTTGGTGGGAGTGCGTTTTGGTCGAAGATTTTGACGGGGACGGGGATATGGATATCATAGCAGGAAACTTGGGCGCCAACAACTTTTATCGTCCCACAACAGAAAGACCCGTGACCATGCTGGTGAAGGATTTTGACAAAAATGGATCTAGTGACCCCATCCTTTTTGCCTACTTCAGGGAAAGTTTTGAAGATTCGACCTTTACTTCCTATCCCGTAAATTTCTGGGGGGACCTGATAGGACAGAGTCCATTGTTCCGAAAAAAGTTTGACTACTTTAAGGAATACGCCAATGCGAACAAAAATGATCTCTTTACGCCGGAAGAGCTGGAAGGAACCTTTGAACTGGCAGCAAACCATGACCAAACCAGCTATTTCATCAATAATGGAAATGGGCAGTTCAGTATGGGTGAGCTTCCCTGGCAAACACAGTCGGCACCCATAAAATGTATGATCACAACACCATCAGGTGGGGACGCTTTCGCAAATGTGCTGATGATCGGCAATGATTTTGGCAATGAAGTGTTCATCGGTCGGTACGACGCTTTCAATGGCGGAATATTGGTGGGTGACAACAAAGGTGGTTTTGAATTCAAAAATGCAGAAGAGAGTGGTTTCAAAGTCCCCGGAGATGGAAAGGACATGATATTGGTGGAAAAAGCAGGTGGTGGTACACCTTATGTGGTGGTAACGCAAAACAGGGGCAAACTGCTGGTGTTTTCCAAAAATGAATAATTTATGTGGACTATTTCAAAGTGTTTTCCAGCACCATCAAATCGGTCAATGATTCACTCCATTTTTGGGACAAATCTTTAGGGATTGGCGTAAAATAATAGGTGAAAGTACTGAGTATGATATCTTGGTCCCCATCGGCATCCACATCGGCGGCCTTCATCAAAAACCATTTGCCATCAATTTGTTTTGGTAAGATACGCTCCGTAAAATCAAACCCATCACCGCCTGCGTTTTCAAGATAGACAAAAGACTTTACAGGTCTGTCCGCATAGTCAGGGAATGTGGAAACGAGCGCTATGTCCAAATCCCCGTCCCCATCATAATCAAAAGTTTCACTTCTGGTGGCACCGTACATGGGATAGAAAAAGGATTCTTCATATTCATTATCACCATTGTTCAAGTGGATCCGCAATCCATGATACGGTTTTAATATTTGGGTCTTGTCAGCATTGTCGCCATGCACAGTGATGATATCCTCATCCCCATCCCCGTCAAAATCCACCATTTCGAACCAACTGGTGCCCAACACAGGACTGAATCGCAATAACATATCTGCACTGAAGGTCATATCATCCTTTTGGTAGAGTACCATTATGGCCTCGTCCCCTTGTGCCTTCATGAACACAATATCATCCTTGCCATCACCATCCAAATCCCTAACGATGGACCGCATTGATCCTGGGCTCTGTATCAATACCTTCTTTTGGTAAATACCGTTGGAATCTTTTTGCAAGAGGGAAAGCTCCCCTGTCAAATGGCCAAACTCGCAGACCACAATTTCCAGTTGCCCATCCTTATTGAAGTCATGCACCAAGCTATGCACAGGCCTATGGAGTCCCGCGATTAAAGTATCCGTGGCAACTTCGTTCCTTAGCAACAAGGCCCCCTCCTTTTGTTGTGAAGGGTTCAAAATCCCCACAGCAGTGACGATGTCCCCTAAATCTGTTGGGTTAAATGCGGTCACCGCACTTTGGGCCCTAAAAATGTTCTGGGATGTGCCCTGTAGATAATCAAATGTGTTCACACTCCCATCCAAATTTCCAATCAAAATATTTTGACTGCCCTCATCATAACCCAAAAAGGAAATTGCCGCACCGGGAACACTATCAATGGATATGGATTTGAATTCAAACTGTTCCAAGGTCTGTATTGATGGATTCTTGGGAATCACGGGAAGCCCATCCGGGGCATTTGCCAAGATATAATCCTTTAACTTTATCCAGTCTTCTTGGGAAATAGTGGGTATAGGACTGTATATCCCAGCCTGTTTGATATCAAACTGCTCTGCATGGGTGTATCCTTTATAGGGGTCGTAGTTTGGATCTTTGATCCCCATACGTGCCCCCATTTCCGGCAAAATCGAATTTTCCCAAAGCTCTTTGGTCAAATGGTCTATTCTAGGGGCTGTATGGCAGCTTGCACAATGGGAAGCATATAACCTTTCACCTCGGTTCTGGGTGGGCTTTGCACATGATACAACGATTAGGCAAAGCAATAAAAATTGAAGTCTCATTCAATTTGTTTAACTGCAATATAATATTATTCGCCTTGCCTTCCAATTTATATAAACACACTGTATCAGAAAGATAAGGCATTCGAACTGATTGTATCCAAATCCATTTTCACCTCGATGGGAACAATTTTCTTTTGCCACACCAAAGGCATCTTACAACAAAAAAAGCGAACCCCTTGAAAGAGGTCCGCTCCGAATTAACTAAACTAACTCAAATCCCCTCCGTGGTGCCCATTGCACAGGTGCCCACAAAGAAGTTTCATTCAATCCTTCCGGTCAGGTAATCAAATTCCCGTTCTCGTCCCATTCGG
>NZ_VNIK02000008.1 GCF_007785775.2 Flagellimonas hadalis
TAAAGAACTGGACTAGGGCTTTTCATAGGATACTTTGTTATAAGCCGTTTTAATTTTTCAATTCGAGTAATTTTTCAATTTGAGCCAATCTTTTCTCTAATAATTTTAGTCTTTCTATTTTTTTTTGTTGAGCAATAGTGTATAGAGTTAATTCCTCAATTTTTTTCAAAAGATTCATGTTCATTTCTGCAAGCATAATCCCATTTTGCTCAAATTCTTTTGCAGATGGTATTTCAGGAAGGTGACCATTTTCAATAATGTATTTTTCTAATTCCTCAATAGTTTTTAGATTATATCCATTTTCAAACACATAATCAGGTGCAGGAACACTAAGATCAATTTTAACTTCTTCGGCATGAATGTTCCCTTTAACTGTTAGTTTCATATCAGGGTTTGTAGTCCCAATTCCAATATATCCGTTTCCTTTAACGACCATTCTAATATCATCTCCATTACCCGTAACAAATAGAATATCTCTTAAAGCTGAAGTTCGAGGTTGTATTACTAGATGACCCAAACCAGCGGATTCTGTAAAAGGATAGAGTAAGTTTGTTCCGTTTTTAGTACTCCAAATCCAAGGGTTATGATGATTGGTAATAAATGATGTTTGCGATCCTCCTCCTCTAGATATTTCAATTGGTGTAGCAACGAAATGTTGGCTATAAATAACGTTGCTGGAGATTATTACAAATAATATTAAAATTGAGACTCTTTTTTTCATAGTAATTTGTTTTTATGGCTTATAACTATTGGATACAAAGAACTTTCCCTATATCCCTTTTGCATTGTCATAAATATAGTACTTTTCCGCAGGAATTAGGTATATTCACATGATCATGTCAGTTCTCGATTTTGTGAAAATATTGGAAGTTAAACGGTATAGTAAGAATACCATAGATAGCTATGCCTCCATCGTGAAAATGGCAAGGCACTTCTTTGGCAAGTCTTTGGACCAGGTGGATGAGACTGAACTCCACCGCTACTTTTACCATATGGTGCACACCAAAAAAGTCTCCTATTCATATCAAAAGCAGATTGCCATGGCCCTCAAGCTCTATTATCGTGAGATGTTCCGACAATCCATAAACCTAGAGCTTTTGTTCCCCAGCAGAAAACCCGGAAAATTGCCCGTCATCATCGCAAAGAGCGACGTGGAAAAGATCATAGAAAAGGCGAACAATGGTAAGCATAAATGCATGATAGCTCTTGTTTACAGTACTGGATTAAGGGTAGGAGAACTCATCGACCTGAAAATCGCCGACATAGATTCCACACGCATGGTCGTCCACATCAAAGCAGCCAAAGGGGGTAAGGATAGGATAGTCCCACTTTCGCACAAGGTGCTGCACATGCTCAGGGATTATTATAGGGAATTTGTGCCAAAGAATTATTTGTTTGAGGGGCAAAAGGGGGGGAAGTACACCTCGTCCAGTTTCAACAAGTTGTTGAAATCGGCGGCAAGGAGGGCAAAGATCGACAAGCATATCACGGCCCATACCCTTCGCCACAGTTATGCTTCCCATTTACTGGAAAAAGGAACGGATATCAGGGTCATCCAAAAACTTTTGGGACACAGTTCCATCAAGACCACCATGATCTACACCCAAGTTTCTGAACCTGCCCTGCTGAACGTCACAAGTCCTTTCGATGATTGAGGGACGGCCCAATTCAGGCAATTCGGCGAGGTATTGCCCCATAAAACCCCTACCTTTGCAACCTTGGAAAAACTCCGGGCATTGAAAATCGATTAATCATCTAATAAAAAAGACATGCAAGACGGAATCTATGCAAAGTTCAATACCCCAAAAGGGGAAATACTGGTGAAACTCACCCATGACAAGACGCCGGGAACGGTCGGCAACTTTGTTGCACTCGCCGAGGGCAACATGGAAAACACGGCAAGGCCCCAGGGCAAGCCCTATTACGACGGATTGAAGTTCCACCGTGTCATAGCCGATTTTATGATACAGGGCGGATGCCCACTGGGCACAGGCACTGGCGACCCCGGCTATAAGTTTGATGACGAGTTCCATCCCGAACTTGTCCACAACGGGCCTGGCGTACTCTCCATGGCCAATGCAGGACCGGGCACCAACGGGAGCCAGTTCTTCATCACCCATGGTCCGACCCCTTGGTTGGACAACAAGCACACCGTTTTCGGTTTTGTGGAGCAGGGTCAGGAAGTGGTGGATGCCATCGCCCAGGGCGACCAAATAGAAAGTCTGGAAATTGTACGGGTGGGCGATGAGGCCCAGAACTGGAACGCCATCGAGGCCTTTAGGGTATTCGAAGGAGCCAGGGAAAAACGTATTGCAGAGGCCAAGGCCAGGGCAGAGGCCGAAATGGAAAAACTCGCCGCAGGTTTTGAAAAGACACCGAGCGGACTCAGGTACAAGATTGTCCAAAAAGGAAACGGGGCCAAGGCCGAGAATGGAAAAATCGTGTCCGTGCACTATGAGGGCAGTCTTTCCAATGGGCAAGTTTTTGATTCCTCTTATAAAAGAAAGCAGCCTATCGACTTTACCTTGGGCATAGGTCAGGTAATCCCAGGTTGGGAAGAAGGTATCGCCTTATTGAGTGTAGGGGACAAGGGGCGTTTTGTGATTCCATCACATTTGGCCTACGGTAGTGCCGGTGCCGGCGGGGTGATTCCCCCGGACGCCACCCTTATCTTCGATGTGGAGTTGATGGCGGTGAAGTAACCGTTACAGCAGTGACAATAATAAAAAAAGCTTCCGAAAAAGGGAGCTTTTTTATTTGGTACGGTTCACACTTACCAGAAGCAGACAAAGGTTTAGGGCAAGCAAAAGAAGCAAAATACTAAAAAAGGTATTCATGGTTATGCTGTTTACTACGTAACAATTGAACGGTAAAATACCCTACCTATTGCCCAGAACCTTGAAATCATTTTTTAGATCCGTTAACGCTGAGCACCAACAAAAGTGCGTTGACGACCAAAAGAAAAGACAATACTCCAAAAAAAGTGTTCATGTATTCATGGTTTAAAGGTTGTGGGGAACTATGTCAATCTCAACCTTTAGATAAGGAAAAATGGAATGGTTGCGTCAAAAAGGGAAGAAAAATAAAAGGCCCGGGCAATTGCCCGGGCCTGATGTATAAAAAAGTGTGCTGGTACCTTAATCTATAACTTGTACGTTAACGGCGTTCAATCCTTTTTTACCTTGCTGTAGTTCGAATTCTACAGCGTCACCTTCTCTGATTTCATCGATTAAACCTGAAACGTGTACAAAGTGATCTGCGTTTGAACCTTCTTCAGTGATAAAGCCATAGCCTTTAGAATCGTTGAAGAATTTTACTGTTCCTTTACTCATAATAAAAATTAAAAAATTAAATCAGGGGCAAAGGTACATTTAATTTCTTGATAATTAGGAATTTTCGCAAATTTATTGAAAAATCAAGCAGAAGGGTCAGGGGTCAGGCGCAGATAGGGCTTTACTTCCTCCACGCCCTTGGTGAATATTCCCTTGGCTTCCTCGGTGGGTATCGCCGGGCTCACCACCACTTTTTGTCCATGTTCCCAATTGGCGGGAGTGGCCACTTTATGGTTGGCGGTCAGTTGCAGGGAGTCCACCACTCGGAGCAGCTCATAAAAATTACGCCCGGTGGATGCAGGGTAGGTCAGTGTCAACTTCACCTTCTTGTCCGGACCGATGATGAACACCGAACGTACGGTAAGGGTGTCGTTGGCATTGGGGTGGATCATGTCGTAAAGGTCGGAAACCTTTCTGTCCTCATCCGCTACAATAGGGAAGTTCACGGTCGTGTGCTGTGTCTCGTTGATGTCCTTGATCCATTCCTTGTGTGAGGCGGCACCATCCACGCTAAGGGCCATCATCTTCACGTTCCTTTTGTCAAATTCATCCTTGAATTTGGCAGCAGTGCCCAGTTCGGTGGTGCAAACAGGCGTAAAATCAGCAGGGTGCGAGAATAAAATGCCCCAACCATCGCCCAGATATTCATAAAAATTAAGGGTTCCTTCAGAGGTCTCTGCCGTAAAGTCGGGAGCGGTATCGCCCAATCTTAGAGTTGCCATATATGTCTTGTTTTTAAGTTGATAAATCAATATCCTACAAATTTAGTAGATAAATCAATGACATCATTTAATTTCAGTTAAAAGTGTATTAAAATTGATTTTTATGCCCCTTTGGAAATGTCACGCTTCTTTTTGCGACCCATTGTTTATTAATTTTATACCATGGAAAACAATCAACTGGAACAACTGCGTTACCCGATCGGGAAATTTGAGGTCCCATCCGCCATCACGAAGGAAAAATTGGAAGAATGGATCAGTATCCTGGAGCACTTGCCCCAGCGTTTGCAGGATTTGGTCACCCCACTTACGGATGATCAATTGGAAACCCCGTACAGGCCCGGCGGGTGGACGGTGAGGCAATTGGTGCACCATATATCCGATAGCCACCACAACAGTTACATTCGGTTCAAATGGGCACTTACCGAAAACAATCCTGTCATAAAACCGTATGACGAAAAAGCCTGGGCCAATCTTTTCGATTCCAAAACGGCGCCCATACAAATGTCCCTGGACCATCTAAGGGCGGTGCATGCCAAATTGGTCTATCTGTTGAAAGGTCTTTCTGAGGATGACCTGCAGCGGAAATTCATCCACCCCGATGGAAATATGGAATCCACTTTGGAAGTGAACATAGGGCGTTATGCTTGGCATAGTAACCACCATTTTGCGCATATTGCCAATTTGGTACAGCGGGAGGGCTGGTAGATTGGGACGGTTACGGAAACTTACTCAAACTATGCTTCTTTCCATTTAATGTTGCAGCCTATACTCGGTTTTTGGTTGGGGTCGATGGTATTGCCCTCCAAAAGTGCATCCATGGCGTCTTTCAGGTCGTTTCCGCTCAATGGAATCCCATTGCCGGGCCTTGAATCGTCCAATTGTCCGCGGTACACCAATTCCAGATCGGCATCGAAGAGATAAAGGTCGGGCGTGCAGGCCGCATCGTAGGCCCTTGCCACTTCTTGGGTCTCATCATACAGGTAGGGAAAGGTGTATCCCTCTTCCTTTGCTTTCTCTTTCATCAAATGAGGGGCATCCTGTGGAAAGTTGACCACATCATTGCTGGAAATAGCGATAAAACCGATTCCCTTGGCCTGATACTCCCGGGCGAGCTCTGAGATTTTGGGGTTGACATGGATTACGAAGGGGCAATGGTTGCAGATGAACATGATCACCGTGCCCTTGTTACCATGTATAGCTTTTAGGGACAGGTTTTTCTCCGAAACGGTGTCCCAAAGTTCAAAATCGGGTGCCTTTGTCCCCAAAGGGAGCATATTGCTGGGTGTCCTTGCCATGTGTGCTGCTTTTTGTGGTATAAAAATAAAAAACGGCCTGCGGAATGGCAGGCCGTTTTCTGTTTTTTTATGGGTGACTCCTAGATGTCGTCAAAATCTACATCGGTGAAACTTTCGGGAGTACTACCGTTTTCGTTTACCGTGGTCTCTTCTTCCTTCTTGAAATCCTTCTGATGGCGTTCGGATATCACTTCCTGTCCCTTTTCATCGATGATGTAATCCATCATCTCATCCATGATCTCCTTGAAGGCAGTAAAGTCTTCCTTGTAGAGATAGATCTTGTGTTTCTTGTAATGGAAGGAACCGTCGTCATGGGTGAACTTTTTGCTTTCGGTGATGGTCAGGTAATAATCACCTGCCTTGGTGCTCCTCACGTCAAAAAAGTAAGTTCTTCTTCCGGCCCTTAAAACTTTCGAGTAAATCTCTTCCTGATCCATTATATCTTTCTCGCCCATATGGTATAGTGTATTTAGAACAATGTTGAATTACACTACCAAAAATGTAAAAAAAATGCTAATTCAGCAAGTTTTTTATCATTCTTTGCCCGAAAGTTGGTTGAGATAGAGTTCCTTATAGTAGCCATCCACAGCGTTCAGCTCTTGGTGGGAGCCCTCCTGTATTATTTTGCCATTGTCCAGCACAATGATCTTGTCGGCATTTTTTGCAGAGGATACCCTATGGCTCACGATGAGGGTGGTCTTGCTCTCCGACACTTTTTTCAGGTTGTTCAGGATTTCTTCCTCGGTCTCGGTGTCCACGGCGGATAGGCAATCGTCGAACAGGTAGATCTGTGGGTTCTTGAGCAATGCCCTGGCAATGGATACCCGTTGTTTCTGCCCCCCGCTCAGGGTAATGCCCCGTTCTCCTAGGATGGTATCGTATTTTTTGGCAAACCCTTCTATGTTCTTGTGCACCACGGCTTTTTTTGCAACGGCCACAATTTCATCATGGGAGGCATTTTCATTGCCGAAGCGTATGTTGTTCTCAATGGTGTCGGAGAAAAGAAAGGCATCTTGCGGAACGGCACCTATGGAATTCCGTAGGCTGTTCAGGTTGAGTTTCTGTACGGGCACCCCATCGATCAATACCTCGCCCGAAGTGACATCGTACAACCGTGCCACCAAATCCAAGATGGTGGATTTTCCCGATCCGGTCTTGCCCAGAATGGCCACTGTCTGTCCGGCCTTTACTTTGAAGGAAATGTCTTTAAGCGCGGTTATGTCGGTGTCCTCATAGGTGAAGGTCACGTTCTTGAACTCAATATCACCATGAATGACCGTGGGTTGGAGCACTTCGTTCTTGATGGAAGGCTCCGCCTTCAAAAATTCGTTGATCCGCTTTTGGGAGGCCTCTGCCGTTTGGATGATGGACGTGAGCCACCCCACAATGGCCACGGGCCAGGTGAGCATGTTCACGTACAGGATGAATTCCGCGATCACCCCAATGGATTCAATGTCGCCGTTAATATATTGTCTGCCACCGATATAGACCACAAAAATATTGCTGATACCGATCAATAAGATCATCAGTGGAAAGAACCAAGCGTTCACTTTGGCAAGGGACATACTGGTGTCCTTCCCTTGATTGGCCAGTACCCTAAGCTCCGCATTGATTCGGGGCTCTATGCCATAGGCCTTGATCACCGAAATCCCGGAAAAGGATTCTTGGGTAAACGTGGACAATGTGGACAGGAATTCCTGCACCTTGGTGCTGCGCTTGTGGATCACCTTGCTGATCTGATAGATCAAAACCGACAAGATGGGCAAAGGCAATAGGGTATAGGCCGCCAAGGTGGGCGCTTTTATGAACATCAATGGCACAAGACAGACAAAAAGGGTGAGTGTCTGGATGCCATACATGATCGCAGGTCCGGCATACATCCGCACTTGGTTGATGTCCTCGCTGATGCGGTTCATCAGGTCGCCTATCCTATTTTTTTTGTAGAAATTGAGACTGAGCAATTGGTAATGGTCAAAGACCTCGTTCTTCAGGTCGTATTCGATATAACGCGATACATTGATGATGGTTTGTCGCATCAAAAAAGTGAAAAGGGCGGAGAGCAGGGCCGCTCCCACAATGACCAGGATGTATTGCAACAGCATGCCCTTGGCCTCGGAAAGGGAAATGGTGTCCGCCATAAACTCCTCCACGGCCTGAATGGACTTGTTCACATAGGAGGGCATGATCAGGGAAAAAATACGGGCTATAATGGTGATCAGCACCCCGATCAGCAACTTGAACCAGTATTTTTTAAAGTATTTGTTAAGGTGTTTTAGCTCCTTCATAAAAGGGAAAGACGGTTTTTGATTGTCAATGCAACGGGACAATCAAGCAAATATATGGCATAGCATACAAACAAAATGTTATAAAACTGATAAGAAAGCAACTTTGGTAGGTAAGATTGAAATATAAGGTTACTTTTGTGGCGTGAAAGCCAATCAACGACTTTAAAAGTTCTTTACAAATGCTCACCAGAAGGCATATCAGAGTAAAAGTGATGCAGTGTATCTATGCACTGATCCAGTCCAAGGACGATTCCTTGGTGAAGCAGGAAAAATTCCTAAGAATGAGCATAGAAAACATGTACGTGCTCTACCTCCTTATTTTGAGCCTTTTGGCCGAACTGCACCGAATGGCCGAAAAACACGTGGGACATGCATCCAAAAAGTATGTGGCCACTGAGGAGGACAACTACCCCGATCGGGAAAAATTCACAAAGAACCGCTTGTTGCTCCAAATAGCGAACAATGCCTCCCTAAAGAACGAACTCTCCAAGAGAAAACTGAACAATTGGTACTTGAACGAGGAGTATATCAAAATCCTCTACAAGGAAATTGTGGCGAGCGATATTTACAAGGAGTATATGACCAATGCGAAGGACAGTTATGAGAACGATCGTGACGTGATCATCCAACTGTTCAAGGAAATAATTGCCCCCAACGAAAAGATCTACGAATACTTCGAGGACGATAAACTTACATGGGTCGATGATTTTCCCATTGTGAACACCTACCTGGTAAAACGATTGAAGAAAGCCACCGAAAATTCGGGCGACAAGTTCTTTTTGCCCGCCCTGCTCAAGGACGCCCAGGACATGGATTATGCCAATGACCTCTTGACGAAGACCTTGCTCAATGATGCCAAATGGGAAAAAGAGATAGAGGGGAAGACCCCCAACTGGGACAACGACCGGATAGCGGAGATCGACTCCATCATCCTGAAAATGGCCATCTGTGAGCTGCTGAATTTCCCATCCATTCCAGAAAAAGTGACCTTGAACGAGTATTTGGAAATAGCCAAGGAATATTCGACACCCAAGAGCAGCATCTTCATTAACGGGGTTCTGGACAAACTTGCCAAGGAATACAAAACAGAGGGCAGATTGCAAAAAATAGGAAGAGGGCTGCAATAAACAATAATTGATTATTTTTGGGAAAACAAATTTTTATCATGAAAAGAATAACAACACTTTTTAGCTTGGTCTTCGCTATGGCCCTGGTGGGTGTTTCCTGCAAGGACAAGGCCTCCAACAAAATAGTTGCGGACAATGTTGAGAATGCCACTTCCAGGGACGAGGCACAAAAATTGGTTCCGGTAATGACTTTTGAAAAGTCTGAGCATGATTTCGGAACCATTGAGCAAGGAACCCCCCAAGAAACCATCTTCAAGTTCACCAACACGGGCAATGCCCCTTTGATCATCACCGATGCAAAGAGCAGCTGCGGATGTACTGTCCCCGATCCACCTAAAGAACCTATTGCTCCTGGAGAAACAGGCGAGCTTTTGGTGAAGTTCAATGGATCTGGACAAAACCAAGTGACCAAGACCATCACGGTCACTGCCAATACGGCCAAGGGTTCAGAGATCTTGAGGATCAAAGCATTTGTTAATCCTAAGAACGCAGTGCCCGCCGGCCCTGTGAAATAAGTAAAATACCTAAATGGAAAACTTACAACAGTTTTTGCCCCTGATATTGATTTTTGGTGTGGCCTATTTCTTTATGATCCGCCCACAGATCAAACGTCAGAAGGATGAGAAAAAATTTACCACGGAGCTGAAAAAAGGTGATAAGATCATCACCAAAAGTGGGCTTCACGGCAAGATCGTGGAATTGAACGACAAGGATTTTTCCTGTGTCATCGAAACCATGGCCGGCCGCCTAAAGTTTGACCGATCGGCCATTTCCATGGAAATGAGCAAGAAGTTGAACGTTACTCCAGAAAGTAAGGCATAGTCAAAAGACGCACCTTTTACCAATAACCGTCCCTCGGAAATTTCATTTTCGAGGGACGTTTTTTTGTACCTTATCCCAAATTTGAAAAAAATGGGTACACGCAGACAATTTGTAAAAAGAAGCACATTGGGTATGGCCGGATTGGGCACTTCGTTTCTGTTTCCCGCGGAAATGTTGGCAACCATACGAAGAACCATAAGCCCGAACGATAAGATACAGGTAGGGCTCATCGGCTGCAAAGGCATGGGTTTCACGGATTTATTGTCCCTCTTGAAAAACAGTGAGGTAGAAGTGGTGGCCCTTTGTGATGTCGATGAAAATGTGCTCGCGCAAAGAACGGCAGACCTTGAAAAAGGGGGCATCAAAAAACCAAAGTGGTATACCGATTACCGCAAAATGTTGGAGGACAAGGATGTGGACATGGTGATCATCGGTACGCCCGACCATTGGCATTGCCTGCAACTCACCGATGCCATTGATGCAGGAAAAGATGCCTACTGCGAAAAACCCATTGCCAATTCCGTGGCCGAATGCGAGGCCATGTTGGCCAAGGTGGATGCCAGTGACCGCATGGTACAGATAGGCCAGTGGCAGCGGAGCCAGCCCCATTTTGTGGATGCGATAAACTATGTACACTCTGGGAAGCTGGGACAGATACGATTGGCGAAGACCTGGGCCTATCAAGGATGGATGAAGCCTGTTCCCGTGCAGCCCAACGGAACCGCACCTAAAGGTGTTGATTACCAAATGTGGCTCGGACCGGCACTGGACCGACCTTTTAATGAAAATCGGTTCCATTTCAATTTCAGGTGGTTTTGGGACTACGCAGGCGGACTGATGACCGATTGGGGCGTGCACCTCATTGACTATGCGCTCTATGGCATGAAAGCCTCGTTGCCTAAATCAGTGATGGCCATGGGCGGTAAGTTCGCTTACCCCGATGATGCTTCCGAAACTCCCGACACCCTCCAGACCGTTTATGAATTTGATGGTTTTTCCCTGTTGTGGGAACACGCCACCGGCATTGATGGCGGAAATTATGGACGGAACCACGGTATCGCCTTTATCGGGAACAATGGGACTCTGGTGCTGGACCGTGGGGGCTGGGAAGTGATCCCCGAACGCAACAGACCTGATTGGAGCCAAGACCTTGGCCCCAAAATAGAAGCGGTTCCCCTACAGCAGGTGGATGCCAACGGATTGGACCTGCATACCATCAACTTTCTCGATGCCGTGAAAAAAAGGGACAAGACCCTCTTGAACGCTCCCATCAAAATTGGCTATGATGCCGCCATGGTGAGCCACATGGGCAACATTGCTTACAAAACCGGCGACCGACTGTTTTGGGATGCCGAAAAAGGGAAGTTCAACCATGCCGAAGCCGATGTCCTTTTGACCAAGGAGTACCACAATGGGTGGGAGTTTCCGAAGATGGGGTAGGCTATACTTTTTGAAATAAAGGAGTTTTTTTAAGAGGACACTTATCGGTTTTTTTGTAAGCCTCAGTAGAGTACTTTCTGCTGATGTATCTGATTCAGTTATTATTGTGCTTAAACACATTTTTAGACACAGTTTTTTATTTCAGTCGATTTTATTCAATTCCAACTTTATATTTTTTCAACCAAAAAGTCTTTAAATAAAGTATGGTCATTAAATTCAAACGTGTTTTTTTTAATGGTTTCAGAATTTGGTGATCGGTTGTAATTGTTCTTTATCACCCAATATTTAAATTCCGATTCCACTCTTTTATTTCCAGATTTTACTATAATCCATTCAGAATTATGAGATATTTCCAATACTGTCATAGGAACTATTTCTGTTCCTGTATTTGCACATTTTTCTTTTTTGTATAAAATTCGTCTGTCCACATTATCATATTCCGATGGATAGATATTATTCCCGAGATGATTTTCATTCGTTCCGAAACAACAGGAATTCAGCACAATTAAAAAGGTCAAATTGTAAAATATTAATCTCTTTTTCATTTGTTGCTCAAATTATCCCTGTCGGCAACAGGAATAAGGTTAATGGGTTTTTGCTTAAAACTCCAATTGAAATTTACGAATGCACCATGTGATTGACGGATGCCCAAATAGCGATAGGAAACGGACCATCAAAATGGGAGTGGTTTCAAAAATGAAGCAAACTATGCTTTCTTTCGGTTCCTTAGGATGATGATGGTGAGGATATAGATCAAAACAATCGCAAAGGGAATGGTGATAAACCGAAGTTCAGGAAACAGGTACCATAGCACAAGCACCAAAACGGTCCTCGTCAGTGCATGGAACATTCCGACCCAATGGTTGATCATCCACGAAAACGGCAACCACATCAGCCCGGACAGAATACCTACGGTTAGTGGCAGGGAAGTGTAGTCCTCAAGGAAAAATGGAATCGCGATGGAATAGACCAAGACCGCTTGCCCGACCGTGTAAAAGAAGAGGGTGTCAAACTCATTTTTGGGTTTCTGCTTATCGAGGAAATCCTCCCCGGTAAATTTGGAAATGAACATCCCCAGATAGACAATGCAGCCCGTTGCAATGAACAGCACCCAAACCGTGGTCTGATCAGGAAATAGCATACCGGAAATTCCAACCAGTGTCCAAGCTATCAGACCTGCCAAGGGTGTGGCCAGAAACTTTCCATTTTTAAATTCGGTTCGTTGTTCTTCGAGGGTTCTTTTGATGGGTTCCATGGATTTTGGTGTTTCAATTATGATTTAAATTGGCTACAGTGCAGATCATCGATACCCATCATTCAACCCAACCCCTTTTTCGATGAGGGGAAGAATTTTCTCCAACCTACGCAATTTGGTGGCTTCCTGCTTGGCTTCGGTGATGTATTCGCAGAACTCCTTTTGTTTATATGGGGTGAATTTTTCAAAACTGGATTGTAAGGCCTTATTCCGGTCCAATGCAGCTTGCAACTGTTCAGGAATGAGCACTTTCGAAGTTTTCCCCGCTTTTACCTCCAATCCTTTTTCTTGATTTTCCAGACTTTCCAGCATATAGGCAAACACCCCTTTTTCATCCAGTTCCTCCATGGAGTTGAATTTCCAATGCCGCATGCCCTTGGTTTTTCCCTCTTGGGCATTTTCCAATACCTTTTTGGGGTCTTTCAAGAACACACCATTAAAAAACCAAACCCCAAAATAGGATTTGAACTTGCAGATGCCGAACACATTCTTGCCGCTCAAGGTATAGACAGGGATGCTCCATTTAAAATTCTCCTCTGCCCCGGATTGCAGGGCCAACTCCCGTAGACGAGCTATGCCATCCTTAAAAGGATGCTCTTTTTCATAATAGGTTTCCAGTTTTTTGGCCTTTTCCATCCTATTTGATTTGACGGGCAGTGAGTTCACACACCTTTACAATCACCTCGACAGCTTTTTGCATGCTTTCCAAAGGAACATACTCATACTTTCCATGGAAATTATGTCCGCCTGCAAAGATATTGGGGCAGGGCAGCCCCATAAAGCTCAGTTGGGATCCATCTGTACCACCTCGGATCGGTTTGATGATGGGCTCAATGCCCACCGACTTCATGGCCTCTTCGGCAATCTCCACTATATGAAAAACGGGCTCTACCTTTTCACGCATGTTGCGGTATTGGTCCTCAATGACCAAATCCACATAATCGCCATGCTTCTGGTTGAGCTTGTCCACAACTTCCTTCAATAATTCCTTTCGGGCCTCAAAATGGACGGCATCATGGTCACGGATGATGAGCTCGATTTCGGCTTTTTCAATTTCCCCTTTGATCTTGTGCACATGGAAAAAACCTTCCATGCCCGTGGTGTGTTCGGGAACCTCGCGTACGGGTAGCAGACTCATAAATTCATTGGCAATGCCGATGGCGTTCACCATCTTGTTCTTCGCATAGCCTGGGTGCACACTTTTGCCCGTAAAAGTGATATTGGCCTTGGCCGCATTGAAGTTTTCGTACTCCAGTTCGCCAATTTGGCTCCCATCCATGGTATAGGCCCAGTCGGCCCCGAATTTTTTCACATCGAATTTATGTGCTCCCCTGCCAATTTCTTCATCGGGCGTAAAGGCGATACGGATCTTGCCATGTTTGATTTCAGGATGCTGCACCAAATATTCCATGGCCGTGACAATTTCGGCCACTCCCGCCTTATCATCGGCACCCAAAAGGGTAGTGCCATCGGTGGTGATCAAGGTCTGGCCTTCGTATTGCAACAGATCTTCGAAATAATCGGGAGACAGTACTATGTTCTTTGACTTATTCAGCACAATGTCCTTGCCATCATAATTTTCAATGACCTGCGGTTTTACATTTTTCCCTGAAAAGTCTGGGGAGGTGTCCATATGGGAAATAAAGCCGATGGTAGGTACTTTTTTGTCCACATTGCTGGGCAAAGTGGCCATGATATAGGCATTTTCATCGATGGAAACCTCTTGCAAACCAATTTGATGCAGTTCCATGACCAGTTTTTTGGCCAGGTTCCATTGTTTCTCAGTGCTCGGAGTGGTTTTGGAGTAAGGGTCACTCTGGGTGTCCGTGGTCACATACTCAAGAAATCGGGGCAATAGTTTTTCCATAGCAGGGATTTCACCAAAAATAACGCATATTCGAGGGTTAAATTAAAAAACAAATGGTTTAAAAAAGTATCTTTCCCGAACTTTTAAAAACCAGCTTTCATTGAAAAGGGTGATTTTTTATCTTTTTTTGATATCGGGTCTTTATGGGTCGGCCCAGATGGATTGTATTTTGGGTGTAGGTGGACCTGACGGAGACACCATGGTCCAAGTTTTCCAGTTGAACGAGGAGCAGCAGGAAAAGCTCAAAAGTTGGGCGGCCGAACTGAAGGTGCGGAATGATATTTTGAGGGAAAAGGCCGAATATTTGATGAAAAAGAACGAGAACAGTACCCCTGAAGTCTTGTTGGAAGTCTCCAAGCAGTACAGGGCCATCCAGGATAGCATGTTCCTGAACGTGCGCATGATGGACAAAAGGTTGCTGACCATTTTCAATGACAAGCAATACCAGCGCTACTTGGGCTTCTGCAACGAGCTTGCCTTGCGTCCTATCCATGTAAACAGGTCGATTGACGAAAAATAGTCGAATAGCAGAAAACTTTTTTAAGAGTTTTTATTTTTGTCCAAACCAATTTTGAATGTACAAAATCCTCATCCGACCGGTACTTTTTTTATTTGATGCAGAAACGGCCCACCACTTCACATTTGGGGCGATTGGGGTTTTTTCAAAACTGGGACTCAACCGGTTCTTCCGAAAATCATTTGTGCTGGACGACCCCAAGCTGGAGCGAGAGGTGTTTGGTGTAAAGTTCAAGAACCCAGTGGGTTTAGCGGCTGGTTTTGACAAGGATGCCAGACGGTACAACGAATTTTCCGATTTTGGTTTTGGATTTGTGGAAATCGGTACAGTGACCCCCAAGCCGCAAGACGGGAATCCCAAAAAGCGGTTGTTTCGTTTGTTGGCGGACAAGGCCATCATCAACCGGATGGGTTTTAACAACAAAGGGGTTTTTGAGGCCGTAGAGCAATTGAAAAAAAAACATCGTGTCATCATAGGAGGCAACATTGGCAAAAACAAGGTGACCCCAAATGAGGATGCCATAAAGGACTACCTGATCTGTTTTGAGGCACTTTTTGAACATGTGGACTATTTTGTGGTGAATGTGAGTTCGCCCAACACCCCCGGGCTTCGTGAACTTCAGGACAAAGCACCGCTGACAGATCTCTTGAAAAAGCTGAAACGGCAGAACAGCAAACAGGCCAAAAAACTGGTACAGAAGGAAAAACCCATCTTGCTCAAGATTGCGCCGGACCTTACCGACGACCAACTTTTAGATATCATCGACATTGTAAGGATTACTGAGATCGATGGGGTGATCGCCACCAATACGACTATCGAAAGAAAGGGATTGAAGTCGCATTTGATCCTATCCGAAGAACAAGGCGGGCTCAGCGGTAAACCTTTGGGCAACAGGAGCACCGAGGTCATCCGCTTTTTATCCGAAAAGAGCAACAAGGCCTTCCCGATCATTGGGGTGGGCGGTATCCATTCGCCTGAGGATGCTCTGGAAAAATTGGATGCGGGTGCCGATCTCATACAATTGTACACCGGTTTCATTTATGAGGGTCCCGGTCTTGTCAAGAAAATCAACAAGGCCATTTTGGAGCGGACTACCTAAAACCCATGCACAGCTTACTTTTATTTAGCGGAGAGACCATAAACTATCCCATCCTTATTGGGTTTGTGCTATCTTCTTCCGCTTTGGCCATTTCCCCTGGGCCTGATAATATTTTTGTGCTTACCCAAAGTATTTCAAATGGGGTCAGGGCAGGACTGGCAACCGTTTTAGGGTTGGTGAGCGGCTGTTTGGTGCACACCACATTGTTGGCCTTCGGGGTTTCGGAGATCATCAAACGTAGTGATGCCCTCTTTTTTGGCATAAAGCTGTTTGGGGCGATTTACCTGTTCTATCTGGCCTATAAAGTTTTCAAAAGTGATGGTGATATCCTATTGGAGGACAAAAAAGCGGCCAAAAGTCCAAAGAATCTCTTTTGGAGGGGTTTTACAATGAACGTGCTCAACCCCAAGGTGACGATTTTCTTTCTGGCCTTTTTTCCTGGATTCCTCTTCAGTACGGAATTGGACCCAGTGGTGCAGTTTTATGTGCTGGGTCTCCTGTTCATGCTGTCCGCCCTCATCATTTTTGGGGCCATTGCCCTGTTGGCCGGAAGTATTTCCAATTATTTAAAAGGCTATAACAAGGTCGGGTTTTACCTAAAATGGGTACAGATCATCGTTTTTTCCGGCATTGCCGTTTACCTCTTGCTATCGGATAAATAGTGCTATTTTTACGGGAGCCTATGTCAAAGATCAAACTCATAGAATGTCCGAGGGACGCCATGCAGGGTATAAAGACCTTCATTCCCACCAAGGAAAAGGTGAAGTATATCCAATCCTTGCTGGGTTGCGGTTTTGACACCATTGATTTTGGCAGTTTTGTGTCGCCCAAGGCCATTCCGCAAATGCAGGACACGGCCGAGGTATTGGCCCAGTTGGACCTCACGCGGACCAAAAGTAAACTTCTGGCCATTGTTGCCAATGTTCGGGGAGCAGAGGATGCCTGTCAGCATGGCCCGATAGACTATTTGGGTTTTCCGTTCTCCATTTCTGAAAACTTTCAGATGCGGAACACCCATAAGACTATTGCGCAGTCCGTGGAAACCTTGAAGGAAATACTGGACCTTGCCCGTACCCACGACAAAAAAGTGGTCACCTATATCTCCATGGGGTTCGGGAACCCGTATGGGGACCCTTGGGATGTGGAAATCGTGGGGGAGTGGACCGAACGGTTGGCAGCCATGGGGACCAGCATTCTTTCCCTCTCGGATACCATTGGAAGTTCTACCCCGGAAGTGATCGATTATCTTTTTTCCAATTTGATCCCCAAATATCCGGATATTGAATTTGGGGCGCACCTGCACACCACGCCTACCCAATGGCATGAGAAAGTGGATGCCGCATACAAGGCTGGATGCCGCCGTTTTGATGGTGCGATACAGGGGTTTGGAGGCTGTCCCATGGCCAAGGATGAACTCACAGGGAACATGCCCACCGAAAAAATGTTGTCTTACTTTACTGCAGAAAAAGCTGATGCCGGAGTGAATTGGATGGTTTTTGAGGCTGCGTTCAACAAGGCTACGGAGCTATTCTCTGTGTATCATTGAGGGCACTGCCCTGCGTTCATCTTTTTATTCAGTCTAAATCAATATATTTGGGCAGCTAATACGCACCACAATGACATACAATGGTCTGCTGGCGACTTTTCCCAAAGAAATCCGATTTTTCATAGCCACTTTTGTGGTGATACTTTCCGTTGGGTTCTTCACGGGCCTACTGTTCATCAAAGAGACAGAATCCACCACACCGGCAGGAATAGAGGAAAACTACTTGGGCAACGAGGATGATGAAGAGGCCACCGAGATGAAGTTCAAGAAAGGGGATAGGGAAATGCTCACCATTGTGCACACCCATATCCTTTCCATGTCATTGATTTTTTTCTTGCTGGGCGGGTTGGTATGGATCTCCAAAGCACCCAAAAAGTGGAAACTTTTGCTGACCATAGAGCCTTTTCTTTCGGTCATCTTGACCTTCGGGGGAATTTATCTGATGTGGATCGGGATCAGTTGGTTCAAGTATGTGGTGATTTTTTCGGGGACATTGATGACCCTAAGCTTTACAGGGGCAGCCTGTTTGGTCCTTTGGCAATGCTTAAAACCACCAAAGGTGGAATAGGGGTCAGTTTTCTATAAATTGATAATCAATATCCTGATAATCCAATAGTTCAATTTTGGTCTTTTCATAGCAAAGCAGGTTCATGATTTCATGGACTTCTTCCCGGTTCACCAAAATGATGAAATGTTTTTTCCCCACTGAAATGGGAATTCTGCGTTGATGTGCCCAATGCTTCAGATGGCTTTCCCAATAGGCAATGTCCAGTTGGCCAATGTATTCCTTCAAGGCCTCAAGTTCCCATTCATACAGCTCAAAGCACAGGTTGTTGAAAATCAATTGGAACAGTTTGCTATGGTTGCAAAAGGTCAATATTCCATTTTTGGAACGGCTCAAAGTATTCAAGGATCTGCACATAAATTCTTGTATTGGACCATAAAGATAATAATTATTTATATTAAGTCTAAATAAGTATAATTGGATTGAAATTTCTGGGCCAAAAAAAATGTCTGAGACAGCAAGAGGGTGTATTCAATAAAAATAGTGGTATATTTGCACGCAATTAATCCGTAATTGCAATGGAAGCCCACCTAAACAAAATTGTCGGCGAAGGACTTACTTATGATGACGTTCTTCTTGTGCCCGCTTATTCCGAAGTACTTCCCCGGGAAGTCAATATCCAGTCAAAATTCACCAAGAACATCACCATCAATGTGCCCATTGTTTCTGCGGCCATGGACACGGTGACCGAATCACGAATGGCTATTGCGATGGCTAGGGAGGGTGGTATCGGTGTGCTCCATAAAAATATGACCATTGAGCAACAAGCGCTCAAGGTGAGAAAAGTGAAGAGGGCGGAGAGCGGCATGATTATGGATCCTGTGACCCTTCCTTTGGAATCCAAGGTCCGAGATGCCAAGGCAAGCATGAAAGAGCACAGTATCGGCGGAATTCCGATTGTGGACGGAAACAAAAAATTGTTGGGGATTGTCACTAACCGTGACCTTCGTTTTGAAAAGAACAATGATCGTCCCATAGCAGAGGTCATGACCTCCGAAAATTTGGTCACAGTTGCAGAAGGAACCTCTTTGGAACAGGCCGAAGTGATTCTTCAAGAAAACAAGATTGAAAAACTTCCCGTGGTCAATGATAAGGACGAACTTATCGGTTTGATCACATTCAGGGACATTACCAAGCTTACCCAAAAACCCATTGCGAACAAGGATCAGTACGGTCGGTTGCGTGTCGCTGCTGCCATTGGTGTTACCGCTGATGCCGTGGACAGGGCAGGGGCCTTGGTCAATGCAGGTGTCGACGCCATCATCATCGATACGGCCCATGGGCACACCAAAGGTGTGATCGGTATTTTGAAAGAGGTAAAAAGGACATATCCCGAACTTGAGGTGGTCGTGGGCAACATTGCCACCGCAGAAGCGGCCAAATATTTGGTGGAAGCTGGGGCAGATGCCGTAAAAGTAGGGATTGGGCCAGGTTCCATTTGTACCACCCGAGTGGTGGCCGGGGTCGGTTTTCCACAGTTTTCCGCGGTATTGGAAGTGGCTGCGGCCATAAAAGGCAGTGGCGTTCCCGTGATTGCCGATGGAGGAATCCGTTATACGGGTGATATTCCCAAGGCCATTGCTGCCGGAGCTGACACGGTCATGTTGGGCTCGTTGTTGGCAGGCACCAAGGAATCCCCAGGGGAGACCATTATTTATGAAGGCCGAAAATTCAAATCCTATCGCGGTATGGGTTCTGTGGAAGCCATGAAAGAGGGCAGTAAGGACCGTTATTTCCAAGATGTGGAGGACGATATCAAGAAACTGGTGCCGGAAGGCATTGTGGGACGTGTACCCTATAAAGGTGACCTATACGAGAGCATGCACCAATTTATTGGTGGATTGAGGGCCGGAATGGGGTATTGTGGGGCCAAGGACATTGACGACCTGAAGGAGAAAGGACGGTTTGTCAAAATCACCTCAAGCGGTATCCACGAGAGCCACCCACATGATGTGACCATCACCAACGAAAGTCCTAATTATAGTCGGTAAAGGGTTAGTAAAGTGAAATGCTGGGAAAAGGGAACGTCCTTATTTTCCGGCATAGGTCTGCCAATCTTTGTCCTTGTAGATATTGTCGCCAAAATAGCGGGCAATCTGCATAAAAGGCTCCACTTTTTGGTAACCGGGCACAGGGGAGAGCATGTTTCGTTGCTCATCCAAGAAAACTACGGTAGGATAACTCAGTTTGCCCTGTAGCAGTGCTGCGGCCAATTCATGGTAGCCTTTTCGGCCCGAAGGAACGAACTTAAAGGTTTTTCCTTGGTATTCGATAGGGTCTTTGCCCTCAGCGTCCAATTTAACCATGTAGAAGTTGTCCTGCATGTATTTGGAGACTTCAGGATGTTGAAAAGTGTCCTTGTCCATTTTTTTGCACCATCCGCACCAATCGGTATATACATCGATGAATATCTTTTTGGGTTTGGCATCTGTCTGGGACAATTGCACTGCTTCATCCCAAGAAATCCATTTAATGTCTTGAGCATGGGACTGAAAACCCATCAATAGAAGAAAAAACAAGCTGATTTGGGTAAAAGTAGCGCGCATAATTTCTGTTTTTGGAACTTTTGTCGTTCCATCCATACAAAAATAACGAAAATTGTGCCAGAAAAGTATCTGGTTATCAGTACGGGAAAACCGTGGCCTATTTAACCACTTCTTTCTTAGGAGCTTCGAATAGATTTTTGACATCCACTTGGTTTCGCACGATGTCATCAAAAGTTTCCCGCTCCCTGATCAAATGCGCTTTTCCTTTGTACCAAAGTACTTCGGCAGGCCTGTATCTGGAATTGTAGTTGCTGGCCATCGTAAAGCAATAGGCCCCTGCATTTCTGAAGCAGAGGATGTCCCCTTCGGAAATCTCATTGATCCTACGGTTGCTGCCGAACGTATCGGTCTCGCAGATGTAGCCCACCACGGAATAATAGCGTTCCCTTCCATTGGGGTTGGAAATGTTCACGATCTCGTGGCTGGAACCATAGAGCATGGGACGGATCAAATGGTTGAAACCGGAATCCACGCTGGCAAAAACCGTTGACGTGGTCTGTTTTACCACATTCACCTTGGCCAAGAAATAACCTGCCTCGCTGACCAAGAATTTACCTGGCTCAAAAGTCAAGGTGAGTTCCCTGCCATATTCCTTACAGAATTGGTTGAACCTTTTGGTGAGTTTTTTGCCCAACTCTTCAATATTGGTCTGGATATCTCCTTCCTTGTAAGGCACTTTAAAGCCACTGCCAAAATCAATGAACTCCAGATCTTTGAAATTTTTGGCCGTTTCAAAAAGGATTTCGGAAGCATAGAGAAAGACATCAATGTCCAGAATATCGCTCCCTGTATGCATGTGGATACCATTGATGTTCATCTTGGTCAAATCCACGATCCGCAACAAATGAGGTATTTGGTGTATGCTGATCCCGAATTTGGAATCGATATGGCCTACTGAAATTTTTGAGTTGCCGCCCGCCATCACGTGGGGGTTGATACGGATACAAACGGGAATATCAGGGTGTTTGCTCCCGAATTGCTCCAGAATCGATAGGTTATCAATGTTCACTTGGACACCAAGTGCTGCAGCCGCCTCGATTTCCTCGAGGGAAACACCATTGGGCGTAAAAATGATGGATTCCGGCTTGAAACCTGCCATAAGGCCCAGTTTTACCTCTTGGATGGACACGGTGTCCAGCCCACTGCCCAAATGGTCCATTAACCTAAGGATGCTGATATTGGAAAGCGCCTTGGCGGCATAGTTCAGCCTGAGGCTGGAAACACCTTCAAAAGCCTTGGTGAGCCTTTGGTACTGCGAAGCGATTTTGTCCGCATCATAAACATATAGGGGAGCACCAAATTGCTCTGTGAGTTTCAATAGATCCTTAGGGTTCATGCCGTATCAATATTTAACCGACAAATCTAAAGTTTGTCTTTCGGTTTTACAAGAATAAAAACATATTTCGATGATTTTATAACAAAATGTTCTATATGCAACAATTGGTTTTTGAAGTCGATGAAATTCCTGAAGCTTCTGTAAGGAGATTCCGCTTCATTTGCCGCTTTGGTCCCCGTATAGTATTTTTAGGCAAACTCCATGTATGAAGCTACCTTTCTTCCCTTTGCAGTCCGTTTTTTTCCCCGGTGAGACCGTGCCGCTCCATATTTTTGAGGAACGGTACAAAGAGTTGATCCAAGATTGCCGGAAAGAGGCCTTGACTTTTGGCATCCCTGTTTTTATCAACAATTCCATTTCTCATGGCACCGAAGTGCAGTTGGTGGAGGTGGTCAATACATATGAATCAGGTGAAATGGACGTGGTGTGTGTGGCCCGGCAGGTGTTCAAAGTACTTTCGTTTGAGAACCAGATGGAGGGCAAACTCTACGCTGGTGGGGAAGTGGAGTTTTTGGACATGGAGAGCGATGCGGATGATGGGCTCAGAGAAGAGGTGATGCAGAAAGTGGAGGCTTTGTACGACCTAATGGATGTGCCGTTCACCAAGACGCCGCCCAAACAGTTCAACAGTTATGCCCTTGCCCATAAAATGGGGCTTTCCTTTGAGCAGGAATTTGAATTGCTGCAGATGACCAGCGAAAAGAATAGGTTGCTCTATATCAAGGCCCATTTGGAGACTACGGCCCATGTTTTGAGCGAGGTGAACCGCACCAAGGCCACCATCGAAATGAACGGTCATTTCAAGAATTTTGATCCGTTGGACTTCCCTGATTTCAAGATTTAGATTCCCTGCTGAACAAAACGGCCTTTTTAAGAACGGATATGGGCAATTATTCTTTTTTGCCCTTCTATTTGTCGATGGTGTTTTCTATTTTTGTGGGCAAACAAAAGTTAAATCGCAGATGAATCTTCACGAATATCAAGGAAAAGAGATTTTGGCCAGCTTTGGCGTTAGAATTCAAAGGGGCATTGTGGCCCGAAATGCCAAGGAAGCGGTGGATGCCGCAAAACAACTTACCCAAGAAACCGGTACCGGATGGCACGTCATCAAGGCACAAGTGCATGCTGGTGGCCGTGGAAAGGGTGGCGGTGTAAAATTGGCCAAAAACCTGAAGGAAGTGGAAGAACTGGCAGGAAGCATCATTGGGATGAACCTGATCACGCCACAGACATCTGCAGAAGGAAAAAAAGTACACCAGGTTTTGATTGCCGAGGACGTATACTATCCAGGTGACAGCGAAACCAACGAGTTCTATATGTCCGTTTTGTTGAACAGAGGGACGGGAAGGAACATGGTGATGTACTCCACCGAAGGAGGTATGGATATCGAAGAGGTGGCCGAGAAGACCCCTCACTTGATCTTTACCGAAGAAATTGACCCGGGATTGGGATTGTTGCCCTTCCAGGCAAGAAGAATCGCCTTCAACTTGGGATTGTCCGGAACGGCTTTCAAGGAGATGGTGAAATTTGTTACCGCCCTCTACAAAGCTTACGAGCAGAGTGATGCCAGTCTTTTTGAGATCAACCCTGTATTGAAAACCTCAGATGACAAGATCATGGCGGTGGATGCCAAGGTGTCCATTGATGACAATGCCCTTTATAGAAGAAAAGTATATGCAGAGATGCGCGACCTTCGCGAAGAGAACCCCATTGAGGTGGAAGCCCGTGAAGTTGGTCTCAACTATGTGGATCTCGATGGAAATGTGGGCTGTATGGTGAACGGGGCCGGACTGGCCATGGCCACAATGGATTTGATCAAAATGGCAGGTGGCGAACCAGCCAACTTTTTGGACGTTGGAGGTACTGCCGATGCCAAAAGGGTGGAAGAGGCCTTCCGTATCATTTTGAAAGACCCGAACGTAAAGGCCATATTGATCAACATCTTTGGTGGAATAGTACGTTGTGACCGAGTGGCGCAAGGTGTGGTGGATGCCTACAAGAACATGGGGGATGCCATCCAGGTGCCGATCATTGTACGTTTGCAGGGTACCAACGCTGAGTTGGCGAAGGAAATCATCGATAATTCAGGATTGGCGGTACATTCCGCGGTTCAGTTCCAAGAAGCTGCCGATAAGGTAAAAGAAGTATTGGGATAATTTTCCCGATAGCAATAACCGAACAAGACCGGGGTAACGTTGTTTTAACGTTGCCCTTTTTTATTTTTCTCGATCTTATCCCCAAAATGCCATTTTCTTTCTAAGGGTCCAAGTGTTTCCATTGGCCTTTTTCTTGTCTTTTCCTAAATGTGATGAAAAGATTTCTCAACGGGTTTTGATAAAGGTGGTTAGTGCCAATATTAGCGAAATGTTACAGAAATTAAACCTCGGTTAAATGCTGTTTTGCTGTTCGTTTTTTTGGATGTCTTCGCAGTAATTTTGGCCTGTCCTTAAAAAGAAACGTTCATTCCGAAATCAAAAACCCATTCATCATTTAATCAAAAAACAAAACATGAAAAAAATCAAAGTTATTTACGTAGCGCTTGCATTGTTGGCCACAATGGGTGTTTTTGCGAACAAGGGAATCAACATCAAAATGGAAAAAGACCTTTCATCCCAAATTTATGAGATGTTGAAACAATATCCTTTAGAGTTGAAATCGGACGATTTGACCGCTGAGGTGCGCTTCACCATCAACAATAAGGGAGAGCTGGTGGTACTTTCTGTGGAAACCCAAAACGACTTTTTGGAGAACTATGTGAAAAGCCGTTTGAACTACAAAAAAGTGGATGTTGGACACGGTGGTTCAGGTAAAATTTACAAAATCCCAGTGCGGATCACTGCCTAGTCGGCAGAATTTAGTTTGAGTTAGTCAGTCAGGCCCTGAAACTTTCAGGGCTTTTTTGTGCACTAAAATGAGCAACATTGGAGTTATCTATACAAGTGCAGGGCCAAAACTGAACCATATGGGTACTTATGAGGAAAAATTGGGCATTCTTTCGGAACTGATCTCTTTTGCGAGAGTGGACCATTCATTGAAGCGGTCCGAATATGAGTTTTTGTTGAAGGTGGCCTCCAATTTAGGGGTGGACAAGGAAGTCTTTGATGGGCTCCTGAGAAAAGAGTCCCCAAAAGTGAAACTGAAGACCCAAGCGGAGCGTATTGTACAGTTCCATAGGTTGTTGCTCCTAATGAACATAGACCAGGAGCAGCATAAAAAAGAGATAGATACACTGTACAACATTGGACTCAAAATGGGTTTGCCGCCTGCTGCCATGGCGCAGGTACTGGAAATCATGCACCGCTATCCCAATAAGGTGGTGCCCCCCGATGTGTTGATCAATATCTTCAAGGCGCACTACAATTAGCGACACTTTGTCATCTTATTTTCTTTGATTAATGCCATAAAGTCATGTTTTTGGCGTTGGTACAGGTTTTGTCTATGGTTGGGTGTTCGAAGTTTAATTTAAAATTGAATCACCATGAGTATAGTAAAAAGAAACAACCTGTTTTTCCCTGCTTTGATGAACGATTATTTTGCCCCAGACTGGTTTGGTGGCACAGAAAAGTGGAATGCTTCCGCTCCCAAGGTCAATATAAAGGACAATGAAGGGGAGTTTGAATTGGAACTTGCCGTTCCAGGTATGAAAAAAGATGATTTCACTGTGGAGGTGGACAATGATGTGCTCACCATTTCAAGTGAGATCAAATCAGAGAACGAGGAGAAAAAGGACAATTACACCCGAAGGGAATTTTCGTTCACTTCTTTCAAAAGAGCCTTTACATTGCCAGAGACCGTGGACGGCTCCAAGATAGATGCTAAATATGAAGATGGAATATTGAAGCTGACCTTGCCCAAGAAGCAAGAAGCTTTACCCAAGCCCAAGCGATTGATTTCGATTGGATAAGATATTGAAGGCACCAACTCGGTGTTTCATGATGGTTGGATTAGTTGGTTAGTTTGTTGGCGCGCCCCTTGCATAGCTTGGGGCGCGCTTATTTATTCTTTCTCTTGCAATACCTTTATTTCGTCCCTTAATTTGGCCGCCTCCATAAAATTGAGCTCTTTGGCGGCTTTCTCCATGGCCTTTCGTTTTTCCCGGATCAACTTTTCTTTTTGATCTTCGGTCAGGTAGGCCAGATCAGGTTCTGCGGCACGCAGTTCTTCCTTCTGAAAATGATAGGTGGAAACGGAATTTTTGGCAAGGGCATTGTCCAAGCTTTTGTTCAGGGCCTTTGGGGTAATGTTGTGCTCTTTATTGTAGGCCATCTGCTTTTCCCTACGGTAATTGGTCTCATCAATGGTCTTTTGCATGCTCTCTGTAATCTTGTCGGCATACATGATGGCCTTCCCATTGAGGTTACGGGCTGCACGGCCAACCGTCTGTGTCAGCGAACGGTTGCTTCGTAAAAACCCTTCTTTGTCCGCGTCCAATATGGCCACCAAGGAAACTTCGGGCAGATCCAATCCCTCTCGGAGCAGGTTTACGCCGATAAGTACATCGAACAGGCCTTTCCGAAGGTCCTGCATGATCTCTACACGCTCCAAAGTGTCTACGTCACTATGGATGTACCGACAGCGTACATCGATCCTGGATAGGTATTTGGTGAGTTCCTCGGCCATTCGTTTGGTCAAGGTGGTCACCAAGGTGCGCTCATCCAGTTCCACCCGTTGTTGTATCTCTTCCACCAGATCATCGATTTGGTTGGCACTGGGCCTCACTTCGATGACGGGGTCCAAAAGCCCTGTTGGACGTATGACCTGTTCCACATAGACCCCACCACTCAGTTCCAGTTCATAATCGGCCGGGGTGGCACTCACATAGAGGGCTTGGTTCTGAAGGGCCTCAAATTCCTCAAATTTTAAAGGTCGGTTGTCCATGGCTGCGGGCAATCGAAAACCATATTCTACCAAGTTTTCCTTACGCGAGCGGTCACCTCCGTACATGGCGTGTACTTGGGGAATGGTCACGTGGCTTTCATCGATCACCATCAGATAATCATCCGGGAAATAGTCCAACAAACAGAATGGCCGTGTGCCCGGTTTTCTACCGTCCAGATAGCGGGAATAATTTTCAATACCTGAGCAATAGCCCAGTTCACGGATCATCTCAAGGTCAAAATTGGTGCGTTCCTCCAAGCGTTTGGCTTCCAATGGTCTGCCTATTTCTTTGAAATAGTCCACTTGTTTCACCAGATCGTCCTGAATTTCCCGAATGGCATTTTGCAGCACATCGGGAGAGGTGACGAACATATTGGCCGGATAAATGTTCAGGGAATCATAAATCTCGATGACTTTATTGTTGAATGGGTCCAATGCCTCAATTTCCTCGATCTCGTCGCCAAAAAAATGGATGCGGAAGGCATGGTCGGCATAACCGGGGAACACATCCACCACATCCCCCTTCACCCGGAAATTGCCATTTTTGAAATCGGCCGTGGTGCGGGAATACAGGCTCTGCACCAATTGTTTCAAAAATTTGGTACGGGAAATCACTTGCTCCCTATGGATGGAGATCACGTTCTTCTGGAACTCAATGGGGTTCCCGATACCATACAGACAAGATACCGATGCGACCACCAGCACGTCCCTTCTTCCTGAAAGGAGCGAAGAAGTGGCACTCAAGCGCAGTTTTTCGATGTCCTCATTGATGGACAGATCCTTTTCGATATAGAGTCCGCTGGAAGGAATATAGGCTTCTGGCTGATAGTAGTCGTAGTAGGATACAAAGTATTCCACGGCATTGTTCGGAAAAAACTGCTTGAATTCCGAATACAATTGGGCGGCCAAGGTCTTGTTATGGGCCAATACCAAGGTGGGTCGCTGCACGGCCTCCACCACATTGGCCACGGTGAACGTTTTGCCCGAACCCGTTACCCCGAGCAGGGTCTGATGCCGTTCATTTCCCTCAATGCCCTCCACCAATTGCTTAATGGCATTTGGCTGATCTCCCGTAGGTTTGAATCCCGAAACTACCTGAAATTTCATTCGATAAAAATACTAAAGGATGCACCCAAACGGAAGCAAAAGGGAAAGATTATCTTTTCAGGGTAAAATGGCCCTTTATTTCCCTATTGGAATCATCTGTGGCCACAAACCAATAATCTCCGGAAGGCAGCAATTTTCCCTGAAAAGTACCATCCCACCCCAAAGAGTTTTGGGAAATCTGCTTTAGGAACTTGCCATAACGATCAAAAATCCGGATCTGTTGCAGCTCCACTGGGTCCGAGTCCTTGGGTTGGATGAACTGCCAAAGGTCATTGACATTATCCCCATTTGGGGTGAAAAATTTTGGGAACCCCTCCACGGTCAAATCCTGTGTGAATGTTCTTTCTGCCACACCACATCCATTGATGTCACGGACATAAAAAGTGTGCGTTCCGGGTTCCAGACCACTGAACACATTGTTGTTGGAATAGGGACCATCAATGTTCCCTGTTGCATATTCATAGGAGCCATTGCCTGAGGCCATGACCGTTACCTGAATGGTGCTTCCCGTGCTTTGGACCCTAAGGTCTTCAATAGTGGGTGTTTCAGAAGCTACTACTTCAAATGTTTTTGAGGTGGGACATTCTATGGTGTTGCCAAATTGATCTACCGTATTGTAGGCCTCATATCGATATAGCCCATTTTCGGTAATGGATACTTCCGAGGTTTCCGAGATCAAGGTTTCAGTATTGAATTGGTTTAGCCGGTACCATCGATAACCTTCAGCGATATCTGTTGCGGTAATCACCAACGGTCCATCGTTGGAACAAGTGGAAAAGTAATCGGGTAGGTCCGTTTCCGGATTGATGACCACATATTCACCGGTTTCAAAATCCAAATAGGGGCCACAGCCCAATAAGGTGGTAAAGCTGGTTTGCACACAGCCTTCCGCCTGACCTGCTTCATTGAATGGGGTGATGGTCATGAAAAAGGTCTTGTTGGGTTCAAAGTTGAAAATAGGGGTGGAGTTTGTATAGAAAGTGGAACTGTTGAGGATATCGCTGCCAGATGGTGTGGTTCCAATGTTCACGATGTAACCTGTTGCATCGGGTATCGCATTCCATTCGATTACAGGGTTCAAGGGCACATTGGTATCCCCATCTAAGGGATATATCACATCGGTGCAATCCGGTATTGCGGAGGCTGTACGGGTCGTGAATTGTTGGGAAGCACATCCTACCGCTGTGCCCAAATCGTTATAGGGAATAATGGTCACGTAAATAGTGGTTTCCGAAGAAAGGTCCACAGGAGGGTTAAAGCTGAGTGAGTTTTCCGCATCATAATTGTTCAGGATGTCTCCACCACCGGGTGTTGTGCCCAAGTTGACAAAGTAACCTGTGGCACCATATTGATAGGACCATGCTATGTTGGTGTTTGGGTTTACATCAATGGACATATCCGCAGGACGGGTCATTTGGGTACATGCAGGAATCCCTGGCAATGATTCGGTAGTGAACACGAAGCTGGGACAGGTAATGTTCGGTGCATCAAAAAAGAAAAGCGTAATGGTCACATAAATGGTGGTACTGGCCGGAAGTCCCATGGGCGGGGTGTAGGAGGAACCACTAGCAAACTGGGAGGTCAGAATATCATCCGCTCCAGGACTTGTTCCCAAAATGATATTGTATGAAGGCACACCTTCCACTGATTCCCAATCGATGGTAGCATTGAGGGGAACACCTGAAGTACCATTGGCAGGATATACAATGTCAGGGCATTCCTGAGCCGAACCCCAAGTGACGGCCAAAAGGACCCATATAAAAAAAAGTCTGTTCAGTTTTTAGCGTGATTTATGCATCTACAAGATACTATAAATCACGTTTTTTCAACAAAGCATAGGATAAATAGATGAAAATGGCTGTCCAAACGATGACAATCAAGAACTCGTACCAATACACATGATAATCAAACTTCATGTCTTCGCCGATTTGTTGCCCGATGTTCTGTACGGCAGAAAGTCTGGTAAACGGTTCTTTGATCAGATTTGACATGGATTGTAACGGGAAAAAGTCTTTTACCATCCGTGCAGCATCCCAACTCATGACTTTCCATCCCATAAGACCGAACACCACCTGCTCCAAAATGGTCCACAGGATGAGAAACCCCAACGCAAAAGCGGAACGTTTCACCAAAATCCCCAAAAAGAGACAGAAGGAGAAGAAACCGATCAGCTTAAAAAAGAAGGCAGGTAAAAATTCCAGATCGGAAAAAATGATGGACAATTCATTGTAATCCGAATAGGCAAGCCCCAAAATCATGGAAACCACAAATACGAACACGGTCGATATCAAGGCAAAGGATACCACAGTAAGCACTTTGGAAAGGATGAACTCTTTCTTGGAGAGGCCATCTATTAGGTTTTGTTTGATGGTCTTGTTGCTGTACTCATTGGACATCATGGAAACGATGACAATGGCCAAAAAAAGTTTGAAGAGGGCAGTCACAAAGGTGTTGAAGTGCCAGATGTAGGGAAAGTTGAAGATTCCTTGGTCGGCCAAATGGAACTGGACCGGACCAATGTCAAATTTAATGGCAGCAATCAGTGCAATGGAGGTCAAGAGTACAAAGTAGGCAATGATGAGTACCTTACTCGCCCTATTGTTCCAAAGTTTTATGAATTCTATTTGTAGGAGACGTAACATTCGTTTTTTTGATTAGTTGTTCTTGGTCAAGGTTAAAAATTGTTCTTCCAGGCTCTCTTTGCGTTTCACCAAATGGGAGAGTACGATGCCTTTCTCAAAGAGCATCTTGTTGAGTGTCATGGCGTCCATTTCTTCCTTGAGGTAAGCAGTCAGTGTCCCGTTGAAGTTCTCGATCTTTCCAAAACTGGCATTTTTCTCCAATAGCGATTTTAATTGATCCATTTGTTGGCAACGGAGCTCAAAAAAACCATGGCTTGCCAGCATGCTGTCCACCGGACCTGAGTATAGGTTTTCCCCCTTTCGGAGAATGACCACGTGCGAACATACTTTTTCCACCTCGTCCAGCAAGTGGGAGGCCAACAAAATGGTGGTACCCTGACCTGCAATGGTCTTGATGATTTCCCGAATTTGATGGATCCCTTGGGGGTCCAGACCGTTGGTGGGCTCGTCAAGTATCAGTATTTCCGGGTCGTTGAGCAGGGCAGAGGCAATGGCCAAACGCTGTTTCATCCCCAGGGAATAGGTCTTGAACTTGCTGTCTCTACGGTCCCAAAGTCCGACCAGTTCCAACTTTTCCTGAATTTTGGTCTCCGGCACCTCCTTGATCTTACAGACCAGTTTTAGGTTTTGGATGGCCGTCATGTAAGGGTAGAAGTTGGGTCGCTCGATAATGGCCCCTACCTTTTTCAAGGCCTCGTGGGTGGAGGTGTTGCCATCGAACCAACTGAAATCGCCCGAAGTGCGGTTCACTACGTTGAGGATGATGCCCAAAGTGGTGGATTTTCCACTTCCGTTGGGCCCCAAAATGCCATACACGTTGCCCTTTTCAATGGTAAAGGAGAGGTCTTTGACAGCAGTGAGGTACCCGAATTTTTTTGTGAGATGGTTTACGGTCAGTATTGTTTCCAAGCCGGAATCGTTTTTTGATTTGTTTATAGTAACTTGACGAGGTTTAATGGAATTTGTTACAATAAAACTAAATTTTTGACCATATAGGACAAATAAGGGAAGTTGAGAAGTCGGAAGTCGGACATCTCATACCTTGTTTCCTGTGTCCTATATCCAGAACCATAAAGAATATGTCCGAGGAGAAATTGATGTCGAAGAAAAAACCAGCCTATCCGGTCAACAAAAAACTGGACAGCTATCTGCACAGGTACAACCGAAAAATAGAGATCCCTATTTTCTATGATGATCTGTTGCGCTTTTCCGGTTCGGTGGTCGTTTATGATAACGATGGGGAGGATACCCTTTGGGTACGGGTCTATTATTCTGATTTTGATCGAAAGGAAATCGATATCAGCCTAAAAAAGGTCTATTCCATCCTGCATTCGGATGGTAGTGACCGTATCCAGGAATATTTGAACGTGGATGCCGTAGATTTCTGCACCTTTGGCAATTCCAAGCCGTTCCGCATCAAGGTGAGGAACATCCTCAATGACAACTACACCTATTTTTATGTGAAGAAGACCGATGCTTCACGGATTTATGGGTTGGAGCTGGAACACATGCTCTCCCCCTATAACCTTAACTTTTTGGTGTACAAGGACACCCTGATCGAGGAACACATTGCGGGCATTCCGGGCGATGTGTTCATCAATTATATGCTGCCCAAATGTTCGGCGTCCGAGAAGGCCCAATTGGCCAAGGAGTTTGTGAAGTTCAATGAGCGTTGTATGATCCGTTTGTTGGGCGATATGCGCTCCTACAATTATGTGATTGTTCCCGTGCACGATTTTGACCATGTGGTCTATAAGATCAGGGCCATCGATTTTGACCAACAGTGCTTCGAGGGGAAACTGAAGGTGTACCGACCCCAGTTTTTCAAGGAAAACTATAAAATGGTGGAGCTGGTGCGCGATAAATTGCAGAAAAACTCTGTGGACCAGTACAAAATAGAGGAACGGTCCATTGTTGCCAAGCGGATCCTCAGTTCGGGCAACCGCATCAAGCGTTTGATAGCCGCCGCAAGACCGGATACCATATCATTGCCGGAAAACATCGACCGACTAAAACACGAAATTTATGACCTCACGAAGGACATTGATTTCAAAAAAAGCAGCACCATGGGCGAAGTACTGTCCCTGGCCCTTGATTTTGTAAAGCGTAACTACCAGGATGTCAGTATGAAGCAGATTATCGAGAAGAAGTTCTAGCTCTTCTGCTCCTTGTTGAAATACACCAGATAATAGTACATCTGTCGCTCCTCGTCCCAGCCCTTTTCCACAAACTTTTCGGCGGATTCAGGGTTGATGAAATCCAGTTTTATCTGGATATTGGTGTCGAGGTTGATGACATTCTTTATTTTTTTCCGGGCATCTGAAACGGCCTTGTTGGCGATGTCAAAATTTGAGACGTCCTCAATGCTGTACTTTGGCCCCTTTTCCACTTTGTAATGCTTGAACTCGGGAATCAGTTCCGGGTTTTCCATCACTTCGTTCAAAAAGGCGGTCTCTTCAAAGGCATCGTTTTTGGCAAAATGGTTCACCGCCCGGTTCATGAAAAGGACCTCTTGCTGCTTGTCCTCAGCCGGAAGAACCACGTCCTTGGCAAAGTTCTGGCAGAATTTCAGGTAGTTTTTGGTGTAGAAATTCTCGTCGGTCAATGGGACCAAACCTAAAAAATTCTCCAGCCAATATTTGGCATCATAGCGGTTACTGTCCACGGATAGGACTTTGTACCCTTCTTCCTTGTCCACATTGAAAACGATACAGCCCTTGTCCAACTTGTTGATGTTGATGCCCTGTTTGATAAGGATCTCCAAGTTTTGCTCCTTTTCCCGGAACTGAAGGAAATCATGCTTCAACTCACTTTTAAAAATGCCCACGGCATCCGTTTTTTTGTTGTCGATGACCATGTCCGAAAAATGGACGACATATACCTCCCCACTTTTAATGTGCGGGTGGTTGGATTGGTCAAAAAGGTGCTGGGTTATTTTTTTGGAAACCTGGTGCCCGTTCGTTGGATTTTCAAACAGTTCCGAAACGGATTTGAACACTTCGTTGAACTCCAGGTCCACTTCATGCGCAAACCTGAAGTAGTTCTCTTCCTTTTCCCGAAACGGCCTAAAGAAATACTCCTTTAGCAAACCGGCCATCTCATCGTTGAGCAAAAAAGGCTCGGCGGACATAAAAGCAGCTTCATTTTTGCTCTTGTTGCCCACGCGGTGGAGCGAGATGCTTTCAATCTGGGCGGTATATAGGTTCAGCATATTTTTGGGTAAAGTGTTATAGGTTAAAGTAAGGAGGGCTAGTTCCAGTTTTCGTCAAAATCCATATCGTCATAGCTGTCGAGGAAATCATCGTCGTCACCAAAGCTGTCCTCCAGATCACCTTCCTCTGCTTCAAATTTTTTCTCCGGTGGGGAGTCCGGTAGTTCCCCGAAACTGAACAATAGACTGGGGTAAATTCTTCCGTCTTGATTTTCAACCACGTCGGCCAGTTCTACAAAGAAGGTCCACATGTTGAAAAAATCATACACATAGATCATTTTTGGGCTCTGTTCCGACAGTACGTCGTCCAAGGTGGTCTCGTTCATCAACCGGATATCGGAACCATTGTCGCTCATATCGAAGAGTGCAATTTCCTCATCTTGGTTCCAGTCCTCGTCGCAGGTATAGAAGGAGGCCATTTCACCTCCTTCAAATCCAAAGGCCTGGGTTATGGCATTGTGGAAATCTTCCAGTGTATCGTTTTCGTCAATTTCGATATCCCGAAAGATATCTTCCTCAGCATCAAGTATTATCCTGATTTTATAGATCATCAAACAAAATTAAAATGTGTGCAAAGTTACAATAAATACCCCTTATTTGGTGAACCGGTGCAAGGTAAAGGTCATGGCGGCCAAAAGGAAAAAAGCTCCAATTTGGTGCGCAATGCCTAGCCACAGAGGAACGGCGTAGATCAATGTCAGTACGCCCAGTACAAATTGTAGGAATACCAATCCCAATAGAGTTTTGAGGCCGTTTTCCTGTATGGGTGTCCGTTCCACTTTGCGGGTGCTGAACCATATCCAAAGGATAAAGCCCACTACAATATAGGCCAGATAACGGTGCACGAACTGCACCCCGCTCTTTCCTTCATAAAAGTTTTTGATGACGGGCTGGTGCTCTATGTACACGGTTTCGTGCATCAATTTTCCTTCGTTCATCAGGGGCCAGTGGTTGTGGATGAACCCGGCATCCAGACCGGCCACAAAGGCGCCCCAGATGATCTGGAGCAAGAGAACGGCCAGCCCCGCCCTGATGAGGTTCCTGATTTTTGTATTGACTTCTTTTTTGTTGGGATATATCAAATCCAAGGCCACCCAAAGGCTATAGGCAAAGGTGATGAAGGCCGTGGTCAAATGGGCGGCAAGCCGGAAATGGGACACATCCGGACGGTCAACGAGGCCGCTTTTGACCATGTACCAGCCCAAAAATCCTTGAAAGCCTCCCAAAAAAAGCAGGACAAGACATTTTTTGATAGTGGGCCTGTCCAATTTTTTGGTAAAAAGAAAGTATAGGAAGGGCAGGATAAAAACGACTCCAATAAATCGCCCAATAAATCGATGCAACCACTCCCAAAAATAAATATCCTTAAAATCCTCTAGATCAAAATGGGAGTTGAGTTTTTGATACTCAGGGTATTGTTTGTAAAGTTCAAAAGCCTCTTCCCAAGCCTGCTCGTTCATCGGAGGCAAGGTCCCGTGGATCAATTTGTAATCGGAAATGGAAAGTCCGGAATGGGTGAGCCGGGTAATGCCACCGACGAGGACCATTACAAAAATGAGGGCACAGCCCGTCAATAGCCAATAAACTACAGCTTTGTTATTTTTCATTCCGTATGGACTTTTAGGTTCATTTCTTTGCCCTTTTCCAGCATAAATTGGTAAGCGGCATCATATTCGTTGGGAATTTCACCTTCCAGAATGGCCTCTTTTATGGCATCCTTTATAATCCCGATTTCCTTGGAAGGTTTTAGATTGAAGGTTTGCATGATCTCCTCACCGGAAACAGGGGGCTGAAAGTTGCGCACGTGGTCCCTTTCCTCGACCTCCACTATTTTTTGGCGTACAATCTGGAAATTGTTCTTGTACTTTTTCTGTTTTTTGGGGTTTTTGGTGGTGATGTCCGCTTCGCAAAGGGTCATGAGGTCGTCCACGTGGTCCCCGGCATCAAAGACCAAACGACGGACGGCTGAATCGGTGACATGGTCCTCGGCCAAGATGATGGGGCGTGAACTCATCAGCACCATTTGTTGCACGAACTTCATTTTCTCGTTCAAGGGCATCTTGAGTCGTTTGAACAGTTTGTACACCATTTTGGATCCCACAAACTCATGTCCGTGGAAGGTCCACCCGATTTTTTTGTGGAACTTTTTGGTAGGGGCCTTGCCTATGTCGTGAAGCAGGGCGGCCCACCGCAACCAAAGGTTGTCCGTGGTTTCGGCAATGTTGTCCACCACTTCCAGGGTATGCCAAAAATTGTCCTTGTGTCGTTGACCCTCCACCTCTTCAATACCCTGAAGGGCAGTGAGTTCGGGTAGGATATAGGGTAAAAGCTCTGTTTGGAGCATCAACTTGAACCCAACGGATGGCTTGCGGGCCATCGTTATTTTGTGCAATTCATCCACAATACGTTCCTTGGAAACGATTTTGATACGGTCCTTGTTTTCCGTGATGGCCTGAAGCGATTTCAGTTCAATGCTAAAACCCAATTGGGTGGCAAAACGGATGGCGCGCATCATGCGCAGCGGGTCGTCGGAATAGGTGATGCCTGGCTCCAGTGGGGTCCTGATGGTTTTTTTGTCCAAGTCGGACAATCCATCAAAAGGATCCAAAAGTCGTCCAAAGCTGTCCTTGTTCAGCGACAGGGCTATGGCGTTGATGGTAAAATCCCTTCTGTTTTGGTCATCTTCCAAGGTACCGTCCTCCACAATGGGTTTTCGGCTGTCCCGTTGGTAACTTTCCTTTCGCGCGCCCACAAACTCGAGTTCCATGCCCTGATGTTTGATCATGGCCGTACCAAAATTCTTGAACACGGAGACCTCAGGTTTTCCCTTGAGTTTGGAAGCCACTTTTTGGGCGAGTTCAATTCCGCTCCCAATGGCCACAATGTCTATGTCCTTCGGAGTGTTTCGTTGTAAAAAGTAATCACGTACATAGCCGCCGATCACATAGGAGTCGATGCCCAGTTCATCAGCGGTTGAACCGATCAGCTCAAAAATGGGATGTTGTATGGCTTCTGTATGGAATTCCTTCGTCATTCTATTCCCGGATTACCTTCACCTGGCCGTCATTGCTCAATTTGATGATGGAGGAAGGGGAAGGGTTTTTGTTTTCGTCCGGCAAATTTACCACATAGTCCACTCCTTTTAAAATTTCCGGGGCTATATCCTTGAAACGTTTTGGTGTTGGCTCTCCGGAGATGTTGGCCGAGGTGGAAACAATGGGTTTTCCAAATTTGTTGATGAGGTACTGGCAGAATTTGTCCGACGCGACCCGGATGGCCAGTGTGTTGTCTTCTGCAACGAGATTTGGGGCCACGCCCTTCGGTTCGTCAAAGACGATGGTGGTGGGCTTGGTGGCCAGGTCCATGATGTCGTAGGCCACTTCGGGCACCTGTTTCACATGGCGTTCCAGCATCGCTTGGTTGGCCACGAGGCAGATCAGGGCCTTGCTGTCCGCCCTTTTTTTGAGGGCATATACTTTTTTAACGGCTTCGGGGTCAGAGGCATCACAGCCAATGCCCCACACGGTATCGGTAGGGTAGAGGATAAGGCCCGCTTCTTTCAGCACTTTGATGCAGTTGTTG
Organism: Flagellimonas hadalis; assembly: GCF_007785775.2. Lineage (GTDB taxonomy): Bacteria > Bacteroidota > Bacteroidia > Flavobacteriales > Flavobacteriaceae > Flagellimonas > Flagellimonas hadalis. The sequence continues at coordinate 37,175 of NZ_VNIK02000008.1, forward strand.
ATTTCTTCGGTCATTGGATGAAAATTCTAATTGCTTTCCAAAAAGGTGATATATCGGTTTTTCTGCTCCAAAAAATCCCACTTTTTGGAAACGTATTCTTTTTTGTCGCTTTTTCCGGTACGTATGCTTTCAAAAACTTCGGATAGTCCATCGGCACCTGTGTAAAAAAGGGAGTGGGATTCCATATCCGGGATATGTTCAAGTCCGGTAGGGGAAATCAGGTTTTTTCGGTATCCGAATGCCTGATTGTAGCACCCCATGATCTTGTATTTGGCATAATTGTCCCCAACGGAATCCAAGGGAATCAATATATAGTCCGATTTTTGGATGTAATCGTGGAACGTGTCGTTGTCCAGAAAAGCATCAAACGTGATAAAATTATCTTGAAGACCAAGGATTTTGATATGGTCCAAAAATTCTTGGCTTTTTGGATCGTTGGCATTGGTGCTGCCCAATATCAGGATCTTTAAGTTGGATTTTGTCAAAGTCTTTCGAAGTGCCTCTACCACCAAAAAATAGTCCCTCCGGCCAAAATCCAGTTTCCCGGGAATACTGATCCAGACCTCTCCTTCTGGTTTTGAAGGAGCGGTACTGTCATATTCTGGGAAGAAAATGGGGTAAAAAGCTTCCAGTTGAAGGGAACTGTCCTCCAACTTGACGGAATCCAGCAAAAAATCATTCAGCACGAAGAATTTCTTTATGGCCTTGTTGATGAGTTTTTGGGAAAAACTGTGGTTTGCTTTTTTCAAGTTGTGGAGAATCCCGAAAAGTTTTGTTTTTCGTTTCAACAAATGGCTCAGCAAGATGACTTCCAATCGGGAACTCGCCGTGTTGAAGATGAGCGTTTCCACCTTTTTCTTTCCCAAGAACCTGCTCAGACCAAAAACAAAGGCAATACGCTTGAACAGATTTTTTTGTGATGAACGTTGGAAAATGACGACTTCTTCCGCAAGGTGAATATACTCGGAAGCCCTTTCATGGATCTGTTCGCTGATGATGAGGGTTACCGAATGTCCTGAATCCGTCAAAAACCTGATCTGCGAGTACAGGCATTCGTCATGATAGGAGTTGAACTCGACAAGGGCTACTTTTCCCATGGACAGGTTTTTTGAAAAGACAGTACTTTTTTGCAAAGTTATCTTTTAAATTACAGACTTTACTATTTTTGCCTGAATGAGCCACGAAGAACGCGAAGTACCGAAAATATCCGTAATAGTGAGCACCTACAATGCCGAGGAGTGGCTGGAAAAGGTGCTTTGGGGCTTCAATTGTCAGATTTTCAAGGACTTTGAGGTGGTGATTGCGGACGACGGCTCGGGACCCAAGACCAAGGAACTTCTGGAGGAACTTTCTGAAAAGGTGTTCTACAACATTGTGCATGTGTGGCAGGAGGATGATGGGTTCCAGAAATCAAGGATCTTGAACAAGGCCGTGGAGGCCTGTAATGCGGAATACATCATCATGACGGATGGGGACTGTATTCCCCGGGAGGATTTTGTGGAGGTACATTACATCAATAAGGAACCCGGATATTTTATCTCGGGCGGTTACTACATGCTGCCGATGAACATTTCCAAAATGATCACTTTGGACGATATTGAAAAGCAAAATTGCTTCAACATCCATTGGCTGATGGACAAGGGCATTCCAAAAACGTTCAAGAACAACAAGCTCACTGCGAGCGGTTTCATTTCAAAATTGCTGAACACCTTCACCCCGACCAATGCCAGTTGGAACGGCCACAATTCATCGGGATGGAAAAAGGATATCCTCAATGTGAACGGTTTTGATGAGCGTATGCAATATGGCGGTCAGGACCGGGAATTGGGCGAACGCCTCTTCAATTTTGGGATAAAGTCAAAGCAACTGCGCTACAGTGCGGTCTGTGTGCATCTAGATCATAAAAGGGGCTATAAGACACCGGAGTCCATCGCCAAAAATCAAGCCATACGAAAGGAAACAAGGTCCAAAAAAGCGGTCTGGACGCATTACGGCATTACCAAATAGTAGGCCAGCTCGTTCTTTTTTTCCAGTCTTTTCAACTCCCTGAACCTTTCCAGAACACCAAGTGCATTGAGATAACAAATGGTGATTCCCTTTTTGCCGTCCAAAAAGCCCAACCTGATCACGTAGTGGTTGAAGAATTTCCACAATGGTTTTACCGTCATCAATAGGTAATTGAAATGTTTTTCCTTGTAAAAATCCTCTTTGGCCTTCAATTGACCGTATTTCAGCATCTTGCCTTTGTAGTCCTCGTAGTTCTTATAACAGTAGTGGGTCAGTCGTTGTTTGAGGATACCAGAACTTCCCTCTACCTCAAGGGTCTCGTGCACCAACTTTTTATCCGTGAACTGCACCTTGCTTTTTCGGAAAAGTCTATGGTTTTTATCGGTCTGCCAACCACTGAAATGCAACGGTTCATTTTGGAACATAAACTTGCGATAGAACCAATAGGCCTCTTGGGCATTGGGTTTGTTTATGGTCTCGATGATTTCTTTTTGGAGCTTTTCAGTGACCACTTCGTCCGCATCCAGGAACAGGACCCAATCATGGGTCGCTTGCTTGAGGGTAAACGATTTTTGTGCGGTAAAATTTTCAAACGGATTTTGGATGACAGTCACTTTGGGGTGGTTCACCAAATATTCGTAGGTTCCATCCGTACTATAGGAATCCACAACAAGAATCTCATCAGCAAAGCAAACGGAATCTATACATTTTTCAATGTAGCCCATTTCGTTGTAAGTAATGATGAGTGCTGATAATTTTTGCTTTGGGGCGCTCAATCCAGCCATATTATTGGTATGGGGTTAATGGTTTACAAATCTATAACAAAAAAAGAGGAGGAAAATTGTTTTTCCGTTTCTTTTTCTTACAACAACTGACTGCTTGAATCCCCTACCATTGTTGTTCCAATAAGGGTTCTTTGCAATGCAGTTTCTTTCCTTTAGATAGGCCCCCGCAGTGATGGTTGCGTAAGGATGTGGTTTTTTTGTCCTATTGTAGATGTGGGAAAGTTCTCAGGGCAGTAGTTTCCTTGTTTTGGCCAGAGCGGCACCGATCACTTGGTGCATGTCATAGTATCTGTACTCTGCCAATCGGCCCCCAAAAATTGTCGTTGTCTCCTGCTCAGCCATTTTTTTGTACGTATTGAACAGATCGGTGTTCTTGGCATCGTTGATGGGATAGTAAGGTTCATTGTCCGAAGAGGCCTCCAGCGGGTATTCTTTGGTGATCACCGAAGCCTTTTGCTTGCCAAACTCAAAATGCTTGTGTTCAATGATCCTCGTATAGGGGATGGAGGCTTCCGTATAGTTCACCACGGCGTTGCCCTGATAATTGTCCTGATCGAGGGTCGTGTGCTCAAAATGAAGGCTACGGTATTCCAGCTTGCCATGGCGATAATCAAAATATTCATCGATTTTTCCGGTAAACACTACTTGTTTGGCCAGGCTTTCCAATTTTTTTCGGTCCTTGAAAAAATCCACATTTGTTCGGCATTCAATGCCCTCCAGAAGACCTTCGGTCAATTTGTTGTAACCACCAACGGGGATACCTTGGTGATCATCGTTGAAATAATTGTTGTCATACGTAAATCGTAAGGGCAACCTTTTGATGATGAAGGCCGGAAGCTCCGTTGCTTTTCTGCCCCACTGTTTTTCGGTATAGCCCTTGATCAATTTTTCATAGATGTCCTTGCCCACCAGCGAAAGCGCCTGTTCTTCCAAATTGGACGGTATCTTGTCCTTGTATTCCTTCGTCTGTTCCGCTATGATGGCCTTGGCCTCATCTGGAGTGGAAATCCCCCACAATTGACGAAACGTGTTCATGTTGAACGGGAGATTGTAGAGTTCACCTTTGTAGTTGGCCAACGGGGAGTTGGTATATCTGTTGAAGGGAACAAAACTGTTCACGTAGTCCCAAATAAACTTGTCGTTGGTGTGGAAAATATGGGCCCCATACTTGTGTATGTTGATGCCGTCCACATCCTCACAGTAGGTATTGCCGCCAAGATGTTCCCTTTTATCGATCACCAAACATTTTTTCCCCTTTTTGTGGGCTTCATGGGCAAAAACGGCACCATACAGTCCAGCACCTACAATCAGAAAATCATATTCGGGTTCACGCATGTTGTCCACAATCTTTGGTTTATAATTTAAAGGCGATTGGTCGCAATTTATGGATTCGAGAAAATAAAAAAGGATATTTTTGAAAAAAACGGACCAAAATGCCAAACCGAAAACTGTTCTATATCTCCAGAAATTACAAGTTTTCCAGAAATGCGGCCTCCAAGCCCAAAATGGACTGTGAGGAAGTGCTGTCCAAATCCGGATTCAAAAACCTTGGATTCCGGCAAAGCAACCATCCCAGTTCGGCCATTGGGGCGATCATCAGCTTTTTTGGCATCACATGGGGATTGGTCCGGTTGCCATTTTCATCGGTGCTCTGTATGCAATATCCGCTCAGTAAATTTTTCGGTTATAAGGTGGCCGTGGCCAAGCTGAAAAGGTGTAAACTGATTTTGATCGTACACGATGTAAAAACGCTCATGGGTAAGAACAGGGATGCTGGAAAGGAGATGAGGCGGTTCAACAAGGCCGATGTGCTCATATTGCACAATCAGGTGATGATGCAGTGGTTCGCCGAAAATGGATACAAGGGAAAAATGGTTCCCTTGTACCTCTTCGATTATCTGTTGGCCGATGGGCAGAAACTGCCCGAACAGTCTTTGGGCCAAGGGAATGAAATCGTTTTTGCAGGGGGACTGGGCATGGAAAAAAGTGCCTTTCTCTACCAATTGGATGAATTGCATCCGAACTTTACCCTCAAACTTTATGGAAACGGCTTTCAAAAGGAGAAAGTAAAAGAAGGTTCCGCATTGCACTACCAAGGAGTTTTTGCCCCCGATGAGGTCCTGGACCACTTGAAGGGAAATTTTGGCCTCGTATGGAACGGAAATGCCATCAGGGAATGCGATGGCGACTTTGGCAAGTACATCCAATACAACAATCCACACAAAACGTCCCTGTACCTATTGGCGGGCCTTCCCATCATCATTTGGGACAAAGCGGCCGTTGCCCAATTGGTGGAAAGGGAAAAAATAGGGTTTGCGATTGCCTCCTTGGAAGAATTGTCGGAAAAACTAGCCCAAATCGATGCGACCACCTACGACCAAATGGTCGCCAATGTGCACACCATGAGAAACAAGATTGCCAATGGCCACTTCTTACAGGAAGCCGTTGCAAATGCCTTGGCAGAGTTGGGGTAGTAGGGTTACACCGCTACGTCGTGCTCCCTTAGGGCGTTGTTCAAAGATGTTTTCTTGTCTGTACTTTCCTTACGTTTCCCGATGATGAGGGCACAGGGAACTTGGTACTCACCTGCGGGGAATTTTTTGGTGTAGCTTCCAGGGATCACCACCGATCTTGCAGGCACCCTTCCTTTCAATTCTATAGGTTCGTCGCCCGTTACATCAATGATCTTGGTGGAAGCGGTAAGGACCACATTGGCTCCCAGTACGGCCTCTTTTTCCACACGGACCCCTTCTACAACGATACAGCGCGAACCGATAAAGGCATTGTCCTCAATGATCACAGGGGCGGCTTGCAAGGGCTCCAACACCCCGCCAATGCCAACACCACCGCTCAAGTGGACGTTCTTCCCGATCTGGGCACAACTGCCCACCGTGGCCCAAGTGTCCACCATGGTACCTTCATCCACATAGGCGCCAATGTTCACGTAGCTGGGCATAAGGATGGTTCCCTTGGAAATGTACGCGCCATGTCTGGCCACCGCATGGGGCACCACACGCACGCCTTTCTCTTTGTATCCTCTTTTCAGTGGAATCTTATCGTGATATTCAAAAATGCCAGCTTCAAGGACCTCCATTTTTTGGATGGGGAAGTAGAGTACCACCGCTTTTTTCACCCACTCGTTGATTTGCCATCCCTCTTCGGTAGGCTCTGCACAGCGCAATTGGCCCAAATCGATTAGGTCTATAACCTTACGAATGGCCGTTTGGGTCGTTTCCTCTTCCAACAATGTTCTATTGTCCCACGCTTTTTCTATGAGCGTCCTTAATTCTGTCATTTCCTTAAATTTTTCGCAAAGATACGCCCCTCCACAGAATATTGCCCCCATTTTTAAGGCCATAACATTTTTAGGGTTATTTTTGCCAAAAAATTGTCTTGGCAAGAATTTTGGCTTTGGATTATGGTAAGGTGAGGACGGGAATTGCTGTCACGGACGAGCTCCAACTGATTGCTTCCGGGCTTACCACGGTGGAGACCAAAGATCTGATCCCGTTTTTGGAAAATTATTTTAAAAAGGAACAAGTGGAACGGATCGTGGTGGGACTTCCCAAGCAGATGGACAATACGCCCTCGGAATCCGAAGCCCTTATCCAGGAATTTTTAAAGAAAATGTCGGCCAAGTTCCCTAGCTATCCCGTGGAGCGCCAAGATGAAAGGTTCACTTCCAAAATGGCGGTACAATCCATGTTGGACAGTGGAATGAAAAAGAAAAAGCGCCAAGACAAGGCCTTGGTCGATGAAATAAGTGCCACGCTCATATTGCAGGCCTACTTAAACCGATTTTAGTTTTATGATTTTACCCATTGTTGCATACGGTGATCCCGTTCTACGAAAAAAAGCAGCTGACATTGCCCCCGAACACCCAAAGTTGGAAGAGTTGATCTCCAACATGTGGGAGACCATGTACAATGCCCATGGCGTTGGATTGGCGGCTCCCCAAGTGGGATTGCCCATACGTTTGTTCGTTGTGGACACCACCCCTTTTTCCGATGATGAAGATCTGAGCCCTGAAGATCAGGAAAAGTTGAACGGTTTCAAAAAAGTGTTCATCAATGCCAAGATCACAGAGGAGACCGGAAAGGAATGGGATTTTAACGAAGGTTGTTTGAGCATACCCGATATCCGGGAAGATGTAAAACGCAAACCCGAGATCACCATCAGCTATTTGGATGAAAACTTCAAGCCACATACCGAGACTTACGATGGTCTGTTGGCAAGGGTGATCCAACACGAATATGACCACATTGAGGGCATCATGTTCACGGACAAGCTGTCTTCCCTCAAAAAACGCCTGCTCAAAGGCCGTTTGGAAAAGATTTCCAAAGGAAAGATCGATGTGGACTACAGGATGAGGTTCCCCAATATCAAAAAAGGACGTTAAAAAAATCACAGTTTCCGATAATACCATATTTTTGCCCGCATAAAATATTTTAAATGGCACTAGACAAGATTTTATCTATTGGCGGAAAGCCCGGACTTTACAAACTACTGACCCAAACCAGAAGCGGCTTTGTCGGCGAATCCCTATTGGACGGCAAGCGTGTTACCGTGGGATTGCGGAGCAATGTGAGCGTACTTTCCGAAATCGCCATTTATACCTTGGAAGAGGAAGTGCCACTTCGTGAAGTCTTTCAAAAGATAAAAGAAAAGGAAGACGGCAAAAAGACCACCATCAACCACAAGGCCGACAAAATTGAGTTGGAGGAATATTTCTTCGAGATCCTCCCCAATTACGACGAGGATAGGGTGTATGCCAGCGATATCAAGAAAATCATCCAATGGTACAACATCCTGGTCGATAACAAGATCACCGATTTTGTTGTGGCCGAAGACGCTGAAGAAGTCCCCGCTGAAACAGCTTCCAGCGAGGAAGAATAAACTTTATTCCTTGGCCCAGTCCACCAACTTTGTTGGGTAATAATTGATTTTCATCTCGTTCAGATAGGGCACTTGCTGCGCCAAACGCTTTCTGTAGTTCTCCCAATCGCAATGTTCCGTTGTGGACCAGCCCAGTTCAGCATACCCAATGGCACGGGGAAAGGCCAAATATTCCATTCCGGCACTGTCGTCGATGGTCTCGGACCACAAAGGGGCCTCAATACCAAGGATGCTCTCCACGGGAAGGCCCTCCACCAAGGTTTCAGGGAGCCAATTGTAGGCCACGTCCACAGGGATAAGGCCTGCCCAGGTCAACCCATATTCCGAAATGGAATCGTACTTCATGTCCATATAGGTCTTTCCGGCCATCGAAATAAGGATCTTGGAACCGTTTTTGGCCGCTTTGGTGGCATGCTCCGGTTCGTTCCATAGTTGGACCACGGTGGAGGCATCTATGTCAGCTTGCGCAATTTCGTTCCAGCCAATGGATCTTTTGCCGTGCTTCAGTACAATCTTCTCCACTTTTTCCACAAAGTGGATGTAGTCCTTCTTCTTGGTCACATGGCTTTCATCCCCACCGATGTGGAAGTACGGGCCAGGGGTGATGGCTGCTATTTCGCCGATCACGTCATCCAGGAAACTGTAAACGGTATCTTTTTGGGCGTCAAAAGTGCTGAAACCAACTTTTGTCCCGGAGTAAGGTTTCACGGGTTTTCCATTACCGTTCAAAAAAGGATAGCTCACCGAAGCAGCGTTCGTATGTCCGGGCATGTCCACTTCGGGAACAATGGTGATGTGTCTTTCAGCGGCATATCGAACCAATTCCTTATAATCCTCTTGGGTGAAAAAACCACTTTTGCCACCACCTACTTCGGTCGCTGCACCGATCTCTGTCAATTTTGGCCACGATTTTATCTCGATCCGCCATCCTTGGTCGTCCGTAAGGTGCAAGTGCAGCGTGTTGTATTTGTAATAAGCGAGGATGTCCATGAATTTTTTCACTTCGTCCACTGTAAAGAAATGTCGTGCCACGTCCAGCATGGCCCCACGATAGGCAAACTTGGGTGCGTCCAGTATTTTTCCAGTCGGTATGAGCCACAAAGGATGGTCGGTAAGTGTGTCATTGCTTTGCTGTGGGATAAGCTGTCTAAGAGTCTGTATGCCCCTAAAGGCGCCCGCAGCGGTTTTGGCGTTCAAAAGGATCGAATCTTTCTTGATGTAGAGCTGGTAGGCCTCGGCCGACTCCAGTTCCAAACTGTCCGATTGGTTGATATAGATCATCCGTTCCACCTTGTTGTCAGGTGTGGCGTTCACCGCAAGGTCCAGACCGGTCTTTCCCTTTATTTTTTCGGACAGGTATTTGCCCACCTCCTCAAATTTGGGGTCAACCGTCGAGGTATAGATGGTCGTACTGCTGTCCAGTCCAAAGGCACTGTGTGTGGCAATCGTCTTGACAGGTTTGGGGATCAAGGGAACAGTGGTCAAATCTGTTTTTGGAAAAATGATTTCCTTTTTTTCGGTTTGACAGGCGGCCAAACACACGATGGCAGCGAACAGTACTAAGGATCGGTATATCATAATGATCGATTGGTTATTCTACGTAATTTTTGATGACATCGTACCAGATGTCATACCCTTTTGAATTCATATGGAGTCCATCTTCAATAAAGATGTCCTGTTTTAGTTTCCGTTTCTCCAACATCGGGTACCAGACATCCACAAACTCCACACCCTCGGTTTTTGATGCCAATTGGGCCAATTTTCTGTTCAAACGCCTGTACTTGCCCCGCAACTTCCATCTTGAAATACTGGGTTTGGGCGAAATAAGGACAATATCCATGTCCGGTTTTCTTTCCTGAAGGGTCTGTATGATCTTTTCAGATGTGTTGAGGATGTCCCTTAATCTTTTTTTTGCAGAAATGTCATTGTCCCCTTCATAAATGAAGACCTTGGTCGGGGTGTAGGCCAGGATAAGATCATCAAGATACAGGGCCAGATCCGAAAACTGGGAGCCACCAAAACCCGTGTTCAACACTTGGTGGTCTGGAAAACGTTCTTGGAGATCGTTCCAAAATCGGATACTGGAACTTCCCGTGAATACTATAGTGGGCTGTGATGCATCCCAAATCGTGTCATATTTTTTCTGGATATCCACCACCTCTTTTTCGAAAGGTCCGGGGGATTGCGAATGGCCAAGGTAGGAGAGGAGCAATAGGGCAACTAGGATTCTCTTCATGGATCGAGATGTTTTCCCAAAAATAAGACATATGAACTTCATCCTAGGCTTGTCCTTTCTATTCCGTTTGAAAAAGTGTTGAAAAATGGTTGATACTCTTCACAAATAACACCAAGATCCATGTGGTCTAAAGTAGGGGATTTGTACTTTTGGCTAAAATATTATAGATGAACGCAAGACCAGAGCAGCTAAAAGCATTGGAACGCCTGTTGAACATCATGGACGAACTCCGTGAGCAATGTCCTTGGGACAAAAAACAGACCATGCAGACCCTCCGCCACCTCACCATAGAGGAAACCTACGAACTGGGTGATGCCATTCTGGACAATGACCTTGATGAGGTGAAGAAGGAATTGGGTGATTTGTTGCTGCACATTGTCTTTTATGCCAAGATCGGTTCCGAAACCCAGGATTTTGACATTGCTGATGTGGCCAATGGTATTTGCGAGAAATTGATCAATAGGCATCCACACATTTATGGCGATGTCAAGGTGCAGGACGAGGAAGAGGTGAAGCAGAACTGGGAGAGCATCAAACTGAAGGAAGGGAAAAAAAGTGTACTCGAGGGTGTGCCCAATAGCCTTCCGGCATTGGTGAAGGCCAACCGCATCCAGGAAAAAGTGGCCGGCGTGGGGTTCGACTGGGAGCACCCGGAACAGGTCTTTGAAAAACTGAAGGAGGAATTGGCGGAGCTCCAGCATGAAGTGAAGCAGAATGACATGGACAAGATGGAGTCCGAGTTTGGGGATGTACTGTTTTCCATGGTGAACTATGCCCGTTTTCTGAAGATCAATCCAGAAAATGCCCTGGAGCGTACCAACAAGAAATTCATCAAGCGTTTCCAATATTTGGAGGGCAAGGCCAAGGAATCGGGAAATACCTTACGGGAAATGACCTTGGCCGAGATGGATGTTTTTTGGGAAGAAGCAAAAGGTCTTTGAACAATACCATTCTGACCAAAAGAATTACTTACTGAACTCCATAGAGGCATTGTCCCCTTGAGGGGACTTTAGGGGTGTTTTATCCCAAAAAGTTTATACAGATTCGGGGTGAAAAAAATTCCGATCCCACTATCTTTACGCTCTTTTTTAAACCACCGAAGTGTTCCAGCAATACACCAAAGAATTCGCCTATAACCTCAAGTTGTCCTACCCCGTTATCTTGGGGATGTTGGGGCATACTTTTGTGGCCTTTGCCGACAACATCATGGTAGGGCAATTGGGTACGGCCGAATTGGCCGCAGTCTCCCTCGGAAACAGTTTTGTGTTCATTGCCATGTCCTTGGGCATTGGCTTTTCAACGGCGATAACCCCTTTGGTGGCGGAGGCCGATGGAGCAGGGGACCAAGCAGCGGGCAAGAATGCTCTAAAGCACGGTTTGGTACTCTGTACACTACTGGGACTTTCCCTGTTCGGGGTCATTTTGCTTTGCAAGCCCTTGTTGTACCATATGGAGCAACCTCCCGAGGTGGTGGAACTCGCTATCCCATATTTGGAATTGGTGGCCTTTTCCTTGGTCCCTTTGGTCATGTTCCAAGCGTTCAAACAGTTTTCTGATGGATTGTCGCAGACCAAATACCCCATGATTGCCACCATTTTGGCCAACATGGTGAACATTTCCCTCAATTACCTGCTTATTTTTGGTTCATTCGGATTTCCCAAGTTGGGGATTGTCGGTGCTGCCATCGGGACCTTGGCGTCACGTGTGGTAATGGTTGCCTTTATTTGGTTTTTGTTGAAGCAAAAGAAAAAGTTCAAGGTTTATGTGACCCACTTCAATTTTAAAAAGATTGAAAGAAAGGTCATGAAGAAAATCATCAACCTTGGGTTCCCCTCTGCTTTGCAGATGTTCTTTGAAGTGGCCATTTTCACGGCGGCGATCTGGCTGAGTGGGGTATTGGGAAAAAATGCACAGGCGGCCAACCAGATTGCCCTCAACCTGAGCAGCATGACCTTCATGGTGGGCATGGGTCTCAGCGTGGCGGCCATGGTGCGCGTGGGCAACCAAAAGGGACTCCAAAATTTCAGGGATCTCAAGCGCATAGCCGAATCCATCTTTTTTCTGACATTTTTATTGGAAATCGTATTTGCCGCCCTCTTTTTGATGGGCAGGCACTGGTTCCCCACCATTTATTTGGATGTGGACGACTTGATGAACCAAGCGGACAACACCGAGGTGATTGTCATAGCGGCCAAGCTGTTGCTGGTCGCCGCCTTTTTTCAGATATCGGACGGATTGCAAGTGGTGGTGCTCGGGGCACTTCGTGGGCTTCAGGATGTAAGGATCCCAACGCTCATCACCTTTGTGGCCTATTGGTTGATAGGGTTCCCGATCAGTTACTATTTGGGACTGTTCACGGATTTTGGCAGCACGGGCATCTGGATCGGATTGCTGTCGGGGCTAACAGCATCGGCGGTAATGTTGTATATTCGATTCAACTATTTGACGAAAAAATTGATTTCCCAATAACAAGGCTCCCAATGTTTGGGACCAAATTGAAAACACATGGAACTACCTAAATTTTTATTGGCCGATAATACCGATTATCCTACGGCCATTTTCATAGTCCATACCGAATATCCACGATTTGTCATCAATCTGGAAGATGATGAAGTAGAGTGGCTGGAAGAATTTTCCCAAGAGGACGAAGCAGAGCTTGCCGAAGCGGCCGAAAGCCTTATCGAGGCGGCCACGGCGTTTTACGATAGGGAAGTCTCCAGATACGACGAATAATGCTGGACCAGCTCCTACAGTTCGATAAAGAGCTTTTCCTGTTCCTGAACGGATTGGGAACGGAGGCATGGGACGGTTTTTGGATGTTCATGACCACCACCCGTAATTCCGCTCCGCTCTATCTGCTGTTGCTCTACCTTACCTACAAACATTTTGGACTGAAGAAAACTGCTGTTGTGTTGGTTTCCATTGCCTTGCTGATCACTTGCACGGACCAGTTGTCCAATTTCTTCAAATATGGTCTGGCCCGGTTACGGCCTTGCCATGACCCTGAGGTCAGTACCGTGATGCGATTGGTGAAAAGTTATTGCGGTGGGCAGTTCGGGTATTTTTCGGCCCATGCGGCCAATTCCTTTGGCCCGGCCATTTTCTTCACCGTTCTTTTTCGCAATAAGGTGAAATACATGGGTTGGATCTTGATGCTTTGGGCCTGTGTTGTGGCCTACAGCCGGATCTATATCGGTGTGCACTATCCTTTGGATGTGGTCACCGGGGCTTTGGTCGGGTCTTTCTTCGGATGGGTATTTGCTAGGTTGGCTATATTTGCATTCCAAAAAATAGGTTCATGATCTCCACGGCCCGATATTGGTTCTTTATTGCCCTGATTGTATTGGTGTACATCATCGGGATGTTCGTGACCCTCTTCGAGAACGATTCTGCCCAATTCGCGGTGATGGCCATGCGAATGGTCCAAGAGAATGATTTTTTGAGTCTTTTCAAAGGTCCGGAAGAATATCTGGACAAGCCACACATGCACTATTGGTTGGCAGCCCTTTCCTATACAATTTTTGGCATCCACGATTGGGCCTACCGCATCCCGGGCATATTGGCCACGTTTTTGGCCGCTTACAGCTGCTACGGACTTGGAAAATTGCTCTATAACAAGGATGTGGGACGCTTGGCCTCTCTCATATTCATGACCGCACAGACCATAGTGCTGGCCACTATCGATATCCGCACCGATGCCGTGCTGACCGGTTTCACCATTTTTGCGATATGGCAATTGGCGACTTTTATTGAAAAGGGAACTTTACAGAGTATCGCCTTGGGCGCCTTTGGGGCAGGGATGGCCTTTTCCACCAAAGGGCAGATTGCCTTGGTGGTCATTGGGATTTCCCTCTTGTGCCATTTGGCCTATACCCGAAAATGGGCACGTTTGCTCAATTGGCGATTGCTGGTGGCCCTTTTGGTCTTTGGGTTGACCATTTCCCCAATGCTGTATGCCTATTACCATCAATTTGACCTGCATCCGGAAAAGGTGATTCGGGGCAAGGACCACCGTAGCGGTATCTTCTTCATTTTTTGGGAACAGAGTTTTGAACGGATGAGCGGTGAAGGCGTTGGAAAGAACAGTAGCGATTTCTTTTTCTTCTTCCACACCTTCTTGTGGGTGTTCTTGCCATGGACCGTTCTGGCATTAATCGGCTATTGGACGCAATTGAAAGCATTTTGGCAAGCCAAATTTGCCCAGCGTCCACAATTGGAGTTTCTGACCGTTGGTGGCATTTCCATTCTATTCTTTCTGATCAGTTTTGCGCAGTTCAAACTACCGCATTACATCAATATTTTGATTCCACTCTATGCGGTGATGTCGGCCGCTTTCCTGTTTGGGCTGTATCAACGGGAAAAACAGAAAATGGCCAAGGTGATCCTGGGCATCCAATATTTTATATTGGGATTGGTGATCGTCTTTGCGTTGTTGGTCTGTTTCTATGTGTTCCGATTGGAACAATGGTACGGGTATTTGCTTTTGGTGGCCGCACTGGTGTTGGCGGCCTATTTCATCTTGAAAAAAGAAACGGTCTATGCAAAGATCGTGACGGTTGCCATTCTCAGCTCGGTAGTGTTGAACGGGTTGATGAATGCCCATTTCTATCCCAAATTGCTTGAATATCAAGGAGGTTCTACCATGGCGGAAAAGGTGAGGGAGAACAACATTCCGGTGGACAAGATCTATAAGATTTCAGAAAGGTACTCTTGGTCGTTGGATTTCTACAACAAAAAGCCGGTACAGATTACTTCACTGTCGGAAATAGCCGATAAAAAGGATATTTGGGTCTATGCCACGGACGAGGAACTGGAGCAGTTGCGGAAAAATGGGTTCCAATGGGAAGAACAGATCACGGTAGATCAATTCCGGATTACCCGCCTACAGGCCAAATTCCTGAACCCGAATACCCGTGAGGGCAAGCTCAACCACATGCATTTGGTTCATTTGGATTGATTCGATTCCAGTTCCGGTTTTTTGAAATGGTACGCGATTCCCACAAAGGAAACGAGGGCCGTAATCAAAAAGAAGGTAAAACTGATACCGATGGATGTGCTCGCGTCCAGTCCCAACCATTTGGCACCATACAGAAAAGTGACTTCCCGGCTTCCAATGCCACCAATGGTCAATGGAATGACCGACACAATGGACGAGATCAAAAAGACAAAAAGATATTCGATGGCGTCCAGCGTAACCGATAATGACTTTAAAATAAAGAGCGCACAGACCAATTGTGCCAATTGCACGAGTGCCGAATACCCAAACGATTTCCAAAAAACGGGAAGGGTAGTGGGAAAGAACGATTTGTTCACGAACCAAAACACGACCACACTTGCCGGAATGGCCACCATCAGCAGCCAGAAAAAGGATTGGAGGAATGCATTTTCCGATAATAAGGCAAGGGCGCAGGCATACACGAACAGCAATAGCATCCCGCTCAACCGGTCCAGCAGCAGACTTGAAACCACTTTTTTGGTACCGGGTTGATAGGCTTTTTGGACCACGTAGCCCTTGTAGGCATCCCCACCGATTCCCCCGGGGAGGAAGAGGTTATAGAACATCCCGAGCAGGTACAATTTTAGGTTGCTGGTGTGCGAAAGTTGGGCTCCTATTTGGTGAAAATAAAGGTTCAGCCTGAATGCGGAGAGTACTTTGGAAACCACAAAGAACAGGAGTGCAAGGAACAGAAAAAGTGGGTCGCTCTTTCGGAGTGTCTGCAAAACGTCCTTCAGATCTATTTTGGTGAAGATGAAGTAGATCAGCGCTGCACTTACAATGATCTTTAGGACAGTGATTCCCTGTTTACGCAGCTTTTCCGTCACCTATGGTAATTTTTTTGATGCGATAGGGCCGTTTCTGTTGGGATTCGTAGTAGGTGCGTATCAACAGTTCCATCACAATACCGATGGTGAACAATTGGATGCCCCCCAAGATGAACATCATCCCAAAAATGAGCAAGGGCCTGCTGCCGATGTCCTCACCAAACCCAAGTTTCACGATCAACAGGTAGATGTTGATGAAAATCCCGAGGATGATCAGCAACACCCCGAAAATTCCGAAAAGGTGGATGGGACGTTGGAAATATTTCCGGATGAAGAGCAACAACATCATGTCGGCCACCACCTTGAAAACGCGTTCCAGTCCATATTTGGAGACCCCGGCATGGCGCGCATGGTGCTTTACGGGGACCTGCTTGATCTGCCCGCCTTCCAAAAAAGCCAAAAGCGTGATGAAACGGTGCATTTCCCCATACAGGTTCAGTCCTTTGGCTATATCCCTGGTAAATACCTTCAAGGCACAGCCATTGTCCTTGATGTCCAGTTTGGTCACCCTTCGCACCAAAAAGTTGGCGATTTTGGAAGGGATTTTCTTCACGAGGGAATCCTTTCGTTTTTGGCGGATGCCCGTCACCACATCATATTCTCCGCTCACGGCGTATTCCAGCATGTGCGGAATGTCTGAAGGGTCGTTCTGGAGATCGCCGTCCATGGTGATGATGTATTCGCCTTCCGCATAGTCGAGTCCGGCGGCCAGGGCAAGGCTCTGTCCGTAATTTTTTTTCAGTTCGATGAGATGGACCTTGTCATCATCCATATCCTTGACCCTTTTTCGGGTCTGGTCCGTGGAAAAGTCGTCCACATACACAATCTGGTAGTGGTATCCTTCAAGACTTTCATGGATCTTTTGGGTGAGAAGGACCACATTGTCCTCTTCATTGTATAACGGAACCACTATGGATAAAAGGGAATCGGTGACGGTGCTCATTTCATTTTTGATCTGTGCAAATTTATCGCTTTTATTTAAAGTTCCTTGGTAATCTTGTCCAATAGGATTTTGGCCGCATAAAAAGGGGACACTTTGTTCTGCTCGATGTCCTTTAGCAATTCGTTCTGCACCTTGATGAAAGCGGGTTTTTGATGGAAAAACTGTTTGAGGTGATCGTCCACGGTCTGAAGGAACCAGTTCTTGTTCTGGTTTTTCCTGTTTTTTTCAAAGAAGCCATTTTCCTTGTTCTGGCGTGCAAAATCTTCCACCATGGCCCAGATTTCACGGATACCGGTGTTTTCGGTAGCCGAACATTTCATCACTTTTGGGGTCCATCCGTTCTGCTTTGGAGGATATAGGTGCAAGGCCCGTTGAAACTCGGTAACGGCCAGTTTGGCCTTCTCCACATTGCTGCCATCGGCCTTGTTGATGGCGATTGCATCCGCCATTTCCATAATGCCCCGTTTGATGCCCTGTAGCTCGTCCCCTGCACCTGATAGCTTCAACAATAAAAAGAAATCCACCATACTGTGCACGGCCACCTCGCTCTGGCCCACGCCCACGGTCTCCACCAAGATCACATCGTATCCCGCCGCTTCGCAGAGCATAATGCTCTCACGGGTCTTTTGGGCCACCCCGCCCAACGAACTTCCCGAAGGGGAGGGCCTGATAAAGGCATTGGGGTCATTGGAAAGGGTCTGCATTCGGGTCTTGTCGCCCAAAATGCTGCCCTTGCTCAACGAACTGGAGGGGTCCACGGCCAGTACAGCGACCTTTTTGCCCAAACCCGTAAGTGTGGTGCCCAAGGTTTCGATGAACGAGCTCTTGCCCACACCGGGCACGCCCGTAATCCCCAGCCGGATGCTCTCGACCGGCCTTGAAAGGCATTTTTCCACCACGGCATTGGCTTTTTCAAAATGGGCGGGCTGTGTACTTTCCAAAAGGGTGATGGCCTTTGCCAATAGGGCCTTGTCTCCCTTGAAGATGCCTTCGGTGAGGGTGTCCACGGAAATTTCCTGCCTGCGGAGGGTTTTGATTTTCGACACGGTATCTTCGGGTGTGCTCTTTTTCTTTGCCAAGGGTCGATGCTGGTTCAATTCATCACTAAGGTATAAAGTTTTTGTGGGTTAAAGGGAATGGGGGCGGTGCCTTTCTGTGGTCATTTCACAAAAATTTAATACCTATTGTAGGGGACTTCCAAATTCAAATTGGTAACTTTTCAACTCAATGTTCGGTCATTTTATGGAACCGATACAGAAACCTATAAACTAGATATGATGAAGACAATTTTTGAAAGTAAAGCGACCAATACCGGAGGTAGGGCAGGACATGTGGAGAGCGAGGACGGCGTATTGGATTTTGATATTTCCATGCCCAATTCCAAAGGAAAGCCCAACCCCAAGTCCACCAATCCCGAGGAACTGTTCGCGGCCGCATATTCCACTTGTTTTGCAGGGGCATTGCAGGCCGTGGCCAAGGAACATGGAGTGGACGATCTCGGGGATTTCAACGTGACGGCCACCATAGCCTTCAATAAAGAAGAGGAAGGATTTTTCCTTGAGGCCACCTTGGATGCCTATTTGCCAACGGTGGATCAAGAGACAGGGGAGGATTTGATCAATGCCGCCCACGAAATATGCCCATACAGCAAAGCGACTAGGGACAATATAACTGTCCACTTGAATCTGATGCTGGACGAATAAAAAAGCATAACCTGTTCAAAATGAATCCTGTCGGTGAAAATCGGCGGGATTTTTTTGTTAAAAATCAGCAAAAAACAACCTATTTTGCAACGTTGCGTTTTTCGCTTCGTCCTTAAGTTGAACAGCTAAACGACCAAACATAGAACCGAGCTTGTTTCATATTGAACTGGTGGAAAAGTGCAAGGCGAACGATCGTCAGGCACAATTGAAACTGTACCGACAGTACTGTGATGGTATGTTCGGGGTTGCCATGCGTTTCCTCAAAAATGCGGATGATGCGGAAGATGTGCTCCAAGAATCGTTCATCAAGGCCTTTCAGCGCATACATCAGTTCAAGGGTGAGGTCACGTTCGGGGCATGGTTGAAACGGATAGTGGTGAACGGGAGCATCGATTTTCTGAAATCAAAACACCAACGGACGGAGGAACTGGATGAAAACTATATGCATGTCGCAGAAGAAGATGATTGGTCGGTCGAGGAAAGCATTTCCTTGGAACAGGTAAAAGCAGCGATTGAGGAGTTGCCGGGAAAATATAGGTATGTGGTGCAACTGTTCTTGGTGGAAGGGTATGATCACAGCGAGATCTCCCAGGTATTGGGGATTTCGGACACGGCATCTAGAACCCGGTTGTTACGCGGAAAAGCACAATTGAAAGAGAAATTAAAAGATTTGGTATATGGCACATGATCTTCGGAAAATGTTCGAAAAGGAAAGGGAGGAGAAACGCTATTCCATGAAGGATGGCCATGAGGCCCGCTTTCTTGAAAAATTGGATGGACAACTGCCGGCAGGGCCACGGAAAAAGAAAGTTTATACCCTGTGGTTGCAAATAGCGGCCTCCGTGGTAGTGGCGGTGGGATTGTCCGTGTATTTTATGAAGGGTACCAACAAAGTGGATCTGCCGGATGAAAATGTCATCGTTGTGGATAGACAAAACACGAGTGGGCAGGAACAGACCATTTCTCTGGGCGACCTATCCCCCGATTTCAAAAAAATAGAGACCTATTACACCACCAATATCAATCTGCAACTCTCCGATTTGGAGATGACCGCTGAGAATAAGGAGCTCATGGACAGTTACCTGGAGCGATTGGCGGAACTGAACGACGAATATCAACAGTTGAACAAGGAACTGAACGAACTGGGACCCAACGATCAGACCATAAGTGCCTTGATCATGAATCTGCAGCTCAGGTTGCAATTGTTGCAAAAATTAAAAACAAAGTTGAATCAATTAAAATCATCAAAAAATGAACAGGAATCGTCTCATATTATGTAATGGGTTGCTCTTGCTGCTCGCGGGCTTTGTCTGCCGTGCGCAGGAGAAATCAAAGACCTACAAGGAAACGTACAGTGTAAACAAGGACACCGAACTGAACCTCAATACCAGCCATGCGGACATTGAGTTTGAAGCTTGGGACAAGGACCAAGTGGAGATCACCGTGGTGGTGGAACTCGAAGGAGTGGGTGACGAAGAGGCCAAGGCGTATTTTGAAAAGGACCTCGTCAAGATCATGGGGAACAGCAAGGAAATTGAGGTGAGCACCAAAGGTGCTGGCCCCTATTTGTACAACTTTAAGGAAATGAATTTCGATTTTCCAGAGATTCCTTCCATTGATCATATCATGGCGACCATAGAAATTCCTGAAATGCCAGAGATAGCCGTACTCCCAGAGATTTCTTTCATGGCGACCATGCCACCCATGCCCCCGACCCCTTTTGTGGAGTTTGATTATGATGCCTATAAAAAGGACAAGGAAAAGTACTTGAAGGAATGGAAGAAAAAGTTTGACAAGACCTTTGACGAAGAGTACAAAAAACGCTTTGAGGAATGGGGCAAGGAGATGGAGGAAATGGCCAAGGATAGGGACAAACACCGGGAAGAAATGGCCAAGCAAAGGGAAGAACTCCAAAAAGAGCGTGAAGAGAAGCGCAAGGAAATGCAGGAAGACCTTAAGCAGCAGCGTGAGGAACTGAGAAGCCAAAGGGAAGAGATGAGAAAGCAATATGCGGAGGAGGCCAGGACATTGCGTTCCAGCCCCAATGTATTCTATTTTTCCTCAGATGGGGAGAACAAGGAGTACAAGGTAAAAAAGCGCATCAAGATAAAAATGCCAAAGTACCTCAAACTGAACATGGACGTGAGGCATGGAGAGGTAAAATTGGCGGCCAATACCAACAACATCAATGCAAGCTTGTCCTACGCAAGCTTGCATGCCCTCACAATTGATGGAGACAGGACCTATATCCGGGCCTCATATTCCCCTGTTGTTGTCCAGCAATGGAACTACGGGAAATTGAAAACAGACTATTCCGACAAGGTCAGCTTGAAAGAGGTGGTAGAACTGGACCTCAGTTCGGTTTCCTCCAATGTGGTGATAGGGAAACTGGCCAGTAAGGCATTGGTGAACAACAAGTTCGGGACCCTGAGCATCAATATGGTATCCAATGGGTTCAAATCCCTTGATGTTTCCGTGGAAAATGGAGAGTTGGCTTGTAAATTGCCCTCAGCCCCCTTTGTGATCTTTGTGAATGAGACCGCATCGGACCTTCAATATCCCAAAACGTTGAAACTGGAAGGTTCTAAAAAATCCGGTACCAATATACTCAGCGGTTACCATGTGAACAAGAATGGTGGCAAATCCATCAATATCAATTCCAAGTACAGCGAAGTGGTCCTGAAGGAATAAAATCTTACCATATTCCGAATCCCAAATACTTCTACAACCACTTTTGGGCCATTTCATCTTATTGCCCACACCAACTCAGCTTTCCTTCCTTTATTTAAAATAGTTTCCTATCACCTGCATCAATGGGTATCCTCTTTCAGGTATGATTTGAAATTTTCCTTGAACCGGTTCAATCTGGGAATGGAAACGTTTCTGATATATGAGTTGTCAGGATTTCTTTTTTCGTAATCTTGGTGGTACTCCTCCGCCCTATAGAATTTGTCAAACTTTTTCACCTCGGTGACAATGGGTCGGTCATACACGTTTTCAGCTTCCAATTGGGCGATATAATCCGTGATGATTTTCTTCTCAGCTTCGTTTTTATAGAATGCAATGGAGCGGTACTGGGCACCCCTATCCGGTCCCTGTCTGTTCAGGCTGGTGGGATCGTGTGAACCAAAGAACACCTGTACCAGTTGGGCAAAAGAGATGATCTTTGGGTCATAGTACACTTCCACAGCCTCCGCATGGGTTGTTTTTCCATAGGAAACCTCTTTATAGGTCGGGTTTTTCTCGGTTCCGCCCGAATAGCCCGAATAGACTTCCTTGACACCTTTGACACTTTCAAAAATAGCCTCGACACACCAAAAGCAACCACTTGCAAAATAAGCGGTCTCATAACCTTTCAATTGCTCTGCTGTTAGTTTTACCTCCGCTAAAGCATTTTCTTCAGCTTTTTGGACGGTTTCGGGTTTGTCCGATTTGTTTTTGGGCTGGCAGCTTGTGGATGCCAGAATAAGGAATAGGAAAAGGGAAGTTCTCACAATGTTCATTTTTTTACTTAGTTGCCATAAGGTACTAAGTATTACGCCAAGGTTTGTTAAAAAATGTTAATGGCTGCTATACGGTCATTTTTACTTTTCAACAGCTGATGCGACATGTATAACCTATGCATTCGTTATGTGAGAATTTTTTCCTACAAACAAGGAGCTTAAAACCAGAACGTTGTAAAAGTTCGCTTTTCAGAAGATCGATGAAATGCACATGCGGTCGGCATCCTGTTTTTTGCTTCCAATACGTTCGTCGTCGATAAAATGCACTTCGCCCAAGAAAAGTTTTTATACCGAATAAAGAGTGTTGTTGGGCGATTGAAATCTTGGTCGGGTAGGTGCGATGGTAATTTTACCTCGTAATACAAACCCAGATCATGAAAACAATTTTGACCATCATCGCAGTAACTTTTTTCGGGACCATGGCCATGGCACAGGATATTTCCAAAGAGAAAAAGGTAGAGACCATCACTGCCGATGTAGTCTTGGACGTAGATTTTCAGCAAGTTATCCGCAAGGACAGAGAAACGGCCAGATTGTACAAATTCAAGAATTCCAGGGTAAAACAGGCCCTTTCCTTTACTACAAAGAAAAACAAATCGATATTGGCCTAATCATGGTTCTAAACCTTCTGATACCTTTTGCCCTTTTTATCAGTTTGGCCTTTGTGGTGGCCACAATAGCCTTTTCGTTCAGGGTAAGGAAGTCTTAAAAGCAGATGGGATGGACCCTATCAATCCACCGAATTGAACTCTTCGATGATTTCTTCAAATTCAATGCAGTAGTAGGTGCCCTTTTTGTCATAGTCCCTACTGATGGTGCCTCGAAGCTGGCGGCTTAGGTTGTAGATCAGTTTAAGTCCCAATGAATTGGATGTTCTTGGGTTGATATCCTCCGAATATCCGATCCCATTGTCGCCAAGGTACATTTGATAGCGTTTTTCCCCTATTTTCTTGACCGAAACATGGATTTCGCCACCATTGGCATCCGTTATCCCATATTTAAGGGCGTTGGTGATGGTCTCATTGATGATGAGGCCAATGGGGATCACGGTATCTATACTGAGCTTATGGTCGTCGATATCCAGGTCCACCTTGACATTGCTGTTGCTCCCCTTGACGGAGCGCACCAAATAATCACATAGTTCCTTTACGTAGGGTCTAAGCTCAATTTTGGAAAGATAATCGTCCCTTTTATAGAGCATTTCGTGTACCATGGCCATGGACACCACACGGTTTTGGCTACTCTTGATGATACTACTGATCTTTTCGTCAGCAATGGCCCTGGATTGTAGGCTCAGCAGACTGGAAACGGTTTGGAGGTTGTTCTTCACCCTATGGTGGACCTCTTTCAGCAGGGTTTCCTTTTCCTCTATACGTTCCTGGATCTCATTCCTTGATTTGTACAATTTGTGATGGGCCATAAGAAGGTTCTTCCCAAAAACCCCGCCCAGCAGGTATACTGCAAAAACTGCACTGAGAAAGGCAAACCAACTGCGCGATTCCAATGGTACGGTATTCTCGGAAATACTAAAATCCCCGGTGTCATATAGAAAAAGTATGGTGAGCACGGCCAAATTGACAATCAGGTACAATTGGCCAAAAACCTTTGTGGTCACATAACCGGCGAAGACGATGATGGCCAGTACAAAAATGAAAGGGCTTTGGATACCTCCACTATACATGGTAATGATAATGGCCCCGATCATGGATAGGATGGAGGTAAGGTTGTAGGTGAGTACCAAATTTTTGTGCCGCTGGTACAAGCTCGTATTCAATAGGTTGATGAAGGCATAAACAATAAAGGTATAGGGAATCACCTCTTGAATGTCCAAGAAAAAAAAGCAGATCAGCCCAAACAGGGCTGCAAAAACGGATGAACTGTAATTAACCTTGA
The DNA here is from genome assembly GCF_007785775.2 of Flagellimonas hadalis. Lineage (GTDB taxonomy): Bacteria > Bacteroidota > Bacteroidia > Flavobacteriales > Flavobacteriaceae > Flagellimonas > Flagellimonas hadalis. The sequence goes on from NZ_VNIK02000008.1 coordinate 60,964, forward strand.
GTATCAAATCAATCTTGTCTTGTAGCCGATATTTATCCTTACCAGGAACTTTCATATACTGCACGTGATTGTAATCCTCTACTACCAAGGTTGATTTGGGGTAGCAAAAGTAGCTTAATGGGGTGTATTATGGTGTAAATCTAAATATGTTTTTGATATAAAAAAAGTGACAGCTATAAAATAACTGTCACTTGTATGATTGCATTTAACCTAATTTAATCTTCGATCAAGACCCATTCCCCTTTTTCGATAAGGGATTCCGCCTGCTTGTATTTCATGGTCTTGCTCTCGCCGGACATGATGTTCTTTATGGTAACCTTGTCATTACGGCCAATTTTTGGCTTTTCCCTGGTAATGGTTTCGGTCACCTGCTGACGTTGTCCCTGAGTTTGGCCCGCTGCCCTATGCTGGGCGGCAAGCTCATCACTGTTGGGGATTTCTTCCTTCGAGGTCTGAAGGTTTTCCTTGGGTCGTTGCACGTTCCTGGCCTCTTGGATCTGATTGGTGTTCTGCGATGGCAGTTCCCCTTTGAAAAGGAAGGAAATAACCTCTTTGTTCACTTTGTCTATCATTTCCTTGAAGAGTTCGAACGCCTCGAACTTATAGATCAGCAAAGGATCTTTTTGCTCATGGACGGCCAACTGTACGGATTGTTTCAACTCGTCCATCTTGCGTAAATGGGTTTTCCAGGCATCATCGATGATGGCCAAGGTGATGTTCTTCTCAAAATCCGTGATCAATTGCTTTCCATCCGTATTATAGGCCTTTTCCAGATTGGTGACCACGTTCAAGGTCTTGATGCCGTCCGTGAAAGGGACCACAATGCGCTCGAACTTGTTGGCTTGGTCCTCATACACCTTTTTGATGACCTGGAAAGCCACGGTGGCACTACGCTCCATTTTGTTCTTGTAGAAATCGTAGGATGCCTTGTAAATGGTATTGGCTATTTCCTGGAAGTTCATCTTTTTGAACTCTTCCTCGCTGATGGGCGAAGTGATGGAGAAATATTTGATGAGCTCAAACTCGAAGTTTTTGAAGTCATCGGCCATTTTGTTGGTCTCCGCGATCAGCTCGCAGGTGTCATAGATCATGTTGGCGATGTCCACTTTGAGGCGCTCGCCTTGAAGGGCGTGCTTTCTTCTCTTGTACACCACCTCACGCTGGGCGTTCATCACATCATCATATTCCAATAGGCGTTTACGGATGCCAAAGTTGTTTTCCTCCACTTTTTTCTGGGCCCGTTCTATAGATCGGGTCATCATGGAGTGTTGGATGACCTCGCCTTCCTCCAGACCCATACGGTCCATCATCTTGGCCACACGGTCCGATCCGAACAAACGCATCAGGTTGTCTTCCAAGGAAACATAGAACTGCGAGCTTCCCGGGTCTCCTTGACGCCCGGAACGACCTCTCAACTGCCTGTCCACCCGTCTGGAATCGTGGCGCTCCGTACCGATGATGGCAAGTCCGCCCGCTCCCTTTACATCCGTGGTGAGCTTAATGTCCGTACCCCTACCGGCCATGTTGGTGGCAATGGTGACCACCCCTGATTTTCCTGCTTCGGCGACGATGTCGGCCTCCTTTTTGTGGAGTTTGGCGTTCAGTACATTGTGGGAAATTTTACGGACACTCAACAGTTTGGAGAGCAGTTCCGAAATTTCCACCGAAGTGGTACCGATCAAAACGGGTCTGCCCGCAGTGGAAAGGTTGGTCACCTCCTCAATGATGGCGTTGTATTTTTCGCGCTTGGTCTTGTAGATGAGATCATGGCGGTCATGTCTTGCAATGGGCCTATTGGTAGGGATTTCCATGACATCCAACTTGTAGATCTCCCAAAACTCGCCTGCTTCGGTTACAGCCGTACCGGTCATACCGGCCAGCTTGTTGTACATCCTAAAGTAATTTTGCAGGGTGATGGTGGCGAAGGTCTGGGTCATGGCCTCGATCTTCACGTTCTCCTTGGCCTCGATGGCCTGATGGAGTCCATCGGAATATCGTCTGCCGTCCATGATACGTCCAGTCTGCTCATCCACGATCATCACCTTATTGTCAATCACCACATACTCCACATCCTTTTCAAATAGGGTATAGGCCTTCAACAATTGGGTCATGGTATGGATCCGCTCGCTCTTGATGGCAAAATCCTTGAAAAGCTCTTCCTTGAGCTCGGCTTCTTTTTCAATCTCCAGATCCTGACGCTCGATTTTGGCAATCTCACTGCCAATGTCCGGCATCACGAAGAAATCCTTGTCCTTGTCCCCGGAAATGTAATCGACCCCTTTATCGGTCAATTCTATCTGGTTGTTCTTCTCATCGATCACGAACAACAGGTCGGCATCCACTTTGGGCATTTCCCTGTTGTTGTCCTGCATGTAGTAGTTTTCTGTTTTCTGGAGGAGTTGTTTCACGCCTTCCTCACTCAAAAACTTGATGAGTGCCTTGTTCTTGGGAAGTCCTCGGTGCACACGGAGCAGAAGGAACCCGCCCTCTTTGGTATCTCCGGCGGCAATGAGTTTTTTGGCCTCGGCAAGCACGCCCGTCAAGTGTTGGCGTTGTTGCTGTACAATGTCGGCCACTTTTGGCCTTAGTTCGTTGAACTCGTGGCGGTCACCCTCGGGCACGGGACCGGAGATGATCAATGGGGTACGTGCATCGTCGATGAGAACGGAATCCACCTCATCCACAATGGCGTAGTGATGTGGGCGCTGTACCAGATCGTCCGGGGTGTGCGCCATATTGTCACGTAGGTAGTCAAAACCAAATTCGTTGTTGGTCCCATAGGTGATGTCAGCATTGTAGGCGGCCCTTCTTCCGTCGGAATTGGGCCTGTGCTTGTCGATACAATCCACGGAAAGTCCATGGAACTCAAAAATGGGGGCCATCCAGGCGCTGTCCCTTTTGGCCAAATAATCGTTCACGGTCACCAAATGTGCCCCTTTGCCTGCTAGGGCGTTCAGATAGAGTGGGAGTGTGGCCACAAGGGTCTTACCTTCCCCGGTCTGCATTTCCGCAATCTTTCCTTGATGGAGGGCAATACCGCCAATGAGCTGTACATCGTAGTGCACCATGTCCCAAGTGACCTCTTTTCCTGCAGCGTCCCAAGAGTTGTTCCAAATGGCCTTGTCGCCCTCGAGCGTCACATAATCCTTGTCGCCCGACAGTTTTCTGTCAAATTCGGTGGCCAGTACAGTGAGTGTCTCGTTGGCGGCAAACCGTTTGGCGGTCTCCTTTACTACGGCAAAGGCTTCGGGAAGGATATCGTTGAGTGTCTTTTCGGAAATTTTATAGGCCTCTTCGTTCAGCTTGTCTATCTCGGCATACATTTCCTCGTTGCGGTCGATGTCGTTGGAATTTTCGACCTCTTTCTGAAGTTCGGCGATATTGTCATTGACCGTTTTGCAATCCTCGGCGATCCTTGCCTTGAAAGCAACTGTTTTTTGTCTCAGTTCGTCGTGGGTCAATCCTTCCAGCTGCTGCTCAAAGGATTTTATCTCTTTTACCAAGGGTTGTAGGGACTTTACATCTTTCTCCGATTTGTCTCCCACAAAAACCTTTAGTACGGAATTGATAAAACTCATGAATTGTATTTTCGTTAGAATGGCAAAAGCTGTTCCATTGACGGGAATGTCGGGAAATTCTTTTGCTGGGCTGTCAAAATTACATAAAAAAAAGCCTCAAATGAGACTTTTTATTGTGCTTGTTTTATTGATATCAATATTCATCCTCGTTCCAGAGGTAATCTTCCTCGGTGGGATAATCAGGCCATATTTCTTCGATGGACTCATATATTTCGCCGCCTTCTTCTTCCATGGACTGTAAATTTTCTACAACTTCCAATGGTGCTCCGGTACGGATAGCATAATCTATCAGTTCGTCCTTGGTGGCTGGCCAAGGCGCATCACTCAAATATGAGGCTAGTTCTAACGTCCAGTACATAGTAACGGTTTGATTTTAAATTTTTTGCAAAAATAATTTTTAAACCCAATTCGCCAAGTAAAAACAACATTATTTAAAAATTATTTTGATGTTGGCAAAACTTTGGCGTCAAAAAAAACGATTTTATTGGTCCAACTTCTCCGGGATCCACTTGACTTCTTGGGCTTTTAACTCCTTGGACAACTTCCGTGCCAATACAAAGAGATAATCGGAAAGACGGTTGATATAGGAAAGCAAGGTGTCGGGAACGGGTTCATTTTCGTGCAGGTAGGAGATCATGCGTTCCGCCCTTCGGCAAACGGTTCTGGCAATATGACAGTATGACACGGTGGTGTGCCCGCCGGGAAGGATAAAATGTGTCATTTCGGGCAATTCCTCGTTCATCTGGTCCATTTCCTTTTCCAGAAGCTCGATATCAGCATCACCGATACGGGGTATTTTAAGGCGTTTGTCCTTTTTGGGTTCCGTGGCGAGGATGGATCCCACGGTGAAGAGTTTTTCTTGGATGAGGGCCAACATTTCCTTGGAATGGGCGTCCATTTCCTGATCGCGAAGCAGTCCCAAAAAGGAATTGAGTTCGTCAATGGTGCCATAACTTTCGATGCGGATATGGTGTTTGGGTACCCGGGTGCCCGTGAACAGTGCCGTGGTGCCCTTGTCACCTGTTTTGGTGTATATTTTCATTTTTTCATTTATCAATAATCAATTTACAGTGATCAATTATCCATGCAAATTGGTTTGGGAGGATATGGCGTTTGAGAGGGATTGGAGTATTGTCCATGGTTTATTGAACATTGGTAATTGCTCATTGTTCATTGTCCCTTTCATGTTGGCGTTTACCCTCCATGAACCTTCTCGACTTTCTTCTTCTGGTCGATTTCTTGTTTCGGAACAGAATGATCAGATAGATGAGTCCCAATATGGCGAGAACATACCAAACCGTGTTGTCTGTTGCTGCATTTTCCATAATTTAAAGTTACTTTTTTAAATCCGAATCGTAAAATGCTCCTTCACTTGTTCTTTTCGGATGAAGACGGCCCCGCAATGGAACATATCTATGCTCACCGTGATTTTGGGCGACGCGATCAACGTCTTCCAATCTTCCATTTTTTTTTCATTTTGATGGATGCCCTCCACCAGGATCATGCTGTCATTGTGCATCGTTCCTTTGGAAAGAAGCTTTTCAAAACGTGTGTTGTCCAATCGGTCGGTATAGATGACGTCCGCAGGTTTGGTGTCAAAATGGACATTGGGAAACATTTCCTTGACGGTTTTTTCAAGAGAAGGATTGGGGTCCATATGGATACTATTTGCCTTGAAGTGGGCATTGCTCTTCAGCAGCACATTGATGGATTTGTCCCTGTGCATTTTTTTTCCGGCATACAGGCACTGGGTCACATACTGGAAGACAAAGGGGGAGTGTACTCCATGTGCATTGGTGGATTTAAGCAGAAATTTCAGATGTGAAATAATCTTGCTTTCCATTTTATCCCTCTAAAATGGATGAAAGCTCGAACCAGCGTTCTGTTTTCTCCTCGATGGTATCCGAAAGTTTCTTCAGTTCCACCGAAAGTTGGTTGATTTCGTCCCCGTTCAGACCTGGATCGGCAAACTTGTTCTGCAAGGCTACCTTTTGCTCTTCCAGTTTTTGGATGTCCTTTTCCAGTTGTTTGTGTTCCTTCTGCTCCAGATAGGAAAGTTTGCCACCGCTTTCCTTTTCCTTCCAATGGGTCTTCTCCGTTTTTTCAGGAATATCCTTGTTCTCCCGTTCCTCAATCAGCTTGCTGCTCTCATAGACCCTGTAATCGGTATAGTTGCCGGGAAAATTTTCAATTTCCCCCTCGCCCCTGAACACAAACAAATGGTCCACGATCTTGTCCATGAAATAGCGGTCATGCGACACCACGATCAAGCATCCCGGAAAATCCAACAGAAAACTTTCCAGGACATTCAGGGTCACAATATCAAGGTCGTTGGTGGGCTCATCCAGGATCAAGAAATTAGGGTTTTGGATAAGTACCGTGCACAAATACAAGCGTTTGCGTTCCCCGCCACTGAGTTTGTCCACAAAATCATACTGCTTTTTGCGGTCAAAGAGAAAACGTTCCAACAACTGCTGTGCGGAAATCTGCTTTCCTTTTTTCAGCGGTATGTAGTCCCCGAACTCGCGGATGACATCGATGACCTTTTGCCCTTCCTTATCCGGAATGCCCTTTTGGGTATAGTAGCCAAACTTGATGGTGTCCCCAACCACCACCTTTCCGCCGTCCACACCCTCTTTTTGGGTGATGATGTTCAAAAAAGTGGATTTTCCCGTTCCGTTCTTCCCAATGATCCCGATCCGTTCACCTTTGGTGAAGTTGTAATCGAACTTGTTCAAAATGGTCTTGTCACCATAGGATTTGGAAATGTTATGGAGCTCCAGGATTTTGCTGCCCAAGCGCTCCATATTGAGTTCCAGTTCCACTTCATGGTCTTTTCTCCGTTGGTTTGCCCGCTGTTTGATCTCATTGAAATCGTCTATCCGTGATTTGGATTTGGTGGTACGTGCCTTGGGCTGTCGGCGCATCCATTCCAACTCCTTTTTGTAGAGCAACTTGGATTTATGTTGTTCCACGGCCTCACGTTCCATCCGGCCCTCTTTTTCACTCAGGTAATAAGAGTAGTTGCCCTTGTAGGTGTATAACTGATTGTTGTCCAGTTCTATGATCTCGTTGCAGACACGGTCCAGGAAATACCGGTCGTGGGTGACCATGAACAGGGTCATGTTCTCTTTGGAAAAATAGGCCTCCAGCCATTCGATCATCTCCAGGTCCAAGTGGTTGGTCGGCTCGTCCATAATAAGCAGCTCGGGCTTGTTCAGCAGGGCATTGGCCAAGGCCAGACGTTTTCGCTGCCCGCCGGACAATGTGGCCACCTTGGCATCGAGTTGGGTAAGCTGTAGTTTGAAGAGGATCTGTTTGTACTGCGTCTCAAAATCCCAGGCATTGTGGCGTTCCATGGCCTCGAAGGCTTTTTGGTAGCGCGTACTGTCCTCAGGATTCTCCACGGCCTTTTCGTAGGCGGCAATGATCTTGAGGATCTCATTGTCGGTCGCAAAAATGGTCTCCTCAACGGTCAGGTTGGGATCCAAACGGGGCTCTTGTTCCAAAAAGGAGATCTTGATGTCCTTCCGGATGGTGACCTGTCCCGTTTCGGAAGTGTCCTTGCCCGACATGATGTTGAGAATGGATGTTTTTCCACTCCCGTTTTTGGCTATCAGCGCAATTTTTTGGTCTTTGTTGATGCCAAAGGAGATGTCGGAGAAGAGTACCAGTTCCCCATACGATTTTGATATGTTTTCTACCGTCAGTAAGTTCATGAATGCTGTTTATGGGCCAGGTTCAAAGTTTGGAATACCGGATGAGGTACACATACCGAATGGCCAGGGTCAAAAATAAGGGAATCAGCACAGGTGAAAAAGATTGTACCTGGATTATCCAAAGCAGCAATACAATCCCGATGAGCCCCAGAGCGGACCAGAGGTATTTCGATGACCATTTGGGCAATCTATCTTGAAAAGCAAAAATAAAGGCGACCACCACATTCAGCGGAAAAGCCCAAAGCACGTTGAAGTTGTTTGGGGTTGAAGTGTGGTCTGTCGCAAACCAAAGGAGCAACAGGAAGGTGCCCACCAAACCTGTCAGGAACATGAGCGAAAAATCCAACCAACGGCTTCTGGTCTTGTGGGTATGATCAAAATAGGTGATGGCGCAGGTAAAGGCCAACAATAAGATGAACCAAAACAAAGGGGACAATGGGAAAAAACGTTGTTGGGTGTGTTCGTTGTAGTCCAAAATGGTGCGTTCCCTTTTCAATAGTGGCTTGCCGTTGAGACTTGTGTTGCGGATCTGTTCCATGGCATAATAGGGGAGGAACATATGTTCCTGCACCGTGGCCTTTCGGTCCACATTGGCTCCAAAAGCGAGGTCAATACCGAACATGGACCAAGAATTGGTGTCCAAGAACTGCCTTACCAATTGACGGAAAGTATATGGTTTGTCCAAGTAGGAGCCATCAAATTCAATGGCATCGCCAAACTGTTTCTTCAAAATATCACCAGTGATGCTGGAGCAATTATTTAGTAAGGGGTCATAGAGGTAATCCCTGTTCTGGGGCAGATAGTTGTCCTCAAAAAAGACGAGTAGTTGGTTCCTTTCCTCCAAGGTCAGATCAAAAATCTGCTCCTTTACCCACCTTTTCTCCAGTTCATATTCGTACAAAAAGGCATCAAAACTGCGGCGGGAAAGGGAATAGATCATTCTTCCCTTTACGAAATTGAGATAAAAATTGGGCTGGTCAAAATCGAAAGTACCATAATTATAGACCACATCGATGCCCAAAACAGGATCCTGCACCCGAAATGCACTGTGGCCAAAGGCATAGTAGAGCTCATCGCCCGCTGCGCAGGTGAGCAGACTTACCTGTGATCGTTCGGTGAGTTGTGGTGTTTGCGAAAACAGCACATTTCCGATCAACAGCAAAAGAAATGAAAAAAGGTATTTTGGTCTCATCCTGAAATTCATCACGGCAAATATCAGAATAAATACGATATGACTGGACAGGGGAACACAATGAAGGCAGGTACTATTGAAATAAGTTCGAGTCAACAACCGAATAACCAAGTCGAGGTCGGAAGTCGGAAGTCCAAAAAAACTTGAAACCTGAAACTTCAAATCAAATCATCCAATAACCGAAAAACGACTTCTTTGCCTTATTTTTACGAAAATCTGACCCTGTATGAAGTCGTATATTCCCAACTTTTTGACCTTATTGAATGTGTTGAGTGGTTGTATTGCCACGGTTTTTGCGGTACTCAACCAGCTGGAATGGGCGGCCCTCTTTGTTTTTATTGGGATATTTTTCGACTTTTTTGATGGCTTGGCTGCCCGCGTTTTGAAGGTGCAGAGTGAAGTTGGCATGCAATTGGACTCCCTGGCGGATGTGATCACCAGTGGTCTGGTCCCGGGGGTGGTCATGTTCCAATTGTTGAACATGGCAGAAAGGGGAGGTTGGAACCTGGGAGTTTTTGGACATGGTGCCGAAATGACCGTGCTGCCTTTTTTTGGGTTTGTGATCACCTTGGCATCTGCCTATCGGCTGGCTAAGTTCAATGTGGATGAGAACCAGGTTTCGTCCTTTGTGGGGTTGCCCACACCAGCCAATGCGCTGCTGATTTTATCGCTTCCCCTGATTCTTTTGTACCATAACAACGAATTGCTGAATGGGATTATCCTGAATCCATGGTTTTTGATCGGGTTGACGCTTTTGAGTGCCTACTTGTTGAATTCGCCCATTGCGCTTTTTGCCCTGAAGTTCAAAAATTGGAGTTTTAAGGACAATGGTGTGCGCTATCTGTTTTTGATCGGAAGTCTGATCATGTTGCTGACCTTGAAGTTTTTGGCCATACCCTTGATCATTCTATTTTATATCCTGGCTTCCTTATTGATGCCTTCTGAAAAATAGAAGGGTTTAGAAATCCAGTTTCTTTTTGCGGAGCTCGAAGTTTTGCCCCAGATACACTTTTCGTACCATTTCATCCACTGCCAATTCTTCTGGAACACCCGCTTTTAGGATTCCCCCTTCGAACATGAGGTAGGAACGCTCGGTAATGGCCAAGGTTTCCTGCACGTTGTGGTCGGTGATCAAGATGCCGATGTTCTTGTTCTTCAATTGGGCCACAATACGTTGGATATCCTCCACGGCTACGGGGTCCACCCCGGCAAAAGGTTCGTCCAGCAAGATGAACTTGGGGTCGGTGGCCAGTGCACGGGCTATTTCCGTACGTCGGCGTTCACCTCCGGAGAGTAGATCTCCCCTATTTTTTCGGATATGTCCCAACCCGAATTCATCAATAAGGGATTCCATTTTCATGTGTTGCTCCTTTTTGCTCAATTTGGTGAGCTGCAACACACTGAGGATGTTTTTTTCGATACTGAGCTTACGGAATACGGAGGCCTCTTGGGCCAAATAGCCTATGCCGTTCTGGGCCCTTTTGTACATGGGAAAGCTGGTGATGTCCATGTTTTCGAGGTAGATGTTGCCACCATTGGGTTTGATCAGCCCCACGATCATGTAAAAAGAGGTGGTCTTCCCGGCCCCATTGGGTCCCAAAAGCCCCACAATCTCCCCTTGGTTCACTTCCAGCGATATGCCTTTCACAACCTTACGGCCCCGATAGGCCTTCATGATATTTTCTGCACGTAGCTTCATAGGAATGGACCAAAACTAAACATATTCTTTTTCTGCAGGGCGCTCTTTTGGATTTTTTTAAGCATCGTTCTCCTCCAGGGCTTCCCAAAATTCATAGGCGCGCCGTAAGTGTGGGACAACGATGGTACCTCCCACCAAGGTGGCAATGCCCAAGGTCTCCATCACCTCTTCTTTGTTGGCACCGGCTTTTTTGGAGCTTTCCAAGTGGTACTTCACACAATCATCGCAACGGAGCACGGCCGAAGCGACCAGTCCCAACAGTTCCTTGGTCTTCACATCCAGGGCGCCTGCCATGTAGGCATTGGTGTCCAGGTTGAAGATACGCTTGATGAGCTTGTTGTTGTCGGCAAGCAACTTTTCGTTCATTTGGGAACGATAGGCATTGAATTCCTCTACTTTATTTGGCATCCTTTTTCGCTTTTTCTTTTTTGGCCTCTCTTTTCACGACTATTTTGGAGATCTGTATGCTTATCTGATACAGGATCAGTACGGGGATGGCGACCACAATTTGGCTGGTAACATCCGGGGGGGTGATGATGGCGGATAGGATCAGGACAATGACCAAGGCCATTTTCCTGTATTTTTTAAGGATCTCGGGGGTCACCAATCCCACTTTGGTCAGGAAATAGATGACAATGGGGAGTTCGAACATTATACCGCAGGCAATCACCGATGCCCTTACCGTGGAAACGTACGATGCCAAATCGATTTGATTGAGCACCTCCGAACTGACCTGATAGGTCCCCAAAAAGTTGATGGATAGGGGCGCCACCACATAGTATCCGAAGAGTACCCCCAAAAAGAACAAGAAGGAGGCTGTCAAGATAAAACCCCTGGAATGCTTTCTTTCGTTTTCGTAGAGTCCAGGGCTGATGAATTTCCAGAGTTCGTATAAAATATAAGGAAACCCCAAGATGACCCCGGCCCAAATGGAGGTCCAGATGTGTGCGGAAAACTGTCCGGCCATCAACCGGCTTTGGATGGTGATGGGAAGGGAGTCCCCACAAAACTCGGATGTTACCCCAAAGTACGTGGCAATCTGGCAAAAGAACCTGTAGGTGGGAAAATCCATGTTCTTGGGTCCGAAGAGGATAACATCAAAGATGAAGCCTTTGAACACAAATGCCACACAGGCGATGATGACCACGGCCAAGGTTGAGCGTACGAGATGCCAGCGCAATTCTTCCAAATGGTCCAAAAAGGACATTTCATCCGGACTTTTCTTTTGTTTTTTAGCCATTATAGGATTCCCTCGTTTATAAGGTTATGGATATGGACCACTCCTGCGTAGTTGCCCTCATCAAAGGCCAACAGCTGTGATATGTTCTTCTCTTGGAGCAGTTTGAGCGCTTTCACGGCAAGGGTGTCCACCTCCACCGACTTTGGATCGGAAGTCATGATGTCCTTGGCCGTGAGTCCGCTGATATTGTCATGTTTGCTGAGCATTCTTCGGATATCCCCATCGGTCACAATGCCCACTACTTTGCCATTTTCGGTCACTGCGGTCACGCCAAGCATCTTTTTGGAAATCTCCACGATCACCTCCTTTACGCTCGAGGCTACATCGACCTCTGGCTTTTGGTTGCTCACCACAATGTCCGCTACCCGTAAATACAGTTTTTTGCCCAATGAACCGCCTGGGTGGTATTTTGCAAAATCGGCACTGCTGAAACCCCTGAGCTCCAACAGGCAGATGGCCAGTGCATCGCCCATGGCCATTTGTGCCGATGTGCTTGTGGTTGGGGCCAGATTATTGGGGCAGGCTTCCTTTTCCACATAGGTGCCGAGCACAAAATCTGCTTGCTTGGCCAAAAAGGAATCCATGTTGCCCGTGATGCCAATAAGTTTGTTGCCACCACTTTTGATGAGGGGAAGCAAAGCTTTGATTTCGGTGGTGTTGCCACTTTTGGAGAGGCAGATGACGATATCGTCCTTTTGGATAGTCCCCAGGTCTCCATGGATGGCATCGGCAGCATGCATGAAAATGGCGGGGGTTCCGGTGGAGTTGAGCGTGGCCACGATCTTGGAGGCCACAATGGCGCTTTTCCCAACGCCTGAGACCACGACCCTTCCTTGGGAATCCAATATATATTGGACGGCTTGGGCAAACTGTTCGTCAAGTTGCCCGATCAAATCCCCAATGGCCTTGCTCTCTATTTCTAGCGTTCGTTTTGCAATGGATAAAATGGACTGTGTGTCGCTCAAGGTAATTAACGGATTATCTGATTGTATTCCTAAAAGAATATCTTATATTTAAGATTACAAAACTAATCAAACTATCTTTTACAGACCATAATGGAAGATAGAATACTTCGTACTTTTGATGGACTTTAAAAAATACAGATTCAACGGCCCCTCAGGTTGCTTGTCATAAAATAGAAAAATGCGGAAATGAGCCTAATGAACACCGATTTGCATTCCTCTCTCAAAAAATATTTTGGTTTTTCTAAATTCAAGGGTCTTCAGGAAAATGTGATCCAGAACATCATGGAGGGCAAGGACACTTTTGTGATCATGCCCACGGGCGGCGGAAAATCACTCTGTTACCAATTGCCTGCCATCATGAAGGAAGGGACGGCCATTGTGGTATCGCCCTTGATCGCACTGATGAAGAACCAAGTGGACGCCATAAGGGGCATATCCGAACAGAACGGCATTGCCCATGTGCTGAACTCGTCACTCACCAAGACCGAGATCAAACAGGTGAAGCAGGACATAGCCAACGGGGTCACCAAACTTTTATATGTGGCACCGGAATCCTTGACCAAAGATGACAATGTCGAATTCTTGAGAAAGGTGCCGCTTTCTTTTGTTGCGGTGGACGAGGCCCACTGTATCTCGGAGTGGGGACATGATTTTAGGCCCGAATATCGCAACCTGAAGGGAATCATCAATCGCTTGGGGGACGATATTCCCATTATCGGGCTTACGGCCACGGCAACCCCAAAGGTGCAGGAAGACATCATCAAAAACCTAGGCATGAACGATGCCAAGGTGTTCAAGGCTTCGTTCAATAGGCCCAACCTGTTCTACGAGGTGCGCCCCAAAACCCAAAATGTGGATGCGGACATCATCCGCTTTGTGAAGCAGAACCAAGGCAAATCGGGTATAATCTACTGTCTGAGCAGAAAACGGGTGGAAGAACTGGCCCAAGTGCTACAAGTAAACGGAATAAGTGCGGTGCCCTATCACGCTGGTTTTGATGCCAAGACCCGCTCCAGGTACCAAGACATGTTCTTGATGGAGGAAGTGGATGTGGTGGTTGCCACAATTGCCTTCGGAATGGGGATAGACAAGCCCGATGTGCGGTTCGTGATCCATCACGATATCCCGAAGAGCATCGAAAGCTACTATCAGGAAACGGGCCGAGCTGGAAGGGATGGCGGAGAAGGTCATTGCTTGGCATTCTACGCCTACAAGGACGTGGAAAAACTTGAAAAGTTCATGTCCGGTAAGCCTGTGGCCGAACAGGAAATAGGGAGCGCCCTGCTCCAAGAAATCGTGGCCTATGCCGAAACTTCCATGTCCCGCCGGAAATTCATCCTCCACTATTTTGGGGAAGAGTTCGATGAGGTGGAGGGTGAGGGTGCCGATATGGATGACAATGCCCGAAACCCAAAACCCAAGGAAGAGGCCATGAACGAAGTGGTGAAACTCTTGAGTGTGGTCCGGGACACCAATGAAAAGTTCAAGGCCAAAGAAATCGTCAGGATATTGGTGGGCAAGGTCAATGCGATGATCTCTTCCCATAAAACCGATGAAAAGCACTTTTTTGGCATTGGGGCCGAAAAGGACAAGGCCTATTGGATGGCTTTGGTGAGACAGGTGCTTGTGGCCGGTCTCCTTAAAAAGGAAATAGAGCGATATGGGATTTTGCACTTGACGGAGGCCGGGAGGAAATTTCTGGAAAAACCAGAATCTTTCCTGATGACCAAAGACCACACCTATACAGGGGAAAGTATGGATGCCGTGGCCACTGCCACAAAATCCGTGGGTGCCGTGGCCGATGACAATCTGTTGAAAATACTCAAGGACCTTCGGAAAAAAGAAGCCCAAAAGCGTGAAGTGCCCCCTTTTGTGGTATTTCAAGATCCTTCATTGGAAGATATGTCACTCAAGTATCCCATCACCATGGATGAGTTGCTCAATATCCAAGGGGTAGGGGAAGGAAAGGCCAAAAAATATGGCCAACCCTTTTTGGACCTGATCAACAAATACGTTCAGGAAAACGATATTGTAAGGCCCGATGACCTTGTGGTGAAGAGCACAGGGGCCAATTCAGGATTGAAGTTATATGTGATCCAGAGCATTGATAGGAAATTGCCCTTGGATGATATTGCGTCTGCCAAAGGACTGGAACTTTCAGAGCTCATCAAGGAAATGGAGCAGATCGTTTTCAGTGGTACCAAGCTCAACATTGGCTATTGGATAGATGAAATCCTGGACGAGGACCAACAAGAAGAGATCCATGATTACTTCTTGGAGGCCGATACGGATTCCATTTCGCAGGCCATTGAGGAATTCGATGGTGACTACGAGGATGAAGAACTCAGGCTGTACCGATTGAAATTTATAAGTGAAGTGGCGAATTAATATCCGCCACCCCAATCATTTCCATTTGCGGTTATCATGGCTATGATAAAACCGAAGTACAGGATGACCAGCACCAAGGAAATCAAGGCAAATGCCAGACCAATGTAGGCCAAGATCTTACCGGTCTTTACATTGCTGTAATCCGTGTAGTTTTCAGGACTTTGTTGGTATAATTGATTGGCAGTTTTGGCCTTGACCAATGCGATGATGCTAAAGATGGCCCCGAAAGGCCCACAGCAAAACAAGGTGCCGACAATGGAGAGTATCCCCATTGTCAACACAGTACTTGCCCCAGGTAAGGGTTGTTGGCTCATATGCTATTATTGGTATTGTTCCAAGATTTCTTGCATTCTCTCTGGGTCTTGCAAAGTTTCCCATCCAAAGAAGGAAATGGCCCAGATAAAATATGCAAGGGCCAATATGTTGAGGATAACCCCAATAATGGCCAGTATTCTTCCTGTTTTTACATTCTGTATTCCGTCATACATTTCCGGGTTTTCAGCATATAGCTTCATTGCCTTATTGGCCAAGACCAGGGCGATTACCCCGAAAATAAGACCAATGACGCCATAGCAGCAGCAAGTCACGATCGATATGATGCCAAATACGAGGATCAGCGTTGCATTTGGAAGTTTTTGTTGTTCCATAATTTTAGGTTTTTTAGTTAAACAGTTTATTCATTTTGATGATGTAACTTACAATTATGACTCCCGCTATGGTCAGCATCAGTGCCAATCTGATTTGGTGGGAGAATCTAAATTTCACAAAGAGGTTGGATACCAAAAAAAGTAATAGGAGGGTGATGGGGTAAATGGCCGGATACATTTTGAATGCGGCCGCAAACTCTCCGTGCAGCAATAGGTCTACAGAACGCTGCATGCCACAACCGGGACAGTCCAACCCTAACAACTTTTTGTTGAGGCAGGGAAGCATATAGTCCTTCAGGCTAAGGGAGAATATGGTCGGTTGTGCGTACATCATAACTATGACAGCCGAAAAATACTATTATTTTTGCTTATGGGATTCATCTTTCCCATCATTTTTTTAACAGATATTTAGGTATGGGTGTTTTTAAGATAGGGGACAAAGTGGAGGTGCTGGACGAGGCCATTTCGGGGACGGTGCAGAAAGTGGATGGTGATAGGGTCACTTTGATGACCAGTGAGGGTTTTCCCATGCAATATCCTGCAAAAGATCTGGTGAAAACAGGAAGGGACATTTCCATCTCCAATTTCGAGGTGGCCCAGGTAAAGCAGGAAAAAGAACTTCCAAAACGAAGAAAGTCCACGGGCACAAAACCGAAGGAGCGGCATGCCCCCAAAATGGAAGTGGACCTTCACATCCATCACTTGGTGGGATCTACCAAAGGACTCAGTAATTTTGATATGCTCAACCTACAATTGGAAAAGGCCAAGGGCCAGTTGGAGTTTGCCATGCAGAAGCGTATCCAAAAAGTGGTTTTCATCCACGGTGTGGGGGAGGGCATCCTAAAAGAGGAGTTGCATTGGCTCTTCCAGAAATATGAAAACCTTGAGTATTACGATGCGGACTACCAAAAATATGGTCTAGGTGCTACGGAGGTCTATATTTTTCAGAATCCTTAGTTGGTAGGGATGGCTGTGCTGACCTCGCCAAACTCGGAGATGTTCAGGTTGGTGATGCGTTCCCCATTACCCGTCACAAATGAAATCCCGCTCAAATTTATAGTATGGACAAAGTTGGTGCTGTCCGCATCCATGATGGTCTCAATGATGACCAGTCCGTCTTCGGCTTCGACCTCATCGATCACCACAGGATCTGCCGTAGGAATGTCGTCGCAGAAATAATTTTTGTCCACATCATCCGAAAAAATCCGATACGTGATCTGTGACTGGGCAGGTACGGTACTTTCCGTAATAATGGTATCGCCCACAACTCCCCTGTTGAGCACTCCGCTCTGAAGTTCCAATATCAATGCCTCATTTTCATTGATCTTGAAGAGGATGTTTTTGGTCGTTGTGCTCGGGGTGGTACAGTATTGCAGGGAGACACTGTCAAAATCAATGGTCTCTATCTGAAGATCACCGTCGCTGCAGGAAAAAAACATCCCGGCACAAAGCATTGAAAGGAAAAGTTTTCTCATGCATCAAATTTAAAGCAATTCCATTTTAATACCCCAATCCTTCTCTCCACTTTAAAAGAAATTAACTTTATTTCCCGTATTTTTGCCCCTCTAAAATCACAACTGGACCATGCAAAAAGTGTATCTGGACAATGCGGCCACAACGCAGGTAAGGGATGAGGTAATCGCAAGAATGCAGGAGGCCTTGGCCGTGCATTACGGCAACCCGTCATCGACCCATAGCTTTGGAAGATCGGCAAAGACCATGGTGGAACAGGCCCGAAAGACCATTGCCAAGACTTTGAACGCCCAAGCTTCGGAAATCATCTTCACTTCGGGAGGAACAGAGGCGGACAATATGATCTTGCGATGTGCCGTCAGGGATTTGGGGGTAAAGACCATCATCACCTCCAGAATAGAGCACCATGCCGTGCTACACACCGTGGAAGAGCTGGAAAAGGAATATGGCATTGAGGTTGGGTATGTGGATCTGGACGAGGTCGGTAATCCGAAACTGGACCATTTGGAGCAACTTCTTCAAAAAGACAGTTCCAAAAAACTGGTGAGCTTGATGCATGTGAACAACGAGATTGGGAATGTTGTTGATATTGAGGCTGTTGGCAAGATGTGCAAAGCAAACGGGGCCCTTTTTCATTCCGATACCGTACAGTCCATTGGTCACTATCCATGGGATGTGCAATCTGTTCAGGTTGATTTTATGACGGCTGCAGCACACAAGTTCCATGGTCCCAAGGGCATTGGTTTTGCCTTTATCCGAAAAAATTCAGGGTTGAAGCCACTGATCGTGGGTGGTGCCCAAGAAAGGGGGTTCAGGGCAGGTACAGAACCTTTCCATAATATCGTGGGATTGGAAGAAGCCTTCGTGAGGGCCTACGAACACTTGGAAGAAGAGACCAAGACCGTGAAGGAGCTCAAAAAGTACTTTCTTGAAAAAGTTAAGGAAGAAATTCCCGGGGCTGTATTCAATGGACTTTCAGGGGATATGGACAAGAGTACCTACACCCTTGCGAATGTCCGTTTGCCCTTGGACAAGCAAAAAGGTTTGATGCTGTTGTTCCACTTGGATATGAAAGGAATTGCCTGTTCCAAAGGAAGCGCATGCCAATCGGGAAGCGATAAAGGCTCGCATGTGCTCACGGAAATCCTATCTGACGGAGAACTGGCAAAACCATCGTTACGTTTTTCGTTCTCTATGTACAACACCAAAGAGGATCTGGACTATACGATTGGGGTGCTCAAGGAGTTTATACAGGTATGATTCAATCCCTGTCCCTTTTTTTTTCCTTGTCGTAGGGAAACTTTCGGGAGGCCGTTTTCATCATTTTGTCGATGAGTTCCGTGGTGTTCTTCCCTGTTTTTTTAGTGATCTCGTTTTCGTATTTCCAGAGTAGTTTTCCCGTTTCCCCATCACTGATCTTCACACCGATCCTACCATAATTGGCATCGCCGCTGAAATAATCAAAAAGACTGAAATCTGTGGGGACACCCTCGGAAAGTAGGATGTTCAGGTTAAGATTCCCGCTGATGATGCCGTCCACTTTCAATATATCGCAGAGCTCCTGCGTGGTGAAGGTGTCTATATTGTTGTATTCAATACCGTTCTGGGCCAAAATAGCGTTGGTGTTCCGGATGTTCTGGAAATCCACATTGAACTTTTTCCGTTTTTTGCGTTTGGCAAAATAGGTTTCCAGGGCATTCTGCACCGCATAACCCTCCCTTTGTGCCAAAACCTTCAGTTCGTCACTGTCAACTGCTTTCTTGAGCTCCAAATGGGCAATGAAGGGAACAATGGCAAGCATTTCATGGGCTTCGGTAAGGTCATCGAACCGGGTGTTCTCATAAATGTTCTTTTGGGCCGAAGCAAAGGCGGCTGTGGACAGAACAAGAATGAAGACGATTTTTTTCATGGTCATATCTTTTATTGGGAACAGGCTCTTGATCTTCAGGGAAGTAATCTGCCTAAAAAAAGCGTTATTGCCAACCCTGTTTTTGGGGGTATTCCTGTGAAAATCGTCTGGCTGGCTGTTTTCCGCAGGCAAAAATAAAGCTATTTCCTGAAAAAAGTACTGATAAAGGTATTTGAATTGCCCACATTGTCCGTAACGGTGACTTTCAGCTCGCACTCTGTGGCATTCAGGATCTTATCGTCAAAATTATAGGTGATGGTATTGGTCTTGGGTTCGTATTCCATCAATATCCAATCCCCGTTCAAAGTGGCCGAATAGGTGTCTATCCCGCTCAAATCATCAGAAATAGTAAGGCTCAGGTAACTGTAATTGCTCAGCCATTGTCTTTCCTTGAAATTTTTGGGCGTTATGGAAGGGGCAACACTGTCCTTGGAAAGGGTATAGGTGCCCAAGGTGCGCGTTCGGGTCGTAAAGGAGCCATCCCTTTTGTAGGTTTTGGAATAAGAAGGACGACCATTTTCGTCCAGGTGTGCTATGAACATTTGGTCGCGTTCCGATGGGGGGTATTTGGAGGGGTCAAAACTAATGGTGAAGTTTCGGTGCGCTGCCACACTGTTGTCGTGTATCATCACGGTATCCTCCCCTTTTTTCAGGTCGATATAAAAATCATCATAAAAAGTATTGGCCGGAAAATAGACCTTGGCCGCTCCAAGGTCGAAGTTGTTGGGTTTGTCCGCAATGATGAAATCAGAAGTGGTTTTGTCGTCCCTAAGTTTTTTGGGAGACTCTTTTTTGCCCTCCACAGGGATGATGAGCGTGATGGTGTTGCCCGCAATATCCGAAATGAGGAGTTCCACGTTGTAGGACATGCCTTCCTCTAGGTCAATTTTTCCATCATTGTAAAGGTTCTTGTAAATGCTCAGATGATTGAAGGGCTCCTTGAAGCATTTTTGGATACGCTGCCGGAACTTATAAAAATGGGCATAATCGATCAAGGTGTTGATGTACCTAGTCTCCCCGAAGGAAAATGTTTCAAAGTCGAACTCGGAGTATACCCTACCGTTCACGGTTTGTCGTACTGAATAAACCCCATTCTGGTTTGCGGCCATGTCCTGTCGGTCAAACGTGTTGATCCCAAAACCGATGGAACCCGAAGCCGTGACCTTGTCCGCCAAAAAGGAACCATCCGCTTGCTTTGTGTAATTGATCTGTATCTTCTCTTCACTTTGGTTGATCAAAGCATCCTTGGACAAAGGGTAAGCGTAGAGCCCCAAAAGGGTAGGGTCGGTGGCGTCCCTAACCTCATAACCATAGAGCAGGGGGTTGGTGGGTTTTTCATTGACGCTGCTCCGAATTTCAAAGTGGAGGTGGGGCCCAGATGAGCCCCCTGTGTTTCCAGAAAAGGCCACGGTGGTGCCTTGGGTCACCTTTAATTCCCCATAATCAGGAAAGATCTCGACCTCATACGACTGCTTGGCGTATTGTACCTTCTTCACATACTCCTCTATCTCAGGCCCAAACTTTTTCAGGTGTCCATATACGGAGGTGTATCCGTTGGGATGGGCCACATAGAGCGCCTTTCCATATCCCCAATGCGAGACCACAATCCGCGTGACCGTACCATCCGCAATGGCAAGAACGGGCAGTCCCTCCCGTTGTTGAGTCTTGATGTCGATACCCGAATGGAAATGATTGGAACGAAGCTCCCCGAATGTTCCAGCAAGCACCAAGGGAATCTCCAAAGGGGATTGGAAAACTTCCTTGGGGTATTTTTCTTGGGCATGGAGGATTGGGGCAACTACAAAAAGGAAGGCAAAAAAAGAAAGGCGCATATGGTTTTTTATAATTACATACGAAAGTAACCAATGTTTTGTTCATGGAAAACCCTTTGAAGCCCTCTTGACCGTCCAAAAACCGCCTCAAAGAATAAATACCGAAAAGTATTGTGAAGTTATCCTAGGATCGTTAACTTTGTGTAATACGCATTGTTGTTTGCATCTATGGGCGAACTTGTTGAGATTGTGGATTCTTTGGAGAACAAGGTGAGCAAACTGCTGCACAAAATGGAACTGTTGCACCAGATGAACACCAAGTTGAAAGAAGAATTGGAACTTGCAAAAGAGGAAAGCAAGCTCAAAGAAGACGCTTTGGCAGAATGGGAAGAGAAATATAATTCCCTGAAAATGGCAAACACGATGCTGGGTAGTAATACTAGCAAAACAGAAGCTAAGCTCAAGATAAATACATTGATCCGCGAATTGGATGTTTGCATCGCCAAGCTCTCGGATTGATCAGTACCGAAACCATGGAAGAGAAGCTCAAAATAAAGCTTTCCATTGCTGACAGGGTATATCCATTGACGATAGACCCCAGGCAAGAGGAAGGATTGCGAAAAGCGGCCAAGAACATTGAGAACCTGGCCAAAAAATTTGAGCAAAACTATGCGGTTCGGGACAAGCAGGATGTTCTGGCCATGTGCGCCTTACAATTTGCATCAAAGATTGAGCAAGGTGGAATAGACCGTTCAGAAAATGCCGAGGCCGCCCTGCAGCGTCTCAAGGCCCTCGATGAACTGGTACATTCCAAGCTGGTGGAATAAGTTCTTTTAAATAAAATTATTGTTACTGCCCACATTGGTAATACATTTTTGACAAGCTCAACACTATTATAATTAAAAAGGGTGAGTTTAGGTTGTAAAAGCATGCCCTGTCCAAGGGATCCTTGATCAGCCTGTTAGCCCTAAACCTGTAATTAGGAGTTTGTACAAAACTTCGGCCAATGTGGGCTTTTTTTTAACTAAACACAATCAAACATGGATAATATCATAGTGATCGTTGTAGCAGCTGTTGTAGGGCTGGGCATAGGGTTCGCCATAGCCAAGATCATGGAGAAGGGAAAGGCATCCAAGACCATAGCCAACGCGAAGAGAGAAGCATCGGACATCATAAAAGAGGCCAACAAGGAAGGGGAGAACATCAAAAAGGACAAGATATTCCAGGCCAAAGAGAAGTTCCTTGAGCTGAAGGCCGAACACGAAAAGGTCATCATCAGTAAGGACAAAAAGATAGCAGAGGCCGAAAAACGTATCAGGGACAAGGAATCCCAAGTGAGCAGTGAGCTGGCCAAGAACAAAAAACTGAGTGATCAGCTCCAGGAGCAGATCAAGGAAGTCAATTACAAGGGGGAGATACTGGACAAAAAACAGTCCGAGGTGGAAAAACTCCATAAGAGCCAAGTGCAGCAACTGGAAGTGATTTCCGGACTGTCCGCAGAAGATGCCAAGAGCCAATTGTTGGAATCCTTGAAAGAAACGGCTAAATCAGATGCAATGGCCTATCTGCAAAGCACTTTGGAAGAGGCCAAACTTACCGCACAGCAAGAGGCCCGTAAAATAGTCATCAATACCATACAGCGTATCGGTACCGAAGAAGCAGTGGAAAACTGTGTGTCCGTTTTCAATTTGGAATCGGATGACGTCAAAGGGCGCATCATCGGTAGGGAAGGAAGGAACATCCGTGCCCTCGAGGCGGCCACTGGCGTCGAGATCATTGTGGACGATACCCCGGAAGCCATCATCCTCTCCTGTTTTGACTCGGTGCGAAGGGAAGTTGCTCGACTTTCGCTGCACAGATTGGTGACCGATGGACGAATCCATCCTGCGCGCATCGAAGAAGTGGTGAAGAAGACCGAAAAACAGATAAATGAGGAGATAGCCGAGATCGGTAAGCGAACCGTGATCGATTTGGGCATACACGGACTACATCCGGAATTGATAAAGGCCGTTGGGCGGATGAAATACCGTTCTTCCTATGGGCAGAACCTGTTGCAGCACTCCAGGGAAGTGGCCAAGCTTTGCGGTGTCATGGCTGCAGAACTCGGGCTCAACCCCAAGTTGGCCAAAAGGGCCGGACTTCTGCACGATATTGGTAAAGTGCCCATGGCTGAAGTGGAAGTAGAAACCCCACACGCCATTTTGGGGATGCAGTGGGCCCAAAAATATGGGGAGAAAGCCGAGGTATGCAATGCCATCGGTGCCCACCACGATGAAATTGAGATGACCACGTTGATCTCGCCCATCGTTCAGGTTTGTGACGCCATCAGTGGAGCACGTCCTGGAGCTAGAAGACAGGTGTTGGACTCTTATATACAACGTTTGAAAGACCTGGAGGACATCGCTTTTGGTTTCAACGGAGTACAGAAAGCCTATGCCATCCAGGCAGGAAGGGAGCTTCGTGTCATTGTGGAAAGTGAAAAGGTGAGCGACGACAAGGCCGCTGAACTATCCTTTGAGATTTCCCAGAAAATACAGACCGATATGACCTATCCGGGCCAAGTGAAGGTGACCGTAATCCGTGAGACCCGTTCCGTGAACGTGGCTAAATAAGCTATCCTCTTCTCAATCCCTGGTATTTTTGAATATCCATTCCAAAGGAATGTCACTATAGCTCGAATAGGATGTGTTGTAGTCATAGATGCTCCTTTTGGACATCACTACGAACCACTTTCCGTTGCCATGTGCAATGGTAGTGATATCGTAACCATCATTCGATTTTTCCTTGATATACTCTAGCGGATATTCAGAAAGTGTCTTCCAGCTCTGAAGGCCCAACTGAGACTCTGTGCTCATCGTGACCGCCCAAAGTCCATTGCCATAATTGGCCGAAGTGATGGAATAACCTTCGTTCCAATTCTGCTCTATCCACTCTTTGGGTATCTCTGAGTTGTAGGTTTTCCATCGTTGTTCACCATACCCTGTATTTTGGTTCATGACCACGACCCATTCCCCATTGGCATAGGCAAGGGAAGTGATGCGATAACCATTGTTCCATTTTTCGTTGATCCAATCCTTGGGAAAAAATTCAGATAATTTCCAGGATTGAATCCCCCATCGGGAAGTTTTGCTCATGACCAATAAAAAGGTGTTTTTGGTTTTGTCGAACTCGACAGAGGTAATGGTGTACCCCAATTCCCAGTGGGTTTTGATCCAATCGGAAGGGAAAGTTTCCGAATGGAATATTTTTTGTTTTTCATAGGAATTGTTTCCCATGTCGCTCATTACCACCGACCAGACGGACTCACCCTCTATTTCTCCATTTGCGAACGCTGTTATGGCATTGGTATAGATGGGAAGTTCCAGTTCCCCGAAATTGTTAAATAACAAGGCCTTATAGATGTCCTCGTCTTTGTTGATGAAATCGTCCAGGTAACCTTCGTTGACCGATTTTGGATCTAGGTTGATCCAATAGAGTGCAGGCTTCATGTGTTGTGTGATATCCCCGCCAGCAAAAGCATTGTCATCCACCGTGTAGGCCTTGAATGTGCCATCGGACATTTCTTCCAGATAAAAGTTGTCGGGACTGTAACTGGAACTTTCAGGACCTCTGATAATTAATGGGTTTTCTCCATCCAGAAAATAATCCTTGGTACCATCGCTCTTGGTAAACTCTTTAAAAGTGCCTTTATATTGGGCCACTTTGTCCGAGCCGTTGGTAAAATATTTTATCCGGATCAAGGCCTCGGTATCACTATAAAAGAACACAAAACCAGTGTACTTCACACTGTTGCTGATCCAGCTGGTCTCATAATAGTATGATTGGGAAAATGCTTGGAAGCCTAACAAAAGATATAGGGCCAAGAAAATAGTTCTTTTGGTCATTGGTAAAAGGTGTTTTGGTTGGTACTTGGTTTGATTTTCCTCAGAAATTTCCCCTTTATCCCCGAATCTTCAAAAGAAATGCGGTGTACAGTTCAAAAGCGATAGCCAATGTTTGTTTTTTGGATGTCAGCGAGGCATCTCCCTGCACAGACGCTGACAATTATCATACTTTTCCCAGTATGATCACACTAGCTTTATATGAGGAACAATAAACTTCTACAAGGATGAAAAAAGGTGTGCCTGTTTCCGAGATCATGACCAAAAAATTGGTCACATTGGGGCCAAAAGATGACTTGGTCACTGCCGAAAGACTTTTCAAGAAGCATCATATCAGACATATTCCAGTGGTAAAGGGCGATACCATCATTGGAATATTGAGCTACACGGATCTGCTCCGCATCAGTTTTGCGGATGCCATAGACGAACATGAGGAGTATGTGGACACCATAGTCTACAATATGTTCACCATACCCCAAGTGATGGTGCACGATGTGGTGACCGTTACCTCTATGACCACGATCAGGAATGTGGCGCAGTTTTTATCGCAAAAGGAGTTCCACGCCCTCCCGGTTGTGGATGATGGAAAGCTGGTGGGCATTGTCACCACCACGGATTTGATAAGGTATCTGTTGGAGCAATATTGAACCGGACCCAAAAATTATCGCCCCAATTTTGGGGCGATTTTTATTCTTCTTCATTACTGTTCTCTTCCTCTTCGGCCTCCCTATTGAGCCTGTTCTCAAGTATGTTGAGCTTTTTGAGCTTTTCTTTCCAGGTCTGTAGGGCTTCTTTCTGCTTGTCTATATTTTTGATCACCTCTTGCACCAAAGGGTTGTCCTCGGAACTGTTGGAAAAGAATTGAAGGTTGTTCTCCAACTGGCGTATCTCGGACTTGCTCTCATCGATTTTTCTTCGGATGAAGACCCGTTCATTGCCAATGGCACGGTCGTCCTCCGTTTTGGCCAGCTCTTGTACTTTGTTTCCATATTTGATGAGTTCTGACTCTTGCCGGCTCACCCCTAGCTTTTTCAGAAGGGCGTCCACGATTTTGTTGAACTTCCCATTGATGTGTTTCTTGTTGTAGGGAATCCGTCCGTATTGTTTCCACTCGGCAAGGAACTCCTTGATTTCGGCCAGGTCTTTCTTTTTGTCCCCGCTCAGTTGGAACTCTTTCAATCGTTCAAGACAGGCATTTTTCTTCTCATAATTTTCATACTCGTCCTTCTGTGCCTCGTTCTTTTCCGAGTGAAGGCGGTCAAAATAGTGGTTGCACGCATCCTTGAACTCTTTCCAGATCTTGTCCGAATACCTTCTGGGAACGTGGCCGATTTTCTTCCATTCACTTTGGATGCGCTTCATTTCGGGGGTGACTTCCTCCCAATCATCCCGGTCCTTTAAGGAAATGGCCAAGTCCAAAAGAGCCTGTTTCTTGTCGAGGTTATGCTGTTGCTCTTTTTTCTGGTTCTTGTAAAAAGCGTTCTTGTTCCTATTGAATTTACGGACAGCATCCTTAAAGTGGCTCCAGGTTTCCTCATTTACCCGTTGCGGTACCTTGCCGGCTTTGAAGAAGGAATCCCTCAGCTTTTCAACTTCACTGATTTGTTGTTGAAGTGCCCTGTGGCTATTGGCCACATTTCCGGAAATCTGTGCAATGGAGGCTATGATCTCCTGTTTTTTCTCCAGATTTTTTTCATAGACCTTTTCCTGTTCTTGGAAATGCTCTTGCCTTCGCTGGTGCATGGCCTTGGTGGCATTGCTGAACCTTTCCCAGATTTCTTCCCGATTCTCCTTTGCCACGGGGCCAATGTCCTCTTTCCAAATTTTATGAAGGGTCTGGAGTTCCCTAAAGGCTTTGTTCAGGTCGGGTTCATCGGCCAAGGCCTCTGCCCGCTCCACCAATTTTTGTTTTTCTTCCAGGTTGTGTTTGAAATCCAGGTCGCGCAGTTCCCGGTTCAGGTGCAGGAAATCGTAGAAGATTTCCATGTGGTGATGGTAGGTGCGCCAAACATCATTATAGTTGTTGCGGGGAATGGGGCCTGCATTTTTCCAACTTTCCTGAAGGTTTTTGAAATTGTTGTAGGTGGTGTTGATGTCTTCCTCCACATCAATAAGTCCCTTCAGTTCTTCAATGATCTCCAAACGCTTGTGGAGATTGTTTTTTAGGTTCTGTTCCAGTTGTTTGTAGTACTGGTCCCGTTTTTCACGATAATCGGCATATACTTCATTGAATTGCCTTTTGGCCACGGAGTTGTACCTGAAATCAATTTCATTGCCTCCCTTGGACACGAACTCTTCTTTCTTGTGTTCCAAAAACTCCTGGAATTTTTGGTCAAACTCATATTTTATGGCACTGACATGTTTTCCAATGGCTTGTACCTTTTCGTTCCGCACCAGTTTTTGGAGCTCGCCCACCAAGTTTTCCATGGGCATGGTGTGGTAATCCAAGAATGGGATGTAGTGCCTCTTTTCATTGTCGGTGTCTTCCGCATCCTCCGCATTGGATTCGTCTATTTCATCGATGGGGTCTTCAGAACCATCGGAATCCTTTGCATTGTCCTCATTGGAAACGCTGCTTTCTGCCTTGGGTTCTTCCTTGTTTTCAGATACAGTTTCCTCGGACACGTTCGGTTCAGAAATGGGGCTTTCTTCCAAAGATGCTTTGCTGTTGTCCGATGTTTGCTCTGTGCCACCTTCAGCTTGCTGAAGTTTGTGTTCGTTGTCCTGCATTGGTAAGTAGCTTTAGCTTTTGATTGATGATAATTATAGCCAATTTAACAACTTAATTGGCCATTAGCAAAAGTATTGATTCTTCTTTTGCCTTGGCAATAAGATGTTTGGATATATCAAAATGGTATGCGGAAGGCCTTTTTTAAGGTGTGTTCCAGATTTCCCAAGCCTTTTCGGCCTGCCATTGCAGCATCCCGAGACCATTCTGGATAGTTGCGCCCTGGGCTTCCCCCAAGGCAAGGAAAGTGGTTTTGGCTGGGTTGTAGATCAGATCGTAGAGCAAATGTTCCTTTCCAATGTGTTGATAGGGAATGTCAGGTTTTTTTTCAATATCAGGGTGGGTGCCCAAGGGCGTACAGTTCACGACCAGGGTGTTTTCTTCCATGATGGCCTTGTCCAGTTCATCATAGGTGTACTGTCCCGCTTTTTTGCTTCGCGAAACGTAGGTGGTGCTTATGCCCATTTCTTCGAGTACAAAACGGATCGCTTTGGAAGCACCGCCCGTGCCTAAGATCAGGGCCTTTTTGTGATGCGGTCTTAACAAGGGATCAAGCGATTTTTCAAAACCATAGGCGTCTGTATTGAAGCCTTTCAGTCCATTTTCGGTGATCTTGATGGTGTTGACGGCACCGATTTTTTCCGCTTTCGCGTCCAATTGGTCCAGATAGGCCAATACCTCTTCCTTGTACGGAATAGTTACATTGAACCCCTTGATGTTGTCCTGCGAAAGTACGGTTTCCAGTTCGGAGATGTCTTGAAGGTCAAAGTTTTCATAACTGTGGTCGTCCATACCAAGATTCTTGAATTTTTGGGTGAAATAGCCCTTGGAAAAGGAATATGAGATGTTCTTACCGAGAAGTCCGTACCTGTTTTTTTTCATTTCTGTTCTTTCCATACCAGTCCAATAGCAATAATACCAAAATCCCAAGGATTATTAAAAGCAAAGCCCACCAGGTTTCGGCCAGTGCCATGTCAGGAAGATAGCGTTTGTAGTTGAGTATTATTTTGTCCCCATTGGAATCCAGCAAGGGATTCCCTTCGGGACTGAGTTTGAACATGGTCCTTTTCCATGGCCAAAGTACCCCGAGCGAGCCTGTGATGAACCCTAAGATCACAGCCGTGGTCGTGGCCTTGTAATGCTTGAGCACATAGCTGAGCAAATGGGAGAAAGTGACCAGTCCTGTTGCGGATCCCAACGTGAACACGGCCAATATCTTTAGGGTCCGGATGCGTTCGCCATTGTCCACAAAACTGAAGTCACCTGCAAAAATGTCTGAAAAAGTGTCATAAAGGGCATTTACCGAATCCACCAAGAGCAATACATAGTTGCCCAGAAGGATGAGGATGAAGGAGCCCGAAAGTCCGGGAAGGGTCATCCCGGAAACACTGATGATCCCACAAAAGAAGATGAAGATCAGATTGTCGTTTTCCTTGGCCGGGTTAAGAAAACTGATGGAAATGCCAATGATCAGTCCTATGATGCCGGCTGGGATTGTTCTTCGGTTCCATGGCTCAAAATCCTTGCCGATGTAGTAGATGGACCCAATGACCATCCCAAAAAATGAGGCCCACACGAATATCTCGTTATGGTCCAAAAAATAATCCAAAATCCTTGAAACACTGAAATAGCTCACCAGCATCCCGAAGATCAACAGGATCAAAAACTGCGCGTTGGTATATTTATAAAAACTCTTGAACCTCCCATTGAACAGCAGTTTTATTGCCTTGGAGTTCAGTTTTTGGAGGGAATAGATGAACTCTTCGTAGAAACCTCCCACAAAGGCCACGATACCTCCGGAGACCCCAGGCACCTTGTTGGCCGCCCCCATGCAGAGGCCCTTGATAACCAAGAAGAAATTATCCAGAAACGTCCTAGGTTGGTGCATGGGCCAAAAATATGTTTTTTCTATTTTTTGGAAGCTGCTTTTTCCAGGATAAAAATAAGCGAAAAACCGAGGATGGCTAAGATTATGGCAAGCATTAATTGATTATCGCCCTCAAATGCACCGGGCAGTACGTTGACGTCGTCGACAACAATGGTCTTATCCCCAAAAGTACGGGTCTGGAGCACCTTTTTCCATGGCCAGATCTTGTTCAGTGAGCCCAAAATGAAACCGGTGAGCAGGGCCAAGGTGATGTTCTTGTAGTTGTTGAACATCCATTTCAGCAAGCGGGCAAAACTCAAGAGCCCCACAATGGCACCGAGGGCAACGGTGAGCACTATTTTGATGTCCCTTTCATGAACGGCATCCAAAATGGTCTTGTAGGGACCTAGCAGCACCAAGATGAAAGCCCCGGAAATGCCGGGGAGGATCATGGCACATACCGCCAAGGCACCCGACATGAAAAGATAGGGAAGGCTGTCCGTGTTTTCGCTTACGGGAAGTTCGGTGATAAAATAGGCAACGACGGCACCCAGAACAAAAACCACCACAGTGCCCAAGTTCCATTTTTGGATCTCCTTGCCCACAAAAAATACGCTGGCCACTACCAATCCGAAGAAAAAGGACCACAGCAGCACGGGCTCATTTTCCAAAAGCCAGCTAAGAAACTTGGCCAAGGAAAGCACGCTGATGAAGATACCTGCAAAAAGGGCGAGCAGGAAATTCCCGTTGATCCTGCTCCAAAAAGCCTTGATACCCTCTTTTCGCAAAACGGTGATAAGGGAGAGGTCAATATTGTTGATGGAGGTAATAAGCTCCTCGTAGATGCCCGAAATAAAGGCAATGGTGCCCCCGGACACCCCTGGGACCACATCTGCGGCACCCATGGCCATTCCTTTGAGGGTAATAATAATATAGTCCGTTAATCGGCGTGGTTTCATGTAATTGGGATATAAGGGTAGGGGATTAGGTAGAGGTCTTTTTTATTTTGGAAACCAAGGCCTTTACCCATTTCACTTCGCTGAACTCAGGGAATTCCTCATCGAACAGTTCCAGTTTGTCCAAATCCATTTTCATGGCATCTGCCAGCGTTTTCTTGGCTCCGGTAACATCATTGTTCTTGAGGTAGATTCCGGCCAATTTATAGGTGAGCTTGGCGCTGTCGGGATAAAATTCCAACCCTTGGATCAAGACTTGTATGGCGGAGTTCAGATCACCCATTCTTTTCAGTACCTCTGCCCAATTTTTCCAGGTGTCCAGTTCATAGTTTCCTAGGTCCACCGTCTGTTTGTAGGCAAAATCGGCCTCGTCCAGATTGTCAAGGGCAAAGTAGATCTTGGCGGCTTTTTTCCAATAGAGCGGGTTCTCCCCATCAATATTGATGGCCTTGTTGATATAATAAAGTGCCTTTTCGTGGTTCTTTTGCCTAAAATGGAAATCCGTAATGGCCAACCAGCCCTTGTCCAGCAAAGGGTCTTCATGTACGGTGTGGTAGTAATAGTATTTGGCCAGATCGTAGTTGCCCAGTTTTTCATGGCATTTTCCAAGACGTAGGAACGCATGGGAAGTAGGGTCTTCCATGGAAATGGTGGCCTCATAATTTTCTATGGCCTCGTTGTAGCGTCCCAGCTTTTCGAGCACCTTGCCCTTTTCAAAATAGGCACCTATGAAGGAATCATCGGAAATAACGGCAAAATCGAATGCGGTCAGGGCTTCTTGGAACATGTCCATGGCGTAGTACATCTTGCCCAATTGGTGCCAGGCCACTTCGCAATAGGGATTCCGTTCCAAATAATCGTTCAGGTAGTGTATGGCACCATCAAAATCTTCGAGGAACTCGAAACAATAGATGACATTGTAGAGTGATGAATAGTCACTTTCATCATACTCCACGCATTTCATGAAACTGAACTTGGCGCGTTCGTGGTCATCCATGAAAAGGTATTCCATGCCCAAGAGGGAATGGATGTCAAAAGTGTCGTCCGTCAAATGTAGGGCGTCCAATAACAGGTTTACCGCAGCTTGGTGGTTGTCCTGTTTGGATTGGATGTTGGCCCGTTGGATATAGATTTCCTCGTTGAGGGCATCTATGTCCTGGATTTCGTCCAGTAATTTTTCAGCGGCCTCGAATTTGTCCTCAAATGCCAATACTTCAACTTGCAACAGTTTTAGCTCCAAGGAATTGGGATGTTGTTCCAGACCTATTTGGATGGCTTTCTTCCCTAGGGAGATTTTTCCGTTGTTGAGGTAGTGGTGAATGATTTCCTCAAAGTCCTCGGAGTCAAAGAAATAGACGTCGTCCGTCTTGAGCATTGACTCGAATTTGCTGATGGATTTGTCAGGATATTCGTTAGAATCTAACGCCATAGGAACTTTTTTGGTTTGACTATGGACTTAAAATTAACCCTTTGAGTATCTCTTTAGGTCCAAAAATCAGGTATGTTATCAACAAATTAGTTAACAGTATCGGGTTTGTACTCGTTCAAAATAGTAATGATTAAGTCGCAACCAACCTCAATTTCTTTCATCGAGATGGTCAAAGGAGGTGAAATTCTTGCTGCCCTACCTTCAAACAACAGCCAAAAAAGGATGAGTCCCCTTTTGGCAGCCTCCAATATCAAATAGTCGGCCACTTCCTTGGTTTCCAGCATTGCGGCCAGCATCAGTCCTTTGCCCCGAACCTCGGTGATCAAGGGGTGGACCAACAGTTTTCGGAACAGTTTTTCCTTCTCCAGCGTCTGTGGGATCAGGTCGGTTTCCGTTAGTTCCTGCAAAGTGGCCAAACTGGCAGCAGCAATCACGGGATTTCCACCAAAGGTGGTGATATGCCCCAGTTTTGGGCTGTGCTGCAACTGGGCCATCATCTCTTTTGAGGCCACGAAGGCACCTGCGGGCAAGCCGGAGGCCATTCCTTTGCCGATCACGAGGATATCGGGCACGCAGTTGAAATGTTCAAAAGCGAAAAGCTTCCCTGTTCTTCCAAACCCAGGCTGGATCTCATCAAAAATGAGCAATGCGCCCATTTCGTCACAGCGTTTCCTGACCTTTTCCATATACCCATTTTCCGGAAGGATGAAACCTGCTCCCCCTTGGATGGTCTCCAAGACCACAGCGGCGGTTTTTTCGGTGATCTTGGCCAAATCCTCTTCAACATTGAAGTTGATAAAGCGTACATCGGGAATCAAGGGCCTGAACGCGCTTTTACGTTCCTCATAGCCCATAAGGCTCAAACTGCCCATGGTGTTTCCGTGGTAGGCATGGTTGGCCGCAATGATCTGAGATCGCCCTGTGTGTCTTCTGGCCAGTTTTATGGCCCCTTCCATGGCTTCGGTGCCAGAATTGACCAAATAGGTCGTCTCCAAAGTTTTGGGTAGGTGGGCGGCCAATAGTTTGGTGAATTCCACCGCTGGCCGCTGCACGTATTCCCCGTAGACCATCACATGCATGTATTTGTCCACTTGTTCCTTGATGGCTCCAATCACCCTTGGATGCCCATGTCCCAATCCACAGGCGGACACGCCGGCCACAAAGTCCAAGTGTGCCTTTCCTTCTTGGTCGTAGATATAGCTGCCCTTTGCATGGGAAACCTCCAACCCCAAGGGATGTGGTGTGGTCTGGGCTTGATAAGTGAAAAAGTCGTCTTTGTACATTAGGGGGCCTGTACTTTTTTTACTTGGGTCTTTTTGGGCTGTGTGGCCTTGTTGTTCTGGGCATTGATGGGATCGTTCTCATTTTTTTGACGTTCCTCTTCCTCTGCATCGATGTCTATGGGATTATCGATCCCGCGGATTTTTACCAGTTCGATAGTATTGTCGTCCTCATCAAAGATCTCGTCCTTGGACATGATACGCTCATCGCCCCGCCAGACAAAACCTTTCAACTTTCTACTCTCCACGGGCAGGTCCTTTTCGGGGAAAATGTCCCCATCGGGATTGACGAAGAAGGTAATGTCCTCAATGTCGTTATTGGCCATGATCAATCGGATCTTACTGCAGATGGTCTTGTCAATGCCGATAAGTTCCTCATCATCATTGTACATGTAATAAATGACCTCGGTATTGGCGACAAGATCTATGATCTTCAGCTCGTTTTCGATGAACTTTCCGTAGAGGTTCTTTCCCTTGGCCTGATTATAACCAGTTCCACTAATGGTGTCCAAGGAAATGATAAAGGCATTTTCGATGACTTTGAGGGAATCCAGTTTTTCGGTCTCCATATCGGAAATCAGATGGATGCTGTCCCCCGTGATCTGGTTGTCCACATTCCACATAATGGGATCTTTGATCAATTGGGTGATTCCAGTGGTTTCATCAAAATGGATGGAATCACATTTACCGCTCAGGTCCGTTTTGTAGAATTTGGCATTCCTGAAAGCCCTAAGGATCCTTTTTTCGGGTTTTCCGGTCACCATAAGGGTATCACCGTGCATGTACAGGGAATCATTTTCCACCAGACTGATGGATACGGCCCGCTTGGTGGCAAAAACGGAATCCAGTGCCTTGTATACCTCTGCATAATGGGCTTTGATGACCCCGTTGTTGATGGTATCGGTGATTTTGATGTTGTTGGTAGCGGAAGCAAACTCACTGACTTTGTCAAAATAAAGGCTATCTCCTTCTATGATCTTATTGTCGTAATCGATCCGTGTGTTCTTTATACCATACCCCCGTTCGATTTTGGTATCATAAAAACCTCGTTCACAATAGATTTTGTATTCTTCCCCCGTGATGGTGGAGGGACCGTACATGTATGCATTTTTGGAAGTGGTGTAGTAATCCAATTGCTCTGAATCGATGATGTACTCGGGGTTGTCTATGTGCACGTTCCTTTGGAACTGGTACTTTTTTGGAGTCATGAAATAGGTGCCCACCTTGCTGGTCAGCACATTGGCGGAATCCACCACCTTACCACCGGAATTGTAATAAGCCAACTGCTTTTCACGGTCAAAATAAAGGGTGTCGGTGGTCAGGGTCATCTGTCCGTTGGTCAGGTCCACACTTTCCCAGGCCTTGGCCAGTTTGGAGTTGCCATCATAATCCATCTTGCCACTGTTCATCTCTATGGAATCCCCCTGTTGCAAACGGATGTTGCCAATGGCCTTCAGCCGGTTTTCCTCGGTATAAAATACGGCGATATCGCACCAAAGGTCTGCGCCTTGGTGTTCAAACTGTACCTGTCTCTCATCGTCCTTGCTGAATATGGATCCACCGGGAAACTGGGCCTCATCCTTGGTGAAAGTGCCTCCATAGACAATGTTGATCTGCTTGTCCTGGGGTTTCTGACCATTTTGTTGGGCACTGGCCCCCGTAAAGCACAGCAATAGAATGAAAAAAGAAATTCTTTTCAAATCCATGGAATTTTGCCCAAAAGTAGGGTTTTTGGGGAAAGTGGCATATAGCCTTTAGAAAGCTTTGGCAAATGTGGGACGGTTTTGCCCCATTTTGTCATTCATTCAGAAAGGCTGAATACATCCACACCAGTTTTTCCTGTTCCCGGATATAATCGCTCATCAATGCATTTGTGCCCTCGTCGTTGGAGTCCCCCGACATTTCCAGCAGCTCCCTTTCCAATGGGAGCAATACCTCATAGCCCTTCAAGATTTCTTTGATGGCCTCTGTTCCATTGGATACGTTTTTGGCTGCCTTTATTTTTGAAAGGGATGAATAATCGGCATAAGTATGGAGCGGCGTAAAGCCAAGGGTCAAGATCCTTTCGGCAATCTCATCGATCTTGATCAGGGAATCGTTGTACAATTCCTCAAATTTGAGGTGGAGTTCAAAGAATTTATGGCCCTTGATGTTCCAATGGAATCCGCGGGCGTTCATGTAGAACAATTGGTAGTTGGCCAAAAGCTGGTTGAGTTTGTCAGAGAGTTCGCTCGATGTCTTTTTGTCCAGTCCAATTTGATTGAGGTTCTTTGCCATGTCCTTATTTTTTAAATGATTTCACTACCCAAATTTTGTCGGGTTTGGATCAGGTTCCTTTCAAGCAAGTTAGATAATATCCATCATCCCCAAAGTGACAAAAGTCACCCAGTTTCAAGAATTTTTTTCTTTAGAAAAAAAATCGAACTGACGCTTTTATTGCCAAACAAATTATCGGCGTATGGTCTGAAGCCTATCTGGTCCTACGGAAACAATTTTTATGGGCACTTGTAGGTGTTCCTCCAAAAATGCAATGTAATCGTTCAGGGCAGGAGGAAGTTCCTCTGCAGTGGTCAATTTGGTAAGGTCCTTTGCCCATCCCTTTAATTCAGTGTAAATAGGCGTAACGTATTCACTTTCAATGTTATAGGGGAGGTGCTGTATTTTTTGTCCCTTGTAGTCATAGGCAGTACAGACTTTAATGGTCTTGAATCCGCTGAGTACATCGGCTTTCATCATCATCAGTTCGGTGACGCCATTGATCTGAACGGCATATTTCAGTGCTACGAGGTCCAACCAGCCACAACGCCTTGGTCTTCCTGTGGTGGCACCAAATTCGTTGCCCACACGCCCCATGGTCGCTCCATCCTCATCAAAAAGTTCGGTAGGGAAGGGGCCACTGCCCACCCGGGTGGTATAGGCCTTGAAAATGCCCAGCACTTTCTCAATCTTGTTGGGTGCGACACCCAGTCCGGTACAGGCACCTGCTGCGGTGGTGTTGGATGAGGTGACAAAGGGATAGGTCCCAAAATCGATATCCAAAAGGGAACCCTGCGCCCCTTCGGCCAATATTTTCTTTCCTTCGGCCTGTGCTTTGAAAATGTATTCCTCGCTGTCGATGAAGGTCAATTTTTTGAGGGTTTCCACAGCTTCGCAGAATTCCGATTCCAATTCGGCCAGATTGTATTCGATTTCCACGTTGTAAAAATCGATCATGGCCTCATGCTTGTCGGCGAGGGCACGGTATTTGGTCTTCCAATCGTCAAATTCGAGATCGCCCACACGCATTCCGTTGCGTCCGGTCTTGTCCATATAGGTAGGTCCGATACCCTTGAGGGTGGAACCGATCTTGGCTTTTCCCTTGGAGGCTTCGGATGCGGCATCCAGCAATCGGTGCGTGGGAAGGATAAGGTGTGCCTTGCGTGAAATCAAGAGCTTGGACACGATATTGATGTTGAACTTTTTGAGGTTGTCCAATTCCTTTTTGAAGATGACGGGGTCAATCACCACGCCATTGCCCACAATATTGATGGCATTTTTGTGAAAAATCCCAGAGGGGATAGTATGCAGTACGTGTTTTATGCCGTCGAATTCCAAGGTGTGTCCTGCGTTGGGGCCTCCTTGAAACCTGGCGATAATATCGTATTCCTTGGTCAGTACATCAACAATTTTTCCTTTTCCTTCGTCTCCCCATTGGAGTCCAAGCAATAAATCTACCATGAAATGAGTTGGTTATTCTGTTAGGTTTTCTTCTTTGTTTCGGGTTCCGTAGAAATATAACGAGTGGTTGTTGATCTTGATGTCAAAAACCTCTTCGATCGTCTTTTTTATGGATTGGATACGGGGATCGCAAAATTCCACCACTTCACCGGTATCGGTGAGTATGACATGGTCGTGCTGACGGTCAAAATAGGACTTCTCGTATTGGGCCTGGTTCTTTCCAAATTGGTGCTTGCGTACCAGTTTGCATTCCAATAAAAGTTCGATGGTATTGTAGAGCGTGGCGCGGCTCACCCTATAATTCTTTGTTTTCATTTTGATGTAGAGGGATTCCACGTCAAAATGATCGTCACTTTCATAGATTTCCTGTAAAATGGCGTAGCGCTCAGGTGTCTTCCGGTGCCCCTTTTCCTCGAGGAACGTAGTGAACACGTTTTTTACAATTTCCTGATTCTTATTGTTTCCCATGGCTTTCTACCTATGCTAATGCACAAAGGTACAGCTAAAAATTAAATTCTGGTGACTTTGTCGATCCCCTCTACCTGCTTTAGATTGTCCATGAGCCTTTTCAGGATGTTGTTGTTTTTGACCACAAGGGTGATCTTCCCTTTGAAGGTGCCGCCATCTGCACTGAAATTGAGGTTTCGCATGTTCACGTGCATGTTCTCGGAAATGATCTTGGTGATGTCCTTGACCAGTCCGAGGTTGTCTATTCCTGTAATCTGTATGTCCACCGAAAACTCTTCCTGGGTGGAGTCTATCCACTTGGCACTCATGATGCGGTAGGCATAATTGGATTGAAGGGAGATGGCGTTCGGGCAGTTTTTCTTGTGCACCTTGATGCCGTCGTTCACGCTTACGAAACCGAACACCTCGTCCCCGGGAATGGGGTTGCAGCACTGTGAAAGTTTGTAGTTCAACCGTTCCTCTTCCTTGCCGAACACGAGCATGTCGTATTTGGTGGTGATCTCGTCCTTGTCCACATCTTTCGGTACAGGGGTTTTCCGTATCCGGTTCTTGAAGAAGTTGATGAAGGCATTGTGGTAGGACGAGGCGAAGTCCTTCAGCTTGTCATTGTCTATGACCCCGATGCCCACCCGATAGAACAGGTCCAGACTGGTCTTCAGTTTGAAATAGTTCACCAGTTTGTTCACCGTGTCCTCGTTGAGGGTGATCTTTTGGGATTTCAGCTTTCTGCGAAGGATTTCCTTGCCTTCCTCGGCCACTTCCTTTTTCTCCTCCATCAACGAGGATTTGATCTTCGCCCTGGCCCTGGCCGTATTGGCATAGTCCAGCCAGCTTTGGTTGGGCTTGGCCGTTTCCGAGGTCATGATCTCCACTTGGTCGCCACTGTGGAGCTCGGTGCCCAGCGGCACCAATTTCCCGTTCACCTTGGCCCCACGGGTCTTCATGCCAATCTCGGTGTGGATATTGAAGGCAAAGTCGAGGGCCGTGGCTCCTTTGGGCATGGATTTTAGATCTCCCTTCGGGGTAAACACAAAGATTTCCTTGGCATAGAGGTTCAGTTTGAATTCCTCCACAAAGTCAACGGCATTGCCATTGGCACTTTCAAGGGCTTCCTGTAGTTTATTGAGCCATTCCTCGATGCCCTGTTCCTTTTGGTCGCCATGTTTGTATTTAAAGTGCGCTGCATAGCCCTTTTCCGCTATTTCGTGCATCCGCTCACTTCGGATCTGGACTTCCACCCATTTGCCCTTTGGGCCCATTACGGTGATGTGGAGCGCCTCGTAGCCCGTGGATTTGGGGGAGGTGATCCAATCGCGTAAACGGATGGGATTTGGGGTGAAGTGGTCCGTTACAATGGAATAGATCTTCCAGGCAAGGAACTTTTCATTCTTTCTGTCGGATTTATAGATGATCCGGATGGCGAACTTATCATATACCTCATCAAAGGAGACATTCTGGGCCTTCATTTTCCTTCGGATGGAAAAAATGGACTTCATCCGGCCCTTGATCTGGTAATTGAGTCCTTCCTTGTCCAGTGATTGTTTTATCACATTGGAAAAGGCATCGATATAGGCCAAACTCTCTTCCTCGGTATCCTCAACTTTGGCCTTGATGTCGTTGTACACCTCTGGTTCGGTATACTTCAGGGAAAGGTCCTCCAAATGCGTTTTGATGTTGTAGAGCCCGATCCTGTGTGCCAAAGGGGCATAGATATAGAGGGTTTCCGAAGCGATCTTGACCTGTTTGTGCTCTGGCATGGACTCCATGGTGAGCATATTGTGGTACCTGTCGGCAATCTTGATGATGATGACCCGGACATCGTCATGTAGCGTGAGCAGCATTTTCCTGAAATTCTCCGCTTGCTGGCTGATGTCCATGTCCTTTTTGAGGTGGGCGATCTTGGTTAGGCCATCGACAATGCGGGCCACTGTTTCACCGAACATCCGCTCTATGTCGGAAAGGGTGTAAGGGGTATCCTCGACCACATCGTGCAGCAGGGCCGCTGCTATGGACACGGCATCGAGACCTATCTTGGAGGCCACGATCTTGGCCACGGCTATGGGGTGGAAGATATATGCCTCGCCAGATTTGCGCCTTTGGTCCTTATGGGCATCCACGGCCACATCAAAGGCGGAGCGTATCAACTTTTTGTCCTCATCGGTCAAAGTTTGATAGCTTATGCGAAGCAGTTCTTTGTACTGCTTTGCAATCTCCTTGTTCTCTTTCTCAATAGCAGCCTCTGTCATAGTATATTAAAGTTACCACAATCTTATTAGCTAAGCAACAAAAACTATGCCTTAAGGTTTCTGATCCGTTCAATCAACGGAGGGTGGGAATAGTGCACAAAAACGTAGGCAGGGTGTGGGGTCAGGTTGCTCAAGTTGTTCTTTGAAAGTTTTTTCAACGAAGTGACCAATGGGGTTGCCGCAAAGGTGTTTTTGGCAAAGTCGTCCGCTTGGAACTCAAACTTTCTGGAAAGGTAGTTCATCGCCAGACCCGTTATTTCCGAAATAGGGCTATACAAAAGTGCAAATCCTACCAAGGCCGCATGAAAACTGGGAGTGGACACTCCAATGGCCAGCGATATCTCGGGATGGTTAATGAAAAGGGAAAGCACGTATAAGGTGAAGCCTGTCAAGGCGAGGGAGACCATTAGGTTGAAAACGATGTGTTTTTTCTTGTAATGCCCTACTTCGTGGGCCAGGACTGCTACAATTTCCTCTTCACTCAGGTCATCTATCAACGTATCAAAAAGGGTGATGCGTTTCTCCCTTCCCAATCCCGAAAAATAGGCATTGGCCTTGGTAGAGCGTTTGGACCCGTCGATCACAAAAATATTCTTCAGCTCGAACCCCACTTTTTGGGCATAACCTTCTATCGCCTTTTTTAGACTGCCTTCCTTCAGTGGGGTCTGTTTGTTGAAAAGAGGGACGATCAAACGACTGTAGAATAGATTGACAAAAAGGATCACGGTGCCTATCATGGCCCAGGTGTAGATCCAAAAGTTGTGGCCTGTCCATTGCAGGAACACCATGAACAAGGCCAATAGGCCGCCACCCAACACGACCGTGAGCAGGCCACCTTTCAGTTTGTCCATGAAAAACAATTTTCGGGAGGTTTTGTTAAATCCATATTCCTCTTCGATAACAAAGGTCCTGTAATAGGAAAAGGGCAATCCAAGGAGGGTGCTTCCCAAGGTGATCAGCCCAAAGAAGACCAATGCCATGGGAATCGGGCTTTCAGTGATGGAACGAGTGATGCCGTCGATCCATCCAAATCCACCAAACCACAGAAAACAGATGGTGACCGCCAACGAAAAGCCATCTGAAATCAATCCAAACCTATAATTGGCCTGTTTGTACTGTTGTGATTTTCGGTACTCCTCCTCCTCAAAGACATCGGAAAGTTCCATGGGCAAGTTTGCCCCAAAACGCTTGGCGTTCAAGTATTCCAGAAGTTGATGGACCAAATATTGGACTATCAGAATGATGAGAATGACATAAAAGAGCAAAGTCTTTTCCATAGCTTAGAATCCGCGTTGCCGCTTCGCCTCAAATATAAGTATTGCCGCCGATACGGAAACGTTCATGGAATCTATTTCTCCCTGCATCGGAATTATAAGGTTTTGGTCGGAACTTTTGAGCCAAACGTCCGTTAGCCCAGTGGCTTCCGTGCCCATCACAATGGCGGTGGCGCCCGTAAGATCACAGTCCACATAATTTTTGGAAGCGGTCAGTGCGGCACAATAGATTTTGATGTGGTTTTTCTTTAGAAAATGGATGATGTCCTGAGTGGAGCCCATGCCAATCTGATTGGTGAACACGCAGCCCACGCTTGACCGGACAATGTTTGGGTTGTACAGGTCCGATTTGGGATTGGCAATCAACACCGCATCCACGGCAGCGGCATCGGCAGTCCGTAGCAGGGCACCGATGTTGCCCGGTTTTTCCGGGGCCTCGGCCACCAGCACCAAAGGTTCTTTGTTCTTGAAATGGATCTTGTCCAAACCATGGTCCTTTGCTTTCAGGATTCCCAAAACGCCTTCGGTGGTGCCCCTATGGGCCATTTTTTCATAGACGGGTTTTGTGATCTGAATAGTTTCTGCCTTGGGATTTTTCAGGAAAGCTCTGATTTTGGAGAGGTCCAAAATATCCGGACAATAAAGAAAGGTGTCCAATGAGTAACCACCCTTTTGGGCGAGCTCCAGTTCCCGCTGCCCTTCCACCACAAAAAGTCCCGATGTTTTCCGTTCCCGGGATTTTTCTTTAAGGAGCAGTATTTTTTTTACCAATGGATTTTGGACACTGCTGATCAGTTTGGTTTCCATCATAAAGTAAAAATAGCCATTCCTGTAATGTAAAAAAGGGGTTTTCGACCAAGTGACCAAACTTATACCATGAAAAAAACAACCATCCTATTGGCTGTGCTGGCCGTTTTTGCCTGTAAACAGTCCCCTAAAAATGAAGAAAAAAAACCGCAGATGACCATGGAAGAGAAGATGGACCAGCATGCTTTTCCAGAAGCACTTTCCAAGGTTTTTGATGCCCACGGCGGATTGAAGCTCTGGAAAAAGCAGCGCACCCTTTCCTTTGTATTACCCAATCCCAATCTTCCCGAGACCCACACCATAGATCTGTGGTCAAGAAAAGATCGAGTGGATACCGATACATTTTCCATGGGATTTGATGGGAAACAGGTCTGGCTTTTGGATCCGCAAGAAGCCTATAAGGGAGATGCCGCATTTTACCATAACTTGATGTTCTATTTTCAGGCCATGCCCTTTGTTTTGGCAGATGATGGCATTGTGTACACCGCTGCAGAAAATTTGGAATTTGAAGGAAAAAGCTATCCGGGCATCCAGATTGGTTACAAGACCGGGGTAGGGGCTTCGTCCAAGGATGAATATTACATCCATTTTGATCCCGAAACCCATCAAATGGCTTGGTTGGGCTATACCGTGACCTACGGCACCGGGGAGCCTTCGGACAATTTTAGATGGATCCATTATAACGAATGGCAAGAAGTCAATGGTTTGTTGCTCCCCAAGACCATTACCTGGTACAACTATGAAGGGCGTACCCTTTTGGATGCAAAGAGTTCAGTGGTCTTTGAGAATGTGATGCTGTCCGAGGACGCCAAACCGGAAAGTCTGTATGCCAAACCCGAAGGGGCGGAATTCATTCCCTTGAGCAAGAGTTAGGGTCGGAACAAATAAATAAGGGCGGTTTTCCTTGGAAAACCGCCCTTATTGTTTTTTTAGGCCATGGATTTATTTTCCCTCGCCTTCATACTTGCCCATATACCTTTTCCAAAGTTCGGTCTGGTGGGTTTCCAATGAAACATCCCGTCCATCGATATAGGCTTTGGATAGTTTGTTCGTACGCATGTCCAAAGCATCGCCTTCCGAAATGAACAAGGTGGCACTCTTACCAACCTCCAAGGTGCCGTACCTATCGTCGATACCCAATATTTTTGCAGTATTCCCTGTCACCAGTTGCAGAGCGGTCTCTTTGTCCAGTCCTTGACCGACCGTTTGTCCAGCGTAAAATGGTAGATTCCTGGTCTGGAAATTGGCTGCACCTTCATTCTGTAAACCAACCAACAATCCTGCATCCACAAGCAATTTGGGCAATTTGTAGGGAAGGTCGTAATCGTCATCGTCATATTCAGGCAACGAATGGGTAAGGTTTACCAATACGGGAACATTGTTTTCCTTTAGGAAATCTGCAATTTTATTGGCACGGTACCCGCCTACGATCACCACATTCTTCACGCCTGCTTTTTTTGCGGTAGCCACGGCATCCGTCATTTCCTTTTCACCATTGGCGTGGATGTACAAATGTTTGGAGCCGTCAAATAGGCCCGACATGGCTTCAAAAGGAAGGTTTGTTTCCTTTTCTGCTGATTTTCCATAGGCGTTGGAATTTTGGAAGAATACTTCGATGTCGCCTACTTGTCCTGTATATTCCTTATTGGGGATGTAGCCTGTGTCTTCTCCCATCCACCATCTGCCTCTCCTGAAAAAGGACGGCCAGTTCAAATGGATGCCATCATCGGTCTTCACAGCGGCATCCTCCCAGTTCCATGCATCGAATTGGACTATGCTCGATGTTCCTGAAATGGTACCGCCCTGTGGGGTCACCTGACCCAACAGAACACCGTTTGGGCGCATGCTTTCGACTACTTTGGATTCTGCATTGTAGGCAATGATGCTCCTGACGTGTGGGATCATTTCCCCGATTTCATCTTGGTCGTCAGTGGCTCTTACGGCATCCACTTCTACCAAACCAAGGGACTTGGAGGGAGCTATGATGCCCGGATACACGTGTTTTCCTTTGGCATCTATCATGGTGCCAATGGTCGGGGCCATCAGGTCGGAACCTATGGCCGTTATCTTTCCATCCGTAAATATGATGGTGCAGTTTTCTATGACCTCTCCATTGCCGATGTGGGCGGTCGCCCCAAAAATAGCGACTTGCTCGGACTGTTTGGGGGCTGGAGTCTGCTGGGCGGAAGTTGTAAAACTCAAAGCTAGCATGACCAAGAAGGTGAGGCGCCTCAAAAACACCCCTAAAGTCCCCTCTAGGGGACAATGATTGTTTGAATTTATATCTGAAAATTTCATTATCTTACTTTAAAGGGTTTCACATTCAAATCGTTCTTTCTTGTTTTGAACGGGTGTACGGGTCTTTCCACCATTTTTCTTTTCGTTCAGCATCATGCCGATCAATTGGTTTCTTTCCTTTTTCACAGACTCCCGTAACATTTGGTCCTTTTCCAAATCAAAATAGACTTTACCTTCGATCAAGGTTTTTTCTGCCTTGGCATATACGGATAACGGATGGTCGCTCCAAAGCACCATATCTGCCTCCTTGCCTTCTTGGATGCTGCCTACGCGGTCGTCCAAATGCAAAAGTTTGGCAGGGTTAAGGGTGACCATCTTCCAAGCCTCGATTTCGGACATATCCCCATACTTGACGGTTTTCCCGGCCTCTTGGTTCAGCCTTCTGGACATCTCGGCATCATCACTGTTGATGGCTACGGTAACTCCTTGGCTTGCCATGATGGCGGCATTATAGGGGATGGCGTCATTCACTTCATATTTGTAGGCCCACCAATCGCTGAAGGTGGAACCTCCAACCCCATGCTCGGCCATTTTATCGGCTACTTTGTACCCTTCCAGAATGTGAGTGAAGGTGTTCATGCGGAAGTTGAACTTTTCCGCCACCTTCATCATCATATTGATCTCACTTTGCACATAGGAGTGGCAACTGATGAACCTTTCCCCATTGAGAATCTCGGCAAGGGTTTCCATTTCCTCATCATAACGGAAAGGCTTTCCGCTCTTCTTTTTCGCATCATATTCCTTGGCACGTTGGAAGTAGTCGGTATAGACTTGCTCCACCCCCATACGGGTCTGCGGAAAACGGGAAAAACTGTTCCAGTTGGACTGTTTCAC
This sequence comes from Flagellimonas hadalis, assembly GCF_007785775.2. GTDB lineage: Bacteria > Bacteroidota > Bacteroidia > Flavobacteriales > Flavobacteriaceae > Flagellimonas > Flagellimonas hadalis. The sequence goes on from NZ_VNIK02000008.1 coordinate 105,331, forward strand.
GTTCTCTCCCAGCGCAAATTTGATGAATTTTGGTGCATTGGGGAATACCAATCCATCTGCGTTTTCCCCCCATTTTAGGCGTAGGATGGCAGAACGGCCCCCGATCGGGTTGGCAGAACCGTGCAATAATTGGATAGTGGTGACACCACCTGCAAGATTTCTATAAATGTCCATGTCCGTTGGGTCGATGACATCTTTCATGCGTACTTCCGCGGAAGAATTGTGTCCCCCTTCGTTGATAGCCAAAGCGGCAATGTGCGAATGCTCATCAATGACCCCTGCAGTAAGGTGCTTTCCAGTGGCATCGACCACAGTGGCCCCTCCTGCTCGAAGGTCTTTACCGACCTTGTCTATCTTTCCATTTTTGATCAACACATCGGTGTTTTCCAAAATGGCTTCCCCGGTCCATACCGTTGCGTTCTTGAAAAGAATGTTCTCCTGTTTGGGTTTTTCCTTGTATCCAAAACCTACATTGGGATAGGAGAGTGCCACCAATTCTGGTTTTTCAGTACTCTTGTCTTCGGATTTTTCTTCGAAGGGGGAAGTTTTCGTCAAATTGGCCATGGTCTCGTTCCCATTGGGGAGTACCATCTTGCCGCTGATGGTGTTCGATCCAGGAACAACCCGGGCAATCATACGGTAAGAGCCCATATTGTCGTCCGAGAAGGAAAGGTTCAACCAGTTGTCGGAGAAGTCCATTTTGGAGTCGACCTTGTCATCGCCTTTCTTCAATTCGGCTTTGGGCTTGTCTATGGAACCGGTAAGTGACACGGTATAGGTGTTGCCGTTCACGTTGAGGTCATAATTCCCACGGATGTCCACCAAATCCATGGACTGGATGATGTCCTTGGTCCCCTGTACCCAGTTTTCGTAAAGGATGGTGTTCTCGTCAAAAATTTCGCCGGAAGTGATCAAAAAGTTGGCCTGACTGCCGGTCTGGAGGGACCCGATTTGGCCGGACATGCCCAAAATGCTCGCAGGCACTGTGGTCAAGGCTTCCAAAGCCTTGGTCTTGGAAAGTCCATAAGTGATGGCCTTCATCAGTTTTTCCTTCAGGTCGGAAGGCGATTTCAATTCGTGGAGGGTAATGGAAAATTCCACGCCGTTATCTGCCAATACCTTAGGGTTGGAAGGTGCCAAGTTCCAGTGCCTCATATCTTTCAAGGCGATATATTCGGCTTGATAGGGGTTGGATACATCAAAGGCATCCGGAAAGTTCAAAGGAAGGATCAATTTGGCATTGGTGGCCTTGATGTCGTCAATGCGCTCATACTCATCGCCACCGCCCAGGATGGTGTACTGGATGCCGAACAGGTCGCCGATCTTATCGGCCCGCAGCACATTTCCGTTGTCACCTGCAGCAAAGATTTGGGTCAGTCCCTTGTTGGCGGCCAATGCTTCCAACGAACGGTCCTTGGTATCCACATTGCCCTTGCTGTACCAGTCCAGATCATAGTACAATTGTCTCATCAAGGCCATGGCACCCATCAAGGAACCGGGATAGGATTGCCTTTTGGCCACGCTTTTTTCGAAGGAAAAGTATTGTCCGGATTTGTCCGAAAGGATTCTTTGCGCCTCGGAACCTTCGTCGTTCAATGCGACTAAGAGGCCCGTGCCCCGCGCTATACCGTCCTGAATATGGGCGTTCACCGCACCAAAACCTGCCTTTCGTAGCTCTTCGGCTTTTTTGGAATCGTAGGAGAAACTGCTCACTGCATTGTTCTCTGGCATGATGTGGTCGTTCCAATAAAACCCTTCCCGCTCTGGGCCATATTGGGCCGATCTTCCTGCATTGTTTGCCCTTTCGGGGGTCTTTACCCCAAAATTTGAAAAAATGTCCACAAAGGAAGGGTAGATGGACTTTCCATCAAGATCTTGGACCACGGCATTCTTGGGAATGCTCACGGACTTCCCAACCTGAACCACTTTGCCGTTCTGGATCAGTAAGGTGCCTTTTTCAATGACCTGTGTGGGGGTCATATAGATCTTGGCATTGGTGAATGCCGTGTAGTTGTTGTTCTTTGTCTTTACACCGTCATTTTTTGGAAAATAATCTTGTGCGAACAAAGAAATACCGCCCAAAAGAAAGGACAGTGCCAAGAGTTTAATTTTCATAAAGTTATAATTGAATTAGTTTAGCTCGTCTAAATATAAAGGAAGTGTGCATATCGCACAAGTTTCATTCCCTGCTCCCCAGCTGTTTTTGGTGGTTGATCATCAATCCAACGACCGAGTTGTAACTTTTGATCCCCTCCTTTTGGTTGTTCACCTTCAAAAAAGTGTTGAACACGGCCTTGAAGACAGGCTCCATCGGATTTTCATATTTTTTCCAAAAATCTGCCAATTCCCTGTAATTTTTTTTCACACCGGGGTTGAGGGCGTCCAAAATGTCATTGTACTTGGGTTCATCCTTATTGTACAGGTCCACAAGGCAATAGCCCAATGCATGGTTGTATGCGGCATATTTGAAATAGGGGTCGTCGCTCTGCGATGTGACCAAAAACCCTATGAAATTGGTGGCATCCTCAGCGGAATAGCCCAATTGATGCCCCACTTCGTGCCCGCTCACGGCCGCCAACCGGAACAGGGGGATCATGCCGTTTACCTGTGCCTCATTGGTAAAAGGGTTGAGATAGCCTCCATATCCCATATAAGTCAGGGGAAGGCTGTACAGTGATGATTTCAGGCTTGGGGTTTCATACTTAAAATAGGGATACTGTTTTTGTAAGAGATGGTACGCCTTTTCCGTTTTTTTGAAGACTTCCTTTCTGGGGTATGGCACTTGGACAGGGGAAAGGCTGTCCCCAGTGATTTCATGTTGATAGTGGTTGGCCCTTTCTGCGAGATATTCGGTGAAGTCCACCAACTCATCGAGGGTATATTCACGTGCTATGCCCAACCGCCATGTGATGGGCTGTCGATAATAGTTGAGTCCCCAAAGTATGTGGAACGCAAAATAGGCGATGGAGAGCACCATCAAGATGTCTTTGAAAAAAAGAAGTGGCTTCTTTTTGATGGTCTTCCAATGTCGGTAACAATACCTGATGGCCATTACGGTCAAGGCGGTATAGATCAGGTCCCCGAAAGAAAAGGGAATCCATCCGAAGAGCGTCCGCAGCGATTGGGAGATATAAGGATAGATCCCATTGCTGTAATAATTCTCGACGAAGAGGGGATAGCTGCCCATCCATTTGACCAATATGATTTGGACCGGAAGCGCAATGGCTAGGATTGTTTTCGTTTTTTGTCCCATCAATATAACAAAGCGAAAATAGGTGTGGCCATAAATGGAAAAGCCGCACGGAAAAGTACGGCTTTTTTAGGTTCATTTGCTGGTTTTTAATCTTGGATTCCCACAACCTCTAGGTCAAAGACCAATGTGGAGCCTCCAGGAATAGGACCGTAGTCGTTGTCACCATACCCCAAATGTGGTGGGATGAACAAACGAATTTTGTCGCCCACTTTCATGGTAAGCAGTCCTTCCCTAAAGCCAGCAGCCAATTGGGCATCTGGGCTGTAATCCATGGGGTAGGGTACGTATCCTCCCTGATCTCTTTTTCCAGGGTTCACTTGGTTGAACTTTTCGGCAATTTCCAGGATGTTGGTGTCGAACAGTTCGCCATTGGATAACCAGCCGGCATAGTTCACCATTACTTTTTGGCCAAATTTGGGATGTTCACCATCACCTTCTTTCAATTTCAGTATTTTCAAACCAGAAGGTGTTTCCTCGGCCTCGGCCATTTGTGCGGTAAATTCAGCGACCCAATCCTCTTTCATTTTTTTGAAAGCGGCTTCTTCAGCTTTTGCTTCTTCAAAGTAGTCGCCCATCACCTTTACGGCATCGAATTTTTTGGCCTCTTTGCCATTTCGTACAATCTCGACCTTGTTCATCACCACATCCACCTTTGGCCTGTCACCAGGGCCCGTTTCCACATTGGCGATGGAGTCAACGACCTCCATTCCTTTGACCACTTCCCCAAAAACGGTGTGTTTGCCATTGAGCCAAGGGGTTTCTTTGTGGGTGATGAAGAACTGGCTGCTGTTGGTCTTTGGGCCTCGGTTGGCCATGGAGATGATCCCTTTTTTGGAGTGGGACAGCGAGTCGTGGATCTCATCCTTGAAGGTATATCCAATATTTCCACTGCCTGTACCTGAGGGATCGCCGCCCTGGATCATAAAATCTTTGATGACTCTGTGGAAAACAATGCCATCGTAGAACTTTTTTTCTTTGTATTCGTCATTCACAAAGGGGTTGTTCCCTTCTGCCAAGGATACGAAGTTGGCTACCGTGACCGGGGTCTTTTCGTATTCCAGTTTGACGATGATGTCACCTTTGGTGGTCTGGATGTCGGCAAAGATGCCATCCCCCAGATCAGCATGTTTGCTGGACTTGCACCCCAAAATGACCAAGGAGAACAGGGTTATGATGTAAAGTGATTGTTTCATTGTGTGTATGGATTTAGTTTAAACTGTCTTTATGGATAATGATCGTATGTAGTTCCACCGAAGATTTCAATGGCGTCCGTGGGCCAATGGCCTTATTGTCTCCCTGATAGCCATAGGCTTGCAATGAGGGGAATATGAACGTGGCCTTCTCGTTGATTTTGAGGAGTTTAACTGCATTTTGGAGCCCAGGGAACAATTGCTGTTTGTCCACTACGTGCGATGTCGGACCTATTTCTTCAGCGGTATAAATGGTGTCGTTTTGCAATGACATCAGATTGTAGGAAAACAATATCTGGTCCTCTGTTTTGGGCAGATAGGTGGCCGTATCGTTTTTTGTTTCATAATAATACCAGAAACCATTGGGACTGGTACTATATTCGTGCAGCGTGTCCTTGGCCATGAGTTCTTTGATCATTTCCTCTTCCTTGGCCAACAATTGTTTGCTCCGTTCTATGGATTCCTTGTAAAAGCTGCCAGATTTTACTTCCACCGGTTTTCGTGGTTCCGGGCCTCTGCAACTGGCAAAAGCGAGTACGGCGATGCATAAAACGACAATTCTCATGGGTTCAATCGGCTTTTATAGGTTTTCAGGATGGTGTTGAACTGGTCAATGGTCTCTTCCATACTTAGGTCACTTTTGCCACCAGCGGCATTGTCGTGTCCGCCGCCCTGAAAATGTTTTCGGGCAAATTCGTTCACCGAAAAGTCCCCAACGGAGCGCAGGGATATTTTGATGATGCCTTCTTCTTTGTTTTCAATAAAGATCAAGGCAAAAACAATGTCTTCCAAGGTAAGTCCGTAGTTCACAAATCCTTCCGTGTCCCCTTTCTTGAAATCGTGGGCATCCAGTTCTTCCTGCGTGAGGGTGATGTATGCCGTCCGATATTCGGGCAGGATGACCATATTGCTCAGGGCAACGCCCAGCAGGTGCAATCGGGATGGCGAATTGGTATCGAACACCTGCCTGTGGATCTCCATGTTCTCCGCACCTTTGTCTATCAGCTCGGCCACTACGCGATGTGTTTTGCTCGATGTGGACCGGTACTTGAAAGAACCGGTATCCGTCATGATGCCCGTGTAGAGGTTGGTGGCAATTTCCTTGGTCACCTGCTCGGCTCCGCCCAAAAAATCGATGAAATTATAGACCATCTCGCAGGTAGAACTCATGCTGACATCGGAATAGGTCACCCTGGCATAATCACTGGGTTGCTGGTGATGGTCTATCATGATGAAATCGGCCTTGGCCGCCCTCAATGCGGATTCCATTTGGCCCACTCGGGACAGGTCGTTGAAATCCAAAGTGAAGATAACGGAGGATTCATCCAACAACCGCTGTGCCCTTTGGGCCTCCCATTCAAAATTGATGACCGTTTCGTTGCACGGCATCCATTTCAGGAACTTGGGGTAATCGTTCGGGGCAATTACATGGACCATGTGGCCCATTCCCTTCAAAAAACCATAGAGTGCCAAGCAAGAGCCCATTGCATCGCCATCGGGATTTTTATGAGGGACGATCACAATTTTTTGAGGCTGGGAAAGTATCGACTTTACTGTCGTGATATCCGCTGAATTCATGCGGCCAAATATACAATAATATAATATAGAGGTAACTTGCATTATCCTTATTTTTGAACCTCTAAACCCTATTAATGAAGCACACTTCCGTTTTGTTCGCCCTTCTGGTCCTCTTCATGGGATGCAAAAGGAAAGAAGGGAAACAACCCTTGAAAAAAGAAAAGGAACAGCCTGATTTTGTGGTGGCCTTCGGGTCGTGCAATATGCCACAGGAACCCAATTCATTTTGGGATGATGTGGTGGCCGAAAACCCTGATGTGTGGATCTGGGGCGGTGATATTGTCTATGCCGATACGGACGATGTGGATAGGATCAGGGCCATTTATGCGATGCAGGATACGGTACAGGGCTATGCCCGATTGAAGGCCGAGGTTCCCATCATCGGGACTTGGGACGATCATGATTTTGGAATCAATGATGGTGGCTCGGGATTTGCCATTAAAAAAGAAAGTCAGCAGGTGTTCTTGGATTTTATGGGAGTGCCTTTGGATAGTGAAAGAAGGAATCGCGAAGGAGTCTACGCCTCGCATGAATTTGAATTGCCTCAGGGAAAAGTGAAGGTCATTGTTTTGGACACCAGATATTTCCGAAGTGACCTGATTAGGGACGAAGACCCCAGAAGAAGATATAGGCCCAATACCGAGGATGGCGCCACCATACTCGGGGATGCCCAATGGGAGTGGTTGCAGGGCGAGTTGGCCCATTCCGATGCGGATTTCAATCTGATCATGTCCAGCATACAGATATTGTCCGGAGAGCATGGTTTTGAGACCTGGGGCAATTTTCCTGATGAGGTCGAAAAATTGGAAACCATGATCGTGGACTCAGGGGCTAAGGGAGTTATCATTTTGTCAGGGGACCGTCACATCTCTGAATTTTCAAGGGCCAACATCACTGGGTTGCCCTATCCCTTGATCGATTTTACGAGCAGTGGACTGACCCATTCCTATTCCAGCTTCAGTGGAGAGCCCAACAAATATCGGGTTGGTGAGGTGGTTTCGGATAAAAGTTACGGGATCATCGACCTATATTTCAAAGAGAAAGAGGCCCACATGAAGATCATGGGCGACAACGGAGCTGTGCTTCAGGAGTTAAAACAAACCTATTAAGCCTTGCCCGTTGTTCCAAAAACTGTACTTTTGCGCAAAATTTAAAGAAAATGACGGGAAATAGAACGTTTACCATGATCAAGCCAGATGCTGTTGAAAACGGGTACATCGGTGCGATTTTGGAAAAAATAACGGCTGCCGGATTCAAGATCGTGGCCATGAAGTACACCCAATTGAGCCAAAGGGATGCAGAGGAATTCTACGGCATCCACAGGGAGCGTCCTTTCTTTGGTGAATTGGTCGAGTTTATGACCAGGGGTCCCATTGTGGCCGCCATATTGGAGAAGGACAATGCCGTTGATGATTTTCGTGCCTTGATCGGTGCCACCAACCCGGCCGAAGCTGCCGAGGGCACTATCCGTAAATTGTATGCTGCCAGCATCGGTGAGAACGCCATCCATGGATCGGACAGCGATGAGAACGCTGCCATCGAAGGTGCTTTCCACTTTTCTGGAAGGGAAGTGTTCTAATTTGAACCAAAGATATCAAGAAGAAGCCGCTCCATTGGAGTGGCTTTTTTTATTGGAGAACAGCAGCAATTCCTCTTGACTTCCTGTCGGCATCACTTTTCCAATTTCTTGGAACCCCAACTTTCCCAGTAGTTGGCAAGACCGATTATTGGATGGAAGGACGATGGCGAGCACTTCATCAAAACCCAATTTGGATCGGGCGTGTTCCATAAGCGCTTTGCCGGCCTCCAACATCAAACCTTTTCCTTCATGATCTGGTAACAGGGCAAAACCGATGTCCGGATGGTCCAGATAATCTCGTTTCAAGAATCCGCACAGGCCTATCGGGACCATGGTTTCCTTGAAGCATAGCTTATACAGTCCAAAACTGTTGGTCTGGTAAGAATTCGTCAGGCTTTTCTGGATATAGTTTTCCGCGTCTTCCATTGAATATATTCCCTTGTCCCCAATAAATTGGATCCATGTAGGACTGTTCAACAATTCCAAAATGAATGTGGCATCGGAAAGTTCTGCTTCTGAAATGACGAGCCGTTCTGTGGATAGGATGACTTTCACGAGTGATGAAGGATCAATATCAACGAAGCACCAATTTCTTGACCAGTTCCCGGCCCAGTTCCTCATTGATCATGGAGATGATCTTGGTCTTGCCCAAACTGAGTTCTTCCCTGAGCACGGAGGAGGAAAGCGACACGTAGAGCGTCTCGTTCTTGAGTTCCACGGCCGTGGTGTAGTTGTTCACCCCATTGCCCATCAGGTTGACCCATGCCTCGCGGGCATCCACTTTGTCCATGCCTTTTTGGAGCTTGTTTTCCTTGATGAACTCGTTCAAGGCTTCGCTTAGCGGCAGATGGGAATTGTTCCTTTTGGCCATTATTTCGGGATTTTGATGGGTTGGAACCGCCTGTAGGAATAAGTGACCCCTTCTTCGTTGGTCACCGAAAATGAAAGGGAATCCACGGATACCAATTTTTCCTCCCATTCGCTGAACTCATTTTTGTAGCGGAGCGTATAGGTCTCTTGGTTTTCCGATACGGTGAAGAACTCCGTATCGTTCGAGGTGTCGTAGGAGCCATCAAACCGGGGCTGCATCTTCTTGCGGAACCCTTCGCCATCCTTCAATTTGATAAAATCAATACTGGGGTTGACCGAGTACTGCTTTTTGGAACCATCCGGAAATTCCACTTCGGCAATCTCCCAATAGCCGTTCAGATACTGTAGGTCCGCTTCGGCCACAGCGGTTTTTTTGCAGCCCAAGAGCATCAATAGCAATATAAAAGGAAGAATCCGTCGCATGTTACAAGGTAAAGATTTTATAGCTCTGATGGATGGTTTTCACCACATTTTCCGTGCGTTCTGCATGCGTGTCACTGATAAAGATCTGACCAAAATTATCGTTCTTCACCAAGCCCACAATATGGGAGACCCGGTTCTCGTCCAGTTTGTCAAAAATATCATCCAGCAATAGGATGGGCGTGGTGTTGGCCTGTTCCTTGATGAAATGGAACTGGGCCAGTTTCAGGGCAATCAAAAAGGATTTCTGCTGGCCTTGGCTCCCGAATTTTTTGATGGGATGTCCCGCAATGGTGAACTCCAGGTCGTCCTTGTGCACTCCCACCGAAGTGTATTGCAGGGCACGGTCTTTCTCTACGTTGGACTCCAAAAGTTTTAGGAGTGGACCTTCGGAGAGTGGGCTTTCGTAGGAGAGCATGATCTGTTCTTCCTTTTCCGAGATATGACTGTACTGCTCCTTGAAAATGGGCACAAAAGCAGCCATGAATTCCTTGCGCTTTTTATGGATCTCCGTCCCCAGTCCATGCAATTGTTCGTTGTAAATGGATAAGGTGTTCGGGTCAAAGGTGCGGTTGGCCACAAAGTATTTCAGCAGTGAATTCCGTTGTACCAAGACCTTGTTGTACTTGATGAGGTTCTGGAGGTAGCCCTTGTCCGACTGTGAAATAACGCCGTCCATAAACTTCCTGCGGGTTTCGCTGCCCTCAAGGATAAGGTCACGGTCCGAAGGGGAAATGATCACCAAGGGCAAAAAGCCAATATGCTCGGAGAACTTCTCATATGGTTTTCCATTGCGTTTGATGACCTTTTTGGTCCCTTTTTTGAAACTACAGATGATTTTTTCGGTTTTTCCCTCCTTTTCAAACTCGCCTTCCACCACAAAAAATTCGGTGTCGTGTTTGATGTTCTGCGTGGCCACCGGATTAAAGTAGCTCTTACCGAAACAGAGGTGGTAAATGGCATCCAGAATATTCGTTTTTCCCACGCCGTTATTGCCCACCAAGCAGTTGATGACGGGGTCGAACTCCAAGGTCTTGGAGTCGAAGTTTTTGTAATTGACTAAAGATAAATGTCTTAAAAACATAAAAATCTAAAGGGACAAAGTGGGTTTTTCCGATCGGTGTTCCGTTAGGGGTTCCAAAAATAACGAATAAATTACCTTTTGGTTTTGGATAAAAACTTTATTTTTGCGCGACCAATTAAATGACGGATGGCAACATACAAGAAGAGAGGCTTTAAGCCAAAAAATAAGGCGGAAGAAGCCCAAGTGGAAGAACACGACAGCACAACGGCGGAAGTGTTCAACACGCTGGACAAAGGTGCATCACGCACCGAGGCATGGGTACAAAAGAACCAAAACTATATTTTGGGGGTCATTGGAGCCGTTGCCATCGGGGTGCTTGCCTATTTGGGTTACCACCAGTTCATCCAAAAGCCGAAAGAGGCCTCTGCGGCCAATGAGCTATTCTATCCACAACAATATTTTGATCAGGCATTGGCCAGTGAGACCGAAAAGGATTCCCTGTTTACGTTGGCCCTTAACGGTGCCGAGGGTAAATACGGTTTCTTGGATATCATTGAGGAATACAGCGGAACCAAAGCGGCCAACTTGGCCAAATATTCTGCTGGAATGACCTATTTGAACCTTCAGCAATATGATGAGGCAATTTCCCATTTGGAAAGCTTTTCATCGGATGACGATATCATGGGTGCCATGGCCAAAGGCGGAATTGGAGATGCTTTTTCACAGTTGAACCAACCCGGAGATGCCTTGGATTATTACGAAAAGGCCATTGCCCATAGTGAAAATGAGTTCACCACGCCAAGATTTCTGTACAAGGCAGGAGTGGTTGCCATGGAATTGGGGGAAAAAGACAAGGCATTGGGGTATTTTGAGCGCATTAAGGAAGACTATCCGAACGCCCAGGAAGCCAATGGGGTCGAAGCCCTGATCGGAATGGCCCAAAATTAGACTATGGCCACAGCGAACAAAAATTTATCCACTTACGATAAAAACAAAATCCCAAATGCGAAGGACCTTCGGTTTGGGATTGTTGTTTCGGAATGGAACGGAGAGATCACCGGAGCCCTTTGTTCTGGGGCGAAAGAAACTCTTTTGGACTGTGGCGCACTTCCCGAAAACATATTGGTGTGGGATGTTCCCGGTAGTTTTGAGCTCACTTTTGGCTGCAAAAAGATGATGGATACCCAAAAAGTGGATGCCGTCATCGCCATAGGTAGTGTCATCAGAGGGGAGACCAGTCATTTTGATTTTGTGTGCAGTGCCACGGCACAAGGCATCAAAGACCTGAACGTGGCCTACGATATTCCTGTCATTTTCTGCGTCCTGACCGATGACAATCTTCAGCAGGCCAAGGATAGGAGCGGGGGCAAACATGGCAACAAAGGTACGGAAGCGGCCATAGCGGCCATCCAAATGGCTGTGTTGGGGAGATAAGTTCAAGCACAAATATCAAGTACAAGTATCAAGTTCAATAACATAGATGGGCCGTCTTTTATCAAGTTGAACTTTTGGATGGTTGGGTTTTTTGAGTTTGAACTTTTCCCTTTAACTTGAACCTTCCTCCTCCTGTTAACATTTTTTGGGAACAGTGTCCAATCCCTTTTTTCTATTTTGAGTACCTTTGAGGTGATACGGAGAAGGATGTTATGCGAAACCCCTTAAAACTTAGGAAAAATAAATCGTTCGATTATTCCCCACGCTACTACAAGGGGGAGGGCAATCCGTATAAAATAGAACACAAACTGGATAAGTTTCGAAGCACGGCACATACCAATAGAGGACTCAAGAACAAGTTTTCATCGGCAATGGATGACTTGAAAACGGAAGGGGACAAAAACCTGAAGCTGCGTCTTCTGGTCATCGTGGGCATATTGGTGTTGCTGTTCCTTTTTATCATCGACTTCGACCTATCGATATTCCTGAATCCCTAATGGCTGACATCATCAAACTTTTGCCAGACCATGTTGCCAACCAGATTGCGGCAGGGGAAGTGGTCCAACGGCCTGCTTCCGTGGTCAAGGAACTCTTGGAAAATGCCATCGATGCCGGTGCCAAGGTCATCAAATTGATCATAAAAGATGGCGGAAAGACCCTCGTCCAAGTGGTGGATGACGGGGTTGGGATGAGTGAGACCGATGCCCGATTGTCGTTTGAGCGCCACGCTACTTCCAAAATATCATCAGCGCAGGACCTGTTCAACTTACAGACCAAGGGTTTCCGTGGAGAGGCTTTGGCTTCCATTGCGGCCATTGCCCATGTGGATATGCAGACCCGAACGCCTTCGAATGAGGTGGGAACCCATATCAAGATCGAAGGGAGCAAAATTGTTTCCCAAGAGGTCGTCGCGAGTCCGAAGGGTACTTCCATTTCAGTGAAAAACCTCTTCTTCAATATACCAGCCAGACGAAATTTTTTGAAATCCGACCAAGTGGAGCTCCGTCACATCACCGATGAGTTCCATAGGGTGGCCTTGGTGCACCCAGATATCGAGTTTCATTTCTACAATAATGGTTCTGACATCTTCAACCTGCCATCATCAAAACACCGTCAGCGCATTGCCCATATTTTTGGCAGTAAGATGGATGGTCGATTGGTGCCCGTGCAGGAGGAAACGGAGGTGGTGAAGATCTCCGGATTTGTCTGCAAGCCCGAATTTGCCAAGAAGAGCAGGGGGGAGCAGTTCTTTTTTGCCAATGGTAGATTCATCAAAAGTCCATATTTGCACCATGCCGTGGTCGCCGCATTTGAGGGTTTGATCAAATCGGACATGTACCCAGGCTATTTTCTGTACCTGCAAGTGGACCCGTCTTCCATCGACATCAACATCCATCCTACGAAGACAGAAGTGAAATTTGATGATGAGAACACGCTCTACGCTATTCTCCGATCGACCATAAAGCATAGCTTGGGGCAGTTCAATGTGGCCCCGGTACTTGATTTTGAGCATGACCCGAACCTGGATACGCCTTATTCGTACAAAGAAAAGGGGGCAACCTTGCCCAAGATTACCGTGGATGCCAGTTTCAACCCCTTTCAGGAAACTTCTGAAAGGAAAAGTGCAGGGAGGTCCTATCAAAAAGCCAGTGCCAAAGGTTGGGAGGGACTGTACGAAGGACTGGAAAAAGGCTCCGATATTGAAGGTTTCAGCAGTGTGGTCATCGAGTCGGAAAGCGAAGAACAGGGCACTTTGTATTCGGAAGATGGGACAGGGCATTTGGCCTCCACCTTTCAGCTCCGAAGAAAGTATGTGGTGAGCACGGTCAAGTCCGGAATGCTCGTCATCCACCAGAGCAGGGCACATGAACGTATCCTTTTTGAAAAGTTTTTAGGGGAGATCACGGTGAAGGAAGGCCTGAGCCAACAACTGTTGTTTCCCATGGAGCTGACCTTCAACAAGCAGGAACTGGCCGTTCTGAACGAGATCAAGGAAAGCCTGACAAACATCGGTTTTGCCTTTGAAAACCTGGAACAGGAAACTGTAAAAGTGACAGGCGTTCCGTTGGTGGTCCCCGAAAGTGGGATTGGCACGGTATTGGATCGCCTCATCGCAGATTATACGGAAGGGTTCAGCGATGGTTCCGTTTCACAAGCAGAGGTCCTGGCCAAAGTGCTTTCCAAGAACTTGGCGGTACGGACCGGCGAGGTGTTGGACCAAGAATCGCAGTTGGCCCTTTTGGACAACTTATTTGCATGCAAGGAACCTTCATTGAGTCCGTTCCAGAAATTAACGTACACCATTATCTCCGAAGGGGATATCGATAAAAAATTCAGTTAGATGGGTAGAATGACCGAGGCAGTAAAGCATTTGTTGATCATCAATGTGATCTTGTTTTTTGCCACACAACTATATGGGGAACAAATGTACCAATGGCTGGCACTATGGTTTCCAAAAAATGAAAATTTCCATATTTGGCAAATAGTTACCCACATGTTCATGCATGGGGGTGTTATGCACATAGCATTCAATATGTTGGCTCTTTGGATGTTTGGGACCCCTGTTGAAAGGGTCTTGGGGAAGAACCGATTTTTATTTGTCTACTTTTCAGCGGGATTGGGAGCGGTATTGTTTCAGTTGGGGTTCTATTACTTTAATTTTTTGCCAATTCAATCGGAATTGTTGAGTACAGGACTTTCAAATCAGCAAATATTGGATATGATGGCTTCGAACCGACTTCAAGAAGGTTTGACCGAGATCCAGATTTCCACCTTGCGATCGGTAATGCCCGAGTATGCTCAAATTTATCATGCAAGTATGGTGGGTGCCTCTGGTTGTATCATGGGGGTACTGGCTGCTTTTGGGATGATGAACCCAGAGGCAAGACTTATGTTGATTTTCTTGCCAATTCCCATTAAAGCCAAGTATTTTATTCCTGGAATCATTCTGTTGGATATTATTTCGGCGCTTACAGGGCAATCCTTTTTCAGTCCTAGCAATACGGCGTATATGGCCCACGTTGGTGGTGCCATTATCGGTTTCCTGATCATGTGGTATTGGAAAAAGAACCAGTTCAACAATAGAAGATGGGATTGATCTATGACAAATGGCGGACTTCAATATCAATTTGCCCGACTCAGCATTGCTGAAAAACTTATCGTTGTCAATGTCCTGATCTTTATTCTGGATGGATTGTCAACAGCCTTGTTGGGCCATTCGGTGTCCCACTGGTTTCACTTGCCCAAGGATTTTTTGGAATTTGTGGGCCAACCGTGGTCTTTGATCACCTATTCCTTTTTTCATGCGGGATTGGGGCATATCTTTTGGAACATGCTCATGCTCTATTTCGCGAGTCGCATCTTCCTGAATCTTTTTGATGCCCAAAAGTTCATCAACGTGTATTTTTTGGGTGTCATCGTTGGTGGGTTGGTCTTTTTGCTCAGTTATAATGTCTTCCCGACCCTGTTGAACACCAACACAGCATTAATTGGGGCATCGGCAGGGGTGACGGCCGTACTGATCTTTGTCTGTGCATACATCCCCAACCAGGAGGTCAGGGTAATTTTCTTCAACATCAAACTATGGTATGTGGGGGCGTTCTTCGTTTTGGTGGATCTGATACAGATACCCTATGGCGCGAATATTGGAGGACGGTTGGCCCATTTGGGCGGTGCTTTTTTGGGCTATATGTATGCCCGGCAATTGCTCAATGGCAATGATATTGGCGCTGGGTTCACCAAGTTGAGGAATTCCATCGGGCAACTGTTCAAACCAAAAGAAAAAAAGGCCTCGATGAAGACCGTATATAGAAAAAACACTGCCGCAGACAGTCAGGCTGACTATGACAGGCAGGCCAGACAGCGAAAGATTGATACTATTCTGGACAAGATCAGCAAGTCGGGATACGAGAGTCTGTCCAAAGAAGAAAAGGACTTTTTGTTTAAAGCAGGTAAGGAAGATTGATACATAAAAATCAACGTCAATGCTGGATAGGATAATTCTTGCCATCAATATTTTAGTTGCCCTTTTATTGGGCATCATATCCATTTTTTCTTTTTTACCGTTCCAGCCAATACCTGTCCTTTCGGTATTGAGCCTCTTCGTTCCTTTTCTTCTTATCCTGAATGCTTTATTTCTGCTGTATTGGTTGTTCAGAAAAAGAAAAAGAGCAATTTATTCCATATCGGCATTGCTCATAGGATATATCTCCTTTGGATTTTTCTATGGATTTGGAGACAAAGATCAGGTGGGGAAAAAGAACACTGATTTGAAGATATTGACCTACAATGTTTGGGGCTTCAATAAGAATGGATGGATCAAGGAACCCGGTATTGGTGATAGTATAATCAATTTTATAAAGGAAAAAGACCCGGACATCCTTTGCATCCAAGAACACAATAGGATTCGTCATCGCCAATTGCGCCAGTATCCTTACAGAAGTGAAACTCCCTACTCGACCGGACGGACCACACAAGCGATTTTCTCAAAATATCCCATAGTGGGAAATGGTTCGCTGGATTTGCCAGGAACGATCAATAATATTATTTATGCTGATATTGCCCATGGAAAAGACACCATACGGGTGTATAATATCCATTTGCAGTCATTCAGTATTGTGCCGAGTGCAGCTTCCTTTTCGGACGGGGACAAGTCTGAAAAAGCATACCGGCGTTTGGTAAACACCTTCACAAAGCAACTGGAGCAGGCAAAGATTTTTAGGAGCCATCTTCAGGACAGTCCTTTTACGAACATTGTCTGTGGGGATTTCAATAACACCCAATTTTCAAATATCTATAAAATAGTCAGAGGAAATCTGCGAGATACCTTTTTGGAGAAAGGTGAGGGGTTTGGTCGAACTTATGACCTGTTCAAATTCCCGATCAGGATAGACTATATCCTGGCCGACCCGGATTTTGAAGTTCTGGACCATGAAAATTTCAACGAAAAACTGTCCGATCACTACCCTGTGATGGCCACCTTGCGCCTCAATTCACATCAATAGACAATCCATTATATCCGCTATTATGTGGATGATCAGAGCCAACCCAATGATTCTTGTAGGCCTGAAAAAAGGGAGAATGCAATACACCAAAATGGCCCAATAGCTGTGCAAAGGATGAAAACCAATGCTGCAACGATTTGGGTCAAATAAGGGGTCTGCCAGCAGATGGTCCACATCGATGAGAATGCCTGCCAACAAAATCAGTGCGATTTGCAGTCGATTGCCTTTGAAAAACCAGAAGGCAATAAGGATGGGCACCAAAAAATGGATACCATAATGGGCCATATGCCTAAGCATGGGACAAATCCAAGGGTTGGTGCTTCAGGTAGGTAAGCGCATTGGTGCCCTCGTTGAACAACAGGTCCAATATGCTCAGGTCGGGAATGAAGCGGTGGCGATCATCGAACACTTGTGGGTAAGGTTCCAATTGTATAGTTCCTTTTCGTTTGGCCTCTGCCAAAAAGCGGGTGTCCAATAGTTCGGTCGGTTCCATTTGGAACTTCTCGGTCTGTGTCATTGGCAGTTCCACTCCCATACAGTTGCAGATTACCTCAATGGTCTTTAGGTTGAACTCATACAAAGAGACGTCATTTCCCTCATACAGCGGTCTTATCCCATCTTCATAGAATTCAAAGAATGGAGAGGTCCTGTAGGCCGTTTCCAAGGTCCGCCAATGTTGTTTTTTCCAAGGATAACTGTTGTCCATTTCCACATCGGCATATTTTTGCCTGCCCTCATCGCCTCCTACGTGTTTGACGGGAATGTTGAGCATGTGCTTCCCTTTGTCCGTACAGATGTAACATCGGTTTCGGTAGGTCTGCTTCTGAAAATTGTCATTGGCCTCCCAGACCACATCATTTTGAACCATAGCGGCAAAAGAGGCCACATTGGGAAAATAGGTGGGGTGGAGCAATATTTTCAAAACAGAAAAATTAGGGGTTATTCGGCCTTTTTCTTCTTTCGCTTTCGGAAGAAATCAAATACAAACCAACCGATGATTACTGCCACAAAATACCAGCGGTACGATACAGGTTCCCCGCTACCGCCCACGGTGGTGAAGACACGCTCCCATCGGGGCCTCCAATTGGCAAGACCTTCCGTGAAATTGTCAAAGCTCATCCAAAGGAAGACAGGTTTCCCCACAATATGGTCTGCAGGGACATAGCCCCAGGTCCTACTGTCCTCGGAATGGTCGCGATTGTCCCCCATCATCCAGTAATAATCCTGTCTGAAGGTATAGGAGTTGGCTTCTTGTCCATTGATGAAGACCTTGTTTCCCGTCACCTTCACATCGTTGTGCTCATAGTCCCTGATTATTTTTTTGTACAGGGGGATGGTTTTGGAGTTGATTTCTACCGTTGCTCCTGCTTCGGGAATGTAAATGGGGCCAAAATTGTCATTGTTCCATGGATAGAGGTTCGGTTTTTGGGGAAAGGAACCACCATATTTTCCTTTGGGTTCCAAGGTCATCACCACGGAGTCGATGGCCGGGTTTTGGCGGAGTTTTTCCACCATTTCAGCGGTCATGTTGGCAACTCGTGACAAAGGTTTTTCTTCGGTCAAGGAAAGCCTCAATTGTCGGATGACTTCTGTTGGGATTCCTTTTTCCTGTGTTATAAGTTCAATTTTTCCATCTTTTGTCCGATTGGCTCCCATGGCGTAAGGTGCCAAGGCATTGTACTGCGCTTCGTTTATGCTGGTAGCGATGTACTTACGAAGATAATCCGATGCATTCACGTCTTCCAGATAACGACTGGATACACCATTCTTTGCATATACTTCATAATCGTACATAGGTTTGGCCCTGTCCGAAAGTTGGAGTTTTTTTCCATTGATATGCACAAAGCCGTCAACCACGGAAAGAGAATCCCCAGGAGTTCCTACACAACGTTTTACGTAATTGGATTTCTTGTCTATTGGTTTTATGACCGCCTTTTGCGCTTTGAAGAATTGGTACAACGTATCCGAAGGCAGACTGAAGACCACAATATCGTTCTTCTCCACGCTCTCAAAACCGGGCAAGCGCATGTAGGGCAGTTGCAGTTTGTTGATCCAGGAAGTCTTGGCGGTCTCGGGGTCCACATCGGCCACATAGGACCTTGTTTTGAGCACGGGAAGTGTATCGTGTACCATTGGGGCGGCCAAAGTGGTCATGGGCACCCGGGCACCATAATGGAACTTGCTCACAAAAAGGAAGTCCCCGACCCGTAGGGTGCGTTCCAATGATCCGGTAGGGATCACATAGGGCTGGATGAAATAAGTGTGCACCAAAGTTGCCGCCACGATGGCGAACACAATGGAGCTGACCCATTCGCCCAGACCGGTTTTGGGCTTCAGGCTGCGGTCCTCAATGTAGGTGACATCTTCAACATAGTTGATATAATAAATGTAGAACCCGAGGGTGAGGATCACCAACCAGGTGTCCAGTAGCGAAGTCTTTCCAAAACTGCGGATGGTCTCTACCCAAACGACGGGAAACATCAATAAATTGATGATGGGTATGAACAATAGGATGACCCACCACCAAGGCCTGTTGATGATCTTCATCAATACGACCCCGTTATATACAGGAATGGCGGCCTCCCATGCCTTTCGCCCTGCTTTTACATATAGTTTCCAAGTACCCAAAAAATGGATGATCTGGATGATCAAGATGAAAATGATCCACTGTGTACCGTCCATATAAAATTTTCTTTGTTAGACTAACCGCCTAGATTGTTGTTACGTTTTTTAGCTTAGGTTTAACACGTCCTTCATTGTAAAGACACCTGTTTTTCCCTGGATCCATTCCGCTGCGATTACGGCCCCAAGGGCAAAACCTTGTCTATTGTGCGCAGTGTGCTTTATCTCGATGCTGTCCACATCGCTTTCATAGCAGATGCTGTGGGTGCCGGGCACCATGCCTTCCCGTATTGATGTTATGGGAATGGTTTTATCTCCTGCGGTGTCCAATTTCCAATCCCTGTACGAAGAGTTTCCAATGATCCCTTCCGCCAATGTGATGGCGGTCCCACTGGGTGCATCCAGCTTTTGGGTATGGTGGATCTCTTCCATGGAAACCTTGTACTGTTCCAATTGGGACATCATTTTGGCCAAATGGGCGTTTAGTTCAAAAAAGATGTTCACGCCCAAACTGAAATTGGATGCGTAGATAAAGGCACCTTTATCTTCTTTGCACAGTTCCATAGCTTCTTCATACTGTGAAAGCCAGCCAGTAGTCCCACAGATGACCGGAACTCCATTCTTGAAACAGTTGGTGATATTTTCAAAGGCGGCATCCGGTGTACTGAAATCTATGGCAACGTCCATGGCGCCATAATCCACATTTGCCGTGCCAACATCTATTTTCGCCACAATGGTATGGCCTCTTTCTTGGGCAATTTGCTCAATCATTTTTCCCATTTTCCCATAACCGAACAAAGCAATGTTCATACACTAAAATTTTACGACCAAGGCCATTCCATAGTTGGGTTGGTTGGTCACGGGGTTTACATCTATATAGGGTTGAAAGTCAACCGCGAGATTGTCGTCGACGTTATATTGTTTCAGGTGGGCGTCCACATTGGCGTCTATGATGTTCAGGGCATAGAGCGCAATGGTGATCACCAGGGCAAGATCCCTGTCCCTTTGGGTGTTTTCCTGGGCTCCTTCTAGGGCCTCGTCGGAAATTCGGCCAAAAAATTCATCATCGGTAAAGCCTGCCAACCTGCGTTTAAAGGCGTTTCTTGCCCTTTTGTATTCGGTGTTGTTATAGGAATAAACATAGATTCCAGTGCCGATGGCGCCCCAGACAATGGGAGCTTTCCAGTAGCGTTTGTTGTAGATCTGTCCAAGACCGGGAAATACGGCAGAATAGAATGCAGCTTTGCTGGGAGCAAGTGGATTTATACTCTTCCTTTTGGCCACTTCCTCAAAAGTGATGCCTTCGCCTTCCATATTTTGGGCCAAGGAATCCACTTCTTTGGGTTGGGGTTCTTCCTTGCCTGTTTCCTCTTTTTCTTGGGAAAGTCCAATTTGGAGAAACAACAAGGCAAAGAACAAAAAGAGGAGGTTTTTATTCACCTGTCAATAATTTTTTTATTCGCTTGAACTCCTCTTCAGAGTGGAAAGGAATCACAATCTTGCCTTTTCCGTTGCTGGAAGCGGAAATGTCCACTTTTGCGGAAAGGTGTTCCTTGAGGGCCTCGATGCCCTTGGATACAAATCCGGGAACATCCTTGCTGCCTTTTTTCTTCGTGGCCGCTGTTTGGCTTTCGGGCTCCTTGTAGGCCTTCACCAATTGTTCGGTATCGCGGACGGACAGGCCATCGGAAACAATCTTTTCGTAGATGGAGATCTGGTCCTTTTTCTTGTCGATGTTGATGAGCGCCCTGCCATGTCCCATGCTGATGAACCCATCCCGCATCCCGGTTTGGATGATGGGGTCCAGTTTCAACAAGCGCAGGTAGTTGGTGATGGTGGAACGTTTTTTTCCTACGCGATCGCTCAATTTTTCTTGGGTGATCTGGATCTCGTCGATGAGACGCTGGTAGGAAAGTGCTATTTCAATGGGGTCAAGGTCTTGCCTTTGGATATTTTCCACCAAGGCCATTTCCAAGGATTCTTGGTCGTTGGCGATGCGGATGTAGGCGGGAATGGTCTCCAGGCCAACCAGTTTGGAGGCGCGGTACCTTCGTTCCCCGGATACCAATTGAAACTTGTTGAAATCAAGCTTACGAACGGTAATGGGTTGGATGATGCCCAATTCCCGAATGGAACTGGCCAATTCCTCAAGGGCCTCATCATTGAAGTTGGATCGGGGCTGAAATGGGTTCATCTCTATGGACTCGATGTCCAGTTCCACCACATTTCCTATCACCTTGTCCGCGTTTTTGTCCGAAACGGATTGGATATCGTTCTCGGGATCTTTCAATAGGGCGGACAGGCCTCTTCCCAAAGCCTGTTTTTTAGTTGCTTTCGCCATTTAAACTTTCTCCTTGTTTTTCTTCAAAATTTCGTTGGCCAAGTTAAGGTAATTGGAGGCACCTTTGCTGCTGGCATCGTATTTTATGATGCTCTCTCCATAACTTGGGGCTTCACTCAGTCTCACATTTCTTTGGATGATGGTGTCGAACACCATATCGGCAAAATGTTTCTTCACTTCTTCCACAACTTGGTTGGACAAACGCAATCTGGAATCGTACATGGTGAGTAGCATACCCTCGATGTCCAGGTCGTTGTTATGTATTTTTTGTACGCTTTTTACGGTGTTCAAGAGTTTACCAAGACCTTCCAGCGCAAAATATTCACATTGGATGGGAATCATGACCGAATCTGCGGCCGTAAGGGCGTTCAGGGTCAAAAGGCCCAAAGAAGGGGCACAATCGATCAAGACAAAATCATAGCGGTCGCCCAATCCCTTTAGGGCTTCCTTCATCATATATTCCCTGTTGTCCTTGTCCACCAGTTCTATTTCAATGGCCACAAGGTCTATGTGCGCGGGAACAAGGTCCACATTGGGCGAATCTGTTGGGATGATGACTTCATCCACGCTCATGGTATGTTCCAAAAGTTGGTAGGTGCCATGTTCCACGGAATCTACATCGATACCAAGGCCCGATGTCGCATTGGCTTGGGGGTCGGCGTCGATCAGCAATACTTTCTTTTCCAATACGCCAAGGGAGGCTGCAAGGTTTACCGTGGTGGTCGTTTTGCCCACACCGCCCTTTTGGTTCGCAATAGCAATAATCTTGCCCATTTCATAGTAAGTTAGGTGCTAAAAATACGATTATTTAAGATGCCAGAAAATGTATTTTGTTAACAAGGGGTGAATAACGGGTGCTTTGCGCGTTAAAGAAAGTTAAAGTTATCTGCGTTAGATCGTTAAGCCGTTAGCCCATCAAAATGTGGAGTATTTCTATGGCTGCATCACTGATCTTCGTACCGGGTCCGAAAACCGCTACGGCACCATGTTCCAGTAGGTGTCCATAATCTTGCTTGGGTATGACACCGCCCACAATCACCATGATGTCTTCCCTTCCCATTTTTTTGAGTTCTTCGACCACTTCCGGTACCAAGGTCTTATGGCCTCCGGCAAGGGACGAGATGCCCAGCACATGGACGTCGTTCTCCACGGCTTGTTTGGCCACTTCCGAAGGGGTCTGGAACAAGGGGCCTATGTCCACGTCAAAACCGAGGTCGGCATAGCCTGTGGCCACCACCTTTGCCCCGCGGTCATGCCCGTCCTGCCCCATCTTGGCGACCATGATCCTGGGTCTACGGCCTTCCTGAATGGCAAATTCATCAGCCATTTTTCGGGCCTTTTCAAAGCTTTCGTCGTTTTTGATCTCTTTGGAATACACTCCGGAAAAGGATTGGATTTTTGCTTTGTAGCGTCCAAAGGCACTCTCCATGGCGTCACTGATCTCACCTAGGGTAGCACGTTCTTTGGCCGCTTCCACCGCTAAAGCTAACAAATTTTCACGGTCGGTCTCCTGCTGCATTGCTTTTTTGGCCACAGTCCTTATGTTTTCGAGGGCTTTTTCCACCGCAACCGTATTTCGGGTGGATTTGATATGCTGAAGACGTTCCATTTGCTGCTTGCGGACCTTTACATTGTCCACTTCCAGGATCTGGAGGTCGTCCTCATTCTCCAATTGGTACTTGTTCACGCCCACAATAATGTCCTGTCCGCTGTCTATCCGGGCCTGTTTTTTGGCTGCAGCCTCCTCAATACGCATTTTGGGAATGCCCGATTCGATGGCCTTCGTCATTCCGCCCAGTTTTTCCACTTCCTCGATCAATTTCCAGGCTTCTTCGGCAATCTCTTGGGTCAATTTTTCAACAAGATGGCTACCGGCCCATGGATCTACTGTTCTCGTGATATGGGTTTCCTGCTGTAAATAGATTTGGGTATTTCGGGCAATTCGCGCCGAGAAATCCGTGGGAAGTGCAATGGCCTCATCCAACGCATTGGTATGCAGGCTCTGCGTGCCACCGAAAACGGCAGCCATGGCCTCAATGGTGGTCCTGGCCACATTGTTGAAGGGATCTTGCTCGGTCAAGCTCCAGCCACTGGTTTGGCTGTGGGTACGCAGCATGGACGATTTTTCATTCTTCGGTCCGAATTGTTGCACCAGTTTGGCCCAAAGCATGCGACCTGCACGCATTTTGGCAATTTCCGTGAAATGGTTCATCCCTATTCCCCAGAAAAAAGAAAGGCGAGGGGCAAATTCATCGATTTTCAAACCTGCCTTGATCCCGGTCCGGATGTATTCAATCCCGTCCGCCAAGGTGTAGGCCAATTCCATGGCCGCAGGTGCGCCAGCCTCGTGCATATGGTAGCCAGAAATACTGATGCTGTTGAATTTCGGCATATGTTTGCTGGTGAACTCGAAAATATCGGCCACCAGTTGCATGGAGGGAGTGGGAGGGTAGATGTAGGTGTTCCGCACCATGAACTCCTTCAAAATATCGTTCTGGATAGTTCCCGAAAGTTGTTCCATGGGCACGCCCTGCTCCAAGGCCGCCACAATGTAGAAGGCCATAATGGGAATCACGGCACCGTTCATGGTCATGGAAACGGACATTCGGTCCAACGGAATGCCGTCGAATAGGATTTTCATGTCCTCCACAGAATCTATGGCGACCCCGGCCTTGCCAACATCCCCAACAACACGTTCATTATCAGAATCATACCCACGGTGGGTCGGGAGGTCAAAGGCAACGGAAAGTCCTTTTTGCCCAGCTTCCAAGTTTCTACGGTAGAAGGCATTGCTCTCTTCGGCAGTGGAAAATCCTGCATATTGACGGATGGTCCATGGCCTGCTCACGTACATGGTGGAGTAGGGGCCCCGAAGGAAGGGGGAGATGCCGGCGGCGAAATTGGCATGCCTATAGTTATGAGTTATGGGTTTTGAGTTATGAGTTTCACCCAATTCTGAACTTAATTCCAAATGCTGAAGGTCCTTCCTACTCATTGTCCAATCGTTTTTGTTCCAGACTTTCTGCCAGTCTTCGGGATATAATGGGTTCAATAAGGGTTTTTCGGGGCTGGGTTTTCACAAAAGGGTATAGCTCCAGATCATCTTTCATGCGATCTTGGGGGTTCTGGTATTTGTTCGTTCCCAATGATATGATCTTGCCCTCATCAAAAAGCTGTTGTTCCTTTGCGGCACTTTCCTTGATTTTTTGTTGGATGGTCCCTTTTTTCAAGGCATCCAAAAATCCGCCCGAAGCTTCTATCTGTTTGAAGAGTGCCAATGCCTTTTCCGCCAGTTGTTGGGTGAGCGATTCGATGTAGTAAGCTCCTTCCGAAGCAGTTGAAGTGCTATCAAAATAACTTTCCTCTTTCAGTAACAACAATTGGTTTCGGGCCAAACGGCTACCAAACTCATTGTCCTTGTGGTAGATGGCGTCATAGGGGAGGTTGCACACCGTATCGGCACCGCCCAGCACGGCCGACATACATTCGGAAGTGGTACGGAGCATGTTCACGTTGTAATCGTACAGGGTCTTGTTCCGTTTGGTGGGCACGGCAAGAATGTGGCAATCGTTATTTAAATCGTATACTACGGCCAACGTGTTCCAGAGCCAACGCAATGCTTTCAATTTGGCTATTTCAAAGAAATAGTTGCTGCCCACGGCCACATCAAAAACAATCCCAGGACTTTTATCATTTACAATAACTGTATCATAGCCAAAAGTATGCAGGTACTCATGGGCATGGGCCAACCCATAGGCCAGTTGTTGTACCATGTTTGCTCCTGAGTTTTGATACATCGAAACATCTACCTTCAGGGAACATTTGATATTTGCTTTTATAGCCTTGATCAGGATGTCACTTAGAAAATGCCTATCCTTTTCCAGATTGTGGTACCAGTTTCCATCTTTGGCCAAATGACCGATAATGTCCAAGTTGAGGAATATATTTGCTTTTTGGCCGTCGGTCATGGACAAGAGCCGTTTGATGGATTCCACGTCCAAAAACCCGAAATTCAAATGTATTGGAGTTTTTTCTAA
Source organism: Flagellimonas hadalis (assembly GCF_007785775.2). Classification (GTDB taxonomy): domain Bacteria; phylum Bacteroidota; class Bacteroidia; order Flavobacteriales; family Flavobacteriaceae; genus Flagellimonas; species Flagellimonas hadalis. The sequence goes on from NZ_VNIK02000008.1 coordinate 130,682, forward strand.
ATCGATATCAGCAAGAAGGACGGAAAAATCTGTTTTTGGCTCGGGAATGGTAAAAATCAAACTGCCAGCTCCTTTTTTGAGGGCGTCCAAGGCTTTTGCATTTGCTTTTTTAGGGTCTCCGGCATAGACGCCCTCCGCAATTTGCCACGTATGGCCTTCGGGTAGGGGAAAGGTCTTGGTGCTTTCCATATCCTCCGAGTGGTAGAAGGGCTTTACCTTGATGCCCTCCAACGATTCCCAGACCAAGGTGTCGTTGTAGTCGGCTCCTTTTAGATCATATTGGATCTTCTGTTTCCATTGTTTTGCGGAAACTTCGGGGAATTCATCAAATAGGCCACTGTCAGTCATTTTGTTTGTTTTTCAAACTGTCCTCGTACTCGATAAGGAAGATTTCTTCATTTTCCTTTTTCATGTAATATTTTTCGCGGGCCAGTTTTTCCAATTCATTTTTATCCGACATCTTTTCGAGGATCTCCTTGTCCTTTGCAATTTCATCTTTGAGGAAATCCTTCTGTTTTTCCAGTTTCTTGATCTCGTTCCGCAGCTCCATGTGGATCAATAGGGAGTTGGTGTCGAAAAAGGCCATCCATATCACAAAAATGGTCAGTACCAAAATATACGTATTGGTAAAGACTTTGAACCATTTTTTCTGTTTTAATTCCTTCAGGCCCATGGCTATGCCAGTTTATTGTTGATGATGGTCCGCACAATATCCACGGCCACCGTGTTGTAGTGGTTGTTCGGGATGATGATGTCCGCAAACTCCTTCGAAGGCTCGATAAACTGTTCGTGCATCGGCTTTACGGCGGTCTGGTATCTTGTCAGCACCTTGTCCAGATCATGTCCCCGTTCCCGTATGTCGCGCTGCAACCTGCGGATCAACCGCTCATCGGAGTCGGCATGCACAAAAATCTTGATGTCGAACAGGTCGCGGAGTTTTGGGTTGCTCAGCACCAATATGCCCTCAACGATCATCACCTTTCGGGGCGGGGTCGGAATCGTCTCCTCCAAACGTGTTTCCTCCACAAAGGAATATGCGGGCATTTGGATGGTCTTTCCTTCCCTCAGTTGCACCATATGGGAGATCAACAAGTCAAAATCAATGGAGTTCGGATGGTCAAAATTGACCTTCCCACGCTCCTTCCTGTCCATGTGGGAAAGGTCGTTGTAATACGAGTCCTGTGAAATAACACCCACTTCATTTTCAGGAAGTTGGTCAACAATTTGATTGACCACCGTCGTTTTTCCACAACCGGTGCCCCCGGCAATCCCTAAGATCAGCATATGAACCAATTTGACCCCAAAAATAAACATTTGAATATATCTCTTGCCATAACCCCATCCGCAAATTACAACAAAGGATAACCGGAATGTCTTGTGCAATTCCAAACCATTACTCTTATATTTATCCAACTAACTAAAGATTATATCTATGGACAGTTCGTACTCGGTAAAGGTGGACGACAATGTTGGCTTTGCGTTTTCCCGCGAACAGATTGCGGCATTGGATTTGATCAAAACGGGCAAAACTACTTTTCACTTGCTCCAAGAAGGGCAATCCTACCATGTGGAAATCCTGGAATCCGATTTTAATGCGGGCAGATATACCATCTCTGTCAATGGCAGTGAATACTTGGCATCCATCCACACGCCATTGGATGAACTCATTCTGAAAATGGGCTTCGCTGTCAATGGGGCCAAGAACATCGATTCCATTTCCGCCCCCATGCCCGGCCTTATCTTGGATATTTTGGTAAAGGAAGGGCAAGAAGTGGACGAAGAGGACCAACTGTTGGTCTTGGAGGCCATGAAAATGGAGAACATCATCACTTCGCCGAGAAAGGGAGTGATCAAACAGGTGGCCGTGAAACAAGGTGATACGGTTGATAAAAAACAATTGTTGATAGCGTTTGAACAATGAAAAGGATATTGATAGCCAACCGCGGCGAGATTGCGGTCCGTGTGATGAAGACCGCCAAAAAAATGGGCATACAAACCGTGGCCATATTTTCAAAAGCGGATAGGAACGCACCCCATGTGCAATTTGCGGATGAAGCCGTTTGCATAGGCGAGGCACCTTCCAACCAATCCTATTTGAGAGGAGATAAGATTATTGAAGTGGCCAAGGCACTTGGTGTTGATGGCATCCACCCCGGTTATGGTTTCCTCAGCGAGAATGCCGATTTTGCCGAAGCTGTCGAGAAAAGTGGGATCACCTTCATTGGTCCCAAATCCAAGGCCATCCAAATGATGGGGAGCAAATTGGCGGCAAAAGAGGCGGTCAAGGCTTACGATATTCCCATGGTCCCGGGCATAGACGAGGCCATTACCGATGTGGCCAAAGCCAAGAAAATTGCAAAGGAGGTAGGTTATCCCATCCTCATTAAGGCGTCCGCAGGAGGTGGGGGCAAAGGAATGCGTATTGTGGAGAAGGAAGAGGAACTGGAATCGGGCATGAAACGTGCCATCAGCGAGGCCACTTCTGCATTTGGGGATGGCTCAGTATTTTTGGAAAAATATGTGAAGTCCCCCAGACATATCGAAGTACAGGTGATGGCGGACACCCACGGGAACGTTCTCCACTTTTTTGAGCGGGAATGCAGTGTGCAAAGACGGCACCAAAAAGTGGTGGAAGAGGCCCCATCCTCCATTTTGACCCCGGAACTTCGAGAAAAAATGGGCGTGGCAGCCACCAAAGTGGCCAAGGCCTGTGACTATATCGGGGCAGGTACGGTGGAATTTCTGATGGACGCCGACCACAATTTCTATTTTTTGGAAATGAACACCCGTTTGCAGGTGGAACACCCCGTTACCGAGATGATCACAGGGGTCGATTTGGTGGAATTACAGATTCGGGTGGCCCGTGGGGAAGAACTGCCCATGAAGCAGGAAGGCCTAAAAATTCAAGGACATGCCGTGGAACTTCGGGTGTATGCGGAAGACCCCTTGAACGATTTTTTGCCCAGTGTGGGAACCTTGGAAATATACAGACCGCCCAGTGGACAAGGTATCCGCGTGGACGATGGTTTTGAGGAAGGCATGGATGTTCCCATCTACTACGACCCTATGCTGTCCAAACTGATTACCTATGGTAAAACCAGGGAAGAAGCCATAGCCTTGATGCTGGACGCCATCAAGGAGTACAAGGTGAAGGGCGTACAGACCACGTTGCCGTTCGGGAGTTTTGTCTTTGCCCATGAAGCTTTCCGGTCGGGCAATTTTGACACCCACTTTGTGAAAAACCATTACGCCCCGGACGACATCAAAGAGAGCAATGCCAAACAAGCCGAAGTAGCTGCGCTGGTTGCGCTCTATCAATATTTGGAAGATAAAAAAATAGTACGGTTGCCATCAAACTGAATCCCATGGACGACAAAATAAAGACACTTCAGGAAAAAATGTCCGAAGCCGTTTTGGGCGGTGGAGAAAAGCGAATTGAAAAGCAGCATCAAAAGAAAAAACTGACGGCCCGTGAGCGGGTCCATTATTTTTTGGATGAGGGTTCTTTCGAGGAAATGGGGGCATTGGTCACCCATCGTACCACCGATTTTGACATGGACAAGGAAATATATTATGGTGATGGGGTGGTTACGGGTTATGGTACCGTCAACGGAAGACTGGTATATGTGTATGCACAGGATTTTACCGTTTTTGGTGGAGCCTTGTCCGAGACCCATGCCGAAAAGATTTGCAAGGTGATGGACTTGGCCATGAAGGTTGGGGCTCCCATTGTTGGACTGAACGATTCCGGAGGGGCCAGGATTCAGGAAGGGGTACGATCTTTGGGAGGCTATGCCGATATTTTTTACCGAAACGTACAGGCTTCGGGTGTGATTCCGCAAATTTCGGCCATTATGGGCCCCTGTGCGGGTGGTGCTGTCTATTCCCCGGCCATGACGGATTTTATCGTGATGGTGGAGGAGACCAGCTATATGTTCGTCACAGGTCCGAATGTGGTGAAAACGGTGACCAATGAGGAGGTCACTTCCGAGGAATTGGGTGGGGCCAGTACTCATGCAGCGAAGTCGGGTGTGGCACACCGAACGGCTTCCAATGATGCCACTTGTTTGGACGATATCAAAAGATTGTTGGACTACCTGCCCCAGAACAACAAAGAATTGCCCAAACAGAAACCTTACGAACTGGGCGATGAGATTCGGGAGGAACTTTCCAACATTGTTCCTGATAACCCCAACAAGCCGTACGATATGCATGATGTGATCCAAGGCATCATCGATGGCGATTCGTTCTATGAGATCCATAAGGACTTTGCGGAAAACATCATCACGGGCTTTGCCCGTTTGGGAGGGCGGAGCATTGGGGTCATTGCCAACCAGCCCATGTTTTTGGCAGGGGTGTTGGATGTCCGGAGTTCGCAGAAAGCGGCCCGTTTCACCCGTTTTTGTGATGCGTTCAACATTCCATTGCTTGTTTTGGTGGATGTCCCTGGGTTTTTACCGGGAACGGACCAGGAATGGAGTGGGATCATTATGCACGGAGCCAAATTGCTCTATGCGCTCAGCGAGGCGACCGTTCCACGGGTGACGGTGATCACCCGTAAGGCGTATGGCGGTGCCTACGATGTAATGAATTCCAAGCATATTGGGGCCGACTTCAACTTTGCATGGCCCACTGCCGAGATTGCGGTAATGGGGGCCAAGGGAGCCAGCGAGATCATTTTTAGGCGCGAGATTGCCGCTTCCGATGATCCAGTGGCCAAATTGAAGGAGAAAGAGACCGAATATGCCGAAAAATTTGCCAACCCCTATCGAGCGGCGGAACGCGGTTTCATTGATGAGGTCATCTTGCCGAAGGAAACCAGGCGCAAACTGCTGAAAGCCTTTGCCATGTTGGAGAAAAAAGAAGTGCAGGCCCCTTGGAAGAAGCATGGGAACATTCCGTTGTAGGTTTTTTGGGGGTTTGGTACGAATTGCACCACTTTTCATTGATTGAATTGTGAATATAGCTTCATGATGTCATTGGGAAATGACGAACGTAGGGACGATTGAGAAATCTTTTTAGTTTTTTGGGATTTCACACGTTAGTTCGAAATGCCCCATAGACAAAGCTTATATGAAAATAACATTAAACCTATCTTAAAAGCTTTCTTCGTCCATAGGGGATGCCTAATTTTGCGGCATGCAAAAAGAAACCCAAAAACCCCATTTTGAATTTGTAGCCATGATGGCCGCCTTGATGTCCATTGTTGCCCTGGCCATTGATGCCATTCTGCCCGCTATTTCAAATATTGGTGAGGCCATCAACAGTCTGGATCCAACGGACAATCAATTGCTGGTCACCATGATTTTCCTGGGGTTGGGTGTGGGACAATTGTTTTTTGGTCCCATATCCGACAGTTTTGGCAGAAAACCTGTGGTATATGTTGGTTTCATCATTTTTTTGGTGGCCAGCATCATCTGTCTCTATGCACCATCATTGGAAGTCATGGTCGTGGGAAGGATTTTTCAGGGGATAGGGCTTTCGGCCCCACGCACCATATCCATTTCCATCATCCGAGATACGTATGAAGGTGATTATATGGCCAAGGTCATGTCCTTCGTCGTGGCCTTCTTCATATTGGTGCCCGTAGTGGCCCCTGCCGTAGGCAAATTGATCTTGGATGCTGCGGGATGGCAGGCCATTTTTTATGTGCAGTTGTTCTTTGCCTTGGTGGTTGCACTTTGGTTTTGGAAACGACAGCCGGAGACCTTGCACCCCGAATATAAGATTCCGTTCACGGGCCATGTCTTTATCGATGGCCTGAAGGAGTTTGTAAGGCATAGGGAAACGGTTGCGTTTACATTGACCTCCGGGTTGGTCACAGGTGCATTCTTGGTGTATTTGAGTTCCGCCCAGCATATTTTTGAAGACCAATATGCGTTGAAGGAAATGTTCCCCTACATTTTTGCCGGATTGGCCATTTCCATTGGACTTTCCACTTTTTTGAACGGTACCTTGGTGATGCGCTTCGGGATGCGAAAACTGTCCTTGATGGCCACTATCGTATTTTGTGTGGTAGCCCTTCTGTATTCCATTTTATTTCTGAACTCGCCCAACCCCAGTATCTATGTGTTGGTCGGTTTTTTGTCCGTACAATTTTTCTGTCTTGGATTTATGTGGGGAAATTTCCGTTCCATCGCCATGGAGCCCATAGGCCATATTGCCGGGATTGGGGCTGCAATCAATGGTTTTGTTTCCACGATTCTCTCCATTCCTATCGCAACTTTCATTGGGGTGTTTGTGAAGGATAGTGTGTGGCCACTTTTTGCTGGATTGGCTGTTTGCGGACTGTGTGCCCTTGCCATTTTCTTGATGGTGAGAAAGCCGAGACGACGAAGGTTGGCTGCTGTTTAATCCAAATTGGGAAGAAAGACCTCCCCACTGCAGGAGTCTGATGTGGCACCGGTAACGGAACGCAACACATTGGTTTTTCCTTCCAAACGCAGCACACCCATCAATGCAAAGACCAAGGCTTCTTTGTAGGCAATCAATGTCTTGCTTGGAATGAACACTTCAATGTTCGGCCCCAGTTTTTCCCGAAGGGTGTCCATGAAAAATTGATTGAGCGCCCCACCACCCGTAGCGAGCAGTTTGCGCTTCGATTTGCCCTGGTGTTTATGGACGGCAAAGGCAATTTGTTCGCAATTATGGTGAATGAAAGTGTGCAATAAATCTTCATTGGAAATTTTCGAAGCCTCGATAAGGGGCACAATTTTGGAAGTAAACCACTCATATCCCGTTGACTTGGGGTAGGGCAATTGATAATATTCCAAACTGTTCAACTTTTTGAGAAGATCATGGTCCAACTTTCCGTAACGGGCCAACTTTCCATTTTCATCATAGCCCAGACCCATTTTATGGGTAATATAGTTCAAGGGCATATTGGCCAAACCGATGTCATAGGCAATGCGTTCACCATTTTTATCAAAAGAAATATTGCTGATGCCTCCCAAATTCAAACAAAAATCATATTCGTGGAAGAGTAATTTATCGCCAATCGGGACCAATGGGGCGCCTTGTCCCTTTAGGGACACATCTTTGGCCCGGAAATCGCACACCACTTTTTTCCCACTGGTATTCGCCAAGAGTTGTCCATCACCCAATTGAAAAGTGATGCCGTCGTGCGGTCTATGGTGGGACGTGTGGCCATGGCTGGCAATAAAATCCACATCGCCATCAATTTCCTTTATAAAAGTTTTCGCCTGTTCCCCCAACCAAATACCATAGTCCCTGTGCAACTGCGTATGGTCTTTTTCGGATAGGTAAATGGCATTTTTGAGTCGTTCCCTCATTTTATCGGTATAGGAAACATCTTTAGTGTGCTTGATGGAGTAGTTCCAATGTCCGTTTTCCTGCCAAATATGGCAAAGGGCCATGTCCAGCCCATCCAGTGATGTGCCCGACATCAACCCCAATACGTTATAGCTGCTCATAAAATTTGGTTTTAAGTTGGATGGGAAGCATTCCTTTTGCTTTAATTTTTCCTATAAAATGGTCGAAGGCAACATCTTGAAATTCAGGAAAATTTTGATAGGCCAAGACCACATTGGAACTTGGCCGCAACTTCAAAATATCCAGCACATACGGGTTGCCAAAAAGATAGATCAAGCTATTTTTTTCTGCTATGAGCCTGTGGATGCTTGCCAAGGTTTTTTCATCAAAGCCAAACAGGTTTTTGGGTTTTACGGCGGGTGGGAAGATGCCCAGCACCATATTTTTGATATCGGAAGATAGAGCGCTGTTCAAATTGATGGTTTTTGACCCAAAATGTGCCGAAATCTGCTCGGAAAAACTGTTTTCTTTGCCAAAACACACCGAAACGTTCAAAAAACCGGAAGATTTTAGTTGCTCAAGGGCAGCAACATCCCCATACAGTTCTGTGATGGTTTTCTCGGCAATTTCACGGTTCAGTTTGGAATGCAGGTCAGTGTTAGGTTTTTCAGATCGTGAATTTTCTACAAACACTTTGTGTTTAAGGTTCCATATCCTGTCAAAACTCTGTTGGATTCTTTCCTCCGAGGCATTCGTCAATATTTCATCGATCCCTTCTTTTACATGCTCACTGAAGCATAGCACATCCATGCCTGCTTCAAAAGCGGCCTGTTCCAATTTTCCTTTTTGGGGATATTTTTTGGAGACGGCGTGCATGTTCAGGGCATCTGAAATGATAACACCCTCAAAACCCATTTGTTTCCTGAGGAGAGCGGTAATGATTTTTGATGAAGTGGTCGATGGATTTTGGTCGTCCAATTGGGGCAGCAACAAATGGCCCACCATCACGGAATCCACTCCTTTGTTGATGAGTTCCTGAAATGGGAACAGTTCATTTTCTTTTAACTCTACCAATGATTTGTCGATGACGGGCAACCCCAAATGAGAGTCGGTCGCTGTATCCCCATGACCGGGAAAGTGTTTGATGGAGTTCAGCGTCCCGGTACTTTTCATTCCCCGAATGAAAGCTTCGGATTTGGCCAACACCTTTTCTTTGTTTTCCCCGAACGAACGGTAGCCGATCACAGGGTTTTCAGGATTGTTGTTGATGTCCACCACCGGGGCAAGGTTCCACTGAATGCCAGCAGCCCTGCAATCCCATCCGATATGCTGTCCCACTTGATAGATGAGATTTTCACCCCCGTTCAGTGCGCCCAGGGTAATGGCGTAAGGAAACTGAGGAGTGTTCTCAATGCGCATGGCCAACCCCCATTCGGCATCGATGGCCACTAAAAGAGGGATTTCAGCTGCTTTTTGATATTGGGCGATGAGTTCCTTTAATCGGTCGTAGCTTTTGGCATTGTGCACCACTTTTTTCTTTCCTTCAAAATTGGTGGCAGCACTGGCCCTACTATGGAAAAAGCAGATGGATCCCACATGGTATTCCTTGATGAGCCTTTCCATTTTTTGGACTTCTTCCTCGGTATCGTTGATGAAAACCGCGGGCATGAACAATTGTCCCACTTTTTCTCTTAGGGTCAATTCTTTCTTTGAAAGCGTATAAGTTTGATGGGTGTCAGTCATTGGTGTCAACAGTTTTTTTGCCATAATCTTCGGGGTATTTCAAAAAGCGCAGTACCACAAATGCGGGTAGCGCGGCAATCACAACCCAAGTAAAGAAGCCACCATAGCCCAACCATTCCTGTATATATCCGCTGAGCATGCCGGGGAGCATCATCCCGAGGGCCATAAATCCAGTGGCGATGGCATAATGCGATGTTTTCGAAGCGCCTTCGGCCACGTAGATCAAGTACATCATGAATGCGGCAAACCCAAAGCCATACCCAAATTGCTCGATCACCACGGTGCCCACCACGGCAAACATGCTGGTGGTCTGGGTTATCGCCAAAAGGGCATAAAGGGCATTGGGCAGGTTGAGGGCCAGCAACATGGGCAGCATCCATTTTTTAAGACCGTCCCTTGAGATCAGGATTCCGCCCAAGATTCCGCCCAGGGATAGCATGATGATGCCCACCGTGCCATAGATGGTACCCACGGCTTCCGTGGAATAGGCCAGTCCGCCCACCTCGAGTTTGTCCAAAAGGAAGGGGGAGGCCATTTTTACCAATTGGGATTCGCCCAAGCGGTAGGTAAGGATGAACAGGAGTGCCCAACCTATCTGTTTTTTCTTGAAAAAGGAAGCGAACACCTCAAAAAAGCCCACTTGTTTTTCTTTGGGTCGGGGTGCTGTTTCTTCAAACTTGGGCGTAGCAAAAAAGTTGGAAATGGTGAGAGCGATCATCAAAACGGCGGCACTGATCATGGTCATGGACCAAGCTTTGGTGTTGTCGCCATATTTGTTTTCCAAAAATCCAGCGAAAATGACCAAGAGCCCCTGTCCGGTCACCATGGCCAATCGGTAAAATGTGCTGCGAAGGCCAATGAAAAAAGACTGCTTTTTTTGAGTGAGACCGATCATGTAATAGCCATCCGAAGCAATATCGTTGGTGGCGGAGGCGAAGGCGGCCATCCAGAAAAATGCCAAGGTAATGGTGAAAAAGGAATTGGAGGGCAGGAACAGTCCAATTCCCAAAAATGCAAGGGCGATGACCAATTGCATGCCCAGAAACCATTTTCGTTTGGTGCCGTTCAGGTCCACAATGGGACTCCATAAGGGTTTGATGACCCAAGGTAAATAGAGCCAACTGGTGTACAGCCCTATTTCGGCGTTGCCGATGCCCAACCGCTTGTACATGATTACGGAGACCGTGACCACCAGAATGTAGGGAATCCCTTGGGTAAAGTATAAAAAGGGAATCCACAACCAGGCATTTTTATCTTTTGGGGCTACATTCATTTGGGATGTTTTAATAAGTTCTGGTAGATGCTTTTCTCCGATTTTTCGATGATAGTGGCACCTACGGTTTTTTCATAATAACTAGCAGGGCCGACCCCACCGATGATGGCGTAGGCATATCCCATTTCCTTCAGGGCGAGCAAGGATTTCACCAAGAGGATCTTGCCTAAGTTTTTGCCCCGTTCTGAAGGAAGAACACCCGTAGGTCCAAAAAAGTTCTTTGCGGTACTCTCAAAACAGGCAAAACCTAAAATTTCCTGCTCCCGTTGGGCAATGAAACAATTCACGGGCAAGGCCGTGAAGGCAGCTTCGGTCTCATCTGCCCAGTTTGTGCTGAAATGCTTGCCGACCCAGTCCACCACAATGCTTTTTTCGGGAGGAATGGGCCTTTTGAAAACGATGCCCTCTTTCTCCAAAAGTTCTTTTTCTTCTTTGGAGATTTCAGGAAGGTCCATAAGTCGAACAAGCATGTCGTGCATATCGGTCTATTTGATGTTCAAGGGTTGCATGGCACTTTGGTTGCCAAAGGCATCACTGATATTTATCTCGAGTTCACCTCGGAGCTGTTTTGGCGTCAAGTTGAATGCAGAGCATCCTTCCACATCACTTTCTGAAAGATATTCTTTTCCAAGCAGCTGTGGTTTTCCATTTTTTACAAGGTAAAGGTTCAGAAAACGAGGGACATTGTCAGCATGATTGACACAAATTTGCACGGTTTGATCGGTTGTTTCCGAAGAAATGATGGCTGGCAACTGTACGGCCCTTGTCACTTGGTTGATGGGTCCAGGATTTGCTGCGGGCAGGCCATAAAATTTCTTTTCCAGTTTTTGGTTGACCTTTTCATGCTGGTCCATCAATGATTTGGCACTGAAAAAAATATTACCATCGATATTTTCCAAATCACGGACGTGGTTCAACTGCTTCGGAATCTCATTTTTCTTATCCCAAGCCTTGTCGGCGTTGTTTTTGATCTTATAGGTGCCATTGCCGATGTACAGGTTGGTATTGGGCGTGGCATCGGCCCACCAAGAAGTGATTTTTTTGTGCGAGGCCACGGGATAATCCATGCTCCAATAGACCTGTGGGGCCAAATAGTCCAGCCAACCTTCCTGCACCCAGAGCACAGGGTCTGCATACAAATCCTCATAGGTGGTCTGTCCGGCTTGGGTGTCGGAGCCTTTTGGGTCGGTGCTTTTGTTTTTCCAGACCCCAAACGGGCTGATGCCGAACTGTACCCAAGGTTTGTTCTTTTTGATGGTGGCGTGTACGTTTCTCACAAGGGAATCCACATTGCTTCGTCGCCAATCTTCCAGGGATTGTCCGGGCAATCCGTATTTGGAGAAAGTTGCAGCGTCCCCAAATGTCTCTCCTTCAATTTTATAGGGATAGAAATAATCATCAAAATGGATGGCATCCAGTTCGTAGGTGGTGACCAATTCTTCAATGATCTGGTTGAATTTGTCCCGCACTTCGGGGAGGCCGGGATCATAGTAGTATTTTTTGCCGTATTTGAGCATCCAGTCGGGATGTTGGTAAAAGTCATGGGATTTGGAAAGGGCCAAGGTGTCCAGGTCGAACGTGGCACGGTAGGGGTTGAGCCATGCGTGGAACTCCATTCCCCTTTTATGGGTTTCCCTGATCATCCATCGGAGTGGTTCTTCAAAACCGTCGGGTGCGTTTCCCTGTTGGCCTGATAGGTATTTGGACCATGGGGCGAGCTGGGTGGGGTAGAGGGCATCGCCGGCGGTCCTCACCTGCACAATGGCCGCATTGAAGTTCAACTTTTCGTAAAAGTCCAGGATGGCGATAAAGTCCTTCTTTTTCTTTTCGGCATCATCGGAAGGGTGCTTGGGCCAATCGATGTTGGCCACTGTGGCTATCCATACCCCCCTGAATTCTTCCTTGGGTGCTTTGGAAACTGCACAGGAAATCAAAAATGTAAAAGGAATCAGGTAGAGAAATCTTTTCATGAACCGAAATAAATAAAAAAGGCCTACGTATGCACTAAATGTAGGCCTTTTTGCTAAAATTGAATTAAACAACTAACAACTCAAATGAAATTCCTTTATTCTTCGGTATTCCACCAAACAGGTGTTGTGAGTCTGATGTAAGGGTTATTGTCAGGCATATTCACATAATTCCTGTCCTCTTCATTGTATTCGTACATCATTGCCTGTATCCAGTCATTTGCTCCTGGGAAGATGTCCAGGTTGACATTGTCCGGTCTTTGCAGGCCAGGATAAATATCAGCGCTGTAATCCATCCTGCGCATATCCACCCAGGTTTCTGGGTTGAGCATGTTGGCGATGTATTTTTGGACCATGATGTGTGACAAACTTATGTTGTCACTGCCCACTTGGGTGTCCAACTCATTTAGGTAAGCGGTTGCCTGGGTATTGGGGACTCCCAATTTTTCCAAGTCGGCCTGAACGCCCATTCTAAAGGCGGTATAGGCTTCACCTGGGTTTCCACTCCTGAATTGTGCTTCTGCCTCAATAAATTTGACCTCGCTATAGTTCATCATATAGGTTGGAGATGTTGCGCTGGTATAGAAACCGCCATTACCCAATGAGAAATCATCGGAAGGCAAGCCGTCCAACCCTCGACCGGTCACTACGCCATGATAACCGCCATTGACTGCTTCGGGAACGATAATGCCAAGTCTGGGGTCTTCATAAGGGGTTTCCAGGTTCAAGGGGTTTTTTAGCATTTCCACAAAGAAATCGGAGAAATAGTCAAAACGGGAGGAGCCATACCCTGTGGAGCTAAAGGGCTGGTTGTCATTTTCCGCTTCACCACCACCAAAGGTCACCTGTGCGTTGTCTGCATTGGAAGTGAATGATTCTTGGCAAAGGGTAATGATCTGTTGTGCATCATAGGCCATGTCCCCAGAGGTTTTCTTGCTCAAATGGTTCAAATACCTGGCTTTGATGGCTTTGGCAAATTTTATCCACTGATCTTGGTCACCCTGATAGAGCACGTCGCCGCCTTCTTGGTCCAGCCCTATGGCACTGGGCTGTTGCAATTCGTCTATGGCCTCGTCCAACAATTGAAATATGGTCGCGTACACTTCCCTTTGCGTTACAAACTCGGGAGTAAGGTTCATGGAGGACTCGCCGTCGTAGGTCTGATCTGTCACGATGTCGCCATATTGGTCGGTGGTCATTCCAAAATTGTAGGCTCTCAATATTTTACCTACCGCAACATAGTTGGGAGAGTTGTATCGATTTCCCAAAACGATGAGGTCGGCGGTATTTGGCAGGGCATACACATAGGCATTTTGCCACAGGAAATATCGGCCTGTGGTAAATTCATTGCTCCAGGTCTCCGAATAGTAGTTGGCCACGTTCTGGGATCCGTACTGGACCACTCCCAAAACTTCCCTCATTCCTCTGTACTGGGCGGTGCCCGTAGTGTTCTCTATGGCACCTTGAATCCTATATTGGGGTTCCAGCGATGCTGTGGTCGGTGCTGTTTCTGAACTGTTCACATCAAAATAGTCATCCGAGCAGGATGCCACTCCAACAAGTAACAGTGATATATATATGTGTTTGATAATTTTCATAGTCCTTTTGGTTTTAAAAAGTAAATTTCAATCCTAAATCAAATCCTTGGGTGTTCGGCGTGCCCAAGTTATCAATGTACGTGGAGCCAGCACCTGAGATCCCTGCTCCAAACGTATTTACATCTGGGTCAACTCCGCTGTAATCCGTGATGGTGAGCAGGTTTCGTCCAGTGGCATAGAGCTCAAGAGCGGATAGGGATAGTTTGTCCAAAATTGTTTTTGGGAACTTGTAGCTTAGGGTCACATACCTCAAACGTGCAAAAGAACCATCCTCAATAAAGTTTTCCGAATTAAGGGAATAGTAGTTCTGATAGTAGCTCTGGTTCATCACCACGGGCGTTTGGTTGGCAACGCCGTTCACATCCACACCCGGGATAATGGTGGTTTCCCCTCTGTTAAGGGTGATGGGGCTTTGCCCATAATACGCCAAAGCAGAAGAGGTAGCGTTGTAAATGTCCTGGCCCATGGCTATGTCAAACAAAAAGGAAAGGCTCAGATTTTTGTACTTGAAGCTGTTGGTGATGCCCAAAGTCCAATCTGGCAACCTGTTTACGTCGTCATGAATTGCATCTTCCAAGACGGGCAATCCATTGGATTGGACCAGTACTTCCCCATTTTCGTTCCTTTGAGGTCGTTTTCCCCTAAGGCCGAAAAGTGAGCCATCCAAGATAGCTGCGCCGGCAGCCGAGTTTCTAAAGGTCCATGAATCCGACAAATATATTTCTGTCAAGGATCCAGGAAGATCTTTTACTTTGCTTTTATTGGTGCCGAAGTTGAAGGTGGCGTCCCAGGAAAAGCCTTGGGGATTGTTGAAAATATTTGCTGAAAGCAATGCTTCCACACCTTTGTTTTCTATGAAACCTCCATTAAGGGTGGCATAAAAAGTGCCTGTGGTGGGGGGGACCCGGATATCCGTTAAAATTTGATTGTCCGATTTACTGTTGTAATAAGTGACCTCCAACGAGATTTTGTTTTGAAGAAAACGCATATCCGCGCCAATTTCATAGCTGTTGGTGAATTCAGGTTCTAAATCTGGATTGCCAACAACTACACCATTCCAGGCATAGCCCGAACTGGCAGCTCCATTCAGATTTTTTCCTAACGAACTCTCCAAAGACCCTATGGGGGCGTCTTTTCCTACTCGCGCCCAATTTGCTCTTAATTTCAAATAATTCAATTTATCGCTGGAGAAATCGAATAGATCGGTCAATATGGCTGTTGTGCCCAACGATGGATAAAAATAGGAACGTTTGTCACGAGGCAAGGTGGATGTCCAGTCATTCCGTCCGGTCGCGGTCAAGAACAAGGCATTTTTCCACCCCAATTTAACGTCACCAAAAACACCCACGATTCTTTTTCTTTGAATAGTCTCTAAAATAATTTGATTTTCTATATCCACATTGGCAATGCTGTATATTCCAGGAGCCTGAAAACCATCGCCAGTAACCGTTGTTCTTCTTATGTTCCACTCTTCTACAGAATTTCCGACCATGGCCTCCACGGAAAAATCATCGGTGATCTGCTTGTTATAATTTAAGAACAAATTGGAAGTAAGACGACTACTTTCTTTTTCGAACTGACTGATATAACCATCGGCCCTGTTTTCAACCAAGGAACCTGTTCCGGTTATCTTTTTATCGAACTCATGATAGTCATCGGTGCCTACCTTATAGGTCAGATTGAAATCGTTTAAGAAGTTATAGCTCAGATTGAGCACTCCAATGAACCTTTTGATATCGTTGCTGTTGGGGCTATTGGCTATACTCCAATATGCATTGTCAAACTGTTGGTCCAAATAAAAAGGTTCTTGGGCTCCGTTTTCATCCAGATAATCCTTTGCATTGACATTGATAGGATAAGCCAAAAGGCTGTTGAGACTCCCTCCAGTAGAATTCCCTTGACGGGTACTTGCAACTTTTGTATTGATATAATTTCCTGAAATTCCAATGGTAAAATTATCACCAAACTTGGAGTTGGCATTGATCTTAAAAGAGGTCTTGTCATAGCTGGTACTCGGAATGATCCCATCTTGGGAGATGTCTCCTATGGAAAAATACAAGTTGCTTTTTTCCGTCCCACTGGAATAGCTCACATTATGGTTCTGGGTAATGGCTGTCTTGTAAAAATCCTCCATGTTGTAATAGATGGGAGTTCCTGCAGCTAGTGGTGCACCCCAGGAAAAAGAAGACTCAGGATCATATTCAGTACCCGATTGGTTCACAATTTCCATTCCCTGCCCATAAGTACTTTGAACATCTGGAGTCCCCAATATTTTATCCACAGACAAAGAACCGGAATAACTGATTGTGCTGACCCCTGCCTTCCCTTTTTTGGTGGTAATGATAACGGCTCCATTTGAGGCCTGAGTTCCATAAAGAGCAGCTGCGGCAGGTCCTTTCAAAATGGAAATGCTCTCCACATCCGCTGGGTTGATGTCCGAAGCCCTATTGATGCTGGCCACATCCAACGAGGAATTGGTGGAGTTGTCGATAGGGATACCGTCCACTACGAACAGGGGTTGGTTGCTTCTAGTAAGTGAAGTCCCACCTCTTATTAATATAATAGAAGAAGTTCCCGGTGCGCCTCCTGAGGAAACAATATTGACCCCAGAAACCTTGCCTTGCAGCCCATTGACCATGTTGGCTTGGTTTCCTTCTAATAATTGCTCACTCTTTATATTTTGTATGGAGCTTGTTAAGGATTTTTTGTTGGCCTCGATTCCCAATGCGGTGACCACCACTTCGTCAAGGCTGGTCAAATCCTCTGAAAGTGAGGCATTGTTGGTGATTGTGGAATTCCCCCCGGCGGTAAAGGTGATTTTTTGAGGGGTAAAGCCCAGTGAACTGAGCGACAAGGTGTGGGTTCCTTGTTCCAGTGTTGCCGTGAAGCTGTAATTTCCATCAAAATCGGTAACCGTCCCGAATGATGTGTTCTCGATGAATACAGAAGCACCGGTCAATGGTAGTCCGGACCCGCTTTCTGTTACGGTTCCCGTCAAGGTGTATTGACTTTGGGCAAACGCTGATAGCGAAGACGCCATAAGTGCAATAAAAACCAATCGGAACCTCATTTTTCCTAAAAAGTCATGAAGTTTTTGCATAAATGAGTAGTTTAATTGAGTTACATAATTGATAGTATAAAATCCTTTTCATGACCTTGATTTTCAGTCAATTTGGGATTTTATATCTATTTGCGGTTTTTCAATCGATAAGGGCATCGGAGCCCTGTTGTCCATAACCTTGCGGGATATGGTATGGTCTTTTTTGGGAAAGGTTTCTGCATATGGCATCCTAAATCTCTTCTTCATGCCCTTGCCCCAAGGTAATCGTAAGACCATTTCAAGTTTTGTTTCTTTCTGCCGGCATCAAAAGCATCCAAATATCATATTCTTGCAAAAGACAGAAAGAATATTTCAAATATATATTAAAAGCAGCATAATAATGCATTTATTTGCAAGGATTTGCAATTATTGAAAATATATTTATAAAATCTGCATATTTTTGCAGTATTTTGCTGGTATTGGTATTCTTTTTTGGTTTTATTTAACTTTACCCCAATACTATGTTGAAGGAAGAAAGACATCAGTTTATCCTCAATGAGGTTGGGATCCACAACAGGGTACTGTTGACGGATATAGCCAATCTGCTCAATGTTTCTGTGGATACCATACGTAGGGACATCAAAGAGCTGCACAATGCCAAACAATTGAAGAAAGTGCATGGAGGGGCCATTTCCTTAGGTTTTAATAATTATAGCCCTACTGGAAAGAAAATTTATTCCCTAGAGAAAAAATCACTGATAGCTGAAAAGGCGTTGGGATTGATCAAAGAAGGACAGGTCATTTTACTGAGTGGGGGGACCACCAATCTGGAATTGGCAAGACGGTTGCCTTCAAAAATAAAACTGACCTGCTTTACCCCAAGCCTTCCTATAGCGGTGCAATTGTTGGGAAAAAGCAATGTAGAGGTAATTTTCATCGGGGGAAGGTTGTCCCAGGATTCCCAAATAGCCATTGGGGGCAGTGCCATCAACATGCTTTCGGAAATCAAGGTGGATATCTGTTTTTTGGGGACCAATTCCATTCACCCTACGGAAGGTCTAATGGAATTTGATTGGGAGATTGTCCAGGTGAAAAAGGCCATGATCCAAAGTTCAAGAAGGGTCGTATCCCCTTGTATATCCGAAAAGATTGGATCATTACAGCGATACAGGATATGTGGGGTGGAAGAAATTGACGTGCTGATCACTGAATTGGACCCTTGGGACATAAAACTGGATGCTTTTAAAAATATGAACATACAATTATTATAATAGTGGTAGAAAAGCACATAAAGATAACCGAAGAACCGTCTTTGTACGACCGATTGGACGAAATGGATACATTGGACATTGTGGCCAATATCAATAATGAGGACAAGAAAGTGGCCGATGCCGTGGAACGGGTCCTACCCCAAGTGGCGCGTGTCGTGGATGAAACTTCAAAGCGGTTTGAAAAAGGGGGTAGGCTCTTCTATATTGGTGCCGGTACCAGCGGACGATTGGGAATCCTTGATGCTTCCGAGATACCGCCCACCTTTGGTCTGCCCTACGACAGGGTGATCGGTCTCATTGCTGGAGGCGACAAGGCCATCCGAAAGGCCGTTGAATTTGCAGAAGATGATACGGAGCAGGCTTGGAAAGACCTTCAGGAATATGGCATTACCAACAATGATGTTCTGATCGGTATAGCGGCTTCCGGGACCACTCCTTATGTGCTGGGCGGTATTGCAGATGCCAAAAAGCATGGCATACTGACCGTGGGCATTACCAATAACCCGGGTTCACCTTTGGCAACGGATACGGATATTCCGATAGAAGTCAATGTAGGACCCGAGTTTTTGACGGGAAGTACCCGGATGAAAAGTGGCACCAGCCAAAAGTTGGTGCTCAATATGATTTCCACAGCACTGATGATACGCGTAGGCCGTGTGAAGGGCAATAAAATGGTGAACATGCAGCTCAGCAACACCAAATTGGTGGACAGGGGCACTCGCTATATTATGGAAGAGTTGGGACTCAACTATGAAGATGCGGAAAAAGCATTGAAAGAATATGGTTCGGTCAAAAGGGCCATTGATGCCTTGAGATAAGGTTATTTGGGGACCAATCGGAAAACTCCCTTGCCCTCTATGCCAACATAAATGTAGCCGTCCGGGCCCTGCCGTACATTGCGGACCCTTCCCATGCCGTCCAATAATTTTTCCCGGTACACTACTTTATTGTCCTTGATTTCCAATCGTTCCAAATATTGGAACGATAAAGATCCCACCAAAAGACTGTTTTTCCAATCGGGATATTTGTCGGAAGTGACAAAAGCCAATCCAGAAGGCGCGATGGAGGGCGTCCATTGGTAAAGGGGTTGTTCCATGCCAGGCCGTGAGGTTTCATCGGTAATTTTTGTTCCGCTGTAGTTGATGCCATAGGTAATCACTGGCCAGCCATAGTTTTTTCCTTTTTGGATGATATTGATTTCGTCACCACCCCTTGGACCGTGTTCATGTTCCCACAACTGTCCGGTTTCCGGGTGTAGCGCCAATCCTTGTGGGTTTCGATGTCCATAGCTGTATATGGCCGTCTTGGCTCCGTCTTGGCCAACGAACGGATTGTCCTTTGGAACCTTTCCATCATCATGAAGGCGATAGATCTTGCCGCCGTCCCTGGTGATGTCCTGCGGGTTCACATCCCGATCTCCGCGTTCACCGATGGAGAAAAAGAGGAAGCCATCCCGGTCAAATTCCAAACGTGACCCAAAGTGCTGGCCTTTGGTGGTATTGGGGATCGCTTTGTAGAGCAATTGTTTCTGAACAAGCTTGTTGTTGGAAAGTTTCGCCCGCATGATCGCGGTGTTTCCGCCTTTGTCATCACCCTCGCTTGAGGCATAGGAAAAGTAGATCCAACCATTTTTTTTGTAATTGGGATGGAGTTCAATGTCCATCAATCCTCCCTGTCCACGGTTATAGACTTCGGGAGCATTGTCCACTTCAATGGTTTTTCCGGATTGGTAGAGGATCAGTTTACCCGATTTTTCGGATATGAGGATATCCTTATTGGGCAAGAAGACCATGCCCCATGGATTTTGAATTCCATCCACTACAATTTCCGACGTAAAACCGTCATTATTCGTAAGATTTATCTTAGAGTCGGAATTTTGTGCGCAGGATGTATTGAGCAGTACAACGAAAAAATAAGGAAATAAGGTACTTTTTTCCATAATTTTACGTTGAAATAATAGATTTATTGGACGAACGGTCATTTTTAGAGAATCATTTGCTGTAAGATAAACAGAATTTTTATAAGTATAGACAATTACAACTTAGAATATTAAGGTCCCAAATCTGACATATTCTGCTAACAAGACTTAACCTATGCTCCCTCAAAAAACAAGGCATTTGCTATATGCCGTGTTGCTGGTGTTCATATCCATATTTGGTTCCACGGTATTAGCAAAAACAGACGTCAAACTAATTTTGACAAAAATAGTATCCACCGTTTCCGCGGAAGATGCCGGGGAAGAAGAGGTGGTTTCCGTTCCAGAGATGCCATCGGCCACAGAAGTGACCTTTGCTCCGGCAAGTGCCAGTATGTTCACAACCATTATCCAGGGGAGCGACCAACAGGTCATATGCCCCAACGATGGAAGTACTTTGGCCAAATTCTTTCTTTGTGGAACCAGCGATATCAGAACCTTGAGCCTGAGCCAATCCGGTAGTACTTATCAATGGCAACAGTTGGACCCCAATACCTGTGCTCCAACGGTGGTGGACAACTGCCCCACCATAAATGGTGCCTGTACATGGAACACTGTGGGAACAGGAGCGACGTATAACCTTTCTACTGCAGGTGAATTCAGGGTACGGGTAAATTCTGGACAGTACTATTATTTTAAATCGACCCTTAACCCCTTGAACCCACAATTGATCAAAGAAGATATTGTTTGTGGAAATCCGGGAAGGGTAGAGGTGACCAACGTTCCTGCGGGTTATGAGTACAGTTTGAACAGTCCTGCCGGACCTTACCAAGACACTCCCTACTTCGATATTACTTCCCTGGGAACTTACAGGGTCTATGTGCGTTTGAAGAACGTTTCGGCCAGTGCCTGTGTATTTCCGTCAAATCCTGTGACCGTGAACGATCTTGATATCAACGTGGATGTGACCGCCAACGATATTTTATGTAGTGGGGAATTGGGAAGCATTGATATCCAAGTTTCGGGTGTGCCGGGATTTTATACCTATCGTTTGATCAAAAATGGGGTGACCGTGAATACTTTCGGTCCAAACGGGGCCGATGCCTATACGTTTGCGAACATAAGCCCCGGAACCTATAGTATTCGGGTAGAGACCAACGATTGTTCCGTGACCATTACGGAAGATGTCAATGGAGACCCCATCGTGATTGGTGGAGGCATAAGTCCTTTGGCTGTATCTGCCACTGCTTCGGACAGTTTCGGCTGTGGTGCCACCTCGGTCGATGTCAATCTGACCACTTCAGGGGGTACGGCTCCGTATCGCTTCAGTGTGGATGGAGCTCCTTTTGGTTCGACCTATGCCAGTACCGCCAGCTTCTCGGTGACTACGGCAGGAACCTATTCCGTTTTGGTGGAAGATGCCAATGGTTGCCAACGAAGTGCTTCGGTGGATGTTCCGGATATACCCCAGCCCATTTTCAACATCACAGAAGAAGATGCCAACTGTGGGGGTGCCAATGATGGTAGGATTACCGTTAATGTGACCAACGGATTTGGGTACGAGATTGAATACAGTGTCAACAATGGGGCCACCTATCAAATAAGCAATGTGTTCTCCAATTTGGCACCAGGTTCCTACGATGTGGTCCTGAGGTACCAACAGGATTCGTTTACCTGTGCCACAACACCACAAACCGTCACGGTGGGCACACCATCCACCATAACCGCATCGGCCACTCCCGATTTTCAGCCCACTTGTGGGAATGAAAATGGGGGACAGATCACCATTTCAGGTGTTTCAGGAGGGACAGGGCCTTATGAATACAGTATCGGTGCCGGTTTTGGGACCAGTAATGTGTTCCCCAATTTGGGTGTGGGAACCTATACGCCCATGGTAAGGGATGCCAATGGTTGTGTTCAGGCACTTCCGAATATCGTTTTCAGTACGTTGAACAAACCCACAAATCTGGATTTCAGCATTTCCAGTTTGGATTGTATCACGACCACCGCTTCTTTGGATTTGGCGGTAACGGGTGGAACCGGACCATATACCTACGAGATCATTGCCCCTTTGGTGAGTGCAGTCAACAATGGTACCAACAATACCTTTACAGGGTTGGGACTGGGAACCTATACGTTCAGGGTCACTGACAATGAAGGATGTTCTTATGAAGAGAACTACGCCATTACCGATATCAGTTCCATTGGCGTACAGGCCCAACAGACTAGGGTAGTGACCTGTGTTGGTGATTCCGACGGGGAAGGTCGCTTTTTGGTGGATGGCTTCAGCACCACCTATAGCTACAGTATAGACGGAGGCCCAGTGTTCACGGCCCAGAATGGAAGCATCATTCCCGTAACAGGATTGACTGCCGGAAGTTATGTGATTTCCGTGACCGATGAAGCCACCAATTGTACCGACGCGGCCACTTTGACCATTGAAGAACCATCAACTGCTTTTGATATTTCAGGTTTGAACGTAACGGACATGAGTTGCCAAAATGGGAACATTGGAGCCGTCCAGATCAATACCGTAGGAGGATGGGGAGGTAACCGATACACCCTGATCCAACCCGATGGTTCCACAAGAGGACCAAAAAGTGGAAGCACGTTCTCCAATCTTTCCTTGGATGGGAACTATCAAGTGATTGTTGCCGATGCCAATGGATGTGAGGTCACCGATAGTTTCACCCTCACAAGATTGGATGCGCCTACCCTCACGCTGGACAACGGAGTCTCTGATTTCTGTTACGATAATTTTAATGCATCTACCTTGGCCGTGAACGCTGCGGGCGGATTGGCCCCGTACCGCTATAGGATCAACGGAGGTCCTTTGGGGGCTAGCAACAGCTTTTCCGGACTCACTCCCGGAACCTATACCATTGAAGTGGTGGATGCCAACGACTGTCGCGATACGGTCACCGCTACGATTCAGCCTCAGGTGATGGCCAATGCCACGATCACTCAGGAACTGGATTGCGGAACCCCTTTTGGTGCAATACAGGTAAACATCAGCAACGGATATACCTCCGGGGGCAACTACGATATCTATGAAGTGAGCATCAATGGTGCGCCTTACACTTCTGATAATAACAACATTACAGGGAACTCGTTTGTGTACAATGTTCCCAACGATGGTTCCATCATCTCGGATACCACCTTTCAGTTTTTGGTTACTGATAGCCGTGGATGTACCACGCAATCGAACGTTGTGACCATGTCCCCTCCCGAGACCATAGCAGGGTCTGTAGTGGGTACGGATACGCAATGTGGAGACAATACCAGTGGCATTGTAGAGTTGGTTCCCGACACCACCCAGGGTATTCCACCCTATGAATACAGTAATGACAATGGGGCGACATTCAGTAGCCAAAATATCTTTTCGGGTTATGGACCTGGAACCCACGGAGGGTTTGTCATCCGGGACAGTAGGGGCTGTGTGAGCCCGGCCTATTCCGTCACCATCGGTGCCAGTGATCCTTTGGATGCTTCCGCAACACCCACCGATGCGATTTGTTCATCGGGACCAATTAATGGTGAAATAGAGGCAACGATCAGCAATGGGGTTGCGCCTTTCGATTATGTATTGGTGGACGAATTTGGGGGAACAGTGGCATCATCGATAGGGACCACCAGTACTTTGGTGAATTTCACTAACCTACCCACGGGCAACTATACCTTGATCACTACCGATGCCCAAGGTTGTGAGGACCGGGATCCCGTAGTGATAGACCAAAACCAATTGGATTTGATTCCGTTGGACCCAGCCCCGACAGATTGTTTTGATACTTCGTTTCCATATCGAGTCCAGGCCGTTGGCGGAACAGCACCCTACGATTTTAGGTTGGTGGGTGACCCGACATGGCAGTTGGGGTCAGGTGCTGGAAATGATATATTTGATGTCACCGGATTGGTAGTTCCTGGAGTGACCTACTTTGTAGAAGTGATGGACGCCAACGGTTGTACCTATATAGAAGAAATAGATCCCATAGGCCCAACCAATCCTGTTACTGTGACCGCAACTTCCTTGGCAGCCTCCTGTAATGTGGCAGGAAGTGGCTCCATTGATTTTGAGGTATCTGGAATTTCAGTAGTTGGAAACTTTACTGTCAGGGTAGAAAATACCGATACCGGAGCAACGGTTTCGACCCAAACGTTTACTGGAGAAACCATTCCTTATACCGGAACCTTGACCGGATTGGCTCCTGGTAACTATCAGATCATTGTCACAGACGATTCTACGGGATGTAGCTCAAGCACCTTGGCATTCATTGACATCAGTGCTGTTTCCATAGCCATCGACAACTTTGTGGAGGCCACATGTAATGCTGGTGCATTGGTGACCGTAAGAGGCTTTGGAAGCACAGGTCCATACACCTATGCCTATGTGCCTTCGGGAGATCCAGCACCGACAACATTTGTGCCAGAAACCACTTTTGAGGTTCCTGGTCCTTACCCAACGACATATGATTTCTATGCCCAAGATGCCAATGGATGTACGGCTTTCACTACGCTTGCGGTGACCCAAGAGGCTGGTGTTCCAGACCCAATGATCGATGTGGTGAACCAATGTACGGCCACAAGTGGTTATCAAATCAATATGGTATCGCCGATCACTTCGGGTTCTGAACCGGAAAATACGTTCCAGTACAACATCGGAAGCGGGTACCAAACAGGGACTACCTTTATTGTGCCCAACCCTGGCACCTATGTGATCACGGTGCGTGATGGAAACGGCTGTACCAACACCGTTACTGCGGAAGTATTCGATTTCTTTGCCATTACGGCCGATGCCACCTCTTTCCCTACCTGTAATGCGGGGGATGGAGTCATCACCGTGAACACCACCGGGGGTAGTGGAAATTTTGAATACCAATTGAGGGATGCCCTCACTTTGACAGATCTTGGCCCACCACAGTACACCAACGAATTTACCGGTGTGATGCCTGGGGATTACAATATTTTGGTAACGGATTTGGATTCCAATACATCCCCATTGTGCTCGGATGAGGCAGAAGTTATTGTCTCTACAGTGGATACCCCGATCATTACGGCCACGAACAGTAGCCATGTGACCTGTAATGGGGCCGATAACGGTACTATTTCCGTGGAACTTCAACCCGGGACGGATACGGATACACCCATACAATATATCCTGTACCAAGGTTCCAGTTCGACCATCGTGGCCGGTCCGCAAGGCTCTCCTGTTTTTGATGACCTTCAACCAGGCACCTATCAGGCCGAAGTGGTTTCCGATAGGGGATGTGCAAATAGATCAGGGGACATCATCATCGGTGAACCTTCCTTGTTGCTGGCCAATGCAATACATACCGAATTTAGCTGTAATCCATCCAGCAATCAGTTCAGTACGGCGACCATAACCATTTATACCGATACCAATGGTGATGGAACTGGAACAGCAACTGGAACAGGTCCTTATACCTACAGCATGAACGATGGTACCCCACAGTTTGATGGGACCAATTTTCAGACCAGCAATATTTTTGAAGTGATCGATAATGGCACCAATCAGACCATTACCCTCACTGCCCGTGACTATAATGGATGCGAGGAAACATCAACCATAACCATCAACAGCCCAACAGACATCACTTTTAGCTATAATGTGAACCCCATCACCTGTGATGCTTCGGGAACAGGGGTGAGCCCGGGTAGCATTGACATCATCATCAATGAAGGTCCGGGTAACTATGAAGTGGAACTATTGCCCTTGGGATCGGAACCCGCAAGGAACTCCGGAGGCAGTGACCGTGTAAGCTGGGATATTGCCACTCCTGGTGATTATATTTTCGCCGTGACCGATGTGGGCAGCGGCGGATGTACGTATTTGACCACCACCATCAACATGCCCGAATACAATACCATCGAGGCCCTGATCGCCGAGGTGGAACCCGTGACCTGTTTTGATGGAAGAGATGGTTCCATAAGCTTGCAGATCAGCAACTATAATGGTGAGTACAATTACGAAGTGTTCACTCGAGACAATGCAGGAGTGGAAACTACCACAGGGGTAACGGGTACTTTTGATACCAATGCCCCGATCAATACTCCCGAGATCATCGAAAATTTACCTGCAGGCAACCTGATTGTCCGTATTGAGGCTGTGGATTCCCCCTATTGCGATGCCGTGAGCAATGTTACAACGGTCAGATCGCCGGATAGGGAACTCACCATTGGTGCTGTTCAGACCTCTCCTGTAACCTGTAATGTTCCGGGTTATGGTGAGATCACCGTGGCAGGAGATGGCGGATGGGGAACCTATGAGTACCAATTGGTGGCGCCGGATGGTGTTACGATATTGGTGGATTACCCCAACACCAATCCGGTTTTTGAAAACCTGTCCACGGGCACCTATATCGTCAATGTAAGGGATATGAGAGGTTGCGAGGCCTCCAATACCATCAATTTGCCATTGCCAGTGGAAATCACGGCAGGCATTCGTGTGGTGAGCCCATTGGCCTGTAACAACGATAACGATGGGGTGATTGAGGCCTTCGCGGTTTCGGGTGGCCAAGGACCAGGAAATTATCTGTACCAATTGAACCGCATCACTGACGGTACCAATAGTGGACTCCAGACCACCCCAACCTTTGCCAACCTATCGGCGGGAGATTATACCATCACTATTTTTGACGGATGGAACTGTAGTGCCCTCACCGATGTGATCACCATTGCCGATCCAGAAATCGTGGTGGCCGAATTGGTGGAGTTGCAACCTCCAGGTTGTGGGGATTTGGGTAGAATGGAATTAACGGTCACCAATCCGGAACCTCTGGTTGAATACTTCTATCGTAGGTCGGGTACTTCTGATCCATTTATTCCTTTTGGGGCCGGAATGAACAGTGTAGAGATTACAGTGGACATTACTGCAGATGCAGGACCTTTCCAATTTGATGTACAGAACTCCAATGGTTGTCCTTCCGAGAAATCGAACCAGATTTCCTTGGACCCAGCGGCACCGTTGGTGATTTCCTTGGACCTTACCAATGCAACGATCAATTGTGCCGGGGAATCCACTGGTATCATCCGCTCCGAGGCATTCGGAGGTATTGGAAGCTATATGTATACTTTGGTGAACGCGAATACCTTGCCTGTGTCTGCGGCCAATATTGTCCGTCCGTCACAAAGCTCTGGAATCTTTAGGGATCTGGATGCCGGCACCTACTACGTGTATGCCCAGAGTGGTGGATGTGAGGCCATGTCGGACCCCATAATCATTGAACCGAAACCACCATTGGTATTGGAATATCTGGAAGCAGTGCCCGTTATGTGTGCAGGGGATACCAACGGACAGATCATCATCGAAGCCAGTGGAGGTACTGGTAGGATCAGGTACTCCATTTCAGATACATTGAGCGAGTTCTTTGAAGGGGATGACCCAAACAATCCAAATCGAAAAACATTCAATGACTTGAGTCCTAGGACCTATGACATCATCATTCAGGACGATCTTGGATGTACCATTACCCGAACACTGGAAATCACCCAGCCTACGGAACTCATCGCTGCAGTGGTTTCCACAACTCCAGAGGTATGCATGGGCGATGGTGATGGCACCTTGACCTTGGGAGTTTCTGGAGGAACGGCACCCTATTACACCAGCATAAATTCAGTGGATGATGCCGATTTTGTTCAGAATGATACCATGTTCTTTGATAATCTTCAAGGAGGGGAAACCTATGCCATCTTCATTAGGGATGCAAATGGTTGTCAGACCAACGTGATAGCGGAAATAGGTATTGGAATAGACATTGTGGCTGAGCCCATTGTGGAATATGGTTGCGAGGGTATTTTCCCCAATAGTACCGCTACTGTTAGTATTGCGGACAGTTCGCAACTTTCCGATCTGTTGTTTTCATTGGATGTTGACGATGTGCAACTGGCCACGAACCAAAGGACCTTTGGAGACCTGCCACCTGGCGAACATACGGTATATATTTATCACGCCAACGGTTGTGTGACCTTTGTGGAATTTGAGATTGACGCCTATGAGCCACTTACGCTGGAAGCCATGAAAACTGGCCCCAATGAGGTCACGGCCATCGCTACGGGCGGATTTGGGGGATATGAGTATTTCTTCCAAGGAGAGTCCTATGGGGACATCAATACGTTCAACATCAATGTGGATTCCAACATCAACGTTATGGTCAGGGACAACAATGGATGTGTGGCTAATCTTGTGCTGCCGTTCAATTTTGAAGGAATGCCCGAAATGCCGTCGTTCTTTACCCCGGATGGTGATAATCTGAACGATTACTGGTATCCTGGGAACCGTGAATTTTTCCCCAATATCGATGTGATCATTTATGATCGATATGGTAGGGTAGTGGCCCGATTGGACCAAGTCAAAAAATGGGATGGGACCTATGAGGGCAAACCGCTGCCCACTGGCGACTACTGGTATGTGGTGAATGCAAACGATAGGGAAAAGCAACGATTCGTCGGTCACTTTACGCTATACAGATAGAGGGATTTATTTTATAAATCATTGATAATAAGTCTAAAACGTATTTTGGTGTCAAGATGGGTGGTCCTATTTTGCATTCGAGGGCAAAAGTTTTGTAGGGGCTGAGGCAAAATATCATCAAAATTTATATTTTTGCAGTCCGATTTCGGGATGTGGCGCAGTCTGGTAGCGTACACGCATGGGGTGCGTGTGGTCGCTGGTTCGAATCCAGTCATCCCGACGAACCATGGTTTTATGACACTAAGTAAAACCTTAATTAATTGAAAACCAGAAAATTAATTTTTTCTGGTTTTTTTTATTTCCATCTGAAACCATCGGTGAGGATGTCCTATAGAGTGTCCTATTTTTGTCGGGAAAAATTCCCTAAATTGTACTTCCATTATTGATTTTTCGTGTGATTTGACTTTCGCTTCAACCAATGTTTCACTTAAAGCGAGAACACATGAATACCTCTAACTCCTTCAGTATCAGTTTTTGGCTGAAAAAATCAGGAAGAAAAAAAGATGGACGGTTTCCAATTTATGTCCGGATCAGATGTAAAGGAAAAAATGCAGATCTCAGTGTCCATAGATCAACTTTTGAAGAACGATGGTGTCCTATTTTGGGAAAAATGGACCATAGGGCCAGTGAATCCGTTGTTGTAAACAAATATCTGGACGACGTCCGTGCAAAGTTGCTGGAATGCCATCGGCAACTTAGTGCCGAGAGTAACTTTATAACGGCACAATCCATCAAGCTTCGATATCTGGGAAAGGACAAGGTGATGCTCACCCTATTGGACCTTTTGGAGTACAACCGAACCTATGAGTTGCCCAAACTGGCCAAAGGGACGGTCAAGAACTATTCCTCCACAGAGACCTACCTGAAACGCTTCATTGCCAAAAAATATCGGGTACCCGATATTGGGCTGGCCTCGATAGACTATGCCTTTTTGATCGAGTTTGAAAACTTCCTGCGGAACTGCGAACCCATCAAATCGTTCCAGACATTGAACAACAACGGTATCATGAAACATATGCTGCGGTTCAAGAAATTGGTGACCATGGCCTATAAATTTGATTGTATCCCCAAGAATCCCTTCAATCTGTATAAAGTGAAAATGGAGGATTATGACAGTGCTTTCTTGGAAGAGGAGGAAATTCTGGCGCTGGACCAATTGGAATTCGAGGAAAAGGGCATGGAACTGGTCCGGGATATTTTCCTTTTTGCCTGTTATACCGGACTCAGCTACATAGAGATCAAACTTCTCAATCCCAATGGTATCGTATCCGGCATCGACGGGGAACTCTGGATCGATGTAAAACGCCAAAAGACCAAGACCGAAGTGAAGGTTCCCCTATTGCCCAAAGCCAAGAAAATCTTGGAGAAGTATGTGGATTTTCCCAAAAATGAAAATACCGTTCTTCCAGTGTATTCCAATCAAAAGGTGAACCAATACCTAAAGATCATTGCACAAAGGGCAAATATTGATAAGCACCTAACCTTCCATGTGGCCAGACATACCTTTGCAACGACAATCACCTTAATGAAC
The DNA here is from genome assembly GCF_007785775.2 of Flagellimonas hadalis. Taxonomy (GTDB): domain Bacteria; phylum Bacteroidota; class Bacteroidia; order Flavobacteriales; family Flavobacteriaceae; genus Flagellimonas; species Flagellimonas hadalis. The sequence continues at coordinate 160,780 of NZ_VNIK02000008.1, forward strand.
GACGTGCCCATTGAGACCGTTTCCAAACTCCTCGGGCATACCAAGCTTTCAACGACCCAAAAGTATGCTAGGGTCGTGGAAAAGAAAATCAGCAAGGACATGGCCCAGTTGAAGGAGAAATTGGGAAGCGGGCAAAGTAAAGCGAACGACAATTCGGAATATCCGACCCTAAAGATTATCAGGTAATGTGACCCAGGGCTTGATATTGTTCTTTTGCCACCCATTTATTTTAGAGTTTGCTAAAATAATAAATTACTGTAACTTCGTAGTATGGATAAGAACATATGCATACGTTTGGAGGCGGATGCCAAACAGATAATGGAATGCAGGGAAACTATGCAAAATTTGGAAAATTCCATGGACTCCCTTTCAGGGATAATGAATTTAATGGGCAATCCGGTTCGGCTTAAGATTCTCTACCTTTTGAACCAAGAGCAACGCTTATGTGTCTGTGACCTTAGTGATATACTGGAAATGAATGTATCCGCAATTTCACAACATTTGCGCAAGCTCAAGGACAGAAATTTGATCACATCCCAAAAGGAAGGCCAGATGATCCATTATTCCTTGGTGACCGATCATTCGCCGTTACTTTTTCCAATTTTTGACCTGCTCGATAAAAAAGAACAAATAAAACCAGTAAACCATGAATAACAAGAAAACCTTAATGGGATCTTCCATTATTTTGGCCATGGCCACCTCCCTTTGTTGCATAGGACCACTTTTGGCCATTGTGGCCGGAACATCTGGCCTGGCGTCCAATTTTAAGTTTTTGGAACCGTTCAGACCGTATTTGATCGGAATTACGGGTTTGGTTTTGGTAGTGGCGTGGTACCAACAGTTAAGGACAGTCGCCAAAAAGGAAATAGACTGTGCATGCGATACGGACGAAAAGCCGGCCTTTTGGAAGGGTAAAATTTGGTTGATGACCATCACGGTCTTTGCCTTAGCGATGCTTGCCTTTCCCTATTATGCCCAATCTTTGTACCCGAAACAGGAAGCCAAGGGTCAAACGAACTTTTTTGCGAGCCAAGATGTCAAGGAAATCAATATTCCGGTCGTGGGAATGACATGCAGTGGGTGCGAGGCACATATTGAACACGAGGTCAATGGACTTGATGGGATCATCATGGTCAAGGCAGATTACCAAAAAGCCAATGCACAGATAATGTACGATCCCGCCAAAACCACCAGGGATGCTATCGTGAACGCCATTTTGAAAACCGGATACACCATAAAGGACCAGTGATAATGGATATCAATCTGTACTCTACAATTACCTGTCCGCATTGTGGCAATTCCAAAGAGGAAAAGATGCCTACGGATTCTTGTCAGTTCTTTTATGAATGTGAAAATTGCGGCTCCATTCTAAGGCCCAAAAATGGCGATTGTTGCGTGTATTGTTCCTTTGGTTCGGTGGCCTGTCCCCCCATTCAGGCAACATCCGGATGTTGTGGTACATGACCAAGTGACCCTGAAAATTTGTAAAGCCTTGGTTTGAACCTAAGTATTTTTATCGAAAATCTTTTTATGTTGAATCAATATATTGTAATATTGCGATAAAATAATGATATGGGACTGGCAAAGACCGAAATATTTACCGAAAACCAGAATGAGCTCGCCCTCATCGGTAAGGTATTTGCCCATCCCGCCCGGATTGCCATATTGCAGCACCTCTTCAAGGTCAAGGCCTGTGTCTGTGGTGACCTTGTGGACGAGATAGGACTGGCACAGCCTACGGTTTCACAACACTTGAAGGAACTCCGGAACATGGGACTCATCAAGGGCGATGTGGAGGGCACCAGTGTCTGTTACTGTGTCAATGTGGCAAATTGGAACGAAATGAAGGATAAGTTCAAGGCATTCCTCGATCAGGGGATTGAACTGGACCAAGAGTGCTGTTAGTATTTTTTTGAACCCATTAATCGTTTTATTGCGATTAACTAATAAACTGAAACCATAAAATAGAAACCATGAAAACAAAAATGATCCTAACCATGGCACTGCTGCTGTTGTGCCTCCCATTGACCACACATTCCCAGGAACTGAGGGGAAAGATCCAACGCTCCGTAAAGGAACTGAAGACCGTTTTTCCCCAGATACCCAAAGAAAAGATCCAGCTTTTGGACCAACTCGCCGCCAGAATGGTGTCCAATATGGGGGAGACCCCTTATACCGTTGTATTTGTGGACCAGGACAATGACGATATGGGCCAATTGGCCATGATCTGGCTCAGGACGGGCCTTATGTACTACGGATTATATGACAGGTTCAAGGTGGAATCCGCTGGTCTGGATACCGCCAATGAGACCCTTCCCGGTCTGGCCCTGCTGAAGAACGATGGGTTCAGGGTCTCCAATGCGCAGGGCGAATCCCTGTTCACGTATTCGGTCCGCTATGGCTCCGATAGTTGGACCATCAACAGAAAGACCCTCGAATCCTTACATTTGGACGAGGACAGCAGTGTCAAGGTATATGTACAGGATGGGCTGACGGACCGAAATGCAGAGGTCCTTTTTGAAAACAAGGCCGTCATCGCGGGGGAAATGATCTATGTCGCCACCCAGGTCGATGCTATTATCAAAGCTAAAATGAACAATCCATGAAATTATCAGAAGTAAAAGAAGTACTGTCCCGATTGGAAACCCTTGGCTTCCAATTGCCCACCGGGGAAATGGTCCCCGGACATTTCCATGTCACCGAAGTGGGGAAGATTCACAAACACTTTATAGACTGCGGGGGAACCGTGCGCCATGAGGAAGTGGTCAGTTTCCAACTGTGGGAGGCCAACGACTATGACCACAGGTTGCATCCCGAAAAGTTGGTTCATATCATCGAACTGTCCCAAAAGGTATTGGAAATAGAGGACTCACTGGAAGTCGAAGTGGAATACCAGGGCACCACTATCGGAAAATATGGCCTTGCCTTTGATGAAGGGCATTTTCTGTTGACCACCAAGATGACCGACTGCCTTGCCAAGGACCAGTGTGGGGTCCCCGAAAAGAAACCAAAGGTAAGACTGTCCCAATTGAAAAGTGAGCCCTGCTGTTCCCCGGACGGCAATTGTTGCTAAATCTTAATTCTATATAATGACTACGACCACAACTAGCCTGTTCCCTGAAATAGCGGGATTCATCACAACCTTGAAACTGGATGCCGTTTCCCCGGAGCGTAGGGAAATCCTTGATCCCCTTGCCGGGTTCATACAGTCGAAAGTTTCCGAAAATCAGGAAATACGCCTGAATTTCATTTGCACCCACAATTCCAGGAGGAGCCACCTGTCACAGATATGGGCACAGGCCATGGCTTTCCATTTCAACATCAAGAACGTATTTTGCTATTCGGGGGGGACCGAAGCCACGGCCCTGTTCCCGATGGTGGCGGAAACCTTGGGGAAACAAGGGTTCCAGATCCAACAGCTTTCACAGGGACAAAATCCTGTCTATGCCATCAAATATGCGGAAAATGCCCATCCGGTGATCGGGTTCTCCAAGAAAATGGACGATGCCTTCAACCCCAGTTCCGGCTTTGGGGCCATCATGACCTGTGATTCGGCCAATGAGGCCTGTCCCTTTGTGCCCGGTGCGGAAAAGCGCATCCCCATCACCTTTGAGGATCCCAAGGCCTTTGACAATACCCCGCAACAGGCCGAGAAATACCTTGAAAGGAGCATACAGATAGCAACGGAACTTTGGTATGTATTTTCACAGATCAAATCATAACACATGGCAGTAAAAAAATTGAGCTTTTTGGACAGGAACCTTACCCTTTGGATCTTTATCGCCATGGCGGTAGGGGTCGGTATCGGTTACTTCTTCCCGTCCTTCCCCGACATCATCAATTCGTTCAACAGCGGCACCACTAACATCCCCATTGCCATAGGTCTCATCCTGATGATGTACCCACCTTTGGCAAAAGTGGATTATAAACTGTTGCCCAAGGTGTTCAAGAACACCAGGATCTTGACCATTTCCCTGGTGCTCAACTGGATCATCGGCCCCGTGTTGATGTTCGTCCTGGCCATCCTCTTTTTGAGGGACTATCCCGAGTATATGGTCGGATTGATATTGATAGGTTTGGCCCGTTGCATTGCCATGGTGCTGGTCTGGAATGACCTGGCCGAGGGCAGTGCGGAATATGGTGCGGGACTGGTGGCCCTGAACAGTATCTTCCAAGTGTTTGCCTACAGTTTCTATGCGTGGATCTTTATCACCGTTTTGCCCCCATATTTTGGCTTTGAAGGGGCCATTGTGGACATCTCCATAGGGACCATAGCGGAGAGTGTGGCCATTTATTTGGGCATCCCCTTCCTTATGGGCATCCTTAGCCGAACGATATTGGTCCGGATCAAAGGGGAACAGTGGTATGCCCAAAAGTTTGTTCCCGCCATTTCTCCCATGACCTTGATCGCCCTGTTGTTCACCATTGTGATCATGTTCTCCCTCAAAGGGGAACTTATCGTGGAGATTCCCATGGACGTGGTGGTGATCGCCATACCCCTCTTGGTGTACTTTACCCTGATGTTCATCATTGGGTTCTTTTTCACCAAGGCGATGGGTGCCGAATATGACAAGACCGCTTCGGTGGCCTTTACAGCAGCCGGGAACAACTTTGAGCTCGCCATTGCCGTGGCCATTGCCGTCTTCGGACTGGATTCCGGCCAGGCCTTTGCAGGGGTCATCGGGCCCTTGGTGGAAGTTCCTGCCCTGATTCTGTTGGTAAGGGTCGCCTTTTGGTTGCGCAAAAAGTATTTTAAACCGCAAACCGCATAAGGATGAAAATTGCACTCTTCTCGGACATCCACGCCAACCTTCCTGCCCTTGAGGCCTTTTTTGTGGATGTGGAAAAACATAGGCCGGACGCCATCTATTGCCTTGGGGACCTTGTGGGCTATAACATCTGGCCCAACGAGGTGGTCCATGAGATCAGAAAACGCCGGATACCCACCATTGCGGGCAACTATGATTTTGGCATCGGACGCAACAGTGATGATTGTGGCTGTGCCTACAAGAGCGATGAGGAAAAGGCGAACGGGGCAATTTCCATATCCTATACCAACTCCATTATGGGGGATGATGAAAGGGCCTACCTGAAAAACCTTCCATCCCATATCAATGTGGAGTTCAAAAGGAACGATGAAACAGTGAACCTACTCCTGGTGCATGGAAGCCCAAGACGAATCAACGAGTATCTTTTCGAGGACCGGAAGGAGAAGAGCCTGGTACGCATCCTGCGGGATGCAAATGCCGATATCCTCTGTTTTGGACATACACACCAACCCTATCACAAGGCCCTTTTGGATTATGATGGAGGCACCATATACCGCCATGCGATAAATATCGGATCCATCGGAAAGCCCAAGGATGGCGACAATAGGGGATGCTATGTGCTGTTGAACATGGATGGGAACTTCCGTAGGCCGGACAAGAATAGCATCCATGTGGAGTTTGTACGCTTCGAATATGATGTCGAAAAGGCGGCCAAAGCCGTTGAGGGCAGCATATTGCCCAACGCTTACGCTGGAGCATTGAGAAAGGCCCATTGATTATTTTTTAAGGCCTTAGTCTAAATATTTTCTTGTAAGACAATCCAAATCTGTGATGAATTTTGTAAGGAACAATGTAAGTACAAGAATATAACAGGCAACTTGGTGGAAATATTTTCCATTGTAAATCTACCCTTGATCAGCATTTAAGGGAATTGAAAACCATGGTCAGTTACAGGGAAATTTTACCACTACTAAAGCTTCATCCTTAATTGACAAAGGAAATAGGAAGAGTGAAAAATAAAAGTTTCACCAACCTCTTTGTATACATATCCTGTGTAGGCTGGCACACCATTAAACCGAAAGCCATAAAAGCAAAGCCATGAAAAAGAAATGTTGCGATATTAATGAACAGATCGAAAGTTTCTACAGTTATTTAAAATACTTTACCTTAAAAAAGGTTCGGGATGAAACCATTGCGGAAGATATTGTGCAAGAGGTAATGCTGAAACTGGTCGAGTCCTATCAAAAAAATAGGGAAATTGAAAACATCAAGGCCTGGCTGTTTCAAGTTGCCAGAAATACCATTTATGACCATTTCAAAAAGAGTGCCCCAATTGTTGAACTTAGTGATGTAAAGATACTTGAGGCAACTGAACCAACCAATCTGGAGCTATCCGTGTATGATCATATGATACCCATGATCCAGTTCCTTCCCAAAAAATATGCCGAGCCTTTACAATGGAGTGACATCGACAAACTATCCCAAAAAGATGTAGCTGAAAAGCTGAACTTGGGGTATTCGGCTGCAAAAATGCGGGTGCAAAGGGCAAGAACAAAGCTAAGGGAATTATTTGTGGAATGCTGTGATATCGTATATGATGCCAATGGCAACTTCGTCAATTGCTCTGTTAAGGAATCGTGTATCCCGTTAATAAACCACTTGGTTGATTTTCAGGCATCCACAAAGTACAAATAGGTAGAATCATTTTTTTATTGAGAATTGTGTCTTTTGACACGCCATTTTAGACTACATAGTAAAGTTTATTTAAAATTACTGAACTATGAGTACTGAAGTCAAAATTTTACATTCATCCTGCTGCGCCACTGCATCCCCCATAAGGGCACAAATCGAAAAAATTGCCAGTGAAAACCATCTGGACGTAAACATCACCGAGTTTTCTGACCTCAAGGACACCATGCCCTACGGGGTCCTTACCTTTCCTGCATTGGTCATTGACGGGAAGGTTTATGACTATAAAAAAGTCAGCAACGACAAGGTGTTATTAGCAATTCTTTAAAACGTTTTTAAGATGGAAATCTTTACAAAACTGCTTACCCGACTGGCAGACTATGTTGTCCATGTCCTTTTGGGTATTCCTGATACGGATACATTCGGCTCAGCATTACACTATTTCATCATTGCCTTTGGCTCTATTTCCATTCTGGTTGTGCTGGTGACCTATGTAATGGGAGTGGTAACAAGCTATTTGCCCATGGAAAAAATCCGGGATTATTTGGAGAAACACAAAAAATCAGGTCTTGGGAATGTTGTGGCCTCCTCTTTGGGTGCCTTGACACCTTTTTGCTCGTGTTCTTCCATTCCTTTGTTCGTGGGAATGATGCAGGTCAGGATCCCACTGGGAATTTCACTTTCCTTCCTCATAACCTCACCCTTGGTGAACGAAATCGCTATTGCCATTTTCTGGTTGGGCTATGGTTGGAAAGTTACAATAGTGTACCTACTTTCAGGAATCGTCTTGGGGGTGATCGGTGGAATTATCCTGGAAAAGATGGGTATGGCCAAATATGTGGCAGAATGGCTCAAGGACAATGAATGGAAAGCGCATTCGAGGGAAAAGGATAGCAGAAATTTGCTGAAACGATTTCCTGGAATTCATCGGGAGGCCATTCGGACCCTTAAAAACCTTGTCCCCTATATTTTTATAGGAATTGCAATAGGGTCATTTATCCACGGCTATGTCCCCGAGTCATTTTTTGGCACCTATATTTCAAAATCCAACCCTTTTGCGATTCCCATTGCCGTATTGGTATCGATTCCATTGTACATTGATGCGGTTGGAATCCTGCCCATATTGGATTCGCTCGTTGACAAAGGGGTTCCGTTAGGGACGGCCATGGCCTTTATGATGGGTTCGATCGGACTTTCCATCCCCGAAGGCCTGCTGCTCCAAAAAGTGATGCAAAGGCAGTTGATCATTGCCTTCTTTTCAACTATTGCCATTGGAATGATCATTTCCGGTTATTTGTTCAACCTCCTTTTTTAACAACCTATACTTATGAAATGTGATATATTCAATATTTGGGAAGACCTTCGGACTGATTTAAGGAACTATGTGGGCAAGCGTGTTTACAATGAGCATGATGTTGATGATATAATGCAAACGATTCTTATCAAGGTCATAACATATTGTGAGAAAAAAAATGACGTAAGATATATAAAGGCTTGGTTATACAGGATTGCACAACATACAATTTTTGACTTTTACAAGAAGCCAAGAAAGACCACACTTGTTGACCTGGAACAGTTGCACCTGTTTGTTCCGGATGAATATGATGAAAACGTCTTTGTTTGGCTCGATAAGTTTATAAATGGTCTCCCTATCGACTATTCAACTCCCTTGAGACTTTCGGATATAGAAGGCCTTCCGCAGAAAAGTATTGCCGCGCATCTGGGCTTGACATTATCGGCAACAAAGTCAAGGATCTTAAGGGCAAGGAAAAAGGTTAGGGCAAAGTTTGATGAATGTGGTGAAGTTGAATATTCTGAAAACCAAATGTGGAGATTTACCATTACAAAATCCTGTTGCCTATCATAATTTTGTATAAACCTGCATCCTTTGTCCATTTTCCATGTCTTAGGGGTAAACTTTAATCTTAAAAACGTATGAACATGGAAGTAAAGACAAAAAATGCATTGAGAGTGACCCTTTTTCAAGTGGGAATGCCAACAACTGGGGAAGGTACTTGCTCAGCCTGTGATTCTGTTCAAGGTGTATTGCTATCGGCGATTCAAGAAGTTCAAGAACTCTTTGATCATTTGAACTGCGAAATCTTGTTCAGTTCAACCATGATTAAAACGATAGAGGAAGCCGAAAAAGCCCATATTGTTGCTTCCCCTACCATAAGGGTCGGCAACCTCGATTTCCATCCTGAACATTTGGAAGACAGTCCGGAAGCCAGGGAATGGGTTTGGAATGGAGCTACAATGGGAGAACCCAATAAAGAAATCTTAATCGAGGTATTGCTCAAAGGCTATTTTGAACCCAAAAATGACCATGGGGAAATAACCTTGTCCCCTTACATTCTAAAACACTTAAAAGGAGAAGTGACCGCGGATTCCAACTGCGGATGCCATTGATGAATGATTGGGTGAACCGCCTTAGGTTCTGTTAGATGAGATTTACCTCATACAAGAAAAGACCTTATTAAGCTCATCGGAAACGATGGGCTTTTGTTTTACCTATTTTTTGAATTTGGCAATCTTCCCAGTAGTATTTCATTACCGTTCAATACCCCAATGCCGTATCGTCCCCTCGTTTGTCCGCCCCGCCCTCAAATAAGTCATTTTCAGGACTAGGACGGCGGATACGCTTCCCATAACCTAGGTTCGTGCCTGATTGATATTGTAGCCTTTGGTTTTTAGGGTTCTATGGGTTTTCAAAGAAAAACCTTCGGTTTCAAACATGCGTACAAGGGATATCCATCTAAGGTTTGGAACTATAATACCCTTATGGGCCTTCTGGAGGGGTAGATTTCTTTTTTATCTTCCAATAGTTTTCGAAAGATAAGCCCGCAAATGGTTTGTCGGACAAGGGACGGCATAAAGCCGTTCCCCTGTCACTTTTTATTCCGTTTCCTTGCCACTCCAAAAATTTGTCTTCCGCTTGGTTTCCGCTCAAATATTGTTTAACCAAAATCCAAAGATCATGGAAGCACAAACAAAGAAGAGAGCGACACGTAAAGCAGGTAACAACCAAGGTTCAAAGTCGGAACAAACCAAAACTGTGGAGAAGGTGGAAAACGTTCCACAGATCCAGTTGTTGGGAATCGATTCGGTTTTCCCGGACCCAGACCAACCCCGAAAAACCTTTGATGAGCAAAGTCTCAATCATTTGGAACAGAGCATTGCCGAACATGGGGTGCTGCAGCCGATCACCGTACGAAAATCCGACGAAGGTTTTATCATCGTCATGGGTGAGCGAAGGTATCGTGCCAGTAAATTGGCAGGATTGACCACTATCCCTGCCATGGTAAGGGACTATAGGGACACTGAGATTCTGGAGGTCCAGATCATCGAGAACCTACAGCGCAAGGATGTGGAACCCACGGAGGAGGCCGAGGCCATCCAATTTTTGTTGGATCGTTACGAACCCGGGGAGATTGCAAAACGTCTGGGCCGATCTGAGAACTATATCCGGCAACGCATCAAGTTGGCAGGATTGATCGAGGGATTCAAGGCCTTTATCCGCAGTGGGGAAATGACCCTCTCCCTAGGGGTGGCCGTGGCCCTTTTTGAACCCGGAGAACAACTGATGCTGTTGGAAAGCCTAGAAGACGAATTCCAGGAACATCGGATCAAACGGATGATCGAAAGCCGCACCTTCGATCTGTCCAAAGCCCCTTTTGGGTTGTCGGATAAGACGTTGCTTCCCAAAGCCGGGGCTTGCCATACCTGTCCCTTCAATGCTGCCAATCAGGGCAATTTGTTCGGTGATGGGAAGATGGTCTGTACCCGGACCTCCTGTTTTGAGAACAAAAAGACCAAGACCTTTATGCAGCTATTGAAAAGCGTGAAAAAGGAAGGATTGAAACTGGTGCCCAACATCAACAAATACCGGGTGGACGAGGAACGCAACCAATGGGTCATGGCCCAAATGGAAAAGGAGGGCCTAGCGGTGCATTTGACCAATGGGCTGGACATTTTAAAGGAGCCCATAGAACCTACCATGAATCACATTAGGGAGGAGCACCGACACTATGAATATACCGAGGAAGAGTTGGGTGAATTCCTGAAAGAGGCCCTGGAATCCTTCACGGAGGAAAAGGAGGCATGGGACAAGGCCGTGGACCTTGGATTTGAAAAGGGTATCCTGCTGGAAACGGACACCTATTTGAGCCGGCCGGTATTTGTGAAGGTCAGGGAAGAAACCCATAGTGGAAGTTCAGGTACCAAGGCCTTGGAGCAACGCAAAATGTCCGAGTGTACCCCGGAGGAGCAGATCATCAAGATCAATACACGGGAATTGCGGAAAAAACAGATCGAGAACAACAACCAGTTCAAGGAAGTCGTGGACATGATACGTGAGACCGATTATATCAACCTGAAAAAGCCTTTGTCCACGGATGAAATGGTGGCCATTGCCATTTCCCTGTTCGAGAACAACATCGGGTATTATAGCCAAAGGGAACATTTTGGGGAATTCTTCGGCGAGGATTCCAAGTTATCCGATGGGGAACGGGTGGCCCGGTTCAAACAGGGTTTCAAAAAGGAGACCTTGTATAAACTGCTCCGGTTCCTGTTGACCCGACAGGTACACCTTGGGGAAAGCAACCACTCCAATGATTTGACCAACCGATCCTTTTATGTGGCAATGCAATCCTTTTACAAGGAGAAGATTTTGGGAATCGAAAAATCCTATACTGAAAAGCGTCAAAAACGGGAGGAACGGATCAAGGAAAGGGTGGCCAGTTTAGAACGGCAGGCCAAAATATTGGAGGGATAGGGCTTCCAAATGGTACAAAAGAAGGGTTCGGGAAAGCGAACCCTTTTTATTTTGGTCGAACCATGCCGGTGTCCTACCACAGATAGGGATTTGAATAGTTAGGGAACCCAAACTGGGTCAGGTTACCCATCAACCTTGGAAAATACTTTGGAATGAATCTTCAATTTCCTGGATTTCAGCATCTGTCAATTCCGCAAATTCCTTTTCCCTTCTTTTTTTGGACAATATACCTTCATTCTGGTTCAGAAACTTGATCAAAAGATCGACTTTGGTATCCGGTAAGGTCACACGGGCATTGATAAGGTTTGTCATCCGATCGTATTTTTCCAAATAGTCCAATTCTTCCGGTATGATCCTTTCAATGGTCTCTTCCACACAGGTATACAGGAATTCCGCTTGTTTGGTCAAATCAAAGTACCGGTATAGATCAATGGTTTCGTTCAGGATATCGATGTTATGGTCTTGTGTTTCCTCCCATTCGATCAAATCGACCCTTGGCGAGGAAAAATGCTCCAGAATATCCTGATATTCATCAATCCGTTCCAGAATGGCAGAGGATATGGGGAATATCATACCTCTCTTGGTATACCCCATCCGGGTAAGCAAATGGTGGATGATATAGCGATGTATCCTCCCGTTGCCATCGGATAGGGGATGGATAAAAACAAAGCCAAATGCGATGGTGGCCGCGGCCAATACAGGATTGTACCGAGACTTCTGCAACAGCTCGTTCGTACCGAACAACCCTTGCATCAAAAGAGGAAGGTCCTTGGCCTTGGCAGAGATGTGGTCGGGCAAGGGGGAGAGGGTCTCCCTATCGTGCTCCCCAATAAAGCCTTCCCCGGTCCTGATGCCCATATGCCTCAGTTTTTTGTTGCCGATGACAATATGCTGTAACCGTTCGATCTCCTGTATGCCCAAAGGGGACTTGCCCGATTGGCCTATGGCTTTTCCCCAATTCCTTGCCCGCATGCTCGGGGGATGTTCCCCTTCTATGGCAAAGGATGCCTTCGAGTCCTTCAACAATAAAAAAGCAGCGGTCCTTCGAATAAGATCCTTGTCCCGTTTGCCCAATCCCTTTTCGATGGTTTCAGATAGGTCCTTGGCAATATACCCATCCAGTTTTGCCGTCCGTCGGATCATCGGGCAGTACCCCGGGACCCCGGGCAGGTTGTTCTTGACGCGATGCCGTGTGGAATTCTCGGGCTCGGCCGTATATTGTAGGTTGGGGTCCACCACCGTTACATAAGTGCCCTTGTTCAGGTTCGGTACGTCAAGGGTTATTCCGGTCAGCCATTCGTATAGAAACCACGCCCTTCTAGTGTATTGCCCCGTGGGCTCCTCTTCCAACATTTGGTGTATGATGGCATCCCCGGTCAACTCGAAAAACCTTTTGAGGAGATATAGGTCCAAGGGCTCGTATTTAAGGGCAAAGACCAAATGGCTTTTCAGGTCGTCCTTGGGTTTGTGCCTTATGGTGAACACTTGCCATTGGTCCGTATCGTAGCGTTGGTGCTTCTCCGTTGCCATGGCCAATATATCAGGCAGGGGAACCGCTACATCAAATTGATTCTCCATTGTGGCAATCAAAAGGGACTGACCTACCAAGAAACCTTCCTCAGGTAAGGTGCGGCCATGAAAAACCGTTATTTTCTGTGAAAAATCATTATTTTTCATATGATGACGTGAAATATAATGACAAATATACCATGAAAAACAATTACTTGGCGTGAAAAACGATGATTTTTATATATTTTTCATGAAATATAAGTACATCTGTCTGGGTTGACCGTTGAAGATCTTGCACTTCCGGGGCTAGCGAACCCTTAATGGGGGATATTCCCTGTCCGTACCCATGAACATGGTCAAAAGGAAAGGTCAATAGGGTATGGACACCTCTTCGTAGTCCACTTTTTCAATGATGCCCGGATAGTTGGAATCCACACTTCTACTATAGAGGTCCTTGGTGACGGGATAGGCTTCCAGATCACCTTCCCATAGATCGTCATCGATAAGATCTTGAACATCTGATTTATTGTTGCCGTTATGTAACCAAGCATCCAAGTTTTCATCATCAATGATGACGGGTCGCCTTTTCTTTTCATTGTGGATTTCCTCGAACATGGGGGTGGCGTCCTTGGTGAGTACGGCAAAGGTCCTCCGTCCATCGGCCGTGTTGGTATAGATGCCCGCTAGGTATATGGGGTCGCCGTTCTTTCTATGGAAATAAAACGGAACTTTAAAATCCTTTCCCTTGACTTTCACTTTCGTATTGTGTGGTTCGAAGAATCCGTCCACGGGAATGATACAGCGTTGGTGCTCCCAACAGTACCGGTACACGAAGTGGTCAAAGAGCTTTTCGGATTTGGCATTCAGTCCCCCAAAGGTTTTTGGGTTCTTGAAATACTCCGTGTAATTTTCCTGCTTTTCCTTTGGGGGCATGATGCCCCACATCGCAGGGAGCATATTGTAGGGCTCTTCCTGGCCCAAAGTCCACATCACAGGATGGCTCCAGCCGTTGGCGTGGAAATAAATGAGTTCCAGGTCGGTGTCCAGGTCACCGTACATGGCCTTGACAGAAAGGAGTTTTTCCAGCTCCTTCCGTTCCCGGGTCTGTCTGGTCGAGTAACACATGTTGAGGTTGAATTATGCCGTATTAAGATAGGCAAAATTGTTAAAGTTTTGAAACGGGTTGTTTCTTTCCGTACATTTGGATATTTTCCAAATTATAGGAATAAATCCAACATTTTATGAAACCCACCATTCTCCATATCGATCTGGATACCTTCTTCGTCTCCTGTGAACGACTACTGGACAGCCGTCTGATGAAGCGGCCCCTCTTGGTCGGTGGGTTGGGGGACAGAGGGGTGGTCGCGGCCTGTAGCTATGAGACCCGGCGTTTTGGGGTGCATTCAGGGATGCCCATGAAAGTGGCCCGGAGGTTGTGTCCGGAGGCCACTGTGATTAAGGGCAATGCAGGGACCTATATGAAGTTCTCGGACAATGTGACCGAGATTATCAAGGAGAGTGTCCCGGTCTTTGAAAAGGCCAGTGTGGACGAGTTCTATGCCGACCTTTCCGGGATGGACCGTTTCTTTGGCTGTTACAAATACGCCTCGGAAATTCGACAACGGATCTTGAGGGAAACGGGATTGCCTATTTCCTTTGGACTCTCCCAGAACAAGGTGGTCTCCAAAGTGGCCACCGGGGAGGCCAAGCCCAACAACCAGATGAAGATCGATCTTGGACTGGAGAAAGAGTTCCTGGCGCCTTTACACATTCGTAAACTGCCCTCCGTGGGGGAGAAAACCTATGGGCTTTTGTCCAATATGGGGGTGACTACCATACAGACCGTACAGCAACTGCCCTTGGAGATGCTGGAAAGCGCCTTTGGGTTGCATGGACGGACCATCTGGATGCGGGCCCAGGGGCTGGACAATTCCCCCTTGCTCCCGTTTCATGAACGGAAGTCCATTTCTACGGAACGTACCTATGGAAAGGATACCACCGATATGGTCAAACTGGAGACCACCTTGTTCGCCATGGCCGAGAACCTGGCCTACCAACTCCGAAGGGCCAATAAGATGACGGGCTGTGTGAGTGTGAAGATCCGGTACAGTGATTTCAAGACCTACACCAAGCAGAAACGGGTTCCCTATACTTCTGCGGACCATGTGTTGGTACCCTTGGTGAAGGAACTCTTTACCTCCCTTTATGACCGAAGGATGCTCATCCGACTCGTGGGTGTCAACTACAGTCATATCGTAGGGGGGCATTACCAGATCGACCTGTTCGCGGATGACGAAAAACTGCTCAACCTCTATCAGGCCATGGATCGTGTACGGAATCGATTTGGGGAATCCAGTTTGATGCGGGCCTCGGCCATGGGGGCCCATAGTATAGGAAGAGGCGGAAACCCCTTTGACGGACAACCACCCATCTTATTGGCCCATAGACAACAATAGCATGTACTTGAACTGCCATACCTATTATTCCTTGAACTACGGGGTGCTTTCCGAAACGGAGCTCTTGGAGTTGGCCTGTTCCCATGGGGTGGAAACCTTGGCCCTGACCGATATCAACAACAGTTCGGCAGGGATGAACTTTGTGCGACTGGCCCATGAGCAGGGAATACGTCCCATTCTGGGCATCGATTTTCGGAACGGGAACGTACAGGAGTTTGTGGGCCTGGCACAAAACAATGAAGGGTTTCGGGAGATCAATGCCTTTCTATCCGAACATTTGCATAAGGGAACATCCATTCCCTCCGTGGCTCCAATATTCGAACATGTCCATGTCATCTATCCCTTCGAGAAGATCCAGGAGGAGGAACGGACAGACTTCCGAGCTTATGAGTACATTGGGGTATCCGTCGAAGAGCTCCGGAAATTACGGTTCTCCCGGTACCGGGATTATACCGATAGATTGGTGTTGTTACAGCCCGTGAGCTTTCGTAACAAAAAGGATTTCAATACCCATCGGTTGCTTCGGGCCATAGGATTGAACACACTGTTGAGTAAACTTCCCCAGTCCGAGGAGGCCAGACCCTCTGATACCCTTCGGTCCATGGAGGAACTAAAAAAAGCCTTGGTTGATTTTCCGCATATCTGGGAGAATACGCAGCGGTTGATGGACTCCTGTACCATTGCCTTTGGGTTTGGAAGTGAGCGGGTTTCCCAGAACCAGTCCCGTTTTTTGGCGTCCAAGGCCTTGGATGTGGAGCGGTTGCGGGAACTGGCATTGGATGGGCTGCCTCGACGCTATGCCCATCCCACGGAAAAGGTCAAGGAGCGGATGTTCCGGGAACTGCGTACCATTCAGGAACTGGACTTCGTGTCCTATTTTTTGATCAACCATGATATCGTCTCCTATGCCAAGTCCAAAGGGTATCCCTATGTGGGTAGGGGAAGTGGGGCCAACAGTCTGGTGGCCTACCTAATTGGGATCACCGATGTGGATCCCATTGAACTGGACCTGTATTTTGAACGGTTCATCAATCCCTTTAGGGCCTCCCCTCCGGATTTTGACATTGATTTTTCCACCTGGGACCGGGACGATGTCACGGCCTATATTTTTGAACGTTTCGAGCATGTGGCCCTATTGGGAACCTACAACACCTTTAAATACCGGGCCGCTGTTCGGGAACTGGGCAAGGTGTTCGGTCTGCCCACCGAGGAAATCGATAAGCTCAGTGCAGGTCGGTATGAGCAAGGAAGCTTGGACGAACTGGCCCGATTGGTGCTGAAATACGCCACCTATATCCATGGGATGCCCAATTACATCAGTGTGCATTCCTCGGGGATCTTGATTCTGGACCGTTCCGAGCATTACTATTCGGCCACGACCCTGCCGCCCAAAGGGTTTCCGACGGTGCAGTTCGATATGATCATTGCCGAGGATGTAGGCCTGTTCAAGTTCGATATCCTTGGGCAACGGGGATTGGCCAAGATCAAGGAGGCGGTTGAGGTGATCAAGGACAACCGACCCGATGCCATGCTTTGGGACATCAAGAGCGTGGAGGCCATGAAACAGGATGCCAATATCAATCGGCTGTTGAGCCAAGGAAGGGCGATAGGGGCCTATTATGTGGAATCCCCAGCCATGCGGGGGCTGATGAAAAAGCTACGGACCCATGACTACTTGGGACTGGTGGCGGCCAGCTCCGTGATCCGTCCAGGGGTATCCTCCTCGGGGATGAAGGATGAATATATCCGCAGGGAGCGGGAACCGGAACGCCGCAAGGAGGCCAATCCCATCCTGTTGGAGATCATGCCGGAGACCCATGGGATCATGGTCTATCAAGAGGATGTGCTCAAGGTGGCCCATCTCTTTGCAGGACTCGACCTAGGGGAGGCCGATGTGTTGCGACGGGGGATGAGCGGAAAGTTCCGTTCCCGGGAGGAATTCCAAGCAGTGAAACTCAAGTTTTTTGAAAACTGCAAACAAAGGGGGCACGATGCTGCCTTGACCCAAATGGTCTGGGAACAGATCGAGAGTTTTGCGGGCTATGCCTTTGCCAAGGGACATTCCGCTTCCTATGCGGTGGAGAGCTACCAGAGCCTGTATCTGAAATGCTACTTTCCCCTGGAATTTATGGTAGCCGTGCTCAACAATGGGGGAGGGTTCTATGATACAGAGCTCTATGTCCATGAGGCTAAGATGTGGGGAGGAATTATCCATCCGCCCTGTATCAACCGCAGTGATCATGTCAATGTCATCTATGGGAAGCACATCTATTTGGGGCTGGGGCAGCTTCGGAGTTTGGAACGTTTGGTCATCCAACGCATCCTGAACGAAAGGCAGCTCCATGGGAAGTTCCGGGATTTTGATGATTTTATCGACCGTGTCCCGATTGCCATCGAACAGTTGACCATCTTGGTACGTATCGATGCCTTTCGTGTGTTTGGGGTACCCAAGAAACAAGTGCTTTGGCAGGCCGTGTTCAAGACCAGGGCCCATCGAAAGGATACGGTCCAGAAATTGCTCTTTAAACCCAACCACCGGCATTTTACATTACCAAACTTACCTTCCCATCCTATTGAGGATGCCTATGACCAAATAGAACTCTTGGGATTTCCGCTATGTGGGTATTATGAATTGATGGACGGCAAGGTAAGGAGCCGATTGACCGCCGGTGATTTTGAGGCCCATGTCAACCAAAGGATATGGATCTATGGTTCCCTAGTGCATACCCGACTGAACACCACATCCAAAGGGGACACGATGCGCTTTACCACCATGCTCGATCTGGAAGGGCATTTTTTTGACTGTGTCCACTTTCCCCAAACAATGGCATCCACACCCATTCATGGAAAGGGGACCTATCTATGCCATGGAACGGTGACCGAAGAGTTCGGGCATTTCAGTCTGGAGGTGATCTCGACCATCAAACAACCCTTGAAACCTGACCCAAGGCAGGTAGGTACAGGTGCACTGATGGCCAAATAAAAGGCGTGTAGAACCTATTCCGATCAATACTGCCCAAAGATAAACCCGGAAAATATTTCTCGGACAAGGGACGGCATAAAGCCGTTGCCGTTGTCACTTTTTTCATACTCTAGTAATGACCTGATATTTTAGGGGGAAAACTCCAATAATGAAGTTTGGAACTACTTTTTATTGGTCCAAAAAGAGTTCCTTTTAAGAACCATTCTTTGCAATAGAGTTGCACTTGGATTTTTTTATCTTTGCCCCGTGAAATTTTTGACAATCATATTAACAATATACTTCTTGGCGCTCAACGTGGTGCCTTGTAGTGATTCAGGGAATGCCTCTGACGATTGCCAAACTGTTTCGGTAGTCGATTCTGACGGCGACCAAGGTGACGATTGTGAACTTTGCTCGCCTTTCTGTCAATGTCATTGTTGCCACGTTCACACCATAGATTTTGGGCTTGTCGCATTTGAACCGTACCAGCCAGAAATCCCAGACGAATTCTTTGCCCATTTTGATGACCTCGGCAAGGATATTCCACCTTCTCTTTTACAGCCCCCTCGGGCATGATCCAGTTTTTATAGGATAAAACTATCCTGTTTTGACGTGACTTTTTCATGGTTACGTCAATATCGTGCGTTGCTTTTCATCAATGCGCCCAGTAAGAATATAAACTGAATCAATACCCTTGTCCATGATCAACAGAATCATTGATTTTTCAATCAATAACAAATTTATTATAGGTCTGCTGACCCTCGCATTGATTGGTGCGGGCGTTTATAGCATGACCCAAGTTCCCATCGATGCCGTACCGGATATCACCAATAATCAAGTGCAGGTCATCACTCAATCACCTAATCTGGGAACAGAGGATATTGAGCAATTCGTGACCTATCCCGTGGAAGTTGCGATGAGCAACCTACCCAATGTCAAGGAAATCCGCTCTGTTTCCCGTTTTGGGCTTTCTGTGGTGACCATTGTATTTGACGATGAGGTGGGCACTTATTTGCCCAGACAACTTGTAGCCGAAAAACTGCCCGAGGTTCAGGAACAGATCCCTTCTGGCTTTGGCAAACCCGTTATGGGGCCAATTTCAACGGGATTGGGTGAAATCTATCAATATACCCTTGAAGTAGATGATGAACATCAAGGTGAATATTCGGCAACGGAACTGCGAACGATGCAGGACTGGATTGTACGGAGACAGATGGCCATGGTACCCGGCGTGGTCGAGGTAAACGCCTTTGGCGGAAACAAAAAGCAATACGAAGTGGCGGTTGACCCGGACGAACTTCGCGCCATTGGTATTACCATTACAGAAGTGTTCTCGGCCCTTGAAAACAACAACCAGAATACAGGTGGGGCCTACATCGAGCGTAACCACCAAGCCAACTTCATTCGTGGTGAAGGACTGGCCAGGACCATATCTGATATTGAAAACATGGTGGTCAAGGCCGTTAATGGCATTCCCATCAAAGTGAAGGATATAGGAAAGGTAAGTATGGGAAGCGCGGTACGCTACGGTGCACTTACCAAAGATGGAAAGGGCGAAGCCGTGGGCGGAATGATCTTGATGCTCAAGGGGGCTAATTCCAATGAGGTGATTGAAAATGTGACCCGACGTGTGGAACAGATACAACGGTCCCTTCCTGAAGGAGTGTCCATCAAACCTTTCCTGGACCGCAGCGAATTGATCGCCGAGACAACAGGCACGGTAACGGGGAACCTTTTGGAAGGTGGGCTTATCGTGATCTTCGTGTTGGTCTTGTTGTTGGGAAATTGGCGTGGCGGACTCATTGTGGCTTCGACCATACCCTTATCCCTTTTGTTTGCCTTTATTCTGATGAATGTTTTTGACGTATGGGCAAACTTGATGAGCTTGGGGGCAATCGATTTTGGAATCATTGTGGATGGTGCGGTGATCATCGTAGAGGGCACCGTTTTTTTAATGTACTCCTATGTGGTCAAAAAGAATGGCGTTAGTGCAGAAACACGGGATGACATCGCCGCTAAGGCCTCCAAAAAAATGATGAACGCCGCTTTCTTTGGCCAGCTGATCATTCTGATCGTGTTCCTGCCCATTTTAGCCTTGGAGGGCGTCGAAGGGAAAATGTTCCGGCCCATGGCCCTCACCTTCATTTTCGCCATGATCGGGGCCATGCTATTGTGCCTTACCTATGTGCCCATGGTTTCGGCATTGTTCCTACGGCCGCCAAAATCCAAAAAACAATCCTATGGCGATAGGTTCGTGCATTGGATTGAGCAGAAATATGAACCGTTGTTGACCAAATCACTTTCCAAGGCCAAAGTGGTCGTAAGCATTGCCATTGCCATTTTTGCCATTGCCATTTTCGTCTTTACGAGAATGGGTGGTGAGTTTATCCCGCAATTGGACGAAGGCGATATTGCCTTTCACGCGATCTTGAAACCCGGCAGTTCCCTGTCGGAAACCATCGAAACCACGACAAAGATTGAACGTATCGTGAAGGCCGAATTTCCCGAAGCGGAAACCGTTCTCAGCCGTATCGGTGTCGCCGATGTACCAACGGACCCGATGCCCATGGATATCGCCGATATCTTCGTTATCCTCAAACCAACGGATGAATGGACATCTGCAGAAAGCAAGGATGAATTGGTGGAAAAAATGAAGGAGGCCATCAGTATCGTTCCCGGTGTGAATTTTGAGTTTACCCAACCTATCGAAATGCGCTTCAACGAATTGCTTACGGGTGTTCGTGAGGATGTGGCCATTAAATTGTTCGGGGAAGACCTCGGCATATTGGCAAGCAAGGCCGAGGAAATGGGGGAAATCATTGCCACCGTTCCCGGTGTGGCAGATATGAAAGTTGAGGCCACGGACGGCCTACCACAAATCACCATTGACTATAACCGCAATAAATTGGCACAGTACGGTCTAAAGATCGAACAGCTCAATAAAGTGGTACAGGCCGCCTTTGCAGGAGGAAAGGCAGGCGTAATCTTCGAGGGTGAAAAACGGTTTGACCTGGTCGTAAGGCTTCAAGAGGAAAACCGCCAAGGCATCGAGGACATCCAGAACCTGTTTATCAACCTGCCCAATGGTTCGCAAATCCCATTACGGGAAATTGCCGAGGTAAGTTATGAACCCGGCCCCATGCAGATAAGCCGTGACAATACCAATAGGCGGACCTATGTGGGCATCAATATTCGCGACCGTGACGTAAAATCCGTTGTAGAGGATATCCAAGAAAAATTGGATGCTCAGTTTGACCTGCCCACAGGATATTACATTCGGTATGGTGGAGCTTTCGAAAATCTGGAACGCGCCAGCAATAGATTGCAAACTGTGGTCCCTATTGCCTTGTTCCTGATTTTCATATTGATTTATTTTGCGCTAAAGTCCTTTCCACAGACCTTGATGATCTACCTCGCCATCCCGATGGCCACCATTGGCGGTGTGTTCGCCCTCTGGTTAAGGGATATGCCCTTTAGTATTTCCGCGGGGGTCGGCTTTATCGTGTTGTTTGGCGTGGCCGTTCTGAACGGACTCGTCATGATAAGTGGTCTCAATGAACTGAAGGAAGAAGGCGTGACCAATCTTAAAGGTAGAATTATAGAAGGCACCAAAAGACGGATTCGTCCCATTATGCTCACGGCCTTTACGGATATTTTAGGGTTTCTTCCCATGGCCGTTTCGGCTTCGGCCGGGGCAGAGGTACAGCGACCTTTGGCCACCGTGGTCATTGGTGGCTTGATAACTTCGACCCTCTTGACCCTCTTTATCCTACCCATCTTTTACCAATGGGTCGAGGGACGTTCGGAACGGATGAGTAAACCCGACCCGAAATGGGTTACCCCTGTGGTCATGGTCCTTCTTTTGTTCGCCACCGCACTGCCTGCCAAAATGCATGCGCAAGAAGGTTTTGAAAATGCACGACAGATCCAACCTAAAGATTCACTGCCCGCTATTTCATTGGAAGAGGCGGTGGAAGTTTCCAGGAAAAACTACCCGCTGTTGAAAGCGAAACAATGGGAGGTCCAAAAACAAACCGCCCTAAAAGGAATGGCTTACGACCTTGGCAATACCCAAGTCTTCACAGGTGGCGAAGAAATTGTGGACGGACAAGGAATTTATACCTTGGTTGGGGTTGGACAACAGAATATCGACCTGTTGGGCATCAGTGCAAAAAGGCGTTTGCAGAGACAACGCATCGCTTTGGCCGAGACAGCTCTTGACCTTTCCGAACTGCAAGTGGAACAGGAGGTCAAAAAGGCTTGGTCAGAAGCCTATCGACAACGACAGAAATTTGAACTGTACCGTGAACTGGATTCCATTTATTCACAGTTTAAAAAAGCAATAGAACTCAACTTCAAGGTAGAGGCCATTTCCCGGCTGGAATATTCATCGGCCACAAATCAGGCCTTACAAATCAACAATCAACTGCAACAGGCCGAAAGTGATTATGCCATTGCCCTACAAAAGCTCAATCTTTGGTTGGTTTCGGACATCTACTATTCCGTTCCAGAAAAACTTGATGAAAGTGCGGTAACGGTTTTGGGATGGGACGGGGATTTAGGAAAACATCCAGCGCTGGAACTTTCACAAAGGCGCATCGAGGAGGCCGAGGCGACATACGATGCGGCACGGGCTGACTTGCTGCCTAAGTTCAACCTTCAGGGCGGTCTGCAACAGGTCAATGGCAATAGCGGGTTCTACACCTATCAAGCCGGCATTTCGGTTCCTTTGTTTTCAGGTGGACAGCGTAGTCAAGCCAAGGCCGCCAAAATTGAAAGTGAAATCGCAAAGACCAATGCGGATTATACCAAACGCCAGCTGCAATCCGAATATCGGCAGGCGGTGCAAGCCTATCGGAAATGGAGCGCATCGTGGCAATTTTATAGGGACAAGGCCTTGCCACTTGCCCAAGAGCAGCGCAGGGGAGCGTTGTTGGCCTACGCGGAGGGTGCGGTGGACTATGCAGCGTTCACACAGATTATTCGGGATGCCATAAACACGGAAATGGATGCCCTTGACGCTCTTGACAACTATCTAGAATCAGTATTTGAATTACAATATTTTAAACAATAGACAAATGAACAATCTTTTTAAATATAGCGTTATCGGGCTCGTGACGATGCTCTTGGTTCTTACTTCCTGTGGGAATTCCAAAGCCGATACTGAGGAAGCAAAGCAAAAAAATCCTGAAGTGGGTGAAATGCACAAAGAAGGTGAAGTCAAGGAAGCCATGCTAACGGAAACGCAATTCCGCAACCTTAACATGAAAATCGATACCGTTGCCCCACGTGTTATGAAGCAATATGTGGAGGCCAATGGCCAACTGGAGGTCCCACCACAGAACGAAGCGACCATTACTACCGTCGTGGGTGCCAATGTGGTGTCCATAGAGGTCATTGAGGGAGACAAAGTAAGCAAAGGTCAAACGGTTGCCTATCTGTCCCACCCCAATATCATCCAGAAACAGACCGATTTCCTGAACTCCTACAGTAACAGCCAGTTTCTTAAGAAGGAATTTGAAAGACAAAAAAACTTGTATGATGCCGGGGTGGGCAGCGGGTCCAACTTTCAAAAGGCCGAAGCGGAATACCGGGCCTCCCAAAGCCTGGCAAAAGGATTGGAAGCACAGTTGGAACAATTGAACATTAGTGCATCCGGGGTCAGAAACGGTACGATTTACCAACGGGTGGCATTGCGAAGTCCCATTGAGGGATTTGTCCAAAAAGTAGCCGTCAAAACCGGGCAGTACGTAGAACCGCAGACCGACCTCTTTGAAATCGTTGACACCCATCACGTCCATGCCGATTTAATGGTGTTTGAAAAGGATGTGTACAAAGTAAAGGTAGGCCAGCAAGTATCCTTCAATGTGCAATCCATTCCCGGAAAGGAACTTACTGCGAAAATTTATTCCGTAGGGAAAACTTTCGAGCAAAATCCCAAAGCGATACACGTCCATGCCGAAATCGAGAACAAGGAAGGGCAGCTGATTCCAGGGATGTATGTTGAAGGACGGATTGAAATCCAAAAATCCGAGACCGTTGCGGTGCCTGACAGTGCAATAAGTTCGAACGAGGGAAAGAAGTATATATTTAAAGCGGAGCGCGAAGGCAATGACTGGAGCTTCAAACCTGTCGAAATTACCACAGGCCCAAATGACGGGGATTGGGTCGCCATCGATTTTGTAGACTCTATTGGACCAAACACTACATTTGCATACAACAATGCCTACTATTTAATGGCCCAAATGAAAAAAGGGGATGCGGGACATGATCATTGATAAAATCACAATACGATGACAGACATTGAAAAAACATTGGAAAATAAAGGTGTACGCCCCACGGCGATGCGTATTTTGATCTATAAATATTTGGCTGAAAAGGAAGTGGCCATTGCCCTGACCGATATGGAGAACGCTTTCTCAAAAGCGGACAGAACCACATTGTACCGGACCCTGAAGACCTTTGAGGAAAAACGCATTGTGCACCAAATAGATGATGGCACCAATATTTCAAAGTATGCCCTGTGCGAACCAGGTTGCAATTGTGAAATGGAACAAGATCTGCACCTGCACTTTCATTGCGATAGCTGTGATGAAACGGTCTGTCTCACTGAGCATAAGATTCCCCATATCAATCTGCCCGATGGATTTGTGGCAGAAAATGCCAATTTGGTCATTAAGGGAATTTGCGACAAGTGCAGCGGGCAATAAATGCACTTCCGTTGCACGAAACAAATAACGACCTTACAGTCCATGAAAAAGAAAAAAGTAAAACTACGTGATCTGGGGTCAAAGGAACGCCAGGGCAAACACGGACACGGAAGTGGCCATAACCATGGTGGTCCTGAAGGTGTATCTAAATTCAAGACCTATTTACCGGCCATTTTCAGCTTTGCGATGCTCATCATCGGCATTGCAGTGGACTATTTTGATGCTTTCCCGTTTTTCAAGGGCTGGATAAGGATTATATGGTACACCCTTGCCTATTTGCCTGTTGGTTTTCCTGTCATCAAGGAGGGTTGGAACAGTATAAAGCATGGTGATTTCTTTACTGAATTTTTCCTGATGTCCATTGCCACTCTAGGGGCCTTTGCCATAGGCGAATACCCAGAGGGCGTGGCCGTAATGTTGTTTTACGCCGTGGGCGAACTGTTCCAAAATGCAGCGGTCAATCGGGCAAAGGGAAATATTAAGGCCCTTTTGGATGCGCGACCGGACGAAGCTTTGGTGCTTCGTAACGGGAATTTCGTTACCGTAAATCCCCAAACCGTCGAGATTGGCGAAAGGATACAAGTGCGTGTGGGGGAGAAAATTCCCCTGGACGGTATTCTCTTATCCGAAAAAGCTTCCCTCAATACGGCGGCAATTACAGGCGAAAGTAGGCCCGACACCATAAACAAGGGTGAAAAGGTCTTCGCCGGAAGTATAAATCTCGATGGTGTTATCGATGTAGAAACATCCAAAGAATTCAAGGACAGTTCCATCACTCGAATCTTGGATATGGTACAAAACGCTACAGCCAGAAAATCAAAGACAGAACTGTTCATTAGAAGATTTGCAAGAATTTATACACCCATTGTGGTTTTCCTTGCCATCGGTTTAACGTTCTTGCCCTACTTTTTTTTAAATGACTATGTTTTTAGGGATTGGCTCTATCGCGCTTTAATATTCCTTGTGGTTTCCTGTCCCTGTGCCTTGGTTATTTCCATTCCGCTCGGCTATTTTGGTGGTCTGGGAGCGGCATCCCGAAACGGGATCCTCTTCAAAGGTGCATCTTTTTTGGAAGCAATCACCAAAGTGAACACGGTAGTAATGGACAAAACAGGAACCGTTACGAAAGGAGTTTTTAAAATCAAGGAAATCAAGGCTGTCAAATTTGAGGAAGTCGAGCTTATGAAATACTTGATGGCCATGGAGGAACAATCTACCCATCCCATAGCAAAGGCTATTTTGGAATATAAAGCCGAAGGCACGGATATGAAGGCAACCGATGTAACGGAAGTTGCGGGAAAGGGATTAAAGGGAACGGTCAATGGGAATACAGTGCTGGTGGGCAATAAAGCCCTAATGGCCTCAAACAACATTGATGTGCCTCCAGAAACCGATGATATTGTAAATTCAATTGTAATGTTGGCCATTGATGAAAAATTTGTCGGCTATGTTACCATTGCGGACGAACTCAAGGAAGATGCCCATCAAGCCATCAAACAAATCAGGGATGCTGGGATTTCGAAAATCATAATGCTTTCGGGTGACAAAGATTCCATAACGCAACATGTCTCGAAAAAGTTGAACATTGATTGGGCAAAGGGCGGCCTGTTACCAGAAGATAAGCTCAGCGAAGTTGAAGAACTCAAAAAACAATCCGACACAAAAGTGGCTTTTATGGGCGATGGCATTAATGATGCGCCTGTTCTGGCCGTCAGCGATGTGGGCATTGCCATGGGAGGCTTGGGTAGTGATGTGGCCATTGAAACAGCCGATGTCATCATTCAGACCGACCAACCGAGCAAGATGGCACGAGCCATTAAAATAGGACGCTCCACCCGAAAGATAGTTTGGCAAAATATTGGACTTGCATTTGGGGTGAAGGCATTTGTACTCATTCTTGGAGCGGGAGGTCTAGCTACTATGTGGGAAGCAGTTTTTGCTGATGTGGGGGTTGCCTTATTGGCAATATTGAATGCTGTTCGACTTCAGCGGATGAAGTGGAACCCTTAGTTTCAAAGAGGAACCATTTTTTGGGCTAACTTATATTTCAGCCGTTGTTGGCAGCCACATGGTTCGCCAAGACCTTCAATAAAATTGTACATATGAGGCTTCGCAGGTTGTGTCACCCAAACTACTGTCCGTGTATTGGAGGGGACTTCAGGAAGGTTAGGGGTCTGATTCTTCGAGAAACGGCGACAGGACTTATGAGACAATATGAAAGCTTCCGGGCATAAAAAACCGTATCCGAACAATTACGAAATGCTTATCACTGTAGATGAAAAATAATCCGGTCGTAGGGTAACTCCAATACGTTTGTTCCCTTATTGTCGTAATGTTTGATGAAACTTCATTTGGTCAAAACGGAAGCCGTCCAAACGGATCTTTGGTGCGCCCTTCCTTAGCAAACCCTTCTTGGGGCTTTGCCGGGAAAGGCCGCAAATCCGTCCGTCCGCCCAACAAATTTTAAGGGGTCCATAATAAAAGAAGCCCTCGTTGTTTTTCGGGGCATCGAAAAACAGGGCAGTGCCCAAGGACTTCCTATCAGGACACCATTGCCTGCACTCGCTTAACTTCCCGTACGCTCCCTTGCCAATGGGTCTGAAGGAATTCCTAAGGCCCTTATCGAACCTGTCAAGGCCAAGACAGGTTTTGTCCACAAATAGGGTTTCCACTTCCTTGAAAACCTAAAGGTTTTGCTACGTCGCGGAGCCTCCCGATTTCTGTCCAAAAGCCTTGACAGAACCCCCTTCTTTTATTGTGCTACGCACGTAAGAAGCAAACAAACGCCCCTTAAAATTTGGGAAACAATGACCAAAAAAATAGAGGGGAAATTTTTAACCCTGTTTGCTGATTTATCCATACTGGAAGATAGCAGGCCTTTAAAACTTTTTATCATGAGTACATTGAGAAACAAAGTGCAACTTATCGGAAATGTGGGGCNAAACTCCGAAGGGGAACGGGTGACCAACACCGAATGGCATACCATCATCGCATGGGGAAAACTGGCGGACATCATCGAAGGCTTCGTGACCAAGGGCAAGGAAGTTGCCATCGAAGGGAAATTGACCTCCCGATCCTATGAGGACAAAGAGGGCAATAAAAAATATGTGACCGAAGTGGTGGCCAGTGAGATCCTGCTTTTGGGTGGTGGTGATAACAATACCACCGAATAGAATGGATAGGGGGTGTCCAACTTTTGGGCATCCCTTTCTTTTTCATCCTTAACA
Organism: Flagellimonas hadalis; assembly: GCF_007785775.2. GTDB lineage: Bacteria > Bacteroidota > Bacteroidia > Flavobacteriales > Flavobacteriaceae > Flagellimonas > Flagellimonas hadalis. Next base: position 188,876 of record NZ_VNIK02000008.1, read on the forward strand.
CATTTGAAATGGAACACCGTGTCAATGAAATACAGATCAGTTATCGGGAAAAGCTCAGTACCCTGAAATCCCTGTCCGTGACGAACTCCAATGAGGTGGCGAATCTATTGTTCCAAAATTGGGACAACAAGACCATAGGCCTGCACGAGACCTTTAAGATCGTGCTGCTCAACCAGTCCAACAAGGTCAAGGGTATCTATCCATTATCCCATGGGGGCATCACGGGTACCATGGTGGATCTGCGCATCCTTTTTGCCATTACCCTAAAGACCCTTTCCGTTGGGATTATCTTGACCCATAACCATCCCTCTGGTCAACTTAAGGCAAGTTATCAGGACAAACAATTGACCCAAAAGATCAAAGAAGCCGCACAGCTTTTTGATGTCAAGGTTTTGGACCATATCATCCTTGCGCCTGATGGTAGGTATTACAGTTTTGCTGATAATGGAATTCTTTAATCCAATGGTCATGGAAGCGAATACAGCGAATACAGAAATGACGGAATTTGAAAAATGGTTGGAAGAACAAAACGACCCTAGGTATTATCCCGATGGATTTGATCCTAGCCTTTATGATTTATAAACAATGAAGTTTTTAAGCATTGAATTATGGTCTATTTGAATTTTACCAATCTCGATAGCGAAACCCAAGAACGTTTGCTTTCCATATCCAAAGAAGATGTGGAAAGCCGTTCCGGGACCGAACTGCGCCAATTTGCAGAAACCCACGATAAGGACTATGATGCCCTCTTGGAAGATGAAGCCATGCGAAATCTATACAATTATGATTTTGTATTCAATATGTAAAACCCAAAACACACCATCGAAGCCCATCCATTATGATGGGCTTTTTTTATGTCCTGAACCTTGGTTTTTCTATCTTTAAAGGGTTGGTTTTCAACAGCATTTTAGGTGCGGAATTATTTTGATCTGCTTTGGTAGATCAGTTTGACTTTCCTTGTTCCGTACCCATCGATTTGACTTTTACAGATTAGGCAACTGGGCCTTGACCCATGTTGAGCGATACGATTTTGTCCCTTCGGGACAAATCGGAGAAGCAAGAGGATAGCGTGCTGGCGCAACGCTACCGATCATAGTTGCTCCGCAAGGCCCATGTTTATGGGGGTTTTGGGTATTTTATAAAATTTTGAGCTTTTGGTTTTTGTTGAAAAAATGGGCCCGGCCCAGTAAAACCAAGGAATTTTTGTTGAAAAAATGGATAAAGGATACGAAAAAGAAACGTTTGCGGGACTGAGGTGGATGAGCCGGGTAAACTGAGCCACCCGCGCC
>NZ_VNIK02000009.1 GCF_007785775.2 Flagellimonas hadalis
GGAAACAATCACGTTGGCATTCCCGTCCTGACCGTTAGTGCCGTCCTGCCCAGCAGGTCCTTGCAGTCCCATTTCACCATTGATTCCATCCTTGCCATCTTCGCCAGAACAGGAGACCAAGGTGATGCCGAGCCCCAAGAAAAGTAAAAGGGCCAATTTTGATACATTTATAAGAGTTGTTTTCATAAAGTAAATATTGATTAGTAAAAATGAATATGAGGTTGGCATGAGTGGTTTATTTTGGCTTTTTCTTCTCGTCAGCAAACCTGGAAGAGCAATGAATTGATTTTAAACACACAATTCCAATATTTCCATTTGACCGAAGACTTATTGTTGAAATCCAAGTAAAGTTGCAGCCTCACTAAAACTTTCGGGCATGTTGTTGGTCAAATCATTGGCTTGGGCAATGTTGGCAGGGACAATTACATACTTAATCAAATAGTTATTGTTATTTTCCATTGAGGATACATTGATCGATTCACCTCTTATGACCAATCCGGGCACAAAAACGTTGGGATCGTTAGAGGTCACTGTATAAAAAAAGAGGCGTTCCGAACCGTCCTCGTGTGGAAGTGGTGTTGTGAAGGTTGCCAAACCGATATCACGCCTTAAATAAAGCAGAACGACTCCCCCTGTATCAAGGAACGTCGTGATGTCATTAATACCTGGTATTTCCCCGATGACCATTTCTCCCCAGGTAGGAGGTACATTGTTGTCTACACTGTCCCAAACAATTTGCATCCAATCGGAAACAATCACATTGGCACTTCCATCTTGACCCGGATTTCCTTGAGCCCCCTGTTCTCCTTGTGGCCCTTGTTCTCCTTGAGGCCCTTGTTCTCCTTGCGGGCCTTGCTCCCCAGGTACCCCTTGCTCTCCCTGAGGCCCTTGTTCTCCAGGTACTCCTTGAGGCCCTTGTGCCCCTTGAACTCCTTGGATTCCCATTTCTCCGTTGATTCCATCTGTACCATCTTCACCCGAACAGGAAACGATGAATATACCCATTCCCAGTAAAAGGAGAAGTGACATTTTTGATAGGTGTATAAGTGTTTTTTTCATAAATAAGATATAAGGTGTATATATAATGTGGGTAAGATTGGTTTAAAGATTAGTATTGGGATTTGTGTCAATACCTTACTAAGACCAAAATTAGAAACTGGTGTTGAGTATTTTTGGGCCAATTGACGGATGCCCCTTTTGAGTTGACGGATGTGCGGTTTGGAGAAGTGGAACTGGTTTTTATAGGGCAAGAAATAGACGTTCGTCGGAACCAATTTGGATTTTATGACAAATCTGTGAAAGGAATAAAATATCCTTATGACTAACCCAAACATGGACCATTGGGTTTCCCTCGTTGGTTTATGAAACGAAAAACAAGCACACATGAAAAAAGCATTCTTCACCCTTTTTTTGGCCATCGGGGTTTTGGCCCAAGCACAGACCGTTGATTACAATACCCAAAAGGGCTATGCTGCCAATGGATATGACGTGGTTTCCTATTTTTCAGGCAAGGCCCAAGAAGGTCGCAAGGAATACACGGCCGAGCATGATGGGATAAAATATAAGTTTATGAGCCAATCCAATATGGAAAAGTTCAAGACCAAACCTGAACTATATCTGCCCGAATATGGAGGCTATTGTGCCTATGCGGTAGCCGTATCTGGAAAAAAGGTAAAGGTGGACCCGGAAACTTTTGAGATCAGGGAAGGCAAACTGTACCTGTTCTACAACGCAGGCAATACCAATACGTTGGATTTATGGCTCCAAGAATCTCCAAATGACCTGAAAACCAAAGCGGACGAGAACTGGAAAAAAATCAAGAAGCCGTAACATTCCGAAGAAATCCAAGTCTAATATGCAGCTTGTTCCTGCATTTTGGAATTCCATTAACAACTAATCCCTTATATGCCCAACTACGCAAAAGTCTGTTTTTATGGTTTGTTGATCAGCTTCGTTGGGGCCTTGCCCTTTGGAACGCTCAACCTTACGGCTTTTGACATTGCGGCATCACAGGGTTTGATTTCGGCAATTTGGTTTGCCATGGCCGTGGTCTTGGTAGAGCTTTCAGTGGTCAGGATCACCCTCTACGGGAATGAAAGGTTCCACTTGGGAGCAAAAGCCCTGAAGTATATCCTTCCATTCGGGATTGTTTTTTTGCTCTATTTGTCCTTGTCCAGTTTTATGGAAATGGAGAGCGTTCCGGTAACCGGTTCCAAAGCGGATTTTTCCCCCCAGATAAAGTCAACCTTTGCATTGGGCCTACTGCTGAGCACACTGAACCCCTTGCAGTTTCCTTTTTGGTTGACTTGGAACAAAGCACTGGACCACAAAGGGATTTTACAGAGTTCGAACGGTCATTATGTGTCCTACATGCTGGGCATTGGATTGGGGACTCTCATCGGGTTGGGGATTTTTATCGTTGCGGGTAAGTTTCTTTTTGCCAACTACGGCCACTATCATGCCATTACAAATCTGTTGATGGGGTTGTTGTACCTTGGATTTTCTTTCTACCTTATGTTTCTATTCATCAAAAAACGAATTCATCATAAAATTGAGTAAGTATGTTCAAATCTTCTTTGGATACCCTTGAGCAGTTTAAGCACATCCTTTTGGAATTGCCGAAGGATTGCTATGCGCAGTCATGTAGTGTACTCTCCGACTCCAGTATTGGCCAGCATACACGCCATATCATTGAACTGTACCTTTGTTTGATCAATGGTTACGAGGCCGCCGATGTTTCCTATGATCGAAGGGAACGCAACCTGAAAATTGCTGAGGAGCTCCCCTTTGCCATTGAACAACTGAGTTGGATACAGGCCCGGTTGGAGCGCCCGAACAAGCCTATCAAGGTCAATTATGAACTGGGAGGGGAGGATCTCTGTTTGGAATCCAATTACCACAGGGAGGTGATGTACAACCTTGAACATACCATCCACCACCATGCGCTCATCAAAGTGGGCATCCAACATTTTACGGAAAAGCAGCTCCCAGAATCTTTCGGGGTGGCGCCATCTACCATACAATTTAGAAAAGCATGTGCACAGTAAGTTTTGTCCCTTCGGGGGATAAGTATATGATCACCTCCAACAGGGATGAGCATATCTCCCGCCCGTTGGCCCATGAACCCAAGGAAGAGACCTTAGGTTCCATGAAAGTGCTCTTTCCCAAAGATCCCAAGGCCGGGGGCACTTGGTTTGCCCTCAACGAAAATGGGGCCATTGCCGTGTTGCTGAACGGAGCCTTTGTCAAACACAGGTCCATTGGTGATTATGTGAAAAGTCGGGGGTTGGTCCTTTTGGACATCATTGGTGCCGAAGATCCCGTGGCCATGCTCTCAGAAATCGATCTTCATAACATAGAACCCTTCACCCTGGTGTTGTTCCATGTCCATTTGTTGGAATTCAGATGGGATGGTGGGCAAAAATATTTTAGGCCCTTGGACAAGACCAAAAGCCATATCTGGTCGTCTGTTACCTTGTATGATGATGCCGTTATCGGGCATCGGTCTTCGTTGTTCGATAAATTTATGAAAGGAACCCAGTCCGTTGACGCTTCGGATGTGGTGGATTTCCATACCAACAACAACGAGGATTTTGAGAATGGATTTGTGATAGATCGCAAAACCGGACTGAAGACCTTCAGTGTCACCCAGGCCATACTGGAACAGGAAGGACAGAACTTGCTGAAGCACATCGACCTGCTGAACGATAAGGTATTTGAGGTCTCTTTTTCATCGAACCAACTCACCGCTTGAAGAATGGTTTCCCTAAAATTGAAGTGGCACAAGCTCACCCACTGGGAATATTGGCCGTTGTGGGTCATTTATTATCCTCTGTTTCCAGTTTGGCTATACTATTCCCTAAAGGCAGGCTCCTTTTTCTTTTTCAATGCCGCCAATCCCAGCATGAAAAATGGGGGAATGGCCATGGAATCCAAAATGTCGATCTACGGGCTCATACCCCGGCAATATATTCCCAACACGGTGTTTCTTTCCAAGGATGAAGCCCCTGATGTGGCCTTGGGCCGGATACGGGCTTCGGGCATAACCTATCCCTTTATTGTCAAACCCGACATAGGCATGAAATCCTTCGGGGTGGAAAAAATACATGATGAGCTGCAGTTCAGGGAATATGTACGGAAAACCCCTTCACACTATCTGGCCCAGGAACTGATTCCCTATGGAAACGAAGTGGGTGTTTTTTATGTCCGAAAACCAGGAGAAGCCCTCGGAAAGGTTACTGGAATCGTGTCCAAGGAGTTTCTTTCCGTTGTTGGTGACGGAAAGAGCACAGTATTGGAACTCATCAAGAAAAACCCGAGAAGCCATCTCCAATTGCATAGATTGGAAAAAAAATTGGGGGAGCGATTATACACTGTTTTGGAAGAGGGTGATGAGTATATCCTGGTTCCCTACGGAAGTCACACAAGGGGTGCCAAATTTGTGGACATCAGCCATCAATTGAACGATGCACTCACCAAGACCATAAATGAAATCTGCACTCCCATGGAAGATTTTCATTACGGTAGGTTGGATGTGCTCTACCATACCTTTGATGACCTTTGCCAAGGCAAAAATTTCAGCGTGATCGAGATCAATGGGGCAGGGGGAGAGGCCACCCACATCTACGACCCCAAGCATTCATTGTGGTTTGCGTGGAAGGAGATCACACGGCATTGGGGCATGATGTGCGAGGTGAGCATGCTCAACCATCAAAAGGGGCATTCCTATTTGAGTTTCAGGGATGGAAGGGCCATGCTGCGGGAAAATGGAGTATTGCAGGCACAACTGGAGACCCTCTAAATGACTGTTTTACTTCTTGAACATAAAATAGACCGCCAAGATCAAAAAAATAAAGGAGATGATATGGTTTGCCCTAAATGTCTCCGTTTTGAAGACGACCAAGGTGAAGATGGCAAAGACCACCAAAGTGATGACTTCCTGGATCACTTTCAATTGAATAAGACTGAACGGTCCGCCGTTTTCCCGAAATCCGATCTTGTTCGCAGGTACTTGGAACATATATTCAAAAAGGGCAATTCCCCAACTGATCAGTACAATGGAAATCAGACCGAGTTTGTTGAACCATTTCCACTCGTGGAATTTGAGGTGACCGTACCAAGCAACCACCATAAAGGTATTGCTCAAAACCAACAGCCCGATGGTGGCAAGTGCTTTCATAGAAGTATACAGAGTTTGATGTGGATTGTATAGGCTAAGGTAAATCTTTGCCCGAATTTTTGCATGCTTGAATCTCTAATTTGGAAGTGACTTAAAACGAATACACTTACTTTGCGATTGATGCTCCTCTTTTTCCAATGGCATCCATAATGATGGGGGCATGGATACGGGAATTTTCGATGAACCATTTATGGGTCTCCATCCCGCCGCAGATCACCCCTGCCAGGAATAGTCCAGGCACATTGGTCTCCATGGTCTCGGGATCATAGGATGGAATTCGCTTTGCATCATCGGAAAGTGCAATGCCCAGCTTTTCCAAAAAAGCAAAATTGGGCATGTAGCCGGTCAGTGCAAGGACAAAATCGTTTTCCAAAATGGTCTCTCCCTCTGGGGTATCGATGATGATTTCCTTCGGAGTGATCTCTTTCACCGTGCTGTTGTAATACGCCTTGATGCTGCCTTCCTCGATTCGGTTGATGATGTCCGGACGCACCCAATATTTTACCCTTGGACCCACTTCGGGCCCGCGAATGATAAGAGTGACCTCTGCACCCTTCCGCCAGCATTCGAGAGCGGCATCGATGGCAGAATTGCTGGCCCCGATAACGGCCAGTTTCTGACTGGCATAAAAATGGGGGTCCTTATAATAATGGGATACTTTGGGCAAATCTTCACCAGGCACGTTTATCCGGTTGGGCAAATCGTAGAAACCTGTCGCCAAGACCACATTTTTGGCTCTATACCGGTCTTTGTCAGTGTCCAATTGGAACCAGTCCCCCTCTTTTTCCACCGAAATGACCTTTTCAAACAGATGGATGTCCAGATTATTGGAGGTGACTATCCGCCGATAGTATTCCAATGCTTCATTGCGCTTGGGTTTGGCCTCCTTGCTGATAAAGGGGATACCATCTATTTCCAATTTTTCCGAAGAGGAAAAAAATTGCATGTTGATGGGGTAATTGAACAGTGAGTTGACAATGGGCCCTTTCTCGATGATGATATAGCTGAGGCCTCTTTTTTTGGCCTCCAGCCCGCAGGCAATGCCAATGGGTCCGCCTCCAATGATGGCAACATCAAAATCCTGCATTATAGTGTTCTTTCTTTTAGATCTTTGATGGTCTCTGTCGGATTTTTACTTTTGAACACAAAACTGCCGGCCACCAAAACATCGGCGCCATGTTCCACCAGTTTCTTGGCATTGGCAGCATTCACGCCCCCGTCGATCTCGATTAGGGTATTTGCATTTTTTCGTTGGATCAGATTCTTCAGGTCTTTCACCTTTTGATAGGTGTTCTCAATGAACGATTGTCCCCCAAAACCGGGGTTTACGCTCATCACGAGCACAATATCGATATCTTGGATGGTATCTTCCAATAGGTTGATGGACGTGTGCGGGTTGATGGCCACCCCGGCCTTCATGCCCTCTGCCTTTATGGCCTGCAAAGTCCTGTGCAAATGGGGGCAAACCTCATAGTGCACGGTAAGATGGTCCACACCCAGTTCCGCAAAGGTTTTGATGTAACGGTCGGGATCCATGATCATCAAATGGGTGTCCAATGGCTTTTTGGCATGTTTGGCAATGGCTTCCACCACGGGCATCCCGAAGGAAATATTGGGAACGAACATCCCGTCCATGATGTCCAAATGGAACCAATCGGCCTCACTTTGGTTCACCATTTCGATATCACGTTGCAAATTGGCAAAATCAGAGGCCAGTAACGAAGGGGCGATTATTGTCTTGTCCATGGTGCAAAGTTAGCCAATTACAAGGTTCCTATAAATGAAAAAACTCCGGTAATCAGCCGGAGTTTATTCATCAATCAAAAAACGAACAGTCATGATTAACTGTTGTAGGTACACAAATTACAACTTTCCTGCCAAAAAAACAATTTAAGGTATGTTTAACTGTAATTTATTGTGTTTTTTTAGCACTTTATCCCAGATATGTCTTTAAAATCTTACTTCTGGAGGTGTGTTTTAGCCTTCGGATGGCCTTTTCCTTGATCTGGCGTACCCTTTCCCTGGTCAGGTCAAAAGTCTCACCGATCTCTTCCAAGGTCATGGAATGTTGTCCGGCCAAACCGAAATAAAGCCTGATAACATCGGCCTCCCTAGGGGTCAAGGTCTCCAAGGCACGCTCGATTTCCGTGCGCAGGGATTCGTGCAAAAGTTCCTTGTCCGGGTTGGGGGACTCCCCACTTCGCAATACATCATAGAGGTTGGAATCCTCACCATCGATCAAAGGGGCGTCCATGGATACGTGACGGCCTGAATTTTTCAGGGATTGCTTCACATCTTCCACGGTCATGTCCAATTCTTTGGCAATTTCCTCGGCAGATGGGGTACGTTCGTGCGCTTGCTCCAAGAAAGCAAAGGTCTTGTTGATCTTGTTGATGGAGCCGATTTTGTTCAAGGGCAGACGTACGATCCTGGACTGTTCTGCCAAGGCCTGAAGAATGGACTGGCGGATCCACCAAACGGCGTATGAAATAAATTTAAATCCACGGGTCTCGTCAAAACGCTGTGCGGCCTTGATCAATCCCAAGTTCCCTTCGTTGATCAAATCGGGAAGGGTGAGTCCTTGGTTTTGGTATTGCTTGGCCACGGAAACGACGAACCTAAGGTTGGCTTTGGTCAATTTTTCCAGAGCCACTTGGTCTCCCGCCTTTATCCGTTGTGCCAACTCCACTTCCTCATCGGCGGTGATCAGATCCACCTTGCCGATTTCCTGCAAATATTTGTCCAACGAAGCGGTTTCCCTATTGGTAACCTGTTTTGTAATCTTTAACTGTCTCATCTAAAAATTTTCCCTTCAAATTAAGTTTGTGAGCAGAGGCTCATTAGGTTATACGTTGAAAAATTTAAAAAGTTACATTTTGGTAAAATTTCTTTGTGAAAGTTTTCTAAAAACGAAAAAAACCCTGGGAATATTTCCCCAGGGTTTTTCTTATAATATGAAAGTTGACTTAGTCCCTTCTGGGCTTTCTGTCACGATCGCCACCTCTGCGGTCACGGTCACCACCTCTTCGGTCGCCACCTCTTCTGTCACCACCACGATCATCTCTTGGAGGTCTTTCTTTATAACCTTCCGGTTTGGGCAACAAGGCCTTTCTGGACACTTTTTCCTTTTTGGTCCTTGGGTCGATACCTAAGTATTTCACGTCAAAGACATCTCCCATGTTGACCACGTCGGAAACATTTTCAGTACGCTCCCAGGCCAATTCGGACACGTGGAGCAATACTTCGTTGCCAGGAGCCTCGGTGTATTCCACCACGGCGCCAAATTCCAACATCTTGATGACCTTCACTTCGTAAACGCTGCCCACTTCAGGCTTGAACATCAACGAGTCTATTTTGGCCAATACCATATTGATGCCATCTTGGTCGGTACCCAAAATTTCCACAATACCTTCTTCGGTATCGGGATCTTCGTTGATGACAATCGTGGTCTTGGATTTCTTCTGAAGGTCTTGGATCACCTCTCCACCTTTACCGATCAGTGCACCGATGAACTCACCAGGAATGATTCGGGTAATGATTTTTGGAGCGTAAGGTTTCACCTCTGGCCTTGGGGCTGCGATCGTGTCGATCAATTCTTTCAGGATATGCAACCTTCCATCCTTGGCCTGCATCAAAGCCTTTACCAAGATTTCGTAGGAAAGTCCTTTTACCTTGATGTCCATCTGGCAAGCGGTGATACCATCTGCGGTACCGGTCACTTTAAAGTCCATATCGCCCAAGTGGTCCTCATCACCCAATATATCGGAAAGAACGGCATACTTGCCACTTTCGGTATCAGTGATCAATCCCATGGCGATTCCGGAAACGGGTTTTTTCAACTGAATACCGGCATCCATCAATGCCATGGTGCCCGAACAAACGGTGGCCATGGAAGAGGAACCGTTGGATTCCAATACTTCGGAAACCACACGAACGGTGTATGGGCAATCGGCAGGGATCATGCCCTTTAGGGCACGTTGTGCCAAGTTACCGTGTCCAACCTCTCTACGGGAGGTACCTCGGATGGGTCTTGCCTCCCCTGTTGAGAAAGGAGGGAAGTTGTAGTGCAGGTAGAATGTCTCCTCACCTTCGTAGGAGGGCATGTCGATTTGATTTGCCTCTCTGGAAGTTCCCAAGGTCACTGTTGCCAATGCCTGTGTTTCCCCTCTGGTGAAGATGGACGAACCATGCACGGATGGCAAGTAATCCACTTCGCACCAAATAGGGCGGATGTCGGTGGTTTTCCTTCCATCCAAACGAAGGCCTTCTTCCAGGGTAAGGTTCCTGACAGCCTCTTTTTCAGCTTTGTGATAATATTTGGAAACCAATCCGCCAATTTCTTCCAATTCCTCTTCGGAAAAAGCGGCCTTGATTTCTTCCTTGATATTGGCAAAGGCCTCACTGCGTTCTTTTTTGGAAGAACCGGCCTTGGCCACTTCATAGACCTTGTCATAGGCCATGTCATGGATTTTCTTCTGAAGCGCTTCGTCTTCAACGGCCTGTTCGTACTCTCTGGTTTCTTTTTTACCAACGGCTTCGGCCAATCTGACCTGTGCGGCGCATTGTACCTTGATGGCTTCGTGGGCAAATTTGATGGCCTCTACCATTTCCTCTTCGGAAATTTCTCCCATCTCGCCTTCCACCATCATCACGGAATCTTCGGAAGCACCGATCACCATGTCGATGTCGGACTCCTTCAATTGTGCCATGGTAGGGTTGATAACGAACTCACCGTTCACCCGGCCTACACGGACCTCGGAAATCGGGCATTCAAAGGGAATATCGGACAATTGGATGGCTGCGGATGCGGCCAATCCTGCCATGGCATCCGGCATTACCTCTTCGTCGTGCGACATCAATTGGATCATGACCTGGGTCTCCGCATGGTAATCTTTGGGGAACAAAGGGCGCAAAACCCTGTCCACCAATCGCATGGTAAGCACTTCACCATCGCTGGGCCTTGCTTCACGCTTGAAGAAACCACCGGGGTAGCGACCTGCGGCGGCAAATTTTTCACGATAATCTACGGTAAGTGGCAAAAAGTCCACATCCGAAGCTTGATAATTGGAGACAACTGTACATAGCAACATACATTTGCCTGATTGGACAACCACAGAGCCATGGGCCTGTTTTGCCAATTTTCCGGTTTCGATAGAAATCGTTCTACCGTCACCAAGGTCGATGACCTCTCTAAAAACTTTTGGAATCATAAAAATAATCTTACCCGATCAATGATGATTCGGGTCGTTAAACATTTGGTCTACCGCCATCCGGGCGGTCGGGTTGTGTTGTTGTTGTGTGCCAAGGGCACTGACCAATGAAAAACTATAAGTAGCTTTTTGTGTTTGCCCGATTTTTGGATCGGGACTTGAAAAAACTGGAATAAATCCAGTAAAATAAAAAGGGGAAGCCAAGGCCTCCCCTTCCATTTTTATTTTCGGATACCCAACTCTTTGATGAGAATACGGTACTTTTCAATATCTTTTTTCTTCAGATAGTCCAAAAGACTACGTCTTTTACCTACCAGTCTTACCAAGGAACGCTCGGTATTGTAATCTTTGTGGTTCCTTTTAAGGTGTTCTGTCAAGTGGTTGATACGGTGCGTGAACAGTGCAATCTGCCCTTCCGTAGAACCGGTGTTGCTCTCAGAGCCGCCGTGTTTCTTGAAAATATCGGCTTTTACTTCTTTGGTTAAATACATTCCAATATTTATTTAAATGATTTTTATGTATCGATCGACCTTCGATCAGCGCGCAAAGATAATTCTTTTTTTGGACTAAGGAGCGAATATGCCCGTTTTTACGACCTGATGGGTTGATTGGTGATCAAATCAATGTAAAGGTTGACATTTTTCTTCAAATCCCTACGATGGGTGATAAAATCCAAAAATCCGTGTTCCTTTAGGAATTCAGCGGTCTGGAAACCATCCGGAAGGTCTTTTCCTGTGGTATCCTTGACCACCCTTGGTCCTGCAAATCCGATCAAGGCACCAGGCTCAGAAATATTGATGTCCCCCAACATGGCATAGGATGCGGTGGTCCCACCCGTGGTAGGGTCCGTACACAAGGAGATGTAGGGTATTTTGGCCTCGGCCAATTGGGCCAGTTTAGCGGATGTTTTTGCCAACTGCATCAAGGACAGCGCAGCTTCCATCATACGGGCACCCCCGGATTTGGAGATCATCAGGAACGGGATCTTCTTCTTCATGGACACGTCAATGGCGCGTGAGATTTTTTCACCTACCACACTGCCCATGGAGCCTCCAATGAAAGCAAAGTCCATACAGGAAACCACCAGTTCCTTTCCCATCGACTTGCCCACGGCACTCCTGACGGCATCTTTCAGGCCCGTTTTTTGTTCTGCGGCCTTCAGGCGTTCGGAATATTTTTTGGTGTCCACGAATTTTAAGGGATCCTTCGACTTTAGGTTGGCATCCAGTTCCTTGAACTTGTTGTCATCAAAAAGGATTTCAAAGTATTCCTTGCTCCCGATCCTGACATGGTAGTCGTCTTCGGGACTGACATAGAAGTTTTTGGCGAGGTCCTCGGACTCTACGATCTTTCCTGTGGGGGATTTGTACCATAGCCCTTTCGGGGTGTCCTTTTTCTCCTCGGTTGCTGTCTGTATTCCTTTTTCCTTTCTTTTAAACCAAGACGACATGTAATCAATATTTAGTTAGATGAGGACTTAGATTTACAGCGTATTTACGTTGTTCAGGTCTTCAAAAGCTTTTTTCAGGCGTGCAATGAAGGTTTTTTCACCTTCCCTCAACCAAACCCTTGGGTCGTAATATTTTTTATTGGGCTGGTCATCTCCTTCAGGATTTCCGATCTGGGCCTGAAGGTAGGCCGATTTGTTCTGTACATAATCCCTTACCCCTTCCAAAAAGGCGTATTGGAGGTCGGTATCGATGTTCATTTTGATGACCCCATATCCGATGGCTTCCCTGATCTCTTCCAAAGTGGAACCTGACCCACCGTGGAAAACAAAATCGATATGGTTGTGTTCCACACCGTATTTTTCCGAAATATATTCTTGTGAGTTTCTCAAAATCTTTGGGGTCAGTTTTACGTTTCCAGGTTTGTAGACCCCGTGCACGTTGCCGAAAGCTGCCGCTATGGTGAACCTATGGCTGATTTTTGAAAGCTCTTCATAGGCATAGGCCACTTCTTCGGGCTGGGTGTAGAGTTTGGAATCGTCCACATCGGAGTTGTCCACGCCGTCCTCTTCACCTCCGGTGATACCCAATTCGATTTCGAGGGTCATGCCCATTTTGCTCATTCGCTTCAGGTATTCCTTGCAGAGTTCGATGTTCTCTTCCAAAGGTTCTTCGGAAAGATCGATCATGTGTGAACTGTACAAAGGTTTCCCTGTGGCCTTGAAATGTGCTTCGCTGGCATCCAAAAGCCCATCGATCCAAGGCAACAATTTTTTGGCGCAGTGGTCGGTATGAAGGATAACGGTTGCCCCATAGGCCTCGGCCAGTTGGTGCACGTGCTTTGCACCGGCAATCCCTCCAAGGATGGCCGCTTTTTGACCTTCATTGGAAAGTCCCTTGCCGGCATTGAACTGTGCCCCTCCATTGGAAAACTGGATGATGACCGGAGAATTTAGTGTGGCAGCCGTTTCCATTACTGCATTGATGGTGTCAGATCCAATCACGTTTACCGCGGGCAGTGCGTAGCCGTTTTCCTTTGCGTGTTTGAAAATTGCCTGTACTTCATCACCGGTAGCAACGCCGGGTTTAATGTTATGGGACATAGTTTAAGATGGTTTCGAGTTAAAATAGGGAACAAAAGTAATAAAATATTTCCTCTAGAAAGGATAATTGATCCCTATATTGAGGACCGCATTCCTGAAGTTATATTCGTTGAACCAACGATCGGACCCCACTCTTGCAGGATTGTAGGTCTTGAACCCGACATCCAAACGGAACACAAAATAGGTGAAGTCATAACGAAGGCCCAGTCCCGTGCCCAGCGCTATATCTGCCAATGATGAGATTCCTTGAAATATGGCATCGGGGTTACTTTCGTTGTCAAAAACGTTCCAGATGTTGCCCGCATCCGCAAAGAAAGCCCCTTTTACGTCCCCGGCAATGGGGAATCGATATTCCACGTTGAAGGCCATTTTCAGGTTGGCCTCGTTGAAATCGTTGATGTTGCTGGTCTTCCCGGGTCCAAGTTCGTAGGCGTTCCATGCCCTGTTGTCGTTGGAACCCCCTGCAAAATAACTCCTCACAAAGGGAATGTTGTCCGAATTTCCATAGGGAACCGCCATGCCCAAAAAGCTCCTGAACGCGATCACCTGTGAATCGCCGATTTCCCAATGCCGAATATAGTCGAACTCCGACTTGATGTATTGGGAAAACGGAACCCCGAACACCAAAAGTTGTCCATTGTCATTTTTGTTATAGGGCACAATGTTGGACATGAGCGACAGGACGTTCCCGGCACTTTCCAATTTGATACGGTATTGGTAAAAATCGTTGTCATTGATGCCCGACTTGCTGTTCTTGGTATGGGTAAAGTTACTGGCAAAGATCAGGTTGTTGTCCGTCAATCGTCTTCTGCGCTCCGCAATGCTGTTCACCTCGTCCAACTGATCGGGTGACAGTCCGGTGATATTCCCATCCAGGGCATCCTGTACAAAGGTGTTTGCACCTTCAGGGATGGTGAGGCGAAGGGAATCGACATTATTGTCAACAATTTCAAAAAGATCTGCATATTGCGGGTCGTCCTGAAAATCATCCGCAATGTTGTCCAGGTTGGAAAAGGTGTTGCGGTACACATTGTAGAAGTTGTCGGGGTTCACGTTGCGCACAAACTCCACGTTCAACAGTTCAAGGTTGTTCTTCAGCCTGTCCGTTGGGGACCAGTTGTACGATAATATGGAATTCAGCGATTGTTTGTCCAGCCCAATGTTCCTCTGGAAATTGGTACCGGCCAATAGCCTGCTCTGTGGCAACATATAGCCGGGGATTATTTTCTCTGTATTGAAAGGGAACCAGATCCTTGGGAAGGTGATGTTGATGTCCCCGCCAAGTTCCGAAGTGAAGGTTTCATTGGAGAGCGACGCATCGCTCAAAAGACCGATAGATCCCCTTGCCGAAATGTTCAAAGTCTCCGCGCCTCCAAATACATTCCGCGTGATCACAGATGTACTGAAAGCCGTTCCCACTTGTTGGATATTGGAATGTGTGACATCAAAATTCAGGTTCAACGAGAATTTGGGCTTTGCGGCCAAATAGATATTGGAAACCAGCTCCGTTTGGGTGGAATCTGCAATAAATTCAATGTTGGGGTACTTAAAGGTGTTCAGGTTGGTAATCTGTCTGTAGGTCCTGATCCGGTCCAAGTCCCTATAGATGCTGTCTTTTTGAAAGAAAATGGCATCGGTGAGCGCTTTGGGCCTGTACCTGAGTTTATCATTATAATGAATGGTGTAATTTTCGTAATCCAACGTTTTTAGGGAATCAGGGCCGCCATTTATGGTGTGATCCGCATAAATGTTGATTTTTTTGAGACGGGCTATCCTATAGGGCGCATTGGTGTCGGAACTGTCCGTGGTGCTCCTGAACTTTTTGATGTTCAGTTGCACGTCCATGAGCTGGTCATCGGCACTTTTGATGGTGTCCCTTAAAATATCGTAATTGATGGAGCTTTCCTGAAAGTTATAGACCCCCGAATTCCTAAAAAGGGTGGTCAACCGTTCCCGCTCCAAGGTGAAGTTGTTCAGGTCGAACTGATCCCCTTTTTTTACATAACTCCGTCTGGCGGAAATGTTGTAGATGGAATCAAGTTCGGGCGAGGTGATGTTTTTCTGGACGGTATCAATGATGTAGGGTTTGTTCAGGGTCATGTTGTATTCCACCTCGGCCTTTCTGTTTTTTTTGCCCTCGACTATTTCATAAGAACCATTGTTGTTGAAATACCCCTTGCTGTTGTAGTAGGCTTCCAACCGCTCAACGGACTTTCGGGTAAGCGAGGTGTCGATGACCACCGGTGGCTCGCCGACCCGCTCCAGAAATTCACTGGCCCCTTTTACGATGAAGGATTCCTGCAATCGGTTCACTTGTTTTTGGGAAAGGAGGTTGTTCAGGCGCTTTTCCCTTTTTTCCTTTCTGTGCAACCAGTCTTGGAACGAAGAATCGGGATTTTCCTTGGCGAGATTGTACAGGTTCAGGCGGAGGGGATAACCAAGGACACTGCTGTTGGGTTTTTGGGAAATGAGGCCTTTGATCTCGCTCGTGGAGACTTTCTCCTCATTCACATAAATGGAGTTTTTGGTAAGCAATAATTCATCTTCCCCCACCTTTTTGAGCGTATTGCAACCCATTGTGCTCAACATAAGCAACAATAGCCCTATTTTTGCACGGTTGCCCATTAGACCTAAAGAACCCCTCATAGACGCCAAAAATACACGATTTAGATGGTTACAAAAAACCAAATTAAACTAGTTGTAAACCTAAAGCAAAAAAAGTACCGAACTCAACACGGACTCTTTGTGGTTGAAGGTGAAAAATTGGTGAAAGAGTTGCTGCAGGCGGGCGTGGCACCGTTCAAAATTTTAGTGGATGGGACATGGAAGGGGAGTGGGCTTGGGGAAACAGAACTCGTTTCCGGGGCCATTCTGAAACAGATGAGCAGTTTGAAACAGCCCAACGGGGTACTGGGGGTGTTTCATATGCCCAAGCTGCTAAAAACAGAAGTGTCGGATTGGGTAGTGGTCTTGGATGCCGTGCGCGATCCGGGCAACTTGGGGACCATCATACGCTTGTGCGACTGGTTTGGGATACGGCAATTGGTATGTTCGGAGGACACGGTGGATTGTTACAACCCGAAGGTGCTTCAGGCCACTATGGGTTCCATAGCAAGGGTAAACATAGTTTATACTCCTCTTCATGAATTTTTGAAAAGTGCCGATCAACCCGTTTTTGGTGCTTTCATGGATGGTGAACCGGTGTATGGGAAAGCACTTCCTTCCAAAGGTGTTTTGGTGATGGGCAATGAGGCCAATGGCATTTCCGATGAGGTAGGTGCGTGGGTCACGGAGCGGATCTCCATTCCGCAGTTCGGGGGCGACACCGCCGAAAGCTTGAACGTGGCCACTGCCACTGCGATCCTTCTCAATGAAATAAGGAGGTAGTTGGATTTTTAGATGATTGGATTCTTGGACTTACAGAAGTATAAATATTCAATAATCCAGTTTATTCAAACGTAAAATTGATGAAGATGCCCCGCGTCCGCATGGCATTGATGTTCCCCGTCCATGGACTGTTGGGGTCGTTGTCAGGGACGAGTTCATCCGTAAGGGCAAAAACACCCCTTATCGAAGGCGAGAACTTAAAATATTCCGTGTAAAAATCGATGCCGAAGCCCAATTCATAGCCATAGACGTTTTTCTTCATACGGAACTCCCCACTGCTGTTGTCGTCCAAACTGTCCTCTTTGCTCCCAAGGTTCATCGAAGTGTAAACACCGCCCACGATAAAGGGTTTCCAGTTACCGATCCTTTTGGTGCTGGCCTTCAGCAAAAGAGGAAAGCGGATGTAGGTGGAGCGCACTTCGCGAATGGCATCGGCCTGGGTGGTGAAGCCAGGGAATCCAAGGGTGCGTGCGGTATACAGGAGGCCCGGTTCAAAACGGGCATCCAGAAATTCGTTGATGCGCAACTCGCCGATCAAACCTACATTGAACCCAAAACTCTTGTCGACCAAGATGTCCCGGCCCACATCGTCCTTGTACTCGAACTGAAAATCATATTGGTTAAAACCCAGATAATAGCCCCAGTTCAAAAATCTTTTGTCCTCGTTCTGAAGGTTGAGAATGGGATCTTCCCCAAATTGTGCGTTGGATTTTGGACTTGTCAGGATCAGCAGCCCAAACAGGATAAGGACGTTTTTCATCAAACTATTTTGTGGCGACATAGATGGAGGCTACTCCCAACGTCTGGGGTTTGTTCTCTATTCCTATAAACCCAATTTTGGCCAAAATATTGTTGAAGGCCTGCCCATGTGGAAAAACCGAGGCGGATTCACATAGATAAGAGTAGGCCGAGCGGTCTTTGGAAAAGATCTTTCCAATCAGGGGAAGGATGTATTTGGTATAGATGCGATATCCTTGCTTGAACGGGGTCTTGGTGGGTACCGAAGTTTCTAAAATGACCAGATTTCCCCCTTTTTTCAGTACCCTTCGTATTTCTTCCAGTCCTTTTTCGAGGTTTTCAAAGTTCCGGACCCCGAAGGCCACCGTCACGGCATCAAAGGAATTGTCCTCAAAAGGAAGGTTCTCGCTGTCGCCCACCACCATTTCGATGGTGTCCTGCAGTTTTTTTCTCGAAACCTTTTCCTTTCCCACCTCCAGCATTCCGGGGGAGAGATCCAGGCCAATGATTTTCTCCGCACCCGTGGGAGCCAGGGCTATGGCAAGGTCACCCGTGCCGGTTGCAATGTCCAGAATGGTTTTTGGGGATTTTTCCTTTAAAAAGGAAACAATGCGCTTGCGCCATTTAATGTCGGTGCCAAAGGAAATCACCCTGTTCAGTCCATCATAATCTTCGGAAATGTTATCGAACATTTGCCTAACTTGCTCTTTTTTTCCCAGTCCGGATTCTTTATAGGGGGTCACTTTTTCTGACATGGCTTTTATTTGCTGGCAAATATACAACTTAGCCATCTGGGAGGAAGACAAAAATATTTGTGTAATTTTGCCGAGGAATAGCGGAAACTTTCCGTATTATGTTAATAGTATGTCATTTAGACTTCAATGACCATTTTGTGGCGTACAAGGCGGAATTATTTGGAAACACATCTTATTCTAATCAATGAGGATCATTATTGCAGGAGCTGGTGAGGTAGGCTTTCATTTGGCAAAACTTTTGTCCTATGAGGCCCAGGATATTACATTGATCGACACGGACAAGGAGAAACTGTCCTACGCGGACAACCATTTGGACATACGTGTCCTGAGGGGGGATGCCACTTCCATCCAAGTGTTGCAGGATGCCGATGTGGACGGTTCGGATTTGGTGATTGGGGTCACGGCCTCGGAAACCACGAACCTTACCCTTTGCCTATTGGCCAAACAATTGGGCTGCAAAAGGACCATGGCCCGGATATCCAACACGGAATTCATGGACAATCGGGACATCCTCAAGTTTGAAGAGTTGGGAATTGATGAGCTTATCTCCCCAGAGCGTTTGGCCGCCATGGAAATCCAGTTGATGTTGAACCAGTCGGCCTTCAACGACACTTATGAATTTGAAGGCGGTGTGTTGACCATGTTCGGTGTGATTCTGCCCAAGACCGCACCCTTTGTGGGCAAAATGGTCAAGGAGGCTGCCCGCATTTTCCCGGAACTGCACTTTATGCCCATTGCGTTGCAGCGGATGGGCACGCAATTTACCCTCATTCCACGCGGGGATACCGTTTTCAAGGAAGGGGATCAAGTCTATTTCATCACTTCGGACAAAGGGGTGGAGGAACTGTACAAACTCACTGGCATGCAGAAGCAGGAGATCAAGAACGTGATGATCTTGGGTGGGAGCAAGGTCGGTTTCAAGACTGCACGGGACCTCTGCAGCAAAAAATTCAATGTCAAACTGATAGAAAAGAACAAAGAAAAGGCGTTCGACATTGCCGATGAGCTTCCCCATGCGCTGGTCATCAATGGGGATGGTAGGAACGTGGAGCTTTTGGAGGAGGAGAGCCTCGAGTCCATGGATGCCTTCATTGCCGTCACCGGAAACTCGGAGACCAATATCATGTCCTGTCTGGTGGCCAAGAACAAAAAGATAAAAAAGACCATAGCCTTGGTGGAGAACATGGATTATTTCCAGTTGTCACATTCCATTGGGGTGGATACGCTCATCAATAAAAAGCTGTTGGCCGCCAACAGCATATTCCGGTACATTCGAAAAGGTGAAGTGCTGGCATTGACCCGTCTCAACAACCTCAATGCAGAGATATTGGAGTTTGAAGTGAAGGCTACCTCATTGGTGAACGGCGAGATCATCAAAGAACTGAACTTTCCACGCGAAGCGAGCATAGGAGGGGTAATCCGAAATGGAGAGGGTATCATCGCCCTTGGAGATTTTAGAATAACCCAAGGGGACAAAGTAGTGGTCTGTTGCCTGCCCAAGGCCATACCCAAGATAGAAAAGCTGTTCCTGTAATGAGGCTCAACACACGAATCATTATCCATATTATGGGGCTTTTGCTCCTTTGTAACGGCTCTTTCATGCTTTTGGCCGCTTTTGCCAGTGCCATTTATAAGGATGGGGCGACGTTGGATATTGCTCTTGCCGCCATTGTTACCATGCTTTTTGGGATCATGGCCATGTTCTATACCCGAGGGCATAAAAAGGAAGTGAAGCGAAAAGAAGGGTATATCGTGGTGACCTTCGGATGGATCGTGATGTCCATTTCCGGGATGTTGCCCTATCTTTTTTCAGCGTCCATCCCTTCCATTACCGATGCCTTTTTTGAGACCATTTCGGGCTATACCACTACCGGGGCCTCCATTTTGGATGATATTGAGGTACTTCCCGAAGGAATCTTGCTTTGGCGGAGCCTTACCCACTGGATAGGAGGTATGGGGATCATTGTGCTGGCCATAGCCATTTTGCCATTGTTGGGTATCGGGGGCATGCAGTTGTTCGCGGCGGAAGCACCCGGCCCGGGAGGTGACAAACTACATCCAAGGATCACGGACACGGCCAAACGACTTTGGCTCATCTATTTTGGATATACGGTATTGGAGACACTATTGTTGAAATTGGCGGGTATGACCTTTTTTGATGCGATCAACCATTCTTTGGCGACCATGTCCACAGGTGGTTTTTCTACTAAAAATGCCAGTTTGGCCTATTGGAACCACCAACCCATCATCCAATACATCACCATTCTCTTCATGTTCTTGGCAGGTAGCAATTTTGTATTGAGCTATTTTGCGTTAACAGGAAGGGTGCAGCGCATTTTGAAAGATGAGGAATTCAAATATTACCTTTGGTTTATATTGATCTTCAGTATTTTATCGGCATTTGGAATTTATTTTAAGGCTGATGTTGCCATTTCTGAGTACCATCCTATGATCTGGGGCGAGGCAGAAAGTGCCTTTAGGCATGCACTTTTTCAAGTCGTCTCGGTCATCACCACAACGGGTTTTGTGTCTGCCGATTTCACGGCTTGGACACCCTTTTTGACCGTTCTCTTTTTTGGATTGATGTTCTTGGGAGGCTCGGCAGGCTCCACGGCAGGGGGCATCAAGGTGATGCGTCACTTGATCATCATCAAAAATGGTGTTCTGGAGTTCAAACGGACCTTGCACCCCAATGCGATCATCCCTGTGCGTTACAATGAAAAGACGGTGACAGAGCACATCGTGTACAATGTGATCGCTTTTTTTGTGCTCTACATGTTGCTTTTCATCATAGGGTCACTGGTACTGGGCTTTTTGGGCCTTGACTTTATCTCCGCAGTGGGCGGAGCAGCCTCTTCATTGGGCAATGTGGGCCCTGCTTTTGGGGATTTGAACCCTGTGAGCAACTACAACAGTCTTCCCCCGGCAGGAAAATGGTGGTGCGGTTTTTTGATGTTGTTGGGCCGTTTGGAACTATTCACCGTATTGATTTTACTTACCCCATATTTTTGGAGAAAGACCTGATTGGCTAAGATGCTGTCAGTTCAAGTTTTTTTCAAAGAAAAAAGTATCGAGAACAAGTATTTCCTTTAGGAATTTACCATTCTCGATACCCACTTTTTGTTTTACAAAAATCACTCGAATTGACAAGTGATTTGATATGCGAAAGTTATTACACCACTGCCTTGATACGGGCAATGGCTTCCCTTAATTCCTTTTCCGAAGCCGCATAGGAAATACGGATGCAGTTGGGGTTTCCAAATGCTTCACCTGTTACCGTGGCCACATTGGCGTGTTCCAACAAATACAACGCAAAATCCTCAGCGCTATTGATGGTGGTCCCTTTCAATGTTTTTCCGAAGAATGCGGAAATATCAGGGAACACATAGAAAGCACCTTCGGGTACATTGAGTTTGAACCCATCGATCTCACCCAACAATTCGAGTACAAGGTCTCTTCTTTTGTGGAACTCATCGATCATGTACTGGATTTTGCTCACTGGCGCTTCCAAAGCGGTGATCACGGCACGTTGTGCAATGGAATTGGCTCCACTGGTCACCTGTCCCTGAAGTTTGTTACAGCCCTTGGCGATCCACTCCGGGGCTCCAATATATCCAATTCGCCATCCGGTCATCGCGAAGGCCTTGGAAACACCGTTCACGGTCACCGTTCTATCATACATTCCATCGATTCCGGCAATGCTCACGTGTCCACCTTTGGTGAAGTTGATATGTTCGTAGATTTCGTCGGAGACCACATAGATGTCCGGGTATTTTTTCAAGACCTCGGCCAAACCTTCCAATTCCGCTTTGCTGTACACCGAACCACTGGGGTTGCAAGGTGAACTGAACCAGAACATACGCGTTTTTGGGGTAATGGCAGCTTCCAATTGCTCTGGCGTCATTTTGAAATCGGTTTCGATGCCAGTTGGTACTTCAACGGGAATCCCTTCGGCCAATTTCACGATATCGCTATAGCTCACCCAATAAGGAGCGGGAAGTATCACTTCATCACCTGGGTTCAACACTACCATGGCTACATTGTACAGGGATTGTTTTGCCCCTGTGGAAACCACGATCTGGTTGGGTCCATAGTCCAGGTTATTGTCCCTTTTGAATTTGAGGGTGATGGCCTTCTTCAGCTCGGGATACCCATCCACTGGGGTATAGCTGCTATAATTTTCATCAATGGCCTGTTTTGCGGCCTCTTTTATGAAATCGGGGATATTGAAGTCGGGCTCTCCCAAGCTCAACCCTATGATATCCTTGCCTTCATTCCGTAACTCCCTGGCCTTGGCCGCCATGGCCAAAGTTGCTGACGTGGACATGTTCTGTATCCTGTCAGATAGATGGTTGCTCATGTGATATGCTTGTTTTTACTGGTACTGAAGCTCTGGGTTTTTGCCCAGTTCCTTCAAATGTTTGAAGTGCGAAATTATAGCTTTTCTGGTAGTTTTATATTCGTTGTAGGGCAAATTAAACTCCTTGGCCGTCTGTTTCACAATTTTGGAAATTTTTGTGTAGTGGATATGGCTGATGTTGGGGAAAATGTGATGCTCCACTTGATGGTTCAAACCTCCCGTGAACCAGTTCACTATCTTGTTCTTCGTGCCAAAGTTTACGGTGGTGAACAGTTGGTGGATGGCCCAGGTATTCTTCATGTTGCCCTCTTCATCGGGAAGAGGTTGGTCCGCATGGTCCACAATGTGCGCCAATTGGAAAACCACACTCAGGATCACACCGGCCACATAGTGCATGATGAAGAACCCAAGAAGCACTTGCCACCAGGCAATATCGGCAAAAATCAGAGGAAGGACTATCCAAATGGTGATGTAGAGCACTTTGGTGATGACCAGTGTACTCCAGTTGATCACGGGGTTTGGAAGTTTGCCGTAGCTCAGTTTGCGCTTCATGTAGCGGTACATCTGCTGGAAATCCGTGGTAATGGCCCAGTTGAAGGTCAATAATCCATAAAGCAGAATGGAATAGTAATGTTGGAACTTATGGTGTTTTCTCCATTCCGCATGCTTGGAGAACCTTAATATTCTTCCGGCTTCCATATCCTCGTCATGTTCGTGGATGTTGGTGTAGGTGTGGTGCAGTACGTTGTGCTGTACCTGCCAGTTGTACACGTTACCTGCCAAGATATAGATGCTGCTTCCCATGATCTTGTTCACCCATTTCTTGTTGGAATAGGAGCCATGGTTGCCATCGTGCATCACGTTCATGCCCACTCCGGCCATACCTACTCCCATGGTGATGGAAAGTAAAAGATAGGCCCAAAAAGGCAGGTTCAAGGTCAACATTAAAAAATAGGGGGTCAAAAAAACGGCAAACATCACTATGGTCTTGAGGTGAAGTTTCCAGTTTCCGGTTTTTTTGAGATCATTTTCATTGAAGTATTCGTTCACTCTTTTGTTCAGTGTCTTAAAAAACTGTGCTGAATCCTTTCTTGAAAACCGGATGGTATTCTTATCCATAAAAAAAATTTTTACAAAGGTAACTATTATTGCCCGTTAAAGGCAACAACTACCTGTTAGAACGGTGTTAAGGTCTTTAAAAGTATTAATTTTACCTAAATTAACACTAAAGGCATGAATGCAGACCTTGTTTTCAAATATTTTACGACGCTCACCGACTCACAAAAGAAACATTTTAAGGAGTTGGAGGTATTGTACAAGGACTGGAACACCAAGATCAATGTGGTTTCCCGGAAGGACATTGACGAGCTGTACCTTCGCCATGTGCTCCATTCCTTGGGCATTGCCCGTATCCAGACCTTCAATGAAGGAAGCCAAATATTGGACGTGGGTACCGGAGGGGGATTCCCTGGGATACCGTTGGCCATTTTGTTTCCGAATGTGGAGTTCACCTTGGTGGATGCCATTGGAAAAAAAGTAAAAGTGGTGCAGGAAGTGGTAGACGGACTGAAACTTGAGAACGTTACTGCCGTCCATACCAGGGTCGAGGATTTGCCGGGCCAATATGATTTTATCGTGAGCCGTGCAGTGGCCGCCATGCCCACCTTTGTGCACTGGACCAAGGGCAAGATCAAAAAGGATTCATCGCACGAGCGAAAAAATGGCATACTCTATCTCAAAGGTGGAGACCTTGCCGAAGAACTAAAAGATTACACCACCATCCAGACCTTTGATCTGAAGGAGTATTTTGAAGAGGATTTTTTTGAGACCAAGAAAGTGGTCTATCTACCGCAAAAATTCAAGGGATAATATTAGATGCTGTACATCCGTTGATAGACCAGCCTACATTTTCTTGAATATTCCTTGGCATATTGCCACATACGGTCATATTTCTTGATCATCAAATTTCCCCATGCATTGATTCGTTCTCTCATGACTACAATGATTTGAAAGCGTTAAGTTACTGAAGTTACATTCAATTTACAATTACTTAACGTTAATTTTACATTTAAATTATTAGGGCGCTTTGATGATCTATAGTAAAACAACCGTCATTCATAGAGATTTTCCATGTCCGCTTCGGCAATATCGATGAACAGCTTTGCCATTTTTGTGCAAATGGCATCAAAAAACATTTTTCCCTTCTCGGCAGTCGCTTTGGATGGGTCGCCGACACCGGTATCAGTGCTTATTTTGGACCAAGGGCGCTCGGTCCAGGCCCAACCTTCGGAGAAAGCCTTGATCTTGTTCTTGAATTCTTTTCCATCGCCCCAATGTTCCTTGGGAAGCACCAATTCTGGCGCTAAATGGAGGATGAGACTGGTTTCCATTTCATCGGCATGGTCACCGGGGTTTTCAAAAATGTCCTTTTTTTCCACCATTTTGAACCAATTGGTCACACAGATGAACATTTTGGGGAAGAGTAGCCCCAATTCCCGTACCAATGCTTCCCAATTGTTGCCACCATGACTGTTGAGGATCATGAACTTATGGATGCCCTGTCTGTCCAAAACACTGACAATGTCCTTCAAAATGGCCAATTGGGTGCTGGGGTTGAGGTTCATGTCCAAATAAATATCGGATTGCCCCGTGTTCACCCCAAAAGGAATGGTGGGGAGCACCACGACCTTGCTGCCATGTTCCCAAGCCAGTCTAGCCGATTCCTCGGCGATTGCAGTGCCCTCAATGGTGTCCGTGGCATAGGGAAGATGGTAGTTGTGCGCTTCCGTGGCGGCCCAAGGGAGGACGGCCAAATCAAAGGATTCGTCTTTCAAATGTTTCCAGTTGGTCTCTGCCAAAATAAAGGGTCTGGGCATTTTGTTGGGTTTAAAGAATGAAAAAGGCCACTATTCCCTTGGAATAATGGCCATGAATTTAATGAATAAGCTTTTAATCTATCCCAAAAATGGGTAACGATAATTTTCAGGGGTCACAAAAGTCTCCTTGATCAACCTAGGGGAAACCCAACGAAGCAAGTTCTGCATGGAACCTGCCTTGTCGTTGGTGCCTGATGCCCTTGCGCCGCCAAATGGCTGTTGGCCCACAACTGCCCCTGTCGGCTTGTCGTTGATGTAGAAGTTTCCGGCGCAGTTTTGCAAAGCCTTAGTGGCCTCGTCAATGGCGTAGCGGTCTTTGGCCAACACGGCCCCGGTCAATCCATATTCGGATGTGCCGTCCACCAGTTCCAATGTTTTGCTCCAATCCTTGTCCTCATAAACATAGACGGTCACAACAGGACCGAAAAGTTCGGTGCACATGGTGGTGTATTTGGGGTTGCTGGTCAAAATCACGGTAGGCTCCACAAAGTATCCCACAGATTTGTCGTATCCACCACCTACAATGATCTCTGCATCCTTGTCTGCCTTGGCCTGATCGATGTACTTGGCCAATTTGTCAAAAGAACCCTCGTGGATCACCGCGGTGATGAAGTTGCTCATATCGGCAGGAGAGCCCGGTTTGTTGAAAGAATTCACATCGGCTTTCACCAAATCCAAGATTTCGTTCGCGGTGGATTTGGGCAGATAGACCCTAGAAGCCGCACTACATTTTTGTCCTTGGAACTCAAAGGCACCTCGTGTAATGGCCGTGGCCACTTGTTGGGGCTTTGCGGTAGGGTGGGCTATGATAAAATCCTTTCCTCCGGTCTCGCCAACGATCCTCGGATACGTTTTATACGTGTGGATGTTGTTCCCGATCTGTTTCCAAAGTTCCTTGAAGACATGGGTGGATCCTGTAAAGTGTATCCCGGCAAAATCTGGACTGGCCAGCAAGGTGTCGGAAATCATCACCGGGTCGCCATAGATCACATTGATGACGCCATCGGGAAGTCCTGCCTCCTTGAAAACGTCAACGATGACCTTGGCGGAAAACACTTGGCTGTCACTGGGCTTCCAAACCACCACGTTGCCCATCATCGCGGCACTGGCCGGAAGGTTTCCGGCGATAGCGGTAAAGTTGAACGGGGTGATGGCGTACACAAAGCCTTCCAGTGGCCTATATTCCACACGGTTCCAAATCCCTTCGGAGGATTCGGGCTGCTCGGAATAGATCTGGGCCATATATTCCACATTGAACCTCAAGAAGTCCACGAGCTCGCAGGCGGAATCAATTTCTGCCTGATAGATGTTCTTTGATTGTGCCAACATGGTCGCGGCGTTCATTTTGGCGCGGTAGGGGCCTGCAATGAGTTCGGCTGCCTTCAGGAAGATGGCGGCACGCTGTTCCCATGTGAGGTCTGCCCAGGCCTTTCTGGCCTCCAAACAGTTGGAGATGGCCTGTTCCACATGTTTTTTTTCGGCCAAATGATAGTGGCCCACAACATGCTTGTGCTCGTGCGGAGGGGACATGGGTCTGGTGTTTCCGGTCTTGATCTCTTCACTGCCAATATAAAGAGGAACCTCAACCTTTCCATTATAATAGGCCTCGTACTGTTTTAATACTTCTTCGCGCTCCGGACTGCCCGGGGCGTAACTTTTTACCGGCTCGTTGACTGCGGTTGGAACTTGAAAAAATCCTTTTCCCATGTTTTGCTTTTAATTTTTGTTAGAATATTTATTACACAGTGGCAACAAAGTTACTAAAAGCAAAATCGATTTGGAAAGGAAGTGCGGCCTAGTTTATGGCAAAAGGGGCGGAGAACTTGAACGTTGGGATCTCCACTTCAAACTCCTCGGCATTGGTGAAATTCACCATGTGGTAATGGCCCTTCATGGCCCCAATGGGTGATGCCAGCAAACAACCTGAGCTATAGGTATGGGACTTTCCGGGCTTTATCACCGGCTTTCGGCCGATAACTCCCTCGCCGTCCACTGTCTCAGGGTCTTTTAAGGCATCAAAGATGTCCCAGTGCCTTGCGGTGAGTTGCACCGTGTCCTTGCTTAGGTTTTCTATGGTTATGGTGTACCCGAAGGCATAGTGCATCCTATAATTTTTGAAGAACGTGCCCTCAAAACTCGTCTGTACCGATACCTTTATCCCTTTGGTGACTTGAGTGAACATAAGTTAGTTATAGATAAAAACGCTTCCCGTGAACAACAATACCGCCATGAACAATGCCAATATCATGAATGTAGTGTTCAGAAAGAGATATTTCACAATAGTTTTAAACCTTCCTTGCCCATAAAACCGACGCATTGCCTTGTAGAGGTAAATACTGAATACCAATACAAAAAACCATGCACTCGATATATTGAAAGCCATGTCGATCAGCAGGCTAAGGATGAGCAAGATAAACAACAATGACTGATTGTGGAAGCTAAAAATAAGATGATCGGTGTAGGTGTATTTTTTTCTGATGTACACCAGCCAAATAAAGATGGTGAACAGCGGCATGAAGAAGAAGATGACGAACGGCAGTTTGGAAATGGTGTTCTTCACGAAGATGCTCGGCCGTTGCATAATGGTCAAAATATTATTGGAGGAATTGAAGGCCATTTTGTTGGACAAGGTACTTTCAATAGTGTACTTCTCTTTGGCTTGGTCAAAGGAGAACAGGGTGTCCTTTTTGATCATGTGCACAAAAAATTCCACCTTGTCCGAAAAGGCATTCATGCCCTTTCGCTTGCTGATGCTGTCAAAATAATGGGAAGGGTCTGCTTCCATCAACGAATCCTTGTTCACTCTTGGTTTTAGGTTCTTCAAGTGGGAGAGGGAATCCAACATACTGAAAGAACGCGCCACTTCGGGGTCGGAGTTCCGTATCGAATCAAACTTTTTCAACCCAAAAGTAATGTTGGAGTTGGATTGCTCAATGGAATCCAGGGATTTCAATACGGTCTCGGCCTGCTGTTTCAACTTTAGACTGTCCACCGTCACATCGCCTGATTTTACATTATAAGAAACTGGGGTGCCCCCGTTAATGTTCCCATCAAATGATTTGGCGGCCTTATCGAGGTCTGAAAATTGATTGTCGAAGGTGAACATCAAAAAGTAGATGAAAGCCAAGCTCAACAAAAACCGAAAGGGGTTGGTATAGGTGACCCTTTTGCCATTGATGTAGTCCCTAGTGATGTTCCCGGGTCTCAACAGCAATATGGAAAGTGTCTTGAACAGCTTGGAATCGTAATTGAACAGGCTGGACATGAACTCGTTGAAAAAGTCCTTCAGGGTCAGTTTTTTGGTGCTGTTGGCCTGTGAACAATTGGGGCAATACTTGTCGCTCATGTCCAGTGGGTGGCCGCAATTCAGGCATTCAACGCCCCGGAACCTGAGTTCGTACCGGCCTTTGCTGATCAAGCTGCCTTTTTTGTCCATGTTTGGTTTGTGGTTGGATTTTGGTACTAAAGATAGTTAATTGCTGATAGTTGCGGAATTGACGGAGCCTATACCTATTATACTGTCATACATGTCGCCAAAATCCCTGTAATAGACCAAGATGAGGTAATTGTTCTCCGTAAAGTGGAAATTTCCACTCACAAAGTTGGGCTCCACTGTGCCATCTTGGCGCTCCACCTCGTACCTGTAATTGTAAAAGCCCTGTTTGATCATGAGCGTGAGTTCAAACTTGCCGCTTTCTTCGTTGTAGGTCATTCTGTTTTCCTCTTCCAGGGCATAGTTGTTGAACTTTCCCGTAACATACACGTTGTCCAGCCCAATTTGGTTGGAGTAGGGCAGGCTAAAATGCACCTTGGAATATTCGGCCTCCCTGGAAACATCGTCACCCTGCAGGGTGCGCACCACAAAATCGCCATTGATGTCGGGGAAATAAGTGTAGGGCCTGTCGTTACGGTATTCGTTGGTGAACAGGTAGTGATTGTACACTTGGCCCATTTCTATCCTCGATATCGCAAAGGTGGGCGAGCGAAGATCCTTGGTGTCAAAGTTCAGGAACTCGTTGCCACCAAAAAAAGCGGTTTCCTTATCATATTTATAGACCAGCTCCGTGCCAATGGTGAATTGGGGCTTTATGTTGAAGAGGGCCGTGGGCCAAAAATGATTTTGGAGAATGGCCACCTTTACCTCGTTCTTGGGGTTCACCACTGGGAAACCTCCCGTGTTGATGGTGAACTGGACCACTTGTTTTTCGTTCAAAAAGTTGAAGTCCCTGGAGCGCTTGACCACGCCTGCCACGGTAACGGCATCGCGGTACACCACGAACCTTCTGGAAAACTGAAGTTCCCCATAGCTGTTATGGATCTCGAGCACATAATTGCCGGTAACTTTAAGGCCTACATTTTCATTAGGGATGGTCAATCGGTAGTTGGAGTAGGGCTGCAGGGTCGTGTAGCTGTTCTCGTAGTCGATGATACGCTGGTTGTCGGCCCCTGATAGGTATTGTGACTTCAGCAACTGGGATGGGGTCCAATCATAGTCGCAATGAATGATCGTGTAGTAATAGTCCTGTTCGCTGGCGGTAAGGTCATCAAACTCCAAGGTCATCGTTTCCCCCAATTGCACCACGGGAAACTGGTCCTCGGTGGGACCCTTGAAAATGATGGTCTTGATGTTCTCGGGAGGGTTTACCTCTTCCTGCACTTGGGCAAAAATGCCATCTACCAAAAAAAGCAGGAAAAATAGTTTGATCAAAATGCGCATTTGGGGCCAGAATTTTGGGTAAAGTTAAACAAAAAGTGGGTCTGGGGAATTTAGCTCGACATAATCCCATTTTTATGGACAATTATTATGAAAACAATCCTTTAAGTGCTAAATTTGCGACCGATTTTGATAACAAAAGGTCTACAACAATATGTCTAAAGACATCCGGATTAGAAAGGGGTTGGATATCAACCTCATCGGGGCAGCAGAGCAGACTACTTCCAAAGCCGTTACCAGTAACGTTTATGCCCTAAACCTAGATGATTTCCACGGAATCACGCCAAAAATGTTGTTGAAACAAGGGGAAGAAGTGAAAGCGGGCGAGCCCCTCTTTTACAACAAGAACAAAGAGGAAATGCACTTTGTGTCCCCTGTGAGCGGTGAATTGGTGGAGATTGTGCGTGGTGCAAGAAGAAAAATTTTAACCCTCAAGATCCTTGCGGACAAAACGCAGGATTATGTAATCAACAAAGTGCCCGATCTGGACACTGCCGAGGCTCCTGCAATCAAGAATTTTTTATTGCAATGTGGTGGTTGGCCGTTCATCAAGCAGCGTCCCTATGACGTGATTGCAGATCCTGATGTGACCCCCAAGGCCATTTTTATCTCAGCCTATGCAACGGCGCCTTTGGCGGCCGATGTGGATTATGTGTTGAAGGACAAGGAGCAGGAACTTCAGGTTGCTGTCACTGCCTTGGGCAAGTTGACCCCAGGAAAGGTACACGTGTCCGTGGGAAGGTCGAACCGATCTCCCTTCCGGAACATCAATGGGATTGAGCTTCACAAGGTTTCGGGTCCCCATCCGGCTGGATTGGTGGGCACGCAGATCAACCAGATCGACCCCGTCAATAAAGGAGAAATGGTGTGGACCATATCCCCCCAGGATCTGTTGATCCTTGGTGAATTGCTCTTGACCGGGAAATTCAATGCGGAAAGGACTATCGCCCTTGCAGGATCTGTTATCAAATCCCCTAAATATTACACCACGAAGATAGGTGCCGAAATTTCCACTTTTTTGTATGCCAGTGGGGTGAAGGAAGATAGGTTCAGGTTGATCAATGGAGACGTGCTGACTGGTTCAAAGACCCATACGGAAGGTTATTTGGGCTTCTATAACAATACTGTCACTGCCATTCCCGAGGGAGATGATTACGATTTCTTTGGATGGAACAAGCCGATCTTCAATAAAATTTCGAACACCAGGGCCTTGACCTTTTCATGGTTGATGCCCAAAAAGAAATATGACCTGGACACCAATACCAACGGTGAACACAGGGCTTTTGTGGTGACTGGCCAATATGAAGAGGTGTTTCCTATGGATATTTACCCACTCCAATTGCTGAAGGCATGCATGGTGAAGGATTTGGACGAGATGGAACAATTGGGACTCTACGAAGTGGCCCCGGAGGATTTCTCGTTGACCGAATTTATCTGTATTTCAAAACAACCACACCAACAGATCATCAGGGAAGGCTTGGATTTGTTGCAAAAAGAACTTGGATAATATGGGCATGAAAGAAAAATTACATCAGCTTAAGTTAAAGTATCAGGGCAAAAAGATGGCGCCTGCCTTCAATGCCCTGCATACCTTTCTTTATACACCTAACGAGACCACGCATAGCGGTGCGCATGTTCGGGCAGCCGACGATTTGAAGCGTACCATGAACACCGTGATCATGGCCTTGGTGCCCTGTTTGCTGTTCGGTATGTTCAATGCGGGATACCAGCATTACTCGGCCATCAACGGATTTCCGGAAAATTTTGACCTTTTTGAGCATTTCCTCACTTGGGACAACTTCTGGTTGGGGTTGGTCACCGTACTTCCTTTGGTAATCGTATCCTATGGTGTGGGTCTTGCCATTGAGTTCTTGTTCGCTGTGATCAAGGGCCACGAAGTGGAAGAGGGTTACTTGGTGACCGGAATGTTGGTGCCGTTGATCGTGCCTGTGGATACCCCGCTTTGGATGTTGGCGATTGCCGTCGCATTCGGTGTGGTCATCGGAAAAGAAGTGTTCGGAGGTACAGGGATGAACATCCTCAACCCGGCATTGACCATTCGTGCCTTTTTGTTCTTCGCCTATCCGACCTGGATGAGTGGGGACAAGGTTTGGGTACACGGGGCCGTGGAAAGGGCCGGTACGGCGGATGCCATTTCCGGGGAGACCGTATTGGGCTTCTTGGCGCAAGGAAACGCTTCGGAGATCAGCTATACCCTGTCGGATATGTTCTATGGATTCATTCCGGGGTCTGTTGGGGAAACCTCCAAACTGTTGATCCTTTTGGGAGCCCTGTTCCTGATATTTTCCAAAATAGCCTCTTGGCGCATCATGGTGAGTGCCGTGATCGGGGCTTTGACCATGGGATTGATTTTCAATGGTGTTGTGGAAGCAGGTTGGTTGCCCGAATACAGTAAGTTCTACGAATTGATGAGCTTTGACTTCTGGAAACACCTATTAGTGGGCGGATTGGCCTTCGGTATTGTCTTTATGGCCACGGATCCCGTGACCGGTTCCCAGACCAATAGGGGCAAATGGTTCTATGGATTCTTTATAGGGCTCCTGTCTGTGATGATAAGGGTGTTCAATCCAGGATATCCAGAAGGTGTTTTCTTGGCCATTTTGCTGATGAACGTGTTCGCGCCGACCATTGACCACTATGTGGTAAGGGGCAACATCAAAAAGAGATTGAAAAGGTTGAAGACAGCCACCATATATCCAAAAACTTCCGATGAGGTTGATTCATTAAAAACGGAAACAGCTTAAGTATTATGGCCATCAACACAGATAAAAATAGCTATACCGTGATTTTCGCGGTGATCATGGTAATCATTGTGGGTTCTGTCCTGGCTTTTTTCGCATCAGGTCTTAAACCAAAGATCGACGAGAACGTACGTTTTGAAAAACAGCAGAACATCCTGTATGCCATGGGTGTCAATAACAATGAAGGAAGCGGCAGCGTTGATTTTATCCCCACCACCGAAGTGGAGGAGGAGTTTGCCAAGTATATCAAAAAACAATTGGTCGTCGTAGGTTCCGAAGCAAAGGAAAAAGATAACGCCTACCTGATCGATGTCCAGAAGGAGCTCGCCAAGGTGAAAAGCGGACAGAGTGCCGAATTGCCCTTGCTTGTTGGGGAAAAAGATGGTAAGGAATACTACATCATCCCCATGTACGGTAAAGGACTTTGGGATGCCATTTGGGGCTTTATGTCCGTGGACTCGAACATGAAAGTGCAAGGAGTGTACTTTGACCATAAAGGGGAAACCCCTGGATTGGGTGCCAATATCAAGCAGCGCTTCTTTATGGACGATTTCGAAGGGGAAACCATTTTGGATGGGAACAGCTACGTGGGTGTGACCGTTGCGAAAGGAAACAACGACCCTTTGAACAACGACAAAGAGGACAACCAAGTAGATGCTTTGGCCGGGGCCACCATTACAGGAAATGGGGTGACCGCCATGATCAAAGAAAGCCTGAAGCTTTACAAACCTTATTTAGAAACTATTAGAACCAAGTAATATGGCGCTACTATCAAAAAAAGATGCGAACCTGATATTGGATCCCTTGGCGGACAATAACCCCATTACCATTCAGGTGTTGGGTATCTGCTCCGCTTTGGCAATTACCGCCGAGCTGAAGGCTTCCGTGGTAATGGCAGTATCCGTAATGTTTGTCCTTGCCATGGGAAATGTGGTCATCTCATTGATGCGTAACATTATCCCATCAAAGATCAGGATCATTGTGCAATTGGTGGTCGTGGCCACCTTGGTGATCATTGTGGACCAAGTGCTCAAGGCCTTTGCCTACGAACTCAGCAAGACCCTATCGGTCTTTGTGGGACTGATCATTACCAACTGTATCATCATGGGACGTTTTGAGGCCTTTGCCTTGGGTAACGGACCGTGGAAATCCTTCTTGGATGGTTTGGGGAATGCCGCAGGATATGGGATCATATTGGTCATCGTCGGATTTTTTAGGGAACTTTTGGGTTCCGGGACCCTGTTTGGGTTCAAGGTACTGGGAGATCCTGTGACCAAGACAGGCCTTTACTCCATCGGATACGAGAACAATGGTTTCATGATCATCCCTCCAGCGGCATTGATCGTGGTGGGAATCATCATCTGGGTACAACGTTCCAGAAACAGGTCATTAATTGAAGAAGCATAAACTGAGGAAGCATGATAGAGCATTTAGAACTTTTTTTTAAGTCGATCTTCATAGACAATATGGTGTTCGCGGTCTTTTTGGGAATGTGTTCCTATTTGGCCGTTTCCAAGAAAGTGTCCACCGCCGTAGGTTTGGGCGCAGCCGTAATATTCGTTTTGGGTGTTACCGTGCCGCTCAACTGGTTGTTGGACCAATATTTGCTGAAGGATGGCGCCTTGGTTTGGTTGGGTCCCGAGTATGCAGATTACAACCTCAGCTTCCTTTCGTTCATCCTGTTCATCGCTACCATTGCCACCATGGTGCAATTGGTGGAGATCGTGGTCGAGAAATTTTCACCTTCCCTATACAACTCATTGGGTATTTTTTTGCCCTTGATCGCTGTGAACTGTGCCATCTTGGGAGGTTCCCTGTTCATGCAGGCCCGTGAGATCCCAAACTTGGGACTGGCCCTGAATTATGGCGTGAGTTCAGGGATAGGATGGTTCTTGGCCATTTTGGCCATAGCCGCTATCCGTGAAAAGATCAGATATTCCAATGTGCCGGCACCATTGCGTGGACTTGGGATCACTTTTATCATCACAGGATTGATGGGTATCGGTTTCCAGAGTTTTGGTGGAATGCTAACCGGTGACAATGAGCCACCTGAAGAGCCGACCGCTACCACTACCGCGAAGGCCAAAGAAGAAAAAGAGATTAAAAAGGAACTGGAGGACGAGGAAAAAACAGTCTCCTATAACGAAGTTATAAACAAGTAAAGATGATTTTAGCCGCAAGTACCGGAGGTACCATTCTGATTACCGTAGTAGCCTTTTTGGTTTTGTTGTTGTTGTTGGTGGCATTGTTGCTTTTTACAAAGGAAAAATTGTCTCCTTCAGGTCCAGTTACCATTACGATCAACGGTGAGAAAAAGATAGAGGTCGGATCCGGAAGCTCGCTTCTGTCCACCTTGGGTAACCAAAAAATATTCCTGCCTTCCGCTTGTGGAGGAGGTGGAACCTGTATCCAATGCGAATGCCATGTGCTATCGGGCGGAGGTGAGGCATTGCCTACCGAAACTCCCCATTTCTCCAAAAAAGAATTGCAACATGGGGCCAGATTGGCCTGCCAGGTGAAGGTAAAACAGGATATGGAGATCACCATTCCTGAAGAGGTATTCGGGATCAAGAAATGGAATGCCAAAGTGGTCAGGAACTACAACGTGGCCTCTTTCATCAAAGAGTTTGTGGTAGAGATTCCCGAAGAAATGAACTACAAAGCAGGGGGCTATATCCAAATTGAGATACCTCCGTGTGAAGTGAAATATTCGGATATCGATATTACCGCCCACCCAGAGGAACATGAAACCCCGGACAAGTTCAAGAACGAATGGGACAAGTTCAACCTGTGGCCCTTGGTCATGAAAAACCCTGAAACGGTAGAGCGTGCCTATTCCATGGCCTCTTACCCTGCCGAAGGAAGGGAGATCATGTTGAACGTACGTATCGCGACGCCACCATGGGACCGTTCCAAAAATGGATGGATGGATGTGAATCCTGGGATCGCCTCTTCATACATCTTTGGGTTGAAACCAGGTGACCCAGTCGTGATTTCAGGTCCGTTCGGTGAATTCTTCATCAACGAATCCGAATC
Organism: Flagellimonas hadalis; assembly: GCF_007785775.2. Taxonomy (GTDB): domain Bacteria; phylum Bacteroidota; class Bacteroidia; order Flavobacteriales; family Flavobacteriaceae; genus Flagellimonas; species Flagellimonas hadalis. The sequence goes on from NZ_VNIK02000009.1 coordinate 35,569, forward strand.
CGAAATGCTTTATGTTGGTGGTGGTGCAGGTATGGCACCGATGCGTTCGCATTTGTACCACTTGTTCAAGACCCTACGGACCAACAGAAAGGTGACCTATTGGTATGGTGGACGTTCCAAGAGGGAGTTGTTTTACATCGACCACTTCAAGCAATTGGAGAATGAATTCCCCAACTTTAAGTTCTATATGGCTCTTTCGGAGCCCTTGGAAGAGGACAACTGGAAGGTGAAGAAAGATATCAATGACGAAGCAGGTGATGGTTTTGTTGGGTTCATCCACAATTGTGTCATCGAAAATTATTTGAACCACCATGATGCTCCTGAGGATATTGAGCTCTATTTCTGTGGACCACCGTTGATGAACAAGGCGGTAGAGAAAATGGGCCAGGATTTTGGTATTCCAGATGAGAATATCAGGTTCGATGACTTTGGAGGATAGACCAAAAGTTAAAGACTTGACCTCAAGGGCTTGCCCCGAACTTGGTTTCGGGGCGGTCAACGAGGAGAATATATAAAACCGACCGATGCCCAAAGCATCGGTTTTTTGTTGCTTATGGGAAGAGAATTGACAGAACAGGAACTGCACAACCTGGCCATGAACATTGTGGGACGCGAACTGGAGGCCGATGGTTTTGAGTTTATGGCCATCAACAGTAAATTGAAGAAAAACCCCCAGTATGTGTGCCTCAAGGAAAAATTGCTGCATTTTATTGTGGTGCGCAATGTGGGGTTCCCTTTGGATCCAAGGGAATATGATGCTGAATTGATGCAGACCGTAAAGGACCATGCCCTCAAATTCGAGGCAAGGACGTTTTATGCCGGAGTAGGGCTTTCCAATGCTTCGGACAGGGGGCTTCCATTGTATCTGGATGAAGAATATATTGTGGACTATCAAGGCTTAATAGAGATCTAGATGATGAAAAAAGCATTTTTATTAGGAGCGGCCCTGCTGTTTTTGGGTTGTGGCAAAGGGCAATGGACCAAAAACCAAAACTGGGGCAATGCACTCGGAACCACCTATTCCATCATTTACATTTCGGATAGGGAACTGGATTATCAACAAGAGATCGATTCTGTTTTTCAAGTGGTGAACCAATCCATGTCCACCTACATCCCCACATCGGACATCTCCAAGATCAATGCAGGTGACTCCACCATTGTTGTGGACGATATGTTCAGAGAGGTCTTTGATATCTCGAACAAGGTACACAAGGCCTCAAACGGCTATTTTGACCCCACTGTGGGCGTTTTGGCCAATGCATGGGGATTTGGCCCTGGGGAACAGATGGAGCTCGATAGCCTGAGGGTAGATAGCCTCTTGGCCTATGTGGGATGGGACAAAGTGGCCATCAATAAGGACAATACAATATTCAAGGCACACCCGGCCATCCGTTTTGACTTTAATGCCGTGGCCAAAGGCTACGCCATAGACCGCTTGGGAGCCATGCTGGACGCCAAGGGCATAAAGAACTATTTGGTGGAAGTGGGCGGAGAAGTGCTCGCAAAGGGCACCAATCTGGTTTCAGAAAAACAATGGACGGTGGGTATCGATGACCCACAAGTGGAGGAAGGCCGCCAACTCAAGCAGATTGTTTCACTTAAGGATAGGGCCATGGCCTCATCGGGCAACTACCGAAAATTTAGGGTGGACCCTGAAACGGGGAAAAAGTATGTGCACACCATCAACCCAAAGACGGGATATACCAAAAGTTCCAATGTGTTGGCCACCAGTGTCGTTGCGAACACCTGTGCCTTGGCCGACGCCTTTGCCACCACTTTTATGGCCATGGATTTGGAAGAATCCCAAAAACTGCTGGGGGAACATGAGGAATTGGAGGCCTATATCATTTATCTGGATGAAGAGGGAAATACCACTGAATTTATGACCCCCGGGTTCAAAGCATTGGTAAAGCAGTGATTATTTTCTCACCAAAGGAATGATCTCCCCTTTCGCCAATCGGTATTTTTCCACATCTTCCTTTGGAAGAACGGAAGTGTAATCCACTTCCTCGACGGTGAATCCCATGCTGCGGAGTTTGTCAAAATAGTCCCTTCCGTAAATACGCACATGGTCGTATTGTCCAAAGATTTTGGCCCGTTCCTTTTTATCGGTGATGGTGTCGTCCTCAAAGGTGTTTTCCCTTTTTAAGTCCTGTGGAATCTGGAAAATGCCCCATCCGCCCGGTTTCATCACTCGGTAAAGCTCCTGCATGGCTTTGGTGTCATTTGGGATATGCTCCAGCACATGGTTGCACAAGATCACATCAAAAGCATTGTCTTCAAAAGGCAAATTGCAGATATCGGCCTTTACATCCGCTAACGGGGAATTAAGGTCGGTGGTGGTATATGCAATGTTCCTCAACCTTCTGAACCTTTTGTAAAAGGCCTGTTCGGGTGCAAAGTGGAGCAGTTTGAGCGGTTTGGTAAAGAAATCCGTTTCGTTTTTGAGATAGAGCCAGAGCAAGCGGTGTCTTTCCAGGGAAAGGGTGGAAGGGGAAAGTACATTTTCCCGCGGGTTCTCATAGCCATAGGGAAGAAAACTCCTGAAACTTTTTCCATCGATGGGGTCAGTGAAGTTTTTTCCCTTTAGGGAAAGGGCAATCAAGGGACGTACCCAGTAGCTCAATCGAATTAGAAGGGGTCTTGGAATAAGATTGAGAAGGTATTTAAATAGTTTTGACACGAATTACACAAATTTACACGAATGGCTTAAAGTAAAACTCTCTTATACGTAAGTTGATCCTCGCCAAAATTGATGATCAAGCCCAGTTTCATTTTGGATGCAGCCAAGTAATTCATAGTCTGCTTCACATGGCTACTACTAATATTTTCAACTGCTTTGAGTTCCAATATGATTTTATCATCAATAATAAAAATCAGCAAAGTAGTGGTGCTTTAGCAGCTCTCCTTTATAGATAATGTCAAATTTGACTTCTTTTCTGAAAGGAACACCATTGGATTTCAGTTCAATTTCCAATGCATCGCTATACACTGCCTCACTAAAACCCTTGCCCAATTCATTGTGGATATCCATGCACAGACCAACAACAAAATAGGACTCATTTTTATATAGGATTTGGGACATATAAATTTGAGAAATTAGTGAAAATTCGTGGGATTCGTGTCAGCAAAAAGACTGTTGGGGCCTAAAGCACCAATTTCTTGCTGCGGAATTCATCCTCCTCATCACTGGTAATGCCGAGGGCCTCATAGATATATTGATAAGTGGAGAGCAGTTCCGGTTTTCCGTCGACCAAGGCCACATCGTGTTCAAAGTGCGCACTGGGCTTGCCGTCCGCGGTCAGAATGGTCCATCCGTCCTTCAACTGCTTGATGCGCCTAGTCCCCATATTGATCATGGGCTCTATGGCGACCACTGTACCATTGACGAACTTTTTCCCACGTCCCCTTTTGCCATAGTTGGGCATCTGGGGATCTTCATGGAGTTCTTTTCCCAAACCGTGGCCCACCAGTTCGCGCACCACGCCATAGCCATGGTCCTCACAATACTTTTGGATGGCATAGCCCACATCGCCTACTCGGTTTCCTTCCTTGAATTCCCGGATACCGATGTAAAGCGACTCCTTGGTCACCCGAAGCAGTTTTCTGGTCTCCTCTGCCACCTCGCCCACTTCAAATGTGTAGGCATGGTCCCCGTAATAGCCGTTTTTGAGCGCTCCGCAATCCACGGACACGATATCACCTTCCTTAAGGGGGTCGTTGTTCGGGATTCCGTGTACCACTTGGGCATTGGGACTCCAGTTCAGGGTATTGGGAAAATCGTACATGCCCAAAAATCCGGGAACGGCGCCCTGTTCCCTGATGTATTCTTCGGCCATTTTATCCAGATGCAGGGGATTGGCGCCCGGTTTGATCTCCTTGGCCAACATGCCCAAGGTCCTGGAGACCACGAGGGCACTTTCCCGCATCAATTCAATTTGCTCTGCTGTCTTGACTTGAATCATAGTTGCAAAGATAAATTGATTCTATGGATTTTGGCCATGTTTGTCTAAACGAGTGGTTTTTGGGTCATTGCTTCAGGCTGTGCCACTCCCATCAGTTTTAATATGGTCGGGGCAATGTCCCCAAGAACTCCACTTTTTATCTGTTTCAGATCCTTGTCCACCAAGATCAAAGGGACGGGGTTGGTGGTGTGTGCCGTATTGGGGCTGCCATCCGGATTGACCATGGTGTCACAGTTGCCATGATCGGCAATGACAATGGTGGTGTATCCATTTTCCAGTCCAGCAGTAATCACATCCTTGGCACATTCGTCCACCGTTTCACAGGCTTTGATGGCTGCTGACATCACCCCGGTGTGGCCAACCATGTCAGGGTTGGCAAAATTGAGGCAGACAAAATCAACTTCTCCTTTTTGAAGTTCGGGGATGATGGCGTCGCGTATTTCGTAGGCACTCATTTCGGGCTGGAGGTCGTAGGTGGCCACCTTTGGTGATGGACACAGGATGCGTTGTTCCCCTTCAAAAGGTTCTTCCCGTCCACCATTGAAGAAAAAGGTCACGTGCGGATATTTCTCCGTTTCCGCGATCCGGATCTGCTTCTTTCCATTTTTGGCGAGCACTTCTCCCAAGGTTTCCTTGATGTTGTCCTTGTCATAGATTACCTTGACCCCCTTGAAGGATTCGTCATAGTTGGTCATGGTGACATAGTACAGGTCCATTTTGTGCATGTTTTGCTCGTGGAAGTCCTGCTGGCTCAACGCTTGGGTAAGCTCCCTTCCACGATCGGTCCTGAAGTTGAAGAAGATGACCACGTCCCCGGGCTGTATTTTGGCCAAGGGTTGCGCATTGCTGTCCGTCAAGACCAAAGGTTTGATGAACTCGTCGGTGACCCCTTCGTCATAGCTTTCCTGCATGGCCTTGCCGATGTCCTGAATTTTTTCGCCCTCGGCGTTCACCACCACATCATAGGCCAATTTTACCCGTTCCCATCGTTTGTCCCGGTCCATGGCATAGTACCTGCCGATCACTGTGGCCAGTTTGGTGCTTTTGTCGGAACAGAAATTCGTTAGGTCCACCAAAAAGCCTTTACCGCTTTTCGGATCTACGTCCCTGCCATCGGTAAAGGCATGTACGAATGCGTTCTTGACACCGCTTTCATCGGCGGCCTTGATCAGTGCTTTTAGGTGGTCTATGTGACTATGCACGCCACCATCGCTCACCAGGCCAAGAAAGTGTACGGCCTTGTTGCTGCCCTTGGCAAAGGCAAAGGCCTCCTGGATCACCTTTTCGTTTTTCAGGGTATCTTCCTTTACGGCCTTGTTGATCTTGGCCAGGTCCTGATAGACGATCCTACCGGCCCCAAGGTTCATGTGCCCAACTTCGCTATTGCCCATTTGTCCCTCGGGCAGGCCTACGTTCATCCCGTCGGTGAGCAGGTCTGCATTGGGGTATTGGGCGTATAGGGAGTCCACAAATGGGGTATTTGCCTGAGCAATGGCAGAAACTTTGGGGTCTGGGGATTTTCCCCAACCGTCCAAAATCATTAAAATGACCTTCTTGTTCATGTGATGGAAATTATGTTTTCAAAAATATTGAATATCCGTTTATACGTAACGATCTCTTTTTCTCGTCATTCCGAATTTGTTTCGGAATCCCATAACATAGAAAATCAGTAATCCAATGAGAACTTGAAACGAGTTCAGGCTGATAAAAGTTTTGTTTTTGATAAAATCTGGGCAATCCACAAAATTAAAATGATCTGCTTGGATGCCCTAGGGATTCGCTATTTTTCTGATTGCGAAATTGTTAATTATTTTATGTTAATATTGAAGGGTTGTTAAAGTTTAGTTATTTAAGTGTTAATCATGTAACATCTTGCTTTTTGGGGAGTCTACTTTTATAGAAGTTTTAATTCATTAATCAAAAAACAATCATCATGAAAAAAACAATTTTTGCAGTAGCTGCATTTTGCATGCTAGCAGTGACCGGCGTTTCCGCCAACGAACTTCCTTCCAACGAAAATCCGAACCTTATTACATCGGTTCCCGAACTTAGCAGCTTTTGTAAGGCTGTGATGCAGGGCGATGTGGAGACCGTAAAAAAACTTATCGAACTTGGAGAGGACGTGAACCAAAAATCTTTGGGTATGGCCCCCATACATTTTGCGGCACGTTACAACAAAGCTGAAGTGTTGCAAGTGCTGATTGACAATGGAGCCGATTTGAAACAGCGCTGTGACAAGGGCTATTCGGTAAAAAAACATGCCGAGTTGTCCAATGCCACCGATGTACTTGCTGTTTTGGAAACCGCTATGTAAAAAGAAAAGGAGTTTATTCGTCCAAACAAAAAGGCCCATCCTTAAGGATGGGCCTTTTTTTTGCCTCATTTTACCTATTTATAGTGTCCTAGCAAAAGAGTATGTCATCGTGGCCTAGAATTCAAAGCCAGTAAAAGCCCTGTACAAAAATGCATATACCGCCATGAACAGCATAACCGCACAAAAGATGGAGTACCCCTTCAAAAAAAGTACCACAAAGCTTGGTTTACAATCGTCGAATGCCTCAAAATAGAGGTGCTTAAAGTGTAATAGTGTTCCCATAATGTGTTCTCTCGTTTTGGATAGCACAAATGGGCAAGCAAATGGATGGTTTACGATTTGGGGTCATTCCAAAGATAGTGAAATCTAATGACTTGGGTCCTTTTATCGATGAACGTGCCGATTCTATCGACCTGAATATTTTTCGATGGCCTCCCTTATTTTTTCTATTCTATTTTCTGGGTCGGGGTGGGTGCTCTGGAATTCAGGGACCCGATTTGGACTAGCGGCGGCCTTCAAAATTTCCATTACTGTAATCATTTCTTGGGGGTCGTAACCGGATTCGATCATGAACAGTACGCCAAGGTCATCGCTCTCCAGTTCGTCACCACGTCCATTTTTCAACAAGGTGTTCTGTCCAATGCCGCTCACCACACTTCCCATGTCGCCACCCACGGATGCGCCAGTGGCCAAGGTCTGCCAAAATCCGCTCTCGGCAATCCGTTCTGCGGAGTGCCTACCGATGACGTGGCCGATCTCGTGCCCAAGCACGCCGGCCAATTGGGCCTCGTTGAGTTGGGAGAACAGGGCGTAGGTAATGAAGATCTGTCCACCCGGAAGGGCAAAGGCGTTTATAGTGCGGTCGTCCGCCAACAAATGGAAATCATACTTATAAGGGGTCTCGCTGGCAATGCTGTTCTGTACAAGTCGGCTCCCCACTTGGTCCACCAAGTTCTGCAAACGCTCATCGGGATACAGTCCTCCGTGCTGTTGCGCCATTTCCGGGGCGCTCTGCAGCCCAATGGCGATTTCCTGCTCGGTGGTCATGTCAATGTTCTGCACCCTGCCGGTGTAAGGGTTCTCCTCTTGGTTGCTGCAACGGCGGATAAAGGCAAAGGCCACAATGGCAAGGCCTATCAGGATTCGGATCCTCCAACTTCCTCTTCTCATGGTGTTCGTGTTTACCGATAATGGAAGATACGAAAAAAGGGACTACAAAAGTTTGGGATTGATGTCCAAAATATGGTCCTGGACATAGGTCCGCACAAAGCCGGCCGTAAAGTGCTCAATGCCCAAAAACTCTTCTTCCTGCATCAGTTTCAGAACGTTCAGCTTTCGGTATGCCGTGAGCATGGGGATGGAAATGGGCGCATAGCTATAGTGCCAAGGCTCATATTTGAAACCACGTCGTCGGGGATCGTTCGTGTAGACCAGATAAAAGCCGAACTTTTCCGAGTTTTCGTCCAGCCAAAGTTTTAGCCCTTCGTAAGGCCCGCCACTTTCAAATTTTCCAGGGACCAACACATCTCCCGATGCTTTGGGATAACCGTCTATGATATCGATGTCCGTGCCCCAGTGGTGCCTGCTGGTACCGGGAATGGTGGAATACTCTATGATCTTGTCGATGGCATCCAGGGGAGACATGCGCTCATCTTCGGTGTAGCTGAGGTATTTGCGTTCCCAAATGCCCTCCTGCCGGTAGAAATCCCGATAGCTGGACACGATCTTGATGTCGAACCCGTCCGAATAGGCGGCCTTTTTCATTTCCAAAAAGGCATCGTGTGCTGCTTTTCTCAAGTTGATGCCCTCTCCAAAAAGCTCCACTTTGGCTTTTCCCATCAACTCTTCGGTCGTGTATTCATCTTTGGTGGGGAAAGTAAAAAATGGGGGCAGGGCACAGGCCAGGCCCGATACGGAGGTGGTTTTTAAAAAAGTCCTTCTTTTCATCGTAGCTCGTTATTCGGTTATTAGATCTTCGTCCATCAAACAACGTAAAAATCGCAATAATCTGTCAATGAAGCCAAAAAGAGATCAAAATTTATCCATTGTGCATTTGCGGATGAAGGCGGATTTTTCGAATCTTCGACCTTCCCTTCGTTGGCCCCTTCGACTGCGTTCAGGGTGACAGCTCGATACACTGTGCGATGTTTTCCCGATCAGCGGTCCAAGAAGAGATAGCCAGTGTATTGCAGGTTCAGGTCGTCCAGGGTAACAAGGTAATAGTAGACCCCTTCGGGCAAGCCAATGTCCTGGCTCATGATAAGGCTCCCGGTATTGGAATCGCCCCGGAACTCGTTGGTGTAGTTGATCTTCTCAAAGACCTTTTGGCCAAACCGATTAAAAATGCGCAGGCTGTTGTTGGGTGATTCGTCCATGTTGTCGATCATCAGAAAATCGTTCACCCCATCACCGTTGGGACTGAGAAAATAGTTGCCCAAGGTAGGGTTGTTCACCGCAAAGGTGTCCGTGGGGAGTGGAATGGTGCCAAAGGTAATGGCCGCATAATCGCTGGGCAGAAAAGTGTCGGACGTAACGAACCCTTGGTTGATATCACCGCTGAAGGCCGTGTTGCCAAGGACGACCCATTGTTTGGAAGACTTTAGCCAACCCACCACGATGACCGATTCGGCCGTGGCATTGGGGATAAGGGCCAGTCCGCTGCCCACATTCCAGCTTATCGTGACCTTTGCGGGCACATCGCTTTGAAATATCCAAAATTCGCGCTCGGATATGGTGCCGATGTCCCTTACTTTCCGATCGGTATCCAAGCTTTGTGGAAGAAACGAGGGGGTAGCTGGGTTTTCATCAAAATAGGCGCAAATGGCCAAAGGTGTTGCCCCTTCGGACTCAAAGGTCAAGGGTCTCAACAAGGCGTTATCCCCAACGGGAAACGAAAAAAAGCTGCGGTTGTTGATGGCGGCAAAGCCCGTGACCTTGGATTGATCGTTTTCACCGGTAAAGAACCCTTGGTCCATAAAGTTGAGGAAAACGGCCTGGTTGTCCTTTGGGCTCAGGAAATTGCCATCCACAAAGTTGACATTGTTCTTTACGTGGAGCGTGTTCTGCAGAAAAACCCGGTCGAGGATCATGATTTCGGTGTCCCACAGATGGGCGGGTGTGTTGCCCGATACTTCGATCGTGGTATTGCCATAGAAGCCTACCAGCCCCTCGGACTGATCAAAGACGGCATTGTTGATAAAGTTGGTGTGCAGGCCCAGCCCGCGGTTGGGGCCGCCATTATGTACCTGCATGTTGCCGGCATGGTGCAGTGCGCTCTGGGCAGAAACGCCTTGGGCGAACAAGAGAAATGCTATGAGGTGGAGGGGTTTCATTAAAAATCTGTAATAGTAAAGAACCAACCAGCGTCAGCATTTGAATAAGTTATGTCAGGTACTGTAAATGAATTCACAGTCCCAGTATGAGTATGGCTATCGGCACCTCCAGGATCTGTAATAAGCAATGGTGATATCGGTACTGTATTGATCACAGGTTCGGAAATGGAAACTGTAAACTGAGTTGTAGATTGAGAGGTGACTTGAATAGTGGAACCTGTTGATGAATTGAACAAGGTTAGTTGAATGATGTATTCTGCATCTGGTCTAGCAGTATCAAAGGTTACAGTATAACTTCCAGTACTGTTTTGGATTACACTTGCGCCATTTGCGTTAACTATACTTGCATCGCTATTTACCTTGCCCATGGCCACAACTGCTGGAGCTTGCCAACTAACAATACCACCTATGGTGGTAAGTACATCGCCATCTGTTGGAGAAGAGGAAGGTTCTATTTTTGCTGGGGTGACATTTGCATCGGCTATCTTGTTAGTGATAACTGCGCCATCTGCAATTTTATCACTTGAAACACCACCATCGGTTATCTGAACCCCATTGGCGGCATCTACTTCAAGTGTATTATTGTCTACATTGACTTGAAGATCCATTGACACTAGAGCAGCATTGTTTTGTACACCCGAGATAGATCCATCAGTTGATACAACATTTTGTCCAAGTCCTGTGACAAGTGAGGCCTCTTCCCATGTGGTGGTTAAGGCATTCCATCTTATGATATTATTGTCGACGGTCCCATCGGCAAGTTTCGCAAGGGTGACGTTTGCATCGGCTATCTTGTCCGTCATGACTGCCCCATCTGCAATTTTATCAGTTGATACACCACCGTCAATTATCTGTATTCCGTTTGTAGCTTCTACTTCAAGAGTCACATTATCCACATCAACATCAAGTGCTCCACTTCCATTCTGGATCAATCCGTTTCCAGCCACATCGATATTTATGGTGGCCGCATTGACGGCATCGGCTGCAATGTCCGTTGACCCCACTGCCCCGGTTGCTATTTTATCGGTTGTCACCGCATCCGCCTGTATGGTTGTCACGCCAAGGTTGTCAATGTTGACATCACCTGTCATAGGAACCCCACTTGCAACATTGGACCCATTTCCTACGAATATCTGACCATTGTTAAGGGTAGAGGAGGCGAAGTTGGCCCTGTCCTCCCACAAGGGGTCTCCAGTTGCATTCGTGGTGAGTACCCTATTGGCATCAGCCGCGCCAAGGGTTCCAATTTTGTCAATGTTTACCGCATTGTCTGCAATATCAATTGTGGCAATGGTGCCATCCAGTATTTTAGCTGATGTGACTGCGCCATCCGCTAGATCAGCAGCAACAATGGCCCCGTCAGCAATTTTTGCCGAGTTGATAGCATTGTCGACTATATCAATTGTGGCAATGGTGCCATCCAGTATTTTTGCTGATGTGACTGCACCATCTGATAAATCCGCAGCGATGATAGTCCCATTTATAATCCTTCCAGAGTTAATGGCATTGTTGGAAATCTTATTCGTGGTTATGGCCCCATCAGCAATATCGGCTGTAGCAATGGTGCCATCCAGTATTTTGGCTGAGGTGATGGCATTATCCGCCACATCAATGCCCACATTTTCCAAAAGTGAGCCACTTGGGGTTCCCGTAAGGGCAATGGTGCTTGCAGGAGAAGATAGGGACCCATCTCCTACAAGATCGGAAACCACAACTTCCAGCGAACCGTCCGCCGCTTGGTTGAGGCCGTTGCCTGCAACATTTGCATTTATTTTTTCATTGGTCACTGAATCATCGGCCAACTCATTGGTGCCAATTCCTAAAGGAGAAACACCTAGGGTATAGGGAATATCAATCCCATTACCTGTTCGGGTCAAGGTACCGTCAGTAGCATCTACCACTTCGTTTCCAATGATACCATCCACTTCGGTGATACTAATATCCGCTTGGTTGATCAGCGTCCATGCGCTTCCATTCCATTGGAAAAGGTCGCCATTGGCACCTCCATCCTGCAAATGGGAGAGCCCCACCGAGCGAGGGGCCAAATCTTGGCTGCCCACGGTCCCGTTTTGGATCTTGTCCCCGTTTATCGCGGAGGGGGCAATGTTGGCCCCGTTAAGGATGCCCACTTCAAAGTTATAGTTGATGCTGCCATCCGGGTTGGGTGTTTCCGTGATCACCACAGTGTCGTCCAGCGCATTGGGGTTGATGGGTCTCATGTGTTCTGCCAACGTGCTCACGGTGAACGAATTGTCCAGTGATTCGCAAATGTTGATCCATTCGTCCCCGTTGTAATAGTGCAAACAGTTTTGGTTCGTGTTGTAGACCAATGCACCGCGCAAGGGGGTGATGGCGTTCATTTGGACATCGGTCACCCTTGTGATCACCAGCACACTTGAGGTGCTTTCCAATTCCAGAATAGAAGAAGGATTCAATGTTTGGGGATTGTCCCCTATCTTGACCTGCGCGGTCAGGGTGTGGGTCATCAGTAGGGCAATGACCAAGTAGCTAATGTACGTTTTCACGGTGTCAGTATTTGAGGTTTTCCTAACGTAATCCACAAAACTAACCTTATCGATCCATTTTTATGTCATTTCCCGTCCAAATGCGAAGTTCAGGGGTGAACGGGTTGCGGGTTTCGAGTTGGGACAAAAGACGATGGACGATAGATAATAGACGAGAGACAAGAAACATCAGACAAGAGGCAAGAAACGCGAAACCTCAAACCTGAAACCTGAAACTTGAAACCTGAAACCTGAAACCTTGTGACCATGAGAGCTAAACTGCGTACCGCCCACTGTAATCTGCCTACTGGACAAATAGAATTAACAAAAGTTTAGAACCCCTATATTTTTTTATATGCGCTTCAAAGGTTTTCTTTAACTTGTGCTAATGTTTTCTTGATAAGAAACGGTTGGCATACTTGTCATGCAGGTGTGGTCGGGAACTTTGGGGTCCCTATCTTATGGCCTGTGGCGATAAGCATTTGTTCTGGCCCAGAAGGGCATCACACTAAAAACCCACACCATGAAAAATATACTTTTGGTCCTTTTCTCCCTATTGATTTCCGCTGCGTCACTGGCGCAGGACGGTGGTCAATTGCTACGGGGAAAAGTGCTTTACCGAAGTACGAACGTGCCCAATGAGAACGTGATCAATTCCACTTCGGGCGAGGCCACGATCACCAACAATGATGGGGAGTTTGCCATTGTGGTAAAAGAGGGTGACGAGTTGGTGTTCACGGCGGTGAACTACCAATTGATGGTGGTGAAGATCACCCCGGAAATTCTGGCGAACAACCGATTGGTGGTCGAGGTCAACGAAAAGGTGACGGAGCTGGACGAAGTGATCGTGACCCCAGAGAACCAAGAAGGTTTTCTTCGGGTAAAGAACGAGGACTTCAAACAGTTCGACTACGAAATAGACCGGGGCACCGAGGTGGTGAACGTGGCGGAATCCCAAACCGTTCGCGGCATGCAGAACGGACTCAACATCAAGAACATTTTCAAGGCCCTTTTCAAATCCCGCGAAGTGGATGGGCAGGAACGGGAGCCGCTCAAAGTGAGCGAAGTGCTCAGGCATGTCTACGACGATGAGTTTTTTGTGCTGGACCTGAAGCTTCCGCAGGACAAAATAGATGCCTTTTTGATCTATTGTGATGACAAGATACCTTCACAGACCTTGCTCAGAAAGGACAACGAGTTCCAACTGATCGACTTTCTGGTCACACAGAGCAAGGAATATTTGGAAACCTTGAATGAGGAATGAAACATTTTTTTCTTCCCTTGCTGTGCTTCACGGCTTTTTTTGCCACTGCCCAGGATACGCCCGTCAAAACATTACGGGGAAGGGTCACCAGTGCCGATAAGGATGTGGTAGGGGTAGTGGTGCAGAACATCAGTTTGGAAGAGGCGGTGATCACCGATATGGACGGGAACTTTGCCATCAATGTGCAATTGGGGGACACACTGGTCTTTTCGGCGGTCCATTACCAAAGAAAAATGGTGCCCGTCACCGAAGTGCTGTACAAGACCAGTTTTGTGGAAGTGCCCATGGAAGAGTTCGTGAACGAACTGAAGGAAGTGGTGGTGCGACCCTATAACCTTTCGGGGGACCTGAGCCAGGATTTGGGCAAACTGACTTTGGAAAAGGATGTCAGTGCATCGGCCTTGGGCCTGCCCAATGCGGATGTGAAGCCCCTGACCCAAAGTGAACGGCTGCTTCGGGAAGCATCGTCCATGACCATGACGGCGGGCGGCGGTGTTGGCGGGGCAGGCGGCGGAATGTCGCTCAACCCCATCATCAATGCCATCACGGGGCGCACCAAAATGCTGAAGAACCGGGTGAAAGTGGACAATACCTACGCCAGGACCCAACGTGTACAGGATTTTTATGTGGACTCCCTGTTTGTGGTGACCCTGAAGATCCCTTCGGAAAAATTGGATGACTTTATGTACTTCTGCGAAGTGGACGAAGCGTTCCAAGAAACGGTCGATACCCACGACAAGCTAAAGATTTGGGACTTTATGGTGGAAAAGAGCCGAGTCTATCGGAAGAACAATAATTTGGATTGAAGGTTGGGAAGTTGGAAGTCAGAAATCGGATGTTGAACTGTTGTCTTGAACTGTCACTCTGAGGGTTGGTTGCTGAGCGTAGCCGAAGCAAGTCGAAGCGGCAGGAAACCCAAGTCCAAGTTCAAGTTCCAAAATGTCAAATTCCAATAAACCAATGACCCGGTAACAAAGTTTTTTACGAGCAGTATTTGGTCTAGTATCTTATGTCTCAAATCTTACGTCTGGAAAAAGTCGTTTTGGCAAACAAATTGCAGATAACCCTATAAAACTGTAACATTGCCACAGAAATAACGTCAAATAAACCATGATGAAGCGGAAAATTGCAAAAGTATTGGTCTTGCCTTTGGCAATGGCCCTTTTTTTGTCCTTCACCACCGCGCATAAATTCTATGTGAGCGTCACCAACATGTTCTATGCAGAGGATGAGGAAGCATTTCAGATCACCTCCCGTATTTTTATAGACGACTTGGATGCCCTTTTGGCCGAACGCTATGGGATCAAGGCCAAGTTGGCCACCCCTGATGAGACCAAGGTGGCCGATGAATACATTGAAAAATACCTTCGGGCCAAATTCCTGGTCCTATTCAACGGGGAACCGGCCCAGTATACCTTTTTGGGAAAGCGGTACGATAAGGATGTGGTCATCTGCTATCTGGAAATTCCGAAGGTGAAACTATCCAGTATCAAGACCATGACCGTGGAGAACGATGTGCTCACCGACCTGTTCGATGAACAGCAGAACGTGGTCCATGTGAAATGGAAGGGAAAAAAAAAGAGTTTTGTGCTGATGAAGAGTAATAATAAAGGAATGTTAAACTTATAACGCTTTGTTAACAATTGGTTAAAATGCGTTACTTTACACCCTCATAAAATCAAATTGAAAATGAACAGAATCAAACACTACGTAGCTGCCCTGCTCTTTCTTTTTGGTGCCGTGGCCATGGCACAGGAAGGAGAGGCCAAAAAAGAGCGGGAGCCAGGACACTACAACCAAAGCAGGTTCAAACAAATGTACGAGGAGTTCGCTACTCCGAACACGTATCGGTCGGCTTCCGGTGCCCCTGGACCAGACTACTATCAGCAGCAGGCAGATTATGTGATGAACGTGGAGCTGGACGACAAGAATGCCAAACTTTATGGTGAGGAAACCATCACCTACCACAACAATTCACCGGACAATCTAGAATTCCTTTGGGTACAATTGGACCAGAACGTCCGTGCCAAGGATTCCAAATCCCCACTGAGGGACGGTAATGGCGTGAACATCGCCTATACTGCCGGCAATTTTGCCGAAACCTACATCAGTGAGCCTTTTGACGGAGGTTTCAACATTGAGTGGGTGAAGGATGCCAGCGGCAAGCCATTGTCCTACACCATCAACCAGACCATGATGCGGGTAAACATTCCCCAAGCCCTAAAAAGCGGGGAGAAGATTTCCTTTTCCATCAAATGGTGGTACAATATTCCCGATCATACCGTAAACAGGGCCCGTTCCGGATATGAGTATTTCCCCAAGGACGGTAACCGTGCCTATGTGATCGCACAGTTCTTTCCAAGGATGGCGGTCTATAGCGATGTGGAAGGATGGCAGAACCATCAGTTTTGGGGAAGTGGCGAGTTTGCCCTGCCTTTTGGAAACTATGATGTGAGCATCACCGTGCCCGCAGACCATATTTTGGATGCGACCGGGGTATTGCAGAACAGGGAGGATGTATTCTCCAAAGAAATGATGAAGCGTTACAAAGAAGCCACCAAGTCGTATGACAAGCCGGTGATCATTGTGACCCAAGAAGAAGTGGAGGCTTTGGAAAAAGGCTTCGCCACAGATAAAAAGACATGGAAGTTCAAGGCGACCAATGTCAGGGATTACGCTTTTGCCACTTCACGAAAGTTCATCTGGGACATGCAGGCCGTCAAAATAGGCGGAAAGGATGTTATGGCCGTTTCCATGTATCCCAAGGAAGGAAACCCATTGTGGGAGGACATGTCCACCAAGGCCGTGGTCCAGACCTTACAGACCTATTCAGCGCACACGTTTGACTACCCTTACCACAAGGCCATCTCCGTACACGCCAAGAACCAAGGAATGGAATATCCCATGATCTGTTGGAACTATGGACGCCCCAATGAGGACGGTACCTATTCCGATAGGGTGAAATACGGTATGATCAGTGTGATCATCCACGAGGTGGGACACAACTTCTTCCCGATGATCGTCAACTCCGATGAGCGACAGTGGGGATGGATGGACGAAGGTTTGGATACCTTTATGCAATACTTGGCAGAACAGGATTTTGGAAAAACCTATCCCAACATTATCGCCCCCAACGGAAAATATCCTTCACAAAGGGGTGAGCCAGCTGCCATTGTACCTTACATGAGCGGTGACCAGAGTTTTATCTCGCCCATCATGTCCAACCCAGAAAACGTCTACCAATTGGGACCCAATGCCTATGCCAAGCCTGCCACGGGGTTGAACATCTTGAGGGAGACCATCATGGGCAAGGAACTCTTCGACCATGCTTTCAAGACCTATGCGCAGCGTTGGATGTTCAAGCACCCTACGCCCGAGGATTTCTTCCGCACCATGGAAGATGCATCCGCAGTGGATTTGGATTGGTTCTGGAGAGCTTGGTTCTATACCACCGATTATGTGGATATAGGGGTCAAAGGAGTTAAAAAGTACTACGTGGCCAGCAAACCCACCAAGGAAATGGAGAAGTACATGGCCGATAGGAACCTTACCGAGGCCGACCTTCCCCCATTGGTATATTTGGCGGAAGAGGAAAGTGAGGACTTTATGCCGGAGCTTAAAGGAAAATCGCCAACGGAGACATCAAAGAACTTGAAGGAATTTATGATGGACAACATGACAGAGGCTGAAAGGTCCCAGGTGAAGGAGCCCAAATATTTCTATGAGATCACTTTTGATAAACCGGGAGGCGTTCCCATGCCATTGATCGTCGAGTATACCTATGCCGATGGTAGTAAGGAAAATGTGACCTATCCCCCAGAAATCTGGAGAAAGAACGATGCCGAGGTCAAAAGGGTCATTGCTTCACAAAAGGAATTGGTAGGTATAGCTGTGGATCCCAAAATGGAAACCGCTGATATTGACACGACCAACAACTCTTGGCCCAAGAAAGACGAAAAATCAGACTTTGATAAGTTCAAGGAAAATATCAAAGGCGAGAAATAGCGAAAAATTTAACTAAAAGAGGCCCTGTGATTTCACGGGGCTTTTTTTATTTTCCTACCAAGTTCTCATTATATTTGTTGTATGTATTTTCTATTCATTAGCGGCGCGGAGATATTCTTCATCCTATTTATAGTGGTGATGGTCTTTGGTGCCGACAAAATTCCCGGAATAGCCAAGGGACTTGGCAAGGGAATGCGCCAGTTGCGGGATGCCACGGACGATATCAAACGAGAGATCCAGAAAAGTGCCGAGAAACAGGGCATCGATACGGATTTCACCAAAGATATCCGTAATGAGTTGAACGAGGTGAAGAAGAATGTGGACGAAGTGACAGGCTCCATCAAAAGAAGCTCCAAATAATCCATGCTTGAAAAATTGCTCCAATGGGATCGGGATACTTTTGTCTATCTCAACAGTTTGGGCATTGAAAGATATGATGGTTTTTGGTCCTTTGTGACCAATATTGCCACATGGACACCACTTTTTGTTCTTTTTTTGGTGCTATTGTATGTGAAATTTCCCAAAAAGGAAGCCCACTATAAATTCTTGACGATGTTGGGTTTGGTAGTTTTTGTGACGGTCATCACCCATTTGACCAAAATTTCAGTGGCACGGTTACGACCGAACAACACAGAGGAGATCAACACCTTGATCCGCATCCTGAAAAGCCCCACCGATTATAGTTTTTTCTCGGGTCATGCCTCCAGTTCCTTTTCCATTACCATGTTGATGTATCTTTTTTTGCGGACAAAATTGAAATGGGCTTTCCTTTTCTTCATTTGGCCCATACTTTTCGCCATGAGCCGCATCTATGTCGGCGTCCACTTTCCCATTGATATCATTGTGGGCATGATGGTGGGCATCTTTTCCGGTATCTTGTTCTATCTGCTTTACGGACGATTTATAGCACCCGGGTCAGTGTCAGTCCGTCCCTGATGGGCAACAGCACCGTTTCCACCCTTGGGTCCTCTTTGAGTTTTTGGTTATAGGCCAATAGTGCCGCAGTGGCCTTGTCGGATTTGTCAAGGGGTTCCACCACTTTGCCCGACCACAGTACATTGTCGGAAAGAATGACACTGCCCTGCTTTGTTTTTTTTATTACGGCCTCAAAATAATCATCGTAGTTCACCTTGTTTGCATCAATAAAAACAAGATCAAAGCCCAGCTCCAAATGGGGTATGATTTTCAAGGCATCCCCTGTGTGTTGCACGATCTGTTCCCCAAATCCACTCCTGTCAAAATAGTTTCGCTGCATTTGATGGAGCTCCTCGTTCACTTCAATGGTATGCAACTGTCCCTCTTTTTGCAGTCCTTCGGCCAAACAAAGTGCCGAATACCCCGTGTAGGTACCAATTTCCAGAATATATGTTGGAGCAATGATCTTGGACAGCATACTGAGTACCCTTCCTTGAAAATGTCCCGTGATCATGCGGGGTTGAACCACTTTCAGATGGGTTTCACGGGTCAGTTCCTGTAACAGTTCAGGTTCAGGTTCCGAATGGTCGGCGATATAACTTTCCAACAAAGGGGAGAGGAAATGCATGATCAAGTTTTCGCAAAAATAGGGAAAAGAAGTACATTCGACATTTGTTCATCTATTTGAAAAGACCATGTCAAAAAAGATTGGAATAAGACAGGCCACAAAGGAAGACCTACCCACATTGCTGCAATTTGAACAAGAGATCGTCAAGGTGGAGCGTCCTTTTGATATCACCATCAAGGAAGGTCACGTGAGCTATTACGACCTGGCCCAAATGGTGCAGGATCCCGAGGCCCATGTGGTTGTGGCCGAGATTGATGGAAAACTTGTGGCCTCTGGCTATGCCATCCCCAAGAAAGCAAGGCACTACTTGGACCACGAGTGGTATGCCTATTTGGGGTTCATGTACACCGACCCGGAATACCGTGGGTTGGGCATCAACGCCAAAATTGTGGATGAACTGAAACAATGGTCGATCCAAAAAGGGTTCAAGGAAATACGGTTAACGGTTTACAGCGATAACCTACCTGCTATCAGGGCCTATGAAAAAGTTGGGTTTAAAAAACATATCATAGAAATGCGGTTGGAGTGATTTTTTTATCGATTACACACAATTGTACCAGTTGCCTTGATGGTTTGTGCCAATGTTCTGTCTTTGTCCTCTTGAGCGCAGTCGAAAGGTAGACAAAGACATCTCGACTTTAGTTTACCCTGAGCGAAGCCGAAGGGATCGATGTGACATTTGAATTGACCATTGGTACAATTACGGATATACAATTTCTTTTGCATGGATTACTTTCTCAAATCGTATTTTTGAAACAAACCAAAAGCACATGACATTCCAAAACACACTGGAATTTGCACAACAGCTTGATGCAGCGGACCAGCTTTCCAAATACAAGCAAGAGTTCCACTATCCGCAGGTAAATGGCAGCGATGTCATCTATTTCACTGGAAATTCCTTGGGACTTCAACCCAAAAGAACACAAAAATATGTGGACGAGGTGATGAAGGATTGGAGGGAACTGGCCGTAGAGGGGCATTTTTATGCTGAAAAACCGTGGTGGGACTATCATGAAAGACTTGCTGAAGGATTGGCCAAAGTGGTGGGTGCACAGCCCAAAGAAATTTCGGTGATGAACACACTCACCGTGAACCTACACCTATTGATGGTATCCTTCTACAGGCCAACTGCAAAACGGTTCAAGATCATCTGTGAGGAAAAGGCCTTTCCATCTGACCAATATATGTTGCAAAGTCAAGTCCGTTTTCATGGCCTGGACCCAAAAGAAGCCATTGTTGAAGTGAAAAAAAGAGATGGAGAGCATGCTTGGCGCACGGAGGACATCATCCAAAAAATCGATGAGGTAGGAGAAGAGCTGGCCCTGGTGCTGATGGGCGGAGTGAATTACTATAACGGTCAAGTGCTGGACATGCAGACCATCACCGCAGCCGGAAAAGCCGTTGGGGCCTTTGTGGGTTGGGACTTGGCGCATGCCGTAGGAAATGTAAAACTCAACCTGCACGATTGGAACGCTGATTTTGCTTCGTGGTGTAGTTACAAATACATGAACAGTGGTCCGGGGAATGCTTCCGGGATCTTTGTCCATGAGAAACATCTGGGCAAGAAGGATATCCCCCGTTTTGAGGGATGGTGGGGCAACAAAAAGGAGACCCGTTTTTTGATGAAGCCCGAGTTTGATCCCATTGCTTCGGCCGATGCCTGGCAGTTGAGCAACCCGCCCATACTGTCATTGGCCCCCTATTTGGCCTCTTTGGAACTGTTCGATGAGGTGGGTATGGATGCTTTGATCGAAAAGCAAAAGACCATCGTGGCCTATCTGGAATTTATTCTCCATGAGATAGACAAGCAGGTGGACAGTACTTTTGAGATCATCACCCCAACGGAAAGGGGCTGCCAGCTGTCCGTATTTTTGCACGGTGAGGGCAGGGCCCTTTTTGATTACCTGATGGAAAATGGGGTGATCACCGATTGGAGGGAACCCAATGTAATCCGCTTGGCTCCGGCTCCGTTCTATTGTTCCTACGAAGATATGTACCGTTTTGGGCAGATCTTGAAACAAGGCACACAAAACAAATAAGCGTTTACTACCTTTATATGAACCCAACCAACCGTCCACCTTTATGAAGTCCCTCAAATTGATTCTGTCCAATCCAAGATATTTTGGAGCGGCATGGGTTTTTACCAGTATCAATATCTGGTTTGGTACCTGGGCCATATATATCCCCACCGTAAAAGAAAAGTTGGGCATAGATAAGGCGGATTTGGGGATTGCCTTGTTCTGTCTGTCCCTCGGCGTGTTCACCATTATTCCGGTGGCATCGAAGTTCATCAACAAAATTGGAGTGGGCAGGGCTTCTTGGTTTGGTGTTGTAGGCGTCACCGCTACGGCCATGCTGCCGCTTATGGCCCCTAATTATAATCTGTTGATGGCGGCACTGTACCTATTTGGGGCGGGCAATGGTTTTATTGATATTGCCATAAACACCTTGGTGACCGAGATTGAAAAAGAGGACAAGCAAAATTTCATGTCGGCGGCCCATGGTTTTTTTAGTCTGGGTGGTATTTTGGTGGGGCTGGGCAGTTTCCTGATCCCTGTTATTGGCAGCCCGGTGCTGCACATGGGCATTACGGTAGTGTTGGTGTTTATCCTCAATCTGTATTTTAGAAAACATTATATCCATATTGTTGCCGCTCCCGTGGAAAAAGAACCGTTTAGTCTCAAACTTTTTAAGCCTTTGCTGCTGTTGGGCATCATTGGTTTTGTTTCTTTTGGAAGCGAAGGTGCCATCATCGACTGGAGCGGGCTTTACCTCAAAGAAATGACCATGGCACCCGAATTGCTGATTGGCGCAGGGTTCTTGGCGTTTTCCACGACCATGACCTTGGGCAGATTTCTTGGTGATGGGATCAGTGCTAAAATTGGACCCATTAAAATTGTGGGGTTGGGCGCCTTTATCGCTGCTTTGGGCTATTTGTTGGTACTCACGCAGCATACCACATTGTCCATTATTGGATTTGCCTTTAATGGCCTTGGGTTTTCGGTCATTGTGCCCGAATTGTTCCGGATAGGCGGGAATGTAAAGGGAGTGGACTCTTCCCAAGGAGTTGCCTTTATTGCAGGCTCGGGTTATATCGGTTTTTTGTTGGGCCCTGTCATTCTGGGGTTCATTGCAGAAAGTGCTTCGTTGAGGTATAGCTTTATGCTGTTGTTGGGTATGGCTGTATTGGTTATGGGAGTTACTTTTTTTCTGGGTAAGAAGCGGAAATGAAAAATTGGTTGTTTTGAAATTTGGTGAAAAATGACCTTGCATGTTGCTTATGATGGTTTTTAAAACACTTCTCTGCTCGCTTACATAACAACTCAATTTTGGCCATTCTGGCCATTTTACATTCAGTCCTATTAGATGTCAAATCCAATAGTTTCCTTTTCAATCAAGCTTAATGCGATATACATTGCTTTAATCCTGCGTTTAAGCAAAGTTTGTTGAGAAGATTTTTCCTTTAATTTAGGTAATGCTTTTTCGCATTTGTGTATGATGGAAATAATTGCAACTTTAGCTTCATCCAGTTCTTCTCTACTATACGCATCATATGTTTCCATTAATGTTGGTTATTTTGACAGAGCTTTTATAGCTTCTGATTTTGATATGGCAAAGTTGATATGTTTTCCTTTGTTGCTCTCAAAAATAAAGTCATTTAAACTCTTACTTTCAAATTTTGAAAAATCCCCAACAATGGCTAAAGGCATTCCGTATTGTGCGAACTTTTGAAGTATTTCACCTGCAATCTTTGTTTTTAAATCAAAAAAGTCAGGAATTATATTTTTCTCGTACAGGATGATTTTATCAAACCCTTGGTAATATAGGTTTCCAAAAATTTCCAGTCCGTCTTCCGGTGTTTTTAAAATGATTTGGTCCGAGATGAGTTCGCCTATTTTTATACTATTTATGGTGTGGGTTTCAATTTTCATTTCAACCTTTTGAATTGATTAATTTTGGTCCAATTTTTTGATGCTGTTCAGAGTCCGCTATCAATGTTTCCATCAGTTCTTTCATTTGTAATCCACATCCGTTTTTTAGATCACAAGAATCGAATAGGACTATCATGAGTATCAAAAACCCATATTTGTTCCTATTCTTCTAAACTTTTCTTTTCTGAATTTAGACAACGGATTGGATAACAACTTGCTTATATGGATGCAAAGAACACCGATATATCCAAAATGGAATATAAAAGATGTAATGGCTCATACTTGTGTTCTTACTCCTTTTTTACCGTCAACCCCGTAAAATACAGTTTGGTGCCCCCTTCGGGTCTGTTGTATTCCTGTGCCAGTTTCAGCCCGCCCACATCGGTATAATCCTCCCAACTGGCGGTCAGCGAAGGCTCTTCTTGGTTGGACTTGCGATAGACCCATTCCCGGATGATATGGTCGTCTTTGAAATAAAGATCATAGGCATCCCCCGGGGTATAGCCACCCTCGTTCTTGTACACGATGGTCAGTTTTTGCATCTGCTCCCCACTGATGGGTGCCTTTGCGTCCGCTGAGTGCTCAAACGTATAGCTCTTGGAGTCCCACATCAGGTTGAAGGGCGCCAACAGCCAGTATCGGTCATTGATAAAACCTGCATTGGTCTTGTAGGCGATGGAATCCATGTCCCCTTTGTTATAGATCAAGGTGTCCTGGCCGGAAATGGCGGTCACTTCGTTCAGTTTGGGCCTCCATGCCCAGCTGCGCTCAAAGTGCATGGAATCCCTATCCACGTTGAAGGTAAAGGTAATCTCCTTCACCGATTTCCAGTTTTGGAAACCATGCGCATCCGCCACCAGTTCGGGGACGGTTTTTTCAGGCTCAGTGGCCTCTTCCGTTTTTTTGGTTTCGGTTTTGCAGCCCATCAAAAGGATCAGGGAGCACATTCCAACGAGGTAAACAGTCTTCATATCTGGTTTTTAACCAAATATACCTGAAATTCCACTATTTTCGCGCCCATTTTCGAAAGACCACTATAAATTAAATCGACCCTGGAGTGACTTTTCTCAAAAAACTGTTTCTAATACTGATAAGTAACCCCGACAAAACGTTTTTGGAAGCAGAAGACCTTTATGCCCATCTGTCGGATGAGGAATTAGTGGAACAGATTGTTGCGAGCAACGACCCTTTGTTGTTCGAGAAGTTGTATGACCGCTATGCCAAGATGGTGTACAACAAATGCTATGGATTTGCAAAATCCGATGACGAGGCCCAGGACCTGACACAGGACGTTTTTCTCCAACTTTTCATTAAGTTGCGGACGTTCAAGGGGAAATCCAAGTTCTCCACCTGGCTATATTCTTTTACCTATAACTTTTGTGTCAACTATATCAACCGGAACAAACAGCGAAAAATACAGGACCAGTCCGTACAGGTCGAAGAGACCGAATATAAGCTCACCGAAGACGTGCCCGATGAGAGCCTCTACGAAATGAAGGCGGACCGGCTCAAAAAAGCCCTCGAAATGATCTCTGTGGAGGACAAGTCCCTGTTGTTGTTGAAATATCAAGACGGTGCCAGTATAAAGGACCTGGTCAACTTGATGGACTTAGGGGAGAGTGCCGTGAAGATGCGGTTGAAGAGAGCAAAGGAAAGATTATTGGAAATCTACAATACCCAGGAATAGATGGCAGAGCAACACAAAAACCCGTTCAAAGAGCTGGAGGCCTCACTTAGGGAGGCCCCGCCCGGCATGAAAAAGAAAATCATGAACGACATTGCGGCCGCAAAGTTGGTCATGGACATGGCCTCTTTGTTTTCCATCAACTTGGGAAGTGCCCTGCGAAAACTTTTTAGGACACTGGGAGAAAACTGAAACCTATCAACAACACTATATAAATAAACATCAATTATGGAAACAATCAACAACTGGAAGAATATTGCATTCGATTCCCTCTCGGCCATGGGCAAGGAAGTGGCACAGGTATTTCCAAAAATAATCGGGGCCACTGTGATCATGCTCCTGGGATGGCTGGTCATCAAAATTGTCATGTTTTTGTTGGGCCGCATATTGAGACTGGCCAAGGTCAACCTCCTCAACGATAAGATAAATGGCATGGGCATGACAAGCAAAGGGGATTTTAAGATCGATGTGAGCAAGATCATCCTAGGTTTTGTCAAATGGCTTTTGATCTTGGTATTTTTGATCGTGGCCGCGGATATCCTCAACTGGCAGATCATTTCGGTTGAGATCGGCAACCTGCTCCATTACCTGCCCCGTTTCTTCAGTGCGCTGGCCCTGCTCATGATCGGGTTCTACATCGGCAACTTTGTGAAGAACACCGTAAAGCGGTTGTTCGATTCCTTGGAGTTTGGCGGATCCAACCTGGTGAGCAACCTTTTGTTCTATGTCATTGTCATCTTTATGTCCGTTACCGCCTTGAACCAAGCTGGGGTGGACACGACCATCATCACCAACAACATCACCTTGATCATGGGTTCCTTCCTTTTGTCCTTTGCGCTGGGGGTTGGATTGGGATCCAGGGAAATCATTGCCGATTTGCTAAGGTCCTTTTATACTCGAAAAACATATGCGGTCGGCGACAGGATCGTGATCGGGGAAGATGAGGGCACTATAGAATCCATTGACAACAATAGCCTCACCTTGGTCACCTACAAGGGCAAGTTCGTTATCCCGATAAAGGATGTGGTGTCCCAAAAAGTGGAGATACTGTCATAATAGTTCCATTGTGGCAAGGTCGTGGCGCAATTTCCTTGGAATTTGATTATTTTTGAGGTTCACAACAATAAAAAAATGAGTTCAAAAAAAGGAAAGGTACAGGAATTGATCCAAGAGAAGTTGCTCGATGAGCGCAAGATATTTTTGTGGGGCCAAGTAGATGATGATTCTGCCAAGCATGTCATAGATCGTTTGCTCTATTTGGATCTTCAGAACCATAAGGAGATCCAATTGATCATCAACAGTCCAGGAGGTTATGTGACCTCTGGCTTTGCCATTTACGACACCATCAAGCAGATCAAAAGCCCGGTTTCCACTGTTTGTAGTGGATTGGCGGCCTCCATGGGTTCCATTCTTCTGTCCGTGGGTGAAAAGGGGAGAAGGTTCATCCAGCCCCATGCACGGGTGATGATCCACCAGCCCAGTGGTGGTGCCAGGGGCCAGGCCTCAAACATCGAGATACAGGCCAAGGAGATCATCAAGACCAAGGAGTTGGGGGCACGTATTTTGGCGGACAATTGCGGGCAATCCTTCGAAAAGGTAATGAAGGATTTTGATCGTGATTACTGGATGGGTGCCGAAGAATCCGTGGAGTACGGAATCGTTGATGGAATCTTGAAATAAAAACCACAGGGCCTAAAAGGGAAAAAGTCCTTCGCAAATTTTTGAGAAGGACTTTTTTCATATATATGGACGCCGAAGCGGGATATTTGTAATATATACGGCCGGATTGGAGAAAAGGGATTTCAAGGGCCTGTTAAAAATTCCTAAACATGGGCCAATGGTAGATTCCATCTTCCTTTTACAGACTTGGGCAGGAATTGTATAATGAACAAGTTACAGGGAATACAAGTGAAAAATCCGTATTTTTGAAGCTTAACTAGAATTGGCCCAAACGGGCATTTATGGCACAGACTCCCAAAAATATAGCCATCATCGGTTCCGGATTGGTGGGCTCGCTCTTGGCAATTTATCTTCGAAAAAAGGGACACACGGTTACGGTTTTTGACAGAAGGCCCGATATCAGGACCATCAAATTTTCTGGCCGATCCATCAATCTGGCCATGAGCAATAGGGGTTGGCGCTCCCTCGAGCAAGTAGGTCTCGAAGCAAAGATCAAGGAAATAGCCATTCCTTTGGACAAGCGTGCCATGCACGTGAACGACAAACCGGTGTATTTTCAGAAATATGGTAAGGAAGGGGAGGCCATTTGGTCCATTTCCCGGGGCATCCTGAACAAGCGAATGATCGATTTGGCGGAAGAGGAAGGGACCGAGTTCCGTTTCAATGAAAAAGTATGGGACATTGATCTACCCACAGCAAGATTATATACGGGCGAATCCGAAAAAGGGGAGTGGAAGGAATATCAGTACGATCTCGTGTTCGGCTGTGATGGGGCATTCTCAAGGGTCAGGCACAAGATGCAACGCCAGAGCAGGTTCGATTATTCCCAAGATTTTATAGATGTGGGCTATAAGGAACTTACCATTCCGGCCAATGAGGACGGTACCCACAAATTGGACAAAAACTCTTTCCACATATGGCCCAGGGGTCAGTTCATGCTCATAGCCATGCCCAATGTGGATGGCAGTTTCACCTGTACGCTTTTTTTGCCTTTTGAAGGAGAAGTGTCCTTTGAGAGCATTGCAACGGAAGATGATGCCCGTGCGTTTTTCAAGGAATATTTCCCCAATGTGCGAAAGGATATCGAGGATTTGACCAAAGATTTTTTCAATAACCCCACAAGTGCCATGGTCACCATGAAATGTTATCCGTGGACCTATTGGAACAAAGTGGCCTTGATCGGGGATTCCGCCCATGCCATTGTACCCTTTTATGGGCAGGGCATGAACGCGGGCTTTGAGGACATTTATATGCTCGATAAGTTGATGGATGCCCACGGGGACGATTGGGACACTATTTTTTCGACCTATCAAAAAGAGCGTAAGCCCAACGCAGATGCGATTGCGGAACTCAGTTACAGGAATTTTGTGGAAATGAGCAGTAAAACGGCCGATCCCAAATTTCTACTGCAAAAAAAGATTGAGAAACATTTTGCGGCAAAACATCCAGAGAAGTGGGTGCCAGTCTATAGCCGGGTCACTTTTTCCGAAAGGCCTTATGCAGAGGCATTGGCCATTGGGGACCAGCAGGAAAAGATCATGAAGGAGGTCATGGGAATGCCCCATATTGAAGAAAAATGGGACTCCCAGGAAGTGGAGCATAAAATATTGGAACTGTTAGGGGAGTAATAAAGTCCCCCATCGTTGTACATATTGACGGTTTTGGTATAAGAGACCTCCCCAAATGCCCAGCGGGGTCAAAGTAATCTGCAAACCAACAAAAAAGCCACCCTTTGGGTGGCTTTTTTGTTATCTAGTGAAAATGCAATTAAAACTTAGCGAAAAGCTCTTGCATTTTTTCCTGTTCTTCCTCGGCCAAAAGCGGGTCTACCAAAATCCTGCCACTGTGCTCATCGGTGATGATCTTCTTGCGGGAAGCGATCTCTACCTGTACCTGTGGTGGAATGGTGAAGAAAGAACCTCCTGAGGCCCCACGCTCCACGGCAACCACGGCAAGACCGTTTTTCACATTGTGACGGATCCTTTTGTAGGCTTGCACCAATCTGTCCTCAATCTTGTCCTCGAATTCCTCTGATTTTTTCAAAAGGGCTTTTTCCTCTTTTTCGGTCTCGGCCAAAATAGCGTCCAACTCCCCTTTTTTATGCTTTAGGTGTCCCTCACGCTCGGTCAGTTTGTCCTTGGTCTGGGCAATCACCTCTTTTTTCTGCTCAATCTGCACCTTGAACTCCTTGATGTTCTTCTCGGCCAATTGGATTTCCAGTTCTTGGAACTCCACTTCCTTGGTCAACGAATTGAACTCCCGGCTGTTCCTGACGTTCTTTTGTTGCTCGTTGTATTTTTTGATGAGCGTCTTGGACTCATCGATAAGATTTTTCTTGGCAGTGATTTCAAAATTGATGGTCTCAAGATCTGTCTTCAACTTGTCCAACCTGGTCCTAAGGCCATGGACCTCATCTTCCAGGTCCTGTACTTCCAAAGGCAGTTCGCCCCTAATGTTGCGTATTTCATCAACCCTGGAATCGATAAGCTGCAAATCGTACAGAGCTCTCAATTTTTCCTCCACGGTGCTTTCTTTCTTGTTCGCCATATAATTTTATAGATACTTGATGGGATTCGTAATACTCTCTGATAAAGCGACTGCAAAATTAGGAATTTTTTTTGTAAGATGATCAACCAATAAATCTTTTGTAAACTGCTCAGTTTCAAAGTGCCCAATATCGGCGATCACGATTTGGTCCTCCGCCTCAAAAAACTGGTGGTATTTAATGTCCGAAGTGATGAAAACATCGGCCCCCGAACGCTTGGCCACAGCTATCGCAAAGGCACCACTGCCCCCAAGAACGGCCACCTTCCTGACCTTTTTGCCCAATAAACGGGAGTGTCTCACCACAGACGCCCCCATCCGCTCTTTGACCCATAACAAAAACTCCCTTTCGTCCATCTCTTTATCCAAAGTCCCGACCATGCCCATGCCCATGTCCTGATTGGTGTTTTCCAAAGTGACCACCTCATGGGCCACTTCTTCATAGGGATGGGCCGTAAAAAGGGCTTCCAGTATTTTATTCTCCTTTTCAAAGGTATAGATCACATTGATCTGCGTTTCCTTCTCAAAATGGATCTCCCCGATTTTTCCCACTGCCGGGTTCGCTTTGTTGCCCGCTTTGAAACTTCCTGTACCTTCCAGGCTATAACTGCAGTTGCTGTATTTTCCGATTTCACCTGCCCCAACGGCAAAAAGGGCATCTTTCACCTTTTCGGCATCTTGCAAAGGGGCATAAGTGGTCAATTTTTTTATGGCTCCTTTTCGTGGGATGAGGATTTTGGGATTCTTGATGTCCAATACCTCACAGATTTTTGCATTCACGCCCATAATGCTGTTGTCCAGGGCAGTGTGCATGCTGTAGATGGCAATGTTGTGGGCAATGGCCTTCATCACCACCCGCTCCACATAGGTGCTTCCGGTAAGTTTTTTGAGACCCCCGAAGATGATGGGGTGGAAGCTCACGATCATGTTATATTTCTTCTCAATGGCTTCATCCACTACATTTTCAAGCGTGTCCAAGGTCACCAAAACGCCCTTTACGGCCATGTTCGGGTTCCCTACCAATAGCCCCACATTGTCAAAATCCTCGGCATGTGCCAAGGGAGCAAGCTCTTCCAGTATTTTTGTGATGTCCTGTACGGTCATTTTAAAATTCTTAAATGTGCTAAAGATAAAATATTATATTTTCGTTCAATGCAGCAACTGCTCCGTAAAATAGCATTTCCGTTTTCCTTGGTCTATGCCTTGGTGGTTTATCTAAGAAATTTTCTGTACGATGTGGGAATCTTTACCTCCAGGTCCTATGGAACACCTACCATTTGTGTGGGCAACCTGAGTGTTGGGGGCACAGGCAAGACCCCAATGACGGAATACCTTATCCGGATGTTGCATGACCACAGGGTGGCCGTGTTGAGCAGGGGCTACAAAAGAAAGTCCAAAGGTTTTCTTTTGGCCACGCCCCATAGCGGGGTCTTGGATCTTGGGGACGAGCCCTACCAATTGAAAAAGAAGTTTCCGGACGTGGCCGTCGCTGTGGATGCGGACAGGCGAAACGGCATTGCCCAACTGGAAGAGTTCGTGAAGCCTGAAGTAATCATTTTGGACGATGCTTTTCAGCACAGACGTGTGAAACCTACCATTTCTATCCTTCTTACCATGCACAGTGCCCTCTTTGTGGATGATTGGTATTTGCCCACGGGAAATTTGAGGGACAGTAAGAGGGAAGCCCAGAGGGCGGATGTCATCATCGTGACCAAGTGTCCGGCCAATCTATCCACTGCCGAACGGGGGCAAATGACGAGAAGGTTAAGGGCCGGTGCCGATCAGCAAATACTCTTTGCCACTTTGGAATACCGCAACGAGGTTACCGATGGCGGGCAAAAAAAAATGGAACTGTTGGACTTGAAGGGAAAACAAGTCGCCCTGGTCACTGGGATTGCGTCTCCGGGTCCCCTTGTTGATCATTTGGCTTCATTGGGCATCCAATTTGAACATTTTGAGTATGGGGACCACCACCATTTCACGGACAAGGAGATCGAGAGGTTCAAGGACCACGAAGTGGTGTTGACCACGGAAAAGGATTTCGTGCGGTTGGAAGGCCGGTTGGAACATCTATTTTATGTGCAGATAACCCACCGTTTTGATGCTTCGGATGTGGCCACGCTGGAAAAGATGATTAAAAAAGTGGTCTAGATGGAACCGATGGGACCTTGGATTTTGCTCTTGAAGATGTTCTCCCCAATTTTTTGATAGAATACCTCCGGCTTGAAAGGCTTGGTCACCACATCGTTGCAGCCTGCCTGATAAAAACTTTCCAAACTGTCATCCAAGGAAATGGCCGTTAGGGCTATGATGGGAATATCCTGATTGAACTTTCGGATCTGTCGGGTAGCTTCCTCGCCACTTATGCCGGGCATATGGATGTCCATCAAAATGGCATCGTAAGTATTGGTCTTGGCCAAATCGATGGCCTCGTTCCCATTGTTGGCAATATCGCAGCTGATCTCCTTTTTGTTGAGCATCTTTTTGGTGATGACCTGGTTGATCTTGTTGTCCTCAACGACCAACACATGTAATCCACTGAAATCAAATTCTTCCGGATGCAGTTCAAAGGACAGTTCGTCCAAGGCCTTGCTGTCACATTTTAGGTCCATTTCAAAAAAGAAGGAGCTGCCATGTCCCAGTTCACTTTCCAGGTGGATGGTGCTGCCAAATAGCCCCAAAAGACTCTTCACTATGGTTAGGCCAAGACCTGTACCCCCATATTCCCGGTTGATTTGGATGGATCCCTGTTCAAAACTGTCAAAAATGTGTTTCTGTTGTTCATCGGAGATTCCAATACCATTGTCCCTTACCTCAAAATAGAGTTTTACTTGGTCCTCTTCCTTTCTGAGCATTTTGGCTATCACTTCGACCTTTCCATTTTTGGCGAACTTAAGGGCGTTGCCCACTAGGTTCATGAATATCTGTGAAAGCTTAATGGGGTCACCAAGAAGCTGTTGGGGTATGTTGGGGTCGTAATCAAGGATCAACTTGGTCTTGTTCTCGTTGGCATTCTGTTGTAGGGAATCCACAACATCCGTAAGTACTTTGTTCAATTTGAACTCAATGCTCAACGGTTCCAATTTGTCCGCGTCTATTTTATTGATCTGAAGGATGTCATTGATGAAGTTCAATAGGTATTCCCCGGAGAATTTCAACGATTTCAAATGTTCTTTTTGGTGTTCCGAAGGGTTTTCCTCCAAGAGCAAATGGGTGAGCCCGGTCACGGCATAGAGCGGTGTTCGGAGCTCGTGGGTCACAGTGGACAAGAAATTCGTTTTGGCCTCCATGGCGGAAACCGCAGCATCCCTGGCCAGCTCCAATTCCTTGTTCTTGGTGTACAGAAGATCGTTCGTCTTCAATTTGATCTGGTTGTTCCTAAAAAGGGACACGGCCAATAGGGAGATAATGGTCAAAAACGCTGAGGTCAAAATGGCGGTGATCTCCGATCTATTTTTGGATTCGCTCAGTTCTTCATTTTTGGCCTGCAGCTTGTTCAGTTCGGTCATTTGGTGCTCAAAACGGATCTTGTCTGCGGTCACAAGGTCAAGTTTGGCCTTTTCTATATTGAAAATAGAGTCCTTGATGCGCTCCAGTTTCTTGGTGTAGAAGAGCGATTCGTCATAGCGCCCCGTTTTTTCATAGATGCCGGACAACTGTTCATAGGCGTTTTTCACCTCTTTGGCAAACCCATACTTTTCGGCCAGTTCCAAGGTGGCCTTGGCGTGGATGATGCCTTCATCCAGGTCATTGAGGATGACACTGATCTTGGCCAATTGCAGGTTGGCCTTGGTGGCGAGGTAGGCCCGTTCCTTGTCATCTGAGTTGACGATCAGTGCATTCAGGTTTTTGATGGCATTCTCGTAATTGGTGATGTTGGTGTAAATGTATGCCTCCAAAAGAAGGATGTTGTTGCCAAGGTTCCTGTTGTTGCTGAGCTTTCTGGATTCCTCCAATAATTTCAGGGATTGGAAATTGTTCCCCTCGTCAAAGCGGAGTGCAGCTTCCAAGTAGAGGTGGAAGGCCTGTCCGAAGGAATAGGAAATATCCCGAAGGAGAATGTTGGCCCTGTCCCAATAAAAAAGGGCAGTTTCCCTATCGCCTTCCTCTAGGAACAGTCGGGCATATTGGTGGTAGATGTCGAGCAACAATTTGGCGTCCTCGTTGCTTTCCGCAATATTGGCGGCCTCATCAAGGGTCTGCAGTGCTTTGTCCACCTTGTTCTGGTGTCTGTAGTCCATAAAGTCATCAAAGATGGACTGGATTTTACTGGTGGAGCTGGTATCGTTTTGGCCAAAAGAAGCTTGGGTGCACACTATCATGCACAAGATAAGGAGCGTTTTTACGCCCATCCATTTGTGTTGCAAACCTGAGGTCAAACGTAGTCTTTCTTTATAAGCAAAGCTATTAAATCGATAATTCTGGAGCAATATCCAGTTTCATTGTCATACCACCCTATAATCTTCACCATTTTGCCGATCACGGAGGTCATCAAAGAATCAAACGTACAAGAATGATAACTATTGTTTATGTCGATGGAAACTATGGGGTCTTCGGTATAATGGAGTATGTTTTTTAACTCATTCTCGGCATATTCCTTAAAGGTAGCATTTATTTCGGCAATGGATGTTTCCCTTTTCACGTTGAAAGTGATATCGGTGAGGGAGCCGTTGGGCACTGGAACGCGTATGCCACAGCCACCGATGACATTGGACAGTTCGGGGAAAATGCCCGTAAGTGCCTTTGCTGCCCCCGTGGTCGTTGGGATGATGGATTGTGAGGCCGCTCTGGCCCTTCTGAGGTCCCGGTGTGGCGCATCGTGCAGGTTTTGGTCCGAGGTGAAGGAGTGTATCGTGGTGATATACGCCTGTTCCACCCCGCAGAGCTCGTTGATCACCTTGATCATGGGGGCTGCGTTGTTGGTGGTACAGGAGGCATTGGAGATGATCTGGTCATCCGCCTCGATTTGTCCTTCATTCACCCCTAACACTACCATTTTGATGGAGTCGTCCTCTGGCGGCACGGAAAGGATCACTTTTCTGGCCCCATTGATCAAATGATGTTGTAATTGTTCCCTTTTCTTGAATTTTCCGGTCGCTTCCACCACAAGGTCCACTTCATGGCTCTTCCAGTCTATTTCTTTGGGGTGGTTTTGGTTGAGCACCTGTATTTTTCGATCATTTACGATAATCGAATTGCCCTCCGAACGGACATCTGCATCGAGGGTGCCGTGTATGCTGTCATATTTCAGCAAATGGGCCAAGGTAGTGGCATCCGCTAGGTCGTTGATGGCAACCACTTGGATGTTCGGGTGCTTTTCCAGAAGCCTAAAAAGGGTCCTGCCGATACGCCCAAAGCCATTGATGCCTATTCTGATAACTTTCATGATGTGTGATGGGGAAGGTTAGGGACTAGTGGATGTGTTTGTGCGCTTTGTAGGATGAACGGACCAATGCCCCGCTCTCCACATGCCTAAAGCCCATTTCCAGTCCGATTTCCTCATATTTTTTGAATTGTTCGGGCAGGATGAACTGCTTTACGGGAAGGTGTTTTTTGGAGGGTTGCAAGTATTGTCCAATGGTGACCACGTCCACATCCGCTTTTCTCAGGTCTTCCATCGTGGTGATGACCTCGTGCTCTTCTTCGCCCAGCCCCAGCATAATGCCCGATTTGGTACGGTTGGCACCGTTCTTTTTCAAATAGTTCAATACCTCGAGGCTTCTTTCGTACTTGGCCTGTATGCGTACTTCACGGGTAAGTCGCTTCACGGTTTCCATATTGTGTGAAATCACCTCGGGTGCCACGTCGAGCATTCGATCCAAATGGGATTCAATGCCCTGAAAGTCAGGAATCAATGTTTCCAGTGTAGTTTCAGGGTTCATTCTCCGTACCGCCTTTACGGTCTCTGCCCAGATGATGGATCCCATATCTTTGAGGTCATCCCTGTCCACGGAGGTGAGCACCGCATGCTTGATGTTCATGATCTTGATGGACCGTGCCACTTTTTCGGGTTCTGCCCAATCCACGCTTTCCGGTCTTCCGGTCTTCACCCCGCAGAATCCGCAGGAGCGGGTACAGATGTTGCCTAAAATCATAAAGGTGGCCGTGCCTTCTCCCCAGCATTCGCCCATATTGGGGCAACTCCCGGAGGTGCAGATGGTGTGGAGATTGTACTTGTCCACAAGCCCCCTGAGCTGGGTATACTTTTTCCCCGTGGGGAGCTTTACCCTGAGCCATTTGGGCTTTCCTTTGGGTGGATGTACGTTTTCCGCAACACTTGTGCTCATACAAAGAAATTTGATTTACAAAGATACGAAACTGGGAAGGAAAATGTAGTTGTTGGGACGGCTCACTTTTTTTTGATGATCTCGGCCAGGAGTTTTTTGGCGCGGAGCAATTTTACCTTGACATTGTTCACGGGTTCGTTGAGTTCCTTGGCAATGGCGGCGTAGCTCAATTCGTTGAAATAGCGTAGGTTGATGACCTCTTGGTAATGGGGCTTCAATTTTTTGATGTCCAAGAGCAAATCGGCAAGGTTCTGTTCCGTGATCAGTCGGTCCTCCACCGTAGGGGTTTCGTCCAGTACTTTTTTCACGGCATCCCCTTGGGATTCCATTTCGTCCAAAAAGTTTCTTTTTCGCTTTCGGATGAGGTCTACATGAAGATTTTTGGAGATGGCAATCAGCCAGGTCTTGAACTCGTAGGCGTCATCGTAGGTGTCTATTTTGTCGAAAGCGCGGGAAAAGGTGCGGATGGTGATGTCCTCCGCATCGTTTTCATTTTTGGTGCGGAGCAGCTGAAATCCGTACACATCGTTCCAAAAGGTGTCCAAGAGTGTGCTGAAGGCAATTTGGTTTCCTTCCTTTGCCTTCTTGATGATGTCTTTGATGGAATCGTTGGTTTTTTCCAAAAATGTGGCTTTTGCCTAAAATACGATATTGATGGGATTATTGCAATCCAGGTACGGAGTCTCTTTTACATTCCTGTTCGTCGGGCATTTTTCCGCAAAATCCACATGCCTCGCCATCTTTGTTCAGAAAGGGACTTTGGCTGGCGCATGTGCCAGCGAACTTTCCGTCCTTTTTGCCCCAAATCTTGATGGCAATCCCTGCAAATGCGAGGGCCAACAAACCAATGGTCAATAGTACTAACTTCATAATCCAACTTTTGTGCAAAGGTACAAAATGCCTGACTAAAAGTGGGGGATTTGGGTTATCAATATGTGATGTTGGCCACAATGTTCTCCACGGTTGGCGAAGAGTTTCCGCCTTCCGGTTCAATGGTAATGTAGCCTATGGCCTTGTCGGCATAGGGGAGTGCAAGGAGCTTGTCCTTTTCGTTGAACTGCTTGATCACACCCAAGTTCACCAATTCCCCGTTCACTTCGGCCCACATCTGGAAACATTTGTTCTCAGGTAGCTGGGGAACGTTGCTTACATTGATATATGAAAGTTTTTTTACCGGGTTGATATAGGCGATGGCCTTGAGTTCTTTGCCCTCTTTTTTTCCGTTTACCTGATATTTCTTGGTATCAGGGTTGTTGAGGACGATAAACTGGTTCCTCATGTCTTCCAGTTGATTTTTCATGTCATCCTCCAAATATTTGATCTTGTTGGTGACCAATGCATTTTCTTCCTGGAGGTTTTTGTTCTGGTTCCAAAAGAACAGGGATGACCCCGCAAAGATCATCAGGGCCACGCTGGCGGC
Organism: Flagellimonas hadalis; assembly: GCF_007785775.2. GTDB lineage: Bacteria > Bacteroidota > Bacteroidia > Flavobacteriales > Flavobacteriaceae > Flagellimonas > Flagellimonas hadalis. The sequence goes on from NZ_VNIK02000009.1 coordinate 72,043, forward strand.
AATGGCATATCTGTAGAACCTTCTGCTGATCATTCTTTCCTTTCGGGCACTGCTCAGAATAATTTCCTTAAGGCCTTCAGGGGTTTTCCTTGCATACATTTTTGCAAAGGTTTCCAGATTTTTCTGGAGCTCATCATAGGTTTGCCTCACTTCGGGATACATGGCGATGTACCTTTCCACTTGCTGGGACTCTTCTTTTGTGGTGTGTCCCAATAGGTATTTTTCCAGTGAGTCGGATTCCAAAAATATTTTAACTTTCTCTTTCATGACAATAGATTTAAAACGATGAGCAAGGCCATTGTTGTGCCGTATATCTTTCCAAGTTCCCTAAGTCCAATTTTCAGTCTGGATTTGATGGTGCCCAAGGGGATATCCAGTTCCTCACTTGCCTCTTGTTGCGTCATTCCCTCAAAAAATAGGGCTTCCAAAACTATTCTGTACTTGGGTTCTATCTTGTCCAAGTTTTCCTGGACGTCCAGATGTTCGGGGCTAATGCCACTCACTCCAAGATTATATACGTCTGAAACGTCGATTTGGACTTCCTTGCTCGCTTTATTGTTCACACTTCGCAATTTGTCGATTGCGGTGTTCCTGGTAATGCGAAACAGCCAAGTGAAGAGCTTGGCTTTTGAGGCATCATAGGAGTCGGCCTTTTTCCATATTTTGATGAAACTTTCTTGGAGCACATCTTGGGCAAGTTCGTCGTCCTTGACCACTTTGTGGGCCACCCCAAAAAGCGTATCCCCATAGTTTTCATAGAGTAGGGCAATGGCCCTATCATCCTTTTCTGCCAGTAGCGAAACAATGTGTTTCTCAATCAATGTGCTCATTTGCGGTGCTTTGGGTATTTTTTTTGGGACAAGTGATCTAAAATAGGATTTATATCGTACATACTACAACGCTAAGGTAGAAAAAGCTTTACTTGTCAGCGTTCGATTGAGCAAGAAAAAGGGGTAAGACCCTCTACGATACATATAATTTTGGTTAGTTTGGTTTGGTATAACCCCCGTTATTGGTTTCAATGCGGGGGTTATTTTATGATGTTCACTTCGGGTAGGATGTCTATCCCGAATTTATTCTTTACTTCCTTCTGTATGTTCTCGGCCAGCTCAAGGATCTCTTTTCCCGTGGCTTTTCCATAATTAACGAGCACCAAGGCCTGTTTTTCATGAACCCCGGCATCCCCGAAACGCTTTCCCTTGAATCCACACTGTTCAATGAGCCATCCGGCCGGTATTTTGAACTGATCGTCTTCCAGTTCATAGAAAGGGGCCTTGGGATGATGTTTGATGAACTTGTCGAACTTTTTTTTCGAGATCACTGGGTTTTTGAAAAAACTGCCACTGTTCCCCAACTCCTTAGGGTCCGGCAATTTGCTTTGCCGAATGGCTATCACTGCGTTGGAAATGTCCCTAATGGTGGGATAAACAATGCCGTTGCTCTTGAGTTCTTCCTCGATGGCGCCATAACCCGTGTGCAGCACGTGGTCTTTTTTGGTCAATCTGAGGTTTACCGAAGTGATGATGAACTTGTCCTTCGCTTCGTTCTTGAAAATGGAATCCCTGTACCCAAACTGACAGTCTTCCTTGTCGAAGGCGACCAATTCCCCGGTTTCCACATCCATAGCGGTACAACTTATAAAGACATCTTTCAGTTCCACACCATAGGCGCCAATGTTTTGTATAGGTGCAGTTCCCACATTGCCAGGGATAAGGGATAGGTTTTCCAGTCCACCATACCCTCTGTCCAAGCTCCACATGGCCAGATTGTGCCAGTTTTCACCGGCCATGGCCTTGATTTCGACACTTTCCCCATTTTCTTCGGCGATGGAAATGCCTTTCAGGTTGATGTGCATCACAAGGGCATCAATGTCCTTGGTGAGCAACATATTACTCCCTCCACTGATGATGAACCTTTTGGGATATGCCGTCAGTTCCAGTACCTTTTGTAGTTGGGCCAATCCGGTTATCTCCACAAAAAAGCGGGCCTTTACGTCAATACCAAAGGTATTGTGACTCTTGAGTGATATGTTTTCCTGTATGGTCACTTGGCGTTGTACTCCTTTAAGGCCCTGCCCAAAATCTGGACGGCCTTTACAAGTTGGTCTTTTTCCAGCACATAGGCAATCCTGATCTGGTTTTTTCCCAATCCGGGAGTGGCATAAAAGCCTGCCGCAGGTGCTACCATGACCGTATTGCCGTCCATTTCAAATTTTTCCAACAACCATTGTGCAAAATCATCGGCATCGGCAACGGGCAGTTCCACAACACAGTAAAAAGCACCTTGTGGCACGGCTACTTTTACGCCCTCCAATTGTTTCAGTTCGGAGATGAGTATATTCCTGCGGGAGACGTACTCTTCGATGACTTCATCAAAATATTCCTGAGGGGTCTCCAATGCGGCTTCACTGGCTATCTGGGCGAAAGTGGGGGGCGACAACCTGGCTTGGGCAAATTTCATTGCGGTTTGGATCACTTCCCTATTCTTGGAAACGATACATCCGATACGTGCCCCGCACATGCTGTATCTTTTGGAAACGGAATCCACCACAATGGCATGTTCCTCAAGGCCATTGACCTGCAAAATGGAATAATGTTGACTTCCTTCGTAGGTGAACTCGCGATATACTTCGTCCGCAATAAGGAAAAGGTCGTGTTTCTTCACCAAAGTGGCCAGTTGTTCTATCTCTTCCTTACTATATAGGTATCCTGTTGGGTTCCCTGGATTACAGATCAATATGGCCTTCGTCTGTGGGGTGATGAGTTTTTCGAATTCTGCGATGGGCGGAAGGGCAAAATTGGTGTCGATGGATGAGGCAATGGGCACCACCTTCACACCGGCAGCAGTGGCAAAACCATTGTAGTTGGCATAGAAGGGTTCCGGGATGATGATCTCATCCTCAGCATCCATGATGGTCCCCATGGCAAAGGAAAGGGCTTCCGAGCCACCCGTGGTCACAATGATGTCCTTGGCGGTGACGTGGATGTCCTTTTTGGCATAATAGGCCGCTATCTTTTCCCGATAGATTTCCGAACCTTCGGTCATGCTATAGGCCAAGACCTCGATGTTATGGTTCCTCACAGCATCCAAGGCCACTTTTGGCGTCTTGATGTCGGGTTGCCCTATATTAAGGTGTATGACGTGGCTCCCTCTCTTCTTTGCAGCTTCGGCATAGGGGACCAATTTTCGGATGGGGGAGGCAGGCATTTGCCTTCCTTTTTCAGAGATACTCGGCATGTGCTAAATTTTAGGCAAAAATGGGAAAACCCACACTTGAAAACAACACATTACAGGTTTATTTATCTGTTGACCAAAATGTTAATTTAAGGTGAACGAACCGTCTTATTTTGTATATTTAATATGTACAACCTGCTAGAATTAAGAATGTTGGGAAGAAAGCTTACTTTTTTTGTCTTTTTAACGATGGTGCCCTTGTTGGTTTTGGCGCAGGGATATTTCTTGCCCAAAGGGCAAAAGTTCGAGAAAATCAAGTTTGAACTCATCAACAACCTCATCATCATCCCTGTGGAGATCAATGGTGCAGACCTCACCTTTATTTTGGATTCGGGGGTCAGTAAACCTATCCTTTTCAATCTTTCCGAATCGGATTCCATACCCATCAACAATGTGTCCGAAGTCACCATCAGGGGACTTGGGACTGGGGAACCCATGAAAGCCCTCAGTTCAAAATCCAACATCTTTCGGCTTGGGGATGTTCGGAATTTTTCCCAGGACCTTTATGTGGTATTGGACAGGGAAATCAATTTTTCCACCTCATTGGGCATACCGGTCCATGGTATAATGGGCTATGATCTTTTCAAAGATTTCATCATGGAGGTGAATTATGGTTCACATACCATAAAACTCCACAACCCTCAATTGTACAAGCACAAAAAGAAAAAGAATACACAGACCCTTCCCTTGGTCATTCAGCGCAACAAGGCCTATGTGGAAGGAACGGTACTGATGAAGGATACCGCCAATATTCCCGTCAAATTGCTCGTGGATACGGGAAGTAGTGATGCCCTATGGCTGTTCCAGGAGCCAGAAAAGGGATTGGACATACCGGAAAAAAACTATGAAGATCATCTGGGTAGGGGACTCAGTGGTGATATTTTTGGAAAACGGAGCAAAATCGACGGTGTCAAAATCGGTGGTTTTGAACTGAAAGAGGCCAAAGTGGCCTTTCCATACTGGGAATCCTTTGCCGCTTTGGAAAATCTTGGCGATCGTAATGGCAGTGTGGGAGGTGAGATCCTGAAACGGTTCAACATCATCTTCGACTATACCCGCGCACTGGTCACCCTAAAGAAAAACGGAAACTTTAAAGAACCCTTCCATTATAACTTGGCCGGAGTGGAACTCCAACATAACGGTTTGCGCTACATTGCCGAAAGCATTGCCGGGCCCGGCGGTATTGTGAAGGACGATGACTCTACCTTTGGTAATGTCCAGATCTTATTGGAGAACAAGACCAGGCTCAGTTTGGTGCCGGAAATCGTGGTGTCAGGTATCAGGGCCGGGAGCCCTGCTGCCGAGGCGGGACTGCGCGAAGGGGACGTAATACTCGCCGTCAATGGTAAAAGTGTTCATCGGTACAAACTACAGGAAATTCTCAAAATGATGAACGAAAAAGAAGGCAAACGTATCAAGGTACACATAGAAAGGTACAACAAGGACCTTATGTTCTCCTTTGTGCTCAAAAAAGTTTTCGATGATGACTAAAAAAATCCCCGAAAAGCAATTGCTTTTCGGGGATAGGGTCATAATTTTCTTTTTACTTACTTAGCTCCTGGGCCGTTAACGTTCCCTTTTATTTTTAGAACCTTGGTGGGCGTGTCCGCATTGGAGGTCACTGTAATGGCCTTTCTGATGGGTCCTACCCGGTTGGTGTCATATTTTACCTCAATTTTTCCGGTCTTTCCGGGCATAATGGGCTCTTCAGGCTTTTTGGGGATGGTGCAGCCACAGCTTGATTTTACACTGCTGATCACCAAAGGTGAACTTCCGGTATTCGTGAATTCAAATACCCGGACACCGTCACTTCCTTTTTCAATTTCACCGTAATCGATGGTCTCGCTCTTAAATTCAATCTTAGCAGTTTCCTGGGCATATATCCCTAGAGACAGAAGCCCGACAAACAGCATGAGTACAGTTTTTTTCATCATTTTTGGTTTTTGGGTGAATTCCAAATGTAGATGTTTTGTCACCTGCATCCAAAATTCTTTTGTTATGTAATAACGTTACTTATTTTTGTTTCGTATTTCTGGATTGGCTTCCATCAGGAGAATTGCATTAAATTAACATTATGCTTCCCTTCAATAAAAACCAATCCATAGCCATTTAACAAAAACTGTACCGAAAAATGGAGATTCCATCAAAATATGAACCCCAAAGGGTTGAAGGACACTGGTATGCCTACTGGACTGAGCATGGGTATTTTAGTTCAAAACCAGATAAAAGGGAGCCCTATACCATTGTGATACCCCCACCAAACGTGACCGGGGTGCTGCATATGGGGCACATGCTCAACAATACCATCCAAGATGTTTTGATACGAAGGGCAAGGCTTTTGGGCAAAAATGCCTGTTGGGTACCGGGAATGGACCACGCTTCCATCGCCACGGAAGCCAAAGTAGTCGCCAAATTGAAGGACGAGGGTATCAACAAGGCCAACCTCTCTCGGGAAGAATTCCTAAAACATGCCTGGGACTGGACGAATGAGTATGGAGGTGTCATCCTTCAACAGTTGAAAAAACTGGGTTGCTCCTGCGATTGGGACCGAACCAAGTTCACGATGGATGACGATATGTCAGCTTCTGTGATCAAAGTTTTTGTGGATCTCTATAATAAAGGATTGGTTTACAGGGGGTACCGAATGGTGAATTGGGACCCTGAGGCCAAGACCACCTTGTCCGATGAAGAGGTCATTTATGAAGAAAGACAGGGAAATCTCTATTATTTGGCCTACGCCATAGAAGGTTCCGACGAAAAAGTGACCATTGCCACCACCCGTCCGGAGACCATTCTGGGCGATACCGCGATCTGCATCAACCCCAACGACGAAAGGTACCATCACCTCCGCGGCAAAAAGGCCATTGTGCCCATCTGCGGACGTGTGATTCCCATCATTGAGGATGAATATGTGGATGTGGAATTCGGGACAGGCTGCCTGAAAGTGACCCCGGCCCACGATGAAAATGACAAAAACCTTGGGGACAAACACAATTTGGAGGTCATCGATATCTTTAATGAAGATGCGAGCCTCAACTCTTTTGGACTTCACTACGAAGGAAAGGACCGTTTTGTGGTCCGCAAGGAAATTGCAAAGGAGCTGGAGGAAAAGGGCCATTTGGTCAAAGTGGAACAGCACATGAACAAAGTGGGCACCTCGGAACGGACCAAAGCCGTCATTGAACCCCGACTGTCCGACCAATGGTTCCTGAAAATGCAAGAATTGGCCAAACCGGCCCTCGAAGGTGTTCTGGAAACGAACGACATCAAACTATATCCATCCAAATTTGATAACACCTATCGCCATTGGATGGAAAACATCCGTGACTGGAACATTTCGCGTCAATTGTGGTGGGGCCAGCAGATTCCGGCCTACTATTATGGGGATGGACAGGATGATTTTGTGGTGGCGGAAACGCCTGAAGAAGCCCTGAAATTGGCACAGGAAAAAACTTCGGACTTCGGACTTCAGGCTTCGGACTTGACACAAGACCCGGACGTTTTGGACACTTGGTTTTCCTCGTGGCTATGGCCCATCAGTGTGTTTGGTGGTATTTTGGAGCCGGACAATGAAGAAGTGGACTATTATTACCCGACCAATGACCTGGTCACTGGACCGGATATCCTGTTTTTCTGGGTGGCCCGTATGATCATGGCCGGATATGAATACCGTGGAAAAAGGCCTTTTGAAAATGTATATCTGACCGGATTGGTCCGTGACAAACAGCGTCGGAAAATGTCCAAATCGTTGGGGAATTCGCCCGATGCACTAAAATTGATCGAGGATTTTGGGGCCGATGGTGTTCGCGTGGGACTGCTTTTGAGTTCTGCGGCGGGCAACGATCTCTTGTTCGATGAGGCACTTTGCCAACAAGGTTCCAACTTTGCCAATAAAATTTGGAACGCTTTCCGGTTGGTAAGGGGATGGGAGATTGCCGATATCCCGCAGCCCGAAGCGGCCAGAGTAGGTATCGATTGGTACAAGGCCAAGTTTGACCAGACGTTGGTGGAAATAGAGGACCATTTTTCCAAATACCGTATTTCCGATGCCCTAATGGCCATTTATAAATTGGTCTGGGACGATTTCTGTTCCTGGTTGTTGGAAATCGTGAAACCGGATTACCAAAAGCCCATCGATACCAAAACATTTGATGCGGTCATACAACTGTTTGAAGAAAATTTGAAGTTGCTGCACCCGTTCATGCCATTTTTGACCGAAGAAGTCTGGCAACATATTGCCCAGCGAACCCCTGAAGAAGCATTGATCGTGTCCCAATGGCCAAAACCAGGTAAAGTGGATACGGCACTGATCAATGGATTTGATTTCGCTGCTGAGGTGATTTCCGGTATCAGGACCATCCGAAAGGAAAAAAGCATTCCCCAAAAAGATGCATTGGAACTTTTCATGATGAATGCCGAAGGAGTGGACAACCAAATGGATGCCATTATTCGGAAGTTGGCCAACCTGTCGAATTTAGAGGTTACAGATGCCAGTTTGGATGGTGCACTGACCTTTAGGGTGAAGAGCAACGAGTATTTCATTCCGATAAGTGGTGCCATCGATGTGGAGGCCGAAATTGCAAAGATCAAGGAGGAACTTAAATACACCAAAGGTTTTTTGAAATCGGTACAAGGTAAATTGAGCAATGAACGCTTTGTGAACAATGCCCCGGAACAGGTGGTGGCCATCGAACGAAAAAAGGCTGCAGATGCCGAGGCCAAGATCGAGACTTTGGAGAAAAGCTTGGCCAGTTTACAATAACCTTTGGTTATTCGGACATTTTTTGAAAAGGGAAGCCAGCTTCCCTTTTTATTTTTTTTCATACTTTGGAATCGATTAGAACCAACACTTTTTATGGACCATGAAAAACCTCAATAGAAGAAGTTTTATTCAAAAAACTTCCTTGACGGCTGCTGCGGTGGCCATTGCCCCCAATTATTTAAAGGCAGCCCCCGATAGACCGATCTCATCGACCTACATGGGCGGTTTTTCCGCTCCGAAGATTGAAAAGGTCCGTGCCGCCTTCATCGGGGTAGGGGCCCGGGGAGGCACCCATGCCAAGTTCTTTGCGGCCTTGGAGGGTACCGAAGTCGTTGCCATCTGTGACCTTTATGAAGATTTGGTCAAGGAGAAGACACAGTGGGTAAAAGAGGCAGGCGGACCAAACAAGCATAAAAACATAGCGCAATATTGGGGCGATGGAAACCAATGGCAAAAAATGTTGCAGGAGGTGCGGCCAGATGTGGTCTTTATTGCCACCAATTGGGTGAACCATGCCCCCATGGCCATCGGTGCGATGGAGCAAGGTGCCCACGCCTTTGTGGAGGTACCCATCGCATTGACGATTCAAGAAATGTGGGACATTGTGGATACCAGTGAGCGTACCCAAAAACATTGCATGATGTTGGAAAACGTGAACTACAGTCGAGATGAGCTCATGTTCCTGAATATGTGCAGGCAAGGAGTGATCGGTGAGATTTTACATGGCGAGGCCGCTTATATCCACGAATTGCGATGGCAGATGGAGGAGCAGGAAAGGGGCACGGGTTCTTGGCGCACCCATCATTATGCCAAGAGAAATGGAAACCTATATCCTACCCATGGTTTGGGTCCCGTTGCCCAATATATGAACTTGGCCAGGGGAGAAGACACCTTTGGAAGTCTGGTTTCCTTCTCCACCCCATCACGAGGGCGGGAGCTCTATGCGGAAAAGAACTATCCAAAAGACCATAAGTGGAACCAATTGGAGTTCAAGGGAGGGGACTTGAACACTTCCATCATCAAAACGAACCTAGGTAGGACTATCATGGTACAATGGGACGAAACCAGTCCCAGGCCCTATTCCAGATTGAACTTGATCCAGGGTACCAAAGGTACATTGGCCGGATTTCCAACACGGGTCGCGCTCGAAGGAGGTGTTGAGGGGCTCACCAAGGACCACCATTCCTGGGTGCAGGGCGAACAATTGGAAAAATTATATGAAAAATACGACCATCCACTATACAAAAGGCTGAACGAAGCGGCCAAAGGCAGCGGGCACGGAGGTATGGACGGAATCATGGTCTATCGTATCGTGGAGTGCCTCCAGAAAGGACTTCCCTTGGACCAAAACGTCTATGAAGGATGTCTCTGGAGTGCCGTTTCGCCATTGAGCGAGCGTTCCGTTGCCAGTGGCGGGGCCCCACAACCCTTTCCTGATTTTACCAGGGGCAACTGGAAAGAAACCACACCCTTGGATATTATAAACTGACCATCACATGATTCAAATACAAGTTCCGGCACGTATCTGCTTTTATGGGGACCACCAAGATTATCTGGGACTTCCGGTAATTGCGGGAGCCATAGATCGCTATATCAACATAACGGCCCGACCCAATACCCAAAGAAAATTTATTTTGAAACTATTGGATCTGGGAGAGGAAGACTTCATTGCTTTGGACGATGACCTAAAAAATGTCCGGCCCGGTGATTTTTTCCGTTCGGCCATGTCCGTTTTAAAGAATGAGGGGTTTTATTACCGACAAGGATATACGGTCGAAATCTCGGGGAATATCCCAGTTAACGCAGGCCTTTCCAGTTCCTCGGCCCTATTGGTGGCCTGGATCCGTTTTTTGGTGGCGATAAATGATAAATTGGACGAAACAAGCGACTTTCAGGTGGGTAGATGGGCCTATGAAGCCGAAGTCTTGTTCTTCGATTCCCCAGGTGGATTGATGGATCAATACACCATTGCGCAGCGAGGTCTGATTTATATCGATACCGAAAGTGGACAAAGTGAACGCTTGGTGGGCAACATGGGACAATTGCTGGTGGCCGAATCAGGACTGGCCAAAAAGACCCTCGAAGTGCTCAAGAATGCCCGTGTCTATGCCCAAAATGCGGTCGAGGCCGTGAAAAGGAACCACCCCGGATTTGTTTTGAAGGAGTCTGTTTTGGATGATTATGAAAAATACTTGGAATGGGTCCCGAATGAATTTCAGAACCATTGGTATGCGGCCATCCATAATTATCAGATCACGCTCGAGGCCAAGAAGGAACTGCAGAATAAATTGCCCAACCTTCAAAAATTGGGAGATTTGATGAATATGCACCAAAAAATCCTTCAGGAACAGATCCAGAATACCCCCGCCGAAATGGTACGGATGATGGAGGCAGCCATTGGGGCAGGGGCCATCGGTGCAAAAACCATAGGTTCGGGTGGAGGTGGCTGCATGGTGGCCATGGTCATTGGGGATGTCAAGGAAAAAGTACGGCAAGCTTTTATGGATGCAGGGGCCAAGGCAGTATACGAAGTTGAAATAACACAATAGTGAACATGGAAAACAATAGTTTGGTGATCATGGTAGGAGGGGCTTCGTCCCGAATGAAAAGAAGTCTGTCATCAGATCGAAAAAACAAGGGCGTGATGGACCACATTCCGCATAAAAGCCTTATTCCCGTTGGAAAAAATGGGAAGCCTTTTTTGTTTTATCTGGTCAGGAATGCCATGGAAGCTGGTTATGAAAACCTCTATTTGATTACAAGTCCAGGGAATGAGGCTTTCAAAAATCTGGTAGATCATGGAGGTCTTCCTTCTGGTTTGCAGGTGTTCATGGCCATCCAGAAGGTGCCGGGCGACAGGGAAAAGCCCTTGGGAACTGCAGATGCCCTTCAGCAATGTTTGGATCAATATCCGGTGCTCAAAACATCCACTTTTACCGTCTGTAATGGGGATAACCTATATTCCGTTGGGGCTCTACAAGATTTGCGGAGTGAAAGAAAAGCGGCCAACGCACTCATCAGTTATGCCAGTTCCGGATTTGAGTTTACGGACGAGCGTATCTCCAAATTTGCGGTCATGGATATTTCCGAAGATGGTTTCCTGAAGAAGATCATTGAAAAACCTACTCTACAGGATATGCCCAACTATATCGACGAAACGGGGGAACTCCGTGTGAGCATGAACATCTTCAGTTTTTATGGTGAGGACATTTACCCCTATTTGCAGAATTGCCCCCTGGATCCGGTTCGGGACGAGAAGGAACTTCCCAAGGCTGTGGGGAATTTGGTGATGGATGACCCGCAGAGTGTGCTCTGTATTCCACGTCTGGAACACATTCCCGACCTGACAGATGCCAACGATATCCAATTATTCAAAAATTTGGAGTAACTTCATGGTGCACAGCCCCATACTTGCAACGACTAAAATTTTAAACTTTTGGAATGGAATCGTATGCAACGGCATTGTTATATGCCACCCCTTTCTTTCTAGGTCTGGTACTCTTCGAAGTGCTCTATGGCCGTTTTGTGAAAAACCAGAAACATAACTTGATGGATACCGTGAGCAGTCTCAGCTCGGGGTTGACGAATGTGGTGAAAGACTCTTTGGGGCTGGTACTCGTCCTGGTCAGCTATCCATTTTTGTTGGAACATTTGGCCCTTACCGAGATCAAGGCCACATGGCTGGTCTGGGTGGTGGCCTTCATTGTACTGGATTTTGCGGGGTATTGGAACCATCGGCTCAGCCACCACATCAATTTTTTCTGGAACCAGCATGTCATTCACCATAGCAGTGAAGAATTCAACCTGGCCTGTGCCCTTCGGCAGCCCATTTCCAATCTTTTGGGCTATTATGCGCTGCTGTTGATTCCTGCCGCACTTCTTGGTGTTCCGCACGAGGTCATAGCCGTTTTGGCACCCATCCATCTTTTTGCCCAGTTTTGGTACCATACCCAACATATCGGAAAAATGGGATGGTTGGAATATGTAATCGTTACCCCTTCTCAACATCGTGTGCACCATGCCATCAACAAGGAGTATATCGACAAGAACCTGGGGCAGATATTCTGTATTTGGGACAGGATGTTCGGAACATTTCAGGAGGAACTGGATGAGGTACCGCCCCAATATGGTGTCTTGAAACCTGCCAATACGTGGAATCCCATCATCATCAATTTCCAACACTTGTGGCGATTGGTGAAGGATGCCTGGCGAACGAACAGCTATTGGGACAAACTGCGGATTTGGTTCATGCCCACTGGCTGGCGGCCTGCGGATGTGAAGGAAGCCTATCCGGTAGAGATCATTGAAGATGTCTATAATTTTGAGAAATACCGGCCGGAAGCTTCCAATTCGCTCAAGGCGTATGCTTTGTTCCAGCTGATTATGACCACGGTTTTGATGCTCTTTATGTTCTACAATTATTCCAATATTGGTTTTGAGGGGCTTTTGCTGTTCGGTGCGTTTGTTTTTGTCGGTGTCTATGGATATACGACCTTGATGGACCGAAAAAAATATGCTGTCTGGATTGAAGTGTTCCGGGGAGTGGCGGGGCTGGCCTTGATTTTCTTCACCAAGGATTGGTTTGGGATCGATTCTTTTTTGCCGATGGCCAGTTATTTAGTGGCAATTTATTTTTTGACCACCATTTTTGGAGGGGTCTATTTTGCCTATTTTGAAAAGCCCTATGCGGCACCCAATTTGGCGTCCTAAAACTTTTTCAATTCCGAGTTGACAAGTTCAATGTAGTTTTCCATGGCCTCTTTTCGGCCCATGTTCTTGGCTTGGAACAGCGCATTGGCCTTGAAGGCATTGATCAAAGGGGTCCTGCTGCCCGGATTGTCAAAATTTCGGTTGGCAATCTTGAAATAGGCATACAGTTTCAATAAAAGATCGGCAGGCAAAGGTTCGGTGTAGCTGTTCACAAAAGCCACTGCCTCCTCAAATTTTTTATGGAGCGTTTCGTCAGTCATCGGCTTTTCTAACAGATGCAATACAGGTTTTCGCCCCGGTCACTTTTTGGTTCAATTTTACGGTGACGTTACAATTCAGGGGCAACAAAAGATCCACCCTTGATCCAAACTTGATGAATCCGGCATCTTCGCCCTGTGCCACCTGTTCGCCCTCTTCCGCATAATTGACGATACGCCTGGCCATGGCCCCGGCGATCTGTCGGTACCCGATCTCCCCAAATTTTGGAGTGTGCAGAACTACAGTGGTACGTTCATTCTCGGTACTGGATTTGGGGTGCCATGCCACCAAATATTTCCCGGGATGGTATTTGGAATAGGTTACGGTTCCGCTGGCTGGGTATCGGGTGACATGCACGTTTACGGGTGACATGAAAATGGAAACCTGTCTTCTTCGTTCCTTAAAATATTCGGGTTCGTCCACTTCCTCAATGACCACTACCTTGCCATCAACTGGCGCCAAGATTTCATCAAAGTTGGGGGTCACTGGCCTTTTGGGATTCCTAAAAAACTGGAGGATGGCGATGAGCACAACAAGGGCGGCAATCTGTATGGTGAACCGTGCCCATTCCACATCAACAAGGTATTGTGCGGCAAATAGGGCGGCGACCACCAGAAAAAAAGTGAAAATGACTATTTTTTGACCCTCTTTATGAAACATAGGAGAAAATATTAAGTATCAAATATGCAAATGGGGAAGCGAACACCAAACTGTCCAATCGGTCCCAAACCCCACCATGTCCGGGAAGGATGGCACCACTGTCCTTCACTCCCGCCATACGTTTGAATTTGGATTCCAATAGATCGCCAAGGCTTCCCGCAACCACGATCAAGGTGGCCATTGCCATCCATTCCATCAGGCTCAACTTGGTTTCGTACCAAGAAAGGATGTATGCGGCCACCAGTGCAAAAATAAGACCTCCTACAGAACCTTCAATGGTTTTTTTTGGAGAAACTGCGGGAAATAATTTTGTTCTGCCAAAAGCCCTTCCCACCAAATAGGCAAATGTATCGTTGACCCAGATCAGGATAAAAATGCCCATGATCAAAAATTGGGCAAATGCATCGTCCTTATAGGGAATCATGGTCAGGAAAATACATCCGCCACCAATGTAGAAAACGGCAATGATGGATTTTTGGAGTTCCGTGAACTCTTTTGGTCTTTTGGAGAAAAGAAAGGAGAGCAGCGCCAAGTCTACCGTTATGGTCAGTAACATCAGGAGCGTTACCAGTGCGCCGTCCTGAACCAGATAGATGAATATCCACCAGAGTGCCAGATAGGCGACAAAGATGTAGTATCCCCTAAGCTTTACGATGCGTTTGAATTCATACAGGCAGGCCAGTCCAAAAGCCATGAACAGGAAGTCAAAGGCGTCCGAACTTAAAAAAACCGCTCCCAAGAGAAGCACCACGTAGATGACCCCCGTTATGGAGCGCCTTAAAATCTCTTTCATGTACTAGTAGTCTTCCAGGAGTAAAAGATAGACATTTTTTGAGGCACTTCCATAGGAAAGGAAATCGTCCTTGTTCTCCGGTGTGGGTTGAAAGTGCTTTAATGTGGTGATATTGTTGGGAATGTCCTTTCTGTATTTTTCCTTGATGATCTTGAGTGCCCCGCTGATGGAATCCACCAATTGACTGGTAGTGGCAAACACGATCAGGTTGGAAGGGAGCTCGTCCAATTTCTTTTCCTTGATTTGGTTGGAACAGACCAAAATGGAACCATTGTGGGCGACAAGGTGCTCGCAGGTAGTGAAGAAAATGTCACTTTCCTGCCGGTTGCTTGTAAATTCAAGTTTTTCAGAAGCAAAACGGGTCTCCAACCTGGGGTCGAGGGAATAGAGCATGTGGTTCTGCCAGTTGTTCTCCGAAATGATATTTTTCAACGCTTCGGATATTTCTGAAAAATCCTCGCAATAGATGAACTTGCCCCCGTTTTTCTTGAAATAGATCGTAAACTTTTCGTCAATGGGAATTTTCAGATCGGGCATGTGGTCTCCACGGGTTTCCAAAGTTTCCTTGGAAACCTTTTTTCCTCCTCCGAAAATCTTCTTAAAAACTCCCATTTAGCGTATCGAGTGCATTTTTCCTATTTCAGTTTAGACTCCATTGCTTGGAACCCAATCTATTTGGCAGGTTCCAGTTTTTCCTCCTCTTTTTCAAAAGGCCTTCTGCCAAAAATCTTTTCCAGATCGTCCTTAAAGATAACTTCTTTTTCCAAAAGCCTGTCAGCAAGCTCGGTAAGTTTGTCCTTGTTGTCGGCCAATAATTTAATGGCCCTTTGGTACTGCTCTTCTATCATTTTGGATATTTCCTGATCGATCCGTTGGGCAGTCTCCTCACTATAGGGTTTGGTAAAGCCATATTCGTTCTGCCCAGAGGAATCGTAATAGGTGATGTTCCCCAATTTATCGTTCAGACCATATATGGTGACCATGGCCCTGGCCTGTTTGGTCACTTTTTCCAAATCGCTCAAGGCTCCTGTGGAAATCTTGTCGAAAATGACCTTTTCAGCGGCCCTGCCTCCCATGGTGGCACACATTTCGTCCAACATCTGTTCTGGACGAACGATCAAGCGTTCCTCGGGCAAATACCAGGCAGCCCCCAACGATTGTCCACGTGGGACAATGGTGACCTTCACCAAAGGTGCGGCATGTTCCAGCATCCAGCTCACGGTGGCGTGACCGGCTTCGTGGTAAGCAATGGTCTTTTTCTCTTCAGGGGTGATGATCTTGTTCTTTTTCTCCAGACCACCGACAATTCTGTCAACGGCATCGAGGAAATCTTGTTTGGTCACCGCCTTTTTCTCTTTACGGGCAGCGATCAGTGCCGCCTCGTTGCACACATTGGCAATGTCTGCACCCGAGAAGCCCGGGGTCTGTTTGGCCAAAAAGTCCAAGTCCAATGTCTCGGCAGTCTTGATGGGGCGCAAGTGCACCTCAAAAATCTCTTTTCTCTCGTTCAAATCGGGAAGGTCCACGTAGATCTGACGGTCAAATCGTCCGGCACGCATCAAAGCTTTGTCCAGTACATCGGCACGGTTGGTGGCGGCCAGTACGATGACGTTGGTGTTGGTACCAAATCCGTCCATTTCGGTGAGCAACTGGTTCAAGGTGTTCTCGCGCTCATCGTTGGAACCTGTAAAATTGTTCTTGCCCCTGGCACGTCCTATGGCATCAATCTCATCAATAAAGATAATGGCAGGGGACTTGTCCTTGGCCTGTTTGAAAAGGTCGCGCACGCGGGAAGCTCCCACACCTACGAACATTTCCACAAAATCGGAACCTGAAAGGGAGAAGAAAGGCACTTTTGCCTCTCCTGCCACGGCCTTGGCCAAAAGGGTCTTACCTGTTCCAGGAGGTCCTACCAAAAGGGCCCCTTTGGGTATTTTTCCTCCAAGCGAGGTGTATTTGTCTGGGTTTTTAAGGAATTCGACAATCTCTTGCACCTCTTCCTTGGCACCCTCCAAACCGGCCACATCCTTAAAGGAAGTGCGGGTATCGGTCTTTTCATCAAATAGTTTGGCCTTGGATTTTCCGATGTTGAAGATCTGTCCCCCGGCACCTCCTCCGGCACCTCCTGACATCCTGCGCATCAAATAGATCCAGATGGCAATGATCAGTGCAAAGGGCAGCAAGGACAACAATAGATCGCCCAGCACATTGGATTCGGTGTCGAATTCCACAATGGTGTCCAGGTTGTTCTCTTTCTTGATCTCCGTGATCTCGTTCTGGAAAATCTGTAGATCACCATAGTCCAGGATATACTGGGGCATCAAACTGGAAGAAGGGAAAAGGGGCTTTTTGGCCACACCCTTGTGCACATCCTTGTTAAGGGCTTCTTCGGTAAGATATACCTTGGCCTGACGGGTATTGGTAATGATGACGATCTTGGCGATGTCACCATTCCGCAAAAATTCCTGCAGCTCGGATGTCGTGGTCTTCTCGGTACTGGAGAAACTGCTTCCTCCAAAGAACTGGAAGCCGATGATCAGGGCGATGACCACGCCGTATATCCACCACGAACTGAAACGGGGTTTCTTAGGGGTATTTGGATTGTTTTCTTTTGCCATTGTTTTTTAAGAATTGTAGCTGCTCTCCACCATCGTTACCTTGGCATCTCCCCAAAGTCCTTCAATGTCGTAGAATTCCCTGATATGTTTTTGAAATACATGTACCACCACATTGACATAGTCCATCAATACCCACTCTGCGTTGTCTGAACCTTCAATGTGCCAAGGCTTATCTTGGATGGCCTTGCTTACGGTTTTTTGGATAGAGGAAACAATTGCATTGACATGCGTGTTGGAAGTACCGTTGCAGATTATGAAGTAGTCACAAACTGTGTTTTCGATTTCCCTGAGGTCCAGTAGATTTATATCAACTCCTTTTACGTCTTCTATCCCATGCAAAATCAAGGCAATCAGTTCATCTGCGCTGGCTTTCGTTTTCTGCATTCAAAAAATTTAGTTTTTACAAAGTTATGTTTTTTTTGTTTTCTTAGCCTTAGTTTTTAACAAATCAATAAGGCGTACCACATTGGGAGAACATACTCGGATAATCAAACTTGATGCCACGGATTCCACAAATGTGTATTTGAAGGAACTGTCGCAATCAGCACAGTTGGCCGATTATACGGTCGTTGTCGCAAAAAAGCAGCTCAAGGGAAGGGGACAAATGGGTTCTGTTTGGCAGTCAGAAGAGGGTAAAAATCTGACATTCAGTATTTTGAAAAAGTATAGCTCAATGTCCGTTGAACAGCAATTTTTGCTGAACATCGGGGTGTCATTGGCAGTTTGTGATACGTTGGAGGGGCTTTCCGTGCCCAATATGATGGTGAAATGGCCCAACGACATTATGTCAGGTTCCTTCAAAATTGGCGGTATATTGATTGAAAATGTCCTAAAAGGACAATGGGTCCAAAATTCGATTATAGGAATCGGGTTGAACGTGAACCAGGGCCATTTTGAAAATCTTGAAAAAGCGGCTTCGATGAAATCCATCACGGGACATTTTTATGACCTTGATGAACTGCTGCACAGCATCTTGGACAAACTCCATCTGCATTTGGATGAAATCGAGGGAAAAACCATGGCCCAACTTTTGCCAAGCTACGAAAAATGCCTGTTCAGAAAGGACAAACCGTCCACTTTTACCAATGCCAAAGGTGAACGATTCATGGGATTCATTCGAAGGGTGTCGGATTCAGGCAAGCTCGTTTTGGAGCTTGAGGACCACATTTTTAGGGAATATGACCTGAAGGAGGTAACCTTGCTCTATTGAACTGTTGTTCGGTATTGAGTTATTTGGTTATTGCGGCTTGGTGCTTCCTTTTGTTGGATTTGATACTTGAACTTGAACAAGATACAGTATAATGACACCGCACACTTGCCTTCAGCTTCAGCTATATTTTGTCCAAGTTTTTGGAAAGTGTCTCCATGAAATTGGTGATGGGAGATTTGATCATCATGGCCATCATGGCATTGAACTGACCTTCGAAACTAAGGCCCACTTCGCTTTCATTTTCTCCCAAGGCCGTAATGTCAGCCGTCAGGGTAAAGGGCAGTTTGTCACTGGCCGCGCCCAGGACCACTTTATCGTAGGGGTGTTGTTCCTTCAGTCTGAGCACGATTTCGGGCATGCCCTTTAGGGCAAATTTGAAGGTCTTTTCATCCAGCACCTCAAACTTGTCGATGTTGTCTGGCATCAAGGTTTCAAAATTTTTGATGTCCGTGAGGAAGTCAAATACGTCCTTATCGTTCTTGGATACTTTCTTTTTGGAGGTTTCTATGTGCATGGTGTTCGTTTATTTCCATTCCTGTGGATTGGATCTCCACTCCAGCAGGGTCTTCAGTTGTGATTCTTTGATATAATGGGTCTCGGATGCCTGTTCCACCAAGTGCTCGTAGTCAGAGAGGGTGTGCAGTTCCACGCCTTCCTGCTCAAAATTGGTGGTCGCCACGGGAAAACCGTAGGTAAAGATGGCCAGCATGCCCTTTACTTTGGCATTTTGGTCCTTTAGGGCCTTAACGGCGTTGAGGCTGCTTTTTCCCGTACTGATGAGGTCTTCGATGACCACAACGGATTGGCCGGATTCAAATTGGCCTTCAATCTGGTTCTGCCGTCCATGGGATTTGGGTTCGGGCCTCACATAGATGAAGGGAAGTCCCAACGCTTCTGCCACCAAAATGCCTATTCCTATGGCTCCTGTGGCCACACCGGCGATGACATCGGGCTTTCCGTAGAGGTTTTCCACTTGTTTGGCCATTTCCTCTCTCACAAAGTTCCGGATTTCCGGATAGGAGAGCATGATCCTGTTGTCGCAATAAATTGGGGATTTCCACCCAGATGCCCATGTAAAGGGATTTTCGGGTTTCAACTTTATTGCATTAATTTGTAAAAGCAGCTCTGCTGTCTTTTTAGCAATTCCCTTATCTAAAACCATTGCGCAAATGTATGAAGTTTTTGTTAATGAGTCCCCACTGATCTTAACAAACGAGCGCCCGGAAAAATCCAACGGCAACCTGTTTTCGTTGGACGGTGATTCCATAATGGAGGCCATTGAGCTGTTGTCCAAGAAGAAATTGAAAAAGGCCTATCTGTACCATCCGGACGGGAACAAAATACTCAAACTTTTTATGCACAAGATCCCCGTGGTGGTCGCTGGGGGTGGTTTTGTGGTGAACCCAAAGGGAAAGGTGCTGTTCATCCATCGAAATGGAAAATGGGACCTGCCCAAAGGAAAGGTGGACAAAGGCGAATCCATTGAAAATGCTGCTGTCCGCGAAGTGGAGGAGGAGACCGGGGTGACTGGTTTGGTCATCGAGAAGTTTCTGCGAACCACCTACCATGTATTCAAGCGCAATGGGGAATACCAGTTGAAGCAGACCCATTGGTTTCTGATGTCCACGGATTATGATGGGAAATTGGTCGCCGAGAAGGCCGAAGGCATCAAAAAAGTGAAATGGAAAGGCCCCGAAAAAGCGGCGAAGGCCCTAAAAAATTCATACAAAAATATTAGGCTATTGTTTGACGACCCATTTATTTCCTAGCCAAAATCCCAGAAGCCTCACTGCCCTTTGCCACCCTGTAAACGGGGTAGGAGAGATAGGCTTCTTCCAGATGCACGGAACGTTGGAAAATCCAATCCAGTTGTGCGTACCAGTTGTTCGCAAAATTGAGGTCCAGTTTCTTTTTGGCCTCAAAATTTTGACGAAGTATGGAATCTTTCTGTAGCATATCCAAGGCAACATCTTCAAAGACATAGGGCGAAAAACCTTCTTTTTGCTGAAGGAAAGTGTCAAAGAAGTTCCAGTTGAAAAAGGAGTCCACGGCATGCGGTTCCAAGGTTTCCAAAAGGTATCTTATGCCCGGTTGGCGGGTGGGAACCACATAATCCCCAGGTTTGAAAGTGATCTTTTTGGTGTTTTTCTCCACCTTGGTACCATAATGGAGATAATGTCCTTCATAGGGTGCGTTTCGGGTCTTGTAGTCCAAGATGGTATAGGTTTCCACGTTCAGGGTAGTGTCCTTGTCCAATTTGAAATATTGGATTTTGTTGGCATCCAATCTTTCTATGACTTTCTGTTGACTCTGCCTAATGATATAGGCATCGGGAACGGAAATAGTGTCGGCGGGGTAATATTGGTCCTGATAGACAACCTCTTTGGTAAAGGGTTTTGTCCTGTCATATTTTAAACGTGGAAGTCCGGTAACTTCGCTTGTGAGCCGCTCCGCTTCAAACCCTTTAAACTGGAGCGTGGAACTTTGTGTGGTGTCCACTTGCCAGTTCAGGTAATATTCGGATAGGTCCAAATTGGTCTCCAAGGTCACCTTGCGTAGGTTCTTTATGTTTTCATGCTCTTTTTCCACCACAGCGATCAAGCTTTCCATGATCTCGTATGTGCCATCGACCCTTTGTTTGTAGGGCTTTAGCATGTGGGTTTCCACCATCAGCCCCAAAGTGCTCCAAAGCGTGGTGTAGCCTGTGGAATATCTGGGATGGTCTATAAATTGACTGAAACCCATTTCTGGGGGCATGTTGAAAACATTCACATAGGGAGTGATGTCCCAATCTTTTTCGGCCAACGACTTTTCGATGTCGGGCATAAAGGAACTGTACAGGTATTCGCCAAGATCTCCGCCCAACTTGTTGTGTTGGGTGAACAAATGGGTCAGCGTGTATTGGTAGTCAGCTCCATTGCTCACATGGTTGTCTATGAAGACATCGGGCTTTACCAAATGGAAAATGTCCGCAAAGGTCTTGGCGTTCTTGGAATCCATTTTGATGAAGTCCCTGTTCAGGTCATAGTTCAGGGCATTACCGCGGAAACCATATTCCAATGGACCATTTTGGTTGGCCCTGGTGGTCGAGTTCCTGTTGAGGGCACCTCCAATGTTATAGATGGGTATGGTGACCAATACTGTTTTTTCGGGTGCAGGCACATTCTTGGTGGCGAGGTCCCTGTAGAGCATCATGGTGGCATCTATCCCATCGCTTTCGCCAGGATGTATGCCATTGTTGATGAGGATGATCGATTTTTCCTTTCGGATGTTCTCAAAGTTGAAGTCCCCATCCGGATTGAAGGTCACCATATGAAGGGGCTGCCCACTATCCGTCTTTCCAATCGTGTGTATGTTGATCTGTGGAAAGTCTCGGGCCAACTTTATATAAAAATCGATGGTCTCAGCATAGGTAGCGGTCTCTTTCTCCCCGGATGCTTCGTAAACGGTCTGGTAAGAGGTTTCCTTGTTCTGTGTTTCGGTTTCACAGGATATGAAAAGGAACAGGACTGCAAAAGAGAGGATATGTTTCAAGGTGCCACGTATTTGTTATCAGTAGGGCCAAAACGGAATTTACGTTTTGGCAATCCCAAAAATAACGAATTATCTGTTCACGAGGCCATGTTGATGCTGTCCAAATCGCTGGTCTCAATTTTGAAGATGGGTTTGTTCTTGAAATTGAGCGTGTGTGGGCACTTGTCCTTGAACTCGTTCCACTTTTGATAGTCCAAGGGATCAATGGAAGACGTGATCATATTGATAATGATGTGTTCCTTGATGTCCAGGAGGATGAGCTCTTCCAAAAAGTCCCAACCGTCCATGACGGGCATGTTGATATCCAAAAAGATCACTTCGGGAATGCACTGGTCGTTCTCGGTCCGTTCCTTCAGGGCGTCAAAGGCTTCTTTTCCATTCTGGAAAATTTGCACATCATCGCATATCGCCACAGGTTTCAGTACTTTTTTGATGCCAAATACGGTTATGGGGTCATCGTCCACAATAAAAATGCTACTTACTTTCTTCATTGAAATATACATTGAAAGTAGCACCTTTGTCCACTTCACTGTTAACTGTTATACTTCCGCCCATGGCCTCTATCTGGTTTTTGATGATATATAGGCCTATGCCTTTGGCGTCCTTCCTGTTATGGAACGTTTTGTACATACCAAATATTTTATCACCGTATCTTTCAAGGTCTATTCCCATACCATTGTCCGATACACTGAAAATTAATGTTTTTTCCCTCTTTTTTGCATCCATGGTGATGATGGGGTTCCTTTCGGGACTGCTGTATTTTACGGCATTGGTCACCAAGTTCAGGATGATACTGTCCAAATAGGCGGGAACACTCCAGACCACCATGTCCAATGGGATGTTGTTGATGATCTTCACCTTGTTCTTTTCCAGAAAAGCGGAAAGGTTTTGACGCACGTTGGCAATGCTTTCGTTCAGGTTGAGCGGTTGTTTGCTCAAGGTCACATTGGTATTGATGTCCACCACCTGGTTGAGGTTCTCCAAAGTCTCCAGCAGACTGTCGGATGCCTGGTTGAGCATGGTCATGATATGGGCCTTTTCCGCTTCGTCCTTTTCTTCCGATAAAAATTTCAGCAACATGGAAAAGTTTGCCGAGTGGGAGCGTAGGTTATGCGATACGATATGGGCAAAATTGATGAGTTTTTTGTTCTGGACAGAGGTGATGTTGATCAAATTCCTCAACTGGTCCTCCTTTTTCTTCATGGCGGTGATGTCCATCCCTATACCGATCAGGCCGCTTATTTTTCCTTCCAGGTCAAATAGAGGGATTTTGGATGTCAGGAAATAGGTGATATGTCCATCCTTCTTAATGCTGATGGTTTCCTTGCCAAGCATGGGTTTCAACGTCCTTATCACCTCAAGGTCCTCCTCCCTTGATATTTTTGCCACTTCCTTGTCGTAAAGGTCAAAATCTGTTTTTCCTATGAGGTCCTTGGCGCTTTTTCCCAAATAGTCGCATTCGGCCTTGTTTACCAATATCTTTTTGGAATCCAGGTCCTTTACGAACACGTTCAGAGGGAGGTTGTCTATCAAGGCGGTGAGCAACTGTTGGTGCTGCTTGATCTTGGTTTCGTTCGCGACCTGTTCGTTGATGTCCTGAATGGTCCCGAACAATTTTACGATCTTCCCATTTTCACTAATGGGTCTTCCTGCAACGCTCACCCATTTTTCTTCACCGGTCTGGGTCAGTATGATCAATTTTTTATTGAAAGGCGCTCCTTCATGGATTGCGCTGTGGATCAACATCGATATTTTGTTGCGACTATATCCTTGTTTGTAAAAGGCGATGGCATCGGTCACATTGGGGTCGTAGGATAGGGCTACATTATGGATTTTTTTGGTTTCATCGCACCAAAAAAGTTCTTCAGTGGCGATGGTGTATTCCCAGCAACCCACTTGGGCCACCTCGGATTTGGTCTTTAAGATATGGTTAGCCTTCTCCAGTTCCCGTTCCTTATCTACCTCTCGAGAGATATCATCGGTTTGGATAATGGTGCCTATGATATTTTCCTTTTCATCGTACCAGGGAGCAAAGGTACTTTCAAGCCAGCGCTTGTCCATCTCTTTCCCAATACTATGTCTTAAGGAAAATGCCCTGCTCTCCATTAGTTTTTCCCTTAGGGCATCACTTTCTCCATAGAGGGAAAAAATATTGACGCCGGTACTGTCCTTTGGGGCTATCCCAAAAATATTCAGCCATGAATCTGAGGCGTCCGAAACTATACCGTCCATAGCAACAAGTGCTGTCGCTTTGGGCAATTGTTTCAGTAAGTAGTGTTGTGCAATTCTCTCGACTGCTTTCAAAACTCGGGGGTGTTAGGGAAACTTTATACTCTTAAGAAATTTCTGACCAATATAGGCGTAATGTATCAGCATGCTCATTTATTGTTGTGAAAGGCCCTAAAAATGTTGTTTTCTTGACAAATGTCAATATTGTAGTGTTATTTCAAAGACAATATCAAAAATGACAGAAAAATATGTAGTGAAAGAATCAGAAATTGACCACAACGGTGTCGGGAACCAGTCCCGTATAGTCACCACCGTTGCGAATAACGTCCCTGACGATGGAAGAGCTAATGTAGGATTTGCCTGATGAGGTCAACAAGAACACGGTCTCTATTTCGGAAAGTTTTCGGTTGGTGTGGGCTATGGCCTTTTCAAATTCAAAGTCGGCAGGGTTGCGAAGCCCCCTCAGAATAAAGGTCGCTCCTATTTTTTTACAGAAATCCACGGTCATTCCCTCATAGGTCATCACCTTGATTTTGGGTTCGTCCTTGAAGGCCTCCTCAATGAATTTCGTGCGTTCCTCCAAGGAGAACATGTATTTTTTGTCCGCATTGATCCCGATGGCGATCACCAACTCATCAAAGAGCGTAACCCCCCTTTTTATGATGTCATAATGTCCTAGGGTAAGAGGATCGAAGGAACCGGGGAACACTGCACGTCTCATGGTTGAAAGGTTTTATCCAAAAATACGGTTTTCTATCGTAAGGCCTCTTCAATGGCACTATCGAACAAGGTTTTCAAGGAAATTCCAGCTACGCCGGCTTGTTGGGGCAATAGGCTTTCCTCTGTAAGTCCGGGTGTGGTATTGACCTCCAAAAGATGGGGCACATCCCCGATAAATATAAATTCACTTCGGGTAAAGCCTTTCAGTCCGAGTGTTCTATAGATAAATTCTGCCAATTTCCTCACATTGGCCTCCTGTGCAGTCGATATGCGAGCAGGCGTGATTTCCTGTGATTTGCCCATGTATTTGGCCTCAAAATCAAAAAAATCGTTTTCGGAAACTATTTCGGTAATGGGTAGCACTGTCACTTCTCCATTGTGGGTGATCACGCCCACAGATACTTCAGTGCCGTCCAAAAAAGATTCAATGATCACTTGGCTGTCCTCTTTGAAAGCCATCTCTATGGCACCGGCCAGTTCTTCCTTTTGATATACTTTGGAAATCCCGTAGCTGCTGCCGGACCGATTGGCCTTAACAAAACAAGGGAGTCCCACTTTTTCCACAATGGCCGCCTCATCCACCGCCTGCCCCTTGTTCAGGTAATAGGAAGTGGCGCAGGGCACACCATAGGGTTTTAGGGTACTCAACAAGTCCCTTTTGTTGAAGGTAAGGGCCGATTCGTAATGGTTGCAAGAAGTGTGGGGAATGCCCAATAGTTCAAAATAGGCCTGCAATAGCCCATCCTCACCAGGCGTCCCATGGATGGCATTGAAAACACAATCGAAATGGATCTTGGCGCCATTGGGCTGGATGCTGAAATCTGCCTTGTCCACTGGGAATTCTTGGTTGGATGCATCAAGATAGATCCATTTTTCCCTGCTGATAATGATTCGATAGGTATTGTATTTTTGGGTATCCAAAAATTTGTGCACCACGTTGCCGCTCTTGATGGAAATGTTGTATTCACTGGAGTGGCCGCCCATGATAATGGCAATGTTCTTTTTCATCTGCTTTTCAAAATATCGCTTTGCCAAAGTAAAGAAAAAAGGGAAGGCTTTCCTATATTTGTTCCGATAAGGTTTTCCGCATGAAAAATTTTTTGGAGTTCTTAAAAAGTAAAACGTTCCTCATACAATTGGGACTGGCCGTTGTGGCCGCGATGGTGATTGTTTTTGCCACCTTGCAATGGCTCAAGGGCACGACCAACCATGGTGAGTTCGTGGAAGTCCCGGATTTTTCAAAAATGTCGGTGGCAGAAATGCGAAAAGCGGTCGAGGAAGCGGGTTTGCGCTATCAGGTGCTGGACTCGTCCGAATACAACCCCGATTATCCAAGATTTTCCATTTTGGCCCAGAACCCTCCAGCGGGCAACAAGGTAAAGGACAATCGTAAGATCTATTTCACCGTGAACCCATCTGGGTACAAAAAAGTAAGTGTTCCCGATATCATCCAAGTTACCCAACGCAATGCAACGGCCATGCTCAGGGCTGTGGGCCTGGAAGTGGAACGGGTGACCTACATAGACGAATTGGGCAAGGACATGGTCTACAACATGAAGTTCAGGGGGAAATATGTAAAGCCAGGGGACAAGCTGCCCAAGACCTCAAAGGTTGAATTGATCTGTGGCAATGGAACGATACCCGGAAGTGCCCGTGTACAGGCAGATTCCCAATAATCATGGACATCGAGGACAACCAAGAACTCTCCCAGGACGAACTTTTTGAGCATTATAGGTTCGTGGCCTCCAAAGGGCAGGAACCTTTGCGTGTGGACAAATTCCTGATGAACTTTATTGAGAATGCCACCCGTAACAAGATCCAACAGGCGGCCAAGCAAGGCCATATTTGGGTGAATGGGACCACGGTGAAGCAAAATTACAAAGTAAAGGCTGGAGACGAGGTCAAGGTGATGTTTGAGCATCCTCCCTATGAATTTCTGTTGACCCCAGAGAACATTCCATTGGACATCGTCTATGAGGACGATTCCCTTTTGGTGGTGAACAAGCCAGCGGGAATGGTGGTCCATCCTGGACATGGCAATTACTCCGGGACCCTCATCAATGCATTGGTGTATCATTTTGAAAACTTGCCCAACAACAGCTCGGAAAGACCGGGATTGGTGCACCGAATAGATAAGGATACCTCAGGATTGTTGGTCATCGCCAAAACGGAAAGGGCCATGACCCATTTGGCCCAACAATTTTTTGACAAGAGCAGCGAACGGGAATACGTGGCACTGGTCTGGGGCAATGTGGAAGAAGATGAAGGCACTGTTGAAGGGCACATTGGGCGAAATCCAAAGAACCGTTTGCAGATGACGGTCTATCCCAATGGGGAAGATGGCAAGGAAGCCGTGACCCATTACAAGGTGCTGGAGCGGTTTGGCTATGTTACCCTGATCTCGTGCCGACTGGAAACGGGCAGGACCCACCAGATTCGGGTACACATGAAATACATTGGGCACACGCTTTTCAATGATGAGCGCTACGGTGGCGAAAAGATATTGAAAGGGACCACGTTCACCAAGTACAAACAGTTTGTGGAAAACGCCTTTAAGATATTGCCCAGACAGGCATTGCACGCCAAGACCTTGGGCTTTGAGCATCCCGTGACAGGAGAGTTCATGCGGTTCGATACCGAGTTGCCCGAAGATATGGTGAACTGTATCGAAAAATGGCGTGGATATGCCAAGCATCACGAATCATAGTTTCTTTCAATCTTTAGATTGAAAACACCTTTTGCGTATCTTTCCATGAAACCAAATCCTTCGTTATTTTTACCAAATATTGAGGTAAATGGAATGAGCCATGACCATTCTTGATACCATCAAGATAGCTCAGGCAAGTTTTTAAAACAGTAAAATTAGAACACATGAAAATTGTTGTATCCCCGGCCAAGTCGCTCGATTTTGAAACGACATTGCCCACATCGAAATATAGCCAGCCACAGTTTTTGGAAGAAGCCCAAAAGTTGAACGGGGTCCTGAAAAAGAAAAAGCCAAAGGCACTCTCCAAGTTGATGTCCATTTCCGACAATCTGGCACAATTGAACTGGGAGCGGAACCAAGAGTTTGAGCCTCCTTTTACCCCGGAAAATGCAAGGCCGGCCGTGTATGCCTTCAATGGAGATGTGTACCAAGGCCTTGATGCCTACACCATCCCAGAAAAAAAAATGGATCAATTGCAGGACACGCTCCGGATCTTGTCCGGGCTCTATGGAGTTTTGAAGCCTTTGGACCTGATCCAGCCCTATCGGTTGGAAATGGGCACCCAATTGAAAGTGGGCCGCAAAAAGAACCTGCACGAGTTTTGGAAAAAGCAGCTCACCGACCACTTGAACGCCGAGTTGGAAGATGGGGAACTGTTCGTCAACCTGGCCAGCAACGAATATTTTGGGGCCGTTGATGAAAAGAAACTGAAGGTGCCCGTGATCACACCCATTTTCAAGGATTGGAAAGATGACAAGCTCAAAGTGATCAGCTTTTTTGCCAAAAAAGCAAGGGGATCCATGGTGCGCTATATCCTCGATACCGATGCCAAGACCTTGGAGGACATCAAAGGTTTTGACCGTGATGGCTATACGTTCAGCCAAGAACATACCCAAAAAGCCAACGAGCCGGTTTTTGTGCGCTGATTTTTTGGGAAAAACGACCAGATTTCCTATGTTTTGGAAAAATGGGTCGTACTGTTACGTTTATGGGACACCTGCCCTAAATTGTGATACATTCAAATTTGACCCAAAGGTTGCGCTATAATCACGATCTTTGGGACATCGTTCAACATAGCAAACACTAACACCGAAAAATCCATGCAGCAGTCCAGACGGTTAGAAGAGTTCAAAAAGTCGGTCACCAACAAGTTCAATATATACAATAGCCTTTTCTTGAGCTTGCCGTATAAGAATATTGAAAATGTGGGGATCCTCATTCCCGTTTTGCTCGATCAGTGCGAAAGGGGACTAAGGGATGGCAAGGACCCCAAAGAGATTTTGGAGGTTTTTTTCACCAACTTCGCCAATATCAAGGACGAAAGGGAACGCTTGGATTTCATGTTCCGCATCATCCAATACGTGGAACGCCAAGTGGTACTTTATGACAGTGTGGAGGATTCCGCCTTTCCCCATCTCCAAAAATATAGTAACTCGCTCACCATCAAGGATTACTTTGAATTGGTGAACCGGACCAAGAATTGGGACAAGGTTTCCAAAAAACTGTCCACCTTCAGTGCGCGGATCGTTTTGACGGCGCACCCCACCCAATTTTATACCCCCGCTGTTTTGGACATCATCGCCGAGTTGCGTTCGCTCATAGACGAGGACAGGATATATGACATTGACGTGACCCTTCAGCAGTTGGGCCTCACCTCATTGATCAATGCGAAAAAGCCAACCCCTTTGGATGAGGCCAAGAATATCATCTACATCCTCCGAAATACCTATTACAATGCCGTTGGTGAGTTGTACCAATATGTGAAGAGCAATATCAAGGACGAGGATTTTGAGAATTACAATATCATCAAACTGGGTTTTTGGCCCGGTGGTGACCGTGATGGAAATCCTTTTGTGACGGCGGACATTACCCGCAAAGTGGCCGATGAACTAAGGCTCACCTTGATGAAGTGTTATTACAACGAGTTGAAGGAACTTCGTAAAAAACTCACCTTCAAAGGGATGCAGGAAGACCTTGCCGAACTGAGCGACAAACTCTACAAGGCAATGTTCGACCCCACGGTTCCCATAACTTATGCGGAGATCATTGGCCATCTGGATGTCATCAGGGAAAAACTGATTGCGGATTACCACGGATTGTACCTCGATATTTTGGATAGTTTCACGGACAAGGTGCACATCTTCAAGACCCATTTTGCCACGTTGGATATCCGTCAGGACCATAGCAAACATACATTGGTGGTGGAAACCGTGCTGAAGAAGCAGGGAATCATCAAAGAAAGTTTGGATGAACTAAAGGAACAGGAATTGGTGAAGTTGTTGCTCAAGAAAAACTTCAAACTAAATCCAAAGGATTTTGATGACGAAATCGTGAAGGATACCATTGCCAATATCCAACAGCTACGGGAAATCCAGAACACAAACGGGGAAGATGGGTGCAATCGGTACATCATCAGTAATTCCGAGGATATTTTTGCCGTATTGTTCGTCTTCGGACTGTTTAGATGGTGTGGCTGGGACGAGAAGGACATTACCTTTGACATTGTCCCCTTATTTGAAACGATGAAGGGGATGGATGCTTCCGAAGCGGTCATGCAGACCCTTTTCGACATTCCGCAGTATCGAAAACACTTGGAGAAACGAAACGAAATGCATACCATCATGCTCGGATTTTCAGATGGTACCAAGGATGGGGGCTACTTGAAGGCCAACTGGTCCATATTGAAGACCAAGGAAACACTGAGCAAGGTCTGCAAGAAGAACGGGATCAAGGCCATTTTCTTTGACGGAAGGGGAGGACCACCGGCAAGGGGAGGGGGCAAGACCCACAGGTTCTATGCCGCCCAGACCAAGGATGTGGCCAACCATGAGATCCAATTGACCATCCAAGGGCAGACCATAACCAGTACCTATGGCACCAAGGAACAGTTCAAGCACAACTCCGAACAGTTGCTCACCGCTGGGCTCAGCAACAATATCTTCGGGAAGGAACTTGTCATAACGTCCGCGCAGCGCAAACTGATCGAGGAACTTTCAGATCTGAGTTTTGACAAGTACGATGCCTTGAAACAGCATGATAAGTTCATTCCGTACTTGGAACACCGCAGTACCTTGAAATATTACACCAAGGCGAACATTGGCAGTAGACCGGG
This sequence comes from Flagellimonas hadalis, assembly GCF_007785775.2. Taxonomy (GTDB): domain Bacteria; phylum Bacteroidota; class Bacteroidia; order Flavobacteriales; family Flavobacteriaceae; genus Flagellimonas; species Flagellimonas hadalis. The sequence continues at coordinate 102,590 of NZ_VNIK02000009.1, forward strand.
CAAGAGGGGCAACAAGGCAAAGCTCACCCTGTCGGACCTTAGGGCCATCTCCTTTGTGGGATCCTGGAGCCAGTTGAAACAGAACGTGCCGGGATATTTCGGTCTAGGGACGGCCATTCATCAACTCAAGGAAGAAGGAAGGCTTAACGAGGTCAAGAAACTGTACAAGGAAGTTCCCTTTTTCAGGGCATTGATGCACAACAGTATGATGTCCTTGGCCAAGACCAACTTTAACCTGACCAGTTATATGAAGGATGACCCCGAGTTTGGGGAGTTCTGGAATATATTGCATGATGAATTCCAACTTTCCAAGAAAATGCTCCTCCAGATTTCAGGACTCAAGATCTTGATGGAAGATGAGGAAGTATCCAGGGAATCCGTAAAGATCAGGGAAAAAATAGTGTTGCCGCTGTTGGTGATCCAGCAGAATGCGCTGTACCACATCACCCAGGATTCGAAATTCAAGGAACTGTATGAAAAGATTGTGACACGTTCTCTGTACGGGAACATCAACGCCAGTAGGAACTCGGCATAGACAGGGAACAAATCTTGGAGTCCAAACCATTCAAACATATACACCCCTACGAGCCCTTTCTGTTGGAGGAAGCCACCAAATTGATTGTGGGCACCTTGCCACCACCTCGCTTCACTATGGGTGATCTTAAAAAGGAAGATGTTGATTTCTGCTATGGAAGTTGCAATGGCATGCTCTGGCCTATTCTGGACCGTATCTTTGATCTGGGATTGAAGTATGAGACCACGTTTGAGGCCATCTCGCAACGGGAAACATTCCTCCGAAAGCATAAGATCGGGGTTTGCGATATTGTTGCCAGTGCCGAACGGACCAAAATCGATGCCTCCGATCTGGGGATGCAAAATGTGGAGCTTCGGGATTTGGTCGGATATCTAAAAAAGTATGGGAACATCCATACGATTCTCTTTATGGGGGGCAACAGCAAGAACGGCCCGGAATATTTCTTTCGGAAACAGCTGAAGGAACATAACTTGAAATTGGATGTGGTGAATGATGAAGTGCCGCGGATCCATCAATTCGAGTTACCAACTGATTCAAATCCAATGTCAGTTCGAGCGCAGTCGAGAACCATAAAAACCATATCCCTGACCGCTCCTTCTGGCACTGCCAACCGCGCAGTGGGAAGTTTACAGGCCTATAAAGACCTCAAAACCAAAGACCCTAAATTCAATACATTGGATTTCAGGGTGATGCAGTATAGGGACTTTTTTATGGATTCACTTTAGTGGACAAAATCCCATAAAACATTTTAATTCCATACGCCAACTGGCCAATCTTCACATTTTCGTTTGGACTGTGTTGGTTGTTGTCTGGGTTCACCATTGGAACGATGAAGGCAGGAATCTTCAGTTCATTGATGAACGGGGCAATCGGCACCGTCCCGCCCATGGTGCGTATCTGTACCACGTTGGAACCAAAGGTGTTTTTCAAGTTTTCGGTCAAGAATTGACCATAGGGATTGTCCAGTTCCGTGCGGAACGCATCGGTGACGCTCCCTTCTTTGACGGTGACTATTTTGTCATACTGCATGCGTTCTTCTTTGGAGGGTTCGTGGTCCAATACGGTGAAACCCTGCTGGGCAATGTGGTCCTTCACCAATTTTTTCAAGCGGTTTCCATCGGTTTCCACTACCAAACGAAGGTCCAGTTCGGCGGTGGCGCTTTCGGGAACAATGGTCCTGGCCTTTTCCCCGATCCAGCCCGAACCCAATCCACGAATGTTCAAAGAAGGATATTGCAATGCTTCTTGGTAAAAACCGCCCACTTTTTCAGCTGACTTGAACTGTAATTTTTCAGCAATCTCTTCATCACTATCGGGAACGCTTTGCAAAATGCTTTTAGTGGTTTCATCAATGGTGATGCCATCATAATAACCGGGAATGGTCACTTTGCCATCGGCGTCCTTCATACTGGCCAGCAATTGGGCCAATTGGAACCCCGGGTTTGGGGCATAATTCCCATAATGTCCACTATGTTGTGGTTTGATGGGACCATAGGTGGTCAGGGAAAGTGTGGTGATGCCCCTACAACCATAAACGATGGTCGGTGCGCCAGTGGCATGCACGGGACCGTCCACGATCATCAAAAAGTCGGCTTCCAGAAGTTCACGGTATTGTTTTATCGCTTTGGGCAAGGGTTTGCTGCTCTTCTCCTCCTCGCTGTCCAAAATCACTTTCACATTGAACGGTATTTCCTTTCCGTCTTTTTTTAACAAATCTATGGTGTTCAAAAATACAACGATGGGTGACTTGTCATCTGAAGTGGAGCGGCCGAACAAACGCCAATCGTAATTGATGTCGTCGCCCAATTCATCAAAGGAAACAATTTTGAAGCTGTCATCTTCGGGTACTTTCAGCACCATTTTATAAGGGTCGGGCTGGTCCCATTTGCTGGGATCTACCGATTGTCCGTCTAGGTGCATGTAGATCAAGACGGTGGGTTTTTCATTGTCCACAGGGGTGGCCGCAAAGAACAGGGGCAGATTTTCAGTCTCCAGAACCGCCGTGTTGAAATTGCGCTCCCCGAACTTGCGTTTCAGCCACATGATGTTCCTGTCAATATCATCCGGCTTCAGCGCATCGTTCGGAATGGCGATGAACTCTTTTAGCTCTTGTATGGTATTGGCCACTTGCGATTTTATAGCTACATCATCTTGGGCAAAAAGGGAAATCGATAAGAATAGGAATACTAGGGAAGCCGTATTTTTCATGGAAACGATCAGGGTTGATTTTCAGACCTGAAATTTAACGAATTTGGCCCACAAAAGCATCGATTCCATCCACCCCATTTTGTGTTAAATGTTTGATGAAGGCCGAACCAATGATGGCTCCCTTGGCTTTTGACGTTGCCTGTTGAAAGGTCTGTGCGTTGCTGATCCCAAACCCAACTATCTGCGGATTTTTCAAATCCATCGATGCAATACGTTCAAAATAAGCGGATTGCTCCGGTCCGAAACCTTCTTTGGCCCCAGTGGTGCTGGCAGAACTCACCATGTAGATGAAACCTTCGGAAGCCTCATCAATGGCATTGATGCGCGCATCACTGGTCTGGGGGGTGATGAGGAACACGTTGATCAAGCCGTGCTTTTTGAAGATGGTTTCATATTCAGCCAGGTACACATCAAGGGGGAGATCGGGAAGAATGAGTCCGTCAATGCCAATTTCCTCACACTTTTTACAGAATGCTTCCACGCCATATTGCAAAACAGGATTGAAATACCCCATCAAAATCAAGGGAATGGAAACCGTTTTACGGATATCTTTCAATTGTTCAAACAGTAAGGTGGTGGTCATCCCATTCTTTAAGGCAGCCGTGGAACTTGCTTGGATGGTGGGACCATCGGCCAAGGGGTCACTAAAGGGCAAACCGATTTCGATGAGGTCCACGCCACTTTTTTCCAGATCTTGGATGATCTTTACCGTATCGTTCAAGGAAGGATAGCCAGCCGTAAAATATATGGAGAGGATTTTCTTGTCCTCCTGTAGTTTTTGTTTGATTCTGTTCATATAGATAGATGTGAGATGTGAGATGTGAGATGTGAGATGTGAGAAATGAGACTCTAGCGTCTAATATCTAATGTCTCACATCTATAATTTAAAATAATCAATATAATTCTGTAAATCCTTGTCTCCACGACCGGAAAGGTTGACCACCACCACATCATTTTCCTTAAACTTTCGGTCCTTAAAAATGGCCAAGGCATGAGAGGATTCGATGGCAGGAATGATGCCTTCAAATTTGCACAGGTCCAGTCCGGCTTTCATGGCCTCGTCATCGGTGATGGAAATAAATTCGCCCCTACCCGAGGTGTATAAATGCGCATGTAAGGGTCCCACACCGGGATAATCCAATCCTGCGGAAATGGAGTAGGGTTCGGTAATCTGTCCGTCTGGGGTCTGCATCAACAAGGTTTTACTCCCGTGGATGATGCCCACTTTTCCCAATGCCGAAGTTGCGGCACTTTCCCCGGAATGGATGCCTTTTCCTGCGGCCTCCACAGCGATGATGCCCACTTCGGGAGTGTCCAGGAAATGATAAAAAGCTCCAGCCGCATTACTGCCGCCACCTACACAGGCGACTACAAAATCCGGGTTTTCACGACCTTCTTTTTCCAACAATTGGGATTTTACCTCTTCAGAAATGACCGATTGAAATCGGGCCACCATATCAGGGTAAGGGTGCGGCCCAACCACCGAACCGATAATGTAATGCGTGTCCACGGGATTGTTGATCCAATCACGGATGGCCTCGTTGGTGGCATCCTTAAGCGTTTTACTGCCCGATGTGGCAGGATGTACCTCAGCACCCAACATTTTCATGCGGGCCACGTTGGGTGCTTGACGGGCAATATCAATCTCGCCCATATACACCACACACTCAATTCCCATCAGGGCACAAACGGTCGCTGTGGCCACGCCGTGCTGACCAGCACCGGTCTCTGCAATAATGCGGTGTTTGCCCAATCGTTTGGCCATCAAAATCTGCCCAATGGTGTTGTTGACCTTGTGTGCACCGGTATGGCATAGGTCTTCCCGTTTGAGGTAGATCTTGGTGTTGTACTTTTTGGATAGGCGTTCCGCAAAATATAAAGGTGTGGGTCGGCCTACATAATCCTTCAGCAATTGATGGAATTCTTCCTGAAAGGAAGGTTCCGCCATAATCTTTAGGTAATTCTGCCGTAGCTCCTCACAATTGGGATACAACATTTCGGGGATGAAAGCTCCTCCAAATTCGCCGTAATAGCCTCGTTCATCAGCGTGATAGCTCATTTCAATATACAATTATCAGTTATCAATGTACAGTTGTCAATTTTAAGTGACTGTTTATTCTGTTAGAAATTCGGAAAGCGATTTAGTGAACGCTTTTAACGATGGTATGTCTTTCAATCCAGGTTCAATCTCGAATTTGCTGTTCACATCTATGGCGAAGCAATATCGTGAAGCGGGACTGTTCAAAAATTCCTTTAGTTTCTCCACGGAACCCAATCCAATTCCCCCGCTTAAAAAAAAGGGCTTGGTGGATGGATAGTGTTCCAAAACGGACCAATCAAAAGTGTACCCATTTCCGCCGGGCAATTTTCCTTTGGTGTCGAAAAGGAAATAATCGCATACCTCTTCATACTCCTTCAAAATGGAAAAATCAAAATCGTCCTTGATGGAAAAGACTTTGATGATTTCCAAATTTGTCAGGCCGATCGGAGTCGAAACCTCAAGCTTGGTATCAATTTTCTTATTTCTCGACTGCGCTCGAAATGACAGAAAATCGGTTTTTAATTCTTCACAATATTCAGGACTTTCCTTACCATGCAGCTGCACGGCGTCCAGTCCGTAGTGATCCACTTTTTCCAGAACTTCTTCCAAAGGGGCATCCACAAATACGCCCACTTTTTTAATGGATTGCGGCAATTGCGGCATTGCTTCCCCAAAATACCGTGAGGAAGGTTCCCAGAAAATAAAACCCAGATAATCGGGGTGCACTTGTGCCACCTCGATAGGGTTATGGTTCATGCCGCAAACTTTTAGTTTCATATTTCGATTTTTGTCATTTCGAACTGTCAGGTTGAGCGCAGTCGAAATCAAAGTGAGAAATCCAAACGGAGATTTCTCAATCGCTACGCTCATTTCGAAGTGACATCATTTTTTTAATCCATCAATAAATATTTTGGCACTGGCGCCAGGATCATCCGTTTTCATAAAATTCTCACCGATCAGAAAACCTTGGTACCCGAATTCCTTTAATTCCTGAATGGCCCCAATGGTACTGATGCCGCTTTCGGACACTTTCACAAAATCATCCGGAATCTGTTCCGACAGGGTCTTGCTAGTATCCAAACTTACCTCGAAGGTTTTCAGGTTTCTGTTGTTCACCCCCAACATATCCAGACTGGGCATGATGGATTTTTGGAGTTCCTCTTCGTTGTGGACTTCCAACAACACCTCCAACCCCAAGCTTTTGGCCGATTCGGAAAGCGTCTTGATTTCCTCGCGGGACAAAATGGCCGCGATCAACAAAATGACATCGGCCCCATAGGCCTTGGCCTCCATAATCTGGTATTCATCTATGATGAATTCTTTTCGCAACAGCGGAATGTCCACGGATGCCCTCGCCAAAACCAAGTCGTCCAAGGAACCACCGAAATATTTTCCGTCCGTTAAAACGGACATGCCACAAACGCCTGCATCCGCATAACCCTTGGCCACATCCTGCACGTTCAGGTTTTGGTTGATGACCGATTTGGACGGAGATCGTCTTTTGTGTTCGGCAATGATCCCCGTATTGCTTTTTCGTAATGCTGCCGCCAAAGAAGCCGTGGTGCGTTTCATGAGCACCGAAGTTTCCAATTGGGAAATGGGAATCAACGATTTTTTCAAATCGACTTCTTTGCGTTTGTCGGCTACTATTTTATCTAGGATGTTCATTGGGCACTCAATTTTTGCAACCTCCTCAACGCCTCCAAACCTTTTCCACTCAACAGCGATTCCTTCGCCTTTTCAAAACCTTCTTTCGGGGTAATGCCCTTCACGGTGGCGATGGCGATGCCTGCATTGGCGCAGACCACATTGTTTTGGGCCTCGGTACCTTTTCCATGCAATACATCCAAGAATATTTGGGCCGATTCTGCGATGTCTTCACCACCTGTTATTTCAGCCTGTGAAATCTTGGAAACGCCAAAATCCGAAGGGGTCAACATGGACTCTGAGTTGTTGGAAATGGTCTTGGTGTCACCTGTCAACGAAATTTCATCATAGCCGTCCAAGGCGTGCAACACTGTGAATTTTTTATCGGTGTTCTGATAGAGGTAGCCATACATTCGGGCCAATTCCAAATTGAACACACCCACCATCTGATTTTTGGGAAAAGCAGGATTTACCATCGGCCCCAACATATTGAAAAAGGTCTTTACCGCCAGCTCCCTTCGGATGGGCCCCACATTTTTCATAGCGGGGTGGAAGAGGGGCGCGTGCAAGACACAAATACCTGCTTCGTCTATTGACTTTTTCAGAAAATCAGGGTCATTACTGAACTTGATGCCCAAAAATTCCATCACATTGCTACTACCACATTTGGAGGAAACCCCATAGTTACCGTGTTTGGTCACTGGAATTCCTGCTCCGGCCGTTACAAAGGAGGCCAAAGTGGAAATGTTGAAGGTATCCTTGCCATCCCCCCCTGTTCCACACAGGTCGATGGGGTCATAATCCGAAAGATCGACCGCTAGGCAAAGGTCCAAAAGGGCATCCCGGAAACCTTCGAGTTCTTCAATGGTGACACTACGCATCATATACACGGTAAGGAATGCGGCTATTTGCGAGGGATTGTAATCGCCTTTGGCAATGTTCACCAACACCTGTTTGGCTTCTTCCTTGGGCAGTATTTCGTGATTGATCAGTTTGTTTAAAGTCTCTTTCATGTCTATTTTTTTATCCGAAGTCGGAAGTCCGAAATCGGGGGAATTAAAGTACTTGATTTTCGATCATATTCATTTTAGGGCTGCTTTTTCCTTTTGACCAATGCAATGTCTTTTTAAACCTAAATATGGATTCCATCCAAATATTCTTGGGAATATTTCACTTCGGACTCCTGACTTCATGCTTCTGACTTTTCGAGCCAATTTTTAAGCATTTGTTTTCCTTCCGGGGTCAAGACAGATTCGGGGTGAAACTGTACGGCGGTAACATCATATTCCTTGTGCCGAAGTGACATGATCTGTCCGTTTTCATCTACGGAAGTAATTTCCAGTACTTCGGGCACATTGGGGTCCACTACCCAGGAGTGATATCTTCCCACCTGAAGATTTTTGGGCAATCCCTTGAAAATGGGATCGCCCTTGGTCACGGTGATGGTGGTTGCCACTCCATGGTACACCTTGTCGAGGTTCACCAAAGTTCCGCCAAAAACCTCGCCAATGGCCTGTAATCCCAGGCAGACGCCAAAAATGCGTTTGGTGGGAGCATATTTTTTGATGATGTCCTTCAACAGCCCGGCTTCATCAGGAATGCCCGGCCCAGGGGACAAAACGATGTAATCAAACGGCTCCACTTCGTCCAAAGTGAGCTGATCGTTCCGTTTTACGGTGACCTCACCATCCAAGTCCTCGAGATAGTGCACCAAATTGTAGGTGAAGCTATCGTAATTGTCAATCATTAAAATGTTTCTTCCCATGGTCAGATCGTTTCGGCAATTTCAAGGGCCTTGTTCAGAGCGCCCAGTTTGTTATAGGTTTCCTGTAGTTCGTCCTCGGCCTTGGATGCGGCCACCAACCCGGCCCCTGCTTGGTAGTGCAGTTCGTGGTTTTTACTCAAAAAAGTCCGGATCATGATGGCGTGGTTAAAATTGCCCTCAAAATCCATGAACCCGATGGCACCACCGTAATAGGAGCGGCTGGTTTTTTCATATTTTTCAATGAGTTGCATGGCCATGTGCTTGGGAGCACCACTCAAGGTTCCCGCAGGGAAAGTATCGGCCACGACCTTCATGGTACTGATGTCCTTCTTTTTTTGTCCGGTCACTTTGGACACCAAATGGATCACGTGGGAGAAGTATTGCACCTCTCTGTACGTTTCCACGTTCACGGTGTTGCCATTTCGGCTGAGGTCGTTCCGGGCCAGGTCCACCAACATCACGTGCTCACTGTTTTCCTTGTCGTCCTGGGCCAATTTTTTGGCAAGTTCCGCATCCTTTTCATCATTCCCGGTACGTTTATAGGTGCCGGCAATGGGATGGATTTCCGCCTTGCCCTCCTTCACGATCAATTGTGCCTCGGGCGAGCTGCCGAATATTTTAAAATTACCGTAATCAAAATAGAATAGGTAAGGGGATGGATTGATGGAGCGCAGTGCACGGTACACATTGAATTCATCCCCCTTGAACTTTTGGGTGAACCTTCGGGAAAGCACCAATTGGAACACATCGCCTCGCTGACAATGCTTTTTGGCGAGTTCCACATGCTCCATATATTCTTCGTCCTTCAGATTGGATTTTGGCTCCCCTTCCTTATTGAAATTATAGGAAGAAAAGGTACGGACATTGAAAAGTTGCTCTATCTCATCCACATTGCTTTCCGAACCATAACAGTGTGCGAACAGATAGGCCTCGTTCTTAAAATGGTTGATGGCAATAATGTTCTGGTACACTGCATAATAGATGTCCGGAATGCTGACGGAATCCTCTTTTTTTGAAATCTCCACATCCTCAAAATACCGGACCGCATCGTAGGCCATGTAACCAAAAAGGCCATTGTTGATGAATTTAAAACCGTTTTGGGTCACCGAGAATTGATTGGCAAAGTTGTGGATGACCTCGGTCACATCAGTAGAAGAGTCAATGGCAGTTTCCACTTTTTTACCATCAGGAAATTGCTGCGTGATGGTCTCGTTCTCCACTTTGATGTAGGCAATGGGATTGCAGCAGATGTACGAGAAGCTGTTGTCGTTGGCATGGTAATCGCTACTTTCCAGCAAAATGCTGCTCGGGAACTTGTCCCTGATCTTGAGATAGACACTCACCGGGGTGATGGTATCGGCCAAGATTTTTTTGTAATGTGTCTTGAGGGTATAACTCATTGTATAAACGCTATAAATTAAAAAAGGCCTGTCGTGATGACAAGCCTCTTGTATGGTTATAATGGGGACTTAGCTCACGACTTTCGAAGTAAGTTGTTCCACCACCAGTTATTTGCTATGTTGTTTTTCATTGCCTCAAATATAGGGATGAATTTTTAACGGGCAAACATTGTTTTGTTTAAAATCAAAAATCCCGTCCAAGAATTTCCTGGACGGGATTTTCACACACTAAACCGGAGCTGATTACATCTGTAGATCAACTACCAAATCAAATTCGTCATAGATCAATTTGTCCTTGGCGGTACCAATAATCCCAGAGCCGTATTTTACATCATAGTTGGTTCGGTCCACTTTCAAAGAGGCAGTGGCCTTGTCTCCATATACGGATACATCGAAGGTCACAGGCTTGGTAATGCCTTTGATGGTAAGGTCACCAGTGACCGCATACGAGTTTTTACCGTTTGACTTCACTTTGGTGAACACCAATTTTGCAGTTGGGTGGGCTTCAATTCCGAAGAAATCATCAGAGCCCAAGTGACCGTCCAATTTGTTTTTGTAGTCACCTTCCAGGTCGGTAGTGTTGATGCTGGTCATGTCCACTACAAATTCACCACCTACCAATTTTTCACCGTCAAATTCCAAGGCACCTGATTTCAGGGAAATGGTTCCGGTATGCGAACCGCCCACTTTGTAGCCCTTCCAGGTTACGTTACTTTCAGAAGTCTTTACTTCTTTGGTTTCTTTTTCAATAGGATTTGCAACGGCAGATGCGCCAAAAACGGTGATCAGGGCCAAACTTAAGATTGTCTTTTTCATGATTGTTTTAAAATTTCTGTTTTTAATAGTTATGGATTTATATAAGGGTAAACAATTCTTCTTTCGATTTTCTCACTTTGGGAAGATGTTGGGTGGCATCTTCCTCGGAACGGTATCCAATGGCCAGTACCACTGCGGCATTGAGGTTCTTTTCGTCCAGTCCCAAGATCTCATTGTACTTTTCGGGCTCAAATCCTTCCATGGGGCAGGTGTCGATTTTCAGTTCGGCAGCGGCCTGCATCAAGTTGCCAAAGGCAATGTAGGCCTGCTTGGCTGTCCATTGGTTTTTTAGTTCCTCGGGCAGGTCCATTAATTTGGACTTCATAAAATCGGAATACCCTTTTAGGCCTTCGGAGGGAATGTTCCTTGTTTCGCTCACATTGGCCAAATAATCATCCACCAGTTCCTCGCCAAAATCTTTGGTATTGGCAAACACGATCAAATGTGATGCGTCGGTGATCTGGGACTGCCCCCAAGAAGCAGGTTTCAGTTGTTCCCTTACTTCCTGGTCGGAGATCACAAACACATGGTAGGGCTGCAATCCGTAGGAAGAAGCACTCAAGCGGGTCGCTTCCAAAAGGGTTTCCAAGTCTTGTTCCGACACTTTTTTGGTGGCATCGAATTTTTTGGTGGCATAGCGCCAGGTTCTATGTTCAATTACGCTGTTCATTATATGTATTTAAAATTTATCCAATAGGTGATTTAATTGTTCCAATTCCTCCGTGCTGAAATTTTTCACAAGATCGTTTTCCGCTTCAGCAACGGCTTTGTCCATTTTTGAAAGAGACTCCAGACCCGATGCGGTGATCACAATCTCCACTTTTCGTCGGTTCGATGGGCAGACCGAACGGTCCACAAAACCTTTGGCCAAAAGTTTGTCCACCAAGCGGGTCGTGTTGCTCATTTTGGCCACCATCCGTTCGTTCAAGGTGCACAAGTTGGCCGGCTTGCCCTGTTGGCCCCTCAAGATCCGGAGCACATTGAACTGCTGCATCGAAATTTCAAAAGGTTTCAATGCATTGGCAAATGCTTCGTTGTTCTTGTTCTGGACCAATGCCATGTGGATGATGGTCCTGGTTTCCAAAGGCAACTTTTGGTTTGTCTTTATAATCTCTTCTACATTCATGTACAAACAATATTTGTATATACAAATGTATGTCGATATTTTGATTTCAACCTAACAATTAACAGATAAAATTTTGTTAAAAGGAATTAAAGGGATGGCTCATTGGTTAACTTTATGGTTGTAAATGGCAGTAAATGAATAGGTTATTGATTTTTTTGTTGATGGTTGCCCTTATGGTGGGATGTGGGGATGGTAAAAAACCAAAAGATGTGGCTGACAACCAAGAAGTTGCCGTGGAATCCCAAAATGAAGAAAAGGTCGCCTTTCCCACCTATGATTTTGAGGGACTGGAACCACTGCTCCATAAAGAAGATGATCAGACCTATATCATCAATTTTTGGGCCACGTGGTGCAAGCCCTGTTTGGAGGAACTTCCCCATTTTGAACGTATCAGGGAGGAGCAAAAGAACAATAATGTGAAGGTGATCTTGGTAAGTCTGGATATGCCCCATATGTGGAAATCGCGATTGGAACCCTATGTGAAAAATAAAAGGATACAATCGGAAGTGGTCATCTTGGACGATCCCAAACAAAATGAATGGATCCCCAAAGTGGACGAAGAGTGGGGTGGTGGCATTCCCGCTACCTTAATATATAATAAGGAGAAACGACAATTTTTTGAAAAGGGCTTTACCTACGAGGAACTCAACGAAGCATTGAGCAAATTCATCAAATAAAGACGTCTATGAAAACAAAACGGATATTCGGATTTTTCGCATTGCTGCTCATTTTTGGGGCATCGTTTGCCATGGGAATCAGTGCGGCAAAAGACCACATTGTGGACGATGGTTATGGAATAGGGGATGTTGCTGCGGATTTTTCACTGAAAAATGTGGATGGCAAGATGGTGTCTTTGTCCGACTATGCCAACGCCAAGGGATTTTTGGTCATTTTCACTTGCAATACCTGTCCGTATGCGAAGGCCTATGAAGATCGTATTATCGCTCTGGACAAGAAATACAAGTCCAAAGGTGTGCCTGTGATTGCCATCAACCCAAATACGAAATCGGGGGATGGTTTTGCCGAAATGCAGGAAAGAGCCAAGGAAAAGGGATTTACCTACCCCTATCTTCATGATGAGGGACAAAAAGTATATCCGCAATACGGGGCCACCAAAACCCCTCACGTATTCTTGTTGGAAAAAACACAAACAGGAAATGTGGTGCGCTACATCGGTGCTATTGATGACAATTACCAAGATGCATCGCAAGTGGATGAGAAATTTGTGGAAAACGCAGTGGACGCCCTATTGGCGGGAAAAGAAATCAATCCCAATACCACCAAGGCCATTGGGTGTGGTATCAAGTAGAGAGGCTGTTCTAAAATAAAACACATGGAAATCCGGAGTAACGCTCCGGATTTTTATTTTTGCAGAGATAAAAACAGAATACTATGTCAGATCTATCACAAGAGGAATGGGCGGAGCAGCTCGAAAATGACGACAACGCCTTCATATTGGATGTGCGTACCCCCGAGGAAGTGGAAGAAGGGTATATCCCCGGAGCCACCAATATCGATATCTATTTGGGGCAGGAGTTTCTGGACGAACTGGAAAAACTGGACAAATCCAAAAACTATTATGTGTACTGCAGATCGGGCAACCGAAGTGGGCAGGCCTGTGCCATCATGAACAGTATAGGAATAGAAAATGCATATAACTTGGAAGGCGGCTTTATGAACTGGGAAGGCGAAGTGGCAGAGTAGACCTCCATTCATCCCAAATCGATGCGAGAAGACCTACTACATTTTATTTGGAGGCACAACAAGCTTCCAAAGCATGGACTATGCGCTGGGGAAAACGGGAATGTGGCCATTAAGTCCGCAGGAACCCAGAATCCCTACGCAGGCCCCGACTTTTTCAATGCCCAAGTGGAAATCAATGGCCAGCTTTGGGCAGGCAATGTGGAAATGCATATCAAGTCATCCGATTGGTATGCGCACCACCACGAGACAGATGAAAATTATGACAGCGTCATCCTCCACGTAGTTTGGGAAGGTGACGTTGCTGTTTTTAGGAGGGACGGTTCCCAGATTCCCGCCTTGGAGCTGAGCCGTTATGTACCGGAACAACTTCTGATGGCTTACAGGGAACTTATGGAAAACTCCAAGCCCGGCTTCATCAATTGTGAAAAGGATTTTGGCGCCATCGACCCTTTTTTAGTGGAAAGCTGGCTGCACCGATTGTACATCGAACGGTTGGAGCACAAATCCGAACTCATACTCGACCTGTTGAAAAGGTCGAACAACAATTGGGAAGCGGTCTTGTTCATATTGTTGGCCAAAAATTTTGGGTCCAAGGTGAACGGGACCTTCTTCTTGGAGCGGGCACAGCAATTGGATTTTTCCATTGTCAGAAAGACCAGCAACGAACCTTTTCAGTTGGAAAGCCTCTTGTTTGGCCACTTTGGACTTCTGGACGAAAGGGATTGTACGGATGGATATTATCTGCACCTCCAAAAGGAGTACGATTACCTCTCCAGAAAATACGATTTGTCCATTCGTACTGGGAAACCTGAATTCTTTGGTCTCCGGCCACACAATTTTCCCACCCTTCGTGTTTCGCAATTGGCCAATCTGTATCATGGCAGGCAGGGCATATTCTCGGAGCTGATGGCCAGCCTTTCCTTGAAGGATGTCCATCGCATTTTTGATGTGGGGGCCAGCCCGTATTGGCATGATCATTTTACCTTTGGTAAGACATCCCGGAAAAGTGCAAAGAAGCTTTCGAGAAAATTCATCGACCTCTTGGTCATCAACACCTTGGTGCCGTTAAAATTTTGCTATGCCAAACATTTGGGGAAAGATTGGAACGAAGAACTAATCGCCCTCATGGCTGAAGTGGAAAAGGAAAGCAATTCCATCATTGCAAATTTTGAAAGACTTGGAGCAAAAGCCAAGAATGCTTTGGAAAGCCAGGCCCAATTGGAACTGTACACAAATTACTGTGCCAAGAATAAATGCCTGCAGTGCCGTTTGGGCACCCAATTATTGAACAGAAATACCTAATTTTGAGCATGTCTTTGTTCTATAATACCCTATATTATTTCCAGAAAAGGGGCTTTGAGGTATGTAGGCGCATAGCCGAACGGTTGGGAATCCGTGCCAGGGTGGTGCGCACCAGTTTCATCTATCTGACCTTTGTGACCTTGGGTTTTGGTTTTGCGCTCTATCTTTTCATCGCCTTCTGGCTCCGCATCAAGGATTTGGTCTACACAAAGCGGACTTCTGTTTTTGATCTATGATGGTCGTGCTCATCAAGCTAAGGGCTGAAAAATATAAGGGTGTTTTATTGCCGCTACAAAAAATTCCGCATACCATAGTTAAAAAAACATAAAATTTGATAGCGTTGATTTTTTTTTGGATATTGCTGCCTTTACCATACCAAAAACTAACTAATACCAACATATGAAGTATTTTCTTACTCTAATGTCTTTTTTTGCCCTGACTTTGGGCTTTTCACAGGAATTGACCGTTGAGGGCAAGACCTACAATGTTTCCAAGAACATCAATGACGGTGCCTTAGAGCTTGAAGTGAGCGGAGGGGTTGAGCCTTATACCTATAAATGGAGCAACCAAAGTACGCCGCTGACCTCAAAAAGGGCACAGGGTCTTGTGGAAGGCATACCCTATAGTGTTGTGGTGACCGATGCGGCCGGAAATTCCGTGACAAAGGAATTTGAGATCAAGACAGAATCGATCACCGAAATTTTTAATGGAACCATGACCCCGGCAGTAAGCGCTTTGGGGTCTGTTCTTTTTTGGGACCCTTTTGCGGCCATCGGAATCTATGATCCCGTGGCATATGCAGATGTGAAGCTGATAGGGGTGCCCGATTGGAGCAACGAGACCCAGGACAAGTTTGTGATGAAGCAATGGCTGAAGGCCGATGGACAAAATGTTGCGGTCGGGGACGATATTGCCATCATTACCAGTGACAAGAACGGGGACATCACCATTAAGGCCACAGCAAAAGGAAGACTCCGTCACAAAGTGAAGGAAGGAAAGGTGATATACAATTCCGAGAACCAAGAGCACGTCATCGAACAGGGCGCGCACTACTTTGCGGAAGTGGAGTATGATGAGCCAATCGCCATGGTCCACCCCAATGGAGATTCCATTATAAAAGGTATCCCGTTTATCGTGATATGGTTGGTACTTGGAGCGTTGTTCTTCACCATCCGTATGGGCTTTATCAACATTCGTGGATTTAGGCACTCCATTGATTTGGCCAAAGGAAAATATGATGACCCGGATGCACCTGGGCAAGTGACCCACTTCCAAGCTTTGGCCACTGCCGTTTCCGGTACCGTGGGCCTTGGAAACATCGCAGGAGTTGCCGTGGCAGTATCCCTAGGGGGTGCAGGGGCCACTTTCTGGATGATCGTTTGTGGATTGTTGGGTATGTCCTCCAAGTTTGTGGAGTGTACCCTCGGGGTCAAATACCGTGACATATTGCCTGATGGCCGTGTGTTCGGTGGCCCGATGAATTATTTGCGCTACGGTCTCGAAAAAAGAAACATGAAAGGCTTTGGAAAGGTGTTGGCAGGTGTTTTTGCCGTACTGGCCATCGGTGCCTCCTTTGGAGGAGGTAACATGTTCCAGGCCAACCAATCCTTTGAGCAATTGGCAGGGCAGTTCCCCGTTTTGGCAGGCAACGGATTCTGGTTTGGTGTCATTACCGCAATTTTGGTCGGAGTGGTCATCATCGGCGGGATCAGCAGTATTGCCAAAGTAACAGGTAAGATAGTGCCCATCATGGCATCGATATACATTGTGGCGGCCCTTGCCGTCATCATCATGAACATACAGAATATTGGCCCGGCCTTTTCCGCCATTTTTGATGGGGCCTTCAGTCCTTCGGCACTAAAAGGTGGAATCCTGGGGGTATTGGTCATTGGTTTCCAACGAGCCGCCTTTTCCAATGAGGCAGGGGTCGGTTCAGCGGCCATTGCCCACAGTACGGCCAAAACGAACAATCCACCATCCGAAGGTTTTGTGGCCTTGTTGGAGCCGTTTATAGACACGGTGGTGGTCTGTACGCTAACGGCATTGGTATTGATCTTTACCGGTATGCACGAAGTTGAAGGTATGGCTGGTGCCCAGTTGACATCAGATGCCTTCGGAAGCCAGATTTCTTGGTTCCCTTACATATTGGCCTTGGCAGTGTTCCTTTTTGCCTTCTCCACCATGATTTCTTGGTCTTACTACGGAATGAGGGCTTGGACGTATCTGTTCGGCAAGAGCAAGCGTTCCGAAATGATCTATAAAATGTTGTTCTTGGTGTTTGTGGTAGTGGGTGCTTCCGTAAGTTTGGGGGCGGTATTGGATTTCTCCGATATGATGATATTGGCCATGTCCTTCCCGAACATCATAGGATTGTACATCATGTCCGGTGAGGTGAAAAAAGATCTGGACGGTTATTTGCTGAAATTGAAGTCCAACCAGCTTTTCAAAAAATTGAAAGGCTAAGCATTGGCTTGAAATAATCATGAGACTATCCCACTTTAAGTTCAACAAACAGGAACGGAGTGGGATTTTCTTTTTATTGCTTCTTGTGGCACTGCTACAGGGAGTTTATTTTTTTGTTAAGTCAAAACCTTTTGGTGGCAGCCCAAAATTTAACGAGGATGTCTTGGCCTTGGCCCAATTGGACAGTTTGAGAAATGTTGTTCTAAGCGATTCTTTGAGACTGCTTCCCTTCAACCCCAACTATATTAGTGATTACAAGGGATATGTTCTTGGGTTGTCCACGGACGAACTGGACCGATTGTTTGCTTTTCGGAAACAGGGAAAGTATGTGAATTCCGCAGAAGATTTTCAGGAAGTGACCCAGATTTCAGATTCCCTTCTGGAAGCCATCTCCCCGTATTTCAAGTTTCCTGAATGGAGACAAAGGGAAACTATAAAACCATCTGTCCCATTTATCCCAAAGGAGAAAGTAGTTGTTCCCAAGGATCTGAACCTTGCCACCAAGGAAGAGTTGATGCGGGTGAACGGTATCGGGGAGAAGCTATCGGACAGGATCATCAACTTTAGGGACAAGCTCGGCGGGTTTTTAGTGAACGAGCAGCTCTATGATGTGTACGGGCTGGACCCGGATGTCGTAAAAAGGGCGTTGGCCCGTTTTCAGGTGCTCCATCAACCCAACATTACAAAAATCAATATCAACATAGCTTCAATACAGGAACTTTCAGCTTTGCTGTACATCAATCGTGACCTGGCAAGGGAAATTGTATCACATAGGGAAGCCAATGGGGCCTTTTCAGCATTGGACGAATTAGTGAACGTTAAGACCTTTCCAAAGGAAAGGATTGATAGAATTAAGCTATATTTGACCCTATAAAATTGCACGAATGGTTACGGAAACTATGTCCATGATGAACTTTGATTATTCAGAGACCCAAAAAATGGTAGCTGAATCTGCTCGGGATTTTGCCCAGCAATACATTTTTCCCCATGTGATGGAATGGGACGAGGCACAGACCTTTCCCGTAGAAGTCTTCAAAAAAGCAGGTGAGTTTGGATTTATGGGAATTTTGGTACCAGAGGAACTGGGAGGTTCTGGGTTGGGCTATCATGAATATATCGCCATTTTGGAGGAAATCTCCAAAGTGGACCCCTCCATTGGACTTTCCGTGGCGGCACACAATTCGCTTTGCACCAACCATATCCTGTCGTTTGGCAACGAAGAACAAAAACACCGTTGGATACCAAAATTGGCCAGTGCCGAATGGATTGGTGCTTGGGGGCTTACCGAGCACAACACGGGGTCGGATGCTGGAGGAATGAATACCACTGCAGTGAAGGATGGGGATGATTGGGTGCTGAACGGTGCCAAAAACTTCATTACCCATGGCAAGAGCGGGGATATCGCCGTTGTGATTGCCAGAACAGGGGAGAAGGGGGATAGTCATGGCATGACCGCCTTTGTTGTTGAAAAAGGAACTCCCGGCTTCACGAGTGGTAAAAAAGAAAACAAACTGGGCATGAGGGCCAGTGAAACAGCAGAACTTATCTTTTCCGACTGTAGGATTCCCGATGCCAACCGTTTGGGCGAAGTGGGCGATGGCTTTGTACAGTCCATGAAAGTATTGGACGGCGGCAGGATTTCCATAGGGGCCCTTTCGCTGGGCATTGCCAAAGGAGCATACGAAGCCGCCTTGAAATATTCCAAGGAACGGGTGCAGTTTGGAAAGCCGATATGTGAGTTCCAAGGTATTTCCTTCAAATTGGCGGATATGGCCACAGAAATAGAGGCATCGGAGCTACTGTTGCACAAGGCCGCTTTCCTTAAGAACGAGGGAAGGCCCATGACCAAATTGAGCGCCATGTCCAAAATGTATGCTTCGGAAGTTTGTGTGAAAGTGGCCAGTGAGGCTGTTCAGATCCATGGAGGATACGGATACACCAAAGACTTTCCCGTTGAAAAGTTTTACCGCGATTCAAAACTGTGCACCATAGGTGAGGGGACCACCGAGATCCAAAAATTGGTGATCTCAAGAAATATTCTCAAGTAATTTGCACGGAAAAAATTAATAAATGTATATTTGCACTCCAAAATTCTAAAAGAAAGGAGGTTGTAGCCCATGTTGATAATACCAGTTAAAGAAGGAGAGAACATCGATAGAGCCCTGAAGCGTTTCAAGCGAAAGTTTGACAAAACGGGAACCATGCGCCAGTTGCGAAGCAGGCAGCAGTTCACCAAGCCTTCTGTAGAGCGTAGAGCTCAAATTCAGAAAGCGCAGTATATTCAAGGTCTTAGGGACCAAGAAGAAGTATAGGGTTCAGCTGAACAATATATACCATCCCGTTCCATCATTGGAACGGGATTTTTTTGTTTTATACACTGGGCGATTGGGATTTCGCTATTTTTGGGATATGTCCGTATCTGCTTTCATAGCATATCTCAAACTGGAGAAGAACTACTCGCCCCATACCATAAAGGCCTACGAGCGGGATATTGGGGAGTTTTCCACCTTTTGTGAGGAACACCACGATACATCTTCCATTACCGATGTTGGTTACTCCCTGATCCGTAACTGGATCGTTTCCCTATCCGATAGCGGGATGTCCAATAGGAGCATCAACAGAAAAATTTCATCCCTGCAGGCTTACTACAAATTTTTGATGAAGGTGGGGCAGATTGCCGTTTCACCTTTGGTGAAGCACCGGGCGCTCAAGACCGAGAAGAAGGTGGAGGTGCCGTTCTCCGAGCGTGAAATGGACACCATCCTTTCCGAAATACCCTTCCCGGACAATTTTGAAGGCATGCGGGACAAACTGATCATAGAGCTTCTATATGCCTCTGGGATGCGAAGAGCGGAAATGGTCAATCTTAAGATAAACGATGTGGACCTGAACAGGGGTACCCTAAAAGTGTTGGGCAAGAGGAACAAGGAGCGGATATTGCCTCTTTTGCCTTCATCCGTAGAGCTCATAAAGGACTATTTGGCGCGGCGTTCCGAGGTGGAAAACGGGGCTGGATCACTTTATCTTTTTTTAACAGAAAATGGTCTTAAAATTTACGAAACACTTGTTTATCGAGTCATAAATAAGTATTTTAGTTTAGTGTCCCCCAAGGTAAAAAAGAGCCCGCACATACTGCGGCATACCTTTGCAACACACATGCTGAACAGGGGGGCTGATTTGAATTCGGTCAAGGAATTATTGGGCCATTCAAGTTTGGCATCCACGCAGGTGTACACACACAACAGCATTGCCGAACTGAAGAAAGTTCATCAAAAGGCCCATCCCAGAAACAAGAAATAGACCTTTCTTGTATTGTTTAACACCGCTGCCGCTGGCAGTACTAAAAACTAAGTCCTATGAAGGTAAACGCACAATCGGTAAATTTTGTAGCTGATGGTAAGCTCATCGACTTTATCCAGAAAAGAATGGATAAGATGGAATTGTTCTATGACAGGGTCATTGATTCGGAAGTTTTTTTGAAAGTGGACAACACGAGTGCAAAGGAGAACAAAATAGTGGAAATCATGGTCTCCGTGCCCAGGGATAAATTTATGGTAAAAAAACAGTGCAAGTCCTTTGAGGAAGCGGTGGATTCGGCCTGTAGTTCATTGGAAAGACAATTGGTCAAACGAAAGGAGAAATTAAGGGCCAAGGCCTGATCAAAATTTTTGAAATTTTATTTTGATTAAAAGAAAATATCTCTACATTTGCAGTCCGTTAGAAATAGCGGACTTTTTTTGTGACCGAAAGGGGTTCAAAATGCCGATATAGCTCAGTTGGCTAGAGCACGTGATTTGTAATCTCGGGGTCGTGGGTTCGAGTCCCTCTATCGGCTCGTAAAGTACTGAAAAATAAGGCGGGGAGATACTCAAGCGGCCAACGAGGACAGACTGTAAATCTGTTGGTTTTCACCTTCGCAGGTTCGAATCCTGCTCTCCCCACGAAAATTGCCCAACGGTAATTTAAAGAGTGGAAGTTTTTTGAAATTATGATTATCTGGGGTTCAGGCCCCAAAAAAAATGCGGGAGTAGCTCAGTTGGTAGAGCGTCAGCCTTCCAAGCTGAATGTCGCCGGTTCGAACCCGGTCTCCCGCTCTAGATCTGAAACTTTGGTTTCAAGAAGAAGGTTGAAGTTTTTGCGAGCTTGCTTGTGACTTTAAACTCTAAACCTGATTAACCCATAGGCCGGTGTAGCTCAGGGGTAGAGCGTTTCCTTGGTAAGGAAGAGGTCAGGGGTTCAAATCCCCTCATTGGCTCAAAACGATTTGTACACTAATATAAACTAAGAATTAAATTATTTTAAAATGGCAAAGGAAACTTTCGATCGTTCCAAACCCCACTTAAATATTGGTACCATTGGACACGTGGATCACGGTAAAACTACATTGACTGCCGCTATTACAACCGTATTGGCGAACGCAGGTCTTTCTGAGATGAGAAGCTTTGACTCCATCGACAATGCGCCAGAGGAGAAAGAAAGAGGTATTACTATCAATACTTCACACGTTGAGTATCAAACTGCTAACCGTCACTACGCCCACGTTGACTGTCCTGGTCACGCGGATTACGTAAAGAACATGGTTACCGGTGCTGCTCAGATGGACGGCGCCATCTTGGTTGTTGCTGCAACTGATGGTCCTATGCCGCAAACTCGTGAGCACATCCTTTTGGGTCGTCAGGTAGGTATTCCACGTATCGTTGTTTTCTTGAACAAAGTTGACATGGTGGATGATGAGGAGCTTTTGGAGCTTGTTGAGATGGAAGTAAGGGAATTGCTTTCTTTCTACGAGTACGATGGTGACAACGGTCCCGTTATCGCTGGTTCTGCACTTGGTGCCTTGAACGGTGAGCAAAAATGGGTTGACACTGTAATGCAGTTGATGGATGCTGTTGACAGCTGGATCGAACTTCCTGAAAGGGATGTTGATAAGCCTTTCTTGATGCCTATCGAAGATGTGTTCACTATCACAGGTCGTGGTACTGTTGCAACAGGTCGTATCGAAACTGGTGTTGCCAACACAGGTGACCCTGTAGAGATCATCGGTATGGGTGCTGAGAAATTGACTTCCACTATCACTGGTGTTGAGATGTTCCGTAAGATTTTGGACAGGGGTGAAGCTGGTGACAACGTTGGTCTTCTTTTGAGAGGTATCGAAAAATCCGATATCAAAAGAGGTATGGTAATCTGTAAGCCAGGTTCCGTTAAGCCACACGCCAAATTCAAAGCTGAGGTCTATATCCTCAAGAAAGAAGAAGGTGGTCGTCACACTCCATTCCACAACAACTACCGTCCTCAGTTCTACGTTCGTACAACTGACGTAACAGGAAACATCAACCTTCCTGATGGAGTTGAAATGGTTATGCCTGGTGACAACTTGACAATCACTGTTGATTTGATCCAGCCTATCGCGTTGAACGTGGGTCTACGTTTCGCTATCCGTGAGGGTGGTAGAACAGTAGGTGCTGGTCAGGTTACTGAGATTCTAGATTAATCATATATAAAAGTATTGCACTAAAGGGTGTCCTGAGCTATCGGGATACCTTTCAGTGTAAATATAAACGGGTGTAGCTCAGTTGGTAGAGCACTGGTCTCCAAAACCAGGTGTCGGGAGTTCGAGTCTCTCCTCCCGTGCAAAGGTAAAAGCATGATGACGGGATTAAAACCTCTCTGAGGCCTGTGTTGAGCACAGAGCTGAAACATGCAAGTTAATTCAAAGAAGATTATGATCACTTACATAAAAGAATCTTTCGAAGAGCTAAAGAACAATGTTACTTGGTTGGAAAAAGGTAAGGCCTCCAACCTAATGGTCATCGTGGCAGTTTTTTCAATCTTGTTCGCATTGGCCACTTGGGGAGTGGATTCCCTGTTCAGTAAGTTGATCAGATTGTATTTTGAAAAATTAATAGGATAACGATCGGTATGTCTGAGGTTCTGGAGAAAAAATGGTATGTGGTAAGAGCGGTCAGTGGTCAGGAAAACAAGATCAAGGGCTATATTGAAACAGAGGTTGAACGAAACGGTTTTGGCGATTACCTTGAAGAAGTTCTCGTACCTACCGAAAAAGTCGTACAGATCAGAAACGGAAAGAAGATCAACAAGGAAAGGGTTTACTTTCCAGGTTATATCATGATAAAGGCCAATTTGGGTGGTGAAATGGTGCACATTATCCGTTCCATTACCAATGTGATCGGCTTTTTGGGAGAAACCAAGGGAGGAGATCCCGTGCCTTTGCGGAAATCAGAGGTGAACCGTATGCTGGGGAAAGTGGACGAGTTGGCCGTCAACACGGACAACGTATCCATTCCATTTGTGCTGGGTGAAACGGTGAAGGTTATTGATGGACCTTTCAATGGGTTCAATGGGACCGTTGAAAAAATCAATGAAGAAAAGCGTAAGCTGGAAGTGATGGTAAAGATTTTCGGAAGAAAGACACCATTGGAGCTCAGCTATATGCAAGTTGAAAAAGTATAACAAGAGCTGTTACATAGATAAAGCTGTGTTGCTTCCAATTGACACAACTTTGAATTTAATTAGAAACAATGGCAAAAGAAGTAAGTAAGGTAGTTAAATTACAAGTTAGGGGAGGTGCTGCGAATCCGTCGCCACCGGTTGGACCCGCCTTAGGTGCTGCCGGTGTTAACATCATGGAGTTCTGCAAGCAGTTCAATGCTCGTACGCAGGACAAACAGGGCAAGGTATTGCCTGTTGTTATCACCGTCTATATGGACAAATCTTTCGAGTTTGTCGTAAAAACACCACCTGCGGCAGTTCAATTGATGGAAGCAGCTAAGATTAAAAAAGGATCGGGCGAACCTAACAGGGTCAAGAACGGTACCGTATCATGGGACCAAGTGAAGACCATTGCAGAAGACAAAATGGTGGATTTGAACGCATTCACTATCGAATCTGCAATGAGCATGGTAGCAGGTACTGCCAGATCAATGGGCCTAAAAGTATCGGGCACCAAACCTTTTTAAAATCTCAAAGCAATTTATAAATGGCAAGATTGACGAAAAAGCAGAAAGAGGCCCAAGCCAAGATAGAGAAGAACAAACTCTATTCATTGGAAGAGGCATCAGCTTTGGTAAAAGAAATAACCAATGTAAAATTTGACGCTTCCATTGATATTGCAGTTCGTTTGGGTGTAGATCCACGAAAAGCAAACCAAATGGTGCGTGGCGTGGTTACCCTTCCACACGGAACTGGTAAGGACGTAAAAGTTTTGGCATTGGTGACCCCGGATAAAGAAGCAGAAGCTAAAGAAGCTGGAGCTGACTTTGTAGGGTTGGACGATTATTTGGATAAGATCAAAGGCGGTTGGACCGATGTTGATGTGATCATCACCATGCCAAGCGTTATGGGCAAATTGGGTCCATTGGGTCGCGTATTGGGACCTAGGGGATTGATGCCCAATCCAAAGACCGGAACCGTGACCATGGAGGTCGGAAAAGCCGTATCCGATGTGAAGGCCGGTAAAATTGACTTTAAAGTGGACAAAACTGGAATTGTACATGCCGCTATCGGTAAAGCTTCGTTCTCTGCGGACAAGATTGCAGGAAACGCCAAGGAATTGATCGATACTTTGGTGAAACTGAAGCCTTCCGCAGCAAAAGGAGTGTACATGAAGAGCATCTACTTGTCCAGTACCATGAGTCCCAGTGTTCAATTGGATCCCAAAGCAGTTTAATTTAACTGGTAGTTCAATATTTTAACTATGACAAGAGAAGAAAAAGCAATCGTAATAGAAGATTTGACTGCACAGTTGGCCGAGGCCGCTAATATTTATTTGGCGGATATCTCCGGATTGGACGCTGTTGCCACTTCCAACTTAAGAAGGGCATGTTTCAAGGCGAACATTAAACTCGCGGTGGTCAAGAACACCTTGCTTGCAAAAGCAATGGAAGCCTCCGATAAGGAATTTGGTGAACTTCCCACAGTATTGAAGGGCAATACCTCTTTGATGTTGTCCGAAACAGGGAACGCACCTGCGAAACTTATCAAGGACTTTAGAAAGAAATCAGATAAACCTTTGTTGAAAGGAGCTTTTATAGCTGAAGCGATCTACGTTGGAGACGAGAACCTCGAGGCACTTGTGAACATCAAGTCCAAAGAAGAGGTCATCGGGGATATCATCGGATTGTTGCAGTCCCCTGCCAAGAACGTTATCTCTGGACTTAAGTCCGGTGGTGGCAAACTGGCTGGAATCCTCAAGACATTATCTGAGAAATAATTCGCGCACAATAAACTAAGTATATTTTTAAAATTTCATTAAACGATAGAAAAATGGCAGATTTAAAAGATTTTGCAGAACAGTTGGTAAACCTTACCGTAAAAGAGGTAAATGAATTGGCCGACATCCTTAAGAACGAATACGGTATCGAGCCTGCTGCTGCTGCAGTAGCTGTTGCTGCTGGCGGTGCCGCTGGTGGTGATGCTGAAGCCGCTGAGGAAAAAACCGAATTTGATGTGATCCTTAAGGCAGCCGGTGCCTCTAAATTGGCAGTGGTTAAATTGGTCAAGGAACTGACTGGTCTTGGATTGAAAGAAGCTAAGGACATCGTTGACAGCGCACCTAAAGCTGTTAAGGAAGGAATTTCTAAAGACGAAGCCGAAGGCATCAAAAAATCATTGGAAGAAGCAGGAGCAGAAGTTGAGCTTAAATAATAGCTTTTCCCATATAAGTTTGGTTAAGGTCTTTCCATTTTTTGGTTAGACCTTAGCCTATTTTAATAAGGAGTGTATAAAGCCGTACACCGACCCACATAGTATTCACGTTCAAAATTTGTCCATAGATGTTCACAAACACTATTGAAAGAGTTAATTTCGCATCCGCTAAGAACATACCGGAATACCCGGATTTCTTGGACATTCAGATAAAATCGTTTCAGGATTTCTTCCAATTAGAAACTAAATCTGACGAAAGAGGGAACGAAGGTCTCTACAACACCTTCATGGAGAATTTTCCAATCACCGATACCAGAAACCAGTTCGTGCTGGAATTTTTGGATTACTTTATAGATCCACCCAGATATTCCATCCAAGAATGTATCGAGCGTGGACTTACCTATAGCGTTCCCCTAAAGGCACGCCTTAAACTGTACTGTACCGATCCCGAGCACGAGGACTTTGAGACCATAGTGCAGGATGTGTACTTGGGCACCATCCCATACATGACTCCCAGCGGAACGTTTGTGATCAACGGAGCGGAACGTGTGGTGGTTTCCCAGTTGCACCGATCCCCAGGGGTCTTCTTCGGACAGTCGTTCCACGCCAACGGGACAAAACTATATTCGGCCAGGGTAATCCCTTTCAAAGGATCTTGGATCGAATTTGCTACGGATATCAATGGTGTAATGTACGCCTATATTGACCGTAAGAAAAAATTACCGGTGACCACCCTTTTCCGTGCCATTGGCTTCGAAAGGGACAAGGATATCCTCGAAATCTTCGACCTCTCGGAAGAAGTAAAAGTTTCCAAGGCCGGATTGAAAAAGGTATTGGGCCGTAAACTGGCCGCTAGGGTGCTGAACACATGGCATGAGGATTTCGTGGACGAAGATACTGGAGAAGTAGTGTCCATCGAGCGTAACGAGATCATCCTAGATCGTGATACCATTTTGGAAAAAGAGCATATCGATGAGATCATTGATGCCGACGTGAAGACCATTCTGCTTCACAAGGAGAACAATGCACAGTCCGATTATGCCATCATCCACAACACATTGCAAAAAGACCCTACCAACTCTGAAAAAGAAGCGGTAGAGCACATCTATAGACAATTGCGTAATGCCGAGCCGCCCGATGAGGAGACCGCCCGTGGTATTATCGAGAAATTGTTCTTCTCCGACCAGCGTTACTCCTTGGGAGAAGTAGGGCGTTACAGAATGAACAAGAAATTGGGCTTGGATATTGGTATGGACAAAGAGGTCCTTACCAAAGAAGACATCATCACGATCATCAAGTATTTGATCGAGTTGATCAACTCCAAGGCAGAGATCGATGATATCGACCACTTGTCCAACCGTCGTGTACGTACCGTTGGAGAGCAATTGTCCCAACAGTTTGGTGTAGGTTTGGCCCGTATGGCCCGTACCATCCGTGAGCGTATGAACGTCCGTGACAACGAAGTGTTCACCCCGATCGATTTGATCAACGCGAAGACCTTGTCATCCGTGATCAACTCTTTCTTTGGGACCAACCAGTTGTCCCAGTTCATGGACCAGACCAACCCGTTGGCAGAGATCACACACAAGAGAAGATTGTCAGCCCTGGGACCAGGTGGTCTTTCCCGAGAAAGAGCCGGATTCGAGGTGCGTGACGTTCACTATACCC
The DNA here is from genome assembly GCF_007785775.2 of Flagellimonas hadalis. Taxonomy (GTDB): domain Bacteria; phylum Bacteroidota; class Bacteroidia; order Flavobacteriales; family Flavobacteriaceae; genus Flagellimonas; species Flagellimonas hadalis. The sequence continues at coordinate 129,929 of NZ_VNIK02000009.1, forward strand.
ACTACGGAAGATTGTGTCCGATCGAGACACCTGAAGGACCGAACATTGGTTTGATCTCCTCACTTTCCGTATTTGCAAAAGTGAACAGCATGGGCTTCTTGGAAACCCCTTATCGTAAGGTTGAAAATGGGGTTGTGGATACCAAGGAATTTAGGTATCTCAGTGCAGAGGAAGAAGAGGGAATGAAGATTGCCCAGGCCAATATTCCATTGAAAGACGATGGAACCATTGACAGGGAGAAGGTCATCGCCCGTGATGAAGGGGATTTCCCAGTGGTGGACCCAGTGGAGATCAACTACACCGACGTTGCCCCGAACCAGATTGCATCCATCTCCGCATCCTTGATCCCATTCTTGGAGCATGATGATGCGAACCGTGCCTTGATGGGCTCCAACATGATGCGCCAGGCCGTACCATTGTTGCGTCCAGAATCCCCGATCGTGGGTACAGGTCTTGAAAGACAGGTAGCTACCGATTCCAGGGTATTGATCAATGCAGAGGGAGATGGTGTTGTGGAATATGTGGATGCACAGAAGATCACCATCAAATATGACAGGACCGAGGAAGAGCGCTTGGTAAGCTTCGAAGAAGATTCCAAGACCTACGAATTGGTGAAATTCAGAAAGACCAACCAAGGTACCAGCATCAACTTGAAACCCATCGTAAGAAAAGGGGACAAGGTGAAAAAAGGACAGGTACTTTGTGAAGGATATGCCACCGAAAAAGGAGAATTGGCCTTGGGTAGGAACATGAAGGTTGCCTTCATGCCTTGGAAAGGGTACAACTTCGAGGATGCGATCGTGATCTCTGAAAAAGTGGTCCGCGAGGACATCTTTACTTCGGTGCATATCGATGAGTATGCCTTGGAAGTAAGGGATACCAAATTGGGAGCAGAGGAATTGACCAATGACATCCCCAACGTATCCGAAGAAGCCACTAGGGATTTGGATGAGTACGGTATGATCCGTATCGGTGCCGAAGTGAAACCTGGTGATATCTTGATCGGTAAGATCACTCCAAAAGGAGAATCCGATCCTACACCTGAAGAAAAACTGTTGCGTGCCATTTTTGGTGACAAGGCAGGAGATGTGAAAGATGCTTCCTTGAAGGCATCACCATCTTTGAGAGGTGTGGTCATCGACAAGAAACTCTTCTCGCGTTCCATCAAGGACAAGAGAAAACGTTCCGAGGATAAAGAAGCGATCTCTAGGTTGGAGATGGACTACGAAGTGAAGTTCCAACAACTGAAGGATGTGCTGATCGAGAAATTGTTCGGTCTGGTCAATGGAAAGACATCGCAAGGTGTCATCAACGATCTGGGTGAGGAAGTACTTCCAAAAGGAAAGAAATACACCATCAAGATGTTGAACGCCGTTGACGATTTCGCCCACTTGGTAGGAGGTAGCTGGACAACCGATGAGGATACCAATGCTTTGGTGGCCGATCTGTTGCACAACTACAAGATCAAGTTGAACGATATCCAAGGAAACCTGAGAAGGGATAAGTTTACCATCTCCGTAGGGGATGAGCTTCCTGCAGGTATCATGAAGTTGGCCAAAGTCTATATCGCCAAGAAACGTAAGTTGAAAGTAGGTGATAAAATGGCGGGACGTCACGGTAACAAAGGTATCGTTGCCCGTATCGTTCGTCAAGAGGACATGCCTTTCTTGGAAGACGGAACCCCTGTGGACATTGTATTGAACCCACTGGGTGTACCTTCAAGGATGAACATTGGTCAGATCTATGAGACCGTTTTGGGTTGGGCAGGTTTGAAATTGGGCCAGAAATATGGTACCCCAATTTTTGACGGAGCTACCTTGGACGATATCAACGAACTTACCGATAAGGCTGGTGTTCCAAGATTTGGACATACCTACCTATATGATGGTGGAACCGGTCAACGTTTTGACCAAGCGGCCACAGTTGGTGTGATCTACATGCTGAAATTGGGCCACATGGTGGACGATAAGATGCACGCACGTTCCATCGGACCATACTCATTGATCACACAGCAACCATTGGGTGGTAAGGCCCAGTTTGGTGGTCAGCGTTTTGGAGAGATGGAGGTATGGGCATTGGAAGCCTATGGAGCTTCGGCTACCCTTAGGGAAATCCTGACCGTGAAGTCGGATGACGTTATCGGTAGGGCCAAGACCTATGAATCCATCGTAAAAGGTGAGACTATGCCAGAACCCGGCTTGCCGGAATCTTTCAACGTATTGATGCACGAACTTAAAGGTTTGGGCTTGGATATCAGATTGGAAGAATAGAACACTATACATTAATTATATCATCACCATATTGTTATGGCTAGAATAAAAGACAATAACGCACCAAAAAGGTTTAACAAAATCTCCATCGGATTGGCCTCACCAGAGTCCATCTTGGCCGAGTCCCGTGGCGAAGTGTTGAAGCCTGAAACCATTAACTATAGAACGCACAAGCCCGAGCGTGATGGATTGTTCTGTGAGCGTATTTTCGGTCCTGTAAAGGATTACGAATGTGCCTGCGGAAAGTATAAGCGTATCCGTTACCGTGGAATCGTTTGTGATCGTTGTGGTGTAGAGGTAACAGAAAAGAAAGTACGTAGAGATCGTGTGGGTCACATCAATCTTGTTGTGCCCGTAGCTCACATCTGGTACTTCCGTTCATTGCCGAACAAGATAGGATACCTTTTGGGATTGCCTTCCAAAAAGTTGGACATGATCATCTACTACGAAAGGTATGTGGTCATCCAGCCCGGTATTGCCAAAGGTCCAGAAGGAGAGGAGATCCAAAAATTGGATTTCTTGACCGAGGAGGAATATTTGAACATTTTGGAATCCATTCCATCTGAGAACCAATATTTGGAAGATACCGATCCCAACAAGTTCATCGCCAAAATGGGTGCCGAGTGTTTGATCGACCTATTGGCGCGCATCGATTTGGAGCAATTGTCGTACGAACTACGTCACAAGGCCAATACCGAGACCTCAAAGCAGCGTAAGACCGAAGCATTGAAACGTCTTCAAGTGGTTGAGGCATTGCGTGAATCACAGGACAACCGTGAGAACAATCCAGAGTGGATGATCATGAAGGTGATCCCCGTGATCCCACCGGAATTGCGTCCGTTGGTGCCGTTGGATGGTGGCCGTTTTGCCACTTCCGATTTGAACGACCTGTATCGTAGGGTGATCATCCGTAACAACCGTTTGAAGCGTTTGATGGAGATCAAGGCACCAGAGGTGATCTTGAGGAACGAAAAACGGATGCTTCAGGAAGCTGTGGATTCCCTTTTCGATAACACCAGAAAGGCATCTGCGGTAAAAACAGAATCGAACAGACCCTTAAAATCCCTTTCCGATTCCTTGAAAGGAAAACAAGGTCGTTTCCGTCAAAACCTTTTGGGTAAACGTGTGGATTACTCCGCCCGTTCCGTGATCGTCGTTGGACCGGAAATGAAATTGTACGAATGTGGTCTTCCAAAAGACATGGCGGCCGAGCTGTACAAACCGTTCATCATCCGTAAGTTGATCGAAAGAGGTATTGTAAAGACCGTAAAATCTGCCAAGAAGATCATTGATAAAAAGGAGCCCGTGGTTTGGGATATCCTTGAAAACGTCCTAAAAGGACACCCCGTATTGTTGAACCGGGCCCCCACATTGCACCGATTGGGTATCCAAGCGTTCCAGCCTAAACTGATCGAAGGAAAGGCGATTCGTTTGCACCCATTGGCCTGTACCGCATTCAATGCGGATTTTGATGGGGACCAGATGGCAGTTCACTTGCCATTGGGGCCAGAGGCCATTTTGGAAGCACAGCTGTTGATGTTGGCTTCCCAGAACATCCTTAACCCAGCGAACGGTTCTCCGATCACCGTACCTTCCCAGGACATGGTTTTGGGTCTGTACTACATGACCAAAGAGAAAAGATCTACTCCAGAAGAGCCTGTAATGGGAGAGGGACTTACCTTCTATTCTTCTGAGGAAGTGGAAATTGCCTTCAATGAAAGAAAGGTTGCCCTTAACGCCATCATCAAGGTGAGGACCAAGGATTTCAATGAAGCGGGAGAGTTGGTGAACAAGATCATCGAGACCACTGTGGGACGTGTATTGTTCAACACTGTGGTGCCTGAACAAGCAGGATACATCAACACGGTTCTGAACAAGAAATCCTTGAGGAACATTATCGGGGACATCCTTGCGGTGACCGATGTGCCTACCACGGCCGATTTCTTGGACAAAATCAAATCCATGGGATATGATTTCGCTTTCAAAGGAGGTCTGTCCTTCAGTTTGGGGGATATCATCATTCCAAAGGAAAAGCACGAAATGATCGCCGAGGCCAACGAACAGGTGGATGGCATCATGATGAACTATAACATGGGTCTGATCACCTTCAATGAGCGGTATAACCAGGTCATTGATGTTTGGACCTCTACCAACGCCATGTTGACCGAATTGGCCATGAAGCGTATCCGCGAGGACAAGCAAGGGTTCAACTCTGTGTATATGATGTTGGATTCCGGTGCGAGGGGCTCCAAGGAGCAGATCCGCCAGTTGACCGGTATGCGTGGTTTGATGGCCAAGCCTAAAAAATCGACTGCTGGTGGTGGGGAGATCATTGAAAACCCGATCCTCTCCAACTTTAAGGAAGGATTGTCCATCTTGGAATACTTTATCTCTACCCACGGTGCGCGTAAAGGTCTTGCGGATACCGCTTTGAAAACTGCGGATGCGGGATACTTGACCCGTCGTTTGGTGGATGTTTCCCAAGACGTGATCATCAATACCGAGGATTGTGGAACATTGAGGGGAATCGAGGTGGAAGCCTTGAAGAAGAACGAAGAAGTAGTGGAGACCCTTGGTGAACGAATCTTGGGTAGGGTATCGCTGCACGATGTATATAACCCATTGACCGAGGAGCTCATCCTTAAAGCAGGCCAGGAAATTTCTGAAGCCGATGTGAAGAAGGTGGAAGCTGCCCCAATAGAAAAAGTCGAGGTAAGATCACCGTTGACCTGTGAGGCGGCCCAAGGAATCTGTGCAAAGTGCTACGGAAGAAACTTGGCCACCAACAAAATGGTACAGCGAGGAGAAGCCGTTGGTGTGGTTGCAGCGCAGTCCATTGGAGAGCCTGGAACACAGTTGACACTGCGTACCTTCCACGTAGGGGGTATTGCGGGTAACATTTCCGAGGACAGCAAGTTGGAAGCCAAATTTGATGGTGTTGCCGAAATCGAAGATCTTAGGGTTGTTGAAGGAGTTGACAATGGCGGAAGCAAATCCGACATCGTGATCTCCAGGACATCAGAGATCAAGATCATCGATGCCAAGACAGGTATTACTTTGAGCACAAATAACATTCCTTATGGTTCCCAATTGTTCATCAAGAACGGTGAGAAAATAACCAAAGGAACCGTGATCTGTCAATGGGATCCCTATAACGGTGTCATCGTGTCCGAATTCACAGGGCAGATCGCCTATGAGAATATTGAGCAAGGTATGACGTACCAAGTGGAAATCGATGAGCAGACCGGTTTCCAGGAAAAGGTGATTTCCGAGTCCAGGAACAAGAGGTTGATTCCAACCCTTTTGATCAAGGATGGTAAGGGAGAGACCATACGTTCCTATAACTTGCCAGTTGGTTCCCACTTGATGGTGGACGATGGTGAGAAGATCAAAGAAGGTAAGATCTTGGTCAAGATTCCACGTAAATCTGCCAAGGCAGGGGATATCACAGGAGGTCTTCCAAGGGTGACCGAGCTTTTCGAGGCACGTAACCCATCCAACCCAGCAGTGGTGACGGAGATTGATGGTGTGGTATCCTTCGGTAAGATCAAGCGTGGTAACCGTGAGATCATCATCGAGTCCAAGGCCGGAGAGGTGAAGAAGTACTTGGTCAAACTTTCCAACCAGATCTTGGTCCAGGAAAACGACTACGTACGTGCCGGTATGGCATTGTCCGATGGATCGATTACCCCAGAGGACATCTTGGCGATCAAAGGACCATCTGCAGTACAGCAATACTTGGTGAACGAGGTACAGGAAGTATATCGTTTGCAAGGTGTGAAGATCAATGACAAGCACTTCGAAGTTGTGGTACGTCAGATGATGCGCAAGGTACAGATCCAGGATTCCGGAGATACTACTTTCTTGGAGAACCAATTGGTACACAAGGACGACTTCATCAATGAGAACGATGAGATCTTTGGTAAGAAGGTTGTAGAGGATGCAGGAGATTCCGAAAGGTTGAAACCTGGTCAGATCGTAACGGCCCGTCAATTGAGGGATGAGAACTCGATCCTTAGGAGAGAGGACAAGAACTTGGTGACCGCAAGGGACGCTGTGGCAGCTACTGCCACTCCGATCCTTCAGGGTATCACAAGGGCATCGTTGCAGACCAAGTCGTTCATTTCTGCAGCATCGTTCCAGGAAACCACCAAAGTGTTGAACGAAGCCGCCGTAAACGGTAAAGTGGACACCTTGGAAGGATTGAAGGAGAATGTGATCGTAGGACACAAGATTCCAGCCGGTACCGGTATGAGGGATTACGATAGCATCATTGTTGGCTCAAAAGAGGAATACGATGAAATCATGGCCCGAAAAGAGGAATTCAAATTCTAAATAACAAAAACCCTGGCCCAATGGCCGGGGTTTTCTTTTTGATACAATACATAAGCCAATGGCAGAGGAAAAGCAGAAACAGATCAATATCGAATTGGACGAGAAGACCGCCGAGGGAACCTATTCCAATTTGGCGATCATCAACCACTCCGTATCAGAGTTTGTGGTGGACTTTATCAGCATGATGCCCGGTGCACCCAAGGCAAAGGTGAAGAGCCGTATCATCCTGACGCCCCAGCACGCCAAGAAATTTTTAAAGGCACTGAACGATAATGTGGCCCGGTTTGAAAAGACACACGGACCCATCAAGGATTATGAGCAACCTGCCATTCCCTTGAACTTCGGACCTACGGGAGAAGCATAAAAAAAGCCCCAAACAAAGTTTGGGGCTTTTTATTTGTACTTACTTCAGCCAACCTTTTTGGATTCCCTGCTTGGAAAAGAAGATCAGATAGATTCCAATAAGGATGACAATGACAGGCATTGCATAAGTGGACGGGCCAAATACTTCCACGGCACTGGATATAAAAAGCCAATGGCCAAACTGTGCTACGGCTGCAATCAATGAAAGGATAAAAAGGGGACGGGCCCATTTCTTACGGAGCAAAAGACCAATGGAGGCCAGAGCCCCTGCAAATACAGCAATCGCAAAGGCAGCTGTTGCCCAGGCCGGGATACCTTCAAAAACCTCACGTTGTGCTTCGTCCAGACCTTCCAGAATAAGCTGTTTGTTGAAGGCTTGGCTCAGATAGTTGAAAACACCCATCAGATTCCACAAAAGAGCGATAACGCTCACCACCCAGAACCATGTGGGTGGTTTTACCGTAGTTGTAGTCATATCTTTTTATGTATTGGTTACTTGCCACAATGTACAAAAAAAGATGAATGATGGGTTCAATGGACTTATAACCAGAAGAATAAATCCATCTTCAGCCTTATTCAAACTCCGAGGTAAAGTGTAGTTTTACAGAGGGATATTTCTGCTGGGTCATTTGCAGTGAAAAAGGAGAGTCTGCCAAAAAGACCAGTTGACCGCGTTTATCGATGGCCAAAAATTTCTGCTTCACACGTTTGAACTCGGCAAACTCTTCATTGTTCTTGTCAGTGGGTTCCACCCAGCAAGCTTTGTGCACAGGAAAATTCTCATACGTGCACTTGGCCCCGTATTCATGCTCCAAGCGGTATTGGATCACTTCATATTGCAATGCGCCCACAGTACCTATCACTTTTCTTCCGTTAAGTTCTAAGGTGAACAACTGTGCCACACCTTCATCCATCAACTGGTCAATACCTTTGTACAATTGTTTGGCCTTCATCGGGTCGGCATTGTTGATGTACCTGAAATGTTCCGGAGAGAAGCTGGGGATGCCCTTATAGTGCAACTGCTCGCCACTGGTCAATGTATCCCCGATCTTGAAGTTGCCCGTATCGTGCAAACCGACAATATCACCAGGATAGGAAATGTCCACGATTTCCTTTTTTTCGGCAAAAAAGGCATTGGGGCTGGAGAACTTCAGTTTCTTTTCATGGCGTACATGGAGATAGGGAGTGTTCCGTTCAAAAGTACCGGAAACCACCTTAATAAAGGCCAATCGGTCCCGGTGCTTGGGATCCATATTGGCATGGATCTTAAACACAAAACCTGAAAAATCCTTTTCATTGGCCTTGACCAAGCGCTCCTCGGCCATTTTGTCCCTTGGAGGCGGGGCAATCTCCACAAAGCAATCCAATAGCTCACGTACCCCAAAGTTGTTCAGGGCCGACCCGAAAAAGACAGGTTGTTGTTGCGCTTTCAGATAGGTTTCTTTGTCAAAAGGAGGGTACACACCATTTACTAATTCCAGATTGTCACGCAGGTTTTCTGCGGCCTTTGTGCCGATGATCTTTTCCAGTTCAGGACTGTCCAGGTCATCAAAGGCAATGGTTTCCTCAATGTTCTTTTTGCTGCTACCGCTAAAAAGGTTGATGTTCTTCTCGTAGATATTATAGATTCCCTTGAAGTCATAGCCCATACCGATGGGAAAACTCAATGGGGTAACGGACAGTCCCAATTTTTGTTCCACCTCGTCCAGAAGATCAAAGGCATCCTTTCCTTCCCGGTCCAATTTGTTGATGAAAACGATCATGGGGATATTGCGCATACGGCACACCTCTACCAACTTCTCCGTTTGTTCCTCCACACCTTTGGCCACATCGATCACGACGATCACACTGTCCACAGCGGTCAGCGTCCTAAAGGTATCCTCGGCAAAATCCTTGTGTCCGGGCGTATCCAGAATGTTGATTTTTTTGTCCTTATAGATAAAGGCCAATACGGAAGTGGCCACGGAGATTCCCCTTTGGCGCTCAATCTCCATAAAGTCGCTGGTGGCCGATTTTTTGATCTTGTTGCTTTTTACGGCGCCTGCCTCTTGTATTGCACCTCCGAACAAGAGCAATTTTTCAGTAAGTGTTGTTTTTCCAGCATCGGGGTGGGAAATGATCCCAAATGTCCTTCGCCTATTTATTTCCCTTTCAAAATCCATCAACAAAAATTTCGGCAAAAATAGGGGAATTATATATTACAGCACTCATTTTGTAAGAGATATCCCATTGTTGATATCATTGGAAAAAAATGCTCGGACAAAGGCCGGTAAAATCGAAAAGAAAAGTAATTTCAGCCTGTTTTTCAGCATCTGTCCCTTGGGCTTGTGTCGCACACTTTATTGGTTGGACAATCAATAAATTACAAATGGGTATATAATAATGAGGAATGCGCCTTTTATCGATTAAAATAGGAGGTGAACCCCAAAAACTTTAATTATGTGACCGTTTTGTTTGGACATGTGTCGAAAGGGATAGAATTAAAAAATAAGAAAACCCCAATTTTCTTACACAAACGAGAACTACTATAAGCCATGGTGATTAGTTGACCAAAACTTAATCATTTATGGAGAACATTACTTTTGTGCGGACTCTAAAAAGAGCAGTCCGTAGTATTTTATTCATAACACTTTATTGCAGTGCAGTGCCTGTTTCCGCATACAGCAATGCTTCTTTTGAAACTAAGGAGTATATGTCGTGGACAGGTGCAAGCTTAGTTTCCGTAACGCCATTAAAGGATGTAGATGGAGATGGTGTGAGCTGTGATCAAGAAGCCAAGGATGGGACCGACCCGAATGACCCTTGCGATTTCATTTTAGCACATCAGGACTGTACCCCATCCGACAAATGGAAGAAGGATGACTGTGACGGTGACGGGGTGACCAACGGAAAAGAAAAAGCGGATGGGACAGACCCATTGGATCCCTGTGATTTTAAATTGGCACATCAAAACTGTACTCCATCCGACAAGTGGAAGCAGGAGGATTGTGATGGAGATGGGGTGAGCAATGGTCAAGAGAAGGAAGATGGTACCGACCCATTGGACCCCTGTGATTTTATATTGGCACATCAAAACTGTACTCCATCCGACAAGTGGAAGAAGGAGGATTGTGATGGAGATGGTGTGAGCAATGGTCAAGAGAACGAAGATGGTACCGACCCATTGGAGCCCTGTGATTTTATACTGGCGCACCAAGACTGTTCCCCTTCGGACAAATGGAAGAAGGAGGACTGTGATGGAGATGGTGTGAGCACTGGTCAAGAGAAGGAAGATGGTACCGACCCATTGGACCCCTGTGATTTTATACTGGCACACCAAAACTGTTCCCCTTCGGACAAATGGAAGAAGGACGACTGTGATGGAGATGGTGTGAGCAATGGTCAAGAGAAGGAAGATGGTACCGATCCATTGGACCCCTGTGATTTTATACTGGCACAGCAAAACTGTTCCCCTTCGGACAAATGGAAGAAGGACGATTGTGATGGTGATGGGGTGAGCAATGGCCAAGAGAAGGAAGATGGTACCGATCCGTTGGACCCCTGTGATTTTGTTCTGGAGCACCAAGACTGCTCCCCTTCTGACAAATGGAAGAAGGACGATTGTGATGGTGATGGGGTGAGCAATGGCCAAGAGAAGGAAGATGGTACCGATCCGTTGGATCCCTGTGATTTTGTGTTGGAGCATCAGGACTGCGAACCTTCTGACAAATGGAAGAAGGAAGACTGTGATGGTGATGGGGTGAGCAATGGCCAAGAGAAGGAAGATGGTACCGATCCGTTGGATCCCTGTGATTTTGTGTTGGAGCATCAGGACTGCGAACCTTCTGACAAATGGAAGAAGGAAGACTGTGATGGTGATGGTGTGAGCAATGGCCAAGAGTAGGAAGATGGTACCGATCCGTTGGATGCCTGTGATTTTGTGTTGGAGCATCAGGACTGCGACCCTTCTGACAAATGGATGAAGGAAGACTGTGATGGTGATGGTGTGACCAACGAAGATGAAAAAGAGGACGGCACCGATCCGTTAGATCCCTGCGATTATAAACCAGAGAGCGTGACCTTGCCACAAAGTGGTGATTACCTTACCGCCGATTGTGACGGTGATGGCGTTACCAATGAAGATGAGAAAGGGGATGGAACGGACCCCCAGGACCCCTGTAGTTTTGTATTGGGCAGCCAAACGGTGGACCCGACCTCTACTTGGAACACATCGGACTGTGATGGTGATGGTGTGACCAACGAAGACGAGAAAGAGGATGGCACCGATCCGTTGGATCCATGTGACTACAAACCGGAAAGTGTGACCTTGCCACAAAGTGGTGATTACCTTACCGCCGATTGTGACGGTGACGGTGTTACCAATGAAGATGAGAAAGAGGATGGAACGGACCCCCAGGACCCCTGTAGTTTTGTATTGGGCAGCCAAACGGTGGACCCGACCTCTACTTGGAACGCATCGGACTGTGATGGTGACGGCGTGACCAACGAAGACGAAAAAGAGGACGGTACCGATCCGTTAGATCCGTGTGATTACAATCCAGATAGCATCACATTGACGCCTTCTGCAGATTGGGAAGCCTNGATCCGTTAGATCCGTGTGATTACAATCCAGATAGCATCACATTGACGCCTTCTGCAGATTGGGAAGCCTTGGATTGTGATGATGATGGTAATCCAAATGGAACCGACCCAGACCCGTTGGTGGCAACCGCACGGGATGATTCAGGTTCTACCCCCGCACTTACCGAAGTGGCCCTAAATATTTTGGAAAACGATGATTATCTTCCAAACAATGATGGAAATAACCTAGGGGAGACCAGTTTGTCCAGAATAGGTGGAAATGCCTTGGGTACTGTTTCTTTTGATGCCGAAACGGGTTTCATGACCTATACCCCGGTAGCATCTGAATCCAACACCACGGTCACCGTTATTTATGAAGTTTGTAATGTGCTGCCAGACCCAAGTGTCTGTGCTTCAGCAACAGTTTATATCCAAGTTGGTGCTAATACCATCGATGCGGTGGACGATTCCTATACCGCTGATGGCGAAACAGGTGG